>OZ242186.1:0-2011361 GCA_965205675.1 Candidatus Nitrosopumilus sp.
GGAGAGGCCATCTGATGCGTATTATGCCAAAAAGATAACAAACGAGATACTCATAGACCACGAAATACTGTGAAGGAATCACTGTTGAAGATGCCACGGAATAATTTATGAGAAGAACAGAAAATCTGAAAGGTTTCTATCGTTAAATAATTTTACAACTCCAAATCTTTGAGATAAATTTCCTTTTCAAATGCACTTTGAATCATAAATGGAAAACAATTTAATCAATTAAAGATTAAATGGAATTTTTGTATCATTTGTAATACCAATTTGGTATTTCAAAGATTAAAATCTCAAAAACCAAGCTAGTTTGAAATACAAGCAAATAAAGAAAAGTAGACGGATTGAAAACAATTTTTGTATCAGGCACAGCAGGTTCAGGAAAATCATTGTTATCATCAAAGCTTCATGAATATTACACAAAGAATAATGCATTTACTGCCATACTAAATTTGGATCCAGGTGTAGAAAATTTAGCATATACTTGTGATATTGATGTTAGAGATTATGTAGATTATGTATCAATAATGCAACAATATGATTTAGGTCCAAATGGTGCCATGGTAATGGCAAATGATTTGATTGCATCAAAGATTGATGAGATTCAAAATGATGTTAATAAAGTAAATCCAGATTATCTAATTGTAGATACACCTGGTCAAATTGAATTATTTGCATATAGGTCTAGTGGACGTTTTATTATAGAAAATCTCACATCAGAAGAGAAAAGCAGTATATTTCTTTTTGATGGTGCATTAATTAATACTCCAGTAAATTTTGTTTCAATTGCATTACTTGCTACATCAATAAGATTACGTTTGAATCTACCAACAATTAATGTTTTAACTAAAACAGATCTTATTGGTGATAAATTAAAAGATATTTTACAATGGTCTACAAATTTGAAGACTTTGGAAAATGCTATTGCTAATGATACAGATGGTGATACATACACCTTAACTACAAATATTTTACGAGGATTAAATTTGGGCGGATTTGCACAAGGATTAATTCCAATATCAAATGTAACTGGGGATGGTCTTGTAAATCTCGAAGGAGCTTTAAGCAGAATTCTTAACTTGGGCGAAGAGGTAGAAGATTAGATGGTATCAAAAGTTACAATCAAGGCATCTTCTTCAACTGCAAATTTAGGTCCAGGTTTTGATGTATTTGGATTAGCAATAGATGCTTTTTATGATACAGTTACACTAACCAAAACAAAAAATAGAATCAAAATAGTTACAGATGACAATATTCCCACAAATCCTGAAAAAAATACCGCAGGTCTAGTTGTAAAAAATATGAAGAAAAAATTCAAAATAAAGGATGGTATTCAAATTAAAATTAAAAAAGGAATTCCAGCAGGATTCGGAATGGGAAGTAGTGCCGCCTCAGCTGCTGCAACTGCAGTTGCATTTGATAAGCTATTTGGATTAAAATTGACTGGGAATTCTTTAGTAGAATTTGCAGGTTCTGGTGAAAAGGCAAGTGCAGGAACAATTCACTATGATAATGTTGCAGCTTCTGTTTTAGGAGGTTTTGTAATTGTAAGAACAGATCCTCTAGACGTAATTAGAATTGATCCTCCAACTAATCTTAGAATGTGTGTAGCTGTGCCAACAATTAATGTTCCAAAGAGAAAAACAAAAGTATCAAGAAGCATTATTCCTAAAAAAATCAAATTAACAGATAGTATTTTGAATTTATCAAACGCTGCAGGGATTGTAGCAGGATTTATGAAAAAAGATTCTGAGATTATTGGAAATTCAATCAAGGATGTAGTTGTTGAACCTGCAAGACAACATATGATTCCTGGATTTACAAAAGTAAAAGAAAATGCCATTAAAGCAGGAGCATTAGGTGTCACTATTAGTGGTGCAGGGCCTTCAGTTATTGCTTTTGCAAAAAGATCCTCTGATTTAAAAAAAATTAATTTGGCCATGGTAAGAGGGTTCGCATCTGCAAATACAAAATGTCAAACTATAATATGTAAACCAAGTAAAGGTGCACATCTAACAAAATAAAATAGTTGTATAAGTTATGAAAAAAGCAATAATTGTTTTTAGTGGAGGAATAGATTCTGTTTGTGCTGCATCATATTTGAAATCAAAATATGAGTTGTATGGCATCACATTCTCATATGGACAAAAAGCAACTAGTGAAATTGTTGCTGCAAAATCTTTTGCAAAAAAATTAGGATTAAAACAACATAAAATAATTGATATCGGATTTATGAAAGACTTGTATGGAAATTCTAATGTTTTAACAAGCTCAAAAAGAAAGATTCCCAGTAAATTTGAATATTCAATTGTGGCACCCATTAGAAATGCAGTTTTTCTATCGATTTCCTCAGCATGGGCTTTTACGCTTAATGCATCTCTAGTAGTATATGGAGCTCATACTGGAGACAAACATTATCCTGATTGTAGACCAAATTTTGCAAAAAAGCTAGAGACTGCATTTAATCAAGGTGAGATAGATGGGATAAAATTAAAACTGCGAAAGAATATTGAGATTTGGTCACCATATCGTATGGGGTTATCAAAAAGTCATTTGTTAAAATCAGGTATGAAAGTTTTAGGAAATTCTATATTCAAAACATGGAGTTGTTATTCAAACAAAAAATATCATTGTGGTGTTTGTGAATCATGTAATAATAGAAAAACTGCATTTAAAAAAGCTGAAATTATAGATAAAACAAAATATGTAAAATAGTTTTAATAGCTATTTTTAAGAATTTTCTTTTTTAGAATAATACCTCTAATGCCAATATACCAAACTAAAAAGAATATACCAACAATTCCCATAAACACATAGTTCTGTACTTCTGGAAGTTCACTAATACTTTCAATGGAATCAGTAATTTGACTTGAAGTTAGCATAGAAACTGCAATTACAACTATACATTCAATTGCATACCATGTCCAGTTTGGCCATGATTCTTTTGGAACGTGAATGTGTGGATTTGCTCCCATGTTTGGGATCAAAAATATTGATTATTTAATTTTTCAGTATTATTTACAGTGACAAATCTGAGCTACGGTTTCTAATTAGTGACATTATGCCTGCTTTGTCTTCTTTATTTTCGTAAATTCCTCTAAATGCTGATGAGGAAAGCGTTGCATCATTTTTGACACCACGCATCTTCATGCAAAGATGTTCAGCATCAGCTAAAACGACAACTCCTTTTACCCCCTGAGAGTATAATTCATCAGCAATATTTTTGGTAAGTCGCTCCTGAATTTGAAGTCTTTTTGAATATTTTTCTACCAATCTTACAAGTTTTGAAATTCCAAAAACTCTACCATTTGGTGAGTAAGCAATGTGGATTTTTCCAAAAAATGGTAACATATGATGTTCACACATAGAATAGAATTGAATATCATGTGCAACTACTACATCAGAATCTTCTGAGAATTGAACCGATAATTCTGAATCAGAATCATATCCGCTAAAGATTTCCTTGTACATATTTGAAATTCTTTCAGGAGTTTCACGTAATCCTTCACGTGTAGGATCCTCTCCAATCTCAATAATCAATTCTCTAACGAGTTTTTTTACACGTTCTCGATCCATTTTATATTCTAACAGAATTTTTCTAGTATTTGAACCTAATCAGATTTTTATGCAGGTGCTAATGTTATGGAGCACCAATGAATTTATGCAATTGAGGAACTACTTTGACATGGACATAATGTGGATATACTAAATCATATAATTCCAATAAAAGATCTAAGGAGGGTTCTGAAATTCCATAAGTGGGTTGAATGATAAATCCATCAATATTATCTTTAGATATTTTATCAAAAATTTCTTTTACTAGTCTTGTAAATTCATTTGGTTGAGTCTTTGAACTAATTACAATTTTGATGTATGTTGTTTTTTTTGATTTTATAGATGATTGGAGACATTTCATTGTATGGTCAATTAATCTTTCATAGTGTTTTGTATCAACAAAATTAGAATCTTTTGTTTTAAATTCAATTTTAACAATATCAATGAATGGTAAAACATGATTAAATCTACCAATATCAAAACACGATGATTCAAGATATGTTGGTATTTTTTTATCTTGGATATGTTTTGCAAGTAACGCTACAGCTTCATGTTGAATTAGAGGATCACCTCCAGTGAAATTAACTTTGTAAGTTTGATGTTTTAAGTTAGAATCAATGAGATGGTTAGCATCTTCAATAGAATATTCTGTTCCAGAATTCAGAGGTAGAGATTCTTTTGTATCGCAATAAAAACAAGTAAAAGGACATCCTGCTAGTCTAACAAAAAGAGTCTTTGTCCCATAGAGAATTCCTTCGCCTTCAACTGATGTAAATATTTCAAATAGTCTTACTTTCAAGTAATAATAGTAATTTTTTTCATTATTTATTCAGTGAGTTTCTAATGCATTATTGGTTCTTTTGTATAGAATAACCCCGAGATGAAAAATATCACTCCCAGAATTCCAATTGTACTTCCTACAAGCTCAATTTGGTTTTGAAGATCCACTTCAACAGGAGCCCACAACCATGCCATCAAAGCACCTACGATAATCATTGGTATTCCAACACCAACAGTAATTGTTTTAGATGCCATGATCAAATTCTTTAGAAAATGTATATGAAGCTTATGATGTTTAACTTAAAGATTCTTCGATGATTTTTACTAGTTTAATCAATTTTGTAAATTTTTTCTTTACATCAAAAATGTTGTCTTCAGATATTAAAATTTCAATTTCTTGAACCAGAGAATTTGCTTCTTCAAGTTCGAGTATATCAGAATCTGCAGATTCAGCTTTATCTAATGTAATTTTAATTTTCTCTAATTGTTTTAAAGCAAAATTCTTGTTTCTATCAGATATTAAATGAGAGTCATGTTCATGAATATTTTGTTTGACTGCTTCAATAAGTAATTCTAATTGTTCGATTGTCTCAACAGCTAACTCAAGTTCATCAGAGTTTATCTGTTCATGTGTTTGGATAAACAATTGTTCGATATCAGATAAATCAATTCTTGTATCATGTTTTTCAGATATTGTTTTTATGTTCTGGAAATATTTCTGTAATCTGTTTAATTCACTTCTAAGATCTCTATCATCCACATCCTTTGGAGTGTTGTTTATTTCTGATGTAGATGCGGAAAGCATTCTTGTAATTTGTTTAAAGGCTTTCATTGCTACAAGGAAGTTTTCTTTTGCTTCTGCTACATCATTAGGTAAGGAGTCTTCTAATGTTTGTACTGCATTTTCACCATTTTGATATAAAGTTTGAATATCAAAAGGGATAGAATTGCCATAAATTCTGTCTAATTGATTGACAATTTGTTTATCAGCTTGTGTAGCAATTCGTAACAAAATGTATGGATCGTTTTGAGCATATGCAATACCAACTAATGAAGTTGATGCAGTTCCAAAAATTAAGGCAAATATCATAAATAGCGCTAATGATTTCATTCTTCCTCTATATCCTTACGTAATTTTACCAAGTTTTGCATATCTTTCTTTTCAATTTCAATTATACCATAACGTTCTAGTCTCTTAACTGCACGCCACATAGTAGTTCTTGGTTGTAGGAATTTCTTTCGCAAATCACTTTCAAATGCTTCTCCTCCATTATCAGAGATAAACTTCACTATCTCTTTATCATCTTCACGAATGTTTGGTCTTAGTTTGAAGATTGTATCAGTATCTATTATTTCAGGGTTTGAAGTGGTTTGAATTACTTGTTTTTCTGCGATAGATTTTTTATTTTGTTTTCTTTTAGCAATTGCCGTAATTCCAATTGCACCAGCTATGCCAACTCCAACAATTACAACATAGAATAGATAGTTTGGATCAGTCGTGATTGGTGGAGTAATTGAATCAATAATATCTGATGAATCTGGTGTTGTGCTGAAAAGATAATCGATTTCGGTATTACCACCAGATAATGTTAATTGGTTTTGATCGTTTATTATTTCCATATTAATTGGAATATTTGTCATAGTAATGATTGCAGAATTTTTTGGAAAAAGTAATGTAAAATCAAAAGGGGCATTTAAAGAAAATGTCCAGATTCTGCCTTGTTTAGACACTAAATCATGAATATCATATTCTACAGAGATAATAGATGAGCCAAAAGTTTCAATCAATGCTAAGTTACCAATAGCGTCAGATTCTAGTAAGAATCCATCTTCGCCTACAGCTACAAAATTATCAATTGTACTACCAAATAGTTCTAATTCATAATCAATAGTTAATGGATCCAGATCAATTTCTGTAGAAACGTGAGTTGTTCCATCTGGATATATGATTAGATCTAAGACTCTGGGAGAACTGAACGAGGGCTGAATTGGTATTATCGTCGCTACAATTATTACACTTGCTACCAAAAGAGGTACTTTGATCATCGTATCGAGAATACCATCAGTCCTTACAAAAAGCATTCCACTCTCTCGAAGAGACTCTTTCCTGTGAATTGGTACGATTTCTGGATTCATATACTCAATACCTTAGATTCATGCTTTCGACTAATCCCTGAAACTTTTTAAATTCTTGGAAAAAATGAAGTCCTTTTTCAGTTATCAAAAAGACTCTATTTCTGTCATTTTTGACGGATTCGACTAGGCCAGCTTCTACCAACTTCTTACATTTGTCTAGTACTGCATAGTGAGACAGGTTAGCTTTGCGAGAGATTGCAGATACAATGACTCCACCACGACCACCATCAGCTGTTACGTCTAAAATATCACTCATTATACCCATTTCTGACCTGTATTGTTGTTTTGGCATGTCCTAGTATACAACAATGTAGTTTATGAGGAACATTTTGAAACCTTATAGCGGAATGCAGAGCGGAACAGGCGTTTCATGCAAAAAAATCTCCAATTTTTAATGATTTTGAAAATAAAAGAAAAATTTATGCGTGGAAATTAATCCGAACAAATGTATTTTTCAAAAAAATCCCCTTTTGAGATATTTTAATGAAGTTGAACAGATTTTTCCCAAAATTTGACTAGTTTTGCTAAAAATTCATATATAAAAAAACAGATAATTCCTCGTCGTTCCTAATCTACCATTTAAGCAGATCTTAGTATTGGTAAAAACGTAGATTCGTGTTATTGGAATTAGTCATATACTCCTGATGCTTGATGTTTCATTCCTCCCTGTAACCTACTCATTTGCAGAAAATGAAGAGAATCAAGAGCTTGGAGGAATTGTTACAGAAAAAATTGTGGATGGAAAGCTAATAGTTCGTCACTATGTTTTCCTTGAGGAATTTTCAGAGACGAATTTGAAGAGAATCCTATAGTTTGATGGAAAACATCAAAAAATAGTTAAAATCGATGGAAGATCTCAATAGAAGAGAATGACTTGGGTGAAAATCTAATCTGCAAAATCATATTTTCTGGGAAAATTATAGAAACAGATAAAGAAAATGTGTTTGGTCTCATTTGTGAATTCTATGATCAAAAATCTGGAAATAGCTCAGAATATCAGGCTATTACAGATTTGGGGAAATTATCATGAATTCAGAAAAATTTGTTTGCTCTAATCAAGAATTCAACATTTAGGTCATATTTTCACCATTTCTTCTTTGATTGACTAAAAATCATTCATAAGGTCAGCTTTGAGATGTAATGTAACTTTTTATTCCCATTTTGAAAAGTAAATCATAAAATGTTTGATAAATTCAAAAATAAAGAAGAAGGTGGAGAGATGGTAGAAGAAGGAAGCACAGATGTTGAAGAATCTGTAGAATCTAGCTCAGTATCTGAGTCAACCAGCCAAATTGGAATTGGGGAATTAATGGGAAAACGTGCAAAACTGGAAGAAGCAATAGATTACGTTGGTTTAATGATTAAGAATCTCAAAGACAAGAGAACATTACTTGAAAAAGATATTGAAGAAGAGTCAGTGGATATTAAAAATCTCAAAGAAAAATTACAAAAAGTTAATGAATACATAGAAGAAGAAAATAGAGGAATAGAAGAGCTTGCAAATAAGAGAAAACAAGTAGAAAATCAAGCAGATGAAGTAGGCTCTATTATCAATACATTAAGAGAAAGACTCTCTGGTGTTGATAGAGTAATTGATGATGAAGGTAACAGAGTTAGAAAAATTAAAGAATCCAGAGATTCTGTAAGTGAATAAAAAAATTTTGAATTATATGAATTTGTTTGTAGAAGCTTCTTCTTGTGTGTCAGTAGGTACTGAGGGGAACATTTGTCCTGCAGAACTTTCTGCAACTGCTGCTGCTTCCTTTAGAATACTTTCAGATTCAGGACTCATTGTTTCATCTGTACCAAATGCTGCATCACCTGAGAAACTTTCAGTCATAAATCCACCAAGCATTTCAGACATTTGACCAATTTCTTGTTCTGCTCCTGGCATTATTTTTCCAAGTGATGATTTGAGATTCTTCATTAATCCCATTGTTGGCATAATTGCTACTACAGTATCTCCAAGATCACTGCATGTAGTTAATCTTAATTCAATTTGTTCTAGTGCAATTCTTGCACTACCCAAAATTTTTGTAACTTTTCTTACTTCAGCTAGTTCATTTCCAAGAACTTTGGTGGTTTGAGTGTCATGTTTTTGTGTTGCATTAACAATTCTTTGAAATAATTTTGCATCACGCTCTTGTAAGCTTGAAAGCATTGTATCTAATTTTGTAATCTGTAATCGTAATTTCTTAATTCCTTCCTGAACTCGTGGTTTTAAGGCACCTTTTGGCTTTATTGTGTCACTAATTTTTTCAGTAATACCAGGTTGTGATTGTTTTGACCATTTGTTAGATAGACCACTAGGCATGCCTTTGGTTTTAGAATATGTACTTAATTTCCAGTGTAAAGAATGATTCACCGGACATTAAAAATAACTAACAAAAATAAAGTATTTTGAATATAGTAGACGTCTTGCGTAATTATTTCTAGGCGTGAATTTTGCTGCAGGATTTTTCAAATTGGTTGAAAAATTTGAATTTTCAGGTATGAATTCTGTTAAAATACAAAATTTGAGAAAAAATCTCTATAATTACGCAAGAGGTCTAGTTTCTAAATACAATTCATGATTTTGTAATTTAGAATTCTCCAATTCAGATTTTTTATGTTCTTCAAGTTTTTTGATTCTTTCTTTATTAATTTGTAGTTCATTCTCTAACAAATCTAAATGAGTTTTACAAGTCTACATCTGTTTCTATTTTAAATAGAAAATTACATCTTTTACAAAAATACCAATTTCTGCAAATATTGTCATGTAATCCTCATCTGTGGGGTTTGGCACATATCGATTTCTGACAGATAATTTGAAATACAAAAACGTGACACTCTCAAACCCATATCTTACAAAGGTAATTGCTGCATCAAAGAAAAAAACAGATAAGATTGATGCCTAGATACTGGCAGATCTCTTGCGCGGTGGATGTATGCCACATGCTATGTTCCCGACAAAAGGACTGGACAATAAAGACAACTCATAAGATACAGGAAAAAACTAGTTCAATGGAGGACATCTGTCAAGAACTCTGTTCGTGGAATATTGTTACAAGAAGGGATTAAAATTCCAGGAGTTACGTTTACTGAGACATACAACAGAAGACTCGAAGCGTTAGATGACTAAAATAGATGGCTTTTTGAGACAGATAAACTATCTTAATCTGCAAATTGCAGGGATTAATTCCAAAGTGTATGCTGCAGTGAAAGTTAATCCTGATGCTCTATTGATAAAATCAATTCTAGGAATTGGAGATTATTCTGTACTAGTGATATCATCAGAAATTGCAGGTATTGAGAAATTCAGCAAGATTGTAAAATCAAAAGAGATAGAAGGAGATTGTTTGAATCAAACTATTATAGAATTGAAATTTATTTTCTGCTTATCAAGTCGCTGACTTGGTGATCATGTTTGAATCAAATTATTATAAAATTGAAATCAATAATTTCTTTTTTATTGTTTTTTGAGATGATTATTTTGATTCTGAGATTTCAGTTGTTATTTTATTTCCTACATCATTGATCTTATTGGATACTGAATCAGTTGTTTTCTCTACAATTTTATCAGTTGATGAATCAATTCGTTGTTCTACAAAATCTAAAGCTTTAGAACTAAAATCAGACACATCAATTTTCAAAGAATCAACTACAGTTCCAGTTGTAGGAAACAGACTGTCAATTTCATTAGAAAATATCATACCACCTAGAATAACAATTCCAACAATTATGCCTAGTTTTATGAACATCAATGAATAATGTAAAAAAATAGATTTTAGATTCAAACTAAAAAAAATAATCAGAAAAGAGTGAATTTTCTTAGCTAATTTGCAAAAGCTAACCAATCAATTATTCTATCAATATTAGATGAAGTCAAAATGACTTTGATTGGTCCTAATGGAGATTCTTCCGATTTATCACAAATTGCTATTTTTTCAACAAAAGCTGCTTGTTTATTCAAAAAAAACCAAGTCATATTATCCTCTAAATTATTTTCTAAATTTCGGGTATAGTTTTTTTGGGATTGTGTTAATGAAATTGATTCATAAATTTTTTCCAAAGATCTTAATTCATTTGATATAGCTTTAATTGAAAAATTTTCATTTTTTATTTCTAAAAATGGAAAAATATTAGAAATTGCTTGTTTGATTTTTTTTGGATCTTCAGATGAATTCACCGGACATGTTATTTCAATTTTACAATTAACATTTGGGATTTTCATTCTATCCAACTTTGAATGATTTTAAAAGCTTGCTCAATTAATTCTTCTTTAGTTAAACCAATATTTGAAATTGCATAATCAGATAGTGCAATTGAATTACTAATGCCAACACCTAATTCACGATTATCTCTTTCTTCAAAATGTTCTTTTGTTTGTGGATCATCTGATCTTCCTCTTTTTTGTAAAAAATCAAATCTAGTATCAGTTGATGCATGAATTGCCAATAATTTTACAACTCCAAATTTTTTTAATACTTGGATTTCATCATTTGATCTTACTCCATCTATTAAAATTACATTTGAAGATGAAGATTCAATTTGTGGTTTAACTAATTCTGTAATTGCTCCAGGGCCATTTTTTTCTCTAAGCTCAAGCATTAATTTCCCAAGATTATCTCTAGTGGATTCCAAATTTCTTTTTTTTGCCTCTTTTCTTACAGCATTACCCATATTGATAATTTCATATCCTTTGGGTTTCAAACCATCAGCAATTGTAGATTTGCCTGCACCTGGCATGCCTGTTAAGCACACAATTAATTTTGTCAACATATATCAAAAAAAAGGCTCGTCTATGAAGTTACCGGAAATAATTATAAACATAATTCAAAAGATCTTATAATGCGTGTTTTTGTAGCAATTGAAATCATAGATAAAACAGTGATTAATTCGATCAAAAAATTTCAAAATGAATTAAAAATTGATGCAAAACCTGTTGAACCGGAAAATTTTCATTTTACATTACAATTTTTAGGGGAAATTTCACAAGATCTTTCTCTTAAAATCATCAAGGCCCTGCAAACAATAGAATTTTCAAGTTTTGATCTAGTTCTTAAAGGAACAGGAGTTTTTCCTAATCCCAAGTTTCCTAGGGTAGTTTGGATAAGTACGGATGAAAAAGGAAGAAAATTGTTAATTCAGCTATCCAAAAAGGTGATAAAAGCACTAGAATCATTAGGATTTTTTCCAGATAAGCCGTTCAAACCTCATATCACAGTATTTAGAATTAAAAAGAAGATTGGAGATATTTCAAAAGAATTGGAAAATCAAAAATTAGCTGATTTTGGAACAGAAAAGGTATTGAATATTAAATTGAAAAAAAGCAAACTTACTTCAAGTGGACCAATTTATTCAGATTTAGGGGAGATTAGTGCAAAAGAATGAAACAAATAATTTCTAAAGTTTCTAAAACTGTAATACCTTCAAAAATAATAGAAAAATCAAAGAAGCAAATTGCAGAAAAAGCTTTTAGTTTAGTTGAAAAAGAAGTTGGAAAATATCCAGAAGTGGTTGGATTAGAATTTGGTGGATCATTTGCAAAGGGTACTTGGCTAACTAAAGATGCAGATATTGATATTTTTATTAAATTCAGAAAAACCGTGTCTGAAGAAAAGTTTGAAAAAATTGCTGAAAAAATTGGATTTGATTCATTAAAAAAGCATTCCCCATACGTTAGATATTCTCAACATCCCTATGTTGAGGCTAAAATTGGAAATACTAAGATCAATGTTGTACCATGTTATTATGTAGAAATCGGTGAATGGAAAAGTGCTGCAGACAGATCTCCATTTCATACACAATTTATGAAAAAATCACTAACATCAAAAATGAGAAATGAAGTACGAGTTCTGAAAATATTTCTAAAGTCAAATAGAATTTATGGTTCAGAAATAGCAAAACGAGGATTTAGTGGCTATATTTCAGAAGTTTTGATTTTAGAATTTGGAAATTTTGAAAATCTTATAAAATCAATTTCAGAAATTAAAGAAAATCAAATCATTGGAAAAACAACTAAAAAATTTGATACGTCAATTGTAGTAATTGATCCAATAGACAGTAACCGAAATTTAGCTGCTGCTATTTCTGATGAAAATATTGGAAAATTTATTCTTATTTCAAGAGCGTTTAAAGAAAAACCAAGTTTAAAATTTTTCAAGATTAGAAAACCAAGAATATCAAATAGATTTTGGAATAATTTGTTGGTTGTAAAATTTAATTTTAAAACTAGAAGTCCAGATATTATTTGGGGACAAATCAAAAGAGCAACTTCAACATTATCTACACAGCTAGAATTAGGAGGATTTACGGTATTGAGGAGCAAATCTCACACAGATCAACAAAGAGAAGTCTTTCTTTTGTTCTTTTTAGAGTCTACAAAAATTAGTGAGATCTATTGTAAAAAAGGGCCAGAATTTTTCAGAGAAGATAGTACTTATAGTTTCATTACTAAAAATCTCAAAAATGCAGAACTAGTATGGGTTGGAAATGATAAAAAAATAATTTCTTTAGAAAAAAGAAATCATACTGATGTAGTAAGTTTTATGAAAGAATTTTTGAAGAAAAATCTTCAGATAGGCATACCAAAAGGTCTTCAAAGTGATTTTAAACGAGGTTTCAAGATATCTGTGGGAAACAAAAGTCTAAGTAAATCAATTAAAGAGGAAGCAGCTGAGTTGATTTCAGTAGATGGCACACTCCTTCATTTCAATTAAAAAATTTTTAGAAGAGCCATACTCAAACATTTTAGGATATCCAAATGCAACTAGCCGTCAAATTAAATCAAGAATTAATGAATTAGAAAAATTAAAAATCAAGTCAATTTCTTTAACAGGTCCTACTACACTTGGAAATTTAGCAATTTTAGGAAAAGGCTATGTTGGAGTTGTGGTAATTGCGAAAAAAGGTAACAAAGAAGTTGCTTTAAAAATTAGAAGGACAGATTCTCCAAGAAAAGATATGAAAAATGAAGCAGAATTGTTAAAATTAGTTAATTCAGTTAAAGTTGGTCCAAAAATGATTGACGTTAGTAAAAATTTCTTAGTTATGGAATACCTTGAAGGGGAGAAATTTGGTAATTGGATTGAAATGTTAAAAGGAGTTGGAAGTGCAAAAAAAATGAAAATTATAATAAAAAGTGTGTTAGAAGATTGTTACAGATTAGATCAAATAGGATTTGATCATGGCGAATTAAGTAATATTTCAAAACATGTTATTGTTGGTAAAACAAAAGCTTCATTAATTGATTTTGAAAGTTCTAGTACAAAGAGAAGACCATCTAACGTTACATCAATAACTCAAGCTTTTTTTATTGGATCAGGCATTGCGAAAAAAGCTCAAAAAATTTATAAAAACTCATCCAAAGAAAAAATTATTCATATACTGTCATCATACAAACAAGAAAAATCCAGAGAAAATTTTGAAAAATTACTAAAAATTCTAAAATTATAATAGGATCGGCAGATTTGGAACTAGTTTGGTGATTATTTAGATCCCAAATAGGCTTGCACGTCAAATACTGTTTAGCGAATATTGGCCACACATAAAAGTTGAATTTAGATTCGTTTTCTAACTTGCCACACTACAGTTGCAGGAATTCCAACATACATTGCCAAGTTTAGTGCAATTACAGAAATTCCCAGTCCTAACACTTGTCCTTCTGAACCATCTTCAGCTAGTGTAATAATGGAGAGAGTTGAAATCATTGGAGTGATGAATGCTCTAACTGCTTCTTGGAACATTGGGTTTTCTCTTTCCAAGTCAGCAATTGTTGGTGAGAATGAATAGTATAATTGGTTAAATCCTGTCATAAATGATGCACCAGAAGCAGTACTCATCACAGTGTTATCTCTAATTTCTCTTAAGAGTTGAACTTGTGGTGCAAGTTCTGTCCCATAAGCTGCAGTTGCAATTAAACAACCGCCACCAGTATTTTCAGAGGATGTAGAAATTTCTTCAGCATCAGAAACAATAGCACCGTATTCAGCATCATTAGCCAAGTCAACTGCAATAACAACTCCATCTTTAATGATTGAAGCAAATAATCTTTGTTTCTCTGAATCAATACCAATTATGAAAGGATTTTCATCGATTGAAAACCCTCCAATAAGCTCATTTGTGTTAGTATCAATAAAATCTACTTTGCCTGCACTTCCAGGACCAGTAACGCCACTCTCTGGCATGTAAGTTACATGAAGTATGTCATTTTTTGTATCTAAAGCAACAGCATGAGTAGGGTTATCAAGTTTAATTTTTTTATCAATTTCCTGAGTTGTCAAATCAATTACTGTGACATGTGGTGATGCATGATGAGTTACATAGAGCTGATCATTATCATAATCTATTTGCATTTGATCAGGAACAAAACCCGTTTGAAGAGTATCAGTAACAGTATGTGATTGTAGATCAATAACAGAGACATTGTTAGTCTCCCAGTTAGTTACATAGCCAATATTTCTTGTATTATCAATAGTAATTAAAAGAGGACTTAGTCCTACAGGTATATCCCCTATACTTGTATCTGTATTAGTATCGATAATGTTTACATGATTAACTGTAGAGTGTACTGCATAGAGTAATTCTGTGTTAGGATTATAATCCAATCCAATTGCTTCAGTTTGAAATGTAACATATTCTCTTTGACCGTATGGCTTGTCTGATTTAGACCATAAAGTAATTTCTGGTTCTCCGATATCAATCTCTTTTAATTTTTCACCAGTTGTTAAATCATATACAAGAACAGGAGCATAGTCCCCTACTGTAGCATACATTTTATTTTTTTCTTCCACAATTTCTAAAACTTGAATACCTATTTGAGATGCAATCGTATTAACAATTTTGTTTGTATTAGCATCAATCACTACAATGTTCCCATCTTCAGGATTTGAAACATATACTTTATCTCCAGATATTTCTACAAATAATGCAGAAGATCCTACATTAATTTTCTGTGTAAAATCACCTGCTTCTTGGGCATGAGCATTTGGAATGATTAAGACCATAGAGAAAACAGTTGCTAAAAGTAAGAACAGGGAATATTTTCTAAACATACAAAAAACTGCAAATTCTAGGTTTTTAAATCTAACCTAGTTTTCCAACATTGTTTTAAAGCCAAATTCTAGAGATCTAAATTGTGTTTGTTCTTATTATGGTTCACAGACCAAACTTCGTTTTGCAAGTATTGGTTTGAGTTCCTAGAGAGATTTGAGCTGTTTTAGTAATAGTTAGGCTGTCAAAGGGAATTACAAAGTTAGTTTAAATCTCTTATCAATATCAGAACAAAAAGCATGATTCATCATTAGACTTTGTATTCTCTTTTAGTTTTACTTGTTCATCATATCATCCCATTTCTTGTTTCTTTTCTTCTAATCTTTGATCTGCTAGTTCTTTTGAAGATATAGATTGGAATTGCTTATTTTCCTACTCTAATTGCTTCACTAATGCTTCTAAAGAAATCACCTCATCTTGTAAACTATTAATCTGATTTTCAAGCATAAAGCCTTGAAGTTCTGTACTAATAACAGATGGAATAGATTCTTGGGTAGATTGAGCTTTGGGTTAGGCATTTCCTGTTTTAGTTGTTTTACTAAATGCTTCTTGAGACAATAACGTATCCTGTAAATTATTAATCTGACTCTCAAGCATAGAGACTTGAAGTTTTGTGTCAAAAACAGGTGGGGTGGGAACGGCAGGATTTGAACCTGCGACCACTAGTCCCCCAGACTAGTATCATACCAAGCTAGACTACGATCCCTTGCTTCAGAGACACAAAATGAAATTATTAAATCGTCCTATTAATAGACAGAATCAATGAAACTTTGCAATATTTGTCATAAGATTTCTGCTACAGATGAAGATCATCTAGATTGTGTTCAAAGAAGAAGTATAGAGTTAGAAGCTGAAGATTTCAAAAATCGTATTCCTGAAGAACTCAATCTTTCAAAAAATACTCAAGAATTAGATATTAGAGTGAAGGCAATATTAGAACATCTTTCAAAAATCAAAGATTCAGATGAATAAACTATAACCATTTTGATAGTCTTTCTTTTTCAAATTCAATTTTTTTAGAAAGATTATCAGTTGTTGATTCTGTAAGATTTGTTGATGGTTTAGCATTTGTGAACATATCAACTTCAATTATAGATGCTGTATCCCTGCCAGATTCAATGAAACATCCACCTTTTCCATCAAATAACGTAGATTCTTTTTGTGATTGAATTTTTAAAATAATATTTTTAGCAACTGTGATTCCTTCTCCTTCTGCAAAAATTCCTGCTTTTGGAACTGCCATGTTTTCTGCAACAGTTAAACTAGTTACATCCCCAATTGCAAAAACATTCTCAAAAGATGTTTTACAATCTCTGTCTATTGGAATAAATCCAGATTCTTTGGCCAATCCAGAATCATAAATTATTTTTGGAGCAATATGAGGAGGAACAGCTAAAAGTAGATCAAAATCAGCTTCACCATTTTCAAAAATTAATTTTTTGGATTCAACAGATTTTATTTTGGATAAACTATGAAAAATAATTTTTTCAGAACTTATTAATTCAAGAATTTGTTTACTTACTTCAGATCCAGCTGCAGGTAAGGTAATTGGAGCAGGACTGTAAAAGTCAATTTGTACAGAATCACGAATTCCTCGCTTTCTTAACATAGAATCTATCAATAAACTAGCCTCAAATGGTGCTGGAGGGCATTTGTAAGGCATTCCCATTATTGATAATGCAATTTTTCCAGATTCAATATTCTCAAGTTTTTCACGTATTTCTAAAAGTTGATCATGATCATAAAGATTGAATCCGTTCTCTTCTAATCCCGGAATTTTCTGAGGAGCTAATACTGCGCCCATAGAAATAATGAGAAAATCAAAAGAAATTTCTTTAGTTTTTGTTT
The DNA here is from genome assembly GCA_965205675.1 of Candidatus Nitrosopumilus sp. Lineage (GTDB taxonomy): Archaea > Thermoproteota > Nitrososphaeria > Nitrososphaerales > Nitrosopumilaceae > Nitrosopumilus. Next base: position 17,353 of record OZ242186.1, read on the forward strand.
TTACATTATTATCTTCAAGGTTAATTGATAAAATTTCATCTTTAATAAAATCAATTCCTTTTTTTGATAATTCGTTTAACGAACCAATTGAATTCTTAAAGGTACGAGTTCCATTAATAATCCATAATTTTGCAAATCCAACCATGAACCAATCTTTTTTATCAATTAGAGTAATTTTTAGTTGAGATGAAGATAGTGTGTTTCTTAATTCATTAGCAGCTGAGAGTCCACCAAATCCTCCTCCTAAAATTACAACATGTGGAATATTTGTCAACTTAACGTTCTTGAGTTGTAGGTCGAATCAAAATTTCATTTACATTAACATGTGATGGCGAATCAACAGCATACAAAATTGCGTTTGCAATATCTTCTGCCTGCAAAGCCTTCATTTTCTTTGCATTTTCAATAAATCCTTGGAGGGACTCATCAGTAATTGCATCATTAAGTTCTGTATCAACAACTCCTGGTTCAATACTAGTTACTCTAATGTTAGATCGAACACTAAATTCTTGTCTTAATCCCTCACTAAATGCGGCAACTGCATGTTTAGTTGCACAGTAAACACTACCAGCAGGAAAAACTATTCTTCCAGCAACAGATGAGAGATTAACTATGTGACCAGATTTTTTTTCTTTCATGTGAGAAATTACAGCGCCTGTAGAATACAAAACACCTTTGATGTTCACATCAACCATTTTATCCCATTCATCAACTTTGAGGTTTTTGAAGAAACTCAAAGGCATTAATCCTGCATTATTTACAAGGATATCTATAGAGCCCCATTTTTCTAAAACTGCTTTAGCAAAATCATTACATTCAATTCTTTGTGTCACATCTAATTTTTGGTAAAAAACTTCTCCACCATCATCAGATATTTTTTTTGCAAGTTCTTCTAATTTGTTGACTCTTCTAGCACCTATAGCAACTTTTACACCTGCTTTTGATAAGGCCAAAGCAGTAGCAAATCCAATTCCACTACTAGCTCCGGTAATTATTGCAACTTTATCCTTAATCATTTAAATCTCTAAAATTAAGGAAAGTTGAACATCGTAAAAATGTTTAGACACTAAATAATTGAAAAAGTCATTGACACCTTTATTAAAAGAAAACAATAATTAAAAATATGGAATCAGAAAAATGTGCATATTGTGGAGATTTAACAGATATGCCATTTCAATGCAATTACTGCAAAGATCCTTTCTGTGCAGAACATAGACTTCCTGAAGAACATAGATGTGTGAAACTAAACCAAATTAGAGCAAAAAGATTTGGTGAAAAAAAAGTTGTTCGAGATGGAGGACGTAACAGACCAAGTATTTTAAAACGAATTTTTGGGAGATTCTAAAATTAATACGGACTTTTTTCAGGAGAAATTTTTGCTGGTCTTTCTTGATGAATTAATGCGATAACAAGTGCAAATATCACCATAGTTATCAACGGAAAGTTTTGTGGTGCAGGTAAAATAAACCAATAATAAATTCCAAAACCAATGGATACAAGAGCTTGTGTCCATGATTTTATCCATTTTGATGCTTTTACTGTCTACTAATAGCTTCAACTGCAAAAATGCCGATTACTGGATAAAATAGAAAATCAACTACATCAACACCTGTATGAGACGTAATTTGTTATAATAAAAGGTATAATTTCTATCTAATCTTCCAGATGAACCTTAGTTGCGACATTTTTGGTAATTAAAGCCTGGGCATTCTCGTATGGAATTGTAGCTATATCTTCAGTTTTGAATGGACCGTATTTTTCAAGATCAACACCTACAATTTCGTCTACTTCATGCAAAAATCTAATAACAATTTTTTTTGTTTTGTGGTTGTGTGCTAATAATTCCAAAAATTTTGATTTTCCATTAATTGTTGCAGACAGAATCATCTCTATTCGTTCTCTTTGATCTTCTTGTGAATCCAAAATAAATTTTTCTTCATCTAATAGATAGCCAATTTCTATGTCTGAAGATTTTGAAATTTTATCTAATCTTATTTCAATTAATAGTGACGTCAGTTCTGTAACCATTTCTATCATAGTATCTTTAATTTTATTTTCTACTCCATCAAATTCTTGTTTTTGTAAATTTCCAATAAAATTGGCAAGATTTCTGTAAAAATTAGGATCAATTTCTAAAATAGAATCGTTTTCAATTTCACGTAAAACGGCATGATGTAGAGAGTGGATATTGATTTGATTTGATTCTGACATTTCTTACCTAATCCTTAAATGGCTGATGTATTTGTGTTTGATTGAAGAATAAAATTGCCATATAAAGTCAGCCACGGTAAAGCAATCCCAATATCATACTCATCTGATGAAGTCTTTTCAAGAATTCAACATGAAGGTATTCAATTTATTGATCTTCAGTTTACAGGCCTTACAGGTCATTTTCATCATACTACAATTTCAGCAAATACGTTTACTCCAGAACAGATGAGGGATGGATTACCAAAGTTAGATGGTTCATCAATTATTGGATTCACTAGTATTGATGATTCAGATTTACTTTTAAAACCTGATCCAAATACATTTGCAATTATTCCTTGGATGACTGAAAATAAAACAGCTAGATTGTTGTGTGATGTTTATTGGGGAGAAGACAGGGGACGATTATCAAGAGACCCTAGAGGAATTTCTCAAAAGGCTGAAGAATATATTAAAACGCAGGGTTATGATTTTAGTACATGGGGTCCAGAAGTTGAATTCTTTGTATTTGATAAAGTACATTGGGATGTTCTAACTCCATACAAAGGACAATCATATTCAATTGAATCAAAAGAAGCTCCATGGAATCAATCAGGTGATGGATATCCGATGGGATTACAAGAGGGATACTATCCAAGTACACCTGCAGATACTCTTACGCCATATAGAAACGAGTGCGTGAATATTCTCAATAAAAATTTTGGAATATTATGTGATAACCATCATCATGAGGTAGCAACTGCAGGACAATGTGAAATTGATATCAAATATGATCATATGACAAATGCTGCAGATGCTGCCCAATCATACAAATATGTTATTAGAAATGTTGCACAAAAGTACGGTAAAGTTGCAACAATGATGCCAAAACCAATTGCAATGGATTCAGGTTCTGGTATGCATGTTAATGTCAGTTTATGGAAAGGAAATGAAAATGCATTTTATGATCCAGATGACGAAATTGAACTAAGCCAGCTTGGAAGATACTTTTGTGGCGGTATAATTAATCATGCAAAAGCACTATCTGCAATTTGTAATCCAACAACGAATTCATATCATAGATTAGTTCCAGGATATGAAGCTCCTGCATACATTGCATGGAGTTCTGGAAATCGTTCTGCAATCGTAAGAGTTCCAAAACATTTGAGAGGTAAAAATTATTCTAATCTTAAAAGGCTTGAATTTAGAGCACCAGATCCTTCATCAAATCCATATCTTGTGTTTGCAGCAGTAACTGCAGCAGGAATGGATGGTGTTAAGAAAAAAATGGATCCAGGAGAGGAAGTTCGTGATGATATATTCAAGATGACAAAGTCAGACAGAACTAAAAGAGGAATTGGAGTTCTTCCAAAAAGTCTGGGTGAGGCATTAGATGAATTAGAAAGTGACAGAAAATTCCTCAGTCCTATTTACACTAATGATGTTGTAGATAAAATAATAGAATTGGAAAGAAGAGATCAACGTGAGATAGCAATTAGACCACATCCGCACGAATTTTATCTGTATTTTGATGTTTAAGCTCTTCCAGTGAGCTGGAAAATAAAGTATGTTGAAATAACCATTAAAGCAAATCCACTTGTTAGGAATATTGCTCTATTACTTTCAGATGTTGCAGATCTATAAACTAAAACTCCACCTGCAAGACCTACAAATAAAACTAAAACTCCACTAATCACTCCAACAAAACTACTCTTAATGATAAGTGGATGAAAAGGCGCTGCAAGTAATGTAAAAAATACAACTAGATAAATGTATTTGAATCCAGTAAGTGTTTTGGAGGTTGTTTTATTCAATATTTTTCGTAAATAAATTTAGCAATTAAAGGTTTAACAAGATTCTAAAAATAATTTACATCATTCCGCCCATGTCAGGCATTCCACCCATACCAGGTGGCATTCCACCCATACCAGGTGGCATTCCACCCATACCAGGTGGCATTCCACCTTCTCCGCCGGGAGGACCTCCTGCAGATTTCTGGGTGGCAATAACATCATCGATTCTAAGAATCATGGATGCAGCTTCTGCAGCTGCTGAAACAATTTGTAGTTTGACTGCAAGTGGTTCAATGATATCACTTGATTTCATATTTGCAATTTTTGCTTTCATTACATCAATTCCAGTCCATTTTTCTCCTTTTTGTTGTTTAGAACGAAGAATTGTAAGTGTGTCAATTGGATCCATTCCAGCATTTTCAGATAATGTGAGTGGGATTTCTTCTAAAGCATCTGCAAACTTTTCTGCTGCAAGTTGTTCTCTACCCTCTAAGGATTTAGCCCATCCTCGAATTTTAGTGGCTGCAAATGTTTCAGGGGCACCACCACCTGCAACAATTTCAGGTTTTAAAATTACGTCTTTTACAACCATTAAAGCATCATGAATAGATCTTTCTACTTCATCTACTACTCTTTGCGAACCAGCACGAAGAAGTAATGTTACAGATTTTGGATGTTTACAACCTTCAACAAATACCCATTTATCCTCTTCAATTTTTCTCTCTTCTACAACTTCAGCAGAGCCTAAATCTTTTTCAAAGAGATCATCTAGGTTTGTAATGATTCTAGCGCCAGTTGCTTTTGCTAATTTTGTAAGATCACTTTCTTTAATTCTTCTAACTGCAATAATTCCTGCTTTTGCTAGATAGTGTTGAGCCATATCATCTAATCCTTTTTGACATAACACTACATTAGCACCAGAACCAATGACTTTGTCAACCATTGTCTTTAGCATTCTGTTTTCTTCATCGAGAAATGATTTTAGTTGTTGTGGATTTGAAATGTTAATTTTAGCATCAGTTTCAGTTTTACTAATTTCTAATGCTGTATTAATTAATGCAATTTTGGCATCAGTAATTTTTCTAGGCATTCCACCATGAACAATTTCTTTATCAAGTACAATGCCTTGAATAATCATAGAATCTTTAATTGAGCCTCCTGCTTTCTTTTCTACTTTAATATCATCAATATCAACATCATAGGATTCTCCAGATTTTTCTGAAACTGCAAGAACAGATTTTACAATAATATCTGCAAGTAGATCAGAATCTTTTCTAACAAGTTTTGTTTGCATTGCAGTTTTGGCAATTTTATTAAGAATATTTTTGTCACTTGCAGAAATTGTGTCTGCAATTTCTTCTAGGTATTCCTTTGCTTTTCTTGCAGCTTTTCTGTAACCGTCCACAATAATTGTCGGATGTACTTCTTGATCAATTAATGATTCAGCTTGTGAAAGTAATGCACCTGCCAATACAACAGCAGAGGTTGTACCGTCACCAACTTCATTATCTGTGGTTTTGGAAATCTCAACTAGCATTTTTGCTGCTGGATGTTGAACATCGATTTCTTTAAGGATGGTAGCACCATCGTTTGTAATCGTAACGTCACCTAATGAATCGACTAGCATTTTATCCATACCTCGTGGACCTAAACTTGTGTGAACAATTTCTGCAATAATCTTAGCTGCTGCAATATTGTTCTTTTGGGCTTCTTTACCTTTGGTTTCAGAACCACCCTCTTTTAGCAAAACAACGGGCATGTTTCCCTTTGAAGTTGCTTGCATTCCCATAGATGAAAAAACTCTGGATTCCCCTTTTATACCTTCCAGATCAAGAAGGTATTTTTTAAATGATATCGGTGTTTTTAAATTGGGAAAATCAAAATGTAGAATATTGACTAAATCTCAAAATAAGCAATCTTATGATAAAATTTTTACAAAATTAAAGGATCATCATAAATGGTTTGCAAATTCAATCCCACTAATTGCAAGTGAAAATATTCCTAGCCCGGCAGTTAGAGAAGCAATAATTTCTGATTTTGGAAATAGATATGCTGAAGGATGGCCTGGGGAAAGAGTTTACGCAGGTTGTGTCTACATTGATGATGTAGAATTCGAATGTATGAAATTAGCTAAAAAATTATACAAAGCAAAATTTGTGGATGTAAGACCAATATCAGGAGTTGTTGCAAACTTGGCAGTATATTCTGGATTTACAAATCCGGGAGATATTATGTTAGCACCTTCAATCCCAGCTGGAGGACATATTTCACATGGTAAAAAAGAACATTCTGGAACTGCAGGGTTGGTACATGGATTAGAAATTGAATTCTATCCATTTGATGCAGAAGAAATGACGATTGATATAGATAAAACAAAACAAAAAGTCAAAGACCTCAAAAAATCAAACCGTCTCCCAAAAATGGCGATGTTTGGTGGTTCATTATTCTTGTTTCCACATCCTGTCAAAGAATTATCTGACTTTCTAAAAAGTTATGATATGCATATCAATTATGATGCAGCTCATGTTGCAGGATTAATTGCGGGTGGAAAATTCCAAGATCCTCTGCGAGAAGGAGCAGATACAATGACTATGAGTACTCATAAAACTTTGTTTGGACCCCAAGGTGGACTTGTGTTAGGGTCTAAAGAACATGAAGAAATTATCAAAAAAGCTACGTTTCCTGGTCTAACTAGTAGTCATCATATTCATCACATGGCTGGTAAAGCAATAGCATTTGCAGAAGCCTTAGAGTTTGGAAAAGATTATGCTGTAGAAGTAATCAAAAACGCCAAAATTTTTGCAGAAGCTTTGAGTGATGCAGGATTCAAAGTCCTAGGCGAGAGTAGAGGATTTACACAATCACACCAAATTGCAGTTAATGTTTTGGATTATTCTGACGGTGGAAAAGTTGAAGCCGATTTAGAAAAAGCAAATATTATTGTAAATAGACAGCTTATTCCCGGAGATATTAAAGCAGGAAGGAACTATTTCCATCCAAGTGGAATTAGATTAGGAGTTTCTGAAATTACACGACTTGGAATGAAAAAGAATGAGATGCAAGAAATTGCATTATACATTAAACAAGTTGTAATTGATAAAAAAGATCCAAAGAAATTGCTTTCAAAAGTTAAAGCATTCAGAAAGGATTATCAAAAAATAAAATTCTGTTTTGATAATAAATTAGGTGCTTATGAATACGTTAAACTGAGATAATTTTACGAATAATCAGTGAGTAAAGATTGATCTCTCTGACGCTTACCAAATACTAGTTCAATTTCATCAGATAAAGCATAGATTCTGCCTCTCTGATATTCACCCACATCATATTTTTCAACTAATCTTTTGGCAAGCTTGAGATATTTTTCTACAGAACCTCTAGTAATTGTGGCAATTAGTTTATGGCCACAAACACATGTTTGGATAAGAGGCATTCGACGAAATGATTTTCCACATGCTGTACACCTAAAACTTTGTCTAGCATACGCTCTGAGATTTCCCATTAGATCAGGAACAAGATGTGTTGAAATTACATTTGAAACAATCTCTGAAGTATTTACTGCATTAATCAACTCAGCATTTCTAACTTGCATGTCAAATTTGTCAAGTATGGAACCAAGTGTAGAATATGCGCTTCGTGACTTTGAAGTTGTTAGAGATGAAGTTGTATGTGTAAAATAATAATCATAGAATTGTCTTTCAGTTTCAAGACGTGATTTGATAATTTCTATTGATGTTACATCAGATGATTTGATTTGTTTGTACGTAGATTCAAAAAATTCTAGAGGGAGTATTTTTGTAACTTCTAGATTGTGAGCTTGGGGTTGAGATTCATGTGGTAACACATGTGGTTGAACAAGTAATGGTGCATCCATTAATCCGCCTATTCTATCTGAAAGAAACTGTCGTGAAAAATTCAAAAGACTGTCCATTAACAACATTATAGAGTCAGCATCTCCATCAGCATCTCTTCTTTTAGCAGAATGCCAATTTGGAGTTCCAAAACAAACATGAGTTTCAGTGTATCCAATAATTCTTCCAACTATTCCTACAGATGTATGTGGAGCCAGACCAATTATTAGATGTCCTACAAGTTCTTCTGTATTTTTTACATTGTAAAATGGAGATTTATCATAGAATTTTTCTAATAATACATCAATGTATTTGCAAGTAGCAACCAAATACTTTCCACTCTCATATGGAACAATTACATCTTGCATGCGAAGTTCTAAGGTTTGATCTAGAAATTCAAGTGGATTCCCATCAATATCATGTGAATATCCAAGTTCTTTGAGTTTTTCAATAGATGTTCCTATCCAAGATGGTTTGAATTGTGTTAGGGGAGAATTTGTTGCATCGAATCTTACAGTTCCATCTTTGAAGGTGGTTAACCCAAAGTTTTGTCTGACTAACCCTTTTTCAAGTGGTTCAGCAATTTTATCTTGATTGATTAAATCCTTTACTCCTTTGAATGGTTCTTTAGCACGGATACCCATTTTTTCTTGAGCTAAAAGTAATCTTGCTTTTAATGGAAATTCTTTGTGAGAGTGAGCAGTAGCTTTACGTTTACATTTTTCACAAAATGGTTCTTCAAGTGTATCTCTACAGTTAGAACATCTGTAAATAATTGATGTTTTTGTACCACAAATAGAACATTTTATTCCGATTGAAGGTTGATCACAATTTGGACAATAACGATTGTATAAACTAGCAAAAAAATGCTCAGTTCTAGATGCTTTGAGAAGATCTCTAGTGGGCCCACCCTTATCATTAATCGGAAACAATACATGAGTTGCAGGCTTCATTTGTCGAGGTGCTGCTTTTTCAGGTCTTCCTATTCTTACTCCGATACTTGTTGAGAATTTATTATTAATTTGAATACCAGACGATTTGGTTAAGATTTGTGGAACAGAGAGATCATCAATAATTGGCTTTTCTCTAAATAAAAGATTGAAAAAGATTTTTGCTTCTAAATGTTCTAAAATGATTGAATTGTTTTCAATTTTATGTGGTGTTCCCAAATTTTCAAGAATTTGTTTGGTTTGGATTGAGTATTCAATTGATGTTTCATTAGCATTTTTTGGTTCAAGAAGTTTGGTTAATTCTTCAGAAGATATTCTATCCCAGAAATACAAATAATGTGGGTGCAATGGCAGTTTAAAATCAAGTGAGATTTTTAGTGCTTCATCTATTGTGGGGGTTTTATTTAAAAATTGATTTAGATATTGATCTTCTGATTCATATTTTTGAATTTTTTGTTTTAATTCTTCAATCCAAAATTCTTCAACATATCCTGATGGTACAAGTTGAGCATTATTCTCAAGAAAATCCCCAAATGAAATTAAAATGTCGCCAAGGTGTAAAATTTTTTCTATTTCATTTTTAATTTCTAATCCATGTTTTACATCTCGAATTTTTACAACATTGCCATTATTGAGACGTACTGTTGGAGTATCAATTGAATCGACAAAAGCTATAGTTGCTCCTTTTCCAGGTATGTCTATTTTTATCTGAGTTCCTACTGCAATAGTATGATCTAAAATCTCAGCAATTATTGGATGAATACCCACAGCTGCAAAGCCAGTATTACATGCTCTTCCATATCTTAGTCGAAATCCACCTAATTTGTTAGGCATGGATAAAACGGATCTGCCTAGAATTACTTCATGCATTCTTTTTGCTGCTGCATCCTCTTGATTGTCTCCAGTCTGAACTGCTCCTTTTAGATCATTGAGCCACTCCCAACCATCTAGATTATACAATTCAATTCTTTTGAGAAGTTTTTTTGATCTTCCAATCAATCCATCATTTAGAACACGTAAAGCTCCACCCCTAACTCGATCTGTTTGAATTCTAGCCATGGATTTATGATTAACAACCTCATATGGATCAGTATCCACACCAGCTAATTCTACTGGAAGATTAGAAATAACATGTTCAATATCTTCATCTAATATATGAAATTGGAAACTACTGGCTTCTCTTTCATAGATTCTTAATTCTTCAACGAATCGTCCTGTTTCATCATCAAATGAATTGGCTTGAAATTTTGATAATCCTGCTATTTTTCTAACGTGATCGGCAATTAGTAGAGTTACAGCAGACTCTGTTCCTCCTGCTGAACGCATTGGTCCGGCAATTGAAACAGAAAGATATTCTGTTCCATCTTTATTTTTCTTTATTTTTACTTCATTGATACCTTGTAGTGGTGCAATAGTAACTCCTTCAGTAATAATTGCTAGTCCTACACGAACTGCAAGGTCTAATTTGTCTTCTAAAGTAGCATCTGGAAGACAGTATTTACCCGAAGCAATCTCTTTAGCTAAAATTAATGCAGAAAGTTCCTTTCCATTAATTTTTAGAATTTCTCTTAGGGGATCAGCAATATCAATTTCGTGCATTTTTGCAACTCTATCTGCTAAATCAAATGCAATTTTTGGTTCAATAGTACCTGAAGAATCTACCAAGTTAGATTTTGCAGATGCTGCATGTTGAAATATTGAGTATGTTTCAGTTGAAAGGCTGTAATAGTAATCCAGATAGTAATCTGGCATTTGGATATCACTAATTCTAGATATTGCATCATTTTCAGACATAATAGAGTCCTACTACTTGCTTCTTTGAATTGTTTTTGCTATTTCTTTGAGTTTTTTGATACTACCTCCTTTCTCAAGGAAGGTTCCAATAACTAGAGCATCGGCTCCTGCTTTGACTAGACTTTTTGCTGTCTGTACGTCTTTGATTCCTCCACCCACTATCAAAAATCCATTAAAAGTGTGTCTTACAGTTTTGACCATTTCAGGAGTAACATTGGTTTTAGCGCCTGAGCCTGCTTCTAAATATACGAATCTCATACCAAGGAATTGAGCCGCTAATGAGTACGCTGCAGCAATTTTTGGTTTTTCAAACGGAATACCTCTTGCAGAACCAACAAACCATGCAGATGTGCCATCTCCAATTACAAGATATGCAGTAGGAAGTGGTTCTAATCCAAATTTAAGAACGCTAGGAGCGCCTAGAGCCTGAGCCTGAGTAATAAAATATGGATTTTCAGAATTCATTAATGAACTAAACAATATCGCATCAGCGTCAGGTACAACACCTGTAACATTACCTGGAAATAGAATAATTGGAATTTTTAGACCTTTTTTAATACCTTTGACTACTTGGGCCATCTCAATTTGATCAGTAGCAGATGAGCCTCCGACTAGTATAGCTGAAGCACCAATCTTTTCAACATCTTTGGCAAGCTTGCTTGATGCCTCTAAATTTGATACTTCTGAGTCAATTAACACGAATAGTAAGGCATTTTTCTTTTCTAATTCTGATTTTAGGAATGATTCAACTTTGTCTCCAGCCATAAAAGAGGTCTGTATCTGTCTCTTTAAAGTTTAATTGGAAGGCGGTATACAGATTTGTATAGATAATGGATAAGTTGGAAGGATCTAATTTTAACAATATTATACGTAAAATTATCAAAAAATCACTGTTTACAGAACGACAAATTGAAATTATTTTAAATCAGAAGGATCTTCTAGAATCTAATTTTTCTATAACTAAAGGTGCGTATTATAGGCAAGTTGGACAGTCCAGAGAGAAATTAATTGGATTATTCTATTCAATCATCCTTTTTCGTGGTTTAGGCATACTTTTACCTGATGATATCGATGTGATATCAAAACTCTCAGAGCAAATTAATGTGATAAATAATGGTGATGTTTTTCTCGAAGAAGAAGATAAAGTGATGAGTGTGATAGATACGATCATCCGACAGGCATGTAATATGTGATGTATGTGATGGTGGTGACCAGTAGTAGTTTAATTCCTATGTGATAATTTGTGTGAGTTTGTTAATCTAAAGTGTGAATTAATGTTGTTCAATCACGATAAATCACAACATAGGCGTAAATGTTGTGATGTTAGTAGAAATTCCTGAACCTGAAGTGATTTTAGGTATGATTCTAGCATTTATTGTAGGAATAGTGGGACTGTATGCATATTTCAAGATACGTCCATTTGTAAAAACTAGGAATGAAGTATTTGATGCATCACAAACAGAACGACTAGAATATTATGAAAGACAGTTAATTGACATGAAAATACGTCTGGATGCATTAGAAATACAAGGAATTGAACAAAAAGTAGAAGATCCTAACTTGGAACTCAAACAATTTTTGGAGAAATTGGCAAAGAATGAGATTCAAGAAAGGCCTATCAAGGTTGTAAACAAAGTACCTGAGATTATGCCTGAAAAAATAATTTCAGCGCCTAATACACCTAATCTTACACCTACAAATCCAGTTGATTATGTGTTGCATCTAATCACAGACAAAGCTATGACATCACGTGATATCCAAATCACATTAAAGAAAAGCAGGGAACATACTTCACGCCTAATGAAAAAGTTGTTTGAAGAAGGATATGTTCAGAGAAATACAGAATCAAAACCATATACTTACTCAATTACTGAGAAAGGAATGACAAAAGTAGAAATAAAACCAATAGTGGAATAGAATAATCTTAAATATTTTTAGTTGTTTTCATATCAATTAGTTGTATTTTATGATAAAATTAGAATTAGATAATTTATTAAATTATATATATTATTAAATTATAATAACAATATGTCAGTCCAAGATAATGAAGTTTTAGTAAAGATCACTTCTGCAGGTACAATTTCAATCCCAAAACAATTCAGAAAGTATATGGACATCCAAAAAGGGGAATATGTCAAAATAATTCTTGGAAAAGATCGATTATTGGTAAGAAAAGTTACTATCTCTTAATAGATTATTGTTGTTTTTGCCCAATCTTGATGGTTTGATATGTCCATTCTCGACCTGTTCTGGATCTATTCACCCTACCTTTTGCAGAAAATCTTGACAGATATGTAGAGATTATACTAAGTTTTACAGGTTCGTTATATTCATCTTCATATTTTTCAAGAATGTTTGTGGAGGTGAATTTTCCCATTGGAAAGAACTTGTCTACAACAGACCAAATTTTTGAGCCCACAGAATCCATGTTTGTTGGTTCTTGTTCTTCTTCAATATTCATCAAGTCCATCATTTCAAATATTTTGAGAACTTTGTCTCTGGTAACGTTGCCTTCCAATTTAATATCATAACGAGCACCGTCAGAGTCTTCCATGTCTATTCTAATTCGTTTATTGGCCATCTTTGAGATCTAACAAACCAAATGTTAACAATTGAAATGATCTGATAATGTTTGTTAACTAATTGATTTGTTAATATTGACTGCCTAGACCATGCCTAGCCCATTTTTTGTTATTAACAATTAATCTAACATGAAGCTCTTAAATTAAGAAATGTCTATGACTGGAGTGGAAATAAAGGGGTCATTTATAGCATATTCACATTGTTAACATCCATCTTAACGCCTGGAGTGGAAATAAAGGGGTCAAAATAGCCTTTTTTGTTATTTCTTAACAACAATTTAACAAAAATGTTAACTATATTAATTTCAGGCATACCCACACACCAATATTTCCACTCTGTTTTTTCTTTAATTTTTTTTAAAAAGAAAATCTAAAACTAACTAAAAATAATTACTTACAAACTAAACTACTATTACTATTCTATACTATACTCTCTTTATTCAGATATGATTGTGTTATTATTGAAAGGAAACAAAGGTGTGTGAGTATGTCTGATCCGATAGATAGATTTCTTGATGCAGCAGAACTTGGAAACTCAATTATTAAAAATCGAGATATTCTGCATTTTACATACATTCCAAAAACTATCTTGCATAGAAATTCTGAACAAGAACAAGTAACTCAATCACTATTGCCCATTCTAAAACAATCTAGGCCTTCTAATCTTTTGGTTTATGGAAAACCTGGAACAGGCAAAACTTTGGTTGTAAAAAAAGTAATTTTTAAAATTCAAGAAAGGGTAAAAAAATCAAACTTTCCAATTAGACTTGTATATTCAAATTCCAAAGAAGAGACCACACTGTACGGATTATTAGTCAATCTAGGTAGACAATTAGGTCTAAATGACAAAGAATTGCCCACAACTGGACTGGCAATCAGTGAAGTTTTCAAAAGACTCCTAAACAGGATTGATGAGGAGAAATTAAATGCAATTTTTGTAATTGATGAAATCGACTATCTTGCTCAACTAGTAGCAAAAACAGGCAAGGATATTCTCTATCAACTCACTAGAGCAAATGAGCGTCTAAAACAAAGTTCCTTGACCTTGGTAGGAATATCAAACGACTTGACATTCAAAGAAAAACTTGATCCTAAAGTAATTAGCAGTCTTGGAGAAGAGGAGATTGTCTTTACCAACTATAATGCTGAGCAAATCAAAAAAATCCTACAAGAAAGAATCAATGAATCTTTTGTTGAAGATTCTGTAGATGAATCGGCTCTAAATCTATGTGCAGCTCTGGCAGGTGGGGAACACGGTGACGCTCGTAGAGCAATTAATTTGATTCGTGTGGCAGGCGAACTAGCTGAACGACAACAATCAAAGAAAGTCACAAATGAGCATGTAAGAGAAGCATCTCAGAAAATAGAAGAAAATAAAGAGGAAACAACTCTCAAAGCATATCCACTTCATGAAAAACTAGTTCTTATTGCAACAATGAAGGCTAATGGTTCTTCAACAGGAGAAATCTATACTTTATACAAAACCCTCTGTAAGAGGGTCGGACAAGACGCATTGACTCAGAGACGTATTACACAAATGCTTAGTGAAATTGCATTATCTGGGATTATTTCTGGCAGGTTAGTACATCAAGGAATTCATGGTAGGACAAAAAAATACAAACTTACAATATCCACTGAAATGATAAAAAAGACATTCAAAGATGATCTAAATTTGCAAGACGTTATCTGAGTTTAAACTGTAATTTTGATGGAAAACTTGGAAAGTTTTTAGATTAACAATTATAGCAATACCCGGATTTGGGGTCATTCCTACACTGGCCTGAAACGGTGTCTGTTTTTGCCAAGAACCAGAATTTATCAACAAAATTCCCTTGTACATATCCAACTGGGCTCTATGTACATGACCTACATGAAAAATATCTGGAATATCTTGAATTACTAAAAGATCCTCCATTTCGGGCGCTATTGGTGTCTGACTGCCATAAATTGGACTAAGATGTCTTGCTCTAAGTAGATGTTTCATTACATTTGTAGGTCTATCATAACTAAGACCCGGTGTAGTCTTTACAATATCATCTATACTTTGCCCATGAAACATTGAAACTATTACTCCATTTAGTGAGACCACAGCTGGATTACCTACCATTATCACATTTTCTCTTTCCCATAAACTCGAATTGTATTTTTTTGGTATAGCTGGCTGTGGCAATGCTCTTCTACCAGGATCATGGTTTCCTGGCATCATGATGATTTTTACATTTTTTGGGATTTTATCTATCAAATCCTCTGCTTTTGTTAATTGCTCTTGGATAGTCTGACAAACCAATTCTTTATTCTGGTTTGGGTATATTCCAACTCCATCTACCACATCTCCGCCAATTAAGACAAATCTAATTTTTCTTGCTACAGGATCTGGACTTGATATCCACGAAACAAATTCTGAGAATTCATCCTCCATGAAATATTTACTTCCAATATGCAAGTCAGAAAGAAATACTGCATAGACATCACTTTCTGATTTGTTTTTTACTTGTTCTGGAATGTCTGGCAGAATTAACTCCTTGATGATATGCCCCGAATTTTTTGCAGAGCCTATTCTTGCCATGACAAATTGGTCTATTAGCAAAGTACCTGCAGTTTTTTGCAATTCCTTATCAAAAATTATGCCCTCAAATGAGCCTGATGGATCCTCTAAAACTATCTTAGTAACATTTCTTTCAGAATTTCTAACACTAACTAATCCACATACATACGAATCATCATCAATTTTTGTACTTTTCAGAGAAGCTGCAGATTTTAACATTTTTGACTCTGGTCTGTTTGAAATGATTCGTTTGAGCTTGTTAAAACGGCTAGAAAATAAGGCATTGTATCCTTTAACTCCCTCCCCTGATGTGATCTTCCCAGTTGGATCTGATAACACATTGACTTCACTTTGTAATGATGAATCTTCTTTAATTCCAAGATATGTCTCTAAATCATCTTGATTAATCTGAAATAATTTCTGTCTAGTCTTTTCTCTTATTATTTCTTTGATAATTTTCTCTAATTTTTTTACATCTATGTTTTCTAAAATCTTAAAAGCATCTGGATGAATCTGAAATCCTTTGTTTAGTGCATAGTTTAATGCAAAGGAGAGTTCCTTCTTCATATTAAAAAACACAATTTGGTTTAATTAAATCTGCGCCCACATCAACCCTCAAATAATGTTCAAGAGGTATGGCAATGTGAATAAAATTAGAATAATTACATTTTTTGTATTTTTAGGACTGTTTGCAACTGCATATCAAATAGGTTCAATGTCTACAGTGACTGAAGAAGAAGCAAATGCCTTCATGGCAGAATTTGAAGAACTTGTTTTAGACATTGATGCATTTGGAATATTCACTCATAATACAACCATAGCTCTACCAATGTTTATTCCGGGATTTGGTGTTGCGTGGGGGCTTTTCTCTGCATGGTCTACTGGGTTTGCTTTTGCTGCAATAGTACTAACTGCGCCCCAACTTAATGAGATTCCTCCACTTTCGATTCTTTTATTGTCTCCATTTGGATTAATGGAACTAGTTGCATATTCTATTGGAATTTCTAGAAGTTTTATTTTGATTAAAGCAATTGTGAAAAAAACTGGTTTGGCCCCACTTGTCAAACCAACAATAATTGAAATTGGAATTGTTGTAAGCCTTCTTTTAGCTGGAGGGTATCTTGAATTTTACATGATAGAATTAGCACAAGAAGAAGGGCTAATAGATAACATGTCTGGCTTCTAATTTAGATGATAAATTTTTGCGTAAAGGAAAGTATATCTGAATTATGGCGAAATTGAAAGTTCAAGCAGATCTGATACATCAATTAGCTTTTTTGTAAGATTAATTGAAGAAAGTAAAGATCCATTAGTTTATGGGTTTACAGACAGAATCACAACATGAGATGATGCCTATAAAATAATTTACACAATAAAATTATCTGCTTTACCAAAGATTACTTTACAAACAGTTCTATACTCAATAACAAAAATTCGTCACCCTATTCTGAACTCGATTTACGTACATTGTAGATTCAAGTTTAAATTTCAGGAATTAGTATAGTTTGGAAGATTTTGGGTCATGAATATTTGTTAGACAGTATACAACATCTGATAACTTTACCTTTGATGATGTACAAAATACAGGCAATTAATTTTCCCATTGCCATCTATAATTCATGTATGAATCAAGGCTTACTTGGTTAAACACCATTACAGATAAGTCAGAAAATTCTTTTAATTCTAATTCTTGCACCGTTCCTTCAAAACTTGTCTCATTTTCAGTTGTTATTGCTTCAAACACATGCACTTTCATCTTACGAGTTTCAAAATTATGCATTCGAAGATAAATCGCTATTTCAGAAGGCATGAAGTGCTTTTCTGGTTGTTTCGGCCAAGGTCTTGGAACTAAAACTACACTAAAACCATCAATCAATGCTTTCTGCAGCTCTAATTTTTTATCTTCTATAGGAGTTGTAACATGCATAGTAATCACTTTGGATTTATCTAGAGGAACTTTTGCCCTTGATGCAGCTACTTGAATTGAACTAATACCTGGAATGATTTCAACTTCTCCAAAAATCTCTATTAATCTATCAACTACTTCTGATTCTGAAAAATTTACATCTCCTGTGAATGGTATTACTAATGTTTTGTCCTCAAGTTCTGGAAGAATTTTCTGATAAGAATCTTCTTGATCATTCATAGTAACTTCATAGATTTCTTTTCCAACTATCAAATCTTCAATTGTTTTTAATGTATACTTGTAACCAATAACAACATCACAATTTCGAATTATTTCTCTTACAATTTCTGTTATATATTCTGGAGAACCAGGTCCAACACCTACTGCATACACTTTCAATTTTATTTTGTAAATTTTTGTCTGTCTTTAATGTATTGCACAAAAGGTTCCCAATCAACTTTCATGTATTTTGTAGGCTCTTTTACAGGATATTTTACCCAATCTTGTGCTATTGAATATTGAAATTTCTCATCTTTTCCATCTTTTTGATATTCTAACTGTAATGAACTTCCCCAATCTCTCTCCGTGAAACTTATGTTGGATATATCATCAAATCGTAATTCAATATTTCTATCATCCTCACTATCATTCATCAAATCTTTTTCGTTGTACCCGTCATGACGAATCATTATATTTTTTGATTTGATAAAATTAATTACTTGTCTTTGAGTGATAGCTTTCCACCAATTCATTTTAGATTCTGTTTTATGAACAAACATTAAATGTTTGTCAGTTAATACCAACATGCCTTCTTTACCACCAATCGAAAACATTTTTTTTGATTCTCTCCAAACTGAAACTAAATGTGCCTGAATCTCTTCATCAGGTTCCATACTAGTTCATTTATCAGACTTTGTTAAAAACTAATACAATTAGCTTTTAAGTGAGCATTTACGGGGAAAATTATTGAATAAAACATATTTGATTTTATCTTTTTCAGCACTGTTAATTGGTTTTGGAAATAATGCGTTTGCTCAATTCGATGATAAATTAGCAGTTTTAGAAACAAATCTTGGAACTATTATAATAGAATTTTTCCCTAACGATGCACCAAAACATGTTGATAATTTTATTGGCTTGACTGAGTCAGGATTTTATGATGGTGTATTATTCCATAGAATTATTCCAGGATTTATGATTCAAGGTGGAGATCCTAATACAATTGATGGCGATCCAAACACTTGGGGAATTGGTGGACCAAGTACAAGCGTAGATGCTGAATTTAACACAATCAAACATAATCGTGGAATAGTTTCTATGGCAAGATCAGCTGATCCTAACAGTGGAGGTTCTCAATTTTTTATTGTTCATGCAGACTCTAATTTTCTAGATCAACAATACACTGTATTTGGTAGAGTTGTTACTGCTGAAAGTTTAGAAACTTTAGATAAAATTGCATTAGTTGAAACTGGTACTGGAGATAATCCATTAGATCCTGAACAAGTTAGACTTGTAAAAGCTACTATAGTTAACCATTCTGAAATTTCAAATCTTCTTGATTTAGAAGAACCAGAACGTGTAGAATCTGTTGCAATTCCACCAATTGGTAATCAAAAATTTGAAAGTATCGAACATAAAATTTCACTCAGTATACCTGAAGGTTGGATGTTACAAGAAGGAGAAAAAACTGCAGAAGATTCCCCTAATTTTGTAGCAGTTGGGCCAAAAATAGGCATAATGAATCCAAATATTTCACTAACAGTTCAAAACACAAACGGAAAAACATTTGATGAAATAATATCTGAAAAAATTGATATGTTAAAAGAAATTAAAGAATCTGGAAACTTAAAAATAATTTCACAAGATAAAGTAACAATTAATGAAAATGATGCATTTGTAACTGATGCACAAGGAATATTTTTTTCTAATAGTTCAGACTTTAATGTACAATTCCGTGAAGTAATTTTTTATTACAATGAAAAATACTATATCATTGCATATGCAAATGGAATAGATGAATTTGATTCCCAACTCCCAAAATTTGAGGAAACAATTGATTCATTCCAACTTTTATCTGAAGAGGAGGATGTAGGTGGATGTTTGATTGCAACAGCTACATTTGGTTCAGAACTAGCTCCACAAGTTCAACAATTAAGAGAACTACGAGATAATACAATCTCATCAACAAAGTCTGGAACTGCATTCATGACAGGCTTTAACCAATTCTACTATTCATTTTCACCTGTAATTGCTGATTTAGAACGTGAAAATCCTCTTTTCAAAGAAGCTGTTAAATTATCAATTACCCCAATGCTATTGACATTATCAATTCTAAATTACGCTGAAATTAATTCTGAAGAAGAAATGCTATTCTATGGAACTGGAATAATTTTGATGAATATTGGAATGTATTTTGCAGCACCTATAATAATTATCTATAAAATTAGAAAATAACTACCAAACATCATCTACTTCATCAAGTAGTTTGTATTCTTTTTCAGGTTCACGTTTCATTAGTTTTAGTCTGGAAATATCTCTATCAAAGAACAAATCTATTGTCCAATCAAGAAACACACGAATTTTTTTATCGAATGTTGTAATCTTTGAAAGGTATACATTTCTCCAAATTAACCAAGCCCAAAATCCTGAAATATTCATTCCCAAAAAGGTAGCAATACCTGATCTTTTTCCAATTATTGCCATCTGTCCTTTGGAATGATAAACGAATTTTTCTTTTTTCGAATTTTTAATCAACGATGTTAAATTTTTAGCAGCAACTTTTGCTTGAGCTTCTGCGATCTGAGCAGTTGGAGGTAACGGTCGTTGTGTTTCAGGATCTATATGTAATGCACAATCTCCAATCACAAATACTCCGGAAAAATCTGAAACTTCCAAATAATTATTTACTACAACTTTTCCTTTTTCTGTCTTAAACATTGATCTCTTTATCGTATTAACTGGCGTAACCCCTGCAGTCCAAATCAAAGTCTTTGTAATTATTGAATTGATTTTAGACGAATCAATTGAATCCTTTGGATATTCATCTAATGATTTGGTAGTAACTTCGTTTCCATCAAAACTAGTAACAGTTGTTTTTAATCTGATGTCAATTCCACGCTCTATCATCTTGTCTTTTGCAAAATCAGCTAGTTTTTGATTAAATCCAGGTAAAATCACACCTAGAGCCTCCAACACAATCACCTTAAGATCTTCCTTGTGAATTGTAGGGTAGTGTTTTCTTGCATCTAAAAGAAAATCCATTAATTCTCCCGCTGTCTCAATACCCGCAAATCCTCCTCCCACGACAACAAAATTCAAGAAACTCTTTCTTAGTATTGGATTTGTTTCATTCTCTGCCTTTTCTAGCATATCTATTACTCGATTCCTTAGCATTACAGCATCATTGAGTGTCTTCATGGTGTATGCATTTTTTTCAACATCTGCCATTCCAAAAAAGTTAGTCTCACTACCTAATGCAACAACTAAGAAATCATAATGTATTGAAATACTTCTTTTGTCCCTAGTTCCCCATAACGTTACAAGCTTTCCATATGGATCAATATTTTTAATTCTACTTTCATAGAATTTTATTTTTTTACAAACTGTTCTAATTGGTAAAATAATATGTCTAGTTTCGATCATTCCAGAAGCAACTTGTGGCAACATCGGAGTAAATAAAAGAAAATTATCTTCACTTACCATGACCAATTCAATTTCAGGATCATCCCCAAATTCTAATTCTAATTCTCTAGCACATTTTACTCCTGCAAAACCCCCACCTAAAATTACAATTTTTCTCTTGTTTTTTACCAATTACACTCTTCTCATAATTTATATGAATATATGCTCAACTGATCCCAACACAAACCATTTAGGCAAATTTTGATGATCATTTAGATCTACGAACAATGTCATTTAGAACAATTCTATGCAATTTACAGAACTAACAAACAAGCAATGAAATATGTTGCAATTACATTTGCCAAAACCAGCTAAAACTGGCCAGACCTAGAGCCGATGACAGGATCACCATCAATCCAATAATGTTTGTGTTAATTACAGGTTGCAGGTGGATTGACCTACCTGTGCAGTACAGTTCCAAATCATCCGCACATAGGAGATTTCAGGATTTCCAGCAAAAGGGAATATGGAAAAAGATTCTCAAATATGTAATGGTTTCTTCCTAATCTGTTTGTTTGTAATCTTTTTTGGAGCCGAGTATTTACGAACCTTGGAACTGCTAGACTCATTTTTTATGCTATCTGATTTCCTTGCTTTCTTATTCACATATCCATGTGAATCCCTTTTAACTATTGTCGGTATTTTTGCCATATTAATTACAGCTTACGCTAATACACTCATACTTTCAATCACAGATGAAACCAGACACATATCCATTCGGGGTTCTCCCCCAGTACCATCTTCATCCATTTATTAGGTGAAACCGCGGTTATAGTTTCGAGGTATTATGCATCCTCAATGTGAAAACGCGGCCAAACTCCTAACTGTAATGTTTTACAAATTATTGATGACATTGAATAAATTCTCTCCTCTCTTTTAGCATCCAATAAATGACACGCAATAACTTTGATGCAGCAGCAACTGCTGCCTTTGAGGTCCCTCTCTTTTTCTTAATGCGATTATAAAATTTTGTAATGTCGCTATCTAGTGCGTATCTAACATGTGCATGAATTGCCTCCACTAGCAACCATCTTAGCATGGTGCTTCCTCTCTTTGTAATTCTTCCGTGATGTATTGTATCTGCAGAATTTCTCACCGATGGAACAATCCCTGCATATGCACATAACTTGTGAGAATTTGAAAATCTACTAATCTCTGCAATTTCTGAGAATATGCTCAATGCAGTGTATGGTCCAACTCCAGGTGTGGATGTCAAAATACACACACCAGGATTATCATTTACCATGCGACGTATCATGGAATCTATCTTTGCAACCTCCTTTTTGTGAAATTTTATGCTTTGTAGGTACGAATCTATTCTATAACTCTCCAATTTTCCAAGTGCACGTATGTGTTCTGAGGAAAATGGTGTTGCTTTGATATGGATTCCCTCCTGTAGTGTAATACCATGTATGGAATTCTTCATCTTTACAATAATGCGCACAATCTTGTGTCGATGTCTTACAAGCTGTCTGTATTGCACAATTGTGTGATCTGGCACAAATGATTCTGCAATGTATTCCTCGTAGCAAATTTGCAAGATGGTACGCATCAATTTTATCAGTCTTTTTGAGTGATGATGCTATTATCTTTGTGTTGTATGGATTAGATAGTATAACATCAAGATGTAATTTGTCTGTCATGTGTCTATAAAGGCCATACCAGACAGATGATGACTCTAAAACATATTTTGCGTTCTTTGGAATTTTGGATGTAATTTTGCTAATAGCAGAAAAATCACTGGAAATCTTTTTGTTAAATAATAATTTGCCAATCTCATCTACTGCTGCCACCTGTACAGAGTTCTTGTGAACATCCAATCCTACAAACATCAAATATTTTTTTTTCAGGAAGGGTAGTGTGTTTGTTTGCATTTCTTACTTTCTTGATACGAATGCAAGTACCATCTAATTTCCTAGCTGATTTTGGCACATATGGTTATAGTTATCTGCACACAAAGCAAACAAGATTAGTCTGAAAAAAGCATCAGTTGATTCCTCAAGTGCTGCTGCAAAAAAGGGGCAACGATATAAGAAGAGATGGTTTCAAAAAGATTACAAGCACAAAAATTCATGTTGCAGTAGAACAAAACGGTTTATCAATATCTATTACAATGGATTCTGCAAATTTTCATAATTTCACAAAATATGGAATTGATGAAAAAGAAAACATTTCTGATTTTGTAAATGATGAGGAAAATTGTTTCAGTTTATGCAGACGAAATTTGTGATGCAAAATCAATTAGAAATCATTTGAGAAACAGAAACATCAATCCATGTATTCCATTTAGAAAAAATAATGATGGAGCAACAAAAAATAGATCATACAAAAAAATATAACAAGATTCGTTATGTTGTGGAGAGATTCTTTGCATAACTCAAGTGTGGATTCTGCAAGAACAGCAATAAGATATGAAAAGAATTGCAAGAATTATTTGGGACCCGTTTACTTGGCACCAATTCTGATGTATTGGAGAGTATTGGGATGAGTTGGCTATAAGAATAACCTTCATTTAGGTTCTCATGATATCTGAATGTAAAATATCATAAGCTCTGGATGAATCTCTTTCATTTAAAATTATTATTATATTATCCTGACTGAAAAATGCATTAACCAATTCTATCCCATTTACATGTAAAACTTCAGCAACATATGACACTACATCTGATTGATTTTGAGATCTAGGTATTGAAATTCTTATTTTTGCTAATCCAGTACTAAACATATTATCATTTACTGACACATTATTGAAGATTTCTCTAATGTCTTCCATATCTTCAGCAAGGAATCTAAACGAATCAGAAACTCTGAAAAAATCATAATTGTTAGTTATTTTGGAGAATTTATCTAAAATTATCATAGGATCCATTTCATTTGAATCCTTCATGGAAAACTTGACATCCATTATACCGTCAGTTAGTGCTAATCTTGCATTTTTCAAAACTGATTCCTCTTTGACTTCATCTTTAATTTCAAATGAATCTGCATATCTCTTAATTGCAACAACAACAGTATTGAGGTTCACAGAATTTCCTAGGATTTTTTCAATTTCTGGTTGGATCTTTACTGCCAGAGCTGTATAGTTAATCAAATCCATCTTCATGCAATCATAAACTGAGCGATTTCTGGTGATGATCTCTCTTACTACTTCAGGTATAGACATGCTTGAAGCTCTCATTAAGATTATTATATTATGTCAGTTATAATAGGATTATGTAAAATTTTATCTAAATACTACTAATCTTTATATAATGTAATACCTATTACATAAAATAGGTGAATATGACAATGTTCTTCGATAGTGAAATTGATAGAATTTTCAAAAAAATGTCAAAATCTTTTTTTGATATAGACGACATTTTTGAGGAATTCAAGGAAAATGGTTCTGAATCTGGTTCATATTGTTATGGTTATACCATGACCGTTGGCCCTGATGGAAAACCTGTTGTAAAGGAGTATGGAAATGCCAAACCGGGTCTTTTACCAACTTCTGATATACGAGAACCATTAGTTGACATAATTGTCGACGAAAAAGAAAAAGTAGTAAAACTCATAGCTGAGATGCCGGGAGTTGAAAAATCTGATGTCAAAATTGTTGTTGAAAATAAAACAGTAGAACTTTCAGCAGAACATGGTGAGAAAAAATATCATGCCAAAGTTCCTGTACAACACAAGGTTGATGAAAACTCTGTAAAAGCTTCTTATAAAAATGGAGTTTTACAAATTGTCTTCAAATTAATTGAAGAAGAGAAACCAAAAGGCAAAACGGTGGAGGTTGAATAAACCCCTCGTTAATTTTTTTGAGGTAACGATATGAATGAAGTAATTTTAAAAATTGATGAAAGTCCACAACAACACGTTGGAAGAGGTAGAGCAATAATTGATCCTAAAATAATTGAAGATCAAAATTGGAATACTGGGCAAATACTAGAACTAACGTATAACAAAAAAACACATGTAAAACTTTGGCCAGGTGCATCTGAAGAATATGGTTTAGGTATTATCAAAATAGATGGAATGACAAGACAAAATATTGGAGCTGGAATTGGGGATAAAATTTCATTAAAAACGGTAGAAGCAATAACTGCCGAACAAATAATTTTGTCACCTACTGAAAAGATTGCTGCAGAAGGATTGCAAGAATATATGATTTACAATTATCTTAATCATGTGTTTACAACTGGTGATTCTATTTCTCTTAATACCCAGATGGGAGGTAGAGTTCAGTTTGTTATAACAAGTACAAAGCCATCAAAACCTGTAATTGTAACAGAAAATACTGTGTTCAAACTTGGAGTTATGACTAAAGCGATTGATTCGGCTGTTCCAAGAATCACATATGATGAACTTGGTGGTCTAAAAAATGAAGTTCAAAAAATTCGTGAAATGGTGGAATTGCCAATGAGGCATCCTGAATTATTTGATAAAATAGGTGTAGAGGCACCAAAAGGTGTTTTATTGTATGGTCCTCCCGGTACTGGGAAAACACTACTTGCAAAAGCAGTTGCTGGTGAAACAAATGCTCATTTTATTTCACTTAGCGGGCCAGAAATAATGGGAAAGCATTATGGAGAAAGTGAAGAAAGAATCAGAGAAATCTTTACTCAGGCAGAAGAGAATTCTCCCAGTATAATTTTCATAGATGAGATTGATTCTATTGCCCCCAAAAGAGATGAAGTATCAGGTGAGCTAGAGAAAAGAGTCGTTTCACAATTGTTGACTCTAATGGATGGTATGAAATCAAGAGGAAAAGTTGTAGTTATTGCAGCTACTAACAGACCTGATTCAATTGATCCTGCACTACGAAGACCAGGTAGATTTGATAGAGAAATAGAAATTGGAATTCCAGACGATGGAGGACGATTTGATATTCTTTCTATTCATACACGTGGTATGCCAATTGATGAGAAAGTAGATTTGAAACAAATATCAAAAACAACACATGGATTTGTAGGAGCTGATTTAGAAGTATTATCCAAAGAGGCTGCAATGAGCTCACTTCGTAGAATTCTTCCTGAAATTGATCTTGACGAAGAAAAAATTTCATCAGAAATTCTTCAAAAAATCCAAATTACTGATGAAGATTTTAGAGATGCATTAAAAGAAGTTCGACCAAGTGCACTTAGAGAAGTTCAAGTTCAAATCCCAAACACAAGTTGGGATGACGTTGGCGGTTTAGATGAATTAAAAGAAGAACTCAAGGAAGCAGTTGAATGGCCAATCAAATACAAAGATGCATATGATTATGTTGACGTAGAAACGCCAAAAGGAATTTTGCTTTATGGTCCTCCCGGTACTGGTAAAACTCTAATTGCAAAAGCTCTTGCAAAAATGACAGAATCGAATTTTATCAGCATTAAAGGTCCTGAATTGCTCTCAAAATGGGTTGGAGAATCTGAAAAAGGAATTCGTGAAATCTTTAGAAAAGCACGACAAGTAGCACCATGTATTATTTTCTTAGATGAAGTTGATGCACTTGTTCCAAGAAGAGGTAGTGGAGGTACTGAATCTCATGTTACAGAAAATGTAGTATCTCAAATTTTAACAGAAATTGATGGATTAGAAGAACTACACAACGTTTTGATAATTGGAGCTACAAACCGACTAGATATTGTTGATGAAGCACTTCTAAGACCCGGTAGATTTGATAGAATAATCAAGGTTCCAAATCCTGATGAAAAAGGACGACAACATATCTTTGAAATTCATACAAAGAACAAACCACTTGGAAACGATGTGAAAATCTCTGAACTGGTAAATCTAACTAAAGATTTCAGTGGTGCCGAGATTACAGCAGTAACAAATCGAGCGGCGACTGCTGCTTTGAAGAGATACGTTGGCGCAAAATCCAAGAATGTGAAGGAGATCCAAATCACCCAATGGGATCTAACTGATGCTGTGGATAAGGTAAGACCTAAAAAGAAAGAGACACCCATACCCAATCCATAAAATAGTCTAAATAGTAAGGAAAATGACGTAAAATTATGAAACTCTATCTTGACTTTGAACCTTGCAAAGAATGCAACACAATGATGACTGAGCTAAGCAGCCCTGAAATGTTATTTGCAGATGATAAAACTAGAGCAGATGAATCTGCAAAATTTCTCAGACATCTAACATATAATCATAATGAAGTAGTTCAAGCTGTGATGGAAGATCTCCCAAAACAAAAAAGAAGTCAAGAGCCTGATTTTTACAAATAATCTTCTTTTTCGTTCTTAAAATTAATAATCATATTCATATACAAAAATAATATAACATTATTGTGAAATCATAATATGAAATCTGTCATTCTTTTTAGTATAATTGCAATACTTGGATTTGTTAGTTTTTTACAGATTACATTAGCATTTGAAACAGAACAAGAACCAGAACCTCCACAAATCCCTGAACCTAGTCCTGTACCAGAACCTATCATAATGCCAAATCCTACACCTGTACCAGAACCATTTCCAGAAGAATCTAATTCAGAAAAAATACAACGATTAACTGAAGATAATCATAAACTTAAACAACAAAACACTAATCTCCAAAGTCAGATATCTTCTCTAAAAAATGATAACCTAAGACTACAAGATGAAATTTCTGAACTTCATAGTTCCGTACAAGATCTTAAAGAAATTACATTAGAACAAGTTCGTATCATCATGGAATTGGTAAATCAATTAAAAGAAATAATATTTGAAAAAATATTTCCTCCTACCCTAAATGTGTAGGATTATTTTGAGATATCTACTCAACAAAATTTAACGTTTTCCTAACCAAAATAACTCTGTTTCTAATTGTGACGTCAATCATACTAGATTCTATTGCAAACTTTTTTTAATTAATTTTTTCACCATTTATGATATATAGCGAGAAGCATAAGTTTGTGAGTTATTTTTTAGGTGTTTTAATTTGTTTATTCGTATTTGCCTATAAGGTAAGATCAACTGATTTCGAGTTTTTTGAAATTATTTAGTTCACGAACTTTTGATCGTCGCTATACCTTTCATGAATTGATTTCCAGAGGAAACTTTGGATTATCTTGTACTCTTTGACATGGTTTCATGAATTGATTCTACGATCTAGATCTTTTGGATTAAAATACTTGATAGTTTATTCAGAATTTATATGCCTAAACTATACCATCCTCATAAAGTCTTTTGAGTTGTAATCATTGTTTTGACATCATGCATCAGCCATATTTTGCAATAAAATAAGACTGCATTCCGTACAAACAATTTCACTTCTTTTAGATTCTGTAATTGTAAGCATCCAGTTGACACCATAATAATTTGAATAATTTTTTACTATGATAATTACTAATGATTATAAAATAAAAATAATATGATTTAGATAATTTTGTATTAAAAATCAAACTTGACAAAAAATCCCCAAAACTTTTGCTAAGCTAATTCTTAATTCCAATATAATACACAATATAATAAATATTAAAAATAATTTAGATTTATTTCTTAATAGATTCTAAAGAATGTCCACGATTTGTTATCATTTGAGTAACTGCCTCAACAGTATAATCAATTCCATGCTCTTCTTCAAAATGGTTTCTTAATTTTTCAATTAAACCTACAGTTTTTTCTTCGTCGAGAATATAAGCACATTCAAAACCATAATCCTCACATCTTAATTTTAATGTCATTCAGTCTGAAAAAATTATCGAACCTATAAAAATCATAGAGGCATCTTTCCTCATTTAAAACAGAATTAGGTACAAATCAGATCTAAATTCAAGGTAAATAGCACTAATAATGTCATAATATTCATTGAATATATGAAAGGTCTTGAATTTGTTTTCCTTGCAATTGGATCAGTACTAGGATCTTTTCTGAGATACAAAGTAACTGAATCGCCATTACTATTCAATACATTACCCGTGAATGTTTTGATAATCAATATTCTTGGTGCCTTTATTCTTGGTGCATTTGTTGTGCTTTCACAGCATTGGCATCTTGATGTAAGATATTCTTTGTTTGCCGCAGTAGGATTTTGTGGATCACTTACCACCATGTCATCATTTGCACTTGATTCAACTACTCTATTAGAGAATAATCATTATGGTACACTTGCCATTAATATACTAGCTAACGTTGGGTTGTCAATCGCAGCATTAATTGGAGGAAAGTCATTAATGAGTACAATTATCAATAATTAATTAGAAATGGTCTATTCATATCAAGTTGTAAAGTTTCAAACAATTTCTTTTGTACAAGGAAATCATTGGTCTCAATCAGTAGGAGATAAAGGAATTCTTTACAAATCTCTTAAAGATCCATTTTCAAAACTTATTGTTCAGTCCTCTAATGGTTCAAAAAAATTGTATCGTGTTCCAAAAGATAGGACTGTTGTAGTAACAAATGATGCTGTACACTTTTTAGGGGAACTATCTTAATTATTTAAAAAATTGATCAACTTGATCTCTATATTTTAATGCAATTTTTCCAAAGTCTGCAAAATCATTTGCAGTAGGATATTTCATTTTCATTGCAAATTGATTTACAAATACAGATAATGCACTACCAATAATTAGGTTGTATACTCCATCTGCAACATTATTTGAATATGGAAATGCTACTCTAATAAATGGCAAATATGTTTCAGTCTGAGAAATCATTAATTTGATATGTTTTTCAACAAATTCTTCTACATCCGTAGGAATCGTCATAACTATACTTGTATTGATTTCATATAAATAGAACTTTGACTTTTAGGCATGATGATCTTATCTGATAATTTCAGCCATGTAACTTTTCTTTTCTACTTCTTGGTAAACATTCTAACTGCCTATTATAGCATGGATAAATCATTCCATCAAATTCCCTAAATATTTCACAATAATTACATCTTTTTTGTCCTAACAGCATTCTGCCAATTTCAGTTGGAATTACAGCCTTGCACTCTTCACATTCACCTATCCAATAAGTCACAAAGTAATAATGAACTCTCTAAAGATAAAACATTGGCTATTCAGTATTCTACTTTTTGAATTATTTCTAAAATGAAATTTATATTACTAATTTGATTTTTTATTATTGCTTGAACTGGACAAGAAAGTATTTGGAAACATTACCACTAAAGAAATTATTGGTGCTATTCCACCTGCACTTCCTGATACCAAACATAATCTTGAAAAAGAATTTACATCTTTGTTAGCCGAATTAGAAACCCTTTCAAAAAATAGTCTTGAAAAACTCTTAGATGAACAGAAAATTGCTGAAAATCATATCAATAGTAGACCTGGTGCGATGGCATTGGCTCAAAACAAAATCCAATTATTCAATGAATATAATGAAAAATATATTCAATCAATAAAACAAACTTTAAAAGCGTATAATGAAATATTTAGATAATGGATGATGAACCAATAGATGATGCAATCTATCTTGATAAAAACTGGAAAATAGTAGATAAGGAAGATGCTGCATTTAAAAAAATATTTTTCATAGATAAAGATGGCAATAGTGGAACACGAATATCCGAGATTATGCCAAAATTTTATCCTAGTTGAAAATCTAACTTTGGCACTTTAGTTTCTCTGATATTAATACCAAACATTTTCACATCTCGAGCATGAGATATTCCCAATTTTTCTTCTTCCTGTTCTTTTGTTTTTATTTCATCTTCTAGGTCTTTTTGCTTTTGTGTAGGTTCTGTTCTTTTTGGTAGTTTTTCCCACTGTTTCTGATTAATTATTTGTGTTTCACCAAACACATCATTGACATAAATGGCAGTCTTGCACCCACAGTCACAAATAGATTCCTTAATCACATAATAATCCTCACGATATTCTGTGGAATAATCAGGTTCGTATCTGTCGGGGTTTATGTTTTGTCTAGGATATTTTGGCAAATTTTATGATGAAATATCAGAAGCAACACCTTTGGAATAGATTCTATCAAAATTTCACTCCTCCATCTTTCAAGTAATATCCATCAATTAACATCTTTAAAAAATCAATTATAGTTCTTTAACACACTAACTTATTTTAGAAATTATTAATGCCTATTGAATCTGGAGAAACGTTTTGTTCAAAATGTGGGTTTGTATTACTGAAAAACTACAAGAATCTGGTCCAGAATGGAGATCATTTGCACAAGATGAAGGCAACAACAAAGCCCGAGCAGGTGCACCAACATCATTGACAATCCATGAATCAACTGATAGAAATCTTAGACAGGTATTTAGTAAACTAAATAGACTAAAAGATAAATTTGCAATTTCTGATTCAGTAATTGAAAAAACTGCTTGCATTTCCAGAAAAACTCTTGAGAAAGCTCTAGTTAGAGATCATTTTATTTCTGCTTTAATGGTATCTGCATATATGCCTACATACTGTGATACTTTTACACTTAGAACTCTAAAGGCTATAGAATAAGCTACAAATATCAAAAGAAAAGATATTGCAAGATGTTATCGATTATTAGTTAAAGAACTTGATTCGAATATATCAAAACTAATTCTATTCAATATGTTGCAAGTAGAATTGAGATTGCTGAAAAAACAAAACGACATGTTATCAAAATATTGAAGATATCTCAAGAAAATAAAGTCTCTGCAGGAAAAAATCCAATGGGATTAGCTGCAACAGTATTGTACATATCCCATGTTAAAATTAGTGGGATAAAACTCAGTAAGATATGGTAGAAGTAACAAACGTGACTGAAGTGACTCAGAAATAGACATAAAGGTCTCAAAGAATCACTTGAGAACTGTAACAATAATTTTCATAAATATACAATCAGGATTGATCAGATTTTTCTTTAACAAATCCACCTTCAATAGAATCAACTAAATCTCCAGATATTTCTTCTGTTATACCTGAATCATCTTTAGGATCTTCTGGAGGTTTAACAAATCCACCTTCCACAGATTCTGGAGGTGGAATTTTCTTTGATTTTCCTAATCCAATTGTTGTAATAATCACTGATGATAAAATAATAAAAAATATCAATTGTGGATATGCATCTGCATTTGGCAATCCCATGGTAATTGGATATGTTGCAAGAACTGCAGCTGCTAAACCTCGTGGTATCATAGAATTTGTTACTGCTCTATCCAAAAGTGAAAATCTTTTTGTTAATGTTATCTTTCCAACAAACACTCTTCCAAAATAAACTGCAATTGTTATCAACACTCCAAATACAAGATATTCTATCTGTCCAAAACTAGCCATTAATCCTACAAATACAAAGAAAAATGATCTGACTAAGAATGTCAATTGATTATGTGTAGGATCATCAGTCTCGATCCTTGGAAGTTTGAATCTAAGTACACGTGAAAGATGATTTTTGTTTCCAATCATCAAACCGAATACTAATGCTGTTAATGCTCCTGATTCTCCAAATGAGTTTGCTAGAAAGAACAAAACAAACAAGACTCCCAATGTGAGCATGTAGGCATGTTGGGCATTGCCAAGCTTTGTAGATACATACATCCATGGAATTCCTACTCCGAATCCAAGAACTAAACCAACAACAATTGCTCTTCCAATGGTTTCTTGTAGAGTTTGAATATCAAAATGTCCAGCTAAAACTGCTTCAAATAGAATGAATGCAATAATTGTCGCTAAGATATCAGTTAAAGCAGATTCAAAACTTAGCATTGATTTTGTTTCTTCTGAAATTTTGACATTTCTCACTAATCCAAACACAATTGCTGAACTGCTTCCACCTACAATTGATCCCAACAGAATACTTTCTAACCACAACCATCCTAATCCAAAATGAGCTGCAAGAGTAATCATAACAACGGATAAAATAAAACCAAGAACTGCAAGTGTAACTGAAAAATGTGCAGTTTTGATAACATGTTTGATATCTAGATTTAGACCTCCATCAAACATGATTATAATTAACGCAAGAGCAGCAAAGTATGGAACTACTTGAATTACAGCTTCAGGTTGGATGATTCCAAATACCGGTCCAATAATTACACCAAGAATCATTAAAAATGCAACATCTGGAATGCCGGTTTTTTTGAAGAATGCTTCACCTGCCACTCCAAGAAAAATTACTACTCCCGCAGCAAGCAAAATGACATGAGCTTCAGCGATAGGTCCATTTTGAATAGACAATGTTCCGATAGAATTTTGTAATTCTGTAATTTTATTAGAAACTACACTTGTATCAAAACTAAATAATGAAGGTGTATTTTCTGTTTGCCCTCTAAACAAATTCAAAATAGATAATATTATGAGATTCATTTATGACTGAATGTAAATCCATCTGGATAAAAGTTAAACTCGATAATTCAGAATTTTTAGGCTCTAACTGATTTTTAAATAACACATTCTAGTCAAATATTATGAGCGCCACAAACCAACTTCGTGCTGATCATGATCAAATTCGTCGTTTAGAAAAATTAGTATCAAAATGTGCTGATGAATTATACAAAGGCACCAAAATACCTTTTCCAGATTTAACAAAAATTGCTATAGTAATTTCAGAATTTGTTGATGCTATTCATCATTCTAGAGAAGAAGATTCGTATTTTCCATGTGTTGCAAGTTATGATACATTAAAAGAAGAAATTAGAAAATTCATGATTGAACACGAATTTGGAAGAAACATAGCACGACAAATATTTCACCATCTTAAAAGATGGAAAGGTGGAGAAGATGCACAAGAGTCTGTATCAAGATATTTGAGAACTTATGGTGTGTTTCTAAATGATCATCTTAACAAAGAAAACAAATTTTTCGATGATGCAGAAACAAATATTCTATCTAAAGAAGAAGAAATTGAAATGTATGAACAGTATCGTTCAGTTTTTGCTATAGTAAAAAAAGTCGATGAAATGATTGCTGAGATTGACTATTTAGAAAAACAACCTTGGGCCAAAAATTAGCGTAAGCTCTTTATGGGTTATTCAGATATTTTTGTTCATGAAACCTTTCATTCTTTGGATGACTGGTCTTCCTTGTTCAGGAAAGACTACAATCGTAAAAGATTTACAAAAAGATATTCCAAACTTGGCAATGCTTGATGGTGATGAACTAAGAGAATGGTTATCTCCAAAAGATTTCTCAAAAGCTGGACGTGATGAACACAACAAAAAAGTCGCTCATTTGGCAAAGCTCTTGTTAAAACACGATGTTCCAAGTGCAGTGTCTCTTGTATCTCCATATCTTGAGAACAGAGAAAATGCTAGAGAGATTATTGATGTAGGTAATCAGTTTGCAGAATGTTATGTAAAATGCTCACTTGAAAAATGTGAAGAAAGAGATGTTAAAGGTATGTATGCTAAAGCAAGAAAAGGAGAAATCAAAGGATTTACAGGAATCGATGATCCTTATGAGGCTCCAGAAAAAGCAGATTTAGTAGTTGATACAGAATATAACTCACTTTCAGATAGTGCAAACAAAGTAAAGGATTTCCTCAAAGGAAGAAACCTACTCTAATTTTTTAAATTCTTCAACTATTTTATCATGAACTAATCCATTTGTTACTAAAATTCCATTTTGATGACACACATCTTTATTGTTATATGTAATATCGTTTCCTGACATGTCAGTCATTTTTCCACCAGCTTCTGAAATTATACAATATGAAGCAGCCGAATCCCACTCTTTCATTTTATTTGTAGTTGTAATGTATGCTTCAGCTTCTCCCGAACTAATCTTTCCAACTTTTAATGAACTTCCAATACTTGCAAAATTTTCAATACCTAATTTTTTAATAAATAATTTTTCTCTGTCTGATAAATGATGTCTTGAACCAATAGTTCTGCATTTAGAAATTTCTGAAATCTGAGTTACAGAAATTTTATTCCATTTACCATTTGAAAATCTAAACGCCCCATTTTCTTTTTGTGCAGCAAACAATGTTTTTTCTGTAGGCCAGCTAATTACTCCTAGAATTGGTTTATTGTTTTTGATTAATGCAATCATCACTGTAAATTCTCCGGTTTTATCAATGAAATCCGAAGTTCCATCCAAGGGATCTACAATCCAAATTGTATCTTGTGACAACCTACTTAGATCATCTTTATCCTCCTCAGATAGAATCTGATGTTTTGTTTGAGATAAAATTCTTTTAATAATTTCATTACTCTTTAAATCTGCATCTGTTACTGGGGAATCATCATTTTTTATAGATGTTTTATAATCACTATTGTAAATCTCCAAAATTCCATCTCCCGCCTCTTTTGCAGCCTGGATTGCAACATCCAGTTCTGGAATCTTATGAGAAATTGGAATATCTTTCAATTGAAATACCTAAGTTGTAAGTTCTGGTTTTAGTGTCCAGACAACTCCTAGAACAATGAATGGAATTGACATTACTCCTATGATGGCAAGTAGTGTATTGAATTGTGTTTCTGATACTTCAGGATTATTTACTATCCAAGGCAATGGCAATGTAATTACTATCCAAATAATTCCTAAAAGCATGATTAATTTTGCCTTGGATTTTCTATCTTTCATCAGTTTTTCTCCTTTAGAGTTGTATTAAATTCATGTGAATTCATTTTATTGATTTTTCACATCTACTGTAAGAATTGTATAGTGAAAAGACAAAGTTTGTGAACTAAATAATTCCAAGAAACTGAATCAGTTGATTTTATCTAAAGATAAGTAGTAATAAATAAATTGTAACATCTGAGAAATAACTCACAAACTTGTAATTCTCGCTATATACCTATAGTCCAAATGCATCCTCTAATGCAAAACACAATACTATTTTGCATATCTCTTCAAAATACTTGTTTGGAAGTATTACTGCAAAAATTTCAGATAATAATTAAATTTGTTTTAACCAGTTAATTTGTATTTGATTTTTCACAATACAATATGTTTTCACAAGTAAAAAAGACAAATAAGATCATATTAAAATATTGGATAAACTATTTTTCTTTATTGAAATTTTGCCCAACATGTAGTTCTAGCTTGACTAGAAAAAATAAATGCATGTGTAATGCTGATATTGATTTATC
The DNA here is from genome assembly GCA_965205675.1 of Candidatus Nitrosopumilus sp. GTDB lineage: Archaea > Thermoproteota > Nitrososphaeria > Nitrososphaerales > Nitrosopumilaceae > Nitrosopumilus. Next base: position 53,573 of record OZ242186.1, read on the forward strand.
TATTAATGAGAAAAGTAATTCAAATTAATCTTAATTAATCTTATTCATCATCATTTCCTTTTGAAAAAGAAAAATATTATGAACAAGGATTCATTCGAAAACAAATTGGGCATCTACAATGGGGAATAAGTCATAACAAAGAAGGAAATTATTGAGTCATCATTAAAAATAAGAGTAATATCAATACTTATGATGATAGAATAGAAAAAGATGGACTTTACCGATAATACTGGTCAAGGATTATCTGGTGATCAAAGTTATGCCAATGCCAATAATTCTGGATTAAAAAATGCAGCATCAAAAGGACAAAAAATACATTTGTTTTGGCAAGACAATCAAAATAGCAATTACAAGTATATTGGAATAGTCAAAGTAGTAAAAGCAGATGATGGCGGTGAAAAACAGCGTGAGTAAGATGATTATCCAAGAACCGTAACTATCTTCACTTTGGAGCCTGTAAACTAATCATCTTTTTTATTCTCTTAACTTATAGAGATCATATGCAAAATACAATAGCAATTATTTGTGATTGTGATGATACTTTAGCGCCTGATACTACTAGTTTACTTTTAGAAAATAACGGAATTGATATCAAATCTTTTTGGAATAAGAACATTTCAAAACAAGTGAAACAAGGTTGGGATCCTCCAATCGCTTGGATGACAGCGATTGTAGATATGATGAAAACGGGGAAAATAAAGCAAAATACAAATAGAAAATTAGCTGATTTTGGAAAAAATATCAAACCATACGAAGGAGTTACAAAATTTATTCCTGAATTAAAAAAAACTATCAGTAAAAATAGTGATTTTGTTGATGTAGGAATAAAATTAGAATCATATATCATCTCATCTGGTATTGAGGACATCATTAAAGGAAGTTCATTGAATAAACAATTTGATGATATTTTTGCAGGTAGGTTCTTAGAAGATCCTAAAAATAAAAAAATTACTGGAATCAAATCCAGTGTCACATTTACAGAAAAAACAAAATTTCTCTATGCAATTAACAAAGGTATCACTGGTGATGTTTTAAGAAAATCTCCTTATAGTGTAAATGATTCAATTTCAAAAGAAAATCGTAGAGTTCCTTTTGAGTACATGATCTATTTAGGAGATGGACCTAGTGATATTCCATGTTTTTCTGCCATTAAAGAAAATGGAGGAAATTGTATTGGAATTATTGAAAAAGAAACTGCTCATAAAGGATATCAACTTGCAAGAGGAAAACGAACCACAGTAGGACCATATTCACAAAATTATAAAAAAAATAGTGATTTGTATATGGTTTTAGAAACTATCATTAAAAAAATAGGATATAATATTGTAGATAAACAACAAAGAAAACAAACTATTGTCTAATTTTGTGGAACAATTTCTAAAATTGAATGCTGAACATTAAATCATAGTCTATTCTTTATCATTTTTTCAATTTCAAGAGGTTGCTTTTTTGCGATATTTTCCTTGCCTCTTGATTGATTCTTCTTTTCCAAATAGTTTATAATCTTCAAAATTTGCCTCAAAATTTCCATCTAATCCAGTATCTACTTTGGAAATAGTTCCATACCCCCAGAAATAATGCGTTCCATCTATTTTGTCATACCAAACTGCTTTTGCTTTTTCTACCACTTTTTTGTAATTTGGATTATGAGGAAAATGATAAATTTTTCCACTAGGATCATCCTCATATGGATTATTTTTAGATTTGTGTCTAAATAGTAAATGATAAGGAACTTTTTCAGGCGACAATTTTCCTGATTTGAATTCTCCAACATTTTTACATAATCTGGTAGTTATTCAGGAAGTTCTTGGCTTGTAATATTTGAAATTATAATTAGTTTTCTTAATTCATTCCTACCGTCATCTACAAGAATCCATTTTTCTGCATTAGGATATACTTTATCAAAACCTAATGGAGTATTTCTTCCTCCTAATTTTCCGCCATGGCAAATGAAAATATTATTGTCACACTATCTTTGACAAATGCCCTATCACATTGTCTGTTGATTCCTTTCATTGAGGGATTAATGTCTAGAACAATGTTATTATTTTTGCCCCAATTTGGTTCATCGATTCCAAAACAATTCCAAAATCTAGGTACAGATACTTCAGGAAGATCATATGTGTACCACCATAGATTATCTTTTGAAATAAAATCAACACTATCATCTACATTTTTTTCAGGTCATGGAAATCCAATAATTATTTTATTCCGTTCTGTTGTATGTTTTTTTAAATTATCTAAAAATATTTTTAGTGGCATTTTGAAGTTCTTTTTCATCTTCTAAGACAAAATATTTTTGATTTTGTTTATTCATCATCTTAATTTCCATTTTCCTTTGCATCACAAATTGAGGCATAATCACATCTACCACATTTTCTAAACTCTGGTTTTGCATCAAACTCTTCATTAAAAATTGATTCAATCTTGCCACTTAGGCTTTTTTTGAATTCATTTAATTTTTCTTCCTCGATAAAATGAGGTACTAGTTTGTTGTCCTTTATGTAAAACAAAGATGTTTTCTTTGGTAGTTTCCCATAGAGTTTCTCTGTTCCCAAAGCATAGATATTCATCTGAACATCTTCTTTGATTGTATTTTTTGTCTTGTATGCATAACCTGTTTTAAAATCAATTACTTCATATTCTCCATCTGGAGTCATATCCACTCTGTCAATTTTACCTGAAATTGTTACATTATTTAGTTTGATTTTGAATTTCGACTCTACATCAACTGGAGTGTTAGGATTTTTTTCTGCCCACTCAAGATATGTCTTTACCATCTCTTTTGATTTGTCTTTATCTTGAGTCTCTTTGGTTCTTTGATTTCTATAAGATGATGTATCCCACTGTTTATCTAAAATTTCAAGTGCTATTTTTTCAGTAGGAACTTTGCCCTCTTTTTGCATTTTGGTCATATTTTCTGCTACTATGTGTATTGCAGTACCCACCCCAAAGTATGGCTTTGAAGGAGTAGGGACTCTCAACACATGCTGGAATTTAAATTGCAAAGGACATTCCTCGTAGGTTTGAATTTTTGATGGACTGAGTCGAAAGTTTTCTTTTTTGATTAGAGGTATTGATTTTTGATATAATTCAGAGTCAATATGAGAATTTTCAGGCGTGATTTCAAGGATTTTTGCAGGATCAAAATCATCTAAACTCTTGAATTCCTCAAAATGTTTGATTTTTGCCAAATCAATAATTTTCTGGATTGCTGTTTTGAGATTCATTTGATTAATTGAATTAACTGCAATTTCTTGATGTTCTTGTTTTAATTGTTCTAGATGATCACCTTGTGCTAGCTGTACATCTGTAGTTGATGTAAATTCTTCAAATTCAATTAATTCATTTTCCTTAAACTTTAATTCTTCCAAGAATGAAGATGGTTTGGCTTCGGTTTTTCTGTTCTCATAGTTTTGTGCATATGTAATGTATAGATGACTTTTGGCTCTAGTCATTGCAACATAGAGTAGTCGTTTTTCATCTAAGAGATGAAGTGTTTTCTCATCTGTAGTTCTAACTAATCCCTCTGCTAAATCTTTTGGCACATAAAATTTCTTAGTTCTTACACGTAATGGTAATTTGTCTTTTGCAGCATCAACTACAAATACAATTTGAAATTCTTTTCCTTTACTTTGGTGAATGGTAGTTACAAGAATACTGTCTTCTTCTTCTAGTTTTTCAGGTAGTTCCAAATCAAATCTAAATAGATAATTCAGATAGGAAATAAAATCGGTAAGACTTTCATCAGGGTATAATGTCTCATATTCTAGTGCATAATTGTAAATTTCTTTGAGTAAAATTCGGTTTACTCTATTCTTAATAGAGTCATCTTGAATTGATTTTTTGTATAATCCAGAAATTGACATTAAAATTTTATAAATAATGTCACTAGGTCTATCTCTTGATAATTTAGATAAACTTGATAAAATATCTACAAATTCTAAAATTTCTTTTTTCTGTGTAGTATCTTGACTTGCAATTTCTTGCAAGGATTTTAACACATAATCCACTCCTGGATTATCATCATCAGATATTTTCTCACCATAGTGATTAATTTTGGCAATGTTGTATTCTGTTATTCCATGATTTTTTAATAATCTTGTAATTTCTCTACCTGCATTTGCAGGGCAATTTACCACAGCAAGATATGCCATCACATCTTTGACTATGGGGGTTGCAAAGAGATTATCAGAACCTACAAAATCTGCAGGTAATCCATGAGCTTTGAGAGATTTGACAAATTTTACGCCTGATTTTCGACTCCTAGCAAGAATTGCAATATCTCCATATGATATTGTCCCTTCAATTCCATCTTCTCGAACTATTGGTTTTCCAAGTAGTTTTTTTATATTTTTTACAACATATTCAACTTCGGCGTTTTCATCAGAACATGCACATACTTTGATTTTCTCGCCTTCAATGTTTTTAGAAAATAATTTCTTTGTTTGACGCTCTTCAATATTTGAAACTAGAGTGCTTGCTAGATTTACAATATTTTGTGTACTACGATAATTTTGATCAAGATTTATAATTTTTGTATTCTTAAAATATTCTTCAAAATCATCAAAATTTTTCATATATGCTCCTTGGAATCGAAATATGGATTGATCATCATCACCTACTGCCGTTACATTCCCATTATCTGAAATTAGTTTGACTAGTTTTAGTTGTGCAAAGTTGTTATCTTGAAATTCATCAACTAGAATGTGTTTGTATTTTTTTTGTAGTTTTTGCTGAACCAATGGTTTTGATTTAACAAGGTTAACTGTCTCAACTATAATATCATTAAAATCAATCACACTTTTGGCACCCCAGAACTCTTGATATTTTACATAAACACTACACAAATCACTTAATCTATTTATCAAATCTTGCTCTTCATCATCTAATTCTTGAGAATTTTTTGAATCAAGGTATTTGTTTAGAGATTCCGGCGAGATTAATTCATCTTTGAATGTTCTTATCCCATCAATGATTGCTCGGATTAAATCTTCAGCATTATTTCCTATTGTAACATGTTGAAAATTAAATGAATCAATATTTTTAAGACCCCATGCTAGTTGAGCAGATCTTTTGATTACACCTGATGAAATGTTTATTCCTGATTCTAGTACATTGTCTTCTAGAACTGATTTTGCAAAAGAGTGAAAAGTACTAGTTTCTACATCTGTAATGTCTTGACTTTCTAACCTTTGAGCCATTTCTTCAGTTGCTTTTTTGGTAAAAGTGAGACAAAGAATTTCTGATGGCTTTATTCCTGAATTTACTAGATGAAGAATTCTTTCAATGATCACTCTGGTTTTTCCACTGCCTGGACCTGCAACAATTAGTAATGGTGAATCTGAATGTTTTACTGCTAATTGCTGTGATGTATTTAATTCCATAGAATTCTCTTTGATATGTTCATAATGTAAGAATTATGTTTAATTTTAGTCGTAAAATTGATGAAATATGCATATCTATTCGGTAAATTGTTTTAATTCCTCTTTTCTTCCTTTAGATTCAAATTCTTTTGACAGTTCTTTAATTATATGAGACTTGGGCATAACTAATTCTAATTTTTGAGTCAATTCTCAAATTATTCAAATAGAAAAAGCTAAGGATCTGTACAATATCATTTCATTGCAACTTCCTGTTCTAAAAATCCCCAACAACATAAGGTATAATCATTCCTTATTGGTGTGTTACATTTGGTGGGACTGTTGTCTTTGTATGAGGAGATACTGAAACCTGGTAAGACCGTACGTGTACTCTACAATTCTGATGGTACAGCTGTTTATCATAAAGTCATGGATGAGAATTCCAAGCAATAACACATTATATCATTTCCTTTCGACTAGAGGTACTGATGATAAATTGTTCAAGGTTTGCAGATTAACTCAAAATCCCAAATAGAAGAACAATTGACAGGTGATTCCAAGTTCTGCCAATTGGTGATATCGTTGGGACAATGGAAAGCCTGTTTGTATCAGAGAAACTAGTCGACGACATATCTGCATCAGTGGATAGTTCCATGCTAAAAGCTGCAGGATCCAGTATGGCACAAATCAGATATGAAAAAGAATGGAATTCCAATCTCAGGAATTGATACTGATGCCTTTGACTTTTTCAACCAAAGGGTTGGATATTTGGATATAAACTACACATGAGTTGCAGTACTGGAAAATTATCAGTACCATTGTCTGCCAATGTTAGTACTGCAAATGTTCAGGACAACAAGATGTATGAAATGCTAACTGAATCTCTTGCAGGATTAGTTGAGAATATTTTAGCAGATCCTGCATATGACAATGGTTCACTGCATCAATTTAGCAACAAGAAAAATCTGAGACTAATTACTCCAATAAAACAATACCCGCATACGCCACCAGAGGGAATAAAACTCGTAGAGTTTTATAATTCTGTAATTAGTCAAGAGCTGTATGCAGATAGAAAAGTCTCAATTGAACCTCTATTTGAGTATCTCAAAGATATTTTTGACATCAGAGTATTGCCTGTAAAGGGATTGCACAATGTCAAATCATTTGTGTTGGTTTGTGTTCTTGTGTATCAGTTGATAGTATACTACAACTGTGCAATTAGGACAGAGAATCCAAGAATTGTAAAGAGAATGCTGTATTGCTAGAGAGATATTGGAAATTATTTTTGTAAATCATTATGTCCAAGTCTCGGGTACATAATCACCAATTTTTTTTATATTAGTAACTATAACCATATGTGCCAAAATCAGCTAGGAAATTAGATGGTACTTGCATTCGTATCAAGAAAGTAAGAAATGCAAACAAACACACTACCCTTCCTGAAAAAAAATATTTGATGTTTGTAGGATTGGATGTTCACAAGAACTCTGTACAGGTGGCAGCAGTAGATGAGATTGGCAAATTATTATTTAACAAAAAGATTTCCAGTGATTTTTCTGCTATTAGCAAAATTACATCCAAAATTCCAAAGAACGCAAAATATGTTTTAGAGTCATCATCTGTCTGGTATGGTTTGTACAGACACATGACAGGCAAATTACATCTTGATGTTGTATTATCAAATCCATACAACACAAAGATAATTGCCGCATCCCTCAAAAAGACCGATAACATTGATGTGTATCAACTTGCAAATCTGTTACGAGGAAGGTATTGCAGAATTATTTGTGTCAGATCATACTATTGTGTAATACAGACAGCTTGTAAGACATCGACACAAGATTATACGCGTTATTGTAAAGATGAAGAATTCCATACATGGCATTACACTACAGAAGGGAATCCATATTAAAGCGACATCCTTCTCCTCAACACATACGAGCCACTTGGAAATCTGAAAAGTTACAGAATAGACTCGCATCTGCAAAGCATGGGATTTCACAAAAAAGAGGTTGCAAAAATAGATTCCATGATACGTCGTATGGTGATTGGAAATCATGATGTGCATATTTTGACATCGATACCTAGCGTTGGACTGCAAGTCGCGTTAGAATTTATGAGGGACAAGGCCTCGTCTGATAACTGCGAACAATCCTAATGAAAGGATAAAGATAGCATTGAGAGAATAGTCTCGTATGGATACATGCCCGCATCTTTTGATTGTAATTCTTCTTTAACGAAAGCCATGCCCTAATGTTTAGAAAGAGAGGAAATGTATAAAACAATTCACATGGATAATCATATGCTTCGGCTTTCGTTAGTAACTAGGCAATTCCAGCAGACAATTTCAATAATCTTTGAGTTTATGGATTTAGTAATTTATAGTTCCATTAGCTAATAGTATAAATATTAAAAATTATACAAAAATTATTGTTTTTATGCAAATTTTCATACTAAATGTTAAATACTTAAAGTTATTATAGTAATTAATGTCGAAAGATATACTTCCTATCGACTGAACTTGCGTAGCCCCGCAGAACGAAAAAGGTAATCAGACGTTAAACGACTGACAAATAGAGGAAATCTCTCAAAGTTCTGTAGCAAAGGGGTATACGCCTTTTTAATTTTCTAAAATATCTACAGATACCGAACCTGTTGTTTCACTATTTGGATTAATTGTAATTGAAAGAGTTTGCATTTCTGAAATTGTAATATTTCTCTTCCCATCATAATCCCATGTATAATATTCTGATATTCCAGTTTGATGTTGTGTTCCAATTCGTTTAAAATCTTCAGCATATTCAAACGAATTTCCATTTAATGTAATTGACAAAACTTTTGGACTACTACCATTTGGAACAAAGCGAAAAAAATATTCGCCACTCTCAATTGTAAAAGTCGCAGTATATACTCCATCAACGTATACTTTGGGATCTGCAAGTGTTGCATGAAATACTATATTCTTTTTTTCTATTGGTTCATTTGATGAAAAACTGGCTAGAACAATTACAATGATTGTAAATATGGGAATTATTATTATTTTATTCAATAATATTTGTTTTAAATTCCATTATAAAAATAAATTCTATCAATACGCTCAAGTCTGTAATTTATACATAATTTAAAAATGGATTTAATTTGTAAAATGCTTTTTGATGGATTCATGAGTGTTATCCACTTTGTCATTTTGTAATACTTTGCCTGCATCATCCATTATTGCTACTTGAAGAAACTTCTTGTGCAGGTCAATGCCCACAAACATGCCTTTCTTTGGTTTCTTCCTAATCTGTTTGTTTGTAATCTTTTTTGGAGCCGAGTATTTACGAACCTTGGAACTGCTAGACTCATTTTTTATGCTATCTGATTTCCTTGCTTTCTTATTCACATATCCATGTGAATCCCTTTTAACTATTGTCGGTATTTTTGCCATATTAATTACAGCTTACGCTAATACACTCATACTTTCAATCACAGATGAAACCAGACACATATCCATTCGGGGTTCTCCCCCAGTACCATCTTCATCCATTTATTAGGTGAAACCGCGGTTATAGTTTCGAGGTATTATGCATCCTCAATGTGAAAACGCGGCCAAACTCCTAACTGTAATGTTTTACAAATTATTGATGACATTGAACAAATTCTCTCCTCTCTTTTAGCATCCAATATATGACACGCAATAACTTTGATGCAGCAGCAACTGCTGCCTTTGAGGTCCCTCTCTTTTTCTTAATGCGATTATAAAATTTTGTAATGTTGCTATCTGGTGCGTATCTAACATGTGCATGAATTGCCTCCACTAGCAACCATCTTAGCATGGTGCTTCCTCTCTTTGTAATTCTTCCGTGATGTATTGTATCTGCAGAATTTCTCACCGATGGAACAATCCCTGCATATGCACATAACTTGTGAGAATTTGAAAATCTACTAATCTCTGCAATTTCTGAGAATATGCTCAATGCAGTGTATGGTCCAACTCCAGGTGTGGATATCAAAATACACACACCAGGATTATCATTTACCATGCGACGTATCATGGAATCTATCTTTGCAACCTCCTTTTTGTGAAATTTTATGCTTTGTAGGTACGAATCTATTCTATAACTCTCCAATTTTCCAAGTGCACGTATGTGTTCTGAGGAAAATGGTGTTGCTTTGATATGGATTCCCTCCTGTAGTGTAATACCATGTATGGAATTCTTCATCTTTACAATAATGCGTATAATCTTGTGTCGATGTCTTACAAGCTGTCTGTATTGCACAATTGTGTGATCTGGCACAAATGATTCTGCAATGTATCCCTCCTCGTAGCAAATTTGCAAGATGGTACGCATCAATTTTATCAGTCTTTTTGAGTGATGATGCTATTATCTTTGTGTTGTATGGATTAGATAGTATAACATCAAGATGTAATTTGTCTGTCATGTGTCTATAAAGGCCATACCAGACAGATGATGACTCTAAAACATATTTTGCGTTCTTTGGAATTTTGGATGTAATTTTGCTAATAGCAGAAAAATCACTGGAAATCTTTTTGTTAAATAATAATTTGCCAATCTCATCTACTGCTGCCACCTGTACAGAGTTCTTGTGAACATCCAATCCTACAAACATCAAATATTTTTTTTTCAGGAAGGGTAGTGTGTTTGTTTGCATTTCTTACTTTCTTGATACGAATGCAAGTACCATCTAATTTCCTAGCTGATTTTGGCACATATGGTTATGGTTATAGTTATCTTTTATTATCATATTTTTTCTGAGATATGATTGGATTTGAAATATATGCGATCCAAATCTCTTTAGGTGGTACTTTGAGTCTAGATTGTATATTAGGAAACAAAGTTATGCAGACCAAACTTTGATTTGATTTTTTTACTACAATAGACCTCTTGCGCAATTAGACATATTTTACCATATTACACAGATTCCTTCACAGCAAGATCCAAAGCTAAGAACAATAACTCCATTTCATGTTAACATACAAGCAACTCTCAAAAAAGCCAAAATCCCTTCTCTCTTTTACTGGAGTGACTAGGCAACAGTTTGATGTGATTCTAAGAGACGTCAGAAAGAATCACCGTATAGAAGAAAAGAAGAGACTATCCAAAGCAAAGAGAAAAAGAAGTATCGGAGCTGGGCGAAAGTTTGATTTGAGTCTTGAAGACCAGCTTGTAATGTTGTTTGTTTACTATCGGATGTACCTGACATGTGAATTGACAGGATATCTGTTTGGATTAGACCAGAGCAACGTCTACAGAAACATCAGATTTAGAGCCTGCAGTAAGAAAAACAGTTCCTATTCCTGCAAAACTATACTCTGATTCTAAAAAGATAAATGATGTACAGCAACTCCAACTGTTCTTTCCTGAATTAATTGCAATGACTGATGGTACTGAACAACCAATCCCAAGACCCCAGAACAAAAAGAAAAGACTCACTATTCAGGCAAAAAGAAAAAACACACAATAAAAAACCAAATCACCATAAACCAGAAAGGTGAGATAATCCACAAACCCCCACATTCTCCAGGTAAAAAACATGATTATGCCATACTGAAAATCAGACATCCAGAACTGCCCGAAGATGTGATGATATTTTATGACCTTGGGTATTTGGGAGTGGAAAAAGATTTCCCAGAACAGACAAGCATTCTACCATACAAGAAAAAGAAAGGAAAAAAACTGACCATACATCAAAAGGAATGGAACAAGATGCAGTCAAGAATCCGAATAAAAGTAGAACATATTATCTCTCAAATCAAAAAGTTTAGGATTAATTCTGAGACATTTAGGAATAGATTGTGCAGGTATGATGCAATAAGTGACATCGTATGTGGAATTGTAAATTTCAAGACAAGATGGAAGCAAGAGTTTGTTGTGATTCCATAAGATTAGAAATTATTTGAAATTAAATTCAATGAAAGATAAGATTTTGTTTGTAATTACGCAAGAGGTCTAATAAAGATTGAAACCAAAATTCTAGCACGAAAAAGAAGTGATTCGATTTTTTCTAATCAGATTTCCATTGCAATAAAGAATATATCATTTCAATAAAATCTGAAAACCCCGAGTTCTCAGTCCTACTTGATACTGAATCTGTTTTAATGACTTGGCATATGCCATCTATCAGTTTAGTACCATGCCCACACAAGGGTTGAAGTTCTGAATCTACAGTAACAGGCTGTGTTTTAATGACTTGGCATATACCATCTATCAGTTTAGTACCATGCCCACACAAGGGTTGAAGTTCTGAATCTACAGTAACAGGCTGTGTTTTAATGACTTGGCATATACCATCTATCAGTTTAGTACCATGCCCACACAAGGGTTCATCAGAAACAGTTGTAGATGTTACAGCAGAAGACAGAGTTGTCGCATTAGCAGATGGTTGTTTTGCTATATCATGGCACAACACATTACCGCAAACTTTGGAACTGTTGATTTTGCCAGAGCCTCCATTAGATTTTCTCTCAGATGGTATATCTTCTGATGTTTGCTTGTAGGTTGCAGTATTTGTTTGGTCGTTTTGTTGAGAGTCAGGATGATTGGCAGTGTTATCTTGTGTCTGAGAATATGAAATATCTACAAATGGAATTGCAAGTACTAAAAACAACACAAAAACTAAATTATAACTGTAAATCATATCAATTCTCAGTACATATTGTCTGGTATGAAATATTCTGAGATACAGAAATTCCAGAACTTAATAAATTATTTGCATACTTAAAATTCATTCTAGATGAAACATCAATAGAGTCACCAGATTCTAGATTTGTTGCTATATCCTTTCTTGTATCTAGATGCATCCAAGTATTATCAATATATACTTCAGTTAGAGGTACGGATATTGGAGAATCATTATCTACTGAAAACATTCTAAGAGTATCTATTGTTTGAACACCAGTGTTTGTGATTGTTTGTTGCTTTGTATCCGTAAGTAACGAAAAGGCATCAGCATCACCATGGTCTATAGTTGAATACTGCAGGGATATCTGACAAGTGTCAATACTTTCAAATCCTCTATCTACATAATATGTGCCAGCTAGGTACCATCCTTCATCATTAATACCGTACACTGCATAGCTTGCATCTGACAGATCTCCAAACTCATCTAATGATACATTACCCAATGCACCATTATTTCGTTGAACTACATCAGGAATATTACTTGCAATATCGTCAACTGATGAGCTAATACCTGCTTGCTCCATTGCAAGACCTATTGCCCAGATACTATCATATGAAGAAAAAGCATAAACGCTTGGAATATCATCTTGAAATCTCAAATCCAAAGCAGATTTTAATTCAACAAATCTGGTAGAAGTACGATCTGCATCAAATATACATGATCTAAAATTAACATCTGACATAAAAGATCTGATCAGAGGATCATCAACAAGACTGGAGCTAAGCACATTGGAATCTGAGCCTGTCCAAGATACCTGCCGTAGTATGGGGTAATTCATAGATTCTTGTATAATATCTTCCAAGTCAAATCCAACATACAAAATCGCAATCTCATCTGTACTGTATGGCGAGTTAGCAATAGTATTAGCTAAATCTGATACCAAACTAGGAAACTGTCCATCACATGTAATATCTGTACTATCAGAACACCCTGTATATTTTCTTTGATTATCAGAGTCAGTCATACCCCCAAGGGCTTCAAACTCAGCAGATGTAGTCTGTGCAAGTCCACTACCAAAAGTATTATCAATATACAATGGAATTAGCAATTTCTTGCCATCATTATACATCAGATTTGCAATGGCAATTCCATGTTTATCATCGCTAGGTGCCAATCTAAAAATATTATCCTCGATTTGCAAGGATTCTGCAGTAGAGCAACAACTAACCAAAGACAAATCAGCATTTTGTGAATCAATCAAATCAGTTTTGATCTTAGTTAGGCCAGCAGAAATTGATGGACCAGAAATAAATGAAACTCCGTCATCATACAATGAAGTAGCAGCTTGTAAAGAAAAATCAGCATTGGTCTGAGAATCTCTAGTATCTATGGAAAGTCTCCATTGGGCATCTTTCCCTAACAAGTACTGGTTAAAATCAGATACGGCAGTCAATGTAGAATATTTCCTATGAGCTCCTGCATTGTCTTGTCTGCCTGTTTCTGGAATTATTGCACCAATGTTAACTATGGTTTTATCAACTCTCTGCCACTTTCCATCAGATGCAACTCTAAAAGTTTGATAATCATTAGGCGTTCTCAAATCACCATTTACATCTAAAGAGTATGTTCCTAGTGCACCGTCATACTGAACAATAGTATCTTTTAACAAAGCCCGTACTGACTCATAGTTGTTATTAGATTCAAGTAAATTCCCTAAAAGAAATACACTATCATATGCAGCATTTGAAAATGTTGTAAAAGTAATACCAAAGGATTCTAACTCATCTTGTAATTCAAGTGAGATAATATTTGATTCTGTACCAAATGAAACAGATGTAAGGTTTACTTGGTTTGCAAAATCATCATCGATTATAGTTATATCGTTTGCAAGATTACTACTGCCATACCAAGAGACATGATTTAGAATGCTGTCTGAATCAACTTCATCAGACAAATCAATAAAGTTCTGGGCAGAGCCGATAAACAACAAGGCAACATCTGTATTATCTGAAAATGAATTTACTGAAGATTCTAAACTAGTTACTAAGTTCGTATAATCTGAATTATTAATAAAAGAATGGATATTTGCAACATCAGCATCAAAAAGACCGGCATAATCATTTCCCCAAATATCATCCAAATGAGCAATCACAAAAGATGTCTTTTGATCTTGTGATATGATATCCGATAATGCAACAGTCTCACTTAAAACATTTGGAATTAGACGATAGACATCATCATCTAAAAGAGCAAGTGATATTGCACTAGAAACAGGGGAGACTAAGATTGAATCAGTAAGTTCTATAAAAGAGATAGCTTCTGCAACTGCAGAACTTGTCGTAGGACCTACAAAATATCTTGTAGGATTTTTAACGAAATAACCAGTTCCAAATATTAAATCATCAGTATCATGAGCGACAACCCAAGATCGATAAGTATCAGATAAACCTGTAGAAAAATTCACCATGGAAAACTCAAGCCATGCACCTCCTGAATCTCGAAGTGATTTAATGTAATTGGTAATTGTAATGTTGCCATTATTGGTAATCGTATTAGCAATATCCTCAGAGAGAGGTCCTACCATGGAAGGATCATAGCCATGAGATGCCATGTACAGATCCTCTGAAGCAGTAACATTAATCACAAAAGGATAAAACAATTCTGTGTTTTTATCAAAAGCACCAGTAATTCCTACAAACTTGTTACCATCAGAATTCATATCATATGTGGTAATGACATCGTCAAGTATATCCATCAAATCATGTCCATACCCATCATCTCCAAGAGGCGGATAATAACCCGAACCAATAACCAGACCAGATTCTTCATGGTACACAAGCAAGGAGCGTTTTATATCACGTTGACCATCTGTATCAGGAATAACAAATTCATATTGATACCACATCTCATCAAATCCACCATCTGAACTTAGCATATTATAGACTGAACTAAATTCTCTATCCGAATTCTCTATCAAATCACCAATGTGTTTTCCCTGCAAGTTTGCCTGGTCAAAACCGTGTTCTACAATTATACCGTCGCTATTTATCACAAAAGGATACAAAAGATCTCCTCCTATTTCGGGTAGATTGTTCCAATTACTAGAATCATTAGGTATTGCTGAAAATGGATTGTTCATATCACTAGAATCATAGTTATTATCAATCACATCATCAATTACTTGTCGTAGCTCATCATGATAAAAGTCATCATATACACCATAGTGTACGGCATTTAATGCAGGAAGCACACCATTAGTTATATCTATGGTAGTCAATTTAATGGCCACATCAGATGTTTCAAAGTTTCTGCTGGCAAGTGCAAAAGTTACTGCAAAATCATCATCAAACAAAGGCGCATTGCCAAGATCAAGCAGTGCGTCAATATTTATAACATTTACAGGAGTGTCGTCAACAAAAGATATTACATATCTGCCATCTGCATAATATGTACCAATTCTCTGCCAGGTATTATCTTCAATTCCAAATACTCCAAAATCAACTGATGTCAAATCCCCAAATTTATCAAGAGTAATATTCCCTAATGAACCATCATCATAATTATTTATTATATCTGTAAGATCTACTCCATCATAATCATAATTGGCACCACCTGCAGCATCTATAGCTAAGCCTATCACCCAGATACTATCATATGCAGAGTAGACATATTTCAGTAGGATCTCATCTGAGAATGAAGATGTCAGTCTAGAGTTTAGTGATGCAAATCTATCAGTATCTGATTCAAATTCAAATGTGTATGTTCTAAAGTTTGTATCAGTCAGAAATTCACTGATTTTAGAATCATCTACAAGTTCTGTTTTTAAAACATCAACATCAGAGCCAACCCATTGAACTAAACGTAACGCAGGATACTTTGATGCCTCTGATATAAAATCCTGTGAGTTGAAACCAACATAAAAAATAAAGATTTTGTCAGCTCCTACTGTTTTGATTTGTTGTATTACAATATCATTTAGATCAGAGATCAAAGATGGGAACTGATCATCACAAGTCGGGTTGGCATTTCCATAAACATCACCATTTTTATCAGTACAATTACTATATGATAAAATTCCATTATAGTTAGTATGTGATACACTTAGCTCATCTGATGTTTGATATATGGCAGTACCATCTAACTCTTCAAACGCACTAATAGTACTAACAGATAATCCACGACCAAAAGAATCATCAACATGTACTGGAATCACCACAGTCTTGCCTTCAATATGCATTAAATTTGCAATTACTGATCCATGTTTTGCATGACTAGGAGCAAGACGAAAAATATTATCTGTTATGGCAAGCTCAGAAGATGTAGAATAATAACTGACTAGAGACAGGTTTGTATCGATATCATCAACAATTGGTTTTATTTCATTAATCGAGTCAGAATGTGCAGGACCTGAGATAAATTCAACGCCTCGATTTATCAAAGTCTCTGCATTAGTTAATGCTGTATCTGCCTCAGAATTTGTATCTTGTATATCTACTTCAAGACACCAATCTTTTTGGTTATCTACAAGATATTCATTAAAGTCATTAATTGCCTGTTGTATTGCATATGTTGTTTGTGAGCCAATAATGTTTTGTAACGAACCAGTTTGTGGCACTAGCGCACCAATTGTTACGGCATTACATTGCTGAGCTGAAACTGAAGGTACAGATGTTATGAGAATCACTGTCATCAAAAATAATAATATATGAGATTTCATTGTTTAGATGTTAGGATATAACAATAAATTCTTTTAGGGCTCTAACATCTTCAGTAGATGGGAAAGTAACTCAAGTTACACATTCTAGAAAATAATTATTTTTGTTATTTCTAAAATAATGAATAATTATCTTTACAAAGAAATATTTGAGAATTTCAATTGATATTATTGGTTTGTGATTTTGTACATTAGTTTCTTCTGAGATAATCAAATTAGCAATTATCCATGCATTGTACAAAATCAATGAATAGTAAAAATACAACAATCTTATGGATTGGTTTGAACTGGTGGTTTTTGGTCTGAACCTTCCCACACATGCATAGCCTGTTTCAATCCCCCAACGTTTCTTGTAATCAGTTGGAATGTTTTGTATACCCCAGATCATAAGTCTTTTCAATTTATTGTTCTTGCAAAATACTGATACATATTCAAATTGAATTTGTGCGTTCTAAAATATTCCATAACTGTATACCTCATTTCATGAATAGATTCATAAAATTCTGATTCAACATTAACATGTTTGCACTGTCTCCAAACCTCTTCAATCATACTCAAATGTGGAGAACCTCTTGGAAGATATGCCAGTTTAACATCTTTGTTTTTACGCAGATATTTTTTTACATCATTAGCTTTGTGTTGCGGTGCTCTATCGACGATAACAAATATTTTTCCAAATTTTCTACGAGCTGCTTCCAAATAATCTATAAATGCAATTGAATTAAATTTTTCATACGATCTAAAAAAACTTTGATTATCATCATTTCCATAAACCAAAAATCTTTGATGTGATCCTCTCCAATGCACAATTAATCTTTGGTGTGCATCTGTCCAGTATTTTTTGCCAAGACGTACATCGTCTACAAATACTGATTCGTCTTGGATAAATACTGTAAAACCTTTCTTTTTTGCCTTTTCTATGCGTGAAATGATGCGGTTTTTCCACTTGCGACATACATCCTTGGATGCGGCACGTACATGTAGTTTTTGTGGAACCTTTGGTTTTAGATTCCATTTATGCATCAAACGACGCACGTGAGTGATATGATATGTAATGCGTGTTCTGTAAAATATGAATTGTATCAGTTTTTTTGGAGTCATGCCGTCTGAAATTTTCTTAAATGTACGCTCTATTTTTTGTAATTTTTTGTGTGAAATTAATGGCGGACGGCCAGAACGAGGGAGATCCTCCAGGCCCTCCAATCCATATTTTTCAAATGAATCTAGCCAGTTCCTTACAGAGTTGTAGGTACAAAACATTTGGTTGGCAGTTTCAGCAATTGTGGATTCGTTGATTTTAATCTTACACATTGCATGCAGTCTTTCCTTTTTCTTACCGTACTTTTCTTTTTTGTAGGCCTGGAGTAACTCGTCATTTGTAATGTCCATGAAATTATTTCTAACTACTGATCAAAAAGTATTGCTATTTGTTTTGAAAAATTGCAAAGAATTATGCTCCAAGGTATATGTTATATGATATTTCTTTTGGTGAAATATTTGTTGCAAACACAACATACTGATCAATAATATCTGATTTTTTTCTTGCATTTTTGTTTGGCAGAATAACTAGATTAAATGATTCTACATGTCCTGATGATGATTTTATTGTGTATGGCGAGATTGACTTTCTATCTCCATTAACGTATTGTACAATTGCATCTTTGATTCGAGAATTCTTTTTTGCAGGCATTAGAAATTTCAGATTCTTTTGTTTTATTTCTGAAATTGTTCCAGCTGTGAAAAACTCCCTATCCACTAGCAATAGTTTAATCTTGATTCCATTATTGATGCCATCAGAGAGTAATTTACGCACAAAATCGGCATTTGATTTGTTGTCATACAAAGGATAACAACCTAATTGAGCCCTGATTCTTTTTTCAACGCACTGCATGGTGCAGTAACTCTCAAAATGAGTAGTACTGTTTTTAGATTTTGATTTTATTAAAGAATGGTTTGGCAATTTGTCATATCTTGGGATTAGATGTTTGTCAATTGCTACAGTAACTGGTTGTTCCAATACTCCCAATTCTTGTAATTTTGATACTGTACTATCTAGTGACTGATGTAATTGAATCTGCATTGTTTTTTGTGATATTTTTGATATGATTTTTCTCAACCATAAACCAGTTGGAGAAGCATTATCTGATTCCATTGCCAGTCTCTTTAATCCAGATTCAGAATATGAATTTCCCAAACACAATGACATGACAGAATTGTGTGCATCTGCATTGTGGAACCGTGAGTTATTTTTACTAGAGCATGGAAACAATAAGATATTGTACATTATTTTAGTGATAATCTCAAATGCTTTAGATAAGACCTCTTGCGTAATTATAGAGATTTTTTCTCAAATTTTGTATTTTAACAGAATTCATACCTGAAAATTCAAATTTTTCAACCAATTTGAAAAATCCTCCAGCAAAATTCACGCCTAGAAATAATTACGCAAGACGTCTATAGTATCACGCCTTGGTGTGTCATGGTATCAAATGAAGTACAATGCATATTTGATGGAGTGACATACTTCCATCAAGCTTTTTCTATCTGAATAGATTGATTGAATAATTGATAGTTTTTGATCTAAATTGAGTTACTTTCCCATCTACTGAGATTCAAGCTTGATGTTGCAAATTATATCTTTAGAAATCCCGCAAAAATGTTCACGAACTTTTGATCGTCGCTATAGAAATCCTATTTTCTTGTGAAATTTCAATTCTTGTGACAAAAATAATTTTTTTAATTTGTTTTTTAATTAATTCAAATATTTTAATTAATTTCTATTTCTAACAGATCTTTTGCAGTTATTACTGAATCATGAATTTTTAGTGCTTCATTCAAATGTTCGATTTCATCTTTGTATCTTGCTGAAAAATGTGTTAAAATTAAATTTTTTACTTTAGCATTTTTACCTAAGGTTGCAGCTTGTTTAGCAGTAGAATGACACGTATCTTGTGCCCTTTGTTTTTCTTCCTCTAAAAATGTAGAATCAAATACAAGATAATCACAATTTTTAAAAAATTTTTCTAATTCTATGGTGGGCATCGTATCACCAGATATTCCTATTTTTTTACCTGGTCGCTTTTCTCCTAATACCTGATCTGGTTTTATTTTATTATTATCAACTATAATTTCATTACCTTTTTGTAATTCACTCCATAGTTTACCTTTGGGAATTCCCAATTCTTTTGCTTTATCAAGATCAAATCTACCAGATTTATCTTTTTCTTCAAATAAATATGAAAATGCTGTAACTGAATGATTTGCTTTACAAACATGTATTGAAAATTTTTCATCTTCAAATACTTTACCCTCTTTGATCACTGTTATCAAAACCGAAAATGACAATCCAAAATTTAATACTTTAATGTTCGCTGCAATAAATTCCTCAATTCCACTTGGTCCAAAAATTTCTAATGTTTCAGTTCTATTTTGCATAGACATTGTTTGTAGTAATCCTAAAATTCCTACACAATGATCTCCATGTAGATGTGTAACAAACATTTTCATTTTTTTGTTCCACCCAAAACCTGATTTCATAAAAGATATTTGTGCTGCTTCACCTGCATCAAACATCAGGATCTCGCCATCTTTCTCTAAACAAATACATGACAGTCCCCTGTTTTCAGTTGGTTGAGCTGCTGATGTGCCCAGAAATACAAGTTTCATTTAATTAGAATTGTTCTTGTCAAGCTTTTATGCCTATAGATATGATATTTTTTCAAGCCTTTTAATTCAGAATTAAAATCTAGCTCTTCTTTGTACATTATTGCGACTTTTTTTTGCTTTGGTATAATTGAAAAAAATTTCTTTAGTATTTCTTGAGGTTTTTCTGTGGTTTTTGAGGCTATTCCATATGGCAAGTCTGTTACAATTCCGTCAAATTTGTCTGAAATTTTTGATAATTCTTGAAATTCAGATTTTATTACTTCAGAACGATATTTGTTAGCTTTGAGATTTTCTTTAGCGATATCACACATTTTCTCATCAAAATCTAATCCAATTCCACGAATTCCCATTGATTCTGCTTCAAGAAGTGTTGTACCTGTTCCACAAAATGGATCACAAACAGTCTCTCCTTTTTTTAGTCCTATCAAATTAATCATCACTCTTGTTAATTTCCAATCTAATTCATGAGGATATTTTTTAATCTTTTTTGCTCTAATTTGATTTCTAATTCGTTTTGAAAACCCAAAGAAATTTTCAGTATTTGTAAAAATTAAGTATACGATAATATCTGGATTTTTCAAGTTTACTTTTATGTGAGAAAATTTTGATATCATGTCTCCCATCGAATTCTCTAATTCTGGAATGTTAAATTGATTTGAAGATAAATTAACTATTCTACAAACAAATGTTTTAGTATTTTTTAAAATTCCTATATTTTCTTCATCTAAAAATAAACCAGACATTTTTCGTAATATTTGACCTGAGGTTTTTACAAATGTAGCTCGTTTTGCTATTTCATTCCAATTAGTTTTTGATTGAACAACAACTAAATTTGATATAACTTTGATTTTAGAAAATCTATCATATATTTTTGCTATGGAATTAATTTCATCTATTGCAAGTTCTAAATAATCTTTAGATAATATAAAAAAGCTTTCTGGCATTATTAAATTGCCTTTGCTATCACATTAGATATATCTACAACAGATGTTTTACCTGGAATTGTATTTGCACTAACAATTTTTGTAACTCCTGCTTTTTTAATTCTTTTTTCTGCATCATTCATTAGTAATGCATGTGTACATGCAACATAGATTTTTTTACATTTTTGTTTTTTAAGAAATTGTGTAGCTTTCACAATACTTTCACCAGTACTAATCATATCATCAACTAAAATCAAATCCCTATTCTTAACTACATCAACATTTTTTGTAATTATCTTTACTTTACCTGTTTTTCTATCTCTTTTCTTCATCAATGCAATATATTTTGAACCTAATTCTTTTGCAAATTTTTTTACTCTATCTTCACCTCCTTGATCTGGTGATACAACAAGAGGGTTTTTCAGGCTCAATTTTTTGAAATATCGTACTAGTTCGGGAATTGCAGAAACATTCTTTGCTTTGATGGTAAAATGTTTGAATCCAATCATACTGTGAATATCAACTGCAATAATTTTTGATGCTCCAGCTCCTCTAAACAATTTCCCAAGAACTTTCATTGTTACAATTTCTCCTGGTAAAAATTCTCTGTCTTGTCTTGCATATCCCATATATGGAATCACTGCAATTACTTCTAATGATGTTTCTTTTACTTTTGTAATAAGTGATAGTGCTTGAATTAGATTTGTGTCAACTGGGGGATAAATCGATTGTACAATAATTGATTTTTTTTTTGATATTTTTCCACTAAGAGTTATTTTACTTTCACCATCAGCAAAAACTCGAATTTCTGATTTTACAACATTTGCTTTTATTTTTCTAGCTAGTTTTCTTGCTACATCCTCAGAAGATTTTCCTGCAATCACTGATAATTTATTCAATAAGAAATGTCAATTAATGGGATTCTTAAGTTTTGAGAAGATCATTCATCTTCTCCACTTCCACGCCCAATATCTCCTAAACCATATCTGTCAATTATCTCATTTCTTTGGTCCTTCAGCTTGTCAATTTCTTCTTGTTCACGTTTTTCATCACCTTGGTATACTGTTCTAATTGGCCATGGAATTCTAACATCATATCTCTTGAATTCTTCATACATGATCATTCTCATATCAGTTTTAGTCTTGAATTGTGCACCATAATCTCTAACATAAACCCATAACGAAAAATCTAATGCAGAATCATTAAATTGATTAAATCTTACAACTGGTTGATTAATATCTACATGAATATCTTTATCACAACCACAGCTTGATTGATTATTTTTTAAATAAGGACATCTAATTTGTCTAATAAGATGTCTGCCGTTCCTATCTACTACTTCCTTCATCGCACGTTTACCAACTTTTACAAGAATTGCTGAAACTTGTTTAGGATCATTAAGATACGAAACACCCACATCTACAATAGCAGGCACCATCTTTATTCCCTGAGTATAGTTAATCACCTGTGCATTAACTAATTGTCTTGTAGGAATTATTGCAATTGATTCGTTTAATGCATCCCTAAGATAGGTTACTCTAGGCGTAATTTTGTGTACGTAGCCATTGTACCCAGTATCTAATTTTACACGCTCACCTTCTACAAATATCTTATCTTTTCGAATGAGAATATATGCAAAATAATTTTGCATGGTTTCTTGTAATGCTAATCCTAAACCAATTGCTAAACCTCCTGTAGCTGTAGCAAGTACAATTAAATCTATTCCCCACCAAGACACAATTCCTAAAACTGTTGCAATAAAAATTCCAACTGGGAGAATTTGTTTTGCAGACTTTGGTATGCCTTCTCTTTTCTTTTTAGCATATCCTGGAGGACGAGAACTAGGAATTAGTGGTTCATACCCATTTGTTCTTTTTTCCTCTCTCCAAACATCAATTGGAAATATCTCATCAGGTTTTGCACCTGGTTTTAATTTTCTTCCAGATTGATTACTACCAGTTATACAGTTTTGATAATATTTTTCATATTTTACACGCTCTGATTTTTTCCACTCTTCAAATGGATCATCAATTAATTTTTCATATCCCCCAATTGGATTTCCTTTTGTAGTTCTAAACTGTTCTAATTCTAACATACCTTCTTCTGTTTTCAACATTTCTTTGAATTTTTCTTCTTCTAGTTCTTCTGGGGTAACATTTGGTGGAACCCATTTGTACAATTTATGAAATAGATCTCCTTCATCATCAATAAATCCCCTCATTTCAAACCATGCATCAAAATCTTCTTTCTCTAAGGTAGATTTTTCTCGTTTTGTTAATCCAATTGGAACAAGATGAGAAATTGTATATCCTATTACTAAAATATTGAATGTGTTGAGAATCTTTGCAAATGTTTCTGCAGATGATATATTTTCACCATCGATTGTTGATAAATCCTCTCCAAACAAAACTCCTGTTTGTATATGTACATTAATTGCTGTGATTAGTGCAATCGCAAAAAATGGCAAAACTGCTCTACGTACAAATCGTGAAAAATGCGGTCTTTGATAATAAAATTTCTGAGAGCCAACCCAAGATGAAAATTTTTTGTACCCAATAGCTATCCCAATTATCCCTAAAATCATTATTGAAAATGCAATTTGAAGTGATTCAGACGAAGCTATAAGCTGAGAAACTGTTTCAAATTCACCTGCAGAAATTTGTGTCAAGTCTTCTTCAGCCATATATAATCACCATTCTAATCAAATCCATGTCCTAGAATACAAAGGTTAACCCATATTATCATTATTTTTTGAAATTCTAAACAAATTATTTTCAAGTTCAAAAACTTTATGCCTAAAAGAGACGGATATTTACGGTAGATAATTCTACTCGAGGATGATGCAATACTAATAAACTCATTCCTGAAATTGGTAATTATTCTGTACTAGTGATATCGTTAGAAATTGCAGATATTGATAGATTCAACAACTCTTACAAGTTATGTGCATATGCAGGAGTTGTCCCATCAATTACCAATTCTGCAGATACAATAGTCAGGGTACCATCACAAAACAAGAACGCATGACATTGAGATGAGTTCTGACATATGCATATACACTCAAGCAGTACATACAAAGAATAGTGATATTACTAAATTTTACAATCGTATCAAAAAGAAGAGAAGATCATCCAAAGATGCAGTTGCTGCTGCATCAAAGATTCAACGAGTAGTTTATTGGATGTTGAAAGACAGGAGAGAGTTTATGGAATATTACAGTCAGGATTCCAAGTCGCGTTAAAGTTGTTGAGGGACAAGGCCTTGTCTTCTAACTCTAAATAATCTTAATGAAGAGATGAGGAAGGTATTGAGAATACAGTCTTGGCATGGATACATGTTTGCATATCTCTTGATTGAAATCATTCCCTAGCGAAAGCCATCTCTTGATGTTTGAAAAGAGAGGAAATGTATAAAAATAATTCACATGGATACAGTTTGTTTCTGAATATGTCTCAAAGTATTCAGAATTTCTTGGTTCGTGCAATTGTATGCTCTACTTTTATTCTGATTTTTGACTATGTGGCTTGTTCTATAGCGAGAAGCACAAGTTTGTGAGTTATTTTTTAGGTGTTTCAATTTGTTTATTCGTATTTACCTATAGGTAAGATCACCTGATTTCTAGTTTTTTGAAATTATTTAGTTCACAAATTTTTGATCATTGTTATACTCCTTTTGAGGAATAATCAATTCTTTTCATTTTTTTTCTTGTATGGCAAAACACTGGTTTGATTTGCAAAATTTTTTTCAATTCCTAAATATCTAAGATCATAAAATTGCAATAACCCTTCAGACAGTGTTAGGTGTTTTGATCTGTAGATTTCATAGCCATGATAATTGCCAGGTGTATGAGATGGTTTATCAATTATCTTGCCATTCAGATTTCATATGATCTGATTCTGTACTATGTATTTCTTCTTTTTTCCTGAATAATGGTTCTTTCTGTTAATACGATCTTTTGGGATTGGATATTTTGTATCATGAACTAATTTGAGGATAATAGAATAATTTCTAGAAAAGAGTTACATAGAAATCATCAATATTTTACCTGATGATTCATTAAACTAACCATACAGATATCATCAAATATTCATCATTTTATGAAAAACAAATACCAACGCATGATTTCCCTCATGCACCGGATTCTAAAGAAAATGAATGTTTCACTGTTTTTGCATCCAAAATCAAAACACACATTTTCAATACACCAAAACACATCATACTGCTAGATTGAGTGACGTTTTACTGCATGTTGCAATTGGCAGATTCATTGGAATGATATCTCAGGGTGCAATATTTGCAGAAATTGATGCAACAGGATTTGAAAACAGACCTGCTAACACCATTACTATTCTTACAGATGCAATCTCAGGCATGTATTTACAAAAATGTCAGCAGGATCTGATATGAAATCCCAGTTGATTTGTGCAGTTGTGATTCAGTACTATCCCGTATCTCATGATATCAAACATTTCCCAAAACCATTCTCTCAAATGTATGATGTTATTCCAATGAATACAATGGTGTTAGAGAAAGGATATGATGCAGAATCAGTTCATAAGCAAATTAGAGATAAGAGAATATTCTCTCAATCATTCCCAGTTAGAGTGGATAATCCAATTTCATATACGCATGGCAAATATAGAAAACTGATGAGCAAAGAATTTGATGAAACATTGTACCATGAACGGAATAAAACTGAGACAGTATTTTCTGTAGTGAAAAGAAGGTTTGATTCTGAAATCAAATCATACAATGATGCTATGAAAACAGAGTTACTCTATCGAGTATCGGCGTATAATGTCATAGAATGTGTTTGATCTCTGCGTTAGTTTTATGGATGATTTCTAGGAAGCCCAGAAAAGATAACTTTTATCAAGGGTGAATGTACTATTTACAAAATGACCTATCAAGAATCAGTATGGGGTGATTCACCATCACTAAAATCTTATACATTATCAAATTTTCGTACTCTTCCACAGATTCAAAATCTTTCTGAAGAAACTCAATTTGAAATGGAAGTGGTTGGAAATGTATTACCATTTAAGGCAAATAATTATGTTGTTGAACAATCAATCGATTGGAATAATATTCCAAATGATCCAATATATGTTTTAACTTTTCCCCAAAAAGGAATGTTAAAACCAGAACATTACAAAAAAATGGAAACTACTTTAAAAAATAATTCTGATAAAAAAGAAATAGCAAATGTTGCAAATGAAATTCGTTTACAATTAAATCCTCATCCAGCAGGACAAATGGAACTTAATGTTCCTGCATTGAAAGATGGTACCAAATTATATGGAATGCAACATAAATACAAAGAAACTTGTCTTTTCTTTCCTAGTCAAAGCCAAACTTGTCATGCATATTGTAGCTTTTGTTTCAGATGGCCACAATTTGTTGGAATGGATGAAATGAAATTTGCCATGCAGGAAGGAGAGCAACTATCTCAATATATTTCAGAACATCCAGAGATCAGTGATGTGCTTTTCACTGGTGGTGATCCAATGATTATGAAAGCAAAAATATTTTCTAAATATGTTGATACATTAATTGAATCAAAAATCCCAAATCTTAAAACAATTAGAATTGGAACAAAAGCTCTTTCTTATTGGCCTTACAAATTTTTGACTGATTCTGATTCTGAAGAAATGTTAGATGTGTTTAGACGAATTACTGATAGTGGTTTACATCTAGCATTTATGGGACACTTTAACCATCTAAACGAATTATCTACTGATGCTGTAAAATCTGCAATCAATGAAGTAAGAAAAACAGGAGCACAAATTAGAACGCAATCTCCATTATTAGCACACATTAATGATGATGCCGAAATGTGGGCAAACATGTGGACTACACAAGTCCAATTAGGCTGTATTCCATACTACATGTTTGTGGTAAGAGATACTGGAGCTCAACATTATTTTGGTGTTCCTTTAATCAAAGCGTATGAGATTTTTAACAAAGCATATTCATCTGTAAGTGGATTAGCAAGAACCGTTCGAGGACCTAGTATGTCTGCTACTCCAGGAAAAGTTCAGGTAATAGGAACGACGCAATTAAATGATCAAAAACTGATAGTTTTGAGATTTTTACAAGGCCGAAATCCTAATTGGGTAAATGAACCATTTTTTGCAAAATACGATGAAAATGCAATTTGGCTAGATGATTTGAAACCTGCATATGATGATAAATTCTTCTTTGAAGATGAACTTGATGCTATCAAGGCATCAAAAGCTACTTCACTTCAATAATTTTATAATTTACCTGACTAATTTGACAATTCTATCTTACTAGATAACATTAGTAAAGAAATTCATTAAAAATATCAAAATTGAACTTCGAACAAGTATTACAAGCTATTCAAGATGAAAATATCTCTTTCATAGATTTCTGGTTTGTAGATATTTTTGGTGAACTTCATAATGTTGGAATGCCAAGCTATGCAATTGATAAAAACAGCTTTGTTAATGGTCTTGAGAAGTTAGATGCAAGTTCAATTGTTGGCTTTAAATCTGTAAATAATTCTGATATGATTTTAATGCCAGATCCAAATTCTTTCAAAATTCTTCCCAATGATTATGATCCTGGTAATAGAAGAAATGCAAGAATATTCTGTGATCTCTATGACGGTAACACAAACAAAGAGTCTAGATATAACCGAGATTCGAGAGGCATTGCACATAAAGCAGCAGAAAAACTTAGTGAATTTGGTTTTACTCATACTAATTGGGGACCTGAAATAGAATTTTTTGTATTTGATGCAATCAATGTTTATCCATCACCATATGCTGCAACACATTCAGGAGGTGGTTCTGGTTACTCTATTGAATCTAAAGAATCACCATGGTCTAAAGGAAATGTAAGTACTGCTATAGATATCAAAGAAGGATACTATCCATCACAACCCAAAGATACCCTTGAAGGATTCAGAAAAGATGTATGTGATGACTTGTATAATTATTTTGGAATAAAAATTGAAGCCGAACATCATGAAGTAGCAACTTCAGGTCAATGTGAAATTAATTTAGTTTATGATGAAATGATTGACATGGCAGATAATGTAATAGCTGTTAAGAATTTAGTTAAAGTCAAAGCTAAACGAAAAAATAAAGTTGCAACTTTTATGCCAAAACCAATTTTTGGTGATAATGCATCTGCAATGCATACACATCAGAGCTTATGGAATGGGAATACAAATGCAATGTATGATAAAAATGATGATGTTGCACAAATGAGTCAAACTGGAAGATATTATGTTGGAGGAATTCTTAGTCATGCATCGGCATTATGCGTAATTTCTAATCCTACGACAAATTCTTATAAACGCCTTGTTCCTGGATTTGAAGCACCTGTCAATGTATGTTGGGGATTAGCCAATCGTTCTACAGCAATTAGAATTCCAATGTATAATAGAAATCAGGAAAAGAGTAAGAGAATAGAATATCGTGTCCCTGATCCTACTGCAAATATCTATCTCTTAGAAGCCGCATTGTTACTAGCAGGATTAGATGGAATAAAAAACAAAATTGATCCTGGAGATCCAATTGAAGAAAATGTATACAAACTTTCTCCAGAAAAGAAACGAGAATATAACATTGGCTCATTGCCTGTTTCATTAAAAGGCGCACTTGATTCACTACAAAGTGATTCAAAATTCTTAGAAGAAGTCTTTACTAATGATTTCCTAGATCAATATTCTGAGTTAAAATACAAAGAATATACTGCTTTTGCACAAACTCCTACAGCTTGGGAAGTTTCAATGTATGCAGATGCATAGTTGGTACAAATATCAATCAATTCATAGAAATCAATAGAACGTTTTTAAAATCAAATTTAGTTTTTTCGAGTATGAAATTAAGATTATTCATATTGTCATTGTTAGTATCTTTTGGTTTGCCCATAATCGCTTATGGACATACAGTTGATGCTCTAGGAGAATATAGAGTAGAAATTGGTTGGATGAATGAACCAGTTGTATCTGGGGAAACCAACGCAATCGAATTTCATGTAAATCCATTAATTCCTTGTTCAGATATTTCCGAATTACTCAAATGTGCAGAATCACAAGAATTTAAAGATGGAATTTCAGATTTAAATGAAACAATAAAAATTAAATTAATTTACAAAGATGATACTATTACACTTCCATTAGTTCCTGATCATAATATTCCAGGAAAATATTATGCATTTGTAAATCCAACTGTTTCTGGATTTTATCAAGTAAACATCTTAGGAACTATTGTAGATACTCCCATAAGTTTATCAATGCACCCTCCAAAAGTTGATGAGCGTTCTTACATAGAATTTCCCCAACCATCTGATATCACAGTACAACAAATGATTGATGGACATACTGCATTAATTGAAGATGTCAGTGATCTAAAGGAATCAATTACCATTCTGGAAAATAAATCATCTAATAATATTGGTTATGTTGGAATGATTGTTGGAATAATTGGAATTATAATAGCAATTTTTGCAGTTATAAAATCAAGAAGAAATTAACAATTATATGAATTTGAGCCATGTTTACCATATACTTGATATTCTATGTGTAATAACCTACAAGTGTAGGAATTTGAACAAATAATTTTGGTGTAATTTATGGTTAAAAGTAATTATGATATTTTAGGAATTATAGAAGGTTCATCTAAAAAAGAGATTCGTGATGCATTTAGAAGATTAGCTCTTCAATATCATTCAGATCGTGGAGGAGAAAATGAACAATTTATCAAAATTAAACAAGCATATGATGATCTAAAAATTGGGAAAAAATATCCGGAAACAGATAATGAAAAATTAAAAAACTCCAAAGTTTATTCAAGTGATTCTGAGGCTGATGTTAGAAGAAAAAACCAGATTTTAGGTCAAGAATTATTCAAAGAAATGAAGGCAGCTGAGGAATGGGCTGCAACACTGAATAGTTCAAACTCTACTGCGTCTAGACTATTTGGATCAAAGACTCTTGGTGAAATTGAATTAGAAAGAAAAGCTAATGGATCTTTATCTATTAAAGGAAATTTTATGGCAGGGAGTTTAACGTACGATGGCTCAATAGTAATGCAAGGTAGTGTTACAAGTCCATCTTGGACACAAGAATATCAAACAAATATTTGTCTAACCACTGGAGATTTCAAATTTGTTAATCCATTAGAAAATAAATATAAAATTGATAACGGTGCTAAAATAATTGTAGAAAATGGTAATGTTGTTGTTGGAAATGTTTTTGGTAGAAAATTTCGTGTTGAAGATCCCCAAGGACGTATAGGCGTATTCCAAATACAAGAACATAGAACTCATATTTCAGCTCCAAATGGGAAAATTATTGCAGAAAATTTGATAAACACTGTTTTACTTGAAGCCGATTCAATTATAGTTCTTAATGTAGAAGATGATGTAATATTATCTGCAAGAGAAATTTTATTTTATGGAGGAAAATTTACTTATGACTCAGTTATTGAACTGAAAGAGGGTGGATTGATAAGATTTTTTGAGAATTTTTCTATTCAAGGTTTGAGTGGTGATGCAATAATTAAACTTGAAAATGGTAAAAAAATCCGACTGTTTGATCTTAAAACTAAAAAAATAAAAGATTTGGCTGATGAACTTGTTCCCAATAAAGAAAATTACACCAAAGATTCTACCATGGTAGGCAATGGATTTACAATTACATATGAAATGCTAGATAATCTATCATTGAAATCCATTAAAAAACAAAAGCAAGGATGGGCATCAAAATTTAGATTCTCTAAAAATAATTAATTTTGATAACTAATTTAGGCATTAATTACTGATTCTTCTAAGTTTAACTATGTTCTTCTAACTTCAAAAATACTGTATCCATATTTTTCTTTCATCTCATTGGATGAAAATTCTATAAATTGATACTCATCAAAATTTTTCAAAATTTCATACATGTTGATTCCAACTACCATGCTATTTTTTGGACATAATGAATTTATCTTAAAGCATCTATTTACTGTAGGTCCAAAAATATCTGAAATATTAGAAGTTGTACTTTTAGCAACTTTAACAGAACCATATGTTATACTGATTTTATAATCTAATTCAGGCATATTTTCTGCGTTGAGCTGCTTTTTTAATTTATCATGCGAATCAATCATTGATAAACAACATTCTAAAATATTTTTCATTACTGCAGAATTATTAGGATCAACCTTTGCAAATCTAAACATTAATGCATCTCCAATATTTTTTACAACTTCACCATTATGATTCTGAACAATTTTTGCCATAAAATTTAGAAAAATCTCATACATTTTGGTGACACTTTCATCTGATAATTCGCTTGAGATTTTAGTAGAATCTTTCATATCTATAACTCCCACACAATCATTTTGCACGTCCTGAGAAAATTTCAACAAGATTTCTTCTTGTTGTTTGATTACATCTTCTTTTTCTTTAATTTCTATTAACGATTCTTCTAATTTTTGTGCCATTGAGTCAAATGCATGAGATAATTCCCCAATTTCATCACCCGTTGTAATGTTAGTTCTTACCTCAAAGTCTCCATTTGCAATTTTATTAGCAGCATTTTTTAATTTGAGAATTGGTCTTGAAAGTGATTTCGATATTAAAAATGCAACAACTCCCATTCCTAATGTGATTGCTATTCCCGTCTGAAATATCCTATCTTGAAGAATATCTATTGGTTTTTTCACTTCGGTTTGATCAATTTCTACAAGTAATACTATGCCTACGTCATCTATACAATAAGATGCTCCATAAACTGGAACATTTCTATAATCTTTATAAAATCCTAAAAATTTTTCTCCTTCATTAAAACATTTTTGAACAGCTAAGGTATCTACTTTCTTTTTGAATATTACATCTTCTATAAATCTAGATTCAGATAGCATCATTAATTGATTATTTACAATGTATACTTCACCAGATTCTCCCAAACCACTTCTATTAATCAAAACACTATCAATTGATGTTGTTCTCATTCTAGAAATTATTACACCTATTGCTTCATCTCCTTTTTTACTATCATCTGCAAAAATTGGTGAAACAACAATTATTTTTTTATTGATTTTTGCTGGTTCAAACTCGATAAAAGATTCGTTTAATCCCTTTTGAAAAAATGAATTTTTAGAAAAATCTTCATTTGTATTACCACTTAGAGAATAGAAAATTTTTCCGTTTTTGCCAATTATTTTTGTATCTTCAAATTCTATTGAAAATCCAATTAATTCTTGAAATGCTTGTATTTGAATCAAAAAATCTCTGCGATTTTTTTCTTTGTATTGTTTTAATTCATTTTCAGGAACTTTATTCATTTCTGAAACCAATAATTGAATCATCGGATCATTTGCAAGAATATTATTTTGTTCAATTCTTGACTCAAAAAGTAATCTTAGCGTTTCTCCCCGTATTGCTGATTCTCCAAACAACTGATCTTCTACTCTTTCTAGTAGAATTTGATCAGCATAGTTAAAACTAAGAAATCCTATTATTGAAAGTGCAATAACAGACACAATCATTACCAAAAAAATGAGTTTTTTATCTAGATTAATTGAGATTGACATTTTATTCTATGTTTTTTTTATGTGAATATCAACGCTTCTTGCGTAATTATACTTGAAGTAATTCTTTGAAATGATAATTATTTGCAATATTGAAAATAATCTTAGCTGTTTAATTAACTAAATTGTGCCTTTACAATATGAGATTTTCTTACTATTATTATCAATTTTTTTAATTTGTCCCAACCTCTGTATGTACCGAAGAATATATCATTGATATTCCACTTTGTGCATATAATCCTGAACTAAATACTTTAGGCAGAAGTGTGGGTATGTTCCACCTCAACTGTACGTAATTATTGGTACTACAATTACCTAGTATACTGATGACAATGAAGATCATACCGTAACAAGTGGAGAAAGTTAAGGAAGATTTGATCGTACAAGCGACAATTTTGGAAAATCTAATGATATTTTTGATAATTGCAGATTTATGTCAGGCACATCATGATCATACAAATTTGAATAATCTGGAACGTTTTATTATTATTGTACAATTTATTATTATTGTACAATTTATCTTTGGATGGAAAGAGTTGTTATATTTGAAAAACAAATCCCTGATTATCTACACGATGCAACTGGTACAAAATTAAAATTTTCTTTGTTGCAATATACTCCTGATAAAAATATAAAAGTAAATCTAATTTGGGATCCACCTATGATTAAAACCCATGAAAAAATTCAATTTATTTATCATTTTTGTGATCTAAAAATAAATTCTAATCTTACAGAAATGAAATACAATTTTATAATATTTCAAAATGAACAAAAACTCTTTAGAGATGAAAATTAAATCCGATTGGTATAGATTATAGAAATTTTATTTAGTAGACGTCTTGCGTAATTATTTCTAGGCGTGAATTTTGCTGGAGGATTTTTCAAATTGGTTGAAAAATTTGAATTTTCAGGTATGAATTCTGTTAAAATACAAAATTTGAGAAAAAATCTCTATAATTACGCAAGAGGTCTAGTGAATCAGATTCTATCATAATTAGAACAGAAGGCATTCATTCACTTTCAGTTTTAGCTGAAGACAGTATTACTGTATTTGGAGATATTCAAAGCAGAGAACAACATTCTGTCGATTTTACTACAGCCGGTTTATAATAACACTAAAAAATTATCTCATGAAAATTATCATACAAAACCAGCTCAATGACTAACTATTTACTATGAATTCATGCTATTCATCATTTTTGCTCCTGGCATCATACTTGTTGTTGCCTTACTTTGATTAAAGAGACAACCAAAGATCAAACACCTAGTACTGTTAAAATATAAAATAATAAAAAGAAATTAGAAATTGATGAACTAATCTAATCGATTAGTTCAGTCCAACCTTTGACGAAGACTGAGTTCTTGTAGAGCGGAACTGGTTGTCCAACAGTAAAATCTATTGGTCTCATCCAAAAGATTGCTTTTGTTGGGCACACACCAATGCATGCACCATCAGAAATACATCTTTCTGGGTAAAAGACAAATGCTTTACCTCTCTTCCAGCCTTCAACTGGTTTTACTCTAAGGACATCTGGTCCAAGTGTGGTACAGATTTCTACACATAGTGCACATCCAATACACATTTGTTCGCTGATGTCTGGAATAATTCCTACTGGCATAACAAAATTATTTCTTGATTTGGTCTTAATATAATTTGCCTAAAAATATCATCTTATAACGGCGTTTGATATTTTATAACGGTGTTTGAATTTCTGATCGCAATATTTGAGTTTGAGAAGATTCCTTTTTCCTACTCTATATTCTAGTTTGATTGATTCAATGTATGAATTATTAAACTATTTTTAATTTTTTTAAGAAAATAGAGCCCCGTTTTCTCTGATTTGATAATGTGTTTTCCACCCGGTGATAATATCCACTTATTATTTTCTTTCTTTCGTGCCATTCCAGTTATTATGATTGATGATTCACAATGATTTCCAATTGATGATAGTAGCATTATACATGAATTAATAAATCTGGTAGATTCCAACTCATCAAACAAATTGTACATGCCATTGATTGAATCAATAATTACTAATAGTTTCTCTTTTGATGATTTAACAATAATTTCTGCTAATTCTTTTTTCCAATTAATCTTGCTTGGATAAAAAATTGTTAATTTTTCTTTTTTTTGCATCATCTGGGATTGAACATATCCAGTATAAAGCAAGTCCATATCGATGAAAATTATTTCATCTTCGGTTGAATTGATTAATCTATTAAGAAATTCAATTTTATGGAATGGTTTTGAACATAAAATAACATTTGGATTATTCTGTTCAAATTTAATTCGAATTTGTGTTAAATCATTATCTATAACTTGCTCAGGATTTTTATCCAACACTACATTAGTATTTTACAGATATAATAATGAATTTGATATCAAAAGATATTTCTGATGATTTTCCATCATCTGAGAAAATTTATCTAAATAATGCATCTGTTTCTTTAATGCCTATCCAAAGTATTGAGGCCATGAAAGAATTTTTAATTACATATAATTCCATTGGTCCAGATTCAAAAGAATCTGAACCTTTTATTAGTGAAAAATTACGAAATGTGAGAAAGACTATTGCTAAAATTATTTCTTGCCAACCTGATGAAGTAATTCTTACTCAAAGTACAACTGATGGAATTAATTTTGTAGCTAATGGATTATCATTTAATAATAATTCTAATATTGTAATTCGTGGAATGACACACGAGCACCATTCTAATTTTTATCCATGGATTAAACTAAAAGAAAAAATTTCAATAAAAAATTTACCAATTGATGAAAATGGTTTTTTTATATTTGATGATTTGAAATTATCTATTGATAATAATACAAAATTGGTTGCATTAAGTCATGCATTATACAATACAGGTTCAATTATGCCTGTAAAAGAAATAGGAAAATTCCTTGAAAATAAGGTTCCATTCTTTATTGACAGTGCTCAAACTATAGGTTGTATTGGAGACATTGATGTCTCAAAAATTAAATGTGATTTCATGTCTTTTAATGGATCTAAATGGATGTGTGGTCCTATGGGTACAGGATTATTTTACTGTAAAAAAAATTCTAGTGAACTATTAGAACCCAAAACTATTGGTGGCGAGTCTGCAATTATTTATGATGATTCAAAATTAGCATACAAAGAATTACCAGACAAATTCCAAACTGGATTTAGAAACTATGTAGGTATTGTTGGGTTAGAATCATCTGCAAATTATTTATTAAAATTTGGTATGAATAACATACGTGACAAAAATCAATACCTATCAAATCTTTTCAGAGAAGAATTATTAAAAATTCCAAACATCATTTTATATGGACCAGAAGATCCAAATGTTAGAACAAGTATCATTTCCTTTAACATCAAAGGATTTGATTCACAATATGTGATTGATAAACTTGAAAAACAAAATATTGTTTTAGCAATAAGAGAAATAATGGATAAAAAAATCATACGAGCATCACCTCATTTTTTCAATACTGAATCTCAGATACTTGAGGTAATTGATGTAATTAAGAAACTATAGATTTCCTTGTTCTTCTATTACCATCATTGTTAGTGTTGATTGAACTTTGCTAATCTTTCTAACTTTGTTGGTAATAATTGCACGTAGTTTTTCAGCATCATCAGATGATAATTTTAGGACGATGTCATATACTCCGTACACGCCTTGAATTTCAAACTTGATATCTTCTTCTGCAAGAATTTGTTTTACTTCATTGATGATTGATTCATCTGATCCTAAATCAGAATTTAATAGAACATACGCTGTAGGCACAAGGGGTTTTTTCATGAGACAGTATTTAACCTTTCATTGTTCAAAGTTGATTAATCTTCAACACATTGTAATAGTGTGAAGTCAATAGATTTATCACTTACAATATCCGAATCTATCCCAAGTTTTCCTGGTTCTCCTACTCCACAATTCATTAGTTGGTCTGACATTAACGATGACGGCTATAATCTTGAATTATTATTTCTAAGTTCACACACAGGAACACATCTTGATGCACCATATCATTTTGTTAAAAACGGTCAAAAAATCCATCAAATTCCACTTGATAGATTAATTGGGAAAGCTGTTCTAATAAAACTCAAAAAAATAAAAAATACATCAATTACAAAATCAGACATAATATTATT
The DNA here is from genome assembly GCA_965205675.1 of Candidatus Nitrosopumilus sp. Taxonomy (GTDB): domain Archaea; phylum Thermoproteota; class Nitrososphaeria; order Nitrososphaerales; family Nitrosopumilaceae; genus Nitrosopumilus. Next base: position 90,557 of record OZ242186.1, read on the forward strand.
TGAAAAAAAGAACGGTAAAATTCCAAACCACTCTTCAGTTTTTTTCTTTACAAACTGGCAAAAAAATTTGAAAAAAAATAATTATTTTACTGAAAATCCAGGTCTAGATACATCCTCTGCAAAATATCTTGCATCTAAAAAAATCAATTTAGTTGGAATTGATTCTCCCAGCATAGATCTTGGAAAAGATGAATCATTTACTGTACATTATATCTTATCAAAAAATAATATTCTGATAGTAGAAAATTTAACAAATATGGATAAAATATCATCTACAAAGTTCAATTTTACAATTCTCCCATTGAAACTAAAGGATGCAACAGGTTCACCTGTACGCGCAATAGCGTCATAGAACATATTTGATTTCGTAATACTAAAAATATAGAATAATTATGAATTCATCATGAGTAAACCTGGAAATATTTGGAGAAAGGTTCATGGTAAAATTACTAAAAAACCTACAAACTTTTCTTGGTTGATTGAAGAAAAATTAGCAGGTTCAGGTATTCCCACAAGCACAGATGAATTCAATTGGATTTTAAATCAAGGTGTAAAGTCAATTGTAACTATGACTGAACAGGCATTACCTAATGATTGGGTACAAAATATTGATTATCTTCATATACCAACCCCTGATTTGACAGCTCCTGACATGGGTAGAATAGATTTAGCAGTAGATTTCATACATGAACAAATCAAAACTGATCAAGCTGTAATGGTTCATTGTGCAGCGGGAATGGGAAGAGCAGGAACAATACTTGCATGTTATTTTATCAAATACAAAAAATTTTCAGCTAATGCTGCAATTAAAAAAATTCGAGATAAAAGACCTGGTTCAATCCAATCTAAAGTACAAGAATTAGCTATTGGATTTTATGAAAAACATGTAAGGAATTAGTTTAAACAAATTCTGAAACTAATTTTCCATCCACGACTTTAATTTTTAAGGTTTTATCCTCTTGAAAAATTAAAGTTAGTCCACCGTCTGCATCAGGATCTTCTACTTTAACAAGTTCTAACATTTTGATTGGGTCAAATTTTTCCATTCATATCACCTATTCTGGAATTGATACGGTCTCAATTTTGCCATCAATTGCTTTAATGAACATAAACCTGTTATCTTTGAAGATAAATGTAATTCCTCCTTCTTTGTCAGGCTCTTCAACTTCAAGTATTGGTTGTCCTAACAGACCATCATATTTTGCCATTAATAATTACCCAAAAAAGTTCCTTATATCCCTAATTGACTGGAATATTTTTTTATAATAACCGCTTTTTCAGGCATGTTTAGCTTCAAAATGTAACTGTACAACACTGATTTTACAGTTAATTCTTTTTTAATATTTCATTTTTTATCATAATCTGATATTGAGTATATGACAGTCAAAAAATCCTTACAATTACTTGATTTTCTAATTGATTATGAAACAAGAATGCATACTGCCATGAGTGACCCATCAAAATCCTGGAATATTGGAGATGATAGTATAGGCAAACTTGCAAAGACACTTTCAGACTGTCATAAAGACAATATCCGAGTTTTGGATATAATCAAAAAAGAATTAGTTCCAAATTGTAAACATCCAAAAAAGATGAGAGATAAGACTGCTGATGGGCAATGGTATTGTATGAATTGTAATTTAGATCTCTAATTTCATGACTAAATAATATGAAATTTTATTCTTCAATACAATCGTTGAATGAATCTACACCATCAAATTCAATTTTTCCTATACATGGATCATAAATTCTCTTAAAATTCTCTGGTCTGCTTATTGTCTTTATTCCAGCAAATGCTCGAATATTGGCATTTGGGAATGCATCTCTCAGTCTATTTGCAGCTCCAATGAATGTAGATCCTCTGGTTATGAAATCATCTATTAGTAAAATTTCATCAGGTTCAGAAAGTTCTTTTTGAACTGCCATCGTATCATAATGTTCTTGAGCTTTTGGTCTGTTTACATTTGAACTTGTATGGGATTTTCGTAAAGGACTTGTACGTTCAAGACATGAACTGACTTTCTTTCCTAGACCATTATTCACTAAAGCAGTTGCTAAACGTTGTGGAACCCAAAGTGTATTTGCTTTAGTAAGAGAACTACTTGGAGTTGGAATAAGGATAGAATTTGCTTTAAAGAAATGAGCAAAAGGAAGTTTTTCTAAATTATTCTTAATTCCTTTTGCTATGTATTCTGTCATCAGAATGTTTTCTTTTTCTAAATATCCATCACTCTTCAATTTTGCTTTAAATGTTCTTGAACGAGCCTCTTCCTCTGTATTTCCACGAGGGGAATATGTAAGAAGAGATCCAAAATCAATATTATTAATTTTCATTATTGAAATACATCAATTACTTCAAAACGTGTTGGTAGTACTTCAAGTATATCTGATGGATCAGATAGTTCTACTGCTCCATGTTCAATCATTTCTGTAGGCCAATCTAATTCTTTGTCGTTCACAACAGATTCCCATATGAATAATGGTCTTCCCATTCTGAGAGTTTCCCACCCTTGATGTTTTGAACCACTTGTTTTTCCAGCTTCTACAATTACTGAAGCATCAGAAATAAGTGCCATTGTCCTATTTCGTATTACAAAATTTTTCCCAGTAATTGGATAACCTGTAGGGAATTGTGAAACTACTAGATGACTTTTCATTAATTCTTGTTGAAGTTCATAATTTATTTTTGGATATGCTTTGTCTAACGGTGTACCAATTACAGCAATAGTTTTCCCATTCATGTTTAATGCTGTTACATGTGCTGCAGTATCAATTCCTTCAGCAAGTCCACTAACAATAATTACTTGATTATCGATGAGCACTTTTGCAATTTTTTGAGCATTTGCAATTCCTTGTGTAGATGCTTTTCTGGAACCAATGATTGATACTTTTGGGCATGGTAATGGAATATCTAAAGAACCTTCTACGAAAAGTGGTCCTGGATCAGCTTTTAATTCAATATCATTAAGTGGGCGACCTAGAAGTTGTGCCGCATTAATTGACGAATACTTCTTTCCCTCAAGCATTACTATCACATCTTACGAGATCTAGTCTTTTTAATGCTTTCATGATGACTTGTATTGACTAAGGGATAATTGGCAATAAATTCGTCTAACTAGGCAAAATATGCCATCTTTTGGTAATGTAGAATCATAAGAAAAGGAATAATTCAATGAAAAATAAGTAATTTTATGAAAAAATATGCCATTCCAGACACAAATATTTTCCTGCATTATGATATTTTGAGTGTAGATTGGTGTAAAGAATTAGAATCAGATGAAGTTGAAATTATCGTTTGTTCAACAGTTTTGAAAGAATTAGACAACAAAAAATCTGATGGTAATCAGAAAATATCTGATAGAGCAACAAAAAATTTGTCTATAATAGAATCTCACAATTCAAGTAAGGAAGAGATACGAAAAAATGTAAAACTTTCTGTAAATATCAAAGAACCATATATTGATTGGAGGGAATACGGTTTAGATTCTAGTTTGAATGATGATAGAATTTTAGGATTTATCATTGAACGAAAGAATACAGACGATGATGTATTGATAACCAATGATCTAACTCCAAGAATAAAAGGTAAGGAAATTGGTATGTCAGTAATGAAATTAAGCTGTGAAATGTTACCTGATCCTAAAAATGAAGAACGAAAAGAATTTGAAAAAATGAAAAATAAATTACAAAAATTTGAAAATAAAATACCAGATCTATCAATCCAATTAGTTTCAGAAGAAACCAAAGGCGATCTACCCAAATTCACTCTTAAAGAAATTCAAAATCTTTCTACTAAACAAATTGAAGAAATGGTATTAAAAAAAGAACAAGAACTTAGAATAACTTCATCTCCATCTACATTAGGTATTTCAGCATTCATGATTGATATAGTTTAGGCATATAAATTCTGAATAAACTGTCAAGTATTTTAACTCAAAAGATCTAGATCGTAGAATCAATTAATGAAACCATGTCAAAGAGTACAAGACAATCCAAGGTTTCCTCTGGGAATCAATTCATGAAAGGTACAAGCATTAATTTTTTGAGAAAAGCATGCAAGAATGAAAAAAATGCAAAAGCAAAGATAAGATTAAAGGCTGCAATACTAAGAAAACAAAATATTCCGTATTCTGTGATATGTGCAAGTCTGGATGTCATACCATCAACTCTGTCCTACTGGCTAAATCGAATGGATGAAGAGGGAATATCTGCATCACGCCGCAAGAAATATTCTGGTTCTAGATGTTTTTTAAATGAAAAACAACTAGTATCATTAAGAAATGATCTGATTTCAGGTCCTCAGAGATTTGGATTTAATCAATTCATGTGGAGTACAAGAATGGTAATTACACATGTGAATAAAAAATACAACACCCTATACTCTGCACGTGGAATGCGAGAATTGCTACACAGAATTGGATTTTCATCTAAAAAACCACGTCCCACACATCATAAATCAGCCTCAAAAGAGGAACAAACCCGTTTTAAAAAAACGCAAAAAGGAGTATCAAAAAATATTCCAAATTGGGACATATCACGCTATGTCTGGATGAGTCAACAAACAAGATAGCACCTAACATAAAGCGCGGATGGTATCTTGCAGAGAATAACATTACCACACCAATTAATTACACTCGAGAAAAATTTCAATCATTTGGTGCATTGGGGAATAACGGTGTATTTTTTTGCAGGTTCTATGATAAATCAAACACAGACTCATTTCTTGATTTCTTAAAATCCTTGCAGAAACAATTTGGTAAGAAACTGTTACTGTTTGCAGACAATGCATCATACCACAAAAGTGTCAGAGTAAAAGAATTCTCTGTTCTTTCCAAAAATTATTTCGTGTCACTTTCATGAGTAATTCCTCCATAGAATACTTGGGTCTATGAGTATTTCGTTTGTTATCATCTTAGAGTGATACGCATCAGATGGTGTCTCCATGTTATCCAAGTCTAGTGCGCCATGAACTCTAATGTGATTGTACCAATGCATAAACTGCTCCACTGACTCAAAGTATTCTATTTTACACTCAAAGATATCCCAGAACTTTTCTAGCTTACCATTTGTTTGTGGATGTCTCACTCTTGTACGAGAGTGCTTTACGTGATGTCTCATTAGTTGCTGCTCAAAGTCTACTGGCTTGTTATGATCAAGAGTATTGACATTTGATGTGAACTGTTTTCCATTATCAGATAGTACAGATGCGGGTCTACCGTGATTCTTTATTGCATCAGATAGTACTGCAGAAGAATTCACAGATGTTGCCTCATCATACACTCCGAAACCCGTGATAAATCGTGAGGCATCATCTTCAAATGCAATTAGTTGTTTTCCTGCCCAACGTGAATCATGTATTGTGTGCCAGTCAGTATGCCACAATGAATTTGAATATTCACGTTCATACCTAATCCACTTTCTTCTCATCTTTTTCCGTGGTTGCTCAACTGATAATCCTTCATCTAGCATAATCTTGTGGATGCGATTGTGGTTTATCTTGGTATTGCACAATTTTGATATGATTTTCTCAAGGTATAGTGCGTTTGTGTGGTATTTTTCTTGAACTTGTTTGACCTGCTGTATTGCTTGAAGTTGTATAGAAAAACTCTCTGAGAGCATGAAAATGGAATATCCTCCTTCCATTTTCTCCAATTCCACTAAACTCTGGAATTTTCTTTAGTTGTTCATGAAGAATATTCTCCAAAAGATCAACTGATGCTCTCTGTTCATTGATGTTCTCTTTTCTAATGAATTTCCCAATTGATGTTCTTCCAAAAATATTTCTATTTTTGAGATGAGTATTTTCCTGGTTTTCTTCCCAATCAAAATATTTTTTCAAATAGTCTTTTAGAGCAATTGTAGCCTCAGATGTGAGAAATGTCTCTCTTTCTTCTCTAGTTTTCGTAGTTTCTGCTCTAATTCTAATTTTTGTTGGAGTGCAATAAAATCAACATCTGATAGTCGAAGTCCTCCAATTTCTCCAATTCTCATCCCAGATGATATTGCAACAAGAAATACAACTCGTAGCTTGAATGATACAACACCTAAAATTCTAACCAAAACTTCTTTTGTTAACGCCTCTTTACGTTTTCTTAGAATCTTTGGAAGCTTAACATATTGTTTACATTTTTCTGAATACACCTCAACTCCCAAATGAATCAGATACCCCTTTACTGCATGGAAAAATTGCTTGATAGAATTGGGCATTAATCCAGATTTATCCAGAAATATTACATAGTTTTTTAGCACTTGATACACATCAAGATCTTCATTCTTTATTCTAATCACTAGTTCAATTTCATCACAATGATACTTTTCCTTGAGAAATTTCCTGAATCCTTTAGTTTTTCCTGTTATTGCATTCTTGTAACCATTAACAGTTGCAGTACTATGTGATACTGCATAACAAGAGTCAAGATATTCCTGCAAAGCTTGTTCTGAATTTTCAAAACTTATTCTAACTGCCATCAAGACAAGTAATTCAATTACTGTTAAAAATCACTAGTCGTTATTTTTAGTAAATCTTCAGGCTAACCCTAATTGATTGTAATCTCTATTTCATTAGAACTATTTTTGATACTTCCAGTTTCTGTAAAATCATGTTTTTGCCAAGATGCAAAAGTTTCAGCTCCTATCTTGTGTGTTCCTTTTCCTAAATCTGAAGCTTTGAATACAAATTTTTCATCAAAATCGAATAATTCTTGTCTTACCTCTTCTTCTGATAATCTGATAAATGGCTCAAAATTTTTGGCTATCTGTACCCAAATTCGCCTATCTTTCATTGGATTGACTAGTTTCGGATTTCTTGTCCAAAATATTGATGCTTTTCTGTAAGTATCAATGGTTCTTCCTAGTTCCTTCTTTCTAAACCCTCCTGATGTCAATTTTATACCATATTTCATTTTGAATGAAACGTCGTTATTGTTATAGGCTTTAGTCCAATTGGCCTCATTGAAGGCATTTCTAAGATCTCCTTCAACTGAAAATTGAACATTTATCTCAATATTTTCATCAGATGAGTATTCATCCTTTGATTTTGCTAGTTCAATTGCTGAAATTTTGCTTTCACTCATTGTTACCGCTCATAATGATTTATATCCGCAATAAGTGCTTTTTCTGAATACATGAATGCAAAAGTAATCAGCTCTGAGCCTAAAGAAATTAGCCTTTCTATCACTGAAACTGATATAGGAATTTTATACATAATTCAACATGAATTGTTAAAAGCACCAAATACAGATTTTGCAGGTGTTATTGTAAAACATCCTCTTACCAATGAATGTTGGATGAGAGTTAGTTCTAGTTCAAAACCACTTGATCAAATTAAAAAAGCAACAGAATCTGCAATTAAGATGGATAAAGAATTCAATCAACTATTTCATTCTCAAATTAAGGTAAGTTAGATTGAAGTTTTGCCCCAAATGTGAGGTCAAATTAAAAAATAGTGGTTCAGGCCTTCAATGTTCAAAATGTAGTTATACTGAAGGAGAAGTAAAAATAACAAAAAAAACTACTGAAGAAGAACCCGATTTTTCACTTTTAGCTTTTGAAGGAAATGAAGGAGAAGATACAAATCCGACAATTAAAATTGATTGTGAAAAATGTGGGCATGATGAAGCAGTTGGATGGATGTTTCAAACTAGAAGTGCAGATGAACCTACAACTCGATTTTACCGATGTCAGAAATGTAAATACACCTGGCGTGATTACACATAGGTTTGACTGGAACATAGATGGAAGAAAATTAAATGGTAAGACTCCAATCGGATCGTGCTGAAAGGTTTAACTGGAACATAGATGGAAGAAAATTGATTTGACTTTTGGAGCAAAAACAAATGGATCAGATGATCTCAAGGCTATTATTTCTGCAATATCTACACTTGTTGAAGAAGCAACTTTTGTTGCAACAGCAGAAGGAATTACTTTTAGAGGAATGGATCCGTCACATGTAGCTTTAATTGATATTTCATGGCCAAATTCCGCATTTGAAAAATATGAATGTGATAGTGATATTAAATTTGGAGTAAGAATTGATGAATTCTCTAAACTTATCAAAAGAGCAGATAAAAAAGATAGCATTGAAATTAGTATCTCTGAACAAAATATGTTACTTGTAACAGTAGGAAAAAATAAAAAATACAAAATGCGTTTAATTGAAAGTTCTGCAACTGATACACCATTACCAAAAATTCCCTATGACTCAAAAATTATTTTGACTTCTTCAAAATTTGATAAAATTTTAGGTGATGTACAAGTTGTGTCTGATTATCTCACCATTCAAACATCTGATTCCAAAGGAGATTTTTCAGGTAAAGGTGATTCTGGTGAGGTTGTAATTGATCTAGATAAAGATGACCAAGAAATTGAAGAAATTTCTTCAAAAGAAGACAGTGTTGGTACTTACAGCCTTGAATATCTAAATCCGGTAGTGAAAGCAGTAGGCTCCAATGCAGGCTCAATCACATGTGAATTCTCAAGTGCAAAACCTCTTAGAATTGAATTCAAAGTAGCAAATATTGGTAGAATTCACTTTTACTTGGCTCCACGCGTAGAAAGTTAAAGCATTTAAAGATTAACAAGATCAAGTATTTTGAATTGAGACTCGTAATAAAATATGGTGGAACATCCATTTCTACTTCAAAAGATATTCAAACCGTAGCTAAATACATTAGTGAATTATCAAAGAAAAATCAAATTGTTGTTGTTTGTTCTGCAATAAGTGGAACTACTGATGATTTAATAGAAATATCTGAATCTATAAAAAAAGAAAACAAATCTAAAGCCGAACAACTCGTATCAAAAATTATCAATAAACATAAACAACTAGCTAAAGAAACAATTAAAAAATCTAATGTTCGTAAAAAATTACTTACCAAACTTGATGAAGATCTTGTAGAACTTCTTGCTTTAATTGATGGAATGGTATTGCTAGGTGAAGTTACATCAAGATCAATGGATTATCTAATTTCATTTGGTGAAAGATTATCTATAAAATTAATTTCAAGTGTAATCAATGATTCTGGAAAAAAATCGATTTATTTGACTGGTAAAGAAGCTGGAATTGTCACTGATTCTAATTTTGGTGAATCAAAGCCATTAATGGATACAACTAGACTTAGAGTTTCAAAAACTGTTGATACTTTACTGTTAAAGAAAAAAATTCCCGTTATTGGTGGATTTGTAGGAGCAGATCAATATGGACATGTAACTACATTTGGCAGAGGAGGATCCGATTATTCAGCTACAATAATTGGTTCTTGCATTAAGACTGATGAAATTTGGTTAATGAGTGATGTAGATGGTTTAATGACTGCAGATCCAAAGATTGTAAAAAATGCCAAATTACTCAAAGAAGTGTCCTATACAGAGGCAATTGAAATGGCTTTGTTTGGCGCAAAACAAATTCATCCACGAACATTTGAACCATTATTATCTAAGAAAATCCCCATGAAAATAAGAAATTCGTTTAATACCAAAAATGAAGGAACTTTAGTTTCTGCATCAACTTCTTCTGCTGTCAAAAATACGGTAAAATGTGTAAGTAATGTTCGCAATAATGGATTAATTGATGTAAGAGGTGGTAGTATGGTTGGAATACCTGGTACTGCTGCTAAAATATTTGCAACATTGGCAAAAGCCGGAATTAACGTAATGATGATCTCTCAAAATCCATCTGAATCAAGTATAACTATTGTAGTAAAAAATACAGATCTCGACAAAGCTGTTGGCGCATTAGAGATGGAATTATTAGGAAAAATCATCAAAAAATTAGAAGTTACTACAAATGTCGCAATAATTGCCTTAATTGGTTCAGGAATGAGAGGAACTGTTGGAGTTGCTTCAAAAGTTTTTGGTGCAATTGAGAAAAATAAAATAAACGTATCAATGATTACACAAGGATCTTCAGAGCTTAATCTTGCATTTGTTGTAAAAAACTCTGATACAAATGCAGCAGTTAGAGCTTTACATAATGAATTTGCATTAGATAAAATCATTTAAGGGAATAATTTTAAGAGTATTTGTTGAATAAATTTCCGATTCTATTAATAATTGGAATTTTTGTAATTAGTATAATTTTTGTATCTTTAACATCTGATCAATTTGCTGATGCAGGATCTAGAAAAAAAATTCATTTTACTGAAACCATAACCTCATCTCAAGATCCAGGCCAAGGCCATGAAAATCATCAACTTGCACTTGTTTTATCTCCCAATGAAGGAACAATTTATACTGGTTCTATGACATTTACTTCAAGTGAACCTGTACAACTTGTAGTTTTACATGAAATAAATCCACAAGATTCAAAAGGTCAACCAACTTGGACTGTTGATGGAAAAACTGTTTATAGTTTATCATTAATTGATTTACAAAAAAATTCGGGTTCATTTGAATTTACAGGAGCTGCTTTAGCATTACACACTTCAAATTCTAAAGAATTTATTGCTACAGTAAGTGTAGATGGATGGATTAGAGGACAACTTACTGAAGTGTTGATGCAAAAAATTGAATTACAAAAAGAAGAGCCTACATCATTACTCTCAAGAACTAATGTACCAGCTACTATTCCAATGCATAAGGGAATCTATGAAGGAAATCAAGTCCTTTACATAATTACTGATGGCAGTGACAAAGATTATGCAAAAACTATTTCAGAAAAACAAGAATGGAATGTAGAGATTGCTCCAGTACTTGCAGATGTTCCAGAAAATACTCTTCAAAAATTATTTACTTTTAAAAATGGAATAAAAGGTGATGGAATCTATGGATTTCAAGATGAAGTATTTTCTAGTATTCCCTCACAAGAATCTGAATATAGTGCATTAAGTTCTGTTATTGAGGTTACTTGGAAAATTGGTCAAAAAGAAATCATGTTTGAATCTGTCTCAGATATAATTGCAGCAGAAGAAAGTGGTAGAATTGAATTTAATGAAACAGGAATAGTACTGAATACTCCTCAAATACTTTGGCCTGATGGACAAATGATAATTCGTCCAGACAAAGAAATCACAGATGAAATGTCTTACAGTGGTGGTCAAATTACTGAAATCAATGAAGAAGAAATGACTGTAACTTTTGTAGCTCACAGAGGTTGGGGGCCTGATGGTAAAACAATTTACTATATTGTAACTGACGCTACTCCTTCAGGACCAGCTGAAACAATGGGAGTTGCATTTGCATCAAGTTCATCAAATCTTATTGCTCACTCTGGAGCAGTTGATCTATTTCAATTTAAGAATGGAATTATTGGTTCTGGCCCATTAGGATTTCAAGCAATAATTGCAGGAGCTGCACTTGGAGATTCCAACTACAGTCCTATGTGGAGGATATATTTAGTTGAATGGAATGATGCAAAATTTGCAAAAATTCTGGAAACAAAATCTGATATTGACGCATTTCGTGCTGATAATATGTTATCTGTTAGTATTGCAAGACCAGTTAATAGTGATCACATAGTCAACTGTCCATTCATTGATCCATTCCAACAAATCCACTAAACGGATAAATTACTTGATAAAAAATTTCTATTGAAATTGGCCGGTAAACTCTACATTGTTGGTGTTGGACCTGGTCATCATGACCATATGACATTTAGAGCAAAAGAAGTGATTGGTGAAAGTGACACAATTGTTGGATATGAAACTTATGTAAATTTAGTACAAGATCTTATTAAAGGAAAAACGGTTTATCGTTATGCAATGACGCAAGAAGTTGAAAGAGCTCATCAATGTATTGATCTCGCTAAATCTGGAAAAATAGTTTCACTTGTTTCTAGTGGCGATCCTGGAATTTATGGAATGGCAGGATTAATTTATGAAACCCTATCTGAATCTGACTGGAATCCAAAAGATGATCTTCAAGTTGAAATTGTCCCTGGTGTATCTGCACTTAATTCATGTGCATCAATAATTGGTTCACCACTAATGACTGATTTTGCAGTTGTAAGTATGAGTGATCTTTTGGTACCGTGGGAAATTATTTCAAAACGAGTTGAAGCAGCTGCGCAAGGTGATTTTGTAATTGTAATTTACAATCCTACTAGTAAAAAGAGAATTCATCAATTACAAGATACAAGAAAAGTTCTTTTAAAATACAGAAAACCTACTACTCCAGTAGCAATTATCAAAAGTGCATTTCGAGAATCTGAAATAATTGTTATGACTGATTTAGAAAATTTACCTAATCATTCAAAGCAATTAGGTATGACTAGTACTGTGATTATTGGAAATTCATCAACGTACACCTACAAAAACTTGATGATTAACCCACGAGGTTACAAATCAAAATATAACTTAGAAGAACAAACTAATCCAAACCTTAAAGTCTAAAATCCTTTCTTAATTGTATTACTCAATTCTTCACTTAGATTCAATTTTTCTCTGATTGGTGAAACTACTTTTACCAAATAATTCCCAACTGCTTGCTTCAAATCTCCTGGGTGTAGTTTCTTCTCTGCAAAGTCTTTTTCTAATTGATTGTAATTAGTATATGATACATTTCCACCAAATTTTTCTGGTCTTTCTACTTCCATCTCATTAAATTCATGAAAGATAATCGTTTTTGAAATTTCTAATAGTGGATTATTTTGGATATTTGTTTCTTCACACCACGCTTTGCTTATTTTTTTCTTTATTTCATCATCAGAATTATGAATAAACACACCTGAATTTGGATCTGATTTACTCATTTTTCCTAGTATTTTATCGTCATTTGAATCTGCAGGTTTTGAAAGTCCTGGTAATAGTTTATGATGTACGGCTACAGGCACTTTCCATTTCATTTTTGGAAATACTTCTCTTACCAACATATGGATTTTTCTTTGATCCATTCCAGCATGTGCAATATCTACATCCAGAGAATGAATATCCACTGCCTGCATTGCTGGATATAGTAATTTAGCAACATCAATTTTATCATCATCTTCTGATCTTCCCATAATTGTTAAAGTTCTCATTGTTCTTGCAATTGACATGTGTTTTGTAAATTTCACAAGCTCAGACCAATATTCTGTTTTTTCTTCATACAGTTTTGATCCTAAAATAATTTCTGCATCAGGACAAACTAATTTGAAAGCATTTTGATAATATTTTGAAACTTTTGCAATTGTTTTCCAATCTCCCCCTAATTTATCATTAATCAGAGTATGCCAATCTGCAAGAAAAATCTTACATTTTACTCCAGCTTTGACAAAATCATTAATTTTAAAACCTGTACTAATTAAACTGCCAAGATGCAAAAAACCAGAAATTTCTAAACCAATGTAATGATTTGGAGATGAATTAGTTTTGAATAACTCCATTAACTCTTCTTGTGTTACAATTTCCTCAGCAGGCGGTCTTTGTATCAAATCTACTTTTTCTGTAATATCCAAATCAAAACAACTTTTGAGAAGTAAACGTATAAAGTTATTCAAAATCTAAATCTGAATTTAGAAGGTTTGAATAGAAGATATTTTGATATAATTTATGACTCTTGAAGAAGGTTTGGAATTAATTTCAAATTATAAGAAAGCAATTGAAAAATTTATTGAAACATTACCTGAGCAATCGGTACAATTAGGCTCAGAAATGATCCAAACATTGTCAATGAATTCAAAAAATGAAATTAAAAATTTAGATGCAATTGAAAAAGCTTTGAAAAGACAACCAAAGTCTGGATTATCTGAATAGATTTTATTTACAATTCTTCTTATGTTTTCTTAGTTCTTCTGAATAATCAAATTCAGTTCCACACACTCTGCATTTTTCTTTTTTCTTATTATGAGCTTTTTCTTGATGTTTCTTTAATTTGTCAGAATCAGGAAGTACTGTTCCACATTTTTTACATTTTAATTCATTTTTGTTAGAACTAAATAATCCCATATTCCTACTAGTCATACAATATAGAAATAGTTTTTTTAAAAATTTACATAAAATGATTTGTTTTGTTGAATTTTTTATTCATCTAGACTTTTTCTAGGTTTTATACTGAGATAAAATGCATGAGTGCTAATAATGAATGCTGCAAGGAATACTTTAGTTGCAAATACCAGGTTCCATGGTCTATCCGGATCAGGATAAGCTATTGATAGTTTGTCAATGTCGGGAACTACTCCATCTATAATCCCTGCAGTTATTTGTGCATTTAACACTGTAAAGTTGTATAAAACTTCATAGAGAGTAATAACTGAAAATCCTAATAACATTAGTTGAAGCAATGCCATTCTTGTACCAATAATTTTATCTCCTGCTGTTCTTCTCCATCCAATTCTTGAAACACAATACCATCCAATTATTGTAGAAAAAAATATCCAAGTCGACACTCTAGCAAAATTTTCAAATGGAATGGTTGTATTGTGAATTGTTTCACCCATTACATAGGTTCCGTTTTCCATCCATTCTATCATGGTGACATATACACCAAAAACCAATGATGATACCATTATGAATCCACAAACATAGAAAATGTATAGATAGACTTTGTAGTCTGTATTTATTTTTTCTAAGTGTTTAGGTTTCATAATGTCGTTTGCCGAATTTTGAAATATAAAAATTCATGTTTCTTTACTGGGATTTATAGACTAGTTGTAAACAGGAATAATGTTGAAAATTGCAATTAACACCCCTATTGTAGGCAAAGAAGAGATTTCTGCAGTTGCATCTGTGCTAAAAAATGGTACATTAACTTCTTCAGATAATTTGGGAGGAAAATATGTTAAAGATTTTGAAAAATCTGTATCATCTTTTGTAAATTCAAAGTATGCTATTGCAGTTAATTCAGGCACTGCAGCTTTACAGGCAGCTCTTTTAGCATTGGATATCAAAAAAGGAGATGAAGTTTTAATTCCTTCATTTACATTTGTAGCAACTGCAAATGCTGTTGTTTCCACTGGAGCAAAACCTGTTTTTGTTGATATCTTAAAAGAAAATTATACCGTAGATCCTGATGATATAGAAAAAAAAATTACTAAAAAAACTAAAGCAATAATTCCAGTTCATTTGTATGGAAACGTTGCAATTATTGAGAGACTTTCTGAAATATCTAAAAAATACAACATTTTCATCATTGAAGATTCTGCACAATCTTTAGGATCTACTTACAAGGGAAAATACACTGGAACTTTCTTTGAAATGGGATGTTATAGCATGTATCCTGCTAAAGTAATGACTGCTGGTGAAGGTGGTTTTATTACAACTAATAACAAAAATCTTAGAGATAAACTATTAATGATTAGAAATCATGGAATGGTTCACGGATATGATACAAAGATATTTGGTTTGAATTTACGATTGCCCGAAATTAATGCTGCAATAGCTACTGTTCAAATGAAAAAACTTCCAAAATTTTTAAAATCTAGAAAAAATAATGCTAAACTTTTATCAAAATTATTATCTGATCTTAAGATTTCATTACCTGTAGAAAGAAAAAATGAAAATGTAAATTGGTATCTTTATACAATATCAACTAACAAACGTAATAAATTATTAAAAAAATTAAATGAAAAAGAAATAGGTGCAACGTCATACTATCCAATACCAATTCACAAAACTCCATTTTACAAATTACAAACAAAACTCCCAATTACTGATTGGGCTTCTTCTAATGTACTATCTTTACCAATCCATCCAGATATAACTCAAAAAAATATCGAATTTATTGCTAAAACAATTCATGAAATATTATGAATGCAATTGGTGAGGTTATTGGTGAGTTATGTAAGGTTATTTTGCCCATCAATGAAGAATTCCATCTTGGAAATTCAAAATCTTCAGTAGCAGTTTGTACGCTTTCAAGCATAGATTTACTGAAGAGTTTTGCAAATTTTGAAGTTCTGAATAAAATATCAATTGCAGGAAGATTATTGTCTGAAAATAAAGGAATTGATTCTATAATCAAATATGTTAATCAAAACCCCCAAGTTACTACAATAATTGTTTGTGGAAAAGAAGTCTGTGGACACAAATCTGGTCATTCTTTATTTGAATTACACAAAAATGGAATTGATCAAAATAATAGAATAATTAACTCTAGTAGCCCGGATCCATTTCTTACAGTATCTAAATCACAAATAAAACATTTTCAAGAAAATGTAAGTCTTGTAAATATGATTAATCAAACAAATTTTAAATTAATTTTGTCTAAATTTTAGTATCCATTTAGTTGTCTTTCACGATTTATCTCGTTTTTCTTTTCGTATTCATCTAAAATATCATCAGGTGTTAATTTTAATTCTAAAGATGTTTGCACAACAAAATGCCAAATATCAATTAATTCTTCTCGTGCTGCTACTTTATTAAATTCAACTGGTGTTTTCCACCATTTCCAATTTGTGGTTCTCTGTAATTCGACTGCTTCATGCATAATTGCCGTACATAAAGCTGAAACTCTTCCTTCAGGAGTTTTTGGATATCTATCTAATTTCATCATATTTGATAGATCTTGTTGAAGTTTGAATATTGTATCTAATCGATCTTCTTTTTCAGCTGTTTCTTGTGCCAATGATAAATTAATTTAAGAAATAATTAAACTTAAGTCTTTTTAGAAATGGATCATTTTTTCATATGTCTTGATACGTTTTGCGATATCACCTTTTTTTATTTTTATTAATCCTTCTAAACCATATTTCTCAACAGCAAATGATCCTAAAACATTCCCATAAACTACTGCTTTTTTAATATCCCATATCTTAGTGGATTTTTTACTTGCAAGATATCCTATCATTGCTCCGGCAAATGAATCACCTGCACCTGTAGGATCTACAACATCTTCCAAAGAAAATCCTGCAGTTGGAAAAATTACATCATCATGAAACATTAACGAACCATGTTCTCCTTTCTTAATGATGACATATTTTGCACCCCATTGCATCATTTTTTTGGCACATTTTATCAAATTGAATTCTTTTGTTAGAAGCTTGGCCTCTTCATCATTAATTACAACTGCGTCTACTGCTTTAATCATCTTAATTACTGCATTACGTTTGGTAGAAATCCAAAAATCTATTGTGTCACACATAGAAAATTTAATTTTATCAAATTCTTTAAGAAGGGCTGTATTTTGTTCTGGATCATTATTTGCTAGATAGACAAATTGAGATTTTTTATAAGCTTCAGGTACAGTTGCTTTAAAATCACCAAGCACATTTAATTCAGTTTTTAATGTTGATCTTGTACTAAGTGTACTGTCATATTTTCCATCATAACGAAATGTTTTACCCTTCTTGATAGTTAATCCTTGCAAATCAAGATATTTTGATAAAATTTTATGATGTGATTTAGAAAAGTCTTTTCCAACTACAGCAATTAAACCTGTATCCACAAAATTACTAGCAGAAATAGCTGCAAATGTAGCTGCTCCACCTAAAACATTCTTTAGTGTTTTTTTTGGAGTTCTAATTGTATCCAGTGCTGTAGAACCAAAAACGGTAAGCATTTGTTGAGAAACTAATTTTGATGTATAAATTCTCTTGCTTGTTCTTCTGTTGGATAGTATACAAATGGAACATCTATGGATGTAATTCCCAAATCATATTTTATTACTCCTGAAATCTTTATTGAATGTGACTCATCCGAATTAACATCAGTATGGAAAGTTCCTTTTACATAGCTACTACTTAATGGTTGTACAATAAATGATTCTAGATTTCCTTTTCCAATAATCTCATCATTAGAAATTACAAAAAACTCTGTTTCTCCTGTAGTCAATATCATCAATGAAGGATTTTCAAATTTTAATTCAACATTATAATTTGCACCTTGATCATTTTGATTTATTAATTCACTCTGATTTATGCTCACTTGAATCTGTGAAGCAGATGCATATTGTGAATATCCAAAAATACTCATGCCTAATACAAACAGAACAATTATGCCTGTTTTTTTAGAAGATTCCATGACTAGTTTTTCCAAATTTACATTTAACTTGAAGAGAAAAAAATCACAATAAATTGTGTAAAAGTTTTGATCTAATCTTTAAGCTCCTTAGAGCTAACAGAATAAATCCAAAATAAATGATGAAACTATAGTGGCTAGAATTAAACTCAAACTAGGAGAAAATGAAATTGAAGTCGACTCTAGAGATTTTTATGTTGATAATCAAACATTAGGTGAAATTATTGAAAGTATTTCTCAATATTTGCCTGAAAATCACGATAAAATTGTATATCAATCTGAATCCACTCAACTATCACCAACAATTAATAATTCTACACAATTTGGTTTAGAATATCTAGATGATGCTGAAGCATATGAGCCTGAATTCAGTGAACCAAAATACATCACTTTACATGAAATTAAACCAAAACTAAGGATTTTAGAGACAAGCAAATTCTTTGATTTACCTAGAACAGCTACTGAAACTGTTCAGCAACTTCGAGAATATGGTTGGGCTGCTAGTCCGTTAGATGTATCAAAAGCTTTGGCAAAAATGGCTTCTAACAAAGAAATCATGAAAAATTCTGAAAAAAATCGTACTCATTACTTTGTTCAAGAACAATTAGTTACTAACTAACACTATAATTACATTTTTTACACTCTGAAAAAATTTCTCCATCCAAGTGATCAAAATGTGTATGACATTGTTTACATGTATGATGCATATCAAAATATCCATCTTTTTCTATCTCTCCAATTCTATTTGATTCTAAATTCATGTTTTTACACTTTATACAATGACAACCACATTCGATTTTCATGACTATTCTCAGATAATGTATGTATAGTTGAAATGACTATACAAATCATTGGAAAAGAAACGTGAGATACCCATAGAAATTGATGATCATTTCAAGCTTTTCGGAAAAGAACCATGGGAAGTAGACTATGGTGACAAATGTGTCATTTGTAATGTTAGAATTGATGAATATGGTTTCTGTTCTTGTGGTTCTAGTGGAGATTAAATTTTCTAACCAATGGTAATATCATTATCATTAAAAATCCAATAGCTAATGGTGCAATAATTGGAAATTCAGGCACAACTGTTGTTCCTATGATTACAACTTCACCTGAAGTATCTGGTTTGATATTAACCCAAACATGAGTTCCATTGTTGATGTATTCATTAAAGTAAATTTTTTTATCATCTAAAAATACTGTATATGGATTCCATAATAATTCTAGAGGTATTACAGTGGTAACAAATTGATTACCATCATTTACTTTGAAACTGATCTGTTTTGAAGGTTGGTCAAACTCAAATTCTTCTATATTTGTAAATGTAATTATTTCTATCACAAACTCTCTATTTTCCCAATTCACATATTCAAAATTACTTGGTTTATCAATTGAATATTCCAAAATCATTTCACACCCATGACATCTAAAACTTTTTTTCCCTTCCAAAAAAACTGGTCTTTCATTTATAAATAATAATTCTATTTCTTCAGGAAGAACAAAAGTTGTTGTTTCAAGATATCTAAAATCTAATGCCCAAATATTATTTTTCAAAATTACAACATCATCAAGATTGTATTTTACAAATACTATGTTCTGATCTGGCATAATAATAATACTGTCTGTTTCTTTTGTAATGTTCACTAGTTCACGCTCACCTAATTTATCTATCAATTCTAAATTAGAAACCGTACCTTCTACGAATTTTAATTGTCTTGATTCATTAGAATATTTAATTTGATGTATAACAACAACATTTCTTTCACTATCAATTGTAATTTCAACGCCTACATGATCAACTTCAGCAATAGATTCTGTTTGAGCGTCGACTTGTGGAACTAAAATTACTGATAATATTAAAAAACTTGTGATGATTTTTAACTTCATTTATTTCACAGTAACATGAGTCATTTGTGCTTTTTTTAATGGACAATCATTTCCATCTCTATCAAGATTAACAATCTTATCTGCAATGTCCATTCCTTCAATAACTTCACCAAATACAGTATATTCTCTGTCTAAAAATGCACTATCAGCGGTAACAATGAAAAATTGTGAACCTGCACTATCTGGATCTTGCGATCTAGCCATGGAAACTATGCCTCGCAAATGAGATCTTGAATTAAATTCGGCCTTGATATTGTATCCTGGTCCTCCCATCCCCCATGATCCTTTGTTGTCAGTTTTTGTATTAGGATCGCCTCCTTGAATCATAAATCCAGGGATAACTCTATGAAAAAGAGTCCCATCATAAAATCCATCCTTAACCAACTTTTCAAAATTTCTTACAGTCTCTGGAGCTAATTCAGGTAGCAGTTTAAATAAAATTTTTCCCAAATTAGTTTCAATACTTATCGTAGTCATCATGCTGACTTTGTAAATACATCTTAATAGTCTTTTGTGAAAATGATTTAGAATATTCTCATAGATATTTTAACAATGTTGAAAAATCCATAATAATTTGTATGGTTTTCACTAGAAAATTTATTTATCTATACTTTAGATTTTTTTTAATTTGATTATTATATAATGATCTTAATTTATTGTATATGATAATTTTGAAATTCTAAAAGTTATAGTGTTATATAGAACAATTAAAATTTAAAATTTGTTGAATCGTACAAACCAAAGCACGATAATTAAAGAAGCGATTAATTCTTATCTTGAGAAAGGGGTAACCGACAAACAAGATATCTACACAAAAGTAGTTGATGAACTTGGAGTCCCAAGACCAACTGTAAGAAGAGTTGCAAGAGATCTAAGAACTGAATTATTGCAAAAAATACAAATCTTACAATCAGATATGCCAAAAGCAATTGTTTCTACCTCTGAAGAAGACGAATAAACTTGGCTCTTTTTTCTTTTTAATTATGTTATTTTATGATTTTTAGCATTACTATTATAAATAATGAAATTTTCAAACAATTATGGGATATGTTGGTAACCATTTAGCTACGCTAGTAACTGGTATTTTTGCAGCAGTGTTAACTGGACTCTGGCCTTGGTTTGTAGATTTTGCCCCTATCCTAAACTTTGTTTTCATCATGGCAGTACCAATCACATGGTTCATGACTTTCACATGTTGGATTTCACAAAAAAGTACTGATTACATGCATAATCATGTACCACCTCACAGTGAAAAAAAAAGCTTGACTCAAACACAAATTATTGAAGCTGTAGGCACTCAAGTTAGTCTTTCAGAAATCAAACAAATTCAAGACGAATTGTCTCTTGAATTAAACAGTGTCAAAGAATCTGTAAAGATTAAAGACAGTGAAATTGAAAGATTAAATCAAGAAATTTTAAATCTTGAAACTCTTGTTCAGATTGAATCATTAAAAACTGAACTAACTAATCTCAAAATGTTAGCTTCTGAAAGAAAAACTAAGAGTAAATAGATCTTTAATCTTTACAATGACAACAAACTTCACCATGATTTTCTTTGCAACTGGGACAACTTACTGCACCCCCAAAATGACATTTACACGAACATAATTCAGTTGAGTCTTTTTTCAAATCCATGATCATTATTATTAGAGAATACACATATTTGATTTTTATATTTTAAATATAAATAATTTTTTTATATACCATGATTATTCATGATTTATTTTTTTTAAATTACATTATAATTGATCTTACTTGTTAGTTAAAATATTCTGTAATATAGTTACTTTCTATAACTAATAAAAAAATAGTTTAATAAACAATTTTTTGAATTATAAAACCATTCATTTTACAGATATTTTATATATTAACAACTTTTAGAAAAAGTCTTAGTGATTAGGTATCTATTGTACCTGACATATATTTCAACAATAGATCAAACAGTTGTAATCTCTATTATTATATCTCCATTACATCTCTTTGATGTACAACAAGAACTTTTCTGAACTGACTCATGATGTTTTGCTATGTTCTCTTTGGCAAAACTCCAAAATCCTTCGATTCTACTGATGTATACATCGCCTTTCCCAAATATTTTACTGTGGTTTATTGAGAGATGTTTGTATCCACCAAACACAGTGAATCGTATCCTCTCTATTTATTAGTATACACGATACCCTCCTTCTTCATTTTTCTAATCGTATTTTTTAGAAGAGTTTTAGCTTTGACATTGTTTACAATCTCAACGTGAACTTTGTCATTTCTTTCTAGTATTTCCAAATACTATGGTTTTGTTTTTGGCACCACGTCCACGATTTTCCTTTCTTTCACCTCCAAATATGCCGCCTTCCTAGCCTCAATTTTATCCCTGAAAACCTTGTCAGTCTTCAAATATTGATATCTAATTACATCAAATACCTTTAGTGTTGTTTTGTAGTTTAACTGGATTTGCTCTGATGCAGTCTTTGTAGATACGAATAATTCAAAGAGTTTGATTAGTGATAACCATTTGGAGTATTGGATTCTAATCAATGAGAACTTGGAAGCAGAAAACGGTTTGAAATTTTTTTGGCATTTTGTGCATCTCATTTTGTCTCTACTTTCTATGGCGTATAGGATGTTTTACTTTTGTAAAAAGGACAGGGAAAATTCTTAGTATATTTTAATTCTAACAATTGTACTAACAATTGTACTAACAATTGTACTAACAATTGTACTAACAATTGTACTAACAATTGTACTAACAATTGTACTAACAATTGTACTAACAATTGTACTAACAATTGTACTAACAATTGTACTAACAATTGTACTAACAATTGTACTAACAATGATTAATTAGAGATTGTTTTTGCAAATGATACAAAATCCATCTAAATTTATTCTCAAACATTCCATAATAATCTAGGGACAATAGTACTCAGTCATCAAATTCTTTAGATGAAATACAAAATATATCATATTATCTGATTTTTTGAATGATATTGAATTGTATTTCTTATAACTCAAAACTTTCAAACTATTGTATGAATCAAAACTACAGTCAAAGTCACATTAAGGCTAATTTTGATGTAGTTTTGAAGCAATTGCTATTGTTTCATCTACCATTTCTTTTAGTCTATTTTTAGCATCTTCGTCAGTTACTAAATTATCTGCCACTGATTCTGTAGTTAGAAACACAGCCTTTGGATTTGCAATCACTCTGAAATATGATAGTAGTTGAGTGATTAATGTTTGAACATTGATAAAACCAATGTTTCCTGCAGCTAAAATTGTTATTCCAGCAATTTTCCCTGGTGTTTTTTTGTAATTTACATATTCAAACAGATTCTTCAATGCTGAACTAAAAAATGAATTATAGATTGGAGAACCAATTAACCATACATCTGCATCCATGATATCCTTTGCGGCATCTTTTGTTGTTTTATTGTACTCTATATCTGGTCCTCTATAGTATTCTACTTTGTCTTCAGAAAGATTGATCAATTTTGTATTTTGGTTTATAGATTTAGTATATTCAAAAACATATTTCATTATGATTTGTGTATTAGCATTTTTTCTTGGACTGCCAGAAATCACAACAATTTTCATATCTTCAGCCATTTGTCTTTGTATTTAAATTTCAATTAACTGATAAAATAAACGGGCTTGGAGGGCTTCGATCCCTCGACCTGTAACTTAGGAGGCTACTGCGCTATCCATATTGCACGTCAAATTGACTCTGCGCTACAAGCCCAGCAAAAAAAACATTCTTAATTATTTAAGCGTAATCAAGATTATCTTTAATCATGGTTTGAATTTTTTCCCAGTTTTTATTTTCTTTATCGTTCCATTTTTCAAAATATACTACATCTTTCAATTCTAGTCTTGGTAACCACCCTTTAGTTTCAAGATCTGGTTTTTCTGCAAACTCATCAACGTATCCTAAACACAAGTAGGCTACAGGGATTACATGTTCTGGCAAATCTAAAGTTTCTTTCAAAGTTTCATTTGATAGAATACTTACCCATCCTAAACCAACACCTTCTGTCCTAGCTGATAACCATAAATTTTGAATTGCACAACAAACACTGTAAAGACCTGCTTCAGGAATACTTGATCTTCCAATGACAAATGGTCCAAATTTTGTAGGATCATATGTTACACAAAGATTTACTGGTGATTCTAAAATACCTTCTAGCTTGAATGAAAGATATTTAGTTTTCTTTGGCTCCTCCACTAATTGTGATGAACGATTTTTTTCCTCCTCAAAAGATTCTTTTATTTTCTTTTTAGTATTTTGATCTTTAATTAAAATAAAATTCCATGGTTGAGAAAATCCTACAGATGGTGCATGATGTGCCGCGTTAAGAATTTTTGATAAAACCTCATCTTCTATTGGCTTTGAGGTAAAGTGAGATCTTACATCCCTTCTTGAATAAATTGCCTTGTAGAAACCTCTTTTTTCTTCATCAGTAAAATCTTCTGTCATCTCTCTTCTACCTCAATTCTTTCTTTTGTTAAACGTTAATAATGTCAATTATTTGATTTATTTTTCAATGGGCCTGTAGTCTAGCTGGTTAGGATACCGCCTCGACATGGCGGTGATCATGAGTTCGAATCTCATTAGGCCCACTTTTTAATTAATAACCTGTCTTGAAGTCTTTCTCAGTTTCACTCCAAGAAGTTTGAGTGATTATTTTTCCTTCAGCAGAAAAACTTGTTAATCTTTCATTTATTGCATCTTCATAAACTTCTGAATTTATTTCAGATTTACTTAGAACAAATATATTTTTCAATGGAATTTCTGCACCTGAAACAAACAATGCTCTACCAGGTAATGCTATGTCTGCTGTAGAATATAATCCAGGACCTAACAATTCACCATTACTAAATAGTTGAAAATCTATTTGTGAAACTGTTAATGTTTTATCACTTGGGTTTGTTACTAAAAATGTAACTTCAAACTTTGCTTGATTTTCTACCGTGTTTACATCTAATAGCTTCACGTTTGTTAGTTCGACCTCAATTAAAGCAAGTTCATCATTATCAAGACTAGCATAGAAAATAATTCCTCCCATTAATGCTAAAACCCCAACTATTGCTAGATAAACTATCAATTTACTTTGAAGTGCCATTTCAATGATTTCAGATTTGTACAACTAAAAAAGGTTGGCAAGATCCAAATACATAATATTTGATTTAAAATATCATAAACTATGGCTGCTCTAGAACAGGCAATTATCACTTGGATTCATCTTGTTGCAGCTGCAATATGGGTTGGCGGCTCGTTATTCATTGGAATTGTATTTTCCCCACTTTTGAAAACCATGACAAATTCTATTGAAGAAAGAATGCAAATAATGATTCGTGTAGGTAGACGATTTAACAAAGTTGCTGTTCCATCATTGATTATCTTAATGGTTACAGGTTTGTATACTTCACATGTCTTACTTAGTAAACCTGATCTTCTAGTATCAACTAGTTATGGGACATTTTTAATTATCAAAATCATTCTTGTAATTGCGTTAATTGTTACATATGCTGTTCATGTTAGAGTAATTCGTAAAGATGTCGAAGAAAAAATTATGTCAAATCAAATGCCAGAACTTGAAATACAAAAATTAAGGAAAAAAATTATCATCCTTGGAGAGATTACTGTAGTTTTATCAATAGCTATCCTATTTTTTGCATCATTACTTGATGCTGGTGTTTGATATTCCTTCAATAATTACATCAAAACCATAATTTGTCTTCCCAATTCCATACTTACAACCAGTAATTTTTGAAGTAACAAACAAGTTAGTTTCTAAATGGTTTGTAATTTCTTTCACTTGGAAAACTGTTTTTCCAGAACCTAAACTAGCAGGAACTATAAGCATGTCTGCCAAATTCTCATCAACAGAATAACTTTGAATAAATTTCTCAAGATCTAAATCAAATTTTTGTGTTTTATTATTATACAAAGCATCAATTCCTATTATAGAATTTTCATCAATACTGTAAATTAACAAGGATGCACCTGAATCAACTGCATTTTCTAACTTTATTTCTGTATCCACAATAAAATTCTCTTTGGTTAATTTTTTTACAATTTTATTTATGTCATTTTTAATTTCTTCTTCTGTTAATTTTGAAAAAGAACAAATTAATTTTATTTGTTTAGTTTTTCTCTTAGTAAATTGTACTGATTTTATATTAGATGGATTAACTAATAATTTTATTTCTCCATTACCCTTAGGATAATAACCACGTTTAATTAATTCAAATGAAAATTTAATCCCCATTCTTGAATATGCTTCTTTTAGCACATGTTGAATATAATCAATAGTGGGACTCCAAAGCACATCTGTACCACCTTTAATTTTTAAATTAAGTTGTTTTTGTGAAATAGAAATTACTGGAATTAGAACTTGTAAAATTAATGGAATACTTCCAGCCGTACCAACATCTTCAATTAAATTTAAATTTTTAATATCCCCTGGAATAAATTTTAATTCAGTTGACCCTATTTCTGCTCCAATAATTTTAGCATTTGAAACTCTTTGAAGAATGTTAATCGCCGTAAGATGTTGTGGTCTTAACCCTGGAATTTTTCTATTCTTTCTTATATTTTCTAAATGAATAGATTGTTTGGTAATACATGAAAGTGTAATTGCTGAACGAATGATCTGACCTCCACCTTCACCATATCCTCCATTAATTTTTAGAAAATTCATGATTCTTTTCCCAGACTTACTCTTTATGATAGTTTTTTTAAAAGGAATTTTCTCTAGTTTGTATGAATGGTTTATTGATAGGACGATTCCAACCTTTTCATTTAGGTCATCTTGAAGCATTACAGTTTGCACTATCCAAAGTTGATAAATTGTGGGTAGGCCTAGGCAGTTCTAACAAGCCTATAGAAAAAAACAATCCGTTTACAGCCGAACAACGAAAAGAAATGATGATGTCATCTATTGGCATTTCAATGAAAGAAAAAATTTCAATTTATTTTATTCCTGATTTGGATAATCATATCAAATGGATAGAAAAAATAGATACCATTGTACCAGACTTTGATATTATTTTTTCAAATGATAACTTGACAAAACATCTGTATTCACAAAGAAATACTCAAGTTCTTTCAATTCCATTTCTTAATAGACAGTTTTTATCGGGAACAAATATTCGAAATCTAATAATTAGCGATCAAAAATGGGATGATCTTGTACCTGATGGTACTAAAAATTTTTTACAAAATACTAGTGTTAAAGAACAGTTGAAAAATCTCTAATTATAAATAAACCCCAAACATACTGTTGATAGATAACACATGGAATATCTTTCAATGCTTCCTGGTCCAACAAACGTACCTAATAGAGTAATGAGAGCAATGTTAGCACCTATAATTAATCATAGAAGTGATGATTTTGTTGAATTATACACTGATGTAGTTGATAAAACTCAACAAGTATTTCAAACACAAAATGATATTGTAGCATTATCTGCGTCTGGAACAGGTGCAGTTGAAGCAGGAGTAGTTAATGTAGTAAAGAAAGGCGATAAAGTAATTATTCCAGTTAACGGAGAATTTAGTAAACGATTATCACAATTAATTGAAGGTCAAGGTGGTAATGTTGTAAAACTTGAAACCTCTCCTGGAGAAAATGCAACTTTTGATCAAATTAAAGAAGCATTTGATAACAATAAAGACGTTAAAGCATTCTATGTTGTTCACAATGAAACTTCAACAGGAACAATGGTAAATTATCTTGATAAAGTATCTGACTTGACTTCAAGAAATGATGCATTCTATATTGTAGATTCTGTTTCATTACTTGGAGGTGCTCAACTTCCAGTTGATAAATGGAATATTGATGTATGTATGACTGGTGCACAAAAAGCAATCGCTGCTCCACCAGGAATTTCACCAATATCTGTTAGTGCTAAAGCCAAAAAATACATGATTGAAAATCCTCCAGCAACACACTACTTCAATTTAGCAAGATATTTTAAATATTATGATGAGGAAAAACATACTCCTTTTACACCTGCACTCCCATTACTTTATGCATATCGAGAAGCATTATCTGTAATGTTAGAAGAAGGATTACAAAATGTCTTTAAACGCCATAAAGTTTGTTCAGATTCATTATACGCTGGATTAAGTGCAATGGGTCTTTCTCCATTTGCAAAAGAAGAAGATCGTTCAATCTCAATTGTTGCATTAAATTATTTGGATGGACTTGAAGATAAGACTTTCAGAAGTACATTAGCTGATAAATTCAAAGTATTAGTTGCTGGCGGCTTTGGTAATCTTAAAGGCAAAGTATTCAGAGTTGGATGCATGGGAGAAGTTAGTCCATATCATGTTATGAGAACTATCTCCGCAATTTCCGCTACACTGTCAATGATGGGATATGATGTTGATGCTCAAGCAGGACTTAAAACTGCAGAAGAAAAACTAAAAGCTCTATAAATCCTGTTAACTTAATATTAGGAAATTCGAGATCGATCACATTGACTTTCGATAAAGGCTCTTTAATTTTAGTTGATTACACTGCAAAGGTAAAAGATACTGAAGAGGTTTTTGATACAACTATTGAAGAAGATGCAAAAAAACATTCTATTCATGAACAAAATTTCAAGTATCAACCAAAACTAGTTTCTCTTGGCGAAGTTTCTTATCCTGTTCTAAAAGGACTTGATGAAGCACTTGCAAAAACAAATGTTAATGACAAACTTACAATTGAAGTAACACCAGACAAAGGCTTTGGTGAAAGAGATTCTGGAAAAGTTAGAATGATTCCTATTAGAAAATTAGGAGAAGATGCAGAAAAAGTTTCCGTAGGCGACTCGATCGAAGTTGACAATAAAAGAGGAATTATTCGTTATATTGGATCTGGCAGAGTCCAAATAGATTATAATCATAGATATGCAGGTAAAACAATTCTATTTGATGTTAATGTCATCAAATCACTAGATACTCCAAGTGATAAAGTTGATAGTATTCTTAAAAACAGATTACCTGTAGAAAATACAAAAATTTCATTTGATCTAAAGGATAAAGAAGTAAGCATTGTAATTCCTGAGGAAATTTTACGTACTGATGGATTACAAATTATGAAACACTTTATCCAACTAGATATTTTCAAATTTATTCCAAGTCTAGAAAAAATTAACTTTGTTGAAACACACGTAAATAAATAAACTCAGGAAAAGAAACCTAATACCAAAGAAGAAATCCCTGAACAAAAATCTACTTAAATTATTCCAGTACTCTTTGCTAAATTTAGTGCAACTTTCTCTGTCATCTTAATTTCTTTTAGAATTGTATATCTTTCTGGTCTAAGATCTTGCGCAATCATTAGAGCTTTTACTATCATTTCTGGTTTTAGCCCTATTTGTTTTGCAGATGTAGGAGCTCCAACATCTTTTAATGTCTTTACAATTTTTTTCCAATCTTGTTTTTGCAATTTTGCTATCATGATAGAACCTAAACCACATTTTTCTCCATGAAGTCCAATTTCAGGAGCAAGTTTGTCAAGTGCATGTGAAACAAGATGTTCTGCACCAGAACATGGTCTACTACTTCCAGCAATACACGATGCAACACCCGCACTGATTAATCCTTCAACGATTACTCTAGCATCCAATCCCTTTTTAGCAAATTCAGAAGAATTTTCCATGACGATTTTAGCACTCATCAGAGCCAAATCTGCTGCGTATCTACCATAGTATTCTTTTTTCTTTTTGTGACCTAATTGCCAATCTTTTACCGCTATAATATTAGCAATAAGATCTCCACAACCACTTGCTAGTAATTTTGACGGCGCTTTTTTAATAATATCAATATCTACAAATACACCCATAGGAGCAGTTGCTACTATAGAATGAGGTTTATCACTCTTAACTGATACAAAAGGACTAGCCATCCCATCATGTGATGCAGCAGTTGGTAAACTAACAAATAGTTTTCCCAAATTATACGAAATCAATTTTGCTGTATCTACAGAACGACCTCCTCCAATACCTACAATCAAATCTGAATTATCTTTTTCAACATTTTTTTGAATTTGATTTAATGATTCTATTTGATTATCAATTGAGGTATGCCAAATGAATTGAATTTTTTTTATTTTTAATGATTTTTCAATTTTTTTCTTTAATATTTTTTGAACATTTATTCCAGCAATCAAAGATACTTTTTTTGGTTTATTTAACGACTTGAGAAATTTCCCAAAATCATTAATGTTTTTCTCCCCAATTTCAATGAGCCTGGGTAATTCCATTCTGTGTGATTGCATGCGATCTTGATTTCTTATCATTATTTATGATTTCAAGAGATCAAAAAGTTATTTAAAAGGGTGAGATATCATTCACTTTATCTTAATAGGTGTATTTTGTCAAATAACGTTGAAGAAAAAATTCTGCATGGGACTACCACAGTAGGTATCAAGGCCAAAGACGGCGTCGTATTATGCGCTGATATGAGAGCCAGTGCAGGCTATTTTATTGCAAATAACAATACTATGAAAATACAACAAATTGATCTACATGCAGGATTAACTTTGGCAGGTGGTGTTGCAGACGCTCAAAACATTGTTGATATTTTACGTTATCATTCTAATCTTCATAGAGTTGAAAAACAAGGTTCAATCTCTATTCATTCACTTGCAAGACTTTGTTCTTTGATATTTCATCAAAACAGAGGTTATCCGTTTATGGCTGATATCCTACTTGGTGGATATGATGCAACTGGTCCTTCATTGTTTAATGTAGATATGTTTGGTTCAGTTGAAGAGAAATCGTATGTTACTACTGGTAGCGGTTCTCCAGTAGCTTATGGTTTACTTGAAGAAGAATATAGAGCAGATCTTACAATTGAAGAAGCAAAACAAGTAGCTCTACGAGCTGTAAAAGCCGCAATCGTTAGAAATATTGGTACAGGTGATGGAATCAATGTTGCCATTATGGACAAAGACGGTTTCCGTCTATTAGCCGATGAGCAAAAGAAAGCCGTCATCGAACTTTAGTGATTTAATGCAAAAAAAATATCAAGAAAAAGAATTACCTCCTACTAGCCAGAATATAATGGCCACCATACTGCAAAGTATACCCAAAGAAGCAAGTGTTACAAAAATAGAATATGAAGGACCTAGAATTGCTCTTTATACAAACTCTCCACGTTATTTGATGGAAAATAATGATACTATTTCAAATCTTGTTAACATAATCAAAAAAAGAATTGTTGTGAGAACGGATGAATCAATTCGTAAATCTGAAGATGAAGCTAGAAAAATTTTGGCAGATTGTGTTCCAAAAGAAGCTAATCTACAAGGAACTATTTTTGACACTGCAACAGGTGAAGTATCAGTTGAAGCAAAGAGACCATGGCTGTTACAACGAAATGCCAAAGAATTCAACCATGCTGAAATAACTGAGCAGATTGGCTGGAGACTGCGTATTAGAAAAGCCACTACTATCCCTTCACGTACAATTCAAACAATTAACGCAACTCTGAAACAAGCTTCCCTTGAGAGAAGTAAACAGCTTAAGCAAGTAGGTGATGAAATTTTCAGACCTCGTTTATCTCAAAGAACTGAAGTTTCTCTTTATACTCTTGGAGGATTTGGTCAGGTAGGGCGTTCTTCATTACTATTATCCACTCCTGAAAGCAAAATCTTAATTGATTGTGGAATTAATCCCGGTGCACGTTCTCCAATGGATGCGTTTCCAAGACTAGACTCTCTAAACATTACTCTGGATGAACTTGATGCCATAGTTATAGGACATGCCCATTTAGATCATACTGGATTTTTACCAACACTTTGCAAGTATGGATACAAAGGCCCGATCTATTGTACTGAACCTACATTACCAATGATGAATCTCATTCAATTAGATGCAATCAAGGTAGCTTCTGCTCAGGGTAGAACTCCTATCTATTCAGAACGAGATGTAAAACAAATTATGAGACAAACAATTACTTTACCGTATGGAACAGTAACTGACATTTCCCCTGACATCAAACTGGTTCTTGCAAATGCAGGTCACATTTTAGGTTCTGCATTATGTCACTTTCATATTGGAAACGGTGATCATAACTTTGTTTATTCTGGTGATATTAAATTTGGAAAAAGTATTTTGTTTGAAGCTGCTAGTTGGAATTTCCCAAGGGTAGAAACATTATTGATAGAAAGTACGTATGGTCTTAAAGAAGATATTCAACCAACTAGACAAGAAGTAGAATCTTCTTTCATTAATGCAGTAAACAACACTCTAGCAGATGGTGGCAAAGTTTTGATTCCAATTCCTGCAGTTGGACGTGCACAAGAAATTATGATGGTAATTGATCATTACATGAAATCAGGTGAAATGATTGAAGCACCTGTATTTACAGAAGGAATGATATCAGAAGCATCAGCAATACACGAATCATATCCCGAATACCTTGCACGAGAACTCAAACAAAAGATTCTAGAAACTGACGATAATCCATTTGATTCTGAATACTTTACTAACATTGAGCACGCAGATGCTAGAGAAGAACCTATGAGAGATGATTCCCCCTGTATTATTCTGGCAACATCAGGTATGTTAGAAGGTGGACCTGTTTTAGAATATTTTAAAAATATTGCACCTAACAAAAAGAACAAAGTATTGTTTGTTTCTTATCAGGTAAATGGAACTTTGGGAAGAAGAGTTCTTGATGGCTCTAAACAAGCAACCATGTTAGGTAAGGAAGGAAAGGTTGAAGTTGTTTCAATTAACTGTGGTGTAGAAAAACTAGATGGTTTCAGTGGACATAGTGACTACAATCAATTAATGTCATTTGTACAAAGATTGAGACCAAAACTTCGCCGTGTACTAGTTAATCACGGAGAACGTAAAAAATCAGAAAATCTCGCAATGAATATTAGACGAATGTATAAGGTTTCTGCACACTATCCACAAGTTCAAGAAGCGATAAAATTATTTTAGATCGTATTCAGGTTTCCAAATCTTTATGCTAGATGGAGCAATTATGATTCTCTCTTCACCCAATCTTGCAATTTCCGCATCAGCTACTTTTGCAATCGAATACAATTCTTCAACTACCTTACGAAGTTGTTCTACATCTTTTTGTGCCAATGGTGTAACTCTTAGAATCAAAATCATGTCCTTCTTGATATCATCTTTGATAGAGTGAACATCACTGATGTCTCTAATTGTTATAGCCTTTAGATATGTGGGATTTTCTTGTTTTTGCATCCTTGTTGAAAATAATATCTACTTCCTCAAAAACTCTTCCTTAGTTATAACTAATTTTTAAAAAATTTCACGCCTACATTCTAAATTTAGTGTAAGATTGCTCTTCTGCACATTTTGTATTAACTTCGTCAGTTGAATCTCCATTTTTCACAGAAACAATATTGTATTCGGTTTTTGGTGCATCTGAATATCTTAGAGTTACAGTGGATGCAAACTCTACATGTAATTTTGCATTAGTGCCACGTAAAATTGAAACTGGTCCTACGTAATCTTTAGCCTCAAGCAAAATATCTCCAGGTAACGCTAATGCTTTAATCATTTCATTTTCATCTTTGTTTCTTCCAACAACAAATTTTGTTTTTTCATCTAATCTAAAATGTCTTCCAATTTTTAATAAATCAATTTCATTTGTTGTTGGAGTTTCAATATGATCAAATAAATCTTTAGCCTTGATTCCGAATTGTGGTTCTGTTAGCAAACAACCACCTCCCGCATTCGGAGGATTTTCAATTCCATATTCTTTAGCCATCTTCATTTGAATTTTCCTTTGTCTTCCTTTAATCATCCCGAGATTCTCCCTCTTGATCAAACCATCTTTTTCAGCATCTGATGGAGATAATAGTCCAGCTGATAATGGTCTAACAATTTTTCCCTTCAAATTTGATTCATTTTCAATAATATGTAATGATGATGCATGTTGACTCATTGGACGTTGGCCTAACACTTCACCTGATATGATAAATTCTGCACCAATTTCTTCCATATGTTTTTTTGCTGCATCAAACATCATTGTTCTACAATCTACACATGGATTAAATCCAGCACCGATTCCATGTTTTGGATGTTTTAACATTTCAATGTATTCATCTCCAAGATAAACTGTTTTTAAATTAACATTAAGATCATCTGCTCTTTCTCTAATTTCAAAACCACATCCTCTTCCACAATCAAAATCACAAAATGGTGTTTTAATTGCAACAGCTGATACATCAAATCCCTGTTCTTGCATCATTCTTACTGCAAGTTGACTATCTAATCCTCCAGATAATAATGCAACAACCTTCTTCTTTTCCTTCTCTTCTGCCACTGCGATCTACTTCAATTTTCCATATACAAACTTTACATCATACATAAATTAAGAATATTAGTATGAAACAGCGTAGAAAGAATCTTCTCAAATATGCTCAACAGATCGATTGTGATACTTTGGTTACATTTGAGCCTGAAAATTTGTTTTATATGACTGGATTTTGGGGTGAAGCAATTGGCCTACTTGAAAAAAATGGGAAAACGACGATAATTGCTCCTGAACTTGAGATTGGAAGAGCAAGAGAAGAATCTGTAGATTGTAATGTGATTAATGCAGAACGAGGTGAAGGCCTTGTCACTTTAGTGATTAAAAAAATCAAGAAAAATCAAGTTTGCACTGACTGTCAAAATTATTCTGTAATGATGTCCTTAAAAAAATCAATTCCAAAAATAAAATCATCAATTGAACCATTTTACAATGCTAGAATCATTAAAGATGAGAAAGAAATCAAAGTTCTCAAGAAAGCATCAAAAATTATAGATGAAATGTTCCAAATATGTTCTAAAAAAATGAAAGTTGATCAAAAAGAATCTGAATTACAAACAATTCTGATGACATATGCAATGGAACAAGAAATGTTTGACACTGGCTACAAATCTACATTAAACCCATTAATTATCGCAGGAGGCCCAAATGGAGCATTACCCCATGCTCAAGTTACAAATAGAAAATTCAAAAAAGGTGATCTTGTAGTAACTGATCTTACATTAAGATACAAAGGATATGTCTCTGATGCAACTAGGACATTTGCACTTGGAAAAATTTCATCACAAGCAAATGAAGCATATAAAATTGTTAAAGAATCTCAAAGACTTGGATTAAAAGCTGTAAAACCAAATATTGATTGTAAAGATATTGATTCTGCATGTAGAAAATATATTAATAAAAAAGATTTTGGTCAATACTTTATCCATTCTACTGGTCATGGAATTGGATTAGAAGTCCATGAATTACCTACTATTTCTTATAAAAGTAATACAAAATTAAAAAAAAATATGGCAATTACTGTAGAACCTGGCATTTACATTCAAAATAAATTTGGAATTAGAATAGAAGACTCATTGATCGTAAAAGAACGACCAATCATTATGCATAAATTTACTA
The DNA here is from genome assembly GCA_965205675.1 of Candidatus Nitrosopumilus sp. GTDB lineage: Archaea > Thermoproteota > Nitrososphaeria > Nitrososphaerales > Nitrosopumilaceae > Nitrosopumilus. The sequence continues at coordinate 125,720 of OZ242186.1, forward strand.
AAGATTTAGTTACAATTTAAGCTTATTTTTAGTCATAATAATTAACCAAGTCAATTATATGTTTTGCATTTGGATTGTTTGAAATAATTTCCTCAGACATTATATTCACATTCCAATCATAATTCATTTCACCGTTATATGATTTAAAATTAAAATTTACTTTGTATTCTTTAGAATCTACATTTGTTACAACTAAATCAACTATCGTTTTTTTATGATCAAAGATTTTTTCATTAGGGTACTCTTCACCAATTCTATTCTCTAATGCTTCTAAGACTGTTAATCCATCATTATTTGGACCATCATATTTCATTAAAATATCAATTACTTGTTTTTCATCGGCCGAAAATTCTGGAAAACTTTTCTCGAGTGTTCCTTTGGTATATTCAGGAATTACAAATACAACTAACATTGCGATCAGAGCAAGATAGATTGGAGCCCTCTTTCTCAGAAATGACTTAAAATCATTCTTTTTTGGTTTACCTTCTTTTTTCTTGCTTTCTTTATCCATATCTCTTCAATCTAATTTTTAGCACTTAGAATTAAAACTTGCCAAGGAAATAAAATCTCTCCATTTTTCTTCGTATATTGTAATGTTTTATCTTTGACTAACTGTTTTAATTCTTTTCTTTCTGCATAATCTAACTTGTTTATCTTTTCTTTTAGTGGTTTTGTAATATATTTTAAATAATTTTTCCAATAATCATCAAATTTTCCTGGACTAAAATAAAAAACATAATCTTTTACAATGATTTTTGAAAATCCTGCTTTATTTACTTCTTTTTTTAATGACAATTTTGTTCCAAATCTATCAAGATCTGGAGAATTTGATGGAATATAATCTGGAATATACTTGATAACTGAATCAATAATACTATTAAAGAAAGGAACACCATCTTTACTTCCATGTACAGAAATCCCAATATTTCCTGATTTTTTGAGACTATTTTTCATATTTTTTAATGCTTTTTGAGCATTAGGAAAAAAAAACAAAGCATACTGACAAGTAACAACATCAAATTTCTTTGAAAAATTGAATTTCTCTGCATCTATATTTATAAAATTTATATTTGATTTTTTTCCATTCCATTTTTTTGCGATTTTAATTGCTGTATTTGACGTATCTATTCCTACAACATATCCTGACTTTCCAATTTTCTTTTGAATTTCATTTGTAACTACCCCTGTTCCACATGCAACATCCAATACCGTATCACCTTTGTTGATGTTTACTGATTCCATTAGTTTTTTTGTACTTTGAAATGGTCCTTTATTGACACTAGCCCATCTTTTATGATATCTTGGAGCAACTTCATTCCAAATTTTCATATTTCGTTGTTTGTATTCTGAATGAACGAATTTCATATTACTACATATGTATACAATCTTTGATCTATTTTTATGTAATCTCTTCTAAATCTGATTTTAGTATTCTATCGGCTTCATGATAATATCCATGTTCAATTTTATTAATTTTTTCTTTTAATTTACTATTATTTGATTTTAGGAATTTTAAATTAATTTCTTTATATTCGGTAACTAATTTTCTAAGTTCAGATTTTTTTATTTAATTTTATTTTCAATTTCTTTTTTAATAAGTTTAGAAATTTTTTCTTTATTAATCCATTTTGAAACAATATTCTTTTCTGAGTTTACAATGATAATTTGATTATTTTGAGAATTTTTCTTATATCTAAAAGTTCCTACATCATTTGCAATTATCATATCTGCAGATGACTCTCTCAATTTTTTTTCTGCTGATTTTATTAGTTGAGTTTTTGTTAGATTTGTTTCAGCTTTAAAACCCACTAAAAAGAGATCTTTTTGATATTTTTTTATTTGATCTATGATTTTGGGAGCTTTTTTGAGGCTAATATTTATATTTGATTTTGAACTCTTAATTTTCTTTTTACTCTGAATGGTTGGAACATAATCTGCAATGGCTGCTGCCATAATGACAATATCGAATTTTTTCTTTAATTCTGACTTGACTGCAATATGCATTTCTTTACTAGATAAAACATTAATTATTTTTGCACCTTTTGGTGGTTTTTCTTCTCCTGGCCCATAAACCAAAGTGACTTTAGCTCCTGCAGAAATTAATTCAAATGCTAAACTAACTCCTGTTTTTCCAGAACTTTGGTTTGTAATTACTCGTACTGGATCTATATGTTCAATTGTAGGTCCGGCAGTCATTAATATTTTTTTATTTTTTAATGTAGATGAAATTCCAAATTTCTTTGATACATTTTCTAAAACATCTTCAGGTTCGGGAGATTTTGCTTTACCTTCAATTATTTGTGGAGAAATAAATTCGATTTTATTTTTTAAAAATTTAATATTTTTTTTGACAGCTGGATTTTCATACATTGATGCATGCATAGCAAGACACATTAAAATTGGAATTTTAGAGCCAAAACCTACCGTAAGTACTGTCGATATAGGCGTATCATCAATCCCATTTGCTAATTTTCCTAATGTATTTGCAGTTGCGGGATATACTATTACTAAATCTGTTTGATTATAATCTACTAATCTTATATGTTCTAATTCCCCAGTAAGTTTTGTTACTACTTTATTTCCTGTAGCCCATTTGAAATATTCTGGTTGAATTAATTTTGTAACTGCATTACTTGCTACACATTTGACATCTGCACCATGTCTCATTAACAATCTCGCAAGTTCTATTGCTTTGTATGCTGCAACACTACCTGCTACACAAAGCACAATTCTCTTCCCAGATAATTCCACACCGTGTGAACTAACTATATCTAAGGACGGATGATCTTTTTTGTTAATTTTATTTTTTATCGCCAATTTGTTCTCGCATTTTTTTAAGTTCTTCACCATTCATTGAAAATGAATTTTCTTGAGTAGGAAATCTACTAGATTCTACATCACTTTTATAATTTTCAAGTGATCTCACAATATCTTCAGATAGATTCATGTATCTCTTTGCAAATTTTGGTTTGATTTTGTCGTACATGCCAAGTAAATCTTGTATTACCAGAACTTGGCCGTCACAATTTACCCCAGAACCAATCCCTATTACAGGTACACTAACTGTTTCAGAAATTATTTGAGCAACTTCATGACTAACCATTTCTAAAGCAATACTGAAAACTCCTGCATCTTCAAGTTTTTTTGCATCTTCAATTAATTTCATTGCAGTATCTTTTGTTTTACCTTGAACTTTGTATCCCTCTAAAAGCATTGTAGTTTGAGGTTGTAATCCTATATGGCCCATAACAGGAATTCCTATATCCACAATAGAACTAATTGTTTCGGCCATTATTGAACCACCTTCAAGCTTTACTGCATCTGCACCAGATTTGATTAATTTACCAGAATTATTTATAGCATCTTCAATACTTGTTTGATATGACATGAAAGGTAAATCTGATACAAGTAAGGAATTTTTTCTTGCTCTACTAACAGCTTCTGTAAACATACACATATGATCCATTGTTACGGGAACTGTACTTTCATATCCAAGCATTACCATTCCTACACTATCTCCTACTAGTAGAACATCAATACCCGCTTTATCGCATAATGAAGCTAAAGTATAGTCATAACTAGTAATTACTGAAATTTTTTTCTTTTCTTTTTTCATATTAATTATATCTTGAACAGTTTTATGCAACTTTTGCCCTCCTTGTTAAATTATTTTTAATTTGAATTATACTTTCTTTGAGATTTTTCTTATTATCAAATTCTTTAATGATTTTTAAAAGACTTTTTTGATTTTTCTTTGACAGCTTTTTTGATTCACTAATTAGTAAATCAATTGCTCGTGTTACATTATCCACAATTGTGATATTTGCAGTTTGTGAAGTTCTAGAAAGAGGATTTAGATCAAATGTTATGACTATTTTTCCTGCTTTTCTAAGTGCTATAGTTCTGTCTCCATCTTCTAATGGCACAACTACAACATCGGCTACAAATATTCCATCTTTGTCTACAATTCTTCGTGCAGAATCAATCCCTGGTAATTTTTTAAATGATGATGTTTTCGAACCTAAAATTTCACTGGCACCATTTTTTTTGAGGATTTTGATAATTACTTTTTTTCTTTTTTCATTTGTATAAAACAAATTTACCTCAAGTCTTGCTTTGACTTGTTTTGATAGTTTTACAATTTGTTTTGGACACAATGCTGCTATATTTCCATTAATTGAAATTACAGGTATTTTTGCAACTAGTAGTTGAGCAGCTGCAGCTTTTATAGCCTGAGATGCAACTTTTCCTGTTTTTTCTCCTAGTAGATAATCAAAAGCTTCGCCTCTGCCTTGAGCTAAAAGGCCTTCTTTTGCAACTAATCCACTATTAAATCCCTCAACTAATTTTTCACGAATTAAAAGTGATTTAGCTCTTGGATGGGATTTTGGAATTAATGACATAGTTTTAATTAATTATTTAAAATTCTGGCTCCATTATCATCCAATTCTGATTTTATTATAATTCCTTCAGAATGTTTTTGTAAAATACCTAAAACTTTAGATTCTTCTTTCTTTGGTATCATTGAAAAAATTGTTTCACCAAAAAGAGCAATTCCACATTTAATATTATTATTTGACAATTCACCAACTATTTTTTGCATTCTAGGTGTCATGATATTTATATATTTTGCAAATTCTAAAGACATGTCTTGAAAATGTTCATAATCTTTTGATCCTAATAATCTGTTTACCATTTTTCCACCTAATCCATTAATTTGGGATAGGCGTTCTTTGATGAATTTATTTGTAGACATAGGAGAAAAACAAATCATAATAATAGAAATTTTGTCTGTATTTATTTTTTCTACATGACCGATTCCTGGCGCACCTGGTTTTATACGAATTTCAAATCCACCGTAATATGATGCTAAAACATCTCCAAGTCCTGTCTTACAATTCATTTCTGCATTATGTGCAATTTTTCCAATTATTGTTTTTTCTAATTTTGTATCAAGTACTTGATCTAATGCAAATGATAATGATAATGCAATTGCACTACTAGATCCTAAACCATAACCCACTGGAATGGATATGTTATGTTCTATGTCAAAAAACTTGTCTGAAAATTTTCCAAGTTTTAAAAATTCATTTAAAACATACTGTGAAACGTCTGTCTTATCTGATTGGTATCCATATGTTGTAATTTTAAAATTTGATTCTTGATTATTTTTTACTTGAGTTTTTACTTTGGTTGTAACTCCTTGATTGATTGAAAAACCTGCCCCTATAGAGCCTAGATTTTCTAAATCTTTTTGTCCATCTTCTAAATGGGCTTTGAAGAACCCTGTGATATGTGCAGGACAAAATGCTTTCGCTTCCATTGATCTGAGTTTAAATTTTACATAAAATATAAGAATATGGATTAAATTAATTAAATTAGTATAAATTGACTAAATTCATTCGACGCCTACAAAGAATTGGGAGTAGTATACTGGTATCATTACCCAAAGAATGGGTTGATGCCAATAATCTAGATAAGAGTAGTCAAGTTGAAATAGAAACAGGTCAGGACAGTATATCCATTTCAACAAATAAAGAAACTAGGCCAACAAAAGAACTTGTTATTTCTTATCCATTACCAAAAGAAGAAAACATTGTTGCAAATATTACAGGTGCATATCTTTTAGGATATGACATTATTGTAATTAATTCAAAATCTATTATTCCAGGTAAAGACAGAGAAGAAATTCGTAATTCAATGCGACGGTTAGTCGGAATGGAAATAATTGAAGAAGATGCATCTCATATTAACATGCAATTTCTTTTAGATGCTACAACCCTAAATCCTCCAAAAATTCTCAAACGAATGAGTTCAATTGCACTTGGAATGTATGATGATGTATTAACTGGATTAATTTCAGATGATAAATCTAATCTACAAACATTATCAAAACGTGATGTTGAAGTAAATAGACAATATTTTTTGCTTGTAAGACTAATTCGTAGTACACTTGTTGATAAACGATTAGCTAATGCATTTAATTTAGAAAATATTGATGTACTTGATTATAGAGTTGCTGCAAGTGTTCTTGAAAATGCAGGTGATTCTATTGTTGAGCTTTCCAATTTTATATTTAATTTTTCTTTATCAAAAGAATATTCTAAAAAAATTTATGATGTAGTAAGAGATTTTAATAAACTTGCAGAAAAATCTATTGATGCATTTACAAAACCCGATAGATTGTTAGCTATAGAAGCAATATCCATGCATAAACAATATGAAAAAAAACTTAGTTTACTTAGAACTACATTAGGTACTAAAAAACAAATTCCGTTAGACTTTCTTGATCTAATATACATGTTTGAAAGAATTGCACAATCTTGGGCTGATGTTGCAGATCTTGTACAACCTATTTACAATGAATAACTAATACAATTTCTTTTTTGCAACATAAGTTAAAACCGCACATATTGTTTTTGAATCTTGAATTTTACCTGTTTTTATCATTGATAGAAGTTTTTTAAAATCTATTTTTACTACTGATAATATTTCATCCTCATCAAGTTTCAAACTAGATATTTTCTTTAGTCCTGAGGCTACAAAACAATGAATTACCTCTGCATTGTATCCAATTGATGGGTAATATGTGATAAGAGCAGTCATTTTCTTTGCCCTATATCCTGTTTCTTCTTCTAATTCTCTAAATGCACATCTTATTGGTTCTTCTTCTTTTTCTAATGTTCCAGCAGGAATTTCTAAAACATATCCGTGTGGAAATCTATATTGTTCTACTAGAATCACTTTTTTATTTTCATCAAAAGCAAGCATAGCTGCAGCTCCTCTATGTTTAATGAATTCTCTTCTTACTTTCCTACCTTCTATTTTTCCATCATAAACACTAAGATCTAAAATTTTTCCTTTGTAGATCTTTGTTTCTTTCATATAATATCTAAAAATTATTCTTATTTATTTGATTTTATATGTTAAATGTAATTTTGGTGATTTTTTAAAATCATTAATTGCTTTTTCTATCCATTTTATATAGATTAAAATCTTTTTTGGAATAAATAAATCCGCCGATTTTACATTTTTAATATTTCTAACTTGTTGTGTAATTTCATCCATTTTGAAAATATTATCACTGTACATAAATAATACAATTTGATTTTTTGCTATGAAAGGAATTTGTAAATATGATTTTGAAAATACATTATTTAAATTTTCTAGTGTTTCTTTTAGATCCTTTTCAATCCAAGTAAGTATAACATGTGGAATGAAATTTTCAATTTTTACAGGATCATAAACTAATGTAAATTGTATTCCTTCATTTTCATGTAATTTTTCAATACATCTTGTAATTGTTTTTGTTGACATTTTTGTATTTTTTGCGATTTGTTCAATTTTTTGTCTAGGATCTTTGATTAATTCTTCTAATATTTCTAAATCTGTTTTTGTAAGATTTGAATTAAATCCCGGATTTTCTGCTTCAAAAATAGTTAAAACTCTGACATCTTTCATCAGTTTTTTTGCAAGTTCAATTTTTTGATTCATATTTTCTTTTATTGAAATACCACAAACTGTAACCCCCCCCACACATGGGACTACAAAATACGGCTCACCTACAAGGCTTGCTTGTTCTAAGATTTCTGTAATGTTTTCTCCTGATACAACAAAGTATAGTACGCCATAGCCTAATACTGGAGGTTCAACTTTGATGAAAATTTTTTCAATTACCTTTCTTTCTTGCATTTTTCGGATTCTAGCTCGTACTGCTCCGCCTGATATTCCTACTTCTATGCCTATTTGTCTATTTGATTCTCTACAATTGTTTAACAATCTGTTGAGAATTTTCATATCCAAATTGTCCATTATATCACTTCAAATGACTTCATTAATTATAGAAATAACTAATATCATATAAAATTGTCTATACTGTTAGCATTATACATCATAGACATTAAATATTAGACTATTTTACTAGTTTTGTGGATTACAAGGTAAAACTAGCAAAACGAATGTTATTCAATAAAAAAGGCAGTTTGATTGGTGCTGTTTTAGCAGTAACTGTTGGGATTTTAGTTATTCATGTAAACTTTGTAATCTTCCAAGGATTGTATGATGCTATTGTCAGAGATATCAGTGATTATAGTACAGGTGATGTGATTGTAACTGATGAATTTGATTTTATAGACAAATCTGATCAGTCTCTTATTAGATGGTTTGAACGTATCCCAGATGTTAAAGCCGTTACGCCGCGGTTATCTACAACAGCTGAAATGAATATGACAAAAAACGGAAAGTTAGTTGAAGAAAGCAGAATTTCATTGGTAGGAGTTGATCCCTTTAATGATGTTAGGGCTTCTACAGCACACACAACTGTTTCTGATGGAAGTTATGTTTTTTCAAGAAATTCTATCGTGTTAGGATCTGCTGTTGCAAGAGATTTGGGAGGAGCTCAAGTAGGTGATAGCGTAAAAGTTCTTGTAGTTGATAGATGGGGAGAAGATCAAGTTAAAAGATTTATGGTTACTGGAATAGCAAGTTCACCAGGAGGACAAGGATTTGATTATTCTGGTGTTATTCATATTGATACTTTACGTGACATGATGAGTAGACATGGAGATACAGGTTCATTCATGGTAAAACTATATGATCATTCTGCTGCAACGGAAGTCAAAGAATTCTTTTTACGTTCATTCCCTAACGATGATTTTATTGCTGAAACTACTGAAGAAGCATCTGAAGCACAACTACAAGGTTTTAGATCTGGTATTGCCATGATTAACATGGTTGGTTACTTCGGAATGATGTCTTCTGCATTTGCAGTTGTTACAATCCAAATGATGTTGGTAAATGGAAAAACTAGAGAAATAGGTGTAATGAGATCTATAGGAGCTAAACGAAAAGACATTCTAATAATTTTTATTTTTCAAGGAATGATAATTGGAGCTATTGGTGCTGGTGTTGGTACTGCAGCTGGATTAGGTTATACTTTTTACGCTAAAGAAACAAAAATGTCATTTAATGGAAGTCTTGAATTAGAAGTAACTTATAACTGGGAGAAAATTTTCCAAACAGCACTTACTTCTTTTATGTTGGCAGTAATTGCGTCTATATATCCGTCGTATAGAGCTACAAAGCTATTACCCGTGGAGGCTATGCGAACTGTCTAACGTGCTTGAGATTAATAATCTCAACAAAATCTATGGAGAAAATGATAGTCAAGTAAAAGCTCTTGTTAATGTTTCATTTTCAATTAAACAAGGAGAATTTGTTTTAATTGTGGGAAGTTCTGGTTCTGGCAAATCCACGTTACTAAACATGATCGGATTGTTAGACAGACCAACTAATGGGGAAATTTCAATTGATGGTGTAAATACTACATCTCTAAATGATGATAAAATTTCATCATTTAGAAATAATAAATTAGGATTTATTTTCCAATTCTCTAATTTACTAAGTGATCTTTCAGTTTTAGAAAATGTCTTGTTACCTGTACAAATTTCAGGTAATAATACAATAACACAAAAAGATGCTATGGATTTACTAAAATTTGTAGGTCTTGAATCACAAGTCAATAAACGTGCAAATAAAATATCCGGTGGTCAAGCACAAAGAGTCGCTATAGCCAGAGGATTAATCAATCAACCTTCTATTGTATTAGCAGATGAACCAACTGGTAATCTTGATTCAGTTACTTCAGAGACAATTGTCCAATTAATGAAATCAATGGCAAAAAAACTTAATCAAACATTCATTATTGTTACACATGATAGACAACATTTTGGTGACGTTGATAGAATAATTACAATTAAAGATGGTAAAGCATTTGAAGGTGATCAGCCGCCAGAAATGGAGATTATTGCATAATGCATTCTAAAATTATTTTATTATTATTTGTGATTGGATTGCCATCAATTATTTTTAATAATTCTTATGCACAAATAATCTCAGGAGGATTTGGTCAATCTCCTTTTGAAAGAGATTTTGGTGATGTAAAATTTTTAGATGCATATTTTGGTACTCTAAATGACAAGATTGAAGTTGAAGCAGGAGATGGCAATGTTCCATTCACGGTTGTATTTGCAAATGTAGGAACTCAAGATATTACAGGAATTCGTGGTCAATTATCCTTGCCCCTAAGTTTTTCAGCATCTGATGGTCCAGGCTCATCTATTCATGCAGATAGTGATTCAAATTCATCAGCAGGTGATAATTTTCACTTAACATTTTTTGTAAATATTGATAAAAATGCACAAATCCAACAGTATCCTGGAACTGTCAAGGTTGATTATTCTAGATTAAGAGAATCTGGAATTAGAACGGCATTTGCAGATTTTGATTTTAAGGTAACTGGTGATAGTGTAATCAATGTAAAAGCTATAGAACCATTTCTAACTTCTTTGAAAACTAATGATGTCACAATTGAAATTGCAAATGATGGTACTGCCCAAATTTCGGGCGTAGATATTATTGCAACAAATACATCTACTGAACTTGCTTCTACATCATCATCTACTACCAATGTTGAAAATGTTGTAATTCTAGAATCAAGTTGGGATATTGGAAACATCGATGCAAAATCTGCAAGATATTTTACTGCAACTGTATATGTCCCTGAATCATTAAAAGGTGACACTTTGAGAATTCCTTTATCTATTTCATATTATAATGCACATGGAGACTTGCATGAAATTTCAAAAATTGTTGATTTTTACATTAAAGGATTAATTGATTTAACAGTTTTCGATGTTGATGTAATTGAATTATCAGGAACTCAAATGGTGATTGGTGAAATAATTAACGAAGGAAATGAAGACGGATTATTTGGCTTTGTTTCTATTGAACCAAAACATAATTCTAACATTAAACCAATCACTCAATTTATTGATGAAATTGAAATAGATGCACCTGTACCATTTAACGTTCCAATTGAATTTGATGGTGAACCAAAATATGGTGAACATGACATTACTATTACTGTAAGATACAAAGATAATACAAGAGATGAGATATTTTTAACACATGATGCGACAATTTTTGTAAATGAACCCTCAAATGAAGAAGAGAACACCAACGATCCAATAATGATAATCATTCCAATTCTTTTAGTTATAGGAGTTGCATTTTACATTATTCGTAGGCGTAAAAAAGCTGCAATCCAGATAAACTGAAGACATAATTTTAAATCTAAATTGGAGAAATAGAATTATAAATTGAGATTAACAATTATTATCCTCATTGTAGTTTTATCTATTGGAAGTGTAATAATCTCATTAGGTTTTCTAACTTCTCAAGAATACATTGATGTTCCTGAAATCACTACTCAATATGAAAAATTAGAATTATACAAAAATGAATTAGAAAAAATTAATCAACAAAATCAAAAAATCCTAAATGATTTAGAAAATCAAATCAAAAATTCTAATGATATTCATCTAGATCAAATCAATGAAGAGATTAAAGTAATAAAACGAGTAATTGATCAAAACAAAGCAGAATTAGAACAAGTAATTACAAAATTGTCTGAAATGAAATCAGATTCATAGCTATTCTATTTCCATTTTTGGGAAATTTAAGATCATTGTTATATAGCAACGATCAAAAGTTCGTCTCTTAAGGACGTAATATTGGGTATGGCAAAGGACGTATTTCCATTTCTATACTCAATAACAAAAATTCGTCACCCAATTTTGAATTCGATTTACGTACATTGTAGATTCAAGTTTGAATTTCAGTTATTACCATAATTTGGATTTTGGCTCATGAATATTTGTTAGACAGTATAGCAGGTAGCATTGTAGGATTTATCACAACTCTATTGTTGTAAATACTAATAATTTTCTAAATTCATATACTTATTGATACTAAAATTTTCATTGGAAGTACATCGAAAATTAACATTTGTAGGAGCAATTTTGTTAATTGTAACTTTTTTAATTAATTATTATCATGAAGAAACTCATTCTGGTATTGGATTCAATTATGCATATCTAACTGGCGTTTTAATGTTGGTAGCATTTTCTATCAGTCTTCTAGTATTTACCAAAAATCAATTAAAGACATCTTAATTTTTGTATGAAATAAATGATTAAGGTCTTTTTTGAGAAAAGCCTTCGTTCTATCTATTTATGTTAACTTAATTTTGTTTGAATAAAAGATATACGTAGGAATTCTCAGTGAGTTCTAAATACTATTTTAGAATAATTTTACTAGTCCTCACCACGATACAAATCGTTTCTGGTCTTAGACTACTCATGTTTTTGACCGTAAGATTATAAACAGTTACTTGATCTTGCGATCATGCCTGGCGATGAGATTGAAGTCCCAAAAGAATTACGTGAATTTATGCTAGAAGAAGCTGAAGAAACTTTTCTCGGACAAAAAAATGGTGCAGACAAACAATATCGTTATGGTAATTTACACATTAGAGAATATAGTGATAAATTTTTAATTCATAATGATAAAATTGATCCACGAAAAGATCCTATGGGACATTTAATCCACGATGCACCTGAAGTATTGATTGGTTTGACATGTGCAATTTTTGAAGGTTCTCAAATAGGAAAAAAAATAATGAATAACAATTCAAAAAAACTATCAATTACTTTTGGATTAGTCTCATCAATAATTTCTGGTTATGTTGCATATTTGGCCACTAAAAAAATAAAAAACTATTTGGAATAAATATAATGTCTATTGTAAGAACAATTCAAGTACTCTTTAAACTTCTTCCATCTATACTTGCATTACGTAAAGATAGAAAAAAATGGATTAATCAGGAAAAAAATCAAATTGATTCAGAACAATTTAGAAAAAACGCATGTAAAATACTTGATACATTTATTTCATTAGGCCCTGTCTACATAAAATTAGGACAATGGCTTTCTTCTAGAGCAGATATTTTACCTCAACCTTATTTGGAGGAACTTTCAAAACTTCAAGATAGTGTTCCATCTGCTCCATTTGATCAAGTCAAACCAATAATTGAAAAAGAACTTGGTTCAATTGATGAAAAATTTGATATGATTGATCCTGATTCTATATCTGGTGCTTCATTAGGTCAAGTTTATCGTGGATCTATTTCTGGCCAACAAATTGTTGTTAAAGTGAAAAGACCCGGAATTGAGAAAGTTGTAGCCAAAGATCTTCAAGTTTTAAAAAAAGTTCTTCCTTTAGTATTAAGATTTGTTGATCCAAATTTACGTTATTCTGCAAAAGCAATGCTATCTCAATTCATTGAAACAATTTATGAAGAAATGGATTACAAAAATGAAATTCAAAATCTCAAAAAAATTAAAATGAATATGATTGATTCATCTAACGTTGTTGTTCCATCTGTTTATGATGATTACTCATCAAAAAATGTCCTGACTATGGAATATCTACCAGGAATCAAAGTCACAAATGTTAAGGCATTAGATGAAAAAGGAATTGATAGGGAGCAACTAGTCATAGATGTTCATAAGGTATTTTTTACAATGCTACTCAAACATTCAGTTTTTCATGCAGATCCACACCCTGGTAACATTTCAGTGACAGATAATGGGAAACTTATTTTGTATGATTATGGTATGGTTGGACGAATAAACAATGAAACACGTTTCAAGTTAATTCGACTATATCTGGCACTTGTTGAAAAAAATCCTTCAAGAGTAGTTAATGCAATGAGTGATTTATCTATGTTAACTCCTGGTTATAATAGAGAAGTTATTGAAAAAGGAATTGAACTTTCAATTCGTGCAATGCATGGTAACAAACCTGATGAAATGGAAGTTCAGAGTTTAATGGAACTTGCAAATCAAACTATGAGTAAATTTCCATTTGTATTACCAAAAAATTTAGCTTTGTATATGAGAATGGCATCAATTATTGAAGGAATATACAAAACACATGATGTAGATTTCAAATTTGTCAAGGTTTTGAAAAATATTTTACAAGAAGAAAATCTTATCCCACGTGCATATGTAGAAGAGCTAAAAATTTCATTTGATAATTTTTCAAAATCAATTGATTCTACACTTAGAATGGGTCCTGAAATGAAAAAACTTATAGATGAAATTCAAATCCATATGAAAAAAGGAAAACCTGTGGTTTTAATCAGTGGAAGTATATTTGCATCTGCAATTTTTCTTGGTTCCGTATTGTTATATCAATCAAATGATTTCTTTGGATTACTTGGTATGATAAGCTCTGGTTTCATAATGACAATTGCAGGATTTTTTAGAAAACATTAGATTATTCTATTAAAATATCTTTTCTCTTTTTTGTGACAGGTATGATTAATGTAAGAATTCCGTTTTCATACCTTGCAGATTTAATTTTTTCTTCACCTTCTTTAATTTCTATAGGCAGTCTAATTTTTTTATCAATTACATTAGGTCTTTGATTTGTAATTAACGAATCTGATTCTTTTTCGTCAATTGTTTTTCTTGCATTAATGGAAAGAATGTCACTACACAAAGATAATTCAATTTCTTTTTTTGTAAATCCTGGAATATCAATTACAATTTTTAGATTATCATCATTTAGGTACATGTCCATTGGAGGTAAAACAAATTCATAGAATTCTCTTGATTTATTTCCAATCTCTCTGATTACATCTTTTACGAGTCCCATTTTCTGTTATATGCTCAGTTTTTGGTTATAAATCTTGATAGATTTTTAATTAATTAATTTCTGAGTCTTGATAACTTATGATAATTGTAATTGAAGGTGGAGATCAGGCAGGTAAGTTAACACAATCTACACTATTAGCAAAAGCACTAAAAAAACAAAAAATCAAAACAAAACTATTTCATTTTCCTGACTACAAAACACCGATTGGTATGGAGATTAGAAAATATTTAGATGGAAAACGAATATTTCCATCCCAAGCAATTCATTGTTTATTGGCAGCAAATAGATGGGAAAAACTAGATGAAATTTTAGCAGCGGAGGAAAAAAATTCTGTTTTAATTATGAATAGATATTATCATTCTAATCTTGTTTACGGATTAGCAAATGGTTTGAAACAAAAATGGCTTGAAAATTTAGATGATGGTCTTCCAAAAGCGGATCTTGTTATACTACTTGATGTAACACAAAAAGAATCCTTTAGTAGACAGAAAACCAATCGAGATAAATTTGAAAAGAATGAAGAATTTTTAAGAAAAATCTCCAAAATTTATCGTATTACTGCAAAGAAAAAACACTGGAAAATAATTGATGCATTACAATCTAAAGAAGACATTCACAAAGAAATCTTAAAAATATTTTCAAAAAAACTTGGCTTATGAAAAAAAATTATTTAGATATAATTGATCCCATTCATGATTTCATTCGTGTATATGATTATGAATTACCAATAATTGACAATCCTCTTTTTCAAAGATTAAGACGAATAAAACAACTTTCTGGTGCCCATCTAACTTATCCTGCAGCTCAACATAGTAGATTTGAGCATTCCTTAGGAGTTATGCATATTACTAGTCAGGCTGGTTTTGCATTAAATGAAAAAGGATTTCTAAATTCTGATGATGTTCAAATTTTACGTATGGCAGGTTTACTACATGATATTGGTCATGGGCCTTTTTCTCATTTGTTTGAAGAAATAATTCAAGAAAAAAAAATTTCCCATGAAGATTATGGAAAAAATATAATTTTAAATTCTGAAATTGGTGATATATTATCAAAAACTGGATTTGATAAAAAATTAATAACAAAAATTGCATTTGGAGAATCTAAATTTCAATATCTAAATGAAATTGTTTCAGGTGCATTAAGTGCAGATATGATGGATTATTTACTTAGAGATGGTTATTTTACCGGAGCTGAACATGCAAAAGTAGATCATAAGAGAATCACACAATCACTTGACATTCACAAGAAAAAACTTGCATTGGAACGTTCAGCTTTGTATTCTTTTGAATCTATGATGCATTCTAGATATCAAATGTTCAAAGCAGTATATTTCCATAAAACCGTTCGTGCAGCAGAAGTTATGCTTATTGAGGCATTAAGATTATCTGACGATGAATTTGGTTTTACGTCTTTCAATCTAGATGAATTTCTTAAATTAACTGATGAGTATGTTTTATCATCTTTGATTTCATCAAAATCTTCTAAACTAAAACGTGCACGACAATTTGCAGAAGATTATCAAAATAGAAAATTATTAAAATGTGTGTTTGAGAGAATACTTACCAGTCAAACAAATTTGCAAAAGACTAGAACTGATGAATTAAGAATTGAAATTTCCGAAAAATCTAAAGTTAACGAAAATGAAATTTTCGTTGATAGTTCTGTCACTCCTTCTATTCCACTGGCTCCGTCAAAAAACGAATCAAAATCAATAATCTTAGTTTCTAATGAAAGTGGAAAATCTATGGCTAAAGAGATGCCTATCTCTGAAATACCTGTAGTTTCAGCCATTTCTGGGTTTATGAATATACTTAGAATTTATACCCATGAAAAAAATAGAAAAAAAGTTGAAATTGCCACAAAATCAATCATTGGTGATTTAAAATGAAAAAACGAATTGTAATCAAACTATCTGGACGAGTTTTTGCCATAGATAATGTCAAAGTCCTAAAAGACTATGCATCATTTCTGGTAAAAATTAGCAAAGTCTGTCAACCTATTGTGATTGCAGGTGGTGGCAATATTGCACGACATTATATTTCTCATGCAAGATCTTCTGGTGCAGATGAATCTACTCTTGATGAACTAGGAATTGAAATTTCAAGACTTAATGCAAAGTTGCTAATATATGCTCTAAAAAATAAAGCATATTCACATCCACCAACTACTTTACAAGAAGTTAGACATGCAGTAAATGATGGATTAATTGTAGTTGCAGGAGGTCTTCATCCTGGTCAAAGCACAAATGGTACTGCAGCATTGATAGCAGAGAAAGTTCAAGCTGAACAATTTCTTAATGCAACTGATGTATCTGGTGTTTATGATATGGATCCTAACAAATTCAAAAAAGCAAAAAAATTTAAACAAATCGAAATAAAAAATCTAAAAAATATGTTAGTTCATGAAGATTCTATAGCAGGTGGTTATGATTTGATGGATATTGTGGCTTTAAAAATTATTGAGCGTTCAAAAATCAAAACAAGAATCATAAAAGCCGATACAAAAATTATCGAAAAGGCAATCAAAGGTGGCAATGTTGGCACTGAAATTATTTTCTATTCAAAATAATCATTCAGAACTATTATTCTGAATTGTTGGTCTTGTTTCCGACCAAATTTGAATTTGATATTCTGGATATTCTGGAATTCCGGTTTCCCTCAGTTTTTTATAAATTGATATAGCTTCTTCTTTTTCTACCGCTTTTGATTGGGCTTTTGTAAACCCATCTTTATCCACTATGACTGCAACATGACCATCTACAGAACTAATTACTGCAGTAAATTCTTCTTCTCCAACAGGATGAAATTTCCCATCAATCTTTTTTGTTGTTAAAGTTAACATGCCAAATCCAGCAATTTTAAACATCTTCATTTGTGACTCACTTGCCCTTTGTTTTCCTTGTTGAACTGCTTGAAAATATTGCATAATTTTTTCTTTTTGCAATGGTATAATAACTATCTTAACATTTAAGACATTAAGAGGAAATGTAAAAACTATGAATCCTAAAATTTTTGTTGGTGTTGCAGTAGCCACACTTGCTGTAATTTTAGGAGGTATTCTTTTGATCGGACCTACAATTATAATTCCGACACAAGATACTACAACTGGAATTCAGAATATACCTCAAGCAAAACCGGTTCAAATTGAATTAGAGGATATTTCAATTGCCAAAATATCAGAACGTTCAGTGACTATTGATTTAGCATTCAAATTATCTAATCCTAATCCACGTGCAATGATTGTACAAACTATGGATTACCAATTATTTGAAACAGGTTATTCTGATACTGAACAAATTACCGGTGGTGAAATAGGTAGTAGACCTACAGGAATGGTCGAATTTGGTTCAAATTACTATACATTACTAGGTGAAAATTCCATTATTCTTAGAGATTCAAAGACATTAAAAAATTCTGGAAATACTGCAGATCTATGGAAAGCATTTGAAGATGATACAGCATCATGGAGAGTATCTGGGGATGTATTTTACAATCTAAGTTCAATGACTAGTGGTCAAGAGAATGAGCTTCATTTCGAATTTACAAAATAACTTAATAGTATCACAAAATTCTAAAATTATGATAATATGTTTTTAGAGAGAAAATATTGGCAAAGTTATAAAAGTCCGTTTCGTTGTTTTTTATCAAATGGCAGAAGCAGGTATGGCCGCATTTGGCGCAGCAGCAGGAGTCGCAATTGCACTCGCAGTAGTGTGTTTCGCTCTTCGTGGTAAAGGACATCCGGAACCACTAGATTAACAAAGGAATTTTTCCTT
This sequence comes from Candidatus Nitrosopumilus sp., assembly GCA_965205675.1. Taxonomy (GTDB): domain Archaea; phylum Thermoproteota; class Nitrososphaeria; order Nitrososphaerales; family Nitrosopumilaceae; genus Nitrosopumilus. Next base: position 144,060 of record OZ242186.1, read on the forward strand.
TACAACATTTTTCTAATTTTTTTACTAATCTTTCTTGTTGCCGAATCCTAACATTTCTGCCAAGTCTAATTGTTTAGCATTCTTCTTTTTCATAAAACATCTTTCATAATATTGACACTCTGAACATTCAGTTGAAGGTTCTAGAATAGGTATTTTCTTTTCTTTAAGAAGATCCTTTAAAACTCTAACTCTTCGTATTACTTCCTCAAACATTTTTTTATTTCGTGATATTGAAAATGTTGTTTCTTTTCTATCTCCTGTAATGTATACTATAATTCCATCTGGTTTATCATAAATCCACATACATGCATTAAGATAAAGAACATCATTAGATTGAGGATTTTCTAGCTCATTTATTGCTCCTCTGAATAAGAAGATATGATCATCAACAAGCATGTCAACTTGACCTTTCAAATTTATATCATCAATAGCAAATTCTTTTGGATCACTTCCATATTGTAATTTTCTAAGTAATCCTGATAGAAGCTCATTGAACCCTCTTCTTTGAATTTCTTGAGGATCAACCCTGTCATAATATGAGCGTCTAAGACATTGAACTACTTCATGTAGATGTATGGTCTGAATATCTGTTGCATTAATGTTTATTTTTAATTCTCTCTCAATAGAATTTAATGCATTTTCAACAACACTTCGAAAATCTCTATCTCCCATCATGATGAGTTATCTTGTCATATGGTCACTTATAATTTAGCTCAAAATTTGGGTTAGGCATTTTGAAATTTTAGCTGAAAATGCCAAAGTTACAAAATGTACGGAAAATCCTAAAATTGCACCTATAATCAGATTTCCTGTGCCAAAATAAATCCCTAAAAATATCCCCAATGGAGGCAATGAAAAAATCATTGCCATGAATGCACTTACCCAGACAGTATTGATGACTGTTTCTGTAGAGATACCTTGTTTTTTCTTTGGAAATTTAATCATTTTGAAAACTATTCTTCTAAAATCAGTTTTGACATTGTAATTTCTGTAGATATTTTCTGCTCAACTGCATATGCAATTGCCGCCAGATTTCTTACCTCAAAAGCAGTCAATTTTGTAATTCCTATGATTGTGGCAAAACTAAACATCTTGGTAAATGATCTTGCAGATACATGGTAAATTTCCATTTCAAAAGCTCTTTCAAATTGAGCAACAGCATCTAATTCATTTTCTACATCTGGAATCAAACTCTTGTATTTTGTATTTGCTAATTCACCAAATGCATCTCTAACTGTAGTTGCAGACATCATTCTTACAAGTAACTCTCTTGGAATAGTTGGAGTTTGTGAAACAATCAAATCTTCAATTTGTAAATCATCTAATTCCCAGAATTTTCCTCTTATGACACTAAGAAGATTATAGAAATCTACATCCATACCAACTATCTTTATCACTTCTCTTTCCCTGGTATTTTTCAAAGCTCTTCCTAATTGCTGATACAAAATTTTATCAAAATATGTATCAAAAATCTGAATATTTTTTGTTTCATTATACAAAGAAGATGCTTTAGAAATTTCATCACCAAATTGAACTGAATTTAGGCTAGCAACTGTTTCCTCCAAATCTTTTGAAACTAGTGCTTTGATTATGACATCTCTTTGTCTGATTAATTCTTCTGCGTGGAGATTGATGTGAGTTTCAATTTCTTCTTGAGATTTTCCTAATACCTTTCCTTTGAGAATCTGTTTCAAATTTGAAATAATGAATTTCATATAATATGCATCTAAAATATCTGAATCTCCTGCAGTTTTGGCAATTGAATAATGAACATCTGCCAAATGACCTCTTAATGCATTTTCAATTCCTTGTGAAGTGTATGGTTTTTGAATATCACCAATTGCGTCACCATAAATTGTATTTTTGATTCTAGTCATTAATTCTTCAAGATCTCTTGATTCTGCCAAAGTCTGAAAATCAGCCTTTTTCAATAATTTTCCTCTTTGACTGTATGACTTTACAGATGCATAGACATTCTTACCCATAAAAAAATCCTGATGAGCAACCGATTTTAATGTTTGGCGATCTTATATCTTCTCTGGAATAATTTTATTCAGAAATCTAAGTGTTTCATCTTTTTCTTGTTTTGGAAATCTCAAAAAAGCCTCTAGAATTTCCTTCTGTATAACAAGCGATTCATCTAAAATTTTGTTTAGTTTTGAGGGATCAAAAGGCAGTAGTTTGTTGATCTTATTATCGCAAAATGCTTTCACATATTTTTGGAAAATTGAATGCGTAAAAATAGGACTTGTAGTCATAAGACTAGTAAGAATTTCTTCAAATTCTTTCTCATTATCATCTGCTTGCAAAAAAAACTCTTTGAGTAGACTTTCACTCTTTTTTATTTCAGAAATTGCCAATGCTACTAAAATCCCCTCTTTTGTTAAATGATAATATGGAATTCCTTTTTCTTGTAGAGCTTTTGGACCTCTTTTCAAAGGCAGTCGTCCATTCTCTTCTGCAATATTCATAGGAAGTAAAATTTCATCTAGATCTCTAAAAATTCCAGAATAGATATTCTTCCAAACAATATCTGCTTTTTTTGCTATTCTTTGAGAAATACCTGTTCTTGTTCTTTCTGCAGGATTTGCATTACTTCCAAGAATGGCGATGATCGCTCTTTGTCTCTTTGCCTCACCAGTAAGATCATTTCTCTTTGTTTTAAAAGTATCAAAAATTGCTAATTTCGCATTAGATTTAATTTTCATTCACTCACCTTTATCATAATATCCATCTTTTATGTTACTATCAGAATATACTAAAATATAATAATTTACTTTTTTGTATGGTTTCGAGTCTTCAATGCTTAAATAATTTTCAATTTCGATAAATTTAATGAATTCTAGGAACTACAAGTATGCTCTATTACTTGTAGCCGCAGTATCTATCACAGCAACTGGTGCTATGTCTCAGGCATACGCACAAAGTGTTGAAGATGGTATGGACGGATATGTTAAAGGAACCAGTGGAATTTACACTGGCAACCCTAACGAATGTTGGTATGATGATGGCGAAGGCGGCATGCTACCTTGTCTTATAGACACAGGTGATACAGCATGGATGTTAACAGCAACATCATTAGTACTCTTCATGTCTCCAGGAGTCGGTTTCTTTTATGGCGGATTAGCCAGATCAAAGAACATCGTCAATGTACTCGGCATGACTCTCATTGTAATGGGTCTAATGTCAATACAATGGGTTCTATGGGGATACTCACTAGCATTTGGTGGAGTTGATTCTGACGCAAACTTATTCATGGGTAACTTAGACTATGTTGGATTTAACATGGTATCAGCTTGGGCACCATTAGGTGAAGTTGGTTCTTGTCACGATACATGGTCTTCAGCTTATCAAATGAATGCAATGAAGGAAGGCGACATGTGTAGTCAAGGATGGCCAGGTACAGTACCTCACCAACTCTTTGCAATGTTCCAAGCAACCTTCGCAATCATTACACCAGTTCTAATTATTGGTGGTTTGATTGACAGAATCAAATTCAGCGCATTGATCGTATTCGTACTCTTATGGGGAACCTTCGTTTATGATCCAGTAGCACACTGGGTCTGGGGAGGAGGCTACATAGGAGGAGGTTCACTTGACCTCGATCCAGACTTATCGCCATCTTATGCATTAGACTTTGCAGGTGGTACTGTAGTACACATTACTTCAGGATTTGCAGCATTGGCTGGAGCCTTAGTCCTTGGCAGACGTCTTGGATACGGCAAAGTGCCAATGGAACCACACAATATCCCGATGGTAGTCCTCGGAGCAGGAATACTCTGGTTTGGATGGTTTGGTTTCAATGCTGGAAGTGAAGTTATGGTAGACGGCATTACCGTCAGCGCATGGACTGTTACAAATACCGCAACTGGTATGGCTGTAATCACTTGGGTGCTCATGTCTTGGGCACATACAGGAAAACCAAGTGTTGTAGGAGCTGCATCAGGAGCAGTAGCAGGATTGGTAGCAATCACACCCGCCTCAGGTTGGGTAGGTCCAATGGCTGCGATTATAATCGGTATTGCAGCTGGTACAATTTGTTATGCAGCAATAGCATTCAAGAGTGCACGCAAATGGGACGACGCATTAGATGTATGGGGAGTACACGGAATGGGTGGTCTTACAGGTGCAATTTTGACTGGTACATTAGCTAGTCCACACGTTTGGGATACTGGAGACGGTATCGGAGCATGGACTGGCACTCCAGAAGGAATGGAACAGCAAGCAATCAGCATCCTTGGTGCTGCAATATCAATAGGCTATGCCTTTGGTGTTACAATTGTAATCCTCAAAGTAATGGATGCCGTATGGCCTGGCGGAATCAGAGTGACTCCTAAAGAAGAGGAGATTGGTCTCGATTTGGCACAGCATGGCGAAAGAGCATACGTTAACGAATAGAAAAAATCCTTTTTTCTTCTTTTTATTTCAATCCAAATCAATTTAGATTTGATCATTTTATCTAAATTATGTTAATTTCAACGACTGAACTTGATTTTATTCTAAACGAGCCCAATGTCATTATAGTTGATACTCGTTCTTTCAAAGAATATTCCGATGGACATATTCCAGGAGCTGTACATCTAGATTTATTTGCATTTCATTGGATTGATACAACAAAAGAAGGAATCAATAATTTCAATAATCAAACACAAAATCTACTGTCGTTTCTTGGAGTGACCACAGAAAAAAAAGTTGTATTTTACGATTCAGTTTCTGGAATGCTAGCATCTAGAGGAGTTTGGATGTTGATGTATTTTTCACATGAAAATGTTTCAATACTTGACGGTGGAATTACAAAATGGAAAAAAGAAAATCTATCTATTGAAACAAAATTGAATGGCTTTAAACCATCAAAATTTACTGGTAAAATTAATCCAAAGATTATTTCTGGATTTGAATACATTAGAGATAATTTGAATAGTTTGAAAATTCTAGATGCTCGTTCTATTGGCGAATATGATGGAAGTACAACTCGCGCTGCCCAATCTGGTCATATCCCAAATTCTATCAATATTGATTGGAATCAAAATCTCAATAAGGATGGCACTTTCAAAAATGATGAAGAATTATCTAAAATGTATAATATTCCAAAAGATTCTAAAATTGTTACATATTGTCAAGGGGCATATAGGGCCGCCAATTCCTTTTTAGTTTTGAAAAAATTAGGATTTGAAAATGTTCGAGTATATCTTGGATCTTGGAGTGAATGGGGAAATAAATTGGATTTACCTGTAGAAAAGTAAATCTTTTAGTTGTACCGGTCCATTTTTAATCTTATGATAAACTCAACTGCTTTGGAGCACTAATATGAAAAAATTGCTTTATGTCTTAATACCAATTCTTACATTTTCTATAATTTTTGTTAATACATTTTATGGTCATTTAATTTTTGCATCAGAAACTCAAGAGGTGATAAACAAGTATTCTGTTTACATCCATTTACTTCCAGAGTGGAATAGTGGTTCTAAAAATATCATTTTTGATATCACAAACTCTTGGCATAAATTAGATGCAATTAGTAACATAAATTATGTGTTTAATGCAAAATCAAAAGATTACAATACAAATCAACTTCAAGAAATTAATGGTAAATCCTATGTTGAATTAAAACATGAATTTAGTAATTGTCAAGAAGAATGGACACCAATGCTGTATAGACAAGCAGTAGATACTGTAAGACATAAAATTGAATATGCTCAAGGACAACAACTCAGTACAGATCCTAATGTTTCTGTTTATCCTGATATTGATAACAAAAACTATGATAAGTCAGAACAACAATTAAAAATTAAAACTGGGTTTGCACAATTTTTCCCTATCTGTACTTCTAAAGACATTACATCATATGATTATAGTGTGAAAACTGACAACAAAGATCTGGGCTTTGATGTATATTTTATTTCATCATCTACAAATATTGAAAAATCTCTCAGTTCTGAATTTGATTTTTACACTGAATCTGGATGTTATGGACAAAACAAACAGAGCTATAGTGGTAAATGTGATAATATCAAAAAAGATAGTGGATTACTAGTAATTTTACCTGATAATCTAAAACCTTGGACTACTAAATTCACAGTAAATCTTTACGAAAATAATTAGTTTTTACTTTTTTTCCAGATGAATTGATTGTAAATCAGTTCTGGTCTAATCTGTCTAAATGGGCGTGAACCCCCATCATACCATTTTGTAAAGAATTCGTACAAGTGTAATCTCAGAGACTGAATATAAACAATTAATCCTTCAATCATCATAATTCCCAAATTTCCTCCAATAATCATAGCCATAGCTGCACCTGATTCAGCACCTCCAAGTGATTGAAATGCATTGTTAACTGTCATTAATAGTGCAGCATGTACCAACAACATAATTCCTAATCGAGCATAACTAATTGTGTGTGCTAAACTTTCTACTGTCTTTCCAAGGAATACCTCCATGACAACATTTGCTGCCGAACCTCCTTCTTCAGGATGTCGTTTAGCATGCATAATTCCACCAACCATCATCATAATCATTGATGCAATGATAATCACAACCGCAATTCTGGTAATAATCCAAACTTCTGCCCATTCCCCTAAGAAAATTGTAACCCAAGGAACTGCTTCTGTATGAACTTTGGAATACATATTCATCACATCATAATTAGCACCAATTGCACACATCATGATAACTACAATTCCACCATAAAGTGTAATGTTAGGAATTGCCTCCATAAACATGACAAATTTGTGTCCTTCTGCTGCTAATCTCTTGACGCGAAGGACCATTGCCCAAACCAAATGAACAATTCCAATGAATAATGAAACTTTGAGTATGTTGATGACTTGTTCAAATGTTAATTCTGCAACACTCAGAATCCCCACAATCCAACTAATTGAGTATAGAGCTCCCCCTTCTTCCAATAAACCTTCTAGTGGTCCCATATGATCTAGATGGAATCCAAATGCTTCACCTGCACCTACACCTGCTATTGCTGCTGATGCGCCAGAAATAGCAATCAACATTCCCCATCTTGAAAGAGAGCCTTGACCTTTGAATTTGAATAACAACCCCATTCCCATTAACAATAATCCGTGACCCATATCTGCAAACATTAATCCGTAGAAAATTGGCCACATCAGAGCAATCATTGGGGTTGGATCTGCCTCTCCATGTTTTGGAATACCTTGACTTTCTGTAATTACTTCAAAAGTTCTCACAAATTTTTTATTATCAAATAATGTTGGAACTTGTTCTTTTAATTTTGGATCAGTAACCTCTTCAACTACTGACATCCATTGTTTAACCGAGTCTTTGAATTTCCCCTCCATCTTACTAGGTATGAATCCTTGAATAACTGCAAAGTGTTTCGTTCCACCTGGTTTTCTGATTGTTTCAAGAACGTCTTTTGCAACTTGGGCTTCCTCATGAATCGCTAAAATATCACGTCTAATTTTTTTTGTAAGTTTTACAATAGTCTTCGAATTTTCTTTTTGTTTTTCAGTTAATTCTTTGATTTTTCTTTCAACTGATGCATATGCTTCTGATGGTACTTGGGAAATTCCTTCTGGAATTACAAATGGATTTGCATTAAATCCTCTTAGTATTTTGGATACTTTATCCGAATCAAAAATACTTGAAATCACAAGAATTGCTGCTTTATCTTTGCTTATTAGATCATATTTATAAAATGTAATTCCTTCTAATGCTCTACTAATTTCTTCATAGTCAGTAGAATTTATGACAAAAAGATTTGTGTAGAAATATTTCATTAATCCAAATCCTGAAAGATCAATGTTTAGTTTCTTGCCTATCTCAAGTGTCTCTTTAAGAGACGTATATTCATCTAAAGAACGCTTTGTAGTTGCTTGATCTTCTAAAATCTTGGTTGGTTCATCAATTATTGACGGTGCTCTTTTTTTGAGATCACTGACCATATCTTCAATTTCATCAATTTCATAGTCTTTCTTTTTGATTGTAGTTCCTTTGAACATAATCTCCAAGATTCCAACCATTGGCGGCACGCCTAATCCTTTGATGAGATCATCAATGGATTGGTATGTTTGTTGGGCATCTAATAACAAATCATCAATCTCTGGTGTTACTAAATCATTTTCAGTATCAATCTTGTGAAACCATTCAAATTCAGTTAATCTTGAAACTGCTCTTGGAGACTCACTTCTTGGTAAAATTATACTCCCTAGCTTTAGATCGGCCACAACCAAGATAATCCATCGGTAATTTCTTTGATTTTAATATCTTTCTGAATTGGTTTTTTGATTCCCAAACATTAAAATCTATTATGAATAAATGCCACCCATTGGCAAATTCTACTCTTGAACAAACTATTGATAAAATCCTCAATCAAACCGAAAAAGAGATAGAATCTAGCATTAATTCTGCATTATCTGATTCTCACCAAACTCTTGATGATGCTGTTCCTAAACTTGAAAGCGAATATGATAAAATCCTCGCAGATGGTAAGAAAGAAGCAGATAAAATTGAAAAACAGATTACCGGTGGAGCTGATATTGAAGCAAGAAACAAACAACTTTTGGTTTTAGAAGGATCTGTTGACAAAGTTTTCACAAATGCGCTAGAACAAATTGCTAATACTGATCGCTCTGGTGACTATGCCAATCTCATTAAATCATTATTAGATGAATCCACCAATATTTTAGGTACATCTGAAGTTATAGTATATACAAATCCTAAAGATAAAGATGTAGTACAATCTGTACTATCTGAATATCCTGGTTCGGAATTATCTTCTGAAACAATAGAGTGTATTGGTGGTGTAAAAATCAAATCAAAGGATGGAGCAATGACTTTTGATAATACCTTGAATGCAAAAATTGAACGTCTGAAACCTATAATTAGGAAAGATATTGCAGCAAAATTCGGAGTGAATAATTAAGATATGGCAGCTCAAGGTAGGATTGTTTGGGTAAGTGGCCCTGCAGTAAAAGCAGATGGGATGTCTGACGCAAAAATGTATGAAACTGTAACAGTAGGAAATTCAAAATTAGTAGGCGAAGTTATCCGATTAACTGGTGATGTGGCATTTATTCAGGTATACGAATCAACGAGTGGTCTAAAACCTGGTGAACCTGTAGTTGGTACTGGCAATCCGCTTAGTGTATTATTGGGTCCTGGAATTATCGGACAACTCTATGATGGAATTCAAAGACCGCTAAGAGAATTATCTAAAGCATCTGGTTCTTTCATTGGAAGGGGAATCACAACATCTGCTGTAGATATGATAAAAAAATATCATTTTGTTCCAATCGTAAGTAACGGAGATGAAATTACTGCAGGAAATGTTATCGGAACTGTTCAAGAAACTGATCTTATCGAACACTCTATCATGCTTCCACCAGATCATATGGGTGGAAAAATTTCAAACCTTGTATCTGAAGGCGATTATGATTTAGAAACTGTACTAGCTACAACTGAGAAAGATGGGCAATCTGTTCCAATCAAAATGTATCATAAATGGCCTGTACGAAAACCACGTCCATATCACAAGAGATACGATCCAACTGTGCCTCTACTTACTGGACAACGTGTTATTGATACATTTTTTCCAATTGCAAAAGGTGGAACTGGTTCAATTCCTGGAGCATTTGGAACAGGAAAGACTGTAACATTACACCAAATTGCAAAATGGGCTGATTCTCAAGTTGTCGTTTACATTGGTTGTGGTGAAAGAGGGAACGAAATGACTGAGGTATTAGTTGAATTCCCACATCTTAAAGATCCACGTAGTGGAAAACCATTAATGGATAGAACTGTCCTCGTAGCAAATACTAGTAACATGCCAGTAGCAGCAAGAGAAGCAAGTATCTACACTGGTGTCACAATTGCAGAATATTACAGAGATATGGGTAAAGATGTTGTACTTGTTGCAGATTCCACAAGTAGATGGGCTGAATCACTTAGAGAAATGAGTGGTAGATTAGAAGAAATGCCTGCAGAAGAAGGTTATCCATCATACTTAGCATCTAGATTAGCAGAATTTTATGAAAGAGCAGGTCGTGTTCAAGCAGCTGGTAGTCCAGAACGTGATGGTTCAGTCACTTTGATTGGAGCTGTATCTCCATCTGGTGGTGACTTTACAGAACCAGTTACGACTCACACAATGAGATTTATCAAAACTTTCTGGGCTCTAGATGCAAAACTTGCATACTCTAGACATTATCCATCAATTAATTGGATGAACAGCTATTCTGGCTATCTTACAGATATTGCAAAATGGTGGAGTGAAAATATTAGTGAAGATTGGTTTAACATTAGAAGTGAAACTTATGGTGTCTTACAAAGAGAAGATACACTAAAAGAAATTGTTAGGCTCTTAGGCCCTGAAGCGTTACCTGATGAAGAAAAATTAATTCTTGAAGTTGCAAGAATGGTAAAGATTGCTTTGTTACAACAAAACTCATTTGATGATGTTGATACTTATTGTAGTCCAGAAAAACAATTCAAATTAATGAAATTATGTGTTGATTTTTACAAAAAGGGACAACAAGCACTCAAAGAAGGTGCATCATTGTCTGACATTCGTGAGTTAGGTATAGTAAGCAGTCTACTTAAAGCAAGAATGGATGTAAAAGATGATGAGATGCCAAAACTAGATCAATTAGATAAAGATATGCAAGAACAATTCAAATCAATTTCAGGAGTAAAAGTATCAAATTGACAGCAAAAGGTGGAGTTCAATACAGTAAGATTGCAGAAATTAAAGGTCCTCTAGTTGTTGTAGATGATGTAGAAAATGCAGCATTTGATGAACTTGTTGAAATTGAAACTACTGAAGGTGAAAGAAGATTAGGTAAAGTTCTCGAAGTAGGAAACGGCAAAGCAATCGTTCAAGTCTTTGAGGGAACAACTGGACTATCAATCTCAGGAACTAATGCAAAATTTGTAGGCAAAGTTATGGAAATGCCCGTATCAAAAGAAGTACTTGGTAGAGTATTTGATGGACTAGGAAGACCAAAAGATGGACTCCCAGATCCAATCGCTGATAAATTTGTAGATATTAACGGAGAACCAATGAATCCAGAACAACGTGAGTATCCAAAAGATTTCATCCAAACTGGTGTATCTGTAATTGATGGATTGATGACTCTAGTTAGAGGGCAAAAACTTCCAATCTTTTCAGGCTCTGGCATGTCTCACAATCTTTTGGCAGCACAAATCGCAAGACAAGCAAGTGTTGTTGGAACACAAGATGATTTTGCTGTAGTCTTTGCAGCAATTGGTGTGCAATACAGTGAAGCAGAATATTTCAGACGAAGTCTTGAAGAATCTGGTGCACTCAAAAGAAGTGTTCTATTTCTAAATACGGCAGACGATCCTGCAATTGAGAGAATCATTACTCCCCGTGTAGCATTAACTGTAGCAGAATATTTGGCATTTGAATTAGGAATGCATGTTCTTGTAGTAATTACTGACATGACAAACTATGCAGAAGCACTAAGAGAAATTAGTGCAGCAAGAGAAGAAGTTCCTGGAAGAAAAGGATATCCCGGTTATCTCTACACTGACCTTTCAACACTTTATGAAAGAGCAGGAAAACTTAATGAAAGAAAAGGAAGTGTTACACAAGTTCCAATTTTATCAATGCCATCTGACGATATTACTCATCCAATTCCTGATCTAACTGGTTACATTACTGAGGGACAAATAGTAGTTGGCAGAGATTTATTCAGACAAGGAGTTTATCCGCCAATCAATATTTTGATGAGTCTTAGTAGGTTGATGAAAGACGGAATTGGTGAAGGAAGTACTAGAGATGATCACAGTGAAGTTTCTAACCAAGTTTATGATGCCTATTCTAGAGCACAAGAAGTTAGAGCACTTGCAGGTATTGTAGGTAAAGCAGGGCTAACTGAAATTGATCTCAAATACTTGGAACTCGGTGATATCTTTGAAAAAGAATTCCTTACACAAGCAACTGATGAGAATAGAACTATTGAAGAAACACTTGCTCTTATGTGGAAGATTGTATCAAAATTACCAAAGAATGAAATTACTAAAATCAAAGATAAACACGTAGAAAAATATTACAAGGAAGAGTAACTAAATGTCATTTGGACAAAACGTTGCAGCAACAAAAATCGAACTTTTCAAATACAAAAAATCTAATCAAATAGCCGTGATGGTTCAGCAAATTTTAGATGATAAGCGTAAAGTTCTCTTAAAAAATATTGAAGAAATGATTCAAGAAGCATCTAAAGCGAGAGGTGGAATTTGGGATCCTTTACAAGATATTTACAAGTCCGTAAACGAAGCTTATCTTGCATTAGGAACCAACACTGTTGACTCTGTTGCAGAATCTACTCCTCCTGTAATGGAAGTAGATGTTCATGTCAGAAGAGTTGTCGATGTAAAAATCCCAGCACTTACTGTTACTGAAAAAGACACAAAATTAATGCCTTATGGATTTGCAGATACAAACTCATCAATTGATAGAGCTGCAAAACAAATCAAAGAATTAATGCCAAAAATTTGTAAAGCAGCAGAATATGAAAATTCAATCTTTAGTCTTGCAAAAGCATTAGAAAAGACCCAAAAACTGTTAAATGCACTTGAAAATGTCATTATTCCTCAATATAAAGAAAATATTCGATTCATTCTTTCTACTCTTGAAGAGCGAGAAAGAGAAGAATTCGCAAAGTTAAAAAAAGTGAAAGAAAAGATGGAAAGCAGTAAATAATGGCAAAAGAAGAAATTAAAAAATTACTTGAGAATTCTAAAAAAATTATAGAACAAGATCATGAAGATTTTTCAAAATCTATCAAAAGCGATCTAATCTCTTTCAAAAAGAAAGCATTAGGCTAATCTGATTTTTTATTATCATGATTTAAATATGGATCTGAAAAAACGTGATCATAAAATGAAACCTATCGTTTTACTACTTTTGGCAGCAATGATAATATCCATTTCTGGATCTACTGGAATTGCATATGCTGCAGAAGGTGATGTAGCAGCTAGTTCTGATTCCTTGAAAATTCTTGGTGCAGGTTTAGCATTTGGTCTTGCTGCATTTGGTGCAGGTATTGGTCTTGGTCAAGTAGGTGCAGCCGGTCTTGCAGTAATCAGTGAGAATCCAGCATTACAGTCAAAAGTATTCATTTTCGTAGGCATGGTCGAGTCAATCGCAATCTACGGTATAGTCATGATGTTTATCATCTTAGGACAATAGTCCAGACTACATATTTTTCAAATTTTTAGATTTTTTATTTAATTATATTTTAGCCGGTTAACGTCTAGTACTCTTGCACAATATCTGCATTTGAGTACTCTTCCTTCTCTATCAATAACATCCATTATTGATTCAATGTGTTCTGTACTGTTTGTAATGCAATCAGGGTTTGAACATCTGAAAATTCTATCAATTTCATTAGGTAACGAAACTCTTCTCTTCTCAACGAGTTTGTATTCTTTTATCATGTTGATTGTTGCTTTTGGTGCAATTATTGCTAGCTTGTTTGTATCATCATCTTTTAGAAACTTGTTTTCTACTTTAATGATATCTTTTTTCTTAAATTTTCCACTTGGAACATTCAGTGCTATGGTGATTAAACTTCCATCATCACCATTAATTCTTAGTGCGTTAAGTACCTGAAGGCCTTTACCTTCATCAATATGATCAATTACAGTACCTTCCTTAATTCGTCGAACCATAAGGTCGGACTGTTCCATCAGAATACTTTGTATAGTCACCTGTATATATCATTGAAAGAATGAACAAATTCTATCAAAAAGATGTCATATCAATTAAGGACTATACCAAAGAACAGTTAGAAGCAATCTTTACATCTACTGATAAAATCATGCAACTAAATCCTACTGATCGAAGAGAAATTTGTAAAGGAAAGACTTTGGGATATTTGTTTTATGAACCAAGTACTAGAACTCGTCTAAGTTTTGATTCAGCCATGGCATCCATTGGAGGAAACTCATTAGGAATTTCTGATGTCTCATCATCTTCTACTCAAAAAGGTGAAAGTCTTGCAGATACTGTTAGAATAATGTCAATTTATTCTGATGTACTAGTTTTACGTCATACTTTGGATGGTTCAAGTAGATTTGCAGCTGAAGTTTCCGGCAAACCTGTAATCAATGCTGGTAGTGGAACTGAGGAACATCCAACTCAAGCAATTCAGGATTTATTTACAATTAAAAAAGAAAAGAAAAAGATTGATGGACTCAAAATTGGAATTGTAGGTGATCTAAAGTATGGACGAACGGTATATTCTCTATTGTATGGACTTGGAAACTATCATGTTGATGTTAAATTAATTTCTCCTGAATCATTACGAATAAGATCTGATTCAACTTATGAAATTAAAAAGAGATTAGATTTCACAGAAACTACTGATATTGAAGAACATCTAGATGATCTTGACGTTCTGTATGTAACAAGAATTCAAAAAGAAAGATTTCCTGATGAAGAAGAATATCTTAAAGTCAAAGGAAGTTATGTAGTTGGATTAGATATGTTGCAAAGAATGAAAGATGATTCAATAATTTTACATCCATTGCCAAGAATAGATGAAATTTCTGCAGATGTTGATAAGACAAAAAATGCCAAATATTTTAAGCAAGCAGAATATGGAAAATACACTCGTGCAGCTTTGCTAGGTATGACTCTAAATGAGAATGGGTTTTAGAAATTCGTATTCCATATATCTGGAGACATTTGAATAAAACTAGTTGACTAGAACAAAGATTATACCAATTTTTCCATTAGACTTGGTTTTATTTCCAAGACAAGAACTCCCACTTCGAATTTTTGAGCCTCGTTACAAACAACTAGTTGATGATTGCATGATTGGAGATGGTCAATTTGGTGTGTGTTTGATTGATGAAACTAACTCCGTTAATGGTTGGAACTCTCCGAAATTAGTGGGCACTATTGCCAAAATTTCAAAATGTGAGGATGTGGAACTAGATGGATTACAATTACAAATTGAAACTCTTGGAAGAAACTCATTTAATATAAAACGCATTATTCCCCCATCAATCACTCAACCTGAAAACTATGATCCTCTTTCAGTTGAGGGACATCAAGAAATTTCTGAAATACATGAAAAAATTGGAACTGAAGAAAAAATGTACATTCAAGCTGAAGTAGAAATGATTCCTGAAATTGATGAAAATATTTCACTTGAGAAATGGCAAACTCTAGTTGATTTATGGAAGAAGAAAATTATCAAACAGGCTTTACCTCAAATTATAGATTCACATTCGTTGGATCATGTTTTGGAACAATATTATCTAAATACTGATACACCAACAATTGATTATATTTACTCTTTATCTGCAATTGGTGCCAAGAATCCAAATGAACTACAATCAATTCTAGAGGCAACAACTATGGATGAATTAATTAAACAAGTTGAAAAATTGTTAAAGGTAGAATAATGAAAATTAAAAGATCATTTACTCAATTTGGAATTCTTACAATAATGATATGTCTGTTATTTCCTGTAAGTAGTATTTATGGACATGGATTTGGTATTGATAGAATTTCATCTGTAAATGTGCAAGGAAAACAATTATCTATTTCAGTAGAAATGCCAATGTATTTTGAAAATCAACAAGATCAAATTACAATTACTGCAACTGAAGATGATACACAAGAAAATGCAAAAAATGTAACTTTTCTTATTGGTTTGTTTTACAAAGATGAAATGATTTTTAGAAATTATTTCTTTACCGAAAATGGTATTTTACCAATTATTGTTACGCCAACTGAAGATACTAAAATTATCATTCATGGTGAACAAGACTCTTTGCTTGGAGCCTGGCATGGAACTGAATCAAATCCTATAGAAATTACAGGACCACTGTTTAATTCAGGTGGATTGTATAATTTTGAGATTGAAATAAGAACTATTGATGAACCTACTAACATTATTGAAAATTCTGGCGTGTACAATGCCGATTTGAGCCTGATTGAGACTGTATCATTCATTGAACAAGATGTTGAAAATCATGATGTCGAATTTCGTTCAAAATCCTATTTTGACACAATTTCTAATTTTGAATATAATCCTGAATCAAAAGAAATCACATTTGAGATGCCTTTTGATTGGAATGAAAAGCAAATGTCTCACGTATCTGTTGTTCACATAGAAACTCATTTCCCAAAAGATTTTGTAGAATTTTTATCTCCTAGCTATTCTGCATATGTTAATAATATTGAATTATTCAAATCTTCAGTATCTGTTGATGATTACACTGAAGATGATGAAAGAATAGTTCATCTAGTTTTGTTACAAGATCATTTAAGATTCATGAAAAATGAAATGAAAAAATCTGGCGACACATTACCTGATAATATGCAATTTAGATTATCTACAAGTGAAATTACCTCATTTCCTTTAGAAGCATATACAAAAAGTGAAGATTTCAAAGTAAATCTTTCGTGGGATCCAATGACTGTAGAGCCTGACATTGATATTAATTTTATTTTTACAATTAGAGATGGTAGAACTAATGATCCTCTAAGAAGCTCTGATTATACATTTGTGATAATTCAAAATGGTAAAGAAATTCATCGAACAACCGATATTGCTCAAATAGGTGGAGAATTTGAAAAATTTAAGTTTGGAGAAGATCAAACAGGTCCTACTATAATCAAATTTGAAAATATTCGTAACACTGGACAAGAAACTGAATTTGCTCTAGTTGTTGTACCTGAATTTGGAAATATTGTAATACTCGTATTAGTAATTTCTATTATGAGTATAATTTTTATAACAAGAAAGAATTCATTGATTATCTAAAGCGCTACCAACTTTACAGTATCCATGTTTTTATTTGTTTGAAAATCTTTCGTTATTGTAGATACTTTTTCTGCATCTCCATCAATTAGAAAGAGTTCCATGCATTTTTCTTTCTCAATTTTACTATGAAGATGAGTTGTAATTAGATCTTCAAAATTATGTGTAATGCCTGAAACAATATGATCAAATTGATCATTATGTACAACCAAAAGAATTGCATGAATATTTCCTGCCAAATTTGCTTTTTGTTTTTCTTCAGAAACAAATGATCTAATCCCAGCTCTGATAGCTTCCGATCTTCCTGAGAATCCTATAGATGTTTGAAGCTTGTCTAGTTCTGAGAGAATCTCATCATTTAATGAGATTGAGACTATTGGCATATGCCTAATGTTATTAATTATCTTATAAGTTTAGCAATGAATATTATTAAGATTTTATAAATTTATTAATAATTTGGATTGAATTGCTTCATGAATATTCAGATAAAGATGGCAATTATCGCAATTATGGTCGTTATTCCATTAGCCTCAATTGCTGTGTATAGTATCAATCCAAGTCAACAATTTATCAATATTGATGATAATTCTAAACTTCAAATCATTTCATCATTTAATCCACTACACGAATTTTCTCAAATTATAGGACAAGAAAAAATTGATGCTATATTATTAGTTCCTATTGGAGTTGAACCACATGATTGGGAACCAACAATCAAAGATGTACAAAGAATGCAAAAATCTAATTTAATAGTTATCAATGGAATAGGTTTTGAAAATTGGGTTGATAATTTAATTGAAAATAACTATCAAGGAATCATAGTTGACACAAGTAATGGGATTAAACTAAATAAATTCAAAGAACAACATGATGAAGAACAACATGATGAAGAACAACATGATGAAGAACAACATGATGAAGAACAACATGATGAAGAACAACATGATGAAGAACAACATGATGAAGAACAACATGATGAAGAACAACATGATGAAGAACATGAACATATTGAAGGCGATCCACATATTTGGTTAAATCCTATATATGCAAAAATACAAGTTCAAAACATTGCAAATGCTTTTTCAAACTCTGATCCTAAAAATAGTGAATTTTATAATACAAATGCAGAAAAATATAATAAAAAATTAGATTTACTTGATTCAAAAATACGAAATGAATTATCAAACTGCAATAATGATTTTATTGTTTTTCATGATGCATTTTCATATTTTGCTGATGAATATGAGCTTAATCAACATACTATAATCCCAACAACTAATTCTCATGGAGAAGTAACTGCAAAAACTCTTGAAAAAGTTATTTTAACGGCTAAAAAATTAAACATTAAAGTAATTTTCAGTGAAGAAAATATTTCTTCAAAATCATCAGAAATTATTGCAAATGAAATTGGTGGCAAATTTCTAATTTTATCCCCTCTGGAAGTTGTTTCTGATGGAACCTATATTTCTAAAATGACTAAAAATCTTGAAAATCTAAAGGAAGCATTATGTCAATAGTTGAAATCAACAATCTCACTGTTCTGTATCCTGATGTTAAAGCTCTAGATGATGTTAGCTTCACAGTCAATTCCGGGGATTTTCTAGGCATAATTGGTCCTAATGGTGCTGGAAAATCTACTCTTTTTGATGCTATGTTGGGTCTCAATACAAAATATGATGGAACTATCAAATTTTTTGATGAAGATATTAAAAAATCAAAAAATTATCTTATAGAACTTGGTTATGTACCGCAGAAGCCGATTTTTGAAAAAAATTTCCCAGTAACTGTAAGTGATGTAGTAAGAATGGGATTAAGAAATGAATCTAACGAAAATAAAATAGATGAAATTTTACAACAATTATGGATTCATGAGCTTCGTAACAGAAGAATAGGTGAATTATCTGGAGGACAACAACAACGAGTATTCATTGCAAAAGCTTTGGTCAATAATCCAAAAATATTGATTTTAGATGAACCTGTTACAGGAATTGATCAACAAAGTATTGAATTGTTCTATAGTATTCTTCGAGAATTAAATTCTAAACAAAAAATCACTATTATTTGGTCTTCTCATGATTTGGATGCAGTTAATCAGCTAGCAAACCATGTAGCATGTTTAAACAGGACCTTATTCTTTCATGGAAAATCCGAAAAATTCTTTTCTGATGATGAACTAATCAAACAATATTCTGAAGCTTCAATGCAGGAACATATGCATCATCATTAATCATGTCTTTTGAAATTCTAACCTTTGGTTTTATGCACAGAGCACTAATTTCTGGAATTGCAATTGCAATTCTCTGTTCAGTGGTTGGCTTGTTCTTGGTGTTAAGACGTTATTCTTTATTTGGAGATGCAATTGCACATTCATCTTTTGGTGGAATTGCTCTGGGATTACTTGCTGGCATTTATCCATTATGGGCTGCATATGGAGTTTCAATAGCTAGTGCATTAATAATTACTAAAGTTAAAGATCGATATAATATTTCAGGAGATGCATCCATTGCCGTTTTATTATCTTCAGGTATAGCAGTTGGACTTGTAATCATTGGGTTATCTGGAGGCTTTACAATTGACATCTTTAGTTTTCTCTTTGGTAGTATTCTACTTGTTAGTGTAGATGACACTGTACTAATTTTGGCATTAACTGGTGTAATCCTAATTATAATTTTATTACTTTATCGTCAAATTCTTTATTCTACATTTAATGAAGAACAAGCCAAAGTCAGTGGAATTCCTGTTGAGAAAATAAACTATTTGATAGTGTTTATGGCAGGAATTACAGTTGTTACATCTATTCAACTTGTAGGTGTGTTATTAATTTCAGCTCTATTTGTAATTCCTAACGTTACAGCAATAATGTATGGTAAAGGCTTCAAACAAACTGCAATAATTTCAATGAGTTTATCTATTTTTTCAGTTATCGCAGGAATTCTAATCTCTTACATATTTGATATAACGCCTGCCGGAACCATCGTTCTCGTATCAATTGGATTACTTGCAATAACAATGGGGATAAAATCTTTTGGGTTATTATCTAAGAATTAACCATGGAATTTAATCTTCTTTTATCTTGTATACTTTTTACATAAAATAATGATGTCGCAATAATTCCTAATGCAATTATTGGTGATACAAGTTCAGCATATTTGATTTCATCACTATTTGATTCCTGAATTTGTGTAATACTTACTGGAATCTCTGTAATCTCTACCATTCCAATTTTATTTGATTGTTGTTCCACAAACCACACGTTATCATTTCCATCTGATGTCATAAATTGAACAAAAGATGTTTCAGTTGGAATTGGAATTTCTAACAAATCCTTGTTGTCTGGATCATAAACTCCTAAACTGTCAATTGTGTGCTGTGCAAACCACACATTTCCATATTTATCAAATGTCATACCAAATGGTAATGCTTCATCATCAGGCACGGATATTTTTTCAAATGTCTCTAAAACTGGATTAAATCTAGTGATTGCCAAGCCTGTATGTTCTGCAATCCATAGATTTCCGTCATCATCAAAAATTAGAGCCTCCGGAGACTGTAATTCTGTTTCAGTTAAAATTTGAGTCAGATGATTATCTTTTGGATCTATGAATCCTATTTTACCTACTGCTGCTGCAGAATACCACACCATTCCGTTTTCATCAACTGCTAAAGAAAGTGGAAGTGATCCTTTGTCTGGTAAAATCACTTCTTCAAATTCATCTTGTTCTGGAAGATATTTTAGAATTTTATCCTTGTTAACAATGGTGATCCAAATATTATTCTTAAAATCTGCTGTGATAACTAATGGAATATTTTTTGAAATTACTGGATCTAATTTTGGTAAAGTTTTGAGTGTAATTTCTTTTGTTTGAACATCGATAAATCCAATTTGATTTCTTGGAGTATCTGTGAACCAAATCTTTCCAGTAGTATCCATAGTTAGAAACATTGTAGTGAGCCCATCAAATGTGTGTGCAGAAAATTCTTTTGTTTCAAGTGAAAATTGCCATAATCTTGGAGCAGAAGGATCACTTATCCAGATAGAACCATTTCCATCATACAATGGGAACCATGGTTTTGCATCTTCAGGTAATTCATATTCAATTATTTGTGTTTGAATATCTACTAATCTTGGTTTTACAAGCAAATTCAAAATCTTAGATTCATTTGCATTTTCTGTTCTTTGAGCTTCAATTTCTATTAACCATTCATCTGAAAATCCAAATGTTAATTCACCTTGAAATTCATTAGGTATACTTTCTTCTTGTTTTACAAGTTCAATAGGAACTTCAATAGGTGAAATATTTTTTGATGGGTTTGAAATTTTCACTTTCATTTGATCTAAATCGTAAAGCTGATTCCCTTCAAAATCACTTACTTTAACTAAAATTCTGTTTGCCCCACTAGAAAATGGTGAAATATAAATATCAAATTTTACATTTTCTGTAAATTCAATCGTTTTAAATCCATATGTTACCTCTTGTGCATCTACTTTTTGGATTTCTCCTGTAGGTAATGTTCCGTTTGTTAGTAATGCCACTACGCCCAGAAGAATAATTCCCAACGCCGCATCAACTCTCAGTGATCTTTTTAATTTTTTATAAACCATAATTTTACCTGATGAAAAATTCTTTTCAGCATTTTTTTGTATTTTAAATTGGAATATGCCTCCTAATACCACCATGACTATTGCAATCATTATTTTGAGAATAATTAATTGGCCAAATACGGACTCTTTGATTAATACTACGTCAGTTTCCAAAAACCACATTAACGTTGGTCCAGTAATTATTACAATCCCTATTGAAATGATAAATGCAATAGAAAATCTTGGAATTATCACAAGACTCATCTTTTCTCTATTTACATCTTTTAATTGTGAAAATGTTGGAAGTAATGTAAAAGCAAAATAGATTATTCCTCCTATCCAAATTGCAGCAACTAAATTGTGTATATAGTCTAGTACTAATGCTCCCAATTCTTCAGTAGCTGCACCATGTCCAATCAGACTAGAAGTTGAAATTAATACTAATGATGCTATTAGCATTGGAATTTGATTTTTCTTTGATAGTGTATTTTCTTTATCCATTGCAAACCAAATTCCAAGTAAAATTATTGTGATAATCATTCTAGCAAGCCAAACTGTTCCAAAATATGTTTGAATTACCTCTAATGGTGAAGTTTCTAGTCTAACTGTCTGAACAGCAATCATCAAAATATCTGAAATGAATACAAGTATCAATCCTATGCCTGTAATTGACATGAATTTTCCATGATGGAAAATTTCTATTTTATTTAATTCTTCTTTGATTAGTAGCTTATTTTGTGTTCCCCAAATTAACAATGATGCAATTACCACACCTAAAATAATAGTTTGACCTACGATTCCAGGGAATTTTGCTCCGGCATAATCAAAAAATATTATTTCTGATTCAATTACTGGTTGATTGACATCTTCAATTATTACATCTCCAACTCCAAACAAAAATGCACTTGGGACTAGATGTCCATCAAATTCAGAGAGAACTTTAACTGATGTAGTATAAACTCCATCATCTAATGGTAAGGTAGTAACAATTAGAGATAACTCTCCTTCATGATAATTGGTATCTTTGTTATCAATTTGATTTCCATTACTATCAAAAACTTTGATTTCACTAAAGTTGATATCTACTGGTTCTGAAAAATACACAATAACTTCTGTTGTACCTACTGGAGCATTAGATGCTAAATTTGGAATAGTTTTTTCTGTAAATGGATGTGCCGCTGCAAACGGTATTGAAATGAATGATAAAACTGTTAAAAATAGTAGAATTTTTCTCATTTGTTGTTAAGATCATTTATGACAATTTAAACAGTTTACATTTTTCTAAATTTGTACCAATTTACATAAAGATAATAACTGATGATTTTCCAACAATGGTCGTGAAGATAGCATTTTTTGGCTTTATTGTTTTATTATTTTCAATTGGAATGACTGTTCCTTCATTAGGGCATACTACAGTACATGTTGAACAATATGCAATTGAAGCAGGATGGGGAATTGAACCTCCTGTAGTAGGAATTCGAAATGATCTTGTCTTTAAAATAACTAAAGCCGGAGAAACAGAAGGCACATACACAGGTGTTACAAACGTTTTCAAAAGCACCGATGCGACTATAATGTTTGGAGGTGCAACTAAAAAAATTAGTATTAATTCTGATCCAAGACCTGGATATTATTTCTCACCTATTATTCCGACTAAAACTGGAAGTTACATGGTTGAATTAAAAGGAGAAATTCGTGATGTTCCAGTTGATATCAAAATACCTATTGAAGATGTTGAACCCACAGCAGTATTAGATTTTCCTCCAACAACAGGAGGCGGTGATACTGGTATTGCTGCACTAAAACAAGCAATTGCATCATTACAACAAGATGTTTCTAAAATGAACTCAGGTGAAACTAAAGTTAATTCTAATAGCGGTCAATCTTATGACTTTGCAATACTTGGATTATCTATTGCAGCGGCAGCGATTATTTTAGCAATTATATCATTAGTAAAAAGAAAATAGAAAAAGAGGTATTCCTAAAATCTCGGAACGACTCTAGATTTTGAAGTTACTGCTACGATGCTTATAATTGCAACAGCTAGTATCATCATTACGATTGTACCAAATTCTGGAACAACGTTTGAGAATACGACTTCTTCACCAATTGGTCCTGTTTTAGGATCATCAACACCATAACCTTGGAAAGTAATAGTGATGTCTACTGGATCAGAAGAACTTAATGCTGCTGTAGTATGTACGCCTTTACCATCGTGATGATGTGCGCCTTCATCGTTCAAAACTTCTTCACCGTTTTGTGTAACCATCATATCATGGTTAACATGTTCTGCATCGTCAAATTCAATGGAAATTTCCATCATTTCACCTGCAATTGGTGTTGAAGTCCAGATTGAAACCATTGTGCCATCAGATAACATTCCGGTTGCAGATGCATCACCTTCGTGCATCATTTCACCGTCATCGTCACCATGATCGTCACCGTCATTGTCTTTTACAGCTTCTACTTCTTGTACTATGATCATTCCTGCCATCCATGGATGAACTATACAGAAGTATGGTTGTTCACCAACTTGTGTTGGAGACCATTCAAATGAACTTCCGGCCATTGCTAGACTGGAATCAAATACTGTGCCAACTGAATCAGCATCTTCTGCTGCACCTGATGTGAATGTATGTGCTACATTATCAGTGTTTGAGAAAATTACTTTTCCACCAACATCAACAGTTGCAGTACTTGGAATGAAACATCCTTCTGGAGTTTCTTCACAGCCTGGTGTGCCAGAACCTGCTGTAGGTTCAACTGTGACTTCTGCATGATCTGCAAAAGCAGCTGGAGTCATTGTGACCATACCTGCTGCAATAGCAAATAGTACGAAGAGTGAGCTAAGTGCTTTAGTCTTCATTAGACAAATTACTCGAATGGATACATAAAAACCTCACTGGAATTTTTAGAGATAAAACTAGTTTTTTCTAAATTGATACAGTTTTAGAATTCCAAATACAGGAATCCCTACATACATTCCAATGTTTAGTAGAACTATGGATATGCCATATACCAACATATCTTGCTCTGAGTTAATTTCAACATAATCTAACAAAGACAATGACGATAACATTGGAGTTAATCCCATCTTAACAACTTCTTTGAAAACTGGATTTTTTCTTTCAAAGTCTGCTATGGTTGGAGAAAATGAATAATAGAGTTGATTAAAAGATGTCATAAATGCTGTTCCTGAGTTTGTTTCAAGAATTGTGTTATCTCTAAGTTCTCTTAATTGTTGAACTTGTGGTGCCATTTCAGAATCATATGCTGCAGTTGCAATAAGACAACCTCCATTCTCATCTGTTGGAGGTTCTTCTTTATCCGATAATGATGGTTGAGCAAGTGCTTCTCCTACAATAACATCAAATGATACTATTTCAGTTGGAATTGGTTGAAACAAAATTCCTTCAACTTCAAAGTCTATAGTATACACTCCTTCTCCAAGATTAAATTCAATTGGAATTTTTACAGTTCCAACTGATGTATGAGTTAGTGGAATTGGTCCAAATACTTTTTCATCATTCTTAGAAACGGAAATTGTATAATCAATATGTTCTTGAATTTTTTGTGTTTGTGGGTTTAGAAAATCAATATTTATTTTTGTTTGAACATTTGGTTCTATAGTATCATATGTTAATTTTACATCCAGGGTACCTTTTTCTGTAGATAGAGTCTGTGATTCTGCAAATGCAGATGGTATAATCAATAATGGAATTAATAATGCTGCAAGTAGAAATTTCATGTTTTAATTTTAAAAATCGGAAATAAAAATTATACCTCGTTTTCTCACAGAAAACTATTACGCATAGAAATACTGTGCCAGCTTTAAATATGGAATTAACATAATTTTAGTATTGTACCACAAGATTGCATTATTAGTTATAATTATCGGAATTTTTACAATTCCTGTTATTCTTCCAAATGCATTTGCTCATGGTCTTGGTGGAGATCAAGCAGAACCTATCAGTTTTGGTGACATGGAAGTAACAGTTCGTACTGATTTGAATCCTTCTGATATTACCATTGGGAATATTGATGATGTAAATATGAAAATTAGATTTTTTGATACTCTTACTGATATCAGTTTAGAAAAAGTAACTTACAGAGTAGAAGTTTGGAAAAGTGGGGATTTACTTGCGCGAAATCTCTTTTATGATTTAGATGGACGATTAGATGTAGAACTTCGTCCAACATTTGATTGTGACGAATCTGATCTTTGGAAATGTACTATTTATGGTGGTTCTGAACATGTTAGTGCTCCAGGTGCATTATTTGTTCAAGGCGCTGCATGTACTGATGACAATTTAGATATTTGTGCCAGACCCACAATCACGGGTCCAATTTTTGACAAAGGTGGATTATACAATATCAAAATAGACATTGAAGCTGCAACAAGTCCTAAAATAGTTCTTGCTGAGCGATTAACATATGATACCTTTGTTAGTGTTGCACAGGAACAAGACTTTTTCATCCAAACCGCAAATGCAGAAATTCCAATAGTTGTTAAAACATATTATGACGATGTTGAGAATTTCCAATTTAATACTTCTGATAATTCAATAAGTTTTGACATGGCTTTTGATTGGAGTCCTGATTATGTTAATTTAGTACAAGTAGTTCATGAAGAAGTCAGAGTTCCTAAATCTTTTGTTCCATATGCTGAAGGAAAACAATTCAAAGGTTATGTTAACGGTGTAGAAATTGGTCAAAGAGCTTTGCTTAATGATCCATATTCTTATGATGACACAAATATAGTTCATTTCTTAGTATCAAAAAGTGACTTAGAAAAAATCAATAAAACTCTGGGACCAGATAACTATGATAATAAAAATATGAATCTAAAGTTAGTACCATTAGAAGAAACATCAAAAAGTTCTACTGAATTTTATCTAGTAGACACTACAAACTATGAAAAAACTCCAACTACTGTAAATATTTCTTGGGATGGAAAATATGGTGCCAATCAAGAAGTTCCATTTGAGTTTACATTCTTTAATGAAGATAGAGAATTAATCAAAGATGTTAAATATGCTTATGTTGTTTTAGATGAATTTGATCAAGAAATAGCAAGAAATGGTGATGGTGTTGATTCTGTAAATCCTGGAATTGTGTCTATTGAAGGATTAGATATTCAAGAAATCTACATTCCTTCTGCAGGTCAAATTCGTATTGACATGCTAGTTTATGGAACTGGGTTAGACTATGATCCAACTTATTCTGGAATTGGTTCTGCAATTATTGAAATTGGTCCAAGTTCTACAACTGTAACACCTTTAGTTTCTGAAGAAATTCTAATCCCTAGTTGGATTAAAAATAACGCAGAATGGTGGGTAGCAGGACAAATTGATGATGATTCATTCATTCAAGGAATTCAATATTTGATTAAAGAAGATGTTCTAAAGATTCCTCCAACTGCTCAAGGTACTAGTTCTGATTCAGATGATATTCCCGGTTGGATTAAAAATAACGCAGAATGGTGGGTAGCAGGACAAATTGATGATGATTCATTCATTCAAGGAATCCAGTATCTGATTAAAGAAGGAATCATGAGAGTACAATCATAGGTTTTTAAATAAATTCTGTAGAATGATAGTGTAATGAAAGATATCAACGATATCATGCCAAAAGTTCCTAACATGAGATGGGGAGCTTTGATGAATAAAGCACCTACTAGTGATAAGGTTGAAGAAATGAATAAAATTTTTCCCAACAATGGTAAATGGCATACAGTTTTTGAAGAACAAGATCAAATTACAATCGATGGAAAAGAAATTAGAAAGAAAAATCCCAACAAGTGGACCTAGATTGAAAAATTTCTTATTATTTGGGTTTTTGATATTATTATCTGTATTTGTCATACAACTTGATAGTGCATATGGTCATGGTGTTGGAAGTGAAACTTTTCCTCCTGTTGATCTTAACGGCAGATTTGTAACACTAGAAGTTTCATCATCACAAAGTGATCCTAAAACAAGTGATGATCAACAAATATCAATTTCGTTAATTGATTTTGATTCAAAAATTACATTACGAGATGTTACATTTTCAATCAAATCAGAACGTGGAGAACAATTTCTTTTTGAAGATGAATTTACAGCAGATAATGGATTCATAGTTTTTAATTTTGTATCTGAAGAAATTGATTCCATAATAGTAGAGGAGGAAAATGGCGGAGGCTTTTTTGGTTCTTTATTGGGACTTGAAAGTAGAATGGTTCATGTAAAAGGTCCTAAATTAAGTGAAGGTGGATTATACAAGTTAGATGTTATTGTATTAACAGCAGATGGATATACCAAAAAATTAGATGTACCTCTAATTTTTAATGCTGGAATCTCTATTGCTCAAACATCTAGTCATGATTTTGTTGATCCAAATTTTGGCGAGCAAAACATAGGTGTAATAACTTACTATGATGCAATTTCTAATTTCAATTATGATCATAATTCAAAAGAAATTAGTTTTTTCATGCCTTTTGATTGGACACAATCAAACATTAACCAAACTTCTGTAGTTCATGAAGAATTAGTTATTCCAAAAAATTTTGGCGATCTACTAGTATCAGGATTTACAATGCATGTTAATGGAGTGAAATTATCTGAAAATATTGTAAATATTGATGATTTTTTTACTGATGACAGAATCGTTCATTTTATTATCTATCAAAAAGAACTACAAAATATTTTTGATAATACTACAATTCAAAATGGCATGAATTTTACAATTAAACCAGATCGTGATTATACCCACCTAAGTTCAGTAACTAATAATGGTCAATTTAGAATTCTCGTATCATGGGAACCCGAAATTTTAAAGTCTAATTCAAATGCAAAAATATTCTTTGATGTAGCTGATATTTTCTTAAAAGATAGACCAGTTGCAACAAATTATGATTTTTCAATAACACAAAATAACAGAATTATTTTTGAACAAAGTGGAATTAGTTCTGATTCAAAAGATGTATCTAACATTGCAGAATTTATGATACCTGATGATATTTCAGGTATTGTAAACTTGAATTTTAATAACTTAGATCATAATACTCTTGCACAGTCTACAATTCCCATTGTAATTAATAGAATAATTACAACAAGTGATGAAATTTCATTACCTGAATGGATTAGAAGTAATGCATTATGGTGGTCACAAGACCAAATTGATGATATAACATTTATTCAAGGAATTGAATATTTAATTCAAAATAATATAATTTCAATTCCTCAAACTCAACAAACAATTTTAGAATCTCAAGAAATCCCACCTTGGATTAGAAGTAATGCAGAATGGTGGGCAAATAAACAAATTGATGACGAAACATTTGTTCAAGGTCTGGAATATCTAATTAAGAATGGAATTATTCATGTTTGATCGGTATCTATTCGATCAATGAACCAGCCCCCTTAAATTTAGAACTTTGTAAATTTGATCACTTTGCTTAGACCTGAACGTATAATTGAAAAAAAATCAACCTTGTTTTCTATTGTTGTAACTGGCGTTGTTGCAATTTTAGCCTTGCCGATAATTATTCCTCATTTGCTACATGGTTATCATCTAGTCCACATCTTCTTGCATGTTGGAGGGATTACTCTTGCTGTTTTTATTTCCGTATTGGCAGGA
Source organism: Candidatus Nitrosopumilus sp. (assembly GCA_965205675.1). Lineage (GTDB taxonomy): Archaea > Thermoproteota > Nitrososphaeria > Nitrososphaerales > Nitrosopumilaceae > Nitrosopumilus. The sequence continues at coordinate 173,037 of OZ242186.1, forward strand.
ATTGCATATTACAGATTAAGAACAAAACGACTTTTACTAAGTGCAGTAGCTTTTACAAATTTTATTGCAGCTGAATTTGTTTTACTTGTAGATGCTACATGGCCATTAATTTATGATGTTGGCGATGTGTCTCTTGGAGAAGTAGGACATTTGTTGACTTTTATTACTCTGGGATTATTGGCATTGGGAGTGTTTAGAAATGACTGATAGAGATTCTCAACTACAACAAATTATTGAACAAAACCCTGGAATTCAATTCCGAGAAATTATGCGCTCTTCTGGACTAAAAAATGGAGTTCTAAGTCACTATTTAGGAAAACTAGAAAAAAATGATATCATCAAAGTTGTTCGTGGACCACGACAATCAAGATTTTATCCACCTCAAATTACTGAAGAAGAATCTATTGTTATCAAAGCTTTACGAAAACAAACTCCACGCGATTTGTTACTTGCATTGATCAAAAATGATGGATTAGAATTCTCTCAATTAGTTAAAGAAGTTAAAAAATCACCATCAACTGTTTCATTATATCTCTCACAAATTGTAGATGATGGATTAGTTGAGACTAGATTAGTAGAACTTAAAAAGAGATATCATATTAAAGCGAGAGATCTTATTGATAAATTAATTGAAGAATATAGACCAAGTTTACTTGAGAAACCAACATCTGGATTCGAGGATATTATCAACTCATTTTAAAATTTTAGTCTTAAAATTTTCTTTATCCATGTTCGGTTTTATCATTCTATTATCGATATTGCCTAGTGTTTCTTTTGGGGAGGTTTATGTTCCGGATAATGAATATGTTGGTTATTTTGATTCAAATAGAATCTATACAGTTGTTGGAAACATAAAAAATACAAATGATTATGCAATACTTCCAACAGTTACTGTATCAGTAACTGATAATTTTGAATTATATTCTAAAACAATAAGACATGTCCCATTAAGTTCAGGTGCAGAAATTCCATTTAAAATTAAATTTCCAAATGTCTCTATTGATCCTATGTTACTTCCTGCAGAATTATCATTTGAGAAAACTACTCAAAATGTAGTTTCAATAGATGTTCTTTACGATGAAACTCTTGTACAATATGATGATGGTCATCTTACTGGTAGAATTCAGAACACTGGAGAAAAAACTATTTACAATCCTAAAATTTTTGCAGTAATTCATGGTTATGATCGAATTTTAGATATTGGACAAAATATAGAGTTTATTGAAAAAATTGAACCAGGACAAATTGTTGGTTTTACAATGTATCCGGATCCATCAATTACTGATGAAGTTTTTTACTATAGTTGTTTTGCACCTGTTGATACAACTGTAATTCCAGTTACTGCAAAGAAAAATGATGGTGATTTTGATTTTAGATATGATTCGGGAGCTTGGTATTCAGCTGCTGAATTTGATGAAGCAGGAACAACTTTGAGTATTAGAGGTTACAATAGTTATCCTTTAGAGACCTATGCAAATTTTGAATTCTTTCCAATTTCAGGAAACGAAAAATTTGATGTTACACTTAATGATGAACCTGTAGAATTCATTCAAAGTATTGACGAGATGGGATTTTGGCACGTGGTCTTTAAGGTAGAGCCAACATCTCAAGGCATACTCAAAATTTCAGGTTTTGATAAAGGCTTACCTCCCGAATTACCAAAAATTCCACAATGGATTAAAACTAATGCAAACTGGTGGGTAACAGATCAAATCTCTGATTCCAAATTTCTTGAAGGAGTTGATTTTTTATTTGAAAAACAAATTATAATAATTCCTGAACGTGACGTAATTAAGCAATCACAATGGAGTATTCCTTCATGGACAAAAACTTCAGTGAGTTGGTGGTATGAAGGAAAAATTTCTGATGATGATTTTTTAAATATTATTGAAAATTTAGTAAAACGAAAAATTATTGTGATCAACTGATCCCAACATAAACCATTTAGGTAAATTTTGATGATCATTTAGATCTACGAACAATGTCATTTAGAACAATTCTATGCAATTTACAGAACTAACTAACAAGCAATGGAATATGTTACAATTACATTTGTCAAAACCAGCTAAAACTGGCTAGTAGAAATCATCTCATGAGATTCGTGTGTTTTTTTATTCTCTTATTTTATTTAATGTTTGGAGAATTACAAATCATATGCTTGCAAAAAATGATTCTTGTTACAAACCAACTGTAACTATACATTTACTAAAATGCTTTATTGGAATAATAATTATAAATTAATTTCCAGATAAAGAAAATAGTATGTATCAAGCCTCACGTCTAGAATTTGTTTTTAGTTTCCATTTTTGTTCCTGATGTGATGGATGACCTTGATTCATACGAAAATATCACTTAAAATACAAGGGAAGAATTATTTTTCTATAGATTGTTGTTGTAACTATCTTCTGGTAATCCAAACAAGTATTGCCAATCCAATTGTTTGAATTACATTAATTGCAAACAAATAGTGAGATATCGTGTCTGCCGACATCATCAATGCTTTATCATCCATGTATAGCGTTGACCAAAATAATACAATTACAATATTTTGCACCATTAACAATGCTGCAACTAAAACTAAACCGGATGTATAATATGATCTAATCACTCTCATGTTTTGAACATAAGTTGCAATTACTACTAGTAACAATGCAATGTTAAGTAATGCAGATACAACTGCAGCTAACATAAAATCTATCAATATGTTTCATTCCTTTGATTCGTTAATTTACTTCGTTCCAATTTTTAGTATAATCTCCTCTAAAATACTTTGATTCTCTTTCATAATTTGTGTTAAATGATATTCCGCACCGTATTCTTTTTCGGCCTTTGTAACAAGCTCATTTTTTGCAAGAATTTTGACATGGTGAATTACGGTTTTGTGATCTAAACTCAGGACTGTTGCAATCTTGTTTGCATTCATTGGGGTTTCTTTGATTAAATTGAGGATTTTTGCTCTGTTTACACCGCCTCTTGTACCTGCAATAATTGACCAAAGTACCATTTTAAATCTTGGATTTGGTCCGCTTTGAGCACTTTCTGTTCCTGAAAATGAAAACAGTTCTTTTGGAACAAATCTTGAAAATGAAAATACAGATGAAGTTATCATTCCAGTAAACACTAATTGTTCAGATTTGGTATCTGATATAAAAAATTCCTTTTGGGAGTTTTTGGTGCTATTGAGTAGATATTTCTGCACTGCCAAATAAAACACCAAAGGCTTTACACCAAATCAATACTTTGTTGTATTTACTTAGATCTGTATCATTTGGAATCTCATAGTTTTGATTGCCACTGTTTGCTTTGAGTGTACCTAAATTCACAAAGTCTGATGCATTATCATCAGTTGACAAGTAAACATACAAGTCTGGACCATTAGTTGATTTAAAATTCTCTAATCTTAGTATGGTACTGCTATCTTCTAATGGAATTGTAAATGCGTCTCCTTGTGCATCATGAATACCATCACCAACACCAACAAATGTTCCTACATAAGACATTGGAATCTCATCTTCCATCATAGCATCATCTTCCATCATAGCATCATCTTCCATCATAGCATCATCTTCCATCATAGCATCATCTTCCATCATAGCATCATCTTCCATCATAGCATCATCTTCCATCATAGCATCATCTTCCATCATAGCATCATCTTCCATCATAGCATCATCATCTTGAGCTGTAATGGCATCTTTGTTTTTTATTTCAGATTGAATTATCGCACCAGGAGGTATTGCTTCATCAATACTTGATTCTGTAAAGTATGGAGATAATGCAAATGCTGAAACTGCACCTACAACTATTATAGCAATTGTAATTACTACAAATTTGTTCATGATAAAATGATACAGTTTTGGTATATACCAACTTTTCCAGTTTTGACCCCAATCTTTAGGCGTAAAATACCTGAATCTATTCATCGTAAGGTAGTTTAATACGATTTCATTGCCAGAATCTAATGGAACTTTTTGATTCTTTCTTGATATGGATTGCAAATTTTTTAGGAGACCATCTCTATGAAGGAATTTTTCTAGCAGCGTTACTTGAAACTATAGTTCCACCAATTCCAACACTTGCAATATTCCCAACTGCGGGATTTTTAGCATCTCAGCAAGGCATCACAATATTTGGATTAATTCCCATGATAATTCTTGGCGCAATTGGTGCTACAATTGGAACATCTGCAATTTATCTAATCGCATTAAAATTTGGACGAGTTGTTTTGTTACGTTATCTAAAGAATATAAAAATAAATGAAAAAAAATTAGAACGAGTTGAAGTTTGGTTTGAAAAATATGGTGACAGGGCAGTATTTTTAGGAAGGATGGTTCCAGTAATGAGAGAAATGATTTCAATTCCTGCAGGATTGTTAAAAATGAAAATTCCTAAATTTGTATTATATACATTTGCAGGTTCTTGTGTTTGGTCTTCTGCAACAATTTTGTCTGGATATTATTTTAGCGAGGTTTTAGGGCTTGTGCCATAGAATTTATAAAATTTAAAATAAAATTTCATTTTTTTAGATAAACTCTGTAATAAAATAATTATATGATATGATGAAAGTGCTATTAGCAACAAAAAATATCACAACAGATTACAATTTATTTTTAATTGTATTTTCAGCATTAACACCCATCTTAACTGCTATAGATTTTGGATTAGCCGAATATCATTTTCTAAAATGAATTGCAATAATCACTGCTGTGATTGTAGCAATATCTTCATCTGTATTACGAATTTTTAAATTTCATGATAATTGGATAACATAGAGAAATATCTGTGAAATGTTAAAAAAAGAAATTAATTTTTACGACGGTGATTCGGGAGATTATAATAATTCGGATGATAAAGAAGCAATTTTTATCCAAAATATAGAGAATTTAATTTCAAGAGAACATAATCTATGAAAAACATCTTTTAAGAAAGAAACATGATAAATTTGAACATCATATCAAAATTACTTTAATACAAGATTAAAATGTTTATTAGAATATAGATCTCATCTACAAATTAACAACATGTGTTCAAATCTGTTAAAATTTGAATATTAAATATTCTTTGAGAGTTTATTTCGAATCTAATTTAATCTGTTTCATTATTCATCTCTATCTTATGATCTAAAACTAAAATACAAAGTTACATTGAAGTTCAAATTTAATTTACAACGTACAAAAAACTGCGTATTGTGATGTACAAGAAATACTGTGTTTTTAGATTACTAACAATTAGATGGGTTGTGCAATTACAGGTAAAACTTAACCTTTCATTGTAATTGATTTTAAAAATGATATTGATTGTATTGTAGATAAAATTATTAAAAATGTATGAAAATGGAAAAATATTCAACTATCTGAAAAAGATAGATCAGATACAAAAATAACTGAATAATAAAATCGATCTGTTGAAAACCGCTACTAAAACATATATCTATGTGAAATCTTTAAAAACATTTGCACTCTTTTGCAACACATGAGAATGGCTACCGCTCGAGATGATCCCATTCATTTTCAAAAGATGAAACCGGACACATATCTATTCGAGGATCTCCCTCAGTACCATTCTTCATCCATTTATCAGAACCATGCCGCAGTTACAAAACGAGGATCTCCCTCAATATGTTTAACGAGGATTATAGTTCTGATCATAATGTTTCATTATGCATTTTTGATGCACTGGTAAAATGTCATGTTGTTTTTTAACATCCAGTAAATTATTCTCAACAGTTTGGATGCTGCTGCCACTGCAGCTTTTGATGTCCCCCTCTTTTTTGCAAGACGTTTGTAAAAATTTGTAATGGTGCTGTTTTTTGCATATCTTACATGAGAATGTACTGCCTCCACCAGAACCCAGCGTAACATGCTACTTCCTCTTCTTGTTATGGAACCATGGCGTATGGTGTCAGCTGAGTTTCTCACCGATGGTACAATTCCTGCATATGAACACAGTTTGTGAGAATCTGAAAATCTTTCGATATTGTCAATTTCAGAGGATATGGTTAATGCAGTGAATCTTCCAACACCAGGTATTGATTCTAAGAGTTGTGCGTTAGAACCATGTTTTAGAGCATCCTTGATTCTCATGTCTGACTCTGCGATTCTATCATTGATTGATATTATCATCTTGAGATATCCATCTATTCGATAGTCATCTAATCCCAACAGTTTGTGCACATATGAATCAGAAAATGCAGTTCCTGGTATCTTGATTGCATTTTGTAAGGTTATACTGTGAATCAAATTTTTCATCCTTGTCCTGTTGCGGACTAGTTTGGTTCTATATCTCACCAGTTGTCTTGTTTGCACGGTATCTTTTTCTGGTACATGACAAGATGAGATGTATCCTCCTCTTAGCAAATCTGCCAAGATGTGAGCATCAATCTTGTCAGTTTTTTTCTTTGCTGCTGCAATTGCTTTTGTGTGATATGGGTTTGATAGTATTACATCAAATCCTAGTTCGTCTCGCAGAAACCTAAACACGCCATACCAGACAGATGATGATTCCATTACACATTTTGAGTTTTTTGGGATTGCAGAAAATACTTTTTTGATATCCTCTCTGGTGTTTGTAATTTTTTCATTGAATAATGTATGTCCTTTATCATCCATTGTTTCGACCTGTAAGAATTCTTTGTGCAAATCAATTCCGACATAGGTCATGGGTTTTGTCTTTCTAGTCCTAATGATTTTCTTTGGTTTTTTCTTGGAGGTGTATCTTTTAGAAACTATAGAATCAGCAGTACCATCTAAATTTCGTTGTTTATTCACATATGGTTACACTAGAATACCAAAAAAATACTCTTCTCATGCGTGTGACATGTAATTTGGGATCATCAATATCAGTAAAAGTATTAGAATGCTCAAAAATCGATTTCCTAGAAATCATCTGTAAAACTAAAGCAGAAATGAATTTGATGGATTTAAAAGAGATGACAAGCATGAAAATACATGCTGTCACAAATGATAATGGATTGCCAGTACCAATACCTGTTGAATTTAGCAAATAAAACATGATTTTTTCAGTTAAAGCTAGATTTTCTAGTCATGTGGCAAAATCTACGTCTTTCTGAGATTCAAGTCCTACATGTAAATCTCAAATCCCAATTTCTGCACCACTTTGATTTCTGTGAATGATTAATAATAAGAAAATCTTCAGCAAACCAGTTATGAAAAAGATAGTAGTAGGAATTACAGTAGTAGGTAAAGATCGAGGAGGGATTGTAGCTACATTTACAAATTTTGTCTTCTCTAAAGGTGGGAACATTGAGAAAGTAAATCAAAATGTAATCAAAGATCTTTTTGGTATGTATCTAGAAGCATCATTTTCAAAATTAGTTGATGTTAAAAAATTTGACTTGGATATTCAAAGTCTAGCAAAAAAAGAAAAGATGGATGTCAGCACTCATCATGAAACTAATTCGCAAAAAAATATTGCAGTACTAGTAACTAAAGAGCCATTATGTCTTCAAACAATTCTATCTAATGCAAAATCATTGAAAGGAAAAATTTCGGTAATCATTGGTACTGAAAGAACTCTAGAATCACTTGCAAAAAAAGCAAAGATTCCATTTGTTGCAATAGAAGATCAAGTTCAAGACAAGGCTGAAGAAAAAATTATTCAAATTTGTAAAAAATATAATATTGATTTGATATCACTTGCAAGATATATGAGAATTCTTAGTCCTAACTTTGTTTGGAGATATCCAAATAGAATAATTAACATCCATCCATCATTGTTACCTGCATTTCCAGGTGCTTCTGCATATGCACAAGCCTTTGAGAGGGGTACAAAGATTGTAGGTGTTACATCACACTATGTAACTGAAAATTTAGATCAAGGACCGATTATTTTCCAAGACTCTTTCAAAGTAGATCCAAATGATACATTAGAGAAGATGAAATCTAAAGGACAAAAACTTGAAGCATACACGCTGATAAAAGCGATGAAGATGCATTTAGATAACAAACTCGAAGTTCGTTGGAGAAAAGTTCATATCAAATCCAAGTGAATTAAATGTCAAATATCAAAACTCAGTTTGATCCAATACTTAGAAATTTAATATCAAAGAAAAAGCAAATTGCAGTAATTCCTGTAGGCTCAATTGAACAGCACGGATCACATTTACCAATATCTACTGATTCAGATATTGTAAGTGAGATAACAAAAAAAATCTCAGAAAAATATGGATATCTCTTGTTGCCTACACTCAATTACGGAGTGTCATACGAGCATATTCCATTTTTCAATCTAAGCATTAGAGAATCTACTTTACAAACAGTTCTTACAGACTTGTGTTTGTCTTTACTATCTAATGACATCAAAACAGTTTTTATAATTAATGGACATCACGGCAATCTAAAACCAATAAAAAATCTGGATACAAAACTCAAAAAAATCTCAAAAAATAAACTACAAGTATTTTCATTATCTTATTGGCATTTTATGAATAGAGAGTTTGATCATGCAGGATTTGTAGAAACATCATTGATGCTGGCAATCTCAAAAAATGTCAAAATGAAATTAGCAAAAAAAGGATTAATCACAGATGGAATGACAAAACAAGAAATTGCTAAACTAGAAAGACTAGCAAATCAATCATTTCCTAAAGCTACCAAAAATGGAATTTGGGGGGATCCTAGAAAAGCTACAAAGAAAGATGGACAAGTGATTTTAGCCGAAATCGTCAAAAATCTTGGAAAAAAGTGTCAAACTTGCCTTACTGAGTATAGCTCATAGTTTCACCAATGGAAATTTAATATAATCCCTTGATATCCAAGTCAATAAGTGAAATAGATGTCCGTTGATATGGCAGTAAAAGTATTGGATGAGAGTATCAATCAAGTTGTATTGGTAAAACTCAAAGGAAATAAGACGATTAGAGGCAATCTTCTTGGTTTTGACCAACACATGAACCTGCTACTCGATTCTTCAGAGGAAATTCCTGCTGAAGGCGATTCTAAGAGCCTTGGAAGCATTGTAGTCAGAGGAGACAATGTAGTCATGATCTCTCCTCCACCAGCACAAAATTAGGTGATTTACAATGACGAAAGGTACAACTTCTATGGGTGGTTTTACAAAGAAGAAAGTTCATATCAGATGTAGACGATGTGGTAAAAACTCACTTCACAAACGCCATCACCAATGTGCAAGTTGTGGATTCCCAGAGGCAAAACGCAGAAAATATTCTTGGATTAAATGGTATACATAGATGCAAGAAATTATTCTTATTCTTAGTTCACTAGCAGGCGTAGCTACCGCTGCTGTTGTTCGTAAAATGCCAAAAAATAAAAATCAATTACTTAGTCTTGGTGCCAGCTCACACATCAAAAGTCAAGTTAACTTATTAAAAATTGAAAAAGATATTCTAACTAAAACTATTTCAAGATTATACCAAGCAGATTCAGAATTTACCAAAATTCAAAAAGATAAATTGTTGTTAAAGTATCAACACCAATTAGGAATTGTATTAGCTAAGCTAGAAAAACTTGAACAAGCAGCCAACCATCCAGATTTGGGTCCAGTAGGTGATGGTTTGATTACATTAATGGATCAAAAATTATCAAAATTAGATGATAGATTATACGAATTATCATCAAAAATGACAACTGTTAAAGATGAAACATCAAAAAATAAAGAACTAGAAATAAAACAAAAACCATCCAAAGTATTCAACTTTGATAAACCAAAACAAAAAACTGATCTAATTGAAATTCCCACAACAAAACCAAAACGACCGTTTGAACTAACAACACTTACAGATATTTCAGGAAAAAAACCAAAGTCTTCACTGTTTGAAGAAATAAAACAAGTTACAAAACCAATGCCACAATCAAAAGTAACTCAAACTGAATTAATCAACCCAAAACAAGAGATTGATTTTGGAACCATTCAATCAACATTAATTGGAACGAAAACTGGATTCGACAATAACAAAAAAATTGCTAAAATCTCTGAACATAAAGCACTTCCCGAACCAATCAAAGAAAAACTAGATACACTAGATGATGATGCAGATGATTTAGACGAAATTAAAGGTAAGATTATGAAAGTTCTATCAAAGCTTGATCAAGCAGAGGTAGAATAATTGACATTCGATGATGCCGTCAAGGTATTATCAAGTGATGCATTGAAATTTGTTAAAGATGATTATACTGTAGGATTAGGTAGTGGACGAGCTGCAACTACACTTGTAAAATTACTTGGAAAATTAATTAAACTAAAAGGATATAACATTAGAGGGGTTCCCACATCATTACAAATCAAACTAGTTGCAGAAAAAGTAGGTATACCACTAGTAGAAGCTGATCAAGTGCAATACATCGATGTTATCTTTGATGGCGCAGATCAAATTAATTCACAAAAATATGTAATTAAAGGTGGTGGGGGGGCATTATTACGAGAAAATATTCTCTTTAGTCTTGCAAAAAAAGTTGTAGTAATAGCAGATAAAACAAAGTTTGTAAAAAATTTCAATAGAGCAGTACCAGTAGAAATTCATCCACTTGCACGGAACTCAATTGTAAAATCAATAAACAAATTTGGTGGAGATGCACAGATTCGTTCACTGGATAGAGGCTATCCATTTTTTACAGAAAATGGAAATATTATTCTAGATTGTAATTTTGGAATAATAAAAACTCCCAAAGCATTAACTCAAAAAATTAAACAAACAGCAGGAGTACTAGAATCAGGAATATTCTTGAGAAAACCAGATGTGATTTACAAAGCCAAAGAAAAAGGCAAATTCGATATAATCTAAAAATCCATAATATTCTAAATATTCATGTAATGTAGATTAGATGTATTTTGGGAGGGGTCAATATCACTGAGATTCACCTATAAATTAAGGATAAAAATTGATACAGATCGATGTTAATTATTCTATAGTTGTAGAAGATTTCCCATTCACCAAAACAAGAATTGTAATTACAACTCCAACAGATGTAATCTAAAACACTTCAATCAAAATTCCATGTCACTAATTCGTCCTTCTTTTCCAGCGATGAAGTTATCAGAAATCCTAGTGATTACTCAAATTGAGAAAGACAATTGTTTCTTCACCCTACTAGATCTAACATTGGTGGTAAGTTTTGTGGAATTAATATGATGTGCTCTGATTCAGCCTAAATACAATTACATCACAATCACTATCCACCCAAATTCATCCAGATCTGCTACATGACTAGTAAAACAAAGTGGCTTGATTTTTTTTAAATAATAGTTTGATTCATCTAGTCTGTATTATATGAATAAGATATTATAAAAATAATCATCTTGAAAATTAGTTAATTTTTCTCTCAACTAGTTTACCGTGACCTAATTTTCCAACCACTTCAAAGTCTTCTGCAACTAACTGACCTCTGACAAGAGTTTTGACAGGCCAGCCTTTCAGATTTTGCCCTTCATATACAATGTAATCAGAGAATCCACCAAACAATTCTGAAGTAACTATTTTTTCTTTCTTCAAGTCTAGCATGATAATATCTGCATCAGAATTTTTCTCCAATGTGCCTTTTTGTGGATACATACCAAAGATTTGTGCAGCATTTTGGCTGGTAAATCGAACAAACTGTTCCAACGTAATCTTGTTTTGATTGACACCATCATTGAGTAGTATAGGAATTACAGTGCCTATCCCAGGAAAACCTGCGAGAGCACTCCAAACATCATCACCATCTAGTTTGAGTTTGAGTTGATTTGCAACATGATCAGTTCCTATTGTATCAATTTGATTATTAGATAAAGCATTCCAAACAGCTTTTTGGTCATTTTCAGTTCTAATTGGAGGCATAACTTTAGCAAGATAACCTGATTGTTTCTCATAAGATAACGTCAAGTAATGAGGACAGGTTTCAACAAAAATTTTTGTTCCAAGTTTTTTCTCCTCTTGGATTTGTTTTAGTGCACGCTCTGAACCAATATGGACAAAGTAGATCACACAATCATAATCTCTACCAAACTTGGACACTGTTTTGATTGCTTTAGCTTCAAATTCTGGAGAACGGCTAGAAGACCATGCAGATAATCCATCTTGATTTTTTTCTTTTGCTGTTTTAATTCCACATCCACAAGACTCATAGTCTTCTGCATGAACTAGTACAGGGCAACCAAGTTTTGCGGCAGTCTTTACGGTCTGCTCAACTATATCATTAGTTACATCCACTTTAGCTGCAACAAGACTAGAAGAATTTGGTGGCATATCCATGTATACATGACCAATTTCACCACCAAGATTCATGTAAATTTTAAATGATGTTATTCCTTTGTCAACACATAAATTCATCTCATTGATTTGTTGTGGTGTAAAAATTGAAGCATGTATTGCATAATCAACATAATGATTTTGTGATGCTACATCAAGTTGAGATTGTAAAGAATTAGAAAAAGGATCTCCTAGTCTAAGCATTCGCATCATTGTGGTAATTCCACCTATAGCTGCTGCATGGGATTCCGTTTTTGCAGCTTCATTAATTGGAGAATAAACTCCATAGTGAATATGAGTGTCAATGGGTCCAGGAACTGAAACTAGACCTGCGCCATTGATTTTATTATCACATGCAGGAACATTAGTACTTAGTCCTACAATTTTTCCCTCATCAATTAGAATATTTTTCTCAACCATTCCTTGAGACAAGATAACATGTGAATTAGTAATTACAGTGTCATATGTCATCTATGAGTTTTGTATACTTTAGGCTATTATGCGTTGAGAAAATGAATAAAAGAAGAACAAAATGAGGTTAAACTGAGGGCCGGTGGTTTAGGGGTATAATTCCTCGTTCGCAACGAGGATGTCGAGGGTTCGATTCTCTCCCGGTCCACCATTTACTTTACAAAATAATTTAACAAAATTCTAAAAAATTACAAAACACGATAATTCCAATCATTATTTATCTAGATCACCATCAATATCATCGTCAGATGTATATTTTCTGATCTGGACCCTCCCTAGAATAAGAATAGCACCATACATACATTTTTCAGATAATCTAGAAGGTCTACTAACTCACGATAAAGAGTAAATTCATATCATCAAAAAAATCAAGGATTGTATTAGAATCACTAAACACAAACATTACAACTACAGAATTATGCAGAAAATACAATATTTATCCTCAAATATTTTATTCTTGGAAAGAAAAGGTTGTAGATGGAGGCAAAACTGTACTTGTATTCAAACCTGATGATGATACGTACAGAACTTTACAAAAGAGAAATGATACTCTAAAAAGAATTGTTGATAAGTTGACCATTGTCACTGACGATTTTAAAAAAACATTGGAGGAACACAAAAGATAATCATTACAAAACAATTCATTACACAATTAATTTTGAGAAAGTCATTATTTTGTGTTGGAGTATCTCACAATAAAATGTATATATAAAATCATTCCACAAGGCACTCAAAGAATATTTGTGGTCATATGGGTTTGAAAACTTTCAATCAGCATGAGTAACAATTACAAAAGCATTTGAGGATTACGAACATTGTAGAATTCATTGTGCATATGAATATTTCACACCAAATAAATTTTCAGAGACTTGGGAAATGAAACATAAATGAAAGCGGATACATGTATGATCATGCAAAAAATATTCTCATTTAACGGAACCCATTTTATTAGTACTCAAAGAAGCAATTGTAAAACATGGAAAACCTGCATCTGTTTTAATTGACCATAATTCCCAATTTTATGCAAATCAATCAAAAGAAAAGAAGTATCACAGTTTGAGATGGAACTGATAGAATTGGAGATAAACCATATCCTTGCAAGAGTGAACTGTCTACATACAAATGGAAAACTAGAGCAATTTCACGGTAAGATCCAAAGAAAGTCAAAAATGGTTTGATGGAGTCGATGAGTTGGTCCACTGGTACAACCACATAAAGCCACACATGTCACTTGATTGGGACAATCTGAGACCCCTACAAAAGCATATGTAAGAAAGATGCAAAAGAATGAAACAAAAGTTATTGATGAACAGATAGGAGGAAAATACAATATGAAACAAGGGATGAATTGATTTTGGGATATAACAACATGAATCTCACCCAGAAACTATTATACATAAATAAAAAATATGATCAACATGGAAGGTTTTGACGGTAAAAAAGCTGCACAAGATTATATGTCAAAGCATACTTTAGCATTCTCAACTCCAGAACTAACTCTAATGAGATTTGCATTTTGGTTAGGAGACTCTGTTCCAGATCCAAAAAATGAAGGTAAAGGAATTCCAAGAATGATGACATATTTGATAGAACAAGACTTTGAACCAGTTTTAATTGATGATGAAACATATGTTCCATCAGGGGCAGTAAAAAGTTCAGCAACAGTTGGAAATGCGTACAATGAACAAGTTCAAAGTGGAAACTTTTGTTCTGAATGTGGAACCAGCCTTTCAGCTACTGCAAAATTCTGTCCAGAATGTGGAACAACACAAGAATAAGAAAATAATTTTTAAATTACTAATTTCATGCCTTTGCACCACACTTTGTGCAGAACTTTGCATTTACTCTAAGTGCTGCACCACAAGAAGAACATCCATTTCCACTTTGTGGTGGTGGTGTTTGTCTTGGCATTAATGCAGGATCAGGGGATGGTAAAGTTCCAATATCCCCAAATGTTTTGTCTGCAGATACAATTCCGGGTGGACTTCCACCTACAGGATTATCTATTGTGCCAGCTCTTGGTGGTTGACCCATACCACCTGTCATCATTCCAGGTTGACCCATACCAGGCATTAGTCCGGGAGATTGGGTGTTTCCAAAACCAGAACCCATTGATTTTTTTAGTTCAAAGATTACTTTGATGGCCAAAAATTCTAATGCAGAATATGCAACTGTATAATCACCTAATTTTTGAAAGAATTCTTTATCACTAATTTGGCCTTTCTTGTACATGTTGTTTGTGTCTAAAAATGATTCATAGTATCCTTGGGATTCATCAAACAAACTCTGTAGTTTGTCAAAGAGCATACCAAGAGTATCTACTTCACCAAGTGACATAATCTCACTCAATTTTTGTAATATTAATTACTTTAGAATCAAAAAAGAGGAAGAAACATATGTTTGAATTTATGCGAGTGCTCTATCAATCATACCTTGATATGATTCTTTAGAAGCTGCGCCCACTTGCTGGCTAACTATCTTACCTTTGTTTAAGATGATTAAGGTTGGAATACTAAAGACATTGTATTTTGATGCCAATTCGTTGGATTCATCAACATTAACCTTGACAAATTTTACTTTGCCATCATAGTCAGCTGCTAGTTCTTCAACTACTGGACCTACCATTCTACATGGACCACACCATTCGGCCCAAAAGTCTACAAATACAGGAATGTCAGAATTTATCACGTCAACTTCCCATGATTTTGCATCTGAAATTTGTGTTACAGCCATTGTAACATTATTTTATTGAACATACCTAAAAATGTTCACCAAAATCAACATCATATTTTTTGTTGGATAAATAATTTTGATATATACTTAAATGACGTTTTGGTAAAACTCAACTATGAGTGAAGAACTTAGACTTAAAAAATTAAGAGGATCAGGTGGCTATGTTATAGCTTCTGTTACTGATGAACAACAAATGAAAGGTAATTTAGGTGGTCCTGACTTATTTTTAGCACCAATTGGCAGACTAGATGCTGAAAAAATTACTAAACATTTTTGCAATACTTGTGAGAAAGAATTTGAAGGTTCTCCCAAGATAGAATTTGAGAATCCAAACGAAGAAGTTGCAGAAAACCTAATCCTTACAGAACGAGGTCAATACATTTGTAATTCATGCAATGCATCAATTGCAGAATATAGGGAATTTAAAAAAGAAGATGAAGCAGGAGAAGTTGGAAGTGCAAAACCATTAGAATCACAAGTTCAGAGTAGACAGCCAGAAATTGCATCACAAAATATACCAGAACCTATAGCTGCATCACAAAATATACCAGAACCTATAGCTGCATCACAAAATATACCAGAACCTATAGCTGCATCACAAGAAACTGTTACACAATCAAGTCCAGCAACTTCAATTACTTCAATTGAAGGAAAATTTGTATTTAATGAAAGTGCAAACAAGATTGGAACTGCAAAACATGTTGGTATTGATTCTACACAATCTATGGTTTTAGTAATTACTAAAGAAGATGGCACAGAAGGTAGCATGCCATGGACTAGCATTAGGAAAATTGGTGAAGTCGTTCTTTTAGGAAATCCTGAGGTAGTAACACCAAGAAAATGTTCCAACTGTGGATTTAAAAACAAAGAAGATTCCAAATTCTGTGAAGAATGTGGAACCAAGATCTAATAATTAGTAAATTTAATCAATGACACTATAAGCGAGAATATAATTGGCAAAAAGATCAATCCCCAAAGGAGTAATAAAAGACATTGTAATTGTCGGAGTAGGAGTTTTAGTTATTTGGATTGGCCTGCAAGTAGCATTTGGAACACAAAATCCATTTTATGTTGTTGCAAGTGGAAGTATGATTCCAGCTTTAGAAGTGTATGATGTTTTGATAGTTTCAGGTCATGTGCCTTTTGAAGATATAGAAGTAGGCGATATTATCGTGTTTAATCGTCCATCAGATCATAATAGGGTAATAGTACATAGAGTTGCCTCAATACTTGAAGATGAACCTAGAGAACTTAGAACAAAAGGAGATGCAAACCCAGCATCAATTCCTGGAACTGACTTTCCAATTACAGAAAAAGAATACATTGGTGAAGTAGCATATACTCTTCCTCAAGTAGGATATATCACACAGTTACTAAGACCTCCAATTAACTATATCATAATTGTAATCGTTGTTGGGGTAATGATTGCAAAACAGATGATAAAAAAGAAAAATGAAAAGGAAGAGTCAGTTATAAACACATCAGATTCAGTTAATCCTGATACTTTAGAGGAACTATCAGATATTGATAAAATTGAGAAAGATTCTGAATATTCAGAACATGTTGAAAAATCAACTGGGGATGAATTAAAAGATTCAGAATCTAGAGATATTGCAGAATCATCAGATATTGAAGAAAAAATGGAAGGAATAGAGGAATCAATAGAAGATAAGCCAACAAAACCTAAAGATTCAGAAGAAGAAAACAATAATTTTTAAGAATATTCAAGCAAACAGGTTCACATACGCTTATGGCAAGAGAATGATAGATCGTCCTGTTGACTTGGTAATCTAAATACGTCAAGTTCTCTAAAAAAGGATCCTAAGGAATCAGAAGTTTCAAAAGAGGCATTGTTTATCTAATACAAAATATGTGAAATTAAAAAATACTTTTTCTTAAAGAACTGAATTTTTTGTTTTGAAAACTCGTTTAAAGTAGTCAGAGGGTTCTTGTGGCTCTTCAATGTCATTTTTGATACCAGCTAGATGCTTTGCCAAATTCTTTTTGTAACCCACTTGCATTTGCCTCTGAATTTGGATTCTTTGTGCTTGTGGTGAACCTGCCCCATGCATTGATTCAGTAAGATAGCCAACGGCATTTCTTCCCAAAGTCATGTTTTCAATTAATCTTAAAATCCTCATTCTATTTTCTACATCTGTTCCTTTTCTACCAGCAAGATATTTTTTCAGTAATGGTCCTGCTTCTGGATGTCTAAAGTCTTTCTCAGAGGGTAATGTAACTACTAGCCCACCTGCAATGTCTTGTGCCAATCTACTAATCTCATATGGGAATCTTGTAACATTATGTTTGCAAACTTGTGCAAGCATATCATCATTTAAAAATACACCGGACTTCATCTTTTGCCCTTGATATGAAGATGCAATACCTGCTGCAAAAATTGTTTCATTAAGATGAGTCATCTCAATAATTTTATCTTTTATGTGAGATACCTTAGGAACCCCGTTGTAATCGGCAATTGTAGCTGCTGCACCAATTAAGACGTCACCAAGACCGGTTTTGCATACATAACTACGTCTATGATAACACGTGAATCGTTCCACAAGCATTGATGCAAATTCATATTCGCCGTGCATGAAGACCTTGTCCCATGGGATAAACACTTTATCTAAAATTATCAAGGCTTCTTGGCCACCAAACTTTGCATTGCCATCATCAATATCACCTTCTTCCATACTTCTTGTGTCACAAGATTGTCTGCCGTAAATGTAAGTAACACCTTTTGCATCTGCAGGTATTGCCCCAACTATTGCCCAATCTTTATCAGATTCCGTTAGTCTAATAGTTGGCATCAGAATTATCCAATGTGAATTAATACAGCCAGTTTGATGTGCTTTGGCACCTGAGACATATACTCCTTTATCATCAGTATCAACAATTCTAGTGAATAAATCAGGATCATCTTGCTCGGCAGGACCTTTGCTTCTATCTCCTTTAGGATCAGTCATTGCACCACCAATTACAAGATTTTCTTGTTGTATCATTTTTACAAATTCTAAGAATCGTTTATGATAATCTGTCCCATGTTTCTCATCTATCTCAAATGTAGTAGAGTGTAAAGAGTTCAGGGCATCCATTCCAACACATCTTTGGAAACATGTTCCAGTGTTTTGTCCAAGTTTTCTCTGCATTTTATTTTGTAAAACTAAATCTTCTGCACTTTCTGCAATGTGTAAAAACCTATTTACTTTTAATCCAGTAATTGATGAATCAACAGATGCTAATGCTTCTTCACGTACTGCAAGATCATAAGTTTCTGCAACTGCATTAATTGATGGTCTGATCATAGGATGATCTACTGGTTCTTTAACTAGTTCTCCAAAGAGGTAAATTTTGAGATCACGGCCTCTAAGACTTTTAATGTAATCATCTCCAGTTCTAATTGTCTTTAAGACATTAGCCATGTAACATTATTGGTTTAGATGTTGTATAAATATTCTAGATTAGTGAAAGCTAAATTTTAGGAATAAATAGCGATCAGAGTCCAATTCTAACATCAAGAATTCTGCAACCCTTACCTTTTTCCATAACTAGTACTGGGTTCATATCTAATTCCTTGATCTCTTTAAAATCTGAAACTAGTTGAGATAATCTCTGTATACATTCCGAAAGTTTTGCAATATCAGATGGTTTTTCACCTCTTACCCCTTGAAGTAATTTTTGAGTCTTAATTGATGCAATCATATCATCAGCTTCTTTGTTAGTTACTGGCGCAAGTTTGAATGTTACATCTTTGAGAACTTCAACATAGATTCCACCCATACCAAGCATAATGACAGGACCAAATCCTGGCTCTAGTTTTGAGCCTATGATGAGCTCTTTTCCCCCTTTTACCATTTCGACAATTAATACGCCTTTAATCTCAGCTTTCTTGTTGTATCTTTTGGCATTTTTAATTATGGTTTTAAATGCAGTTTTAATTTCAGCATCGTTTGTCAGGTTTATTTTAACTCCACCTGCATCAGATTTGTGAATAATTTGAGGAGATGCAATTTTCATTACAACAGGATAGCCAATCTTTTTTGCAATTTTTACAGCTTCAGATTCTGATGTAGCAAGTGTGCTTTTTGGTAATGGTAATCCATAAGCTTTGAGAACTTCTTGCCCTTCTTCTTCTAAGAGATTAGGTCTACTTTCCATCTTGACTTTATCAAATATTTTTTGAGCCTTTGCTTTGTTTACTTTGAATTTTGTAACTGTTCCACTTGATGTTTTAATCCAATTTGAAAAACGAATCATTGCTGCAAGAGTTCTGATTGCACCTTCAGCATATGTATAATATGGAACATCTCCTTTAGCAAAGATTTCTCTATTTGTTATTCCCTCATCTAATCCCATCAAACTTGCAAGCATTGTCTTTTTGTATTTCTTTGACATTGAAACAATAACTTCAGCTAGTTTATCATAGTTTAATGTTCCAGATGGCGTGCACATTGAGATTACAGAGCCAACCTTTGGATGTTTTAGAACTCTATCTAATACATTCTCAAAGCGATTAAAATCAGCATCACCTACAATATCAACAGGATTTCTAGAGCTTCCCCAAGGAGGAATTACAGAATCAATTTGTTTTCTAACAGATGTGATATTTGCCATTTTGATATTCAGTTTAGAACATGCGTCAGTTGAAATAATTGCTGGACCTCCCGCATTTGATACAATTACAAGTTCACCTTTAGACGGAAGTGGTTGTTTTGAAAATGCTGTTGCATAATCAAAGAGTTCTTCCATGGTATTAACTCTGATTGCGCCAGACTGTTTGAGTAAAGCATCATAGATTTCATCAGAACCCATCAATGCTCCCGTGTGAGACATTGCAGCTTTTGCACCTTCAGGACTACGTCCAGATTTGAGTACCAAAACTGGTTTTTTGAGTTTTTTAGTTATATTTTTACAGATTTTGAGGAATTCTTGACCATCTCCCATATCTTCAAGATACATTACGACAACTTTGGTTTGTTTATGATTTGCAAGAATTTTTAGAACGTCGACTTCGCTCATCACAGCTTTATTTCCTAAACTGACAACAGCTGAGAAACCAATTCCTTGTGCGCTAGCATCTTCAACTAGTGCTGCACATATTGCACCACTTTGTGAAACAAGTGCAATTTTTCCAGACTTTGGTGTAACTTTAAGAAAAGTAGAATTCATCATTGTTTTTGGATCAAGATTCATGACACCGAGACAATTTGGTCCGATAACTTGCATCTTGTATTTTTTAGCAATATCTTTTACTTGCTGTTCACGCTTTGCTCCTTCTTCATCTACTTCTTTAAAACCAGCTGTGATAATGATAACGCCTTTGATTTTTTTCTTTCCGCATTCTTCTAAAACAGGAATTACAAGTGTATTTTTAATTACGATAACTGCAAGATCAATTGATTTGGGAACATCTAAAACACTTTTGTAAGCTTTTTTAGAAAAAACTTTGTCCCTTGATGGACTAATTGGATAAACAATTCCTTTGAACCCATTCATAATATTGGATGTAATAGTGGCTCCAACACTTCCTAGCTTATTAGAAGCACCAATTATTGCAATAGATTTTGGAGATAAAATTGCAGAATCTGCCATGATAAAATGATTTTAAGATTTTGTATAATAAAGTTATTCTCAGAAATTTTTGATCTCTTGTTTTTAGCTTCCCAGCATTTTTCCAGCCAAATTTTCTTTTCTAGAAACCAAAACAATTGATAAATTAGAATATTTTCCAAGAATCTTCCATGTTTTATAGGTGAAATTTCTTAATTCTTCATTATTTATTGCGAATTCATGATTCAATTGATTTACAGTATTTTTAGAATATCACTGTAAATCATAATTTCTTCATTTGAACCAACGTATTTGTTTAATGTGGAAATTATAACCAAATATTCAGTCTGATTGTTAGTAAGTTTAGGTTGTTTTTCATAAAATGATCTCCAGTTTCTTTTACAAAATAACCCTATCTACTATTTGTTCCACTAGAATCATCAACGTAAATGCTAAGACTCATGTTTATACAACCTCGTAATCTTTACACTAAGATTTAACACTATCATGTAAATAATTGTAGATATTACTTGTGAGATAATTGATGCCAAGTATGGATCATAGTTTATTGCTAAGAAAGAATATTGTAATATCCATCTACATACAGTATAAACAGCTTCAGCGATCCCTAGTGACGTAATTAATTTTTTTAAATCATGTTTTAGTTTTTCAGTATCATTATTACCAGACTTTAATCTGTATTTTTTTCTATTATCTAAATGAAATAAACTACTAAAAACTGAAAAATAGATTACATAATCCACAATTGTTGTGTATGTTGTATTTAGATAATCATCTTGATCAGATAAGAGTTGAGCAATTACAGATGAAATAATTATTGATGCTGCAAGTGCAATGAGAATATTTTTATTTAATGTGACATATGCTTGTAACACTATTTTAAACCATTTTTGTTACAATTAAACTAAGGTTATTCAAGGGTAATCTTAAGAAATATTATTAATCCTACAAATTCAGCTATTCCAACTCCAAGCATGTATGGGAAAATCTCATGAGAAAATATCATTTCATGTGAGAAATAACCAATTGCACCAATCACATTATGTAAAATCAGCATGCTTGCAACTACAATCATTCCCAAAGGTAGTTGAGCTTGTGTTTTACGATACATATTTCCAAAAATAACAATCAAGATTCCCAAAATTCCCATATTTGTAACAGATACAATAGATAGAATTAATGAAGTAGGTTCCATTTAATCAAAAACATCTTTAGATCTTTTATTTACTTTTATCCAATTTCCCTTCAATTTTTTCAAATGTCTCCATATTAGCTTCCAAAAACATTGAGATAAAATAAATTACATTGTATTTTTCTCCAATTTTGCTTATCATGTTATTTTTTTCCAATACTCGAATATGATGTTGAATAGCCTTGTAATCAAGACCCAATTCTTTTGCCAATTGATTTGTGTTAAACGGATTTTCTTTTAATTTTGAAATTATTTTTAGTCGGTTCAATCCACCTCGCGAACCTGTAAATATAAACCACAAGAGTCTTTTTGCATCAGGATCATTGGCCATAAGTTATGAAATTTCTCTATATTTAGTACTAAAAGGTATTCTAAGATAGTATTAGTTCTATCCCCAAATTAGTTCATTCATCATTTCCAGACTAAAGTCAAGATATGTTTGGAAAAGAGGAAATAATTACAGTCCTGCAAAAACTAGATCTAATCCAAGTATCATGAATAAACAAGTCAAAAGAGAGCAGAGCCAAGAATGCATGTGTGGCCTCCTCATCCATGAAGGTATCTGTTCGTTGGATACAGAAACTCTACTCACGATATTACAAGACTGAAACAGTTTCATTCAACCCTGGAAGAAGGATCAAAGAGAATAATCACAGATTAGATGAGACAAGCTGTACACTCGGCATTTGATAAATTCAAGTGTTGTGCAGGTGTTCCTAGAAAGAATAATTGGTTCAGTGGAATACACATGCCACACAAGATGATCCCTCACGATTCATCATAAGACCTCTTGCGTAATTACAAACAAAATCTTACCTTTCACTGAATTTAGTTTCAAATAATTTCTAATCTTATGGAATCACAACAAACTCTTGCTTCCATCTTGTCTTGAAATTTACAATTTCACATACGATGTCACTTATTGCATCATACCTGCACAATCTATTCCTAAATGTCTCAGAATTAATCCTAAACTTTTTGATTTGAGAGATGATGTGCTCCACTTTAATTTTGATTTTGGATTGCAGTTTATTCCATTCTTTTTGAGTGATGGTTAATTTTTGATCTTTCTTTTTCTTGTATGGTAGAATGCTTGTCTGTTCTGGGAAATCTTTTTCCACTCCCAAATACCCAAGGTCATAAAATATCATCACATCTTCGTGTAGTGCAGGATGCTCTATTTTCAATATGGCATAATCATGTTACCTGTAGAATGTGGAGGTTTGTGGATTATCTCACCTTTCTGGTTTACGGTGTTTAGTTTTTTACCGTATGTTTTTTCTTTTTGCCAGAATAGTAGACGTCTTGCGTAATTATTTCTAGGCGTGAATTTTGCTGCAGGATTTTTCAAATTGGTTGAGAAATTTGAATTTTCAGGTATGAATTCTGTTAAAATACAAAATTTGAGAAAAAATCTCTATAATTACGCAAGAGGTCTATAGAAGAGGCACTAACAAATATCAAAGAAGCCGTTAGTCTTTATCTTGAAGAATTACCAGATACAAAAAACACAATAGAAAATATGGATATGGTTGGTGCATTAAGTGTCGAAATTCCCTAGACTTGCAGGAAATTAAATAGTAAAAATTCTTGTTGATGACTTTGATTTTCAAATCTCACGTCAGAGAGATAGTCACATTGTTTTGCATAGATTTCTAAAAGGTAGAAAGACAGTTACGGTTGTTCCGTTGCACAAAGAGGTGAAGGTTGGGACTATTTTTGGTATTTTGTCACTTGCAGAAATCAAAAAAGAAGATTTTTTGAAAAAATTATGATAGAATAATTCTCAAAGTTTCTGGTGCAAAATAGTGATCAGATCACCAAAATTCACCAGAGCCCAATTCACACGGATGCATCTTGATGACCATCTTGCTGGAATGCTTTTCTTTGGAATTTTTCATAAATCTTTGTTTGCAATCTTTTATGAGTATGATGACAATGTATCACAAAAAACGGGCTTTAACTAGAATCATTCCATGACATCCCATGAAACATCATGATGCATTTTTAAATTTATTCCAGGATATGCACTCCTATGTGCATAGATTTCATTAATTTCATAGGTTTTAGGAATTTCAAGTCTGATATTCTTTGTTTATGCCCCAGATCATAAGTCTTTTCAATTTACTGTTCTTGCAAAATAATACATATTCAAATTAAATTTGTGGGTTCTAAAATATTCCATAACTGTATGCCTCATTTCATGAATAGATTCATAAAATTCTGATTCAACATTAACATGTTTGCTTTGTCTCCAAATCTCTTCAATCATACTCAAATGTGGAGAACCTCTTGGAAGATATGCCAGTTTGACATCTTTGTTTTTGTGCAGATATTTTTTTACATCATTAGCTTTGTGTTGTGGTGCCCTATCGACGATAACAAATATTTTTCCAAATTTTCTACGAGCTGCTTCCAAATAGTCTATAAATGCAATTGAATTAAATTTTTCATACGATCTAAAAAAACTTTGATTATCATCAGTCATCATTTCCATAAACCAAAAATCTTTGATGTGATCCTCTCCAACGTACAATTAATCTTTGGTGTGCATCTGTCCAGTATTTTTTACCAAGACGTACATCGTCTACAAATACAGACTCGTCTTGGATAAATACTGTAAAACCTTTCTTTTTTGCCTTTTCTATGCGTGAAATGATGCGGTTTTTCCACTTGCGGCATGCATCCTTGGATGCGGCACGTACATGTAGTTTTTGTGGAACCTTTGGTTTTAGATTCCATTTATGCATCAAACGACGCACGTGAGTGATATGATATGTAATGCGTGTTCTGTAAAATATGAATTGTATCAGTTTTTTTGGAGTCATGTCGTCTGAAATTTTCTTAAATGTACGCTCTATTTTTTGTAATTTTTTGTGTGAGATTAATGGCGGACGGCCAGAACGAGGGAGATCCTCCAGGCCTTCTAGTCCGTATTTTTCAAATGAATCAAGCCAATTCCTTACAGAATTATATGTACAAAACATTTGGTTGGCAGTTTCAGCAATTGTAGATTTATTGATTTTAATCTTACACATTGCATGTAATCTTGTTTTTTTGTGAATATTTTTTTCTTTTTTGTAGGCCTGGAGTAACTCGTCATTTGTGATGTCCATGAAATTATTTCTAACTACTGATCAAAAAGTATTACTATTTGTTTTGAAAAATTGCAAAGAATGATGCTCCAAGGTATATGCTTATATTGAGATTTTTTTTGTCAGAATTTAATAACATGAAAAATGATAAAAAAGTACAGACCGTATTATTTGCCGGAATAATTGGTATGATGATTCTGCCATTTAGTACGATGAATGTAGCAGATGCAGTAGAACTACCCGATGATAAATTTTCGGTAAAAGAAAAATTAAAGGAGAAAATGTTTGAATTATATGAAAAGGACAAAAAAGAGAAAGATACTGGCACAAAACATACGTCTGAAGAATATGGAATACCATACAACCTCGTTTTTGAAAAGAATGGAAAATTGATTGTAGGCATTGATGCCAAAAAGACATTGGAATTTGACGAAGAGTATTCCAAAAACGATGTAAAGTCTGATCTTGACACATCAATGGATATGGATATTAAATATTACGTATTTGAGAGGGAATCTAATGTACGAGCTGGCGATGCTTTGTCACATAATCTACAGTCTTCAACTATTACCGTAGTAAAAAATAACAAAATCATAACCACCGGTCATGCTTTTAATCTGAATGACATTGTAAGTGCGGGATTGGTTGGCGGAGTAGGTTGTCAAGAAGTTAGAATTACACATGACAATAACTACAGTGGGGCATATGCCGATGCATCTTATGGATTTGATACATACAATTCTGATTGCGACAATAACTATGTCAATGACTCACTACACTACAATGGTAATAATTATTCTGTTACCTATGGAACTGCAAGTGACATCACACTAAACAAATTCATCAGAATTGCAGGTATTATAACTACAAGTAGTGGACATATTCTAGACACTGATGTTACTGCCAAAACTCCTGAAGGTCTCTTAAATGATCAGGTCATAGGAACTTATTCAAGTACAAATGGTGATAGTGGAGCCCCAATTTTCTCAATTACCGGATCCTCCACAGTCAAACTCTTAGGTCAACATGTGGGCAGAGCTTGTGAAGTGGATCTCAACAGTGAAACAAACTACGCTTACTGGTGCAATTCCGACATGGAAGGAGGATTGAAATTCTTCTCTCCATGGGATCAAGTAAAATCACATTTGGGAATTTAATTTTTTTTATTTACAATGAACAAAAATATTTTAATGATATTTACAATTCTAATTTTCACATCTGCACATACTACATTGGCTTTTGGTGAACATATAGAAGGTATCTTGACTGCAGAAGAATTTAGTGAGGCCATAAATAAATTCGCCAGAGATGGAGATTATGTACAGCAATACGTTGACTTTTTCATCACTGATCATGAGTGGTATCGTGTTTATGGTTTGGCAAATGGTGATCCTGAAAAAGCAATTGAGATTTTCAATCATTCTGATTACCCATTCAATGTTTTTGATCTTAATGGACAATCAATCACATGGATTGATGATAAACGTCTTATTGACCCAGAATTTGATGTATTATTTGTACATGAGATTTTAG
The DNA here is from genome assembly GCA_965205675.1 of Candidatus Nitrosopumilus sp. Lineage (GTDB taxonomy): Archaea > Thermoproteota > Nitrososphaeria > Nitrososphaerales > Nitrosopumilaceae > Nitrosopumilus. The sequence goes on from OZ242186.1 coordinate 199,834, forward strand.
ATTACAAAAGTGATCAACAAGATTTGGGAATCTTGCTATTAATTGATGAGAGATATGCAAATCAGGAAAACTATGATCGATATGAGGAACTTCTTAGGCCCATTATCAGCATGCACCTCCCTATGACATTTCAAGTGTATCAACCAGTAACTAATGCATCTGATTATGAAGATTTTTATTTCACATGCCAAAGAATTTCAAGTGTATCAACCAGTAACTAATGCCAGTTAGTTGGGAAAACATTGATACTCATCTTGAATTAGATGATCAACTGAATCCAGTAGATGGGAAAGTAACTCAATTTAGATCAAAAACTATCAATTATTCAATTGGAGTGGACTCCTGTTTTTAGTACCACTTTTTGCATAATCTTACATACAGTCTGATTCATTTATGTTTTCATCTCCCATAACTCCATGAATTCATCAGGAGTAAGGTATCCTAACGCTGAATGAATCCTGGAACCATTGTAATCGATTCGTGCTTTCTCTAGAGCAACTTCGGCTTCCTGATAGTTTGCAAACTCGTACCTCCACAAGTATTCCTTCTTGAGTGTCTTGTGGAATGATTCGACATGTCCGTTTTGTTCTGGCGTGTGGTGCCAGATGAATTCGTGTCTTATTCCAAGTAGAACAACTGCTTTTCTGAAATCTCGGCTGTTGTATTGCGAACCGTTGTCAGTTCTGAGAATCAGTTTTGTGCAATCAGGCTTTGCAGTAGCTACTGCATTAATGATGCTGTTAATTGCAGTGCTCTTTGGAGCTGCCACATCAAATGAATGCCAAATCCATTTCCTGCTAAATGCATCAATCACGTTAAAGCAGTAGCACCATCTGTCAACTCCACACCAGACATATGTGATGTCTGTCTGCCACAACTGGTTTGGTGCATCAGGCTTGAATAATGTTCTGGCAGATTTGATGATGTCATTTTTGGTCTTTTTAGGCTCAATCCAGCCCAATTTGTGAAATATTCTTCTGATTTGTTTTCTGTTTACAGGCTTGTTCAGTTCCCTTGAGACTTGGGATGCCATGCGTCTGGTTCCATAAGTTGGCCTTTGTTTTCCAATCTTTTGAACTACATCAGTTACTGCAGGATCTGTCTGAATCCTTCTTGGTGACTTTGAGTAATACCATTTGCATTTTGAGACTCCAATTAATAACAATGACTTGTTCAAACTGATGTGTTTGTTCAGTTGATTCACTGCAGTCATCTTTTCTGGTTCTCCAACGTTTTTTTTAAAATGTCATTGGCAATTGTGATCTCGCCGATTAGTTTTTTGAGGGAATCATTTTCCTTTTGCAGATTCTTGCAGACATCTCCGTTTGGTGTGCCATTTAATGATGCCTTGCCACCTTCTACAAATCGTTCCCTCCATTGGTAGAATGTCTGTGGATGAATATTGTACTTTCTGCACAACTCTGCAGTTGCAATGTTTGTGTTTAGTGACTCTAAAACCACTCTTGACTTTTCTGCTGATGTGAATTTGCTCTTTACCATGAGGGTAAGCCTCCCAAGTTATCTGAAAAGTGTATGTATGCTACCGGTCCTACTCTAGAGGGGACCAGACCAGTCTAGTTCATCATTCTTTTTCAAATTAAGAAGCCTTGCAAACTCTATTGGAATGGTAACCTTTGTGGAATAGTATCTCTGATTCTGATATGTCTTTGTGAGCTTTTGCCTTACTTTAACAGGTGTCGAGTCTTTTGGTTGCTTTGTGTGCAGTCGTATGGTCCTAGTCTTTTTAGATGCTGTAGCATGTAAAATCATGCCTTCTTGCAATGGTATTGTCTCTGCTGTTTTGTAGGGGATTTATGACATTGTATGAATCATGTCGCTGTATTCCATAGTTTTCCTTTTTTATCTTTGAGAATACCTGAAGTTTTGGCATTATCGTATCATGGGAAAAATTGAATTTAAAGGAAGAAAAAAGCAGACTATATTTTTGATGATTCCAAATAACCGGTTTACTTGATTCTCTTATCTGCCTGTCTGTATCTAAAATGATTCGCTCTTTTGGCAGTCTTTGATTTGTGAACCAGACCGTACATTTGACACAATTATCATCTTTTATTTCAGGTCATATGGTCAACTTACAAGACAGAAACAAGAGTTTGTTGTGATATCTCAGAAATTATTTGAAATTAAATTCAATGAAAGAAGAGATTTTGTCTGCAATTACGCAAGAGGTCTATTGGTGACAATCTCAACATGTACTTTTCCCTTTCTTTTCAATATACCAAATACAATTGTCTTGTTCTTGGCACCTCTGCCACGATTTCCCTTTCTTTTTCCTCCAAAATAGGCCTCATCAGCCTCAATCTGACCCTTTAGAACATCATCTGTTTTGGATTGTTCTTCAAGTATTGAGAATCTCATGATGTCAAAAGAATGCAATGCGGTAGGATAACTAACACCAACTTCTTTTGCTGCACGTCTTGCACTAATCCCAAGATCAAATAGTTTGATTAGAACCAATCATTTTGGATAATCAATATTGATGATACCAAACTGTGTATCTGAGAATGGTTTGTAGTTTGTCTTACATTTACTGCATCTTAAATTCCCTCTGCTCATCAGATAATATTTTGGAGAATCACACTTGGGACAACATACAGAACTTGTACTGTTGAATCTTTTACACAGAAATTTTAATGATGTTGATTTATCTGAAACTATTTTGGATAACTCAATGATATTGATAGTTTTTTCCAATAACTATATGTGAATAAGAAAGCAAGGAAATCAGATAGCATAAAAAATGAATCTAGTTCCAAGGTTCGTAAATACTCGGCTCCAAAAAAGATTACAAACAAACAGATTAGGAAGAAACCAAAGAAAGGCATGTTTGTGGGCATTGACCTGCACAAGAAGTTTCTTCAAGTAATAAATGGATGATGCAGGCAAAGTATTACAAAATGACAAAGTGGATAACACTCATGAATCTATCAGGAAGCATTTTGCAAAAATACCAATTTCTGCAAATATTGTAATGGAATCCTCATCAGTCTGGTATGACACGTATCGATTTCTCACAGATACTTTGGGATACAAAAACGTCACACTCTCAAACCCATATTTGACAAAGGCAATTGCTACATCAAAAAAGAAAACAGACAAGATTGATGCCAAGATATTGGCAGATCTTTTACGAGGAGGATACATTGCCACATGTTATGTTCCAGACAAAAAGATTGTACAACAAAGACAGCTTGTAAGATATAGGAAAAAACTAATCCAATGGAGAACATCTGTCAAGAATTCAGTTCATGGAATATTGTTACAGGAAGGAATCAGGATTCCAGGAGTTACATTCACTGAAACATACAACAGAAGACTCAAGGCACTAGGAGATTACAGAATAGACGGATTCTTGCAACAAATCAGCCACCTTAATTTACAGATTGCAGAGATTAATTCCAAAGTGTATGCTGCTGTAAAAGTTAATCCTGATGCAATTTTGATAAACTCGATTCCGGGAATTGGGCATTATTCTTCGCTTGTCATTGCATCAGAGATTGCAGATATTGAGAGATTCAATGATTCCCACAAACTGTGTGCATATGCAGGAGTTGTACCATCAGTTAGAAACTCTGCAGATACAATACACCATGGCAGAATAACAAAAAGGGGAAGCATGACATTGAGATGGGTTCTAACAGAATGCATACACACTCATGCAATTCATGCCAAGGATAGTGACATTACAAAATTTTACAATCGCATTAAAAAGAAAAGAGGATCATCCAAAGCTGCAGTAGCTGGTGCATCAAAGATCCTGAGGGTGATTTATTGGATGTTAAAGGAGAGGAGAGAATTTGTACAAAATTATAGTTAGGACTGCAAGTCGCGTTGTAATTATTGAGGGACAAGGCCTCGTCTAATAACTGCGAACAATCCTAACTAGGATGAAGATAGCATTGAGAGAATAGTCTCGTATGGATACATGTCTGCCATCTTTTGATTGAAACCATTCTCTAGCGAAAGCCATGCCCTGATGTATAGAAAGAGAGGAAATGTATAAAAACAATTCACATGGATAATTACATAAAATTAATTGGGGGTAATGGGGGTAATAGGTTTACAATCACCTAAAAAAATATCTTAGGTCTCAAAGATTATAGAACTATCATGAGCATCATTTTAATACATCATTTCTCAAAGAATCCTGATGAGGTACACGACTGTAATAGGACTGTTGGTTTTGAGTGTAGCATTGCTTGCCATGACAGTATCATCGGCTGATGCCAAAGTGTTATCCCCTCTAAAGCAGTTTAAGCAAGGGGTACCAATAGAGCAGATTCAGTGCAATGGTTCTGCGGTACTACTTGAATCCCCAAAGGGAAAGCCTGCATGTGTCAAAGATAGCACTGCAAAGAAACTGCTTGATAGGGGATATGTCATAATAATACAAAATGACATTGTAGAAAACAACATTGTAAAAGGTGTCGTATCTTCAGATGCTCAAATCACAACAGAACAAAATGAAACGGTACTATCAAATGATATAATTGATAAACAACAAGAACGTGAGAATTACCTAAATTCTTTACAGTTTGGTCTAGTTGGTGATGGTGAATTTGATGGCGAGCTTTATGGATATGATCAAAATATACATATCAGACAACCAGCTACTATACAATACAGTTTTTTGTTCAGTCCAGATCATTATGAAATGAACGAAGATGATCTTGTTGATAGAGATAGTCTTAATGATATAATCTCAATTCCCTCTAAAGGCGCAAGTGGTACTAGTGGTGATACCATTGAGGATACCATTGATTATAGAGAATGGCTCCCAACATGGGTTGCACCAGGATACTATCTAAAATGGGTAGACATTAGGCAACCCAAGGATCAATATTCTCTTGGTCATGAAGGTGAGGGAAGAATACAATTTACCTTTATTCCAAAGGGTACGGACCTACCTGATGGTATAACCCACAAGGAATTCACAGATACCAGTTATTATCTAGTCACAGCGAAGATATATGAGGATACGCCAAAGCCGGAGTATATGTATACAGCCAGTGAGAAAGCTGAAGTAACTGACAACGGCACAACCACTGATCTTATTTTTGAAGACAGGTGGGATGGATACATAGAGCATTCACATGCAAACAGATCTGATCCTGCAAAACATAGTGTAAAGTATATTACTCCTTATCTCATTATTGCTTCTGGTGGAACTGCATTAACCATGCAAGAACATGAAAATATTGTTATAGAGTTATTTGAAAGATATGACAGCAGATGAAAGTAATTGTTTTACTAGTTGTTGTATTTCTCGGAATACTTGTTGCTGAAGCAGAAGCTGTGTGCAGTGATGGAAATTGTAGAGCAGTACAGCGTCATGCTACTCTTAATGCAGACTATACTGGTTCACAATATGATATCAAAATACCTGATCTCTTCATTGATGATACAAACTGTGAAAACAAGGGCGCTCTTGCTGCCACCTGGATGATTATAGAGCCTACTGAAGATGGAACTCCACAATGGATGGAAACTGGTGTAACTGTTGGTTGGATTTTAAACAATGACCATGGCAGAAGTGATGCTGAATGTATAACTAGAGAATCTGCATACTATGCTTTTGCCTCTAAGAATAATGCCGGGGAGAGAATATACGTAGAACAAAATGCAGACCCACACGGTGATAGGATAGGTATAGAAAAACATTTCAGAATAGAGAAATTAAATAATCATTTTATTGCTTATTATGGAGATTCAAATACACAGGTTTCGACAAGAGATTTTAATTTTAGGGATTCAAACACGGGAATCTCTGTCGACTATGGAGTTGAAGGTAGTATCTCGCCAATACTTGAATACTCTACAATCCCCAATGTGATATTCACTGGTGCGCAGTATGAAACTGAGAATGTCTGGCACGACATAAGCTCATCTACTGTAACCTCAATTAATGATGAAAGCGACGGATACAAGTCCCAGTTTTGCTCTAATGGTTCTCTGGCAGCAGGAGCTGTAACTGAACTGTCTTGCAGATCAGAAATTATTCCAAACACTCCGCCACGTCATACTGCTACAAATCTATTTACATCTACTGGAACTCCTATACTAATCCCGCTCACTGCAACTGACACAGATAATGATTATCTAAAATATACTCTAACTGGTCATCCCACAAATAGTGACGGTGCTGGCACATTGAATTTTGTAAGTCGCGGACAACCAATCCCAAATACTGATGAAACAAGTACAGAGCTTCTCTTTACACCTGTAAGGGTAGGAAGCAGTTCTTTTAATTATACAGTTACTGATGGAAGAACAGGCCATGATGTTACAAATATCATAACAGTTGACATAACAAGCCTTGATGATATATCCACACCTGATATTTTTTATGAAGCATTTGAAAGTGGTCTTGGTAATTGGATAGTGGCAAATGATGATGATGGTGACACTCACGATTATGATTTTTGGAGGACAGATACTGACGGTGAGCCCACACCAATTGATGGAGATTATGCATACATCCAGGATTGCGATACAGGCTGTACCATAACAATGAGAAATTCAGTTAATATCTCAGATACATCATCACCAAAACTAGAAGCTGATATCTGGATTGATGGAATTAGAGACCGTGATGAAGACTTTTACAATCTGGAGATATTTTATAACAATAATTGGATAACCCTTGATTCTTACACCCGGGATAATATTTCAAGAGGTGTATGGCATGACTATTCCAAAGATTTGTCACCTTACAAAAGTAATGATTTTAAATTTAGATTAAATGTTCAAGGTGAAGGAAATACTGATTATCACGGTATAGATAATATCAGAATATATGATTTTGTACAGACATCACCTGCAATAGTTACTGACTTGTTATCAACACCTACCGTATCATCAAATACATTGACTTGGAGCACTCCAAATGACGGCAATTCAGACATTACAGGCTATAGAATCCAAAGAGCAGTCGACACCCCAACTAGATTTACCATTCTAGAGAGTATCTACGGCTCTGCATCAACTGTATCATATGTTGATACTAGTGTGACTTCGGGTTCTACATACTATTATAAAATCAGTGCAAGAAATGATCAAGGAATAGCTACTGAAAGTCAATTTGCATCTGCAACTATTCCCCATCCTCCAACTGCTCCTGTAATATCTTCAATATCTGATATCACACTATCGGAGACAGATACTGCAATAGTTACAGTTACTGTATCTGATATCAACAGAGATGTTAGCAGCATTACATTTACCGGACTTGCAAGCTTTGTTACAATAGAGAGTACAACTCAAAACACATCCACATTATTGATATCTCCAAACCTTGAGAGCTCCGGAGTTTATGACATAGTTGCAACTGCAACTGATTCTGGAGGCAGATCAGATACAGAACAATTTAGATTGACCATTACTGATTATGTTATGCCTGTTGTATTGCCTCCCGTATTCACAAGCATGCAAAATGACATTACAGAAATAATTGATTCGGGAAATTCCACAATAGTATCATTTGATACACCAACTGCAGACAAGGGGACAGTTATCTGCAATCCATCTTCTGGCAGCTTGTTTGGTATTGGTACAACTGTAGTTACATGTACGGCCACATCTAACAGTACATCATCTTCCATCAGCTTTAATGTAATGGTACAGTCATCATCAGATGTTGAAGATCCAGTCCTTGTCATACCAACTGATAAAATATTTGAAGCCATTGCAAGATCAACTATTCTGACTGATTTACAGATTGGAACATCTACTGCAACTGACAATCGAGATTCATCGCCAATCATTACAAATGATTCACCAGCATCATTCCCACTTGGCATTACAACTATAACTTGGACTGCAACTGATGCTGCAGGTAACACTATATCTGACACTCAAATAATTACCATTCAGGATACAACAAACCCTGTATTTCCAATCCCATTAGAACCAAAATCGGTTAGCGCGGATGGTGATTCTGTCTCAGTTGATTATACAATTCCTGCGGCAACTGACATATTCCCTATTGTTGTTTCATGTATTCCTGCCCCAAATAGCGTGTTCTCACTTGGCAATACAACTGTAACATGCACTGCCACTGATTCATCAAATAACACTGCAACCACTTTTAATGTAATTACAGTATCACAAAATACAAAATCTGCATCAATCACTCAAGTCTTTGATAATTCAGAATTTGTGGACTTTGAGGATGGTATAACAATATCTAATAGTTCTCCAAGGTTTACGGGAACATCATCTAATATCGAATCCATACAGGTTCTACTTGGGCAAACGCAAGTGGGAGGAAACAATGTAAATGAAGACGGTTCATGGAAAAAAGGTTGGCGCAACGCACCGCTACCTGATGGGACATACACCATAACGATTAATGAGGATATGGTTCAGTTATTCTCAGCCAGTCTAACTATTGATGCCGATGGGGATGGTAATCCTGCAGATAATACCCCTCCAAGTATTACAGCTCCTGCTGACATTATTAGAGAATCTTCTGAACCAAATACGGTGATTGATGATCTTGGAAGTCCTATTGTCTCTGATGATATGGATTCAAATCCTACAATAACTAACAATGCCCCAGAATTATTCCCACTTGGCATTACAACTATAACTTGGACTGCAACTGATGCTGCAGGTAACACTGCAACTGACACTCAAATAATTACTATCAGGAACTCGTCCTAAAACAGATCATTTTGTAAATAATTATGCCCAAGTCTCAAGTATTTCCACATGGATTGTAGTGCGGGAGGTGGGATTTGAGATTTACATGTTGGCTTGAATCTCAGAAAGACGTAGATTTTGCCACATGACTAGAAAATTTAGCTTTAATTGAGGATATCATGATCCATTTGCTAAATTCAACAGTATTGATACTGCAATTGTTTGGTTTTGAGCACAAAGTTCCTACTTTGCCATATTTGTCGTAGAATTCTTGTTTATTTTTAAAATCTATGTTATACTTGCATGAAAACAACCATGTTAAACAAGCTTGTTAGCATACTAGTAAAACACACATGTTATACATGGTTTGAATAAAAAATAGCATAACAAAAACGACTCTTACTACCCTGGCTTTACAGCAAGTCTCTAATTTAACACCATGTTGAAAAGATCCTGAGATTCAACAGTGTAGGTGAATCTATTGCCCGGTCTCAGATAATAACATGTCTCTTGTTTCAATCATTTTTAAAGTCATTTCTTCGTTACCCTTACTTATTGATTCATTTACTGCATCCAAGTATAGTTTAGCAGGGTTGTCATAATGCACTTTATCTATGTATGATTGAATATATTGTGTTCCATCTAATTCAGCTGTAATATCATACCGTGATGAAAATCCATTTATAATGTATTTGTCGTCATGATCTGAATTTTTTTCGATCAAGTAAAAATGCTTATCACCAATATTGTAGGTTTGAACATCCTCACGATAAAACATTGTTTTTACACCATCACTTTCACCAATCTTACCACTTGCCCAATCATACACAATTAATTTTTCACTAAAATTTCCTGTGGTATCTTTAAAATAATGATCAACGACCAACATGATTTTTTGATATGGTCGTTTTTCCGTATGTGCGATATACTCATTACCATTCTCATCTATATCTATACCAGTATTTGATTCAAGTAATTCTATACCTACATCTTCAACTGTAGCTACTGCTATGATCTCCACACCGGAGATTTTCCAATCAAAAGACATATTCGAATTATACTGTGAAACACCATATGAAGTATTTACATATGAATTTTCATTTATGTATATTGCAGATGATGTACTAATTACCATCACACCAATTAAGATAGATAATAGAGTTTTTTTATTCGTCATGGATATTTAGAACCTATTTTATTTTTGTCTGCTGTTGATAAATCGTATCCAAAGTTGGATCCGCATTGATATCCGTTGAATCTTAGATCTGTTGAAACACTATTATGATCAATACCAATCACATGTAGTAATTCGTGTCCTAGGGTCTTTTCAATGTCTCTTTGTGTAGGTTGATTGTCTATATTGCATATTTCTGTTATATCCCAATTCATGGAATTATGTGAATTTACATTTAATATCATTTTCTTAAAATGATTATCTTTTGTTATACAATGCCATAAAAATTGATTGATGCAATGGAGTTCATAATCTGTAAATCCAATATTCCCAAGACTCCCGTAATTTGTTGATGTAATATAGTTATCAGATGCTGCTACTTTATCAAAACTAATTTTTTTGTTAATGTTGTCAAATCGTGTTTCTATTGTGCTTATTTCTGATGATACATTTGCTTTTGTAACACCTGAGTTAGAAATATTATTTAGAATTTTGATTTCTACGGCACACTTATCACTGTTCGTTCCTGTCCCACAATTAAGATAATCTGTATGTCCATCTGTTAAAGTTCTAGACCACGTATGTCGTTCGAATTCTAAAAATTGATTAGAACCTTCATGTTTTGCATATGCAGTATCTGCTGATGAAATAATGACGAGTGTAACACCCAATGTCATCAATATCAGTGAAAAGATACTGTTTTTTTCCAGCATTTTAGGAATCATTATTTCAAGAATGAATTTAAATGTTAGGTGATTGTAAACCTATTACCACCAACTATTTTTGAGTAATTATTGGAAAAAACAATCAACATAATTGAGTTATCTGAGACTTGGGCATAATTAATTCTAATTTTTGAGTCAATTCTCAAATTATTCAAATCAAAAAAGCTAAGGATCTTATCATGTTTTGTTCATTGGAATGTCAAAACAAATGAAAATCCCTGGCAACATAAGATGCCAGTCATTCCTTATTGGTGTTTTGTATCTGTACTGTCTAACAAATATTCATGACCCAAAATCTTCCAAATTATGCTAATTCCTGAAATTTAAACTTGAATCTACAATGTACGTAAATCGAGTTCAGAATAGGGTGACGAATTTTTGTTATTGAGTATAACTGACCATTCCATCACCAGAATTGACAATTAGTTGGAAATCTGCCTAGTTCTGACCAAAGTAAATTTCTTTATCTGTGCAATAACCTATTCTACTTTAATTCTAATTTTTTTCTGCGATTATCTAAAAATCTATTAATATAATGTGCAATTGGAATCCAGAATACAAGATTAGTGATTGGTATCAAAACATAAGCAAGTTCATCATAATATTGAAAATTAAAATCTCTATGGGTTTTGCTATGCTCCAATACCATTTCATATGGAAAAATAGCAAGGGTGTTTGGGATTATATTAAGATAAAATGTATACTGATTCTGTAAATCAAGAACAGCTGGAATGATGACTGAGAAAATTCCAAAAAGCGGTAAACTAACAAACAGTATAATTTTTAATTTTTTCATAATCAAAAAAGAAAAAAGATTAAGGTACTGAGATCTTGGATAGGGATCTGTTTGTGTCAGATGTATCCATCATATGGTTCCAAGTGTTGCTGACATAGATTGTTTGACCTGGAACATACGACTTTGTTATTGTGGAATGACATCCACGTTGTAGCCCATCCAGACAATCATAACTATTTAAAGAACTCCACGTATCACTAAATATTATTTGGTTGTTGTTCTTAATTACAAATGACTCGATATCAAATGTTCTGTTGAACATGAAGAATCGTACACTATCGTAAAATGAATCCAAATAAGGATGATCCTCATCTAGAAAAGACAAAGTATACGTTCTTTCACAGGTTCCAGGACTGTCTTGGTATAATACAAGATACAAGTCATTATCGCCATTGTATGCATTGCCGTTGTGTATGCCGCCATCAATGTCTAGACGTAGTTGTTTGTATGTTGGATTTGTAGTACTTGAACATGCGGCACTTGCACTAGGAATACCAAACCAATCTAGAAAACTAACATCTATCCTATCTGCATAATCTGACTCTTGTAATGTTTTTAGTTTCTCGTCTTTTATTGTTTCATCAAAGATATAATTTTTTACAGCTGCAATCTCTACATCAGTCAGGTTTCTAGTTTCTGAATCCACACGGGCTTGTTCAATTACAGTACTAAAGAACTCGTCATATTCTGCCTTGATTTCATTAGATTTTACTTGAAAATCTTTTGTATCTGCATCATCTATTAATTCTCGAATATCATCTTTGAACTCTTGTTTTGTTAGTTCATCAACAACTCCAACTGGTCCTACCTCATCTGTAGAATCCTCACCTGGTCCATTCTGAGCATCTGCAAAATCAATCATACTAAACGGTAGAATCATTGCAGTAATTATTCCTGCAAACAAAATTGTCTGTACTTTTTTATCATTTTTCATGTTATTGTCACATCGCAAAAATTATTCCAATATAAAGATAACTTAGACATGGGCATAATCAATTACAAAAAACAAAACCAAAAAATAATTATTATCAAATTGATTTTGTTTTAATCAACATAATCTAATGTATATTCAATATGACTTTACAATTCCATGATATTATTCCATCATATAGTTAAGGCATTAAATATTTGAACACTTTAACAACTCGAACCGCTCCATTGTCTAGTCTCTTCTGCATGTGTTTTCTCATTTCAGTTCCATTTGCAAAGAATGTATTGGCATTACCATTTTTCTCTTCTCTCCACTGTATCTCAATTGGATTGAGTTCTGGAGTGTATGCAGGAAAATATCTAATTATTACTTTATTTTTTGGTGCTTTGAGAAATTCTTTTACTCGGACACTTTTGTGGTATGATGCATTATCTGCAAACAGTAACAATTTCTTACCAAATTGTTTTTGCAGTGATTCTAAAAAATCAAGAAATGAGTCTGTGTTTGATTTATCATAGAACCTGCAAAAAAATACACCGTTATTGCCCAATGCACCAAATGATTGAAATTTTTCTCGAGTGTAATTAATTGGTGTGGTAATGTTATTGCCTGCAAGATACCATCCGCGCTTTATGTTGGGTGCTACTTTATTTGTTGACTCGTCCAGACATAGTGTGGTGTATCCCAATTTGGAATATTTTTTGATACTCCTTTTTGCGTTTTTTTAAAACGGGTTTGTTCCTCTTTTGAGGCTGATTTGTGATGAGTCTGTCTTGGTTTTTTAGATGAGAATCCGATTCTGTGCAGCAATTCACGCATTCCTCTTGCAGAGTATAGCGTGTTGTATTTTTTATTCACATGTGTAATTACCATTCTTGTACTCCACATGAATTGATTGAATCCAAACTTTTCTGGACCTGAAATTAGATCACCTCTTAATGACACTAGTTGTTTTTTATTTAAGAAACATCTAGAGCCAGAATATTTCTTGCGGCGTGATGCAGTTATTCCCTCTTTATCCATTCGATTTAGCCAGTAGGACAGAGTTGATGGTATGACATCCAAACTGGCACATATCACAGAATACGGAATATCTTGTTTTCTTAGTATTGCAGCCTTTAATCTTATCTTCGCTTTTGCATTTTTTTCATTCTTGCATGTTTTTCTTAAAAAATTAATGCTTGTTCCTTTCATGAAATGGCTTCCTGAAGATACCATTAATGCTTTAGTTTGTTTTGACATGATTCTGTAAGTATAAACTATGATCTAGATCTTTTGGGTTAAAATAGTTGATAATTCGTTCAAAATTTATATGCCTAAACTATAGAAAGTGGGATAAAGTAATATGGATTATATGTTAGGATTTTACCGTATTAAATAATAACATGAAAAATTTAACAAAAAAGACACAAACAATTTTGTTTGCAGGAATAATTACTGCAATGATTCCTGCCCTTTAGTACGATGAATGTCGTAGATGCTCAGAATGTCCCAGGAGAGGATTCTACAGATGAGATTGGACCAGTAGGAGTTGTTGATGAATTAACAGTACTAGATTCTGTATTAGATGACTATTTAGAGGAATTAGAAGTTGAACAAGATGTAGAATATACAGAATATTTGGATACTGCAGTTACTAGATTAGAAATTGCAAAAGCAATGATGCAGGTTTCAAAAAATTCTACTGATATTGCAATGAAATATCAAAACCACACTGTTCTAGAACTGCTTGTCCTTCTTGATCAAACATATGGACCTGAGGATTATCCTGCAACTAACAGTGATAACAATTCAACACATACAAACATAGACATGCTAACTGAAAATAATCATGTATCTGGACTTTATTTTGTTAGTCATAGTACGCCAGAAGTTGATGTGTTGAATTACAACAACCATCACCAAAAACAATATGATTGTATGGACAGAATAACCCTTACAGGTAAATCTTTATTGGTCTGGTCCCCTCTAGAGTAGGACCGGTAGCATACATACACTTTTCAGATAACTTGGGAGGCTTACCCTCATGGTAAAGAGCAAATTCACATCAGCAGAAAAGTCAAGAGTGGTTTTAGAGTCACTAAACACAAACATTGCAACTGCAGAGTTGTGCAGAAAGTACAATATTCATCCACAGACATTCTACCAATGGAGGGAACGATTTGTAGAAGGTGGCAAGGCATCATTAAATGGCACACCAAACGGAGATGTCTGCAAGAATCTGCAAAAGGAAAATGATTCCCTCAAAAAACTAATCGGCGAGATCACAATTGCCAATGACATTTTAAAAAAAACGTTGGAGAACCAGAAAAGATGACTGCAGTGAATCAACTGAACAAACACATCAGTTTGAACAAGTCATTGTTATTAATTGGAGTCTCAAAATGCAAATGGTATTACTCAAAGTCACCAAGAAGGATTCAGACAGATCCTGCAGTAACTGATGTAGTTCAAAAGATTGGAAAACAAAGGCCAACTTATGGAACCAGACGCATGGCATCCCAAGTCTCAAGGGAACTGAACAAGCCTGTAAACAGAAAACAAATCAGAAGAATATTTCACAAATTGGGCTGGATTGAGCCTAAAAAGACCAAAAATGACATCATCAAATCTGCCAGAACATTATTCAAGCCTGATGCACCAAACCAGTTGTGGCAGACAGACATCACCTATGTCTGGTGTGGAGTTGACAGATGGTGCTACTGCTTTAACGTGATTGATGCATTTAGCAGGAAATGGATTTGGCATTCATTTGATGTGGCAGCTCCAAAGAGCACTGCAATTAACAGCATCATTAATGCAGTAGCTACTGCAAAGCCTGATTGCACAAAACTGATTCTCAGAACTGACAACGGTTCGCAATACAACAGCCGAGATTTCAGAAAAGCAGTTGTTCTACTTGGAATAAGACACGAATTCATCTGGCACCACACGCCAGAACAAAACGGACATGTCGAATCATTCCACAAGACACTCAAGAAGGAATACTTGTGGAGGTACGAGTTTGCAAACTATCAGGAAGCCGAAGTTGCTCTAGAGAAAGCACGAATCGATTACAATGGTTCCAGGATTCATTCAGCGTTAGGATACCTTACTCCTGATGAATTCATGGAGTTATGGGAGATGAAAACATAAATGAATCAGACTGTATGTAAGATTATGCAAAAAGTGGTACTAAAAACAGGGGTCCACTCCATTATCTGTCTTAACATCATACTCAGACAACACTGCAACGATTACTGGTACATTTGATTATCCAGAAGATATGGATAAAAATATCAGAGAACGAAGAAGTAATGAATGCTTGAGTTTTGAACACGATGAAACAGTAAAACGACATGATGTTATGATATCCCTTGATCCTAGAGAAATAATACGAGCTCAAGTGTGTACTTTGACGGAATCCAGTAGATGGGAAAGTAACTCAATTTAGATCAAAAACTATCAATTATTCAATCAATCTATTCAGATAGAAAAAGCTTGATGGAAGTATGTCACTCCATCAAATATGCATTGTACTTCATTTGATACCATGACACACCAAGGCGTGATACCATCTAAAGCATTTGAGATTATCACTAAAATAATGTACAATATCTTATTGTTTCCATGCTCTAGTAAAAATAACTCACGGTTCCACAATGCTGATGCACACAATTCTATCATGTCATTGTGTTTGGGAAATTCATATTCTGAATCTGGATTAAAGAGACTGGCAATGGAATCATATAATGCTTCTCCAACTGGTTCATGGTTGAGAAAAATCATATCAAAAATATCACAAAAAACAATGCAAATTCAATTACATCAGTCACTAGATAGTACAGTATCAAAATTACGAGAACTGGGAGTATTGGAACAACCAGTTACTGTAGCAATTGACAAACATCTAATCCCAAGATATGACAAATTGCCAAACCATTCTTTAATAAAATCAAAATCTAAAAACAGTACTACTCATTTTGAGAGTTACTGCACCATGCAGTGCGTTGAAAAAAGAATCAGGGCTCAACTAGGTTGTTATCCTTTGTATGACAACAAATCAAATGCCGATTTTGTGCGTAAATTACTCTCTGATGGCATCAATAATGGAATCAAGATTAAACTATTGCTAGTGGATAGGGAGTTTTTCACAGCTGGAACAATTTCAGAAATAACACAAAAGAATCTGAAATTTCTAATGCCTGCAAAAAGAATTCTCGAGTCAAAGATGCCATTTTACAATACGTTAATGGAGATAGAAAGTCAATCTCGCCATACACAATAAAATCATCATCAGGACATGTAGAATCATTTAATCTAGTTATTCTGCCAAACAAAAATGCAAGAAAAAAATCAGATATTATTGATCAGTATGTTGTGTTTGCAACAAACGTTTCACCAAAAGAAATATCATATAACATACAAAACATTCCAACTGACTACAAGAAACGTTGGGGGATTGAAACAGGCTATGCATGTGTGGGAAGGTTCAGACCAAAAACCACCAGTTCAAACCAATCCATAAGATTGTTGTATTTCTACTATTCATTGATTTTGTACAATGCATGGATAATTGCTAATTTGATTATCTCAGAAGAAACTAATGTACAAAATCACAAACCAATAATATCAATTGAAATTCTCAAATATTTCTTTGTAAAGATAATTATTCATTACTTTAGAAATAACAAAAATAATTATTTTCTAGAATGTGTAACTTGAGTTACTTTCCCATCTACTGAAAATAAACAAAATTATAAGTATTTCCACATGGATTGTAGTGCGGGAGGTGGGATTTGAACCCACGAAATCCTAAGATATAGGGTCCTAAGCCCTACGCCTTTGACCAGGCTGGGCGACTCCCGCAATGAATTTGCCATTAAACACAAATTTATCTATTATTGCGTAGTTATTATGGCGAAATTTTTTGGAACAAACGGAATTCGTGGAATCTTTGATGATGATTTTACATTAGAATTCATTCATGATATGACACTTGCAATTGGAACATATTTTGGAAAAAGATCTGTATTGATTGGATATGATGGACGAGAATCAAGTCCTGCTATATGTAAGGTAGTTAGTTCTGCTCTGAATTCAATAGGAATTGATTGCAATGTTGCAGGTATTGTTCCAACTCCTTGTCTTGAATATGCAGTAAAGAGTTTAGGATATTCTAGTGGATTTATGATTACTGCATCCCATAATCCTCCACAATACAATGGAATCAAACCTGTTGCTAGTGATGGAGTTGAAATTTCACGTGAAGATGAACTAGTCATTGAAGATATCTACTTGCAAAAAAAATGGCTAGCCAAACCTACAAAATGGGGAATTACAGGAACTGAAAATAGAGCCATTGCAACATATCTTAAAGGAATCATTTCTCATGTTGATTCTAGACTAATAGAATCAAAACATTTCAAAGTCGTTTTAGATTTAGGAAACGGCGCACAAACAGTATCTGCACCTAATTTTTGTGAATTACTTGGCTGTGAAACATTTCTTGTCAATCAAAAATTAGATGGTGAATTCCCAGGACGTGGATCTGAGCCAACTCCACAAAATCTTTCTGTACTTTCACAAACAGTACGAGAAAATAATGCAGATGTAGGAATTGCGTTTGACGGTGATGGTGATCGAAGTATGTTTTGTGATAATAATGGAGATATCTTAACTGGAGACAGATCTGCACTTGTACTTTCACAACATATCTTAAAGAAAAATCCAAACTCTTTGATAGTAACTTGTTTGAATTCTGATTCTAACATTGAAGTTTTAGCTGATAAATTCAATTCTAAAGTTATTCGAACCAAAGTAGGAAGTGTTGAAGTTTCAAGAAAGATGGTTTCAACTGATGCACTAATTGGGTTTGAAGAAAATGGGGGTTTTATGTATGGAAAACACAATCAAGTTCGAGACGGATGTATGGCTTTGGCACTAATGCTTGATTTACTTGCAGTATCTGAAAAATCCTTGGTCGAAGAAATTGTTAATTTACCTCCTTCTTTTACCGCCAAAGACAAAGTTTTGTGTGCTACAGAAAAAGTTCCAAAATTGATTTCCTCCCTCAAAGAAGAGTTCCCCAATTCTGATACTTCTGATGGCATCAAGATTATAATTGATCTTGAAAATTGGGTGATGATTAGACCTAGTGGAACTGAACCAGTTGTTAGAGTATATGCAGAAGCTGAAAGTCAGGAGAAATTAGATATTTTGATGTCTGAATTTCTTGTAAAAATTAACTCTATAATTTCCAGATAACACTTTTAAAACCAAACGCATCGATGGATAGAATGGAGAATGAACCCCTAGGGTGACGAAATATGGGAAAAGCATATTATGTTAAATTTGAGACGCCAGAAGACCTCGTTAATCCAATCTTAGAGGCCATTAGAGTATCATCTACTAGTGGTAAAGTCAAGAAAGGAACCAACGAAGCAACCAAGGCAATTGAACGTGGTACTAGTAAACTAATTGTAATCGCTGAAGATGTTGAACCGCCAGAGGTAGTTGCTCATCTTCCAATTCTTTGTGAGGAACAAGGAGCAGCATATGCATTTGTACCAAGCAAAGATGAATTAGGCAAATCATTAGGTATTGATATTACTTCTGCCGCTGCAGCAATTTTGGATGCAGGTGATGCACAGCACATTGTAGATCAAGTTGTATCATCCATAGCTAAAATTAAAGGCGGTAAAACTGAAGAATGAGCACAACAACTGATGAAGTAGTTCAATCTGAAATTATACAAATTGTTGGTAGAACTGGTATTGCTGGTGAGGTAATTCAAGTTAGAGTTAAAGTTCTTACAGGTAAAGATAAAGGAAGAATCCTTACAAGAAATGTCAAAGGCTCTGTTAGAATGGGGGAAATTCTTATGCTAAGAGAAACTGAAAGAGAAGCAAAGAAAATCAAATAGGTGTTAAGATGAGTCTTTTAGTTAAACCATGTAATTTCTGCAATAGACCTGTTGTAAAAGGATCTGGTACTATGCTTGCTAAAAATGATGGAACTGTCTTATGGTTCTGTTCTGCAAAATGTAAAAAAAATGCTTTAATCTTAAAACGTGATCCAAGAAAGCTAAAATGGACAAAAAAATACGTTAAAGGTGGAATTAGAAAGAAATAGAATTGACTGAACAATCATTATTCATTGTAAAACCTGATGCCGTAGCTAGAAATCTAGTTGGCGAAGTTGTATCAAGATTTGAAAGAAAAGGATTCAAACTTTTGAAACTAAAAATGTTTACATTCACTCAAGCACAAGCTGAAAATTTTTATGGTATTCATAAAGACAAATCCTTCTTTGGAGAGTTGACATCGTTTATTATATCGGGACCTGTCGTAGCTGCAATTATTGAAGGAAACAATGCAATTGCAACTACAAGAATTATGATTGGCGCAACAAAATCCTTTGAAGCAGACCCTGGTTCTATAAGAGGAGATTTTGGATTAGGATTTAGTGAAAATATTATTCATGCATCAGATTCACAAGAAAGTTTTGATCACGAATCGAGGGTAGCATTTGAGTGATCTGATTTGCAAATTCGTCAGCCCATAGTGGCAGTTCTTGGTCACGTAGACTCTGGAAAAACATCCCTATTAGACAGAATTCGTGGAACCGCCGTTCAAGGTAGAGAAGCAGGTGGAATTACACAACATATTGGTGCAAGTTTTCTTCCGACTGAGACAATCAAAGAAATGTGTGGCTCTCTATACAAAAAACTAGAAGAATCAGAAAACAAAGTTCCCGGAATTTTAGTTATTGACACACCAGGACACGAAGTTTTTACAAATCTTCGTTCTCGAGGAGGTTCAGCAGCTGATATTGCAATATTGGTAGTTGATGTTAATCGAGGATTCCAACCACAAACAAATGAAAGTTTAAAGATTTTACAAAGCAGAAGAGTTCCCTTTGTTGTTGCCCTAAACAAATGTGATCAGATATCTGGATGGAGAAAATCTGAAACAAAATTCATCTCACAATCAATCAAAGAACAAGATGCATCAGTTCAAGCTGATTTAGATCAAAAACTGTATGATGTTGTAGGAACTTTATCTATTCTAGGATACAAATCAGAAGCATTCTATCGCATAGAGGATTTTAAATCAGAAATTGCCATAGTTCCAATTTCTGCTCGTTCAGGAGTGGGAATTCCTGAACTACTCAGCGTTTTAGTTGGATTAACTCAACAATATCTCAAAAAAAGACTAGATCAGGAAGAAAAAGAACCTCGGGGGATTGTACTTGAAGTAAAAGATGAAGTCGGATTGGGACAAATTGCAAATGTAATCCTAATTGATGGCGTAATTAAAAAAGAAAATAGCATTGTTGTTGCAAAACGTAATTCGATAATTGTCACAAAACCCAAAGCACTACTTTTACCAAAACCTCTTGATGAGATGCGTGATCCTCGTGATAAATTCAAACCAGTTCCTCAAGTCAAGGCAGCAGCTGGGTTGAAAATTGCATCACCGGAGTTAGAAGGAGTCTTACCTGGAAGTACTCTTTATGTTGCATCAAGTAATGAGGAGATTGAAAAATACATCAAACTCATAGAATCTGAAATGAAATCGGTCTTTGTTGATACTGAAACTAATGGAGTTATTTTAAAATGTGATACTATAGGTTCACTTGAAGCTATAATGGAAATGTTAAAACGTTCTCAAGTTCCTGTTGCCAAAGCTGACATCGGTCCTATAACTAGACGGGATGTAATTGAAGCAAAAGCTATCAAAGAAAAAAATAGACATTTAGGAGTTGTTTTGGCATTTAATGTGAAGGTTTTACATGATGCAAAAGAAGAATCAGAAGTTAGTCACATCAAATTATTTGAAGATAAAGTCATTTACAGTCTAATTGATAATTATAATACTTGGGTAGAAAAAGATTCTGCAAATGAAGAAGATATGATGTTTGCAGAATTGACACCAATTTCAAAATTCTCTTTTATGAAAGGAATGGTTTTCAGAAATAATAATCCTGCAGTCTTTGGTGTCCGAGTAGACGTTGGAAATCTAAAACACAAAATCCCCTTTATGAATATGGCCGGACGTAAAGTTGGATACATACATCAGCTTCAACTAGATAAAAAGACCGTATCTTCTGCAAAAACCGGAGATGAGGTTGCATGTTCTGTTAAAGATGTTACAATTGGTCGACAAATTTTTGAAGAAGAAGTATACTATACGTTTCCTCCATCACATGAGGCAAAACACATTCTCAATAAATTTATACACAAGCTTAGTCCTGAAGAACAACAAGTATTCAACGATATTGTAAGAATTCAAAGAAAAATAGAACCAGTTTACGCATATTGATATTTTTACTAGATTACGTATTCATTTAGAGTTCAAATCATTTTTGATCTTTATTGTTTTGCTTGTTAACTGAATAGATTTAGAAGATATGTCTCAAACTATACCTTGGAGCATAATTCTTTGCAATTTTTCAAAACAAATAGCAATACTTTTTGATCAGTAGTTAGAAATAATTTCATGGACATTACAAATGACGAGTTACTCCAGGCCTACAAAAAAGAAAAGTACGGTAAGAAAAAGGAAAGACTGCATGCAATGTGTAAGATTAAAATCAACGAATCCACAATTGCTGAAACTGCCAACCAAATGTTTTGTACCTACAACTCTGTAAGGAACTGGCTAGATTCATTTGAAAAATATGGATTGGAGGGCCTGGAGGATCTCCCTCGTTCTGGCCGTCCGCCATTAATTTCACACAAAAAATTACAAAAAATAGAGCGTACATTTAAGAAAATTTCAGACGGCATGACTCCAAAAAAACTGATACAATTCATATTTTACAGAACACGCATTACATATCATATCACTCACGTGCGTCGTTTGATGCATAAATGGAATCTAAAACCAAAGGTTCCACAAAAACTACATGTACGTGCCGCATCCAAGGATGTATGTCGCAAGTGGAAAAACCGCATCATTTCACGCATAGAAAAGGCAAAAAAGAAAGGTTTTACAGTATTTATCCAAGACGAATCAGTATTTGTAGACGATGTACGTCTTGGCAAAAAATACTGGACAGATGCACACCAAAGATTAATTGTGCATTGGAGAGGATCACATCAAAGATTTTTGGTTTATGGAAATGATGATAATCAAAGTTTTTTTAGATCGTATGAAAAATTTAATTCAATTGCATTTATAGATTATTTGGAAGCAGCTCGTAGAAAATTTGGAAAAATATTTGTTATCGTCGATAGAGCACCGCAACACAAAGCTAATGATGTAAAAAAATATCTGCGTAAAAACAAAGATGTTAAACTGGCATATCTTCCAAGAGGTTCTCCACATTTGAGTATGATTGAAGAGATTTGGAGACAGTGCAAACATGTTAATGTTGAATCAGAATTTTATGAATCTATTCATGAAATGAGGTATACAGTTATGGAATATTTTAGAACGCACAAATTTAATTTGAATATGTATCAGTATTTTGCAAGAACAATAAATTGAAAAGACTTATGATCTGGGGTATAAGTGATGCTTTGCAAATTTTTTTTGAATTTGTACTCTAGTATTTTTTTATTTGTTCATACAGATCATTGCCAATAACTACATTGTCAACTTTACAAGCATGCTAACACACAATTGTTTTGAACCTCAGAATTTATACGTCGAGTTCATCTTCATTTTCTAATATAATAATCTGTTTTAGAATATATTTTAGACTCTTTAACATAGTACCAAAATTATTCCGTACTTGTACTGTATGTAATCAAAATATGGATTTGCGATTAATACAGTCTACTCTCTAGAAAAAAAATAAGTGCATATTGCATGCTAGAAAAGATTAATCTAGTTTTATTGCTATGAATGTTTTTTACAAATCATAGAAATTCCAGGAGCTCCTACGGCTCCCATCATTTTATCTACAATTTGTCCTGATTTGAACATGATAAATGTTGGAATAGATTGAACTGCAAATTTCATTGAAATATTTTGATTTTGATCAACATTTACTCTTGCAAATTTGATATTTGGATATTTTTTTGAAAGACTCTCAAATATTGGATGTATTGATCTACATGGACCACACCATTCCGCCCAAAAATCTACCAACGTTGGATTCTCAGCAGATACTATTTGTTCAAAATTAGACTCATTCAAATCAATTATTCCTGGCTCTATTTTAGGCGCTGGTTTTGGTTTGAGCACTTCCTCCATCTTTTTTTGGATAATTTTTGCAATTTCTGGATCTTCAGACAATATGTATCAAAAATCTGTTCTATTAAAAAATCTATGTTAAAAAACTATTCTTCTTCTGTTTTCACAGGAATTGCTTCAAATCGCCTTGATTTACAGATTGGACACTGATCAATGTATTTTGTAAAGCTAACTGAAGTGTATGCAATGCCGCACTCACCACAAATTCTGAGATTTCTTCCTAGTTTTCCCATTAATTCAATATGAAAAAGTATTATGATTAAAACTTAGCTTTTGATTTCTTACCAGAACAGCCACCAAGGCTTTGCAGTGGGTAGTTTTACAATTGTATACCTCGGAGCATAATTCTTTGCAATTTTTCAAAACAAATAGCAATACTTTTTGATCAGTAGTTAGAAATAATTTCATGGACATTACAAATGACGAGTTACTCCAGGCCTACAAAAAAGAAAAGTACGGTAAGAAAAAGGAAAGACTGCATGCAATGTGTAAGATTAAAATCAACGAATCCACAATTGCTGAAACTGCCAACCAAATGTTTTGTACCTACAACTCTGTAAGGAACTGGCTAGATTCATTTGAAAAATATGGATTGGAGGGCCTGGAGGATCTCCCCTCGTTCTGGCCGTCCGCCATTAATTTCACACAAAAAATTACAAAAAATAGAGCGTACATTTAAGAAAATTTCAGACGGCATGACTCCAAAAAAACTGATACAATTCATATTTTACAGAACACGCATTACATATCATATCACTCACGTGCGTCGTTTGATGCATAAATGGAATCTAAAACCAAAGGTTCCACAAAAACTACATGTACGTGCCGCATCCAAGGATGTATGTCGCAAGTGGAAAAACCGCATCATTTCACGCATAGAAAAGGCAAAAAAGAAAGGTTTTACAGTATTTATCCAAGACGAATCAGTATTTGTAGACGATGTACGTCTTGGCAAAAAATACTGGACAGATGCACACCAAAGATTAATTGTGCATTGGAGAGGATCACATCAAAGATTTTTGGTTTATGGAAATGATGATAATCAAAGTTTTTTTAGATCGTATGAAAAATTTAATTCAATTGCATTTATAGATTATTTGGAAGCAGCTCGTAGAAAATTTGGAAAAATATTTGTTATCGTCGATAGAGCACCGCAACACAAAGCTAATGATGTAAAAAAATATCTGCGTAAAAACAAAGATGTTAAACTGGCATATCTTCCAAGAGGTTCTCCACATTTGAGTATGATTGAAGAGATTTGGAGACAGTGCAAACATGTTAATGTTGAATCAGAATTTTATGAATCTATTCATGAAATGAGGTATACAGTTATGGAATATTTTAGAACGCACAAATTTAATTTGAATATGTATCAGTATTTTGCAAGAACAATAAATTGAAAAGACTTATGATCTGGGGTATACACCATCAATTAGTTTTGTTCCAGGTCCACAAATACCAAACTTTTTCTCTTCTACAACTGGCTCTTCTAATCCAACTGCTTGATAAATAGAATCATACTCTGCAAAGTTATCATCAAACCATTTCTTGTAGATTGTCTCTGTATTATACCTGTCAACATAATTCTGTGGATCTTCAGTCTCATCTACAAATGATGCAATTCCTAATTCTTCAAGTTCTACAGGGGGTTCGGACTTTGGTTTGGGTATAGTCTGTGTAGGTATTGTCATAACTGGCTTGTCTGAAATTGTTACTGTGATAGTTTCTTTATCTTCAAGTGGACCTGCCTTTACTATAATATCAAAAACATATTCTCCAAATTGAGTACTAGTTGGTGTCCAAGAAAATGCTTCTGTATCCTTGTTAATTATTGCACCACTTGGGTGTTTTTCTAAACTAAACTCCTCATCTTTAATTTCTGACTCTGTTATGCTTGCTGTAAAAGATAATTTTTTGCCTTGATCTACTACTTTATTCCCAATCTCTTTCAAAACTAATTCATAATCTGGCAGTATACTTACAATTCCATTGTCATATTCAATTTTGATTACAGTTCCATTAGACCTCTTGCGTAATTATAGAGATTTTTTCTCAAATTTTGTATTTTAACAGAATTCATACCTGAAAATTCAAATTTCTCAACCAATTTGAAAAATCCTGCAGCAAAATTCACGCCTAGAAATAATTACGCAAGACGTCTATTAATGATGTTGAGAAAGAATTAAGAAAGTTAGGATATCTTTAGAATTGTTAGATTTTTAACATGACAGATTTTAAATCAAAATTCAAGGATGTTTTAGCCGTAGGGACTGGAAATATTTCTGCAAGTGCGATATCAGCAATATTTTGGCTATACATTGCTGCAATTTTAGGTACAGAGAAATATGGCGAAATTAGTTATCTGTTTGCAATTGCAAATATCGCATATGTTATAAGTCTTGTAGGTAGTGGTAATACAATTACTGTATTTACAGCAAAAGAAAATAAAATTCAATCTTCAATATATGCAATCGCTGTATTCTTAGGTGTAATAACATCATTAGTGATCTTTTTCATTTTCAATAATGAAGCAATATCATTATACATTTTTGGTTCAATAATTTTTGCCATTGCAATTACAGAAATGCTAGGTAGAAAACTATTTCAAAATTTTATGAAAATTATAATTACACAAAGAATAATCATGACTATACTTTCAATTACATTATACTATCTTATTGATATACAAGGAATAATTTTGGGTTACGCAATTTCATTTTTACCATATTCAATAATTGTGTTTAAAGGAATGAAAAAAGAATCAATTACAATCACTAAAGTTAAACCAAAAATTAATTTTATGCTTCATTCATATGCGTTAAATTTGTCTAGACAATTAAGTCTATCATTAGATAAATTAATTATTTTCCCATTATTTGGATTTACATTATTAGGTAATTATCAACTTGGAATACAAGTACTGGCTATAATGACATTAATTCCAACTACAATATTTCAATATCTATTATCACAAAATGCAATTGAACACAATAATAAAAAATTGAAAATTTTAGCTATAATTTTTTCAATAATAATAACAGTACTAGCAATTACATTAACACCATTTGTATTACCTATTTTCTTTGAAGGATTTACAGAAGCAATTCAAATTACACAAGTAATTAGTTTGTCAGTAATTCCAATTACGATGACGGCAATTTTTAATTCTAAATTTTTATCACTAGAAAAAAGTAAATTTGTTTTCATTGGATCAGCAATTTTTGTCTCAACACAAATAATTGGTATATACATATTATCAGAATTGATGGGAATTATAGGTGCAGTATATGCGTTAGTAATTGCATCTATTTTCCAATCAATCTATTTAATAATTTCAAATAAAATAATTTTAAAAAATAATCTATAATTAGAAAATCACATAGAATTCATAAATGTTATAAAGTTCTTTTGGAAATTGAAAATATCGAATTTTTTCACATAAGATTGTAATGAAGGTAACAAATGATCAAAATTACCAGATAACGCATCAGATATCTTTTGTCTTGCTTCATTAACATCTCCATCTAGATATCGTAATTCATTAAATGGAACAGTTTCTTTATGTCCTCCAACATCAGGCACAATTGGAATACAACCTGCTGCAATACTTTCAACAATAGAAATTCCAAATGTTTCTTTAGAACAATGAAAGTAAATCTTGGATTTGTTTATTTTTTCTACGACATCAGTCCGATCTAAATTTTTTGACAGATGAATTTTTTTGTAATTTCCAGTTTTAATTATATTTTCTAATTTTTTATAATAAAGAACATTAGATTTAGTCTTGGTGTTTCCAATAATATCATAATTGTAATCTAAATCTTTCATAACGTTAATTCCAAAATCATGGTGTTTTTCTGCAGAATATCGTCCTAAAGTAACTACAGTATTTTTCTTTTGAAACGGGTAGAATTCATTCAAAGTTACTGGAGGGTAAATAATTTCTGAGTTTTTGTTGTGTTTTTCTTTAATACTGTTTTGGATGTATTCGGAATTACTAATTAGATGTATTCTAGAATCATTGATGTTATAAATAAATTTTTGAATCATTGAATAATATAATTTGTAATACAACCCCCTTCTCAATCCTTTGTATTTTGTATCAGGATTGTCTAATTCATTTGTAAAATCTGCATGACAATAAACAATAATTTTTGTAACTGTCTAGAGTTTTGAAGTAAAATCTCCAAGATATTCTAAAGAATAATCATGAAAGTTTAATCCTCGTAATCTGCATGTCTCCTTTATACTCATCAGTATCTTATGAGAATCAGCACCATGAATGGTTCTATGACCGTTTGTAATTTTACGAATTATCACATTTGGTCTGATTGCCCTCTCTGCTGTGTTATTGTGTGAATCAGTTCCAGTAATTAGGAATGTAAAAAGCATTTTTCTCTCACGTTTCAATCTTTTTACAAACCTGATACAGTTTTTCTCTGTGTATTTTTTTGATATGATGTGATTAATTCTCCTTTCAAGATTCTTTTTTGCATGGATTCTTTCTGATTCTGATTTTATTTTTGCCACACCATGAGAGTCATAAATTATTTTCTTGAGATTCTTGGCAAATGGTGCAAATTCTGGTCCGGGATTCTTGTGATTAATGGTATCATTAACCTCTCTGAGATAATGGATGTGACATTTCTGGTGAGTGCTTCCAACATGGTTCCATGCAGGGTACGAATCACTTGTAATGTTGCCATCATATCCCTTGAGAATTCTCTTGGGAACATCCATTGAACGTGATTTGTCAATCTCGTAAATTACAGTCCATTTACTCACAAATGCCCACAACCAGTGGTTCTGGCCATCTATCCTCCAACTTGTCTCATCACCATGTATGTTTAGATCTTCTTTTAACTCTACAATCATTGTATCATATCTGCTCCCAAATGCTTTTGATACTATTGATACTGCATGATTAATTGCAGATTCTGTAATGTGCAGTGAGAAGAGCATCTGCAAAAGATGAGATATTTTACCATACGATAATCCGATAGTTTTCAGTGATATGATTAGCACCATGAGCCTAATTCCAAACCTTTCATTTGACAGTACAGTGTGAATGTTACCTGAGATTTGTTTTTTGCAGTTTGTGCAGTATCGTCTAACTATCGTATATTTTGTCACAACTGCTTTTGCAGGAATGATGTCTTCTACTATTCTGGTGTATGAATCAGTTGGTTCTGAGAGTGATTTGCCACATGTGTTGCACTCTTTTTGGTCAACTGTAATGGCATCATCAATGTGTGCCCGTCTGCTTCTGCTTTTTCTAGGATGTCTTGATGTTTTCTTCTTTTTTGCAGTTTCAGTCTTGTTTGGTTTTGCTTTGATATTTCTTGCAACAAGTGTAGACACTGTTTGTTTTAGTTCTGCAATTTCTCTGTGTAACTGACGGTTTTCTTGCTCCAGCGAGCGACATCTGTTACGATAATATTCCAGCTCATCATATACTGACAATTGTATATTGTAATTTGTCACTGATCAGAAAAGATATAGATAAAAAATATTAAAGAAAGTACTTCAAAACTCTAGACAGTTACTAATTTTTTGATTTGAGTTTTTTGGAATTCCTACTCCTCCGGACGGTTGTATTAACAAATCTTCGTTTTTAGCTTTAGAAATTAATTTTGACTCCATTGCACGCTGAAGTAATCCAAAATATGGAAGAGAGATAGGGATTGTTTTTTTAATTTTTATTTTTTTAGATTTTATGTTAGGTTTAGAGAATGTATACAAAGTCACATTATGATCAGTTTGTTCTAACGCATCAAGAATTCCACGAAATGTTTTTTCAATTCCTCCTCCTCCTCCTACAAATCCATGGATAACTCCAATATTCATAATATGGAAAACTAAAATGAGGTTTTAAGGTCTTGGATTAAAAAACTATTACATTGTTGCTTGAGAAGCATCATGGAACATCTGACTCTTTGCACAACCAGCAGCAAGTTCATCACCTGCTCCACGTCTCATAAGACCTCTGTACAAACCATCTTCTAGTTTAACACCTTCTCTTTCTTCCCATTCCTCTACAGTGATAGAGTATTTCTTTTGAATTCTATCTCTATACCATTCTGGAATTACATTAAATGCACAGAATGGAACTATTCTAAGGTCTGGAGTTACATAGTGGATATCACATCTTTGTAGTCTTTCTAAATCTTCATTGTATTTGTCTTGAAAGTGCATCATACCAAGGAATAATCCTTTAACGTGCCATGAACCAACTGAATCAAATGATCTCTTCATCAAGATGTTACCAAACATCTTTGCCAAGTCTAATCCTGCTGGTTGTTTCTTTGTATCAACAAATCCTTTGAGTTTTCTAACAACCTCAAGCATTGTAAAATACTTGTTTTTACCAGAACGAATTTCTTCTGCTTTATCTTCAAATAACTCCAGCATTCCTTGAATATCACAGAATTTTGTTAATGGAACAAATTTCTTTGTGTCTGCATCTTCAAAGATGTATGTTCCTGCACCACAAGCAAAGTGAATTGATAATTCATACTTTGGTTTACTTGAGAATGCTTCAATTACATTAGTTAGTGGCATACAACTTGGGACTGGGAACCAATCATCAACAGTTACTTCACCATTTGTTTGCTCTTCAATTCTTTGAACACAATCAGGAACTGTAATTCTATATTTTTCACGTTCAGATTTGCCCATCCTTCCAGTTAATGATACCGGTTGAAAATTAACTGCATGAACTACATCCATATTCTTTTGTGCATATCTAATAATTCCACCTAATTCATGGTCATTAATTGATTTGATTACTGTTGGAACAAATACTACAGTGGTACCTGTTTTTCTACAACTATCAAGTGCATAAGGAATTTCCCAATGATTCTTTGGGTTTGTTCTTGCAGTTACACCATCAAATGAAAGATACAAGTTATTACATCCAGCAAGTCTAACTTCTCTTGCAGCTTCTGGATCCATTGCATGTCGGATACCATTAGTATTCATTTGAATATGGTCAACTCCTTCTTCTTTCATAATTTGAATAACATCAGCAATATCTTCTCTAAGCATTGGTTCACCGCCAGTGATTTGCATGGAGTTTCCTGGAATTGGTCTCTCAGCTCTTAGAGTCTTCATCATACCTCTAACTTGGGTATGATCTGGTTCGTACATGTAAGCGCCTTCAAGACCTTTCTTTACATAAAAGAAACAATACCAACATGTTAAATCACATCTATTAGTTACAATCATGTTTGCAAGTCCACTGTGTGACAAGTGATTTGAACATAAACCACAATTATTTGGACATGAACATTTGTCAATCATTACATTTGGAGCATGAGCACCTTTACCATCCATCCAGTATGTACTGAATTTCTTGTACATTTCATAAGAACCAAAATATAATTCCTCACATTCACCGTGAGTTGGACAAACTTTTGACATGAAGACTTGACTATCTCTCTCAAAGACTTCAGCATCTAGAATCATGTTACAATCAGGACAAATACTTTGAGTGAATCTAATTGTAGATTTTTTACCTAAATTTTTAGTTGATTGATTGGATATCTGAATTAATGCCATACCTATAATTGGAATTTTTCTGAGATAGTATATAATGCATTACATACTTGCCCTATGGTGGAATTTAGGAAGTAGGCACACCTGATTTAAATACCAAAACTGATCGATTAGATCGCATATGAGTATATCTGATAAAACACAGAAGGCATTAGAAAAAATTGGACTTACTAGTTATGAAATTCGAACATTTTCTGCTTTACTCAAATCAGGAGAATTAACAGCATCAGATCTTAGCCAAAAATCAGGAGTTCCATATTCAAAAATTTATGAAGTGTTAGGAACTCTAGAAGAAAAAGGGTGGATTGGATCAGATGATTCAAGACCTACAAAATATTTTGCAAAATCTCCATCTACAGGATTAGATACTACAAAACAAAAAATGGAAACAGATTTTTCACAGAATCAAAGTGTAATTCTAAATGAACTAGTACCACTATACGAGAAAAGTGGGACAAGTGAAAGACCAGATATTTGGGTATTATCAGGTGCAGTTAACATTGCAACGAAAATTTTAGAAATGGTAGAAACATGTAGAAATGAAGTAATGATTGCATTACCAGAAGCAGGAGTAGAACTAGTAAAACAAGCATTACCAAAATTAAGATCACTTCATGACAAAGGAGTAGAAATTACGATTTTAACATCAGATAAAATGGATAAAGAATCAATCAAGGCAATCAAAAGAGTATCTAAAGTAACAATCAAGAAAGGATTATTTGGAGGAGGCATAATTTCTGATAAGAGATATGTTGTGATTCTACTAGGACCAGAAATAGGAGGAGTAAATTCTTCAGAAGTGGTTGCAATATGGGCAGATCATGCAGGATTAGCCAGATTTGCACGCCAATACTTTGAATATTTATTAAAAGATTCCAAGAAGGTATAACATGGATGCATTGGATGAAGAAACTCTTTTTGTAGGTACTGCAGAAGCAGAACATGTAGAAATGTATCTTAAAGCAATTTGGCATATCAAAGAAAGAGGAGAAGACGTAAAAATTAGTACTATTGCAAAGATGCTAAATGTTAGACAACCAAGTGTTGTTCAGATGCTCAAAAAATTAAATCTAAAAAACCTTGTAAATTACAATAAAGCAGGTGTAAAACTTACAGAAGATGGGGAGAAGATAGGTGCAAGTATGATGAGAAATAGTAGATTGTTAGAAGTTCTCATGGACAGTGCATTAAAAGTAGAGGTTGATGAAGAAATGGTTTGTGGAATTGAACATCATATGAATAAACAATTTACAGATGCTCTTTGTGTAATGTTAAAGCATCCAAGAAGATGTCCACACGATCATGAAATTCCAATGGGTGAATGTTGTAAATCAGGATAACTAAAACTACATCCCAAAAGATATATCATCTCAAAAAATTATATTCAAACATGACATGTTTTTGTGGCTGTAAAACATATGAAAAAAATGAAAATGGATTTAAAATTGCATGTATAAAATGCGGACATGGACCACAAAATCACAATGATGAATTTAGAGATGCAGCAAGAAAGAATGAATCACAAAGTCAGAAACGTGATGCAGATTTTGGATAATTATTTGCCAATGATTTTAATTAAAACCCGTTTTGATCTTTTTCCATCAAATTCATCATAAAAAATTTCTTCCCATGGTCCAAAATCTAATTCACCATTAGTTATAGCAACTACAACTTCTCTTCCCATTACTTGTCGTTTTAGATGTGCATCAGCATTATCTTCACCTGTGTTGTTATGATCATATTGTGTGGTAGGTATAGCGAGAAGCATAAGTTCATGAGTTATTTTTTAGGTGTTTCAATTTGTTTATTCGTATTTACCTATAGGTAAGATCAATTGATTTCTAGTTTTTTGAAATTATTTAGTTCGCGAACTTTATCTTTTCGCTATACATGTGGAGCTAATTCTTCTAACCATTTTTCATAATCATGTAATAATCCACTTTCATTATCATTAATGAAAACACTTGTTGTGATATGCATAGCATTTACAAGACAAAGACCTCCTTGGATCTTACTTTTTGTTACTGATTTTCTTACGTTAGAAGTAATGTTAAGAAAAGATCTTCTAGTTTTGACTTCAAAAGTCAAATATTCAGTTAGAGGTTTCATATTTTAATAATTATCATCATTAATTAAAATCCTAATGCAGGCTCAGAACTCAAGATCCTC
Source organism: Candidatus Nitrosopumilus sp. (assembly GCA_965205675.1). GTDB lineage: Archaea > Thermoproteota > Nitrososphaeria > Nitrososphaerales > Nitrosopumilaceae > Nitrosopumilus. The sequence goes on from OZ242186.1 coordinate 233,036, forward strand.
ATCATCAATCAAAGGGATATGTACATCATGGCCTGCAAGGCATATTTCAAGCATATTACTATTGAGTCTTTCAAGAAGCTTGATAAATGGCCAATAATTGGATCATTCAAAATGGTTACAATAGATACTCCTGCATCATTGGAAAGTTTTAGAAGATTTGTCATTTCAAGTACATGTAAATCTTATGCACCAAGAGCTTATTTAGAAGATTTTGAGGTCTTTGCAGAAAGAGAAGATAGTCTTGGAGCAATTTATGTAGAAGCAGCTGATAAAGTTACTTTGAAAAAAATTAGAGATATTACATTTGTTAATGGAAAAGATGTCTTGGGAATTATCTATAATTCAAAGAGTGGAAACACTTCTCTAAAATGGAGACAAATTAGAAGAAACAATGGTAAAGTTACAGGAGAAGCATCTGCAAATTCTTTAACAAATCTATCCGAATCAGGTGTTCTTACTTTGGAATGGGTTGAAAATTATCTAAAAAAGAAATCAGAAGAAACAAAAACTGAAGAAACTACAAGCTAAACTCTTTTCTTTTTGTAAATTGGATTAATATTATGATTACAAAAGAGATAGATGAAAATTCAATATCGGTCATACCAGAAGATTCTGAAGATCTTTTGAATTTACGTCGGATTATTAAAGAAAATGATAAAATAATTGGTGATACTACAAGAGTCCTAAAACAAGACAGGGATTACTCAAGACCGGATAAAGGAGAAAGAATTAAAGTTAGAATTGCATTAACAGTAGAAAAAATCTCACTTGATGATGTCTTAGATAGATTAAGAGTTGGAGGTATAATTTCAGAATCAAATAATGAATCAGTTCCACATGGTTCACATCATTCTTTTATTTTAAAACTTAATGATGGAATTACAATTTCAAAGAAAAAATGGATGCCAATTGAAAAAAAACTTTTAGAATCTAGTAACAATCAAGTTAGTTTTGTATTAGTTGCAATTGATACAAGTGATGGTGGAATTGCAAGATTAAGAGGTACACATTTAGAATTTATGCCAAATATCTATTCTGGTTCGGGTGGAAAAAGATACAAAACAAATTTCAACATTGGAAAATTCTTTGAACAAATACAACAAGCAATATCAACTATTTTCAAAGAAGGAGATACAATAGTAGTTTTTGGTCCTGGTGAAACAAAGAAAAGATTTGCAAATTTTATTGAAAAATCACAAAAACTTCAAAAATATCAAATTCAAGTTGTAGATGGAATTGATTCCGGTGGAGAAGATGGAATATACATATTTACAAAATCTCAAACAATGCAAGAAATAATGTCAGATAGTAAATTAGCCAAAGTATCATCCATTATTGATGAGGTAATGATTCTTGCAAACAAAACAAGTAGAAAATTTACTATGGGGTATAATGAAACATTTAACGCAAATCAAATGGGGGCAGTCGAATCACTTGTATTTTCTGATAAAGCAATTCAAGAAAATGATGAGCAAGAAATAATGAATTTTTTAAATGATGCAGAAAATAAAGGGGTAAAGATTTTCAGTGTTGATTCATCTACAGATATTGGTCTTAGAGTGTCAGGCTTAGGTGGAATAGTTTCTTTGTTAAGATATGCAGTAGAATCCTAGGTTATAGATTCAACTAACCAATTCAGATATGATTTGTTAATTGAATTGACATCAATTTCTACAATTTCAGGAACATCATATGGATGAGTTTCTTTAATTTTCTTTTTCAATAAAGTTTTGTTTTTTGTTATTGTTTTGAATATAGCAAAATATTCTGATGTATTTTCAACTTTATCCTTCCAAGAATAAATTGAAGAAATTTTAGAAATATTAACACATGCAACGATCCTATTTTTTATAAGTTCATTTGCAACTTTAGAAATTGATTTTTTATTAGGATATGTAGAGATAATTATTACTGGTTTCATAGTAAACGATAAATGTCCGTACTTAAAAAAATTAATAATTAGGTTGGAACTCGATTTTATTACTCAGAATGCAATAATCTATGTCTTAATGGCTTGGGTAGTCATTATAGTAATTGCAAAAGCTCTCAAAGTAGAAAAATATGGTTTTGAATTAAAGGCATATAGTCTTGTATACAAGAATAAAGATGTTAATGATATATTAATCAAAGTACTTGGACGAACAAAAAAAAGTATCAAAGTTTTTGCAGACATAAGTGTGGTTGCAGGCTTTATTATGATGGGATTTGCATTTTATTTTTTATTAAATAATGTTTCAAACTATTTTGTTGCACAATCAAGTTTTTCAGAACTAACAGTACTTATCCCAGGCGTTACGTTAACTTCAGCACCAGCTATTGCATATTTTCTACTTTCAATTCCAATTGTATTAGTTATGCATGAAGGAGCACATGGCATAGTAGCTGCATTAGAAAAGATAAAAATCAAGACTGGCGGATTTGCAGTATTCATTGCATTGTTTGCAGGATTTGTAGAGCCAGATGAAGAAGAGTTTGATAAAGCTAAAAAGATTTCAAAATTAAGAGTGATTGGAGCAGGCGCCACATCGAATGTATTATTTGCAATTGTACTAGGAATGATTATGTTAACAAATCCAATTTTTGGAATAGTTTTAGAGAGCATTCCACTATTTGGTGAAACTATCTTGAACACATTTTATGAATTATCAAAAGGAGTTCTGATACTTTCAATCATAGAAAACTCAGGTGCTGAACAAGCAGGATTGCTTGCAAATGACATTATTACTACGATTAATGGTATACCGATTCATGGTCCGGCAGATTTCCCTATTTTAAATCCAGGAGAAACAGCTAATGTTTTTGTAATTAGAGATGGCCAAGCATTAGAATTTGGATTAGAAGTAATGTCTGATCCAAATGATCCCAAAAGAGGATTAATAGGAATTATGAGGGATAATTCAATTCCATACAAACCTGTGATGAATTTTATTGACTGGACAAATGTAGATTTTAACATTTCAATGTTTTTGTTGTGGCTTTGGATGATTTCATTTTTTATTGGTATTATCAACATGCTACCTTTACCAATTTTAGATGGTGGAAAATTCATTCATATAATTATTGATAAACGAATTTCAGATAAATCAACTAACATAGTAATGTGGGGAATATACGCATTTACATTTGTTCTATTTGGTCTTAACATTGCCTTGTCATATTTAAAGTCAGGATGGTTTACAATCTAAATTGAATTATTTTTCCATCTACTGAATGTAAATATAACATGTGTACTCAAAATATTTTGAACTCGTCCGCTAATGGACTAATATTTTTAATATCATTATTATAAACTTCATACTGACAGTATTATGTTAGGAGTTAACAATGATCGCAATATTCAGAAAGGAATAAAAAAATTTTAGAAATGAACGAAACTAGTTTTTCATTTATGATTTTCAGACAACATAAGGTGACTTACATTTTGGACACTTGTCATCAAATGGTTCATCCTTGAAACCACACTCACCACAAATTGCAATATGTCTTAGAGGTTTGAAAGAAGGCACAAGTTCTGATGTTTTCTCTATGGATTTTTTAATATCATCAACTTTAGCGTCTTTGTCAATTTGTAATGTTACCAATAAACCACCGTTAAGTAATTTTGAGATTTTATTGCATTCAGAAATATGCTCACTTTTGGCAGTCAAGTCAGAAACTTCTGAAGCATTAACTGTAATACCTTGAGAATAAAAATCAGTATCCATAGAGTTTAGGCTCGAATTTTTGCCATATTTTTCACCATCAAGGTTTGCAAAACGAGCAGATCCTTCAGTTTTAGTCATAGAAATAGCCACAGTATCGCCTAATTCTTTGCCTTTTTTGTTACCAACATCTACGGCAGTTTCTATGACTTTATGAAGAATGTCTCGTCCTTCTTTGTTGTCTTGGAATCCAAGTATGTTAAAGACTGCTTCTTTGAGTCCCACTAAATTCACAACAAGAGATACAGAACTTCTCTGCATGTATTGTGTATTCTTTGCAAGGATTGGATTAAGTCCTCTTCGTGTAAGATCAGAGATCTCTTTCTTTCTTAATGCCATGGAAGCTAAAGCTGGTTTCATTAGTAAAGCAAGTCTTGCTCTAAAATAGGTTTCATCTTTATTTGATTCAAATGCTAATCTTGGAAGATTAATTGAAACAGATTGTAGATTAATTGATAGAGAACCAGATGTTTTTGTAGAACCATTTGTGATTCCATAACTAGATGTTTGTCCTTTAGCAAATATTATTTTTCCACCAAGTAAAATTATTTCAGCCGCTGATTTTGATACATCAGTAATCTTTCCTTTATCAGCATCAATTATCAAACCAATTTTTGGAATTGGTGTAATGTTTGTATAATTTTTATATGCATTGATAATTGCATTAATTATTTTTGTATCCGTACCCAATTGTAAACGAATAGAAATATTGGTGCTAGTTTTACTATATTTTGAAGTAGTTGACGCAGTTGCAAATGCATTAGTTAATCTTTGTTCAAGTTCTGGAAGAGACTTTGAATGTTTTATAAATAATGAAACTAAACCATCAAGTACAATTTCTTGTGAAGCTTCTTTAGAAAGAAGAGCAATGATTATAGATAGCGAACTTGTGATTTCGTCTAATTGTTTTGATGCTGAAAATCTTGATACATCAAGATATTTTCCACCAAGATCTATACCGCCATCAATTAATTCTTTAATGTTAACAAATATTGTATCCGGAATCATAGACCAAACTCCAGGATTAGAGATGTGTAAATCGCCAGATAGATGTGAATCTGCTACATCTTTGGGTAAAATGTTTGTAAGAAGATGTTCTGCAAACACTTTTTGTCCACTATTAAACAAAAGACCTTCAGCACCATTATCTACATCATCCAAGTTAGAAATCATTTCTTGAACATCATAAACAGGTAAGCCTAAGCGTGCGAGTTTGTTCCGATATTCTTCATGACCATGCTCAAGTAGTACAGAATTGACCATTTCACGGATTAATGCCCCTGTAAGATAAGTTGTCTGATATTTGTAAATTCTATTTTCAACTTCTTCTGTAATTTTTTGTGCAAGTTCTAATGGAAGACTTCCTTCACGAACAAGTGACTGAATAATTTTATGTGAGTTAAATTCTTCAATTGATTCAGAAGACGTTCTAACATACATTTTTCCACTTTCAATAATTGAACGTTCTTCAATTTGTCTTGCCAAACTTAAAACAAGTTTTCCAAGATTTGTAATTGTGTAACGTCTTTCAGATTTATTTAGTGCAACAAGCGATTGCCTAAGTAATTTTCTTAAATGATATGCAAATTTTCCACTTTCTTTTTTTGATTTAAAACCAGCTAATGATTTTAATTCAGAATAGGTTAATGGACCTTTAGAGTTTAAAATTCTAAGTATATCAATTCTGTTTGGACTAGCCATTACAGAGAAGATCATCCTGACTCGTTTTGATGTAGATTGTAGTATTCCATCTCTTTTTGGATCAGAATCATCCATATCAGAATCTAGATCTAATTCAGAATCATCATCTAGTTCTAATTCTAAATCTTCTTCGGTTTGTTTCATTGATGTTTCTAAATTTAATGCAGTAAATAAGACTTGTGACTATATAATTTATTGTGATTTTTGATCAGATTATTTGAAAAGATAAAAAAGATCTATAAAGGAGATTAAACAATTATTTTTCTTGGACATCTAGTGAAAATTCTGATGTAGAAAGTTTTTGTCCACACGATGGACATTTCCCATTTGAGGGATTTAGTACATCTTTTAGAGATTTTAGCATTTTCATATTTGTGATCTTTTCTCCACATTTACCACATGTAATTTCTACTGACATGAATATGATTAGATAAGCAAAATAATTAAGAACAGGTTTTGACTTTTTTTAATAATTCAAACAAATTATTTTACTGTTTTTCAATGAGAATTCCACGTTCATCAAAACCACTGATTTTTGCTCGGGTTCCAACTGGAAGATCTGCCGGAGTGGCAATTTCAGCCATAAATCCAGAAATTCGTAAATCCGTATTATCTAATTGAAGTACAACAAAAGCATAAGGGGTGTATTTTTCAAAGCCTGCAGGAGGCACGGTGATTATGGTATAAGTAGCAACTGAGCCTACACCATCTAAAATAGCAGCTTCAAATTCCTTACTACCACATTTTTGACAATAATATACAGTTGAAAGATGTAGTAATCCACAATCAGAACATTTGTGAGTTAAAACTTTGCCATTTTTTGCATTTTCAATAAGTTGTTCTTCAATAGTCATTTTATACACTTTGGAAAACATGAACAGCACAACTTGCTCCGGTTGCACCAAAATTATGCGTTAAACCGATTCTTGCATCTTTAACAGTCCTATCACCTGCCTTACCAGTTAATTGATCAAATACTTCTACTACTTGACCAACGCCTGTTGCACCTATTGGGTGTCCTTTTGATTTAAGACCACCTGAGGGATTAATAGAAATGTCAGAATTTAATTTTGTTCTACCTTCACGAACAGCTTGGATACCTTGACCTTTATTAAAGAACCCTAAATCCTCGGTGTCAACTACTTCTGCAATCGTAAAGCAGTCATGTACTTCTGCAAAGTCAACATCTTTTGCAGTGATATCTGCCATTTTGTATGCATCTGCTGCTGCAAGTTTTGTACTAGGAATTGTTGTCATATGTTCACGTCCTTGTAAAGCAGCAGGTGAACCGCCCCGACCTGAACCAATTACTTCAATGTAATCACCACCATGTTCTTTTGCAAATTTTTCAGAACAAAGAATAACAGAACTTGCACCATCAGAAAAAGGACAACAATCATAAAGTTTCAATGGACTTGCAACTACTGTAGAATTCATTACATCATCAACTGTAATTTTCTTTTGCATGTGAGCTTTTGGATTAAGATAACCATTATCATGATTCTTTACTGCAACACTTGCAAAATCTTCTTCAGTTGCATCAAATTCTGTCAAATAAGCTCTTGCCATAGATGCAAACAGACCTGGAAATGATGCACCTGCTTGACCTTCATAGAAAAAGTCAGAACAATATGCAAAGTAAGTTGTAGTCCATTCAGTTCCGGTATGTGTTACTTTTTCAACACCAGTGACAACAAGACAATCATAAAATCCTGCTGCAACATTTGCATATGCCTCTCTAAAAGATACAGAGCCACTTCCACATGCCGACTCTATTGTTAATGATGGTTTATCCGAAATTCCTAGTCTGCTCATTAAGACAGGACCAATATGGACTTGTTTGTCAGCTACTCCAAAAACGTTTGAAATGTAAGATGCTTTAATCTCTTTAGGATCAATGCCAGCACTTTCTATGGCTAAAATTGATGCCTGAGTAGTAATATCAGCAATACTCTCACTTAATTTACCATATTTGGTGCTACCAGATCCAAGAACACAAACCTTTTCCACAAATGTCACTGACCTATTTCCCTATAAAAATTGTTTTAGTAAATTCACCATAGAAAATGCCAAGAAAAAAATCAAGTCTCAAAACTGTTCAGATCAAAAAACCTGTAATGAGACACATAGTCAAAACTACAAAATCAAGAACTAACATCTTAAAAAAAGAAATCATTCAGTATTTTGATAGTAATGGATTTCTTTCGTGGTCTTCAAAAGAGAGAAAATACATTATTCTTGGAACAAATTCTCCTAAAAATGGACTAGTACAGTGTCCTGAATGTAAATTAGGAAAATTGATGGTGGTTAGATCAAAATCTACTAGAAAACGATTCATAGGTTGTTCAAATTTTTATGGCGGATGTAAAGCATCATCGCCACTATTACAAAAAGCAAGGATGAGGGCATTGAAGATGCCTTGTGAGATTTGTAAATGGCCAATGATCATTTTTAGATATACTAGAAATCAAAAATGGACAAAACAATGTGGGAATTTTAATTGTGAAAGCAGAAAGACTAAGATTTCAAGTAAGATATAACAACGATCAAAAGTTCATGAATATTTTTATCTGATTTCTAAAAATATAATTTGCAATATCAAGTTTGAACTATTTTACTATCAAATATTTAGAAACTGCCTTGTTCATTATTGCAAACATTGCATAATATTCTGATATCAACCTGATATCAAGATAATTTAATTGTCAAAGGATTCACCATATTTGAACAGGATAGAATAATAATGGAAGATAAACAAATATACAAGAATTCTTTGCAAGATGTTCTTTTACTTTTTTTGAGTTGTGAACTGATGTCTTGTCCAACCTCAGTGTAATTTTTCCATATTTCCAGTATAGTTACGTTAAATATTCTACAAATGTTATAGAATCGAGTTTGTCATACACTCGAAACAGTTGACTGTTATTTCCGGTGATTGCTCCATATACTGCCAGACTTTGATGTCGTCCTACATATGGAAAAAATATTATCTTGACAATCTAATGACCAATGCTTTTTCCTGTCTTTACATCTCCAATAAAAAATGCCTTATCAGCCATTGCAATGACAAATCCATTCTTTTTTAGGCGTGAAATTCTCTCTTTGATGCGTCGTTGTCATCTTTGTCAAGGGATACACTTGCATGGTTGATGTAATATTTTTGTAGTTTTTGCAGATATGTCGTACTATGCATTATCTTTCTGAGATGAATTATATGAAATTTCACTCTAGTGAGATAAGAAGTTGTTTGTGGTAGCATCATAGATGTAAACAGAGTTAAGATTATCTTTGAGATAATGCAAAACATTTAACCCATTTTCGCATTCAGTTTGTGTAGCGTATTGTAGTTTTGTCATCCTTTAGAATCATCAATACTGCAAGCATTCTTACTGGAGCTTTGGAGTTTTTCTTTTTATGTATTGCTTTAAAGAATTCTAACTTGTTCATATGTTTTGTTGTGCTAACTGATCAAAAAGTTTTTTATTTTGGGATTTACTTAGTTCACGAATTTATGCATATTGCTATAGATATCTGTTCTTCTATTTTTAAGCAGAGGTAAAATTTTTCTAGTTTGTTTTACTTTATTCAAATCAATATTTACAAAACCAATTCCTTGTTTCTTTTTCATATCAAGTAAAATTTTACCATATGGATCAACTACTAAACTTCGTCCGCAGTAAATATTTCCAATTTGATCAGGTGCAATAAGATAGCATCCATTTTCTATTGCACGTGTTTTATTAATTGTAATCCAGTGTTCTTCTTTCATATTTCCTTTAACCCATGCAGATGGAGCTACTAAAACTTCAGAGCCTGCAACTGCAAGTGATCTAGACATTTCTGGAAATCTTAGATCATAACATATCATCATGCCAATTTTTCCAATTGATGTTTTTATTGGCTTTGAGATTTTTGAGCCTGGAGTTATCTTGTCTGATTCTCTGAAACCTAATGCATCATAGAGATGAATTTTACGATAAGTAGAAATTATTTTACCCGATTTGTCAATTACAAATGAAGTATCATACACTCTATCTTTTATTCTACTTTTCTCATAAAACGAGCCAACAATTTGGATTTTATTTTCTTTTGCATGTTTTGCAATAGTTGTAACAAAATTTCCATTAATCGTTTCAGCTAAATTTGCTAATTGTTTTGAAGTTTGAGATGAATTTGTATAAAACATCATGAATTCTGGGAATGCACAAAGTATTGCATTCTGTGAAGTGGCTTTTTTAACAAATGAAAGAATTTTTTTTAGATTATCATCTTTGTTAGTAGATGCTTTGAATTGAACTATTGCGACTTTCATAAAATGAATTAATCATATGGCAATAAAAGGATAAACTTATGGTACAAGTGAGAAATGTACTATTTTCTTATTATGTAAATTTATTTTAGAAAATACAAATCGAACAGTGTATATACTGTCTAACAAATATTCATGACCCAAAATCTTCCAAATTATGCTAATTCCTGAAATTTAAACTTGAATCTACAATGTACGTAAATCGAGTTCAGAATAGGGTGACGAATTTTTGTTATTGAGTATATGTGATCCCTTGACTGAGAAGTATTTTCCAGCCAAAAATTATTTTAGAATATTTCTATACAGTTTGGTATGACTGCACATCCCAAATGCATACAACATGTGTATAAAAATAGATAGACCATGTCTGAGATTTGGGCATAATGATTTACAAATTGATCAGAAATGATCTCTAATGTGAGAAATAATCATTTAAATTCTTTTTTCTATGATATTTTTTCATTATTCATCATTTTTTAGATATCATGTACGATCATGGTGTGAAATTATGAAAAATATTCTTTCCAAAATTACCACTACAATGCAAATTGGAGCATTGTCAATTTTATTCCACCGAAGTTTTAGGAAAACCCGACAAATAGTTTTTATCGTCATTTGTTCTAACCCCTGTGAAGAGATTATAATGGACAATTCACAAATAGAAAATACGATCAGTGAGATCCGTAAGCGCAGTGGTGCAGTAACGGCTTTCAATAAAGATAAAATTTCAAATGCCATTTATCAGGCATTGGCAGCCACCTCTAAAGCCGATCGTGGCGTTGCCGACAAACTAGCAGAGGATGTAGTTAACAAGTTAGTAGAACAAGGATTTACTAGTTCTAGATCACCTACAGTTGAAGATATTCAGGATGTTGTAGAATCGACTTTAATAGATAGCGGTAATAGTGATATTGCAAAAGCATACATCGTCTATAGACACGAGAGAAGAAAATTAAGAGACGAAAAAATGAAAGTCTTGAATCTAAAAGCATTAGATCCAGTCTCAAAGAAATTTGATTTAAATTGTTTGAGAGTGTTAGCGTCAAGGTATCTATTCAGAAATTCAAAAAATGAAATTACTGAATCACCAACTCAAATGTTTGAGCGAGTTGCAATTCTAGTAGGTATTGGTGACATGCTATATGATTCACAAATATTTGATAAATCTGGCAATCACAAACAAGACATTGAACAAGCAAATTCATATCTCGAGAAACTAGATGCTTTTGATTACAAGTTCAAAGTTGGGGATTATTTCTTCAATAAATGGCACTTTAGGGCTTTAATCAATCACTATGTAACTCTTGCAAATAAAGGTCAAATGAAAATTAATTTCAAAGATCTTTTGACACTTCTGGCAGGAAAGAAACTTGAAAGTTATTCAGATAAAATTACTGAATACTTTGAAATGATGACTGGACAAGACTTTCTACCAAATTCACCAACAATGATGAATGCAGGTGGAAGGCTAGGACAGCTATCAGCATGCTTTGTACTTGGCATGAATGATGGCATGGAAGATATTATGAAATCTACTTCTGATGCTGCATTAATCTTCAAGTCTGGAGGTGGAGTTGGCATCAACTACTCTGATCTTCGTGAAGAAGGCGATATTGTTGCATCAACATCTGGTGTCGCATCTGGTCCTGTATCTTTCATGAACATCATTAACACGGTCACAGAAGTTGTAAAACAAGGTGGTAAAAGACGTGGTGCAAATATGGGAATTATTGAAGCATGGCATCCTGATGTAGAAAAATTCATCACCAACAAGACAGAAGCAGGGATTTTAGAGAATTTCAACATTAGTGTTGGAATTTGGGAAGACTTTTGGCATGCACTTGTAAACACTACTGATGGTAACTATGTTTTGCGTAGTCCACGTGACAAAAAACCTGTTAAAGAAATCAATGCACATCAACTAATTGATCTAATTGCATTATCTGCTTGGAAGAGTGCAGAACCGGGTTTGATCTTCTTTGATCAAATTAACAAATACAACGTATTTGCAAAAGCTAGACAGGCGCCACTAAGAGCAACAAATCCATGTGGTGAACAAAGTCTATATCCGTATGAATCATGCAACCTAGGTTCTATTAACTTGGTAAATCTTGCAAAAAGACAAGCTGATGGTTCTTATGAATTTGATTGGCAAGGATATGAAGAGATCATCCGAAAGACAACCAGATTTTTAGATAACATCATTGATGTAAATAATTATCCAGTACAAGAAATCAACATAGCCTCAAAAGAGTCTAGACGAATTGGGCTAGGAGTAATGGGAGTAGCTGATTTACTATACAGACTAAAAATCCCATATAATTCTAAAGAAGGATACAAACTACAATCAAAATTATCTGAAGCCTTAACATATTATTCTATGGAAGAAAGTGTTGCACTGGCTAATGCACGTGGTGAGTTCCCACTTTGTGCAAAGACAGAATTTCCTGAAGGGAAGATTCCAATATCTGGATACTATGAGAAATCAAAAGATGCTCATTCTTATGAATGGGATCCACTCATTAAAAAAATCCAAAAACATGGTATTAGAAATGTTTTAACTACTACAGTGGCCCCAACTGGAACATTATCTATGATTGCAGATTGTTCAAATGGAATGGAACCTGCATTTGCGCTAGTGTTTGAAAAGAGAGTCACTGTTGGAAGATTCTTCTATACAAATAAGATTCTAGAAGAAGCTCTAAAGGAAGAGTGTCTCTACACAGATGAAATTCTTGAAAAGATTGCAGATAATTATGGCTCATTGAGTGGAATAGACGAGATTCCACAATGGATGCAAGATGTCTTTGTTACAGCAATGGACATTCATTGGGCTGATCATTTGATGGCTCAGGGTGTATGGCAAGATTGGATTGGAAATGCAATTGCAAAAACAATCAACATGCCGTATGATGTAACAGTAGAAGATGTGAAATCTGCATATCTACTAGCCCATGAGATTGGTCTAAAAGGAATGACTGTTTATCGGGATGGTTCAAGACACAAACAAGTTCTTCATATGACCAGCGAGAATGCAACAAAGACTTTTGAGGTCACACCGAGTGATTACATGAATGAGTTTGTAACTAAAAACATTACAAATGCATACATAAAATCTCAAGTTAATGCCGCACTTACATTAAAGGTCCATGATGAAGAGATCACATTAGAACCTCCAAAACAAGAAGAGATTCCTGAGGACAGATTATGTCCAACGTGTAAAAACACTCTTGTCTTTGTTGAAGGTTGTAGTACCTGTATCGAATGTGGATACAGTGGTTGTACTTCTGGATAAATAACAGAATCACAACTTTTTTACTTTCTTTTCTTTTCTAATCTATATTGAGAAAAAAGTCTCTATGCATAATTGTAGGCACAAGCATAGTTATTGTTCTGGCAATTATGGTCTTGAATATTTCTAGTCTCGGCATTATTTCACCTCAATTGACAAATGAAAAAATTGGTCTTGTAATCAATTCTCCAAATCAATCAACAACATTACAGGACTTGGATAGCATTTATTCAGAAGCATCGGATTCTGGAATTGGAAGAAGTAATGTCTATCTTTTTTGGAATTTAATTGAGCCAATACGTGGAGAATATGACTGGAAACAATCTGACACACTTATGAGCTTTAACAAAAAAAACAATCTCCAAGTTACTTTGTATTTTTCTATAATCAATGGTGAAACTCTTGGTCCTTTTCCAACTTGGATTGGAAATCCGTCTCTCAATTCTATAGATGAAGATAGAATTGCCAGTGTACTTGATGCAATATTATCAAGATATAACATTGTTGATACAGTAATTTTTGCAGGAGAGACAGAATCTCAGTTTAGATATAAAGAACAAAATATTCCCATCTATAAAGAACTATTTAACGGGGTATATGATCAAATTAAAGAGAAACATCCAGATGTAAAAATAGGAAATGCGTTTGCGTTACATCAAGTTTTGAATAAAAATTTACGAAATACTGTAACTGACTTGCTAATTGGTGATTTTATTGCATTTTCATATTCTCCAGTTGATACATTAAATGATATTGTAAAAACTCCTGAACAAGCCAAAGAAGACTTGAAACAAGTGTTTGACTTGGTAGATGATAAAAAAGTTGGACTTTTTGAGATCAGTTGGAGTACATCTGATTTTATTGGAGGAAATAATACCGGACAAACAGAATTTTTAGAAAAATCCTTTGAATTCTACACTGAGAATGAATCTAAAATAGAATTTTTCACTTGGTATAGACAATACGATAAACCTGATGGAACATGCATAATTGAAGAGTCAGAAATTAGTAGTGTTAACATCAATCCCGGTGGAGGATCTGGATTGGGTAGCAATGAATATGTAATTGAAAGATTGAGCCATTACATTTGTAATACAGGATTGATTACTAGTGAGGGTATACCTAAATCAAGTTGGAATGAATTTAAAAAACAAATTGGAATGTTAAACTAAAATGATTTCTTTAATATTATCAGAATCATCATTAGAACTTGTTCCCCCTGAATTAAAACATCACCCATCAGTTATTTCACATGCAAAAAAACTTGGAAAATATCCATCAGAAATCTTACTAGACAATTCATGGCATTTTGCAGCTATGAAAGGAATTGAAAATGAAATAAAAAGAGGCCGACCCGATCTAGTTCATTTTTCAATCCTTGAAGCTACCACAATACCATTGTATCTTCAAAATAAAATGAAAGTATATGTTCATACACTTGATGATAAGGTAATATCATTTGGAGAAAATGTACATGTTCCTAAATCATATCATAGGTTTGAAGGCGTTATAGAAAAATTATATCAAGAGAAAAAAATTACAGTAAAAAATGATGTTTTATTAGAAATTAGAGAAAAAACATTTTCTAAACTTCTTGATGAAATTAATCCTTCAAAAATACTTGGTTTTTCTACTGCAGGTAAACCAAATACATATGAAAATATTGCACAAGAGATCACAAATGATACTTGTATTGTATTTGGTGGATTTCAAAAAGGACATTTCTCGGATTCAGTTGGAGATAAAATAACAGATTTGTATTCAGTTGGAGATAAATCATTTGAAGGACATGTTGTAGTTGCTAGAATGCTTTACGAGTATGAAAAAACCATTTTTATGTAGGAAATAAAATTTTCACGTTATTGCAGTCATAGTATAGCCTGGTTAGTATTCGGGGTTTCCAACCCTGTGACGCGGGTTCGAATCCCGCTGACTGCATTTTTTAGCCTTCACGAAAACCAATTTTTAGGTGTATTTTTAGATAATGTTGTGAAACCTGCTGTAAAAAAAATTGCAATGGAGAGGATGCAAATTTTGATTGATAGCGCAATTGGTAATGCTAGAACAAATCCTAAACTTTCGCAAAGACAAGCTTTTCTTGCCAGAAGAATTAGTACCAAATATAAAATTAAAATGCCATATTACCTCAGAATGGTGTTTTGCAAAAAATGTAAATCTTTTATTGCACCCGGATTAAATTCACGATTTCGTTTAGGAAGATCATCTGTCAAGTCAATTAAAATTTCTTGTAATTTATGTGGACACACTTATCGCAAAATTACATAAAAATTATTATAGATTTTCATACTTGTTATATCCCAAAAACAGTTCATCCCTTATTCCATATCATATTCCCCCCCTCCCTGTCTGCTCATCAATAATTTTTGTTTCTTTCTCTGGCATCTTTCTCACATATGCTTTTACAGATATCTCCAGATTGTTCCAACCAAGTGATATGTGTGGCTTTATGTGATTATATCAGTGAATCAACTAATTGATTCCATCAAACCATTTTTGCTTTCTTTGGATCTTACCGTGAAATTGCTCTAGTTTTCCATTTGTATGTGGAATGGTTCACTCTTGCAAGGATCTGTTTTATCTCCAATTCTATCAGTTTCATCTCAAACTGTGATGCTTCTTTTCTTTTGTATTTTGATTAGTTTGCATAGAATTGGGAATCATGGTCAATTAAGATAGATGCGGGTTTATCTTGCCTGAAACTGAAACTGTTCGTGTTTTATGATATCGCGAGTAGAGTTTCTGTATCCAACGAGTAGATACTTTATAGATAAGGCCACATCTGCATTCTTAGTCCCATTCTCTTTCGATTTGATTATCCATGATACTTGAATGGGATCTAGCTTTTGCATGCTCGGGATTCTTTCCTCTTTTCCAAACGCATCTTGACTTTAGTTTGAAAGTGATGGGATGAACTAATTTGAGGATAATAGAAAAATAATAGATAAACTTAGTTTTTACAGTTGCTTTCCTGCTAAAAACCAATTTTCTTTAGGATTATCTTCAAAAACAACAACAACATGATTTTCTTTGGTTTTTAGAATTTCAACTGCGGATTTTGTGATTGCTTTTGCATATTCATCTTTTTGTTCCTTAGTTCTACCAGGATACATTGACACAGTGATCAAAGGCATATTAGTTATAAATAAAATCAGGAATTTATGCTTTCAATAATCTGATCTGTAACCATATCTTGTTCCATATGTAAAATCAGAACTGTATATTTTTTTGTAAATATATCCTGTTCCTAAACCAACTACAAATCCACCAATGTGTGCAAGATACGCTACACCACCACCTGGAATACCAAATCCTCCAATGAAAAAAGGAAGTAAGTTTTGAAAGATTAACCAAAACGGTAAGAACCATCTGGCTTGAATATGCATCATTCTCCAAAAGAATCCAAGCATCATAAAAGTTTGAATTCTTGCTCTAGGAAAAATTACAAGATATGCACCTAATATACCAGAAATTGCACCAGAAGCTCCAACTGCAGGAATAGGACTAGTAGTATCACCAAGTATGTGAATTAATCCTGCTGTTATTCCCCACATTAAGTAAATTCCAAGATATTTTAGTTTGCCAAATTTCTGTTCAATGTTATCTCCAAATATCCATAGAAATAGCAAGTTACCACCAAGATGAATCAATCCACCATGCATAAAAGTAGAGGTTAACAAAGTAATTTCAGAGAATGCAGGACATTGTTGTATTCCATTACCTGTATCGATTCCACTAAATTCTCCGGTAACACAAGCTGGTACAGCACCCCAATTGTAAAACATAACAAATGCATTTGAATTATTAAAATCAAAAAACTGTCCAGTGTATGCTACTTCCATAAAGAACACAATTACATTTGCAATGATTAATGCATAGGTTACTTTTGGTTTGAATCCAGGTGGATGTGGATTCTCATCTCGTAATGGGAACATTAGTTGTTTAACTTCCATGAAAATCGTATAATAAGATTATTCAGTTTCAATAATTTCTATGATTCTTTCTTTTATTGGAAATTGAATTCCTTGAATGAAAGAATCATTCATCTATGATGTTTTCTACACATCAATCATCATTATTTTTAACCCAAGATAGAATATTATTTTTAAATTCAGACTGAGCCTGATTTGGTGATTGAATTACTATAATAAAATTTCCTTTTGATAATAAATGTCCATTAATGTTGATAAAACTAAATTTGTAGTATCTAATTGTTTATTATCAAACATAATTTTGTGAGGATTGGGATTTAATGAATTGACATTTCCTATCATATATTTTGAATATATTTCAAAATCTTTTGGCATTATTATCAAATCATATTCAATTAATTTTTGGGATTTGGTTAAAAGTAATTCTTTAAAACTTACAAAAAATATTACTTCATTAGATGTATGAATAACTTCAGGCTCTCCCAAAAAAGAAATACTTTGTATCTTAAATCAGTAGTTGTAAATTTCAGAGGAAATGTCATTTTTTAACTAGGTTTTAATTCAAAATTCATTACAGAGTCAGAATTAATTATTACCATTTTATGTATTTCTTTGATTAATTCTTAATTCAAAACTATATGGATTAGATCTATCTTCAAAAGAATAATCATGTATGGTTATTGTATCCACAGATAACAAAACATTATTCACAATTAATACATATGTTGTTGCAAAAAAATTGCCAAAAGTAGTAGAGATTCTAATTTCTTGATGTACTACATTTATCTGTTCAAAATCTTGATATCGATCAAAAAACATTAAGAATTTTACAGTATCTGATTCAAATAAAAATTCATTAATTTGATCAAAATATAAAATTAATTGAATAGTTTGATTTTTATTTAAATTATTTTTTATTGTAAATGAATTATTTTCTACAATGTTAATTGCATCTTTGAATTTCATTTCATTAGTTAAAATATTAAAATCAGAATCAATAGTTAAAATTCTAATTACAGAATCATATAATCTTCCTGAGATAAACACAGGATTCCTAACAATTATAGACACAAAATCTTTATTGTTCCAACCATTTGGAATAAGTTCTTTGTTTCCTTCAATAATAACTTGATGAAAATTATCAATTAGAATTTTGATATTTAGATAGTCAAGTTAATTATAGAAAATATCTTTCAAAATTTGTTCTCTATTTTTTCTTAATTCAAATTTATACGTTACATGTTTAATTATTGCAGACAAATCAGAATTAAATAATTTTAAAGAGATATTTATTTCAGGATTATTTTCATCATAAACTGATGGAGAAATTTCAATTGAAAGGGTTGCTCCTTTATCTTCAACAGCATAGGAGGAGGAAATTCGCCTCTTAATCCATGACTAAATATTTGAAATTAACCCAATATCGAGAAAAAGACAGAATATAACTATAGTAAAGAGAATTTAAGTTTCTATCGCTAGAAATATCAATTATTAGAATCTCCTTGATTTAGAAAAATGAGAAGAGAATACTTCTTCAAATAGCAGAAAAGGGAAAATCGATTAATTTCGACAATTTTTTTTATGATGTATTAAAACAAAATCTTCTATTTTGCAGAGGGCAAAAAAGAAGGAATTCTATTTTTCAGCCACAAGAAATAAGAAAAACGGAAATAAACATCGAAAGATACAATGATAGATTAAACAGAATCTGATTAATCTAATTTGATCGCATAAACTGATTAGCATTTTTATTGTTCAAAATATAATGATCGATTAGGGGATGGAGTCATTATTTGATTACTCAGTTGAGTTTTACACTTTTTCTAAAATTATATCTTTTACATTTGAGGTGTTGATGTAAGTTGCCTAAAGTTAAAGAAAATTGTGGTGTAGTTGGAATTTACAGTTTATCTGGAAAAAATGTCATTCCTATGGTCTTTGATGCTTTACGAGCCTTACAACACAGAGGTCAGGAAGCCTGGGGATTTGCAGTTCCAAACAAGCCTCCATTTAAGAGAGTGGGATTGGTTTCCCATTCTTCGTCTGATTTTAAAAAACTTGCGAAAGAATATGAATCCTCATGTGTCATTGGCCATGTTAGATATTCTACAATGGGTACAAGTACTTTGGATAATGCACAACCTCTCAAAATAAAAGATCTTTGTATTGCACACAATGGAACAATTGCCAATGCACAAGAACTATCTAATCTAGTTGGAGGTTGTTCTTTTACTCCTCAAAATGCAAGCGATACTTTGGTTGCTGCACAAAGATTAGTTTCACTAATTTCTGAAAATGGTGAAATGGGTAAAGCGCTATCTATTCTCAAAAATGAAATGATTGGCTCTTATTGTTTTACATTCATCTCTGATGATAATTCTGTTTATGCTGCACGTGATCCTAAAGGATTTCGTCCGATGGTGTTGGGACATAAAGAATCTGATGATACATACATTGTAACTTCTGAATCATCTGCTATCACTGCAGTTGGTGCAACTCTTCAAAGAGATGTGGTTCCTGGTGAATTAATCAAACTAAGTAAAATTGGTTTAGAAACTGAAAAATTTTCAACTGATACTTCTCGTGCACATTGTTCTTTTGAATTTACTTATTTTGCACATCCTTCAAGTAACATGGAAGGACATAATATCTACATTTCAAGAAAAAGAATTGGGCAGTTTATGGCAAAAAAATTCCCTATCAAAGATGCTGATTTAGTCATACCTGTGCCTGATTCTGCAAGACCTGCAGCATTAGGATATGCCCAAGAATTAGGTGTTTCTTTTGATGAAGGCTTACTCAAGGATAGATATAGCAAGAAAGGACCATTGCGAAGTTTCATTGAACCTCACCAAAGTGATCGAGTTGATATCAATCGTTGGATTATTCCCATCAGCGAAATCATTAAAGACAAACATGTAGTGGTAATTGATGATAGTTTAGTTAGAGGCACTAGCTCAAAGACCATCATCAAGGCACTTCGTCGTGCAGGTGCTAAAAAAATCAGTATGCTAATTACATATCCTCAAATTAACTATCCTTGTTATGCTGGAATTGACTTTCCTTCTCAAGAAGAACTTGCCACATTTACCAATGGTAAAACTATGACTCCTGATGAAATTACTGAAATGGTTAGACAAAATATTGGTGTTGACTTTTTGGGATACAATGATGCTGAGAATCTTGCAGATGCAGTTGGAATGCCAAAAAATTCAATGTGCTTTACCTGTTCCTCTGGCAATTATGATTCGTTGGGAATAAATCCTGATTTTACTAAACGAGAACAAGTAAAGGCTACAAACTAAATCAATTTAGAGATTTAATTAAATATGGATTAAGATCTTCAATGTTTATGCAAGCTATATGGAATAATGTTGTCATTGCTGAAAGTAGTAATACTATAGAAGTCGAAGGGAATCATTATTTTCCATTTGATTCAATCAAAGAAGAGTATTTCAGAAAAACTGAATTTGTCACTATTTGTGGTTGGAAAGGAAAGGCTAATTATTATTCTGTAGTTGTTAATGAAAAAACCAACAAAGACTGTGCTTGGTATTATGCAGAACCAAACGATGCTGCCTCAAAAATTAAAGGCATGATCGCATTTTGGAATGACGTAGATATAAAATAAGTTCACTAGTCTTCATCAAATGTTCTTTCCATAAATTATTTCGTGGCATCTTCAACAGTGATTCCTCCACAGTATTTCGTGGTCTATGAGTATCTCGTTTGTTATCAGTACTTGGGAAAGTAACTGAGACTTGGGCATAACTAATTCTAATTTTTGAGTCAATTCTCAAATTATTCAAATCAAAAAAGCTAAGGATCTTATCATGTTTTGTTCATTGGAATGTCAAAACAAATGAAAATCCCTAGGCAAGATTCTATCGGAATCATTTCTTATTGGTGTGTTACATTTGGTGGGAATGTTGTCTTTGTATGAGGAAGTATTCAGATCGGGCAGGACCGTATGTCTATTCAACTATTCTAATGGTGCAACTATTTATCATAAAGTCGTGGATGAAAATTCCTAGTAACAATACGTTTCATTATTTTCTTTTGACTAAAGGTACTGATGATAAATTGTTCAAGGTTTGCAGATTAACTCGGAATTCCAAACAGAAGAACCATTGACAGACGATTTCAAGTTCTGCCAATTGGCGATATCGTTGGGACAATGAAAAGTCAGTTTATCTCCGATAAACTAGTCGATGACATATCTGCATCAGTTGATAGTTCAATGCTAAAAGCTACAGGTCCAGTATGGCACAAATCAGACATGAAGAATAATCGTTTACCAATTTCAGGAATTGACACTGATTGTTCAATGGGGATTCTCCAAATCAAAGGGTTGGACATACGGATACAAACTGCACATGAGTTGCAGTACTGGCAAACTGGTTATTCCATTATCTGCTGATGTCTCAACTGCAAATGTTTCTGATGGTAAAATGTATTATACAATAGTTGAACCGCTTTCAGGACTGGTTGAGAATATTTTATGTGATCCAGCATATGATAAATCATTATATCAGTTTAGTGATGAGAAACATTTGAGATTAATTTGTCCTATCAAAATATATCCATCAACGCCACCAGAGCGAATCAAACTTGCAGATTTTTATAATTCTGTACAAGGTCAAGAGTTATACTCACAAAGAAAAGTTTCGATTGAACCTTTATTTGAAATATTCAAAGATACGTTCAACATTAGAACTGTACATGTGAAAGGATTTGACAACGTGAAATCATTTGGATTGGTTTGCGTGTTGGTGTATCAACTTGCAGTATATTACAATTGCATAACAAAAACAGAGAATCCAAGAATTGTGAAGAGAATGCTGTGTTGCTAGAGTGATATTGGAAATTATTTTTGTAATTGATTATGCCCAAGTCTCAATTATTCATGATGCTGTATGTAACGTTCTGATCAATATCATGTAATGTCAACCAAATCAGATCAATGGATCATAAAATTTTGTTAGAAAGTATATTCAATGATTTACAAAAATATTTTCATTACTTTAAACCATTTTCTTCTATTTTTAATTTTTGGGAAAAATTCTAAGATGAATCATAATTACTTTTATCGTTTTGGAATCTAATTTAATAACTGAATTCAAAAATAATTATATGTATTGTTTAAATCTTCATGATGGATGATCACTCAAAATGATCTAGATAATATCGATAAATCTAAAATGTATCAAGTATATGATAAATGGCCTCAAATGGCTAAAGAGTCATCTGAATCAATTTTTCAGGAATTTTTCTTTGACGGGATTGATCATATTGTATTTTCTGGAATGGGTGGCTCTGGTGCAATTGGAGATGTTTTTTCATCAATTCTATCAAAAAGTGACATCCATGTTTCCACGGTTAAAGGATATCTTTTACCTAAAACAGTTGACAAAAATACTTTGGTAGTAACAACAAGTATTTCTGGTAATACTGCTGAGACATTAACAGTATTATCTTCTGCCCAAAAATTAGATTGTCAAGTAGTTGCATTTTCATCAGGTGGAAAGATGGAAAAATTTTGTAATAATAATCAAATTAATTACAGGAAAATCAAATCAACTCATTCTCCCAGATCCTCTTTTGTAAATTTTACTTTTTCTATGTTAAAAATATTAAATTCAACGCTTTCCATTGAAAAAAATGATATAATAGAATCAATAAATCAACTTGCAAAACTTAAAACAGAAATTTCTTCTTCTAATCTTTCAAATTCAAATCCTGCATTATCTTTGGCAGACTGGATTTCTGGTATTCCTTTGATATATTATCCTCATGGATTACAATCATCAACTATCAGATTTAAATCCTCTTTACAAGAAAATGCAAAGACACATAGTATGATAGAAGATGTAATTGAAACTTGCCATAATGGAATAGTCTCATGGGAAAAATCTTCCATTGTACAACCAATTCTTTTACGTGGACAAGATGATTATTCAAAAACTAAAGAAAGATTTGAAATAATTAAAGAATATTTTATTGAAAATAATATTGATTTTAAGGAAGTTTGTTCTGTTTCTGGAAATATAATTATAAAATTACTTTCTTTGATCTATTTGTTTGATTATACTTCAATATACAAAGCAATTTTATCACATATTGATCCAACACCTGTTAATTCAATTGATTTTATTAAAAGTAGAATTTAGATTTATCTAATTATGAAAAACACTCACTAATAACACTATACCTTGGAGCATAATTCTTTGCAATTTTTCAAAACAAATAGCAATACTTTTTGATCAGTAGTTGGAAATAATTTCATGGACATCACAAATGACGAGTTACTCCAGGCCTACAAAAAAGAAAAAAATATTCACAAAAAAACAAGATTACATGCAATGTAACTGTCTAGAGTTTTGAGAAAAAATCTCTATAATTACGCAAGAGGTCTATTGAGTTACTTTCCCAAGTACTGTTTAAGGGTTTATAGCCATTTTTTTTGATAATTTTCTCTTTCCATCTTGAAAAGAAATTGTTGTGCATATCCGGCATATGGGCCAAAATAGTTTACAATTTTTTCATGAAGAATTTCATATTGTTTTTCTGTTATAGTTTTAGTTTCAAGTTGGAATTTATTTGAATAGTATTTTTCTAATATTCTAATCATCCATCTATCTAATGGAAAAGATTCCAATTTGTTTAATGAAAATAATAAAATACAATCAGCAACTTTGTTTCCTATGCCTGATATTAAACAAAGTTCGTTCTTTGCCTCTTGATAATTAGCTTTTTTCAAGTATTCGAAATCAATTTTTTTTAACATTGTTTTGGTTGCTGCTTCTTTGATAAATCTTGCACGATAACCTACTCCACAATTTTCAATTTCAGTTATTGATGCTCTAGCAAGTTTTTCTGGTTTTGGAAATAAAAAAAACTTCTGATTTTCAAATCTAACTTTAATCCCAAATTTTTTTGATAAATTTTCCAAACTATTTTTTATTTTTTGAATATTAGAATTTGAGGATACAATAAATGAAATTAGACATTGGAAAGGATCTTGTTCTAATATTCTCAAACCCACATATTGTTTTACAGCATTTCTGGTAGTTTTATCTTTTGAAATTGATTTGATAATTTTTTCAATATTGTCTCTTTTTCGAAAAAAATCTATTCTGATATTTTGATGTGATGTAATTTCCCCCATATCATTTATTCTTAAAACATCCTGACCGTTAACCCCATACCAATAATCTTCATTTTTTCTCCAAAGAAATACTTGACCACTATTAATCGAATTTTCAACATTTATGGTTTGATTATTTTGCATTTTAGATGATTATTTCATCATTTACTGCAGGTGAAAATGTTTCAAGACCAAATTTTTCATGAATTTCTCTTGCAAACATTTCACATGATTCTGAGTCGCCATGAACAGTACATACCTTTGGATTTCCTTTAATCTGCTTTATCATATCAAATAGCTCTTTTCTATCTGCATGGCCTGAAAATTGAAATTGTTTTACTTGTGCTGTGACATTAAGATCTTTTCCTCGAGTTGAAACCATTCCTGTATCTAGTAATTTTTTTCCTGGAGTGCCTTCTCCTTGATACGAAACAAGGGCAATCCCATTTTTATTATCAAAAGATAGTTGTTGCAAATAATATACTGCATTACCTCCTACTAACATTCCAGCTGGAGATATCACTACACAAGGCTCTCCCATCGCTCGTTTTCTTTCAGCGTGTTCTCTTACTGCCGTTGCACTCTTGATTGCCTCAGAAAAAACTTTAGGATCTCTAAGGTATTCTGGATGTTTAAACATTATCTCATTTACTTTGAGTGCCATTCCATCCATTATGATTTTATGCTTGAAATTTGAACTTCGTAGAATACAAGCAATTTCTTGTGAACGTTCTACAGAAAATGAAGGAATGAATAATATTCCTTTTCTATCCATCACCTCATTTGCAAATTCTATTAGTTCTGCCTCTGATTCTTTTCTTGGTTTCTGTTCTGTCTTTGCATAGGTACTTTCAGTAATTAACAAATCAATTTCTCCAACATCCAAATCCATCTCTCGAAGCATTCTAGAGCCATTTGTTTTAATATCACCTGTGTAGAAAAGACGTTTTCTCTCTGATTCTACTAATACTGTACTTCCGCCTATTACATGTCCTGATTCTCTTAACTCAAATGTAGTATTTCCTTTGGTAATTTTCTGTTTAAACCCTACTTCTTTGGCATTTTTCATCATGTTATTTACTTCTGGTAAATCAAATGGATGTGAATTTTTTTCAATTTTTAGCATATCCTCAATCAATAATTTTGAGAGATCAAATGTTGGTGGTGTAGCATATACATCTGTATTACCACTTACAAATAGAGATGGGACATTTCCTGAATGATCTAAATGAGCATGAGTAATAATGATTGCATCCAAATCTTTTGGTTTTACGTGTAGTGGGTATTGTGGAGGAGATCCTCTTCTTCCAAACATTACTCCATAATCCAACAATAATTTAGTTCCATTACAATCAACCAAAAACCCCGATCTGCCAACCTCGTTTGCAGCTCCTAAAACTTTAACATTCAAGAATTAAAATGAGTTTTCATCCATGTTAAAACCTTCTTAGAGACAAGCCGATCATTATGCCTGTGGTGGAATCTACACAAGCTTTAATTAGTGTAAGCTAAGATTCGATCCTCATGGGAAGAAGCTTCCAAGAATGGTTAGGACAACAAGATCAAGCCGTCGTCGCTAAAACACGTGCTGGTGACGAAGCAAATAAACCACTCCTTAACCAAATTAACTGGATTTGGGTTAACAATCTGATGAATCAGAAAGCAGACCTTAATCCTTCTTCAGCAGAACTACTTGACTGGGTTACTTCTGGTCAAATAGACGCAATGAGAAAATAAACGTGGATAACACGTTATCTTTTTGTTTTTTAATTTTTTCCGATATGGATTCTGCGCATGGATTGTAATCGATCATTTTCATAACAGGGTTATGAATTTCAATCATGGTTTAAATAGGCACTAAGCAATCTTAACATTGTAATGCCAATAGCAATACTTCCAGACATTGATGAACAAAGATGTATCGGATGTGCACTATGTGTAGAAATCTGTACAACTCTTGGTCCAGATGTCCTTAGAGTAAAACCAGTTGAAGGCTGGAAGAGAGGTAAAGCATTTGTCTTTTACCCAGAAAGATGTATTTCTGATGGTGCATGCATCGGTGTATGCCCAACAAAATCAATCTTTTGGATGAGACCAATGAATTACACTGCTGGACAACCAGTGCCTCTTCACAAAAACGGTATCTTCATCAAAGGTTGGGCAGAAGACGCCGCATTATAAGCAGGCATCTTTTAGCACATTCTTTTTTCTTATTTTTAATCACACAAAAGATCTTTTCTTGATCTCTTTTGGTAAAACTTTGACGAATTGTTTGAGGAATTTATCTTCTTTATCGTAATATACTTCTAAAAATTTGTTATTTGTAAAAAAGTCACTCCATGTTTTTTCAAATGTGGGAAATTCATTTGGTTCAAAATTTACTCTGGCAGTTTCATGATGTGCTGTTGGAAAAATATCTGAAATTTCAATTGGTATTAATCCTAGTATTGGATTGTATTGACAAATTTGGAATGAGTCAAAATCTTTGAGTTTTTTTCCTAGTCCAATATACTGACGAGATAAATATCCTGGCTTTGTACTGGACTCTTTTGTAATGATTAATTTCTTTTTCTTTGATCTGAATCTTCTAACTGTTTTATGAAATGATTGAACTTCTGGTCTGTATTGATCTTCTCTGTCAAATAAGAAAATTGCTCTTTCTTTGAATTTAGGAGTGCTTAATCCTAAAAATTCATAATTTTCAGTCATTACCTCAATCATTTCAAATAGTTTTGGATGGGCCCTGGCCTTTTTAATTACATATTCCCATAATCTTCCTTCGTGGATTGCTTGTTTGACTTTATCTACTTCTAGTTTAATTGCACACAAATTATGAATTGCCAATTCGTTGATTTTTTCAATAGCCTTTAATTGACGAAACTCATCTGGGGTATATTTTGAACATATCTCACAATTACATGGGAATACGGAAATATCTGATAAATAACGAGTACCATCATCTGTAATGTATCTTAATTGTTTAGCATATAACATGTAAGATGCTGAATCAAATGTGTCACATCCTAAGGCTATTGCAAATGGAATTGTAAGGGGATGACCTGCACCAAAAAGATGCAATGGAATTGAATGTGGTATTTGTTTTTTTGCAGCCACAATCATCTGTGCTAATAACCTATACTCGTACGATTCCATAAATTCAACTGGGCTTCCTAATGCTAACATTTGAAATCCCATCCTGACTAAACTTTTTGCAGATTTTCCAACGAGCTCAAAATGCTCTCCTCCTTGAATTGGACCTATCCAAATTTGACCATTATTTGCACTATTACCAAGTGTTTGTTTACAAACATTTAGAGTATGTTTGACGTATGCTTCTGCTTTTTTAATCGGCATTCCATATCCTGTTGGCTTGTCAAGTGGAATTGCAAAATCAGTTAAGATGCCTTTTTCAAAATTTGCCATATCTGGCGGTAATACATCTACATCCCCATATTCAAGAACTTGATATCCTCCAGAATCTGTCATGATTCCTCCGTCAAAATCAATTATTTCGTGTATTCCTTTTTTAATTGCCTTATCGCCATAATTGTTTCTTGTAATGTATGCATTAGTAATTACTAAATCAAAACCAATCTCTCGAATTTTTTTAGATGGAATTGTTTGTTTAACTGGATGAATAACAGGAACGTATGCAGGAGTCTCAATTTTACCATGATTGGTATAAAGAGTGCCGATTCTTCCAGCTAAATCTGTTTTAGATATTTCAAACAAGTAATTACATCCATTCAAAGGCGTTATTTAATCAATCAACAAAAAATTTCCCTAAATCATTATTTTCTTTCACTAATTCTAACCAGTCTACTTCTTCATTACCTCTCTCATTCATGATTACTTTTATTGTGTTCTCTACAACTTCTATAATCGTCTTTTCACTTACATTAATTTGAAATATTTTTTCTTCAAATTTATTTATTGCATCATTAGTGATAACTCCTAAAATTTCACTACCTATATTTTCAATAATTTTTTTTTCTGAATATTTTCTATCTTTATAAACTGAAATCAGATCATATGGATTTCTTCTTAACACGATCATTATCTTTACTTGTTCTTTTTTTAAAACATATGGTGCTAAATGTCCCACAATTACATTGTTCTTAGATGTTTTCTGTTTTAGTATTTTTTCAAGTTCTTCAACATCTATGTCGTTTGTATCATTATTTCTTTTAAATAATCCTGAATCTTTTGCAATTTTGTTGATATCTATGATTGATAATTTCATTCTCTTGGAAATTTTTTTTGCAAGTGTGTGTTTTCCAACTCCTGGATTGCCTGTGATTACTATTGACATTATATGAAATTCCGATTAATTAGATTAAATGATTTCTGCAATACTAATAAGTAGAATTGAATTTTTGAGAGTATTGCAAATTGGTTTATTAGGAAAAGCAAATGTTGGAAAGTCAACCTTTTTTTCAGCTGCTACTGAAACTTTAGTCGCCTCGGGAAATTTTCCTTTTACTACAATTGATCCAAACATTGGAGTAGCATATGTTAACGTCAATTGTGCTTGCAAACATTTTGAAATTAAACATCAAACTGAATTATGTGTAAATGGCACACGTTTTATTCCTGTAAAACTAATTGATGTTGCTGGATTGGTTCCAGGAGCACATGAAGGTAAAGGATTGGGAAATCAATTTCTTGATGATGCAAGACAAGCTAAAGTCTTAATTCATGTAGTTGATATTGCAGGAACAACTGATATCCAAGGTCAACCTGTTTCAGTTGGAAGTCATGATCCTTTAGAAGACATTGCTTTTGTTCAAGATGAATTTGATCAATGGTTTACAGATATTTTAAGACGAGAATGGGATAAAATTACCCGTGAAATAGATCAAAAACGTGCGAAACTAACTGATGGTATTTCAAAAAGATTTTCAGGATTGAGCATTAAGGATTTTCAAGTTCAAGAAATTCTCCAAAAATTAGGATTCATGGCTAAAAATCCAAAAGAATGGTCACAAAATGATATTGAAATTTTTGCAAAAGAATTACGTAATAGTACAAAACCTATGGTTATTGCAGCAAACAAAGCAGATCTTTGTAAAGATCTTGATATAACCAAACAAATTTCTGAGAATGTAATTCTATGTAGTGCTGAAACTGAATTACTCTTGCGTAAAGCTTCCAAAGCTGGCATTGTAAACTATTCTCCCGGCGATGAAGGATTTACTCCTGTTGATGGAAAAGAAATACCTCCACCACAACAAAAAGCTCTGGATTTAGTAAAATCTGTTTTTTCAAAAATTAATTCAACTGGAATTCAAAGAATTTTAAATACTGCAGTTTTTGATTTATTACAATTTATCGTTGTATATCCTGTTGAGGATGAAACAAAACTTACAAACAAAAATGGAGTTATTCTGCCTGATGCAAAATTAATTCCACAAAACTCTACGGCCAAAGATTTAGCAAGTTTAATTCATGCAGATATTGCAAAGGGATTTTTACATGCTATAGATTGTAAAACTAAGCAAAGAATCAGTGGAGATCAAAAACTCAAAAATGGCGATGTAATCAAAATTGTTTCTACATCAAGTCATGGTTGATATGTTAGGTCTGGGAATTGAGAGTACAGCTCATACATTTTCCTGTGCTATAATTAAAAAAAATGGAAAAAAAGGAAAAATCCTTTCAGATATTAGAAAAATTTATCGTCCTGCGGAAGGTGAAGGAATTCATCCTCGTGAAGCATCTAGGCATCATATTGAGAATAGTTCAGTAGTATTATCTGAATGTCTACAAGAAGCAAATGTAACTGTCAAAGATTTAGATATTGTTTCTTATGCCGCAGGACCTGGTTTGGGTCCATGTTTACGTGTAGGTGCTGTAGTTGCAAGATCTTTGTCATCTTTTTACAACATTCCAATATATCCAGTTAACCATGCAATAGGGCACATTGAATTAGGAAAACTGTTAACTGGCTCAACTAATCCTTTGGTACTTTTAGTTTCTGGTGGTCATACAATGCTTTTGGCTTTTCTGAATAAACAATGGAGGGTGTTTGGAGAAACTTTGGATATTACTCTGGGGCAGTTACTTGATCAATTTGGACGTTTCATAGGTTTTGCATCTCCATGTGGAAAAAACATTGAAGAATTGGCAAACACTTCTTCTAATTACATAACTTTACCATATTCTGTTAAAGGAAATGATGTATCTTTTTCTGGATTATTGTCTGCAACTAAATCCATATCTTCAAAAAATAAGATTGATGCATGTTATTCACTTCAAGAAACTGCGTTTGCCATGATCAGTGAGACAGTAGAACGTGCTTTATCATTTACAAGAAAAAAGGAATTAATGATAGTGGGAGGAGTTGCTGCTAACAAACGACTATCCGAAATGCTAAATGATGTGTGTAAGCGACATGGTTGCAAATTTTTTGTAGTTCCATTAAAATATGCTGGAGATTGTGGAAGCCAAATATGTTGGACTGGCTTATTGGAATCTCAAATAAAACAAGGTGTTCCAATAAAAGATACGTTTGTTACTCAGTCTTGGAGATTAGATTCTGTTAAAGTTGAATACTAGCTTTTATTCTCACTAATAGCTCCATCAATTGTTTTAACCCAATCTTTAGTATTGAAAACTCCAAACTTGAAAGTTTGTTCTCCTTTCTCTGTTTTTGCTGTAAAACATACTTTTTTCATTAGCAATCCTTCTTTCCATGTTTTTGTTATTTTATCTAATGTAGTATCTAATACAGTTTCTCCAAAATGTTTAGAAAAATCCATTATTCTTGCATTAGTTTTATCAAAAGCCAATCTTTTGTTTGTCAATGTTAAAATTCCTGCACCTAACTTGTCTTCACTACAATCTTCTTGTTTGATTCTTTTTTCTCCTTCATCCATGATTAATTTTTATTGAATTCCTTTGGATATAATGTTAATGAAATTAATCAAAAAAGGAGCTGAAGCCGACATATATCAAACTAAATGGCAAAATTCTAATGCAATATTAAAAATTAGAAAAATCAAAACTTATCGAAATCCTTCATTAGACTTAAAAATTCGTAAGCAAAGAACAATCAAAGAATCTCAAATGCTTTCACATGTAAAATCTTTTGGAATTCCCACTCCTCTTGTTTATTTTGTAAATTTAAAAAAAACATCAATAATGATGCAAGAAATTCCTGGAAAACCTGTTCATGACTTGTCTGATTCTAAAATTATTAAGCTATCAAAAAATATTGGTAAACTAGTTGGCACTTTACACAAAAATGGAGTAATGCATGGAGATCTGACAACTTCAAATTTTATTTTATTTCACAATACTGTATTTGTAATTGATTTTGGATTGTCTCAAATCTCAGTAAAACCTGAAGATCATGCTGTTGATCTAAGATTAATCAAGGAAATTCTCAACAGTGCACATGCTAAAATTATGCAGTATTCATGGAAAAACTTCCTAAATGGATACAAATCCATAGTTGGATATGCATACTATACTCAAATAACTAAATTAGTTTTAGAGATTGAGAGTCGTGGTAGATATGCACAAGTCATTTGATCTATTTTTTGTATCTTCAAATATTAACAAATATCATGAAGCTAAAAATATTCTAGATTGTTCTGGAATTAATCTTGGATTTTTAAAATCCGATCTAGAAGAAATCCAATCAAACTCCCTTCATGATATTGCATTAAACAAAGCAAGAGATGCATTTTCTAAATTCAAAAAACCCATCATAATTGAAGATGATGGCTTGTTCATTGATTCTCTTGAAGGTTTTCCAGGTCCTTACTCATCATATATTTTTAAAACAATCGGAAATAAAGGAATTCTTAATTTGTTAAAAAATAACAGAAAGGCAAAATTTATCTCCATTATAACTTATTGCGATAAAACAATTCTAGAATCTTTTGATGGAAAACTAAATGGAAAAATATCTAGAATTCAAAAAGGAAAAGGTTGGGGATATGATCCTATATTTGTTCCAAATAATTCAAAAAAAACATTTGCTGAAATGAATGTCAAAAATGAACTATCTCATAGATACAAAGCGTTAAGAAAATTTTCTAAATGGTATTTGCATAAGTAGGAATAAAACGATCAATATGTCGTTTGTTATTTTGTAATATTGAGATTCGTGAAACAATACTTTCATCCATTATTGAAAATATTTTACTTTGTTTAGCAATTTCTTCACTAAATTTTTTTATTTCTTCCATCTCTAACATATTTTTACGCTCTAATCTGTTCGTTGAACGTCCAATATGCATATATGATTTAATTTCAATAAAGTGTGGGCTAGCTTTCCTAAACATTTCTGCAAATGTTGGAATTACTTCCTTTTGATCATTGTAATCTCTAATCAAAGTGATTCTTAATACTGTTCTAGTATTCAAATCCTTTAACATGTCAAGTGTTCTATTCCATCTTTCCCATGAATCATCATATCTTGGTTTGTTTATTCTCATAAATGATTCATAGTCTGCAGCATTTGTTGATAGATACAATTGTGTTGGTAATGCATCCTCTTCTTGTAATTTTTGAATCATGTCTGGTTCTTGTCCATTTGTTACAAGAAAAATTGATTTTGTTGCTTCAAATGATTTTAGATATTTAATTAGTTCTGGAAGTTTAGGATACATTGTAGGTTCTCCAGAAAGTGAAATTGCATAATGAGCAGGCAATAAAGATTCATCTAATCTTTGTTTATCGTTTCTTGAATCACCATAAAATCCGTTGATCAGTTTTTTTCTTTCACCCATTAACTTTGTTAGGATTTGTTCTGGCTCTGCAACTTGTTCTGGTTTCATTTGTATTGAATCATAAAACTCCATTGGTCTCCAACAATACACACATCTATTTTCACAATACATGCCAGCAGGAGAAAACTCCATACATCTATGAGTTGAAATTCCATAAAACTTGTGTTTGTAACAATTACCCTCATGCTTGAATGATTTTTTTGTCCAATGACAAAGTCCTACAGTTGAATGATCTGCTACACCATATTTTGCTTTTTTCAGTTGTGCAGATATTGCAGGTCTGATCTGAATTAATTCTTCTTCTTCAACAGTTTCTCCAGAACAGCTCATGAGTTCAGATCGTGTTCTGGTTTACTTAAATTGATCGAGTTTTTTTGTCCAACATGGAAACTTTTCTCAAAACTATTGATATTTTCAGTCGATTCTAGAGTGAGGTTTAATAACTGGATCCTCGACGTATTTTTAGGCTTTGAAAAAAATACACTCTTTGTCATTCCTATTGTTACTTGTAGCCACATTAACCAGTATGCCAATTAACCCTGTTTTTGCTTATGACTTGGATGGTGATGATATTGATGATTCCATAGATGCATGTCCTAATTTACAAGAAGATTATGAAGGAACCATTGATGGATGTCCATCAGACTTTGTTCCATGGTATGACGAAGATTATGATGGAATAGAAGATCATATTGATGCATGTCCAAATTTGAAAGAACATTATAATAAATTCCAAGATGAGGACGGTTGCCCTGATACGCTTCCTGGAAGTGGAAGTGGAGGTGCATCTGATTCTGACGGTGATGGATTTATTGATTTAGTAGACTTGTGTCCAAACCAACCAGAAACTTTCAATGGTGTTTTAGATAGAGACGGTTGCCCTGATTCTTATGGTTCTGGTGATAGAGATTTAGACGGTGTTTTAGATTTTACTGATGAATGTCCACTAAGTGCTGAAACTTATAATAAATTCCAAGATGAGGACGGTTGCCCTGATTCAGTTAACGATTCAAGTTTTGTAGATTCTGATAATGATGGCATTCAAGACAAAATTGATTTGTGTATATCAGAACCAGAAACGTATAATGGTTACAGAGACACAGACGGTTGCCCTGATGTCGCATTGGATTCTTCATTTAATGATAAAGACGGCGATGGAATAGCTGATCAATTTGATATTTGTCCTGAATATCCTGAAACTTTTAATCGTTTTGCAGATTATGACGGTTGCCCTGATGCAGTTCCTTCATTTGATGGTACACTAAATGATACAGATGGTGATAGAATTGTGGATGCCGATGATTCTTGTCCATTAGATCCTGAAAGATATAACGGATTCCAAGATGCAGACGGCTGTCCTGATATCCCTCCTTATACTAGTGATAATGATTCAGATCTTGATGGAATTCTTAACAGTGTTGATCAATGTCCAACTGTAAAAGAAACTTACAATAAATTCCAAGATGCAGACGGCTGTCCAGACTTTGTAGGTTCTAACAAAGAAGTTCCAGATTCTGACGGTGATGGAATTAATGACTTTTCAGATTTATGTCCAAACCAACCAGAAACTTTCAATGGTGTATTTGATAGAGACGGCTGTCCAGATAATGATACTAGTAGCGATAGAGATTTAGATGGAATCCCAGACAGTTTGGATTCATGTCCTACCGCTAAAGAAAATTACAACAATATAGAAGATGACGACGGCTGTCCAGAAGGTAGTTCTGGATTACTAGGATTAGATTTTGATGGTGATGGAATTCCTGATTTGAATGACAAATGTCCTTTAGAGTCTGAAACTGTGAATGATTATCAAGATTTAGACGGTTGTCCAGATGTTTCTGTATTAGATTCTGACGGTGATGGAATTCGTGATAGCTTAGATTTATGTCCTTCAGCTGAAGAAACATGGAATCGTTATCAAGATCATGATGGTTGCCCCGATAACACATCTGAACCTGATTCTGACTTTGATGGAATTTTAGATGGTATAGATCAATGCCCTCTTGATAGAGAAAGATACAATGGCTTCCAAGATGAGGACGGTTGTCCTGATTATCCTGACTTTACTACTACTATAGACTCAGACTTTGATGGTATTGATGATGAATTTGATCAATGCCCACTAGTTCCTGAAACTTATAATAAATTCCAAGATGAGGACGGCTGTCCTGATTATGTTGGAGATAACAAAGGAACTCCTGACACTGATAATGACGGAATTAATGATTATAATGATCATTGTCCAAATCAACCAGAAACCTATAATGATATTCTAGATTTAGACGGTTGTCCTGATGACTATATTCCAAAGAATGACCGAGACGATGATGGAATTCCAGATGATATTGATGCATGTCCAAGTGCCAAAGAAACTTACAATAAATTCCAAGATGATGACGGCTGTCCTGACTATATAGCTGATTCGTTTGTAGTAGATTCTGATAATGATGGAATTGATGATGTTTCTGATGATTGTCCATTAGTTGCTGAAAATTATAATGGCTTCCAAGATGAGGACGGTTGTCCTGATTCTGATAATATTCAGCCAGATTCTGACGGTGATGGTGTTCCAGATGTAATGGACGTGTGTCCAGAACAAAGTGAAGTTTGGAATAAATATGTAGATTATGACGGTTGTCCTGATACTATTCCAATTGGAAATGTTCTCATTGATAGTGATGGAGATGGCATAACTGACGAATCTGATCTCTGTCCACATGAAAAAGAGTCTTGGAACAAATACAATGATCGTGACGGCTGCCCTGATATTGTACCAGAACAATCAAGATACAAACATGATGCTGACTTAGATGATATTATTAATGAAAATGACATGTGTCCATTCGAACCTGAGGATTATGACGGTGACCGAGATCATGACGGCTGTCCTGACCAATAGGAGATCTTAGAATGAAAAAACAATATCTTTTAGGATTTTTGCTTTTATTAACTTCTACTATTGGTATGATGCCAAACAGCATTTATGCTAATAATGAAATTGATACTGACGGTGATGGAGTTCCAAACAACTTGGATTTATGTCCTCATCTTCTAGAGGATTATGATCCACAATATGGTGATAATATTGACGGTTGTCCAGCAGATTTTGTTCCATGGTATGATGCTGATTATGATGGAATACAAGACCATCTTGATCATTGTCCAACTGTAAAAGAAACTTACAATAAATTCCAAGATGAGGACGGTTGTCCTGATTTGTCATCGGTTGACTCTAAAGGCACTGCAGATACTGACGGTGACGGCTATCCTGATTTCATGGATTTATGTCCAACTCAACCTGAAACATTTAATGGATTCTTAGATACAGACGGCTGCCCTGACAAACAATCTTCTACTTTAGATACTGACGGTGATGGCATTCCCGACATCTCTGATACTTGCCCACTAGAACCTGAAACTTATAACAAATACCTTGATTCAGACGGCTGCCCTGATACATCTGATTCCCTTGATACACGATATCAATTCCCTGACACTGACGGAGATGGTGTTGAAGATAGATGGGATTCATGTATTGATGAGCCAGAAAACTATAATGATTATCTAGATCATGACGGCTGCCCTGATATGCCTGGAGTTACTTCTCAAGAAGCACCTGATGCTGATTATGATGGAATTCTTGATGATGTAGATGAATGTCCATTAGATCGTGAAAATTACAATAAATTCCAGGACAGTGATGGTTGTCCAGATGTATTACAATTACAAATAACTGGCGATGTTGACGGTGATGGAATTTTAGACCGAAATGATTCTTGTCCATTTAGTCCTGAAACTTATAATCAATTTGAAGACACAGACGGCTGCCCTGATCATATAGCTGATAACAAATTTGTATTTGACACTGATGGTGATGGAATAATTGACAACGTAGATCATTGCCCAACTCAACCTGAAACCTACAATGGAATGCAAGACACAGACGGCTGCCCTGATAATGACTTTACATCTGATCAAGACTTTGATGGTATCTTCGATTTTGCAGATGATTGTCCAACTGTAAAAGAAACTTACAACAAATATTTAGATCATGACGGCTGCCCTGATAATATTAATATTTTAGATTCAGTTTATCAATTCCCTGACACTGATGGTGATGGAATTGATGATAGATGGGATTCATGTATTGATGAGCCAGAAAACTATAATGATTATCTAGATCATGACGGCTGCCCTGATACACCTGGAACTACTATTGGCGATATACTTGATGCTGACTATGATGGCCTGGCAGATCATTTAGATGCTTGTCCTACATTAGCTGAAAGACACAATGGCTTCCAAGATGATGACGGCTGTCCTGACAGTATTGATTATCAAACAATTGGTGATGCTGATTATGATGGAATACAAGACCATCTTGATCAATGTCCAACTGTAAAAGAAATTTACAATCAATTCCAGGATTCAGACGGCTGTCCTGATCATGTAGATAATGACACATTTACTGCAGATACTGACGGTGACGGCATTTCAGATGTTATTGATCATTGTCCAACTCAACCTGAAACATTTAATGGATTCTTAGATACAGACGGCTGCCCTGACAAACAATCTTCTACTTTAGATACTGACGGTGATGGCATTCCCGACATCTCTGATACTTGCCCACTAGAACCTGAAACTTATAACAAATACCTTGATTCAGACGGCTGCCCTGATACATCTGATTCCCTTGATACACGATATCAATTCCCTGACACTGACGGAGATGGTGTTGAAGATAGATGGGATTCATGTATTGATGAGCCAGAAAACTATAATGATTATCTAGATCATGACGGCTGCCCTGATGTATTGGCAGCAGAATCAACTATCCCTGTTTCTATAGATTCTGACGGTGATGGATATGCTGATGCTACTGATTCATGTCCAACAAACCCTGAAACTTGGAACAAATACAACGATCATGATGGATGTCCTGATACTGCCCCAGAACAACAGCGATTTGCCCATGATGATGATCTAGATAACATTATCAACGATGACGATCTGTGTCCTCTTGATGCTGAGGATTATGATGGTGACCGTGATTCAGATGGTTGTCCAGATCCATAATCTTCCTGATTCCCATTCTTTAAAAGAATCTATTTAACGTGAGACTTAATAAATACTTGATAATAGCGGTGTCAGAGAAAGAATGAAAAAACAATATCTTTTAGGATTTTTGCTTTTATTAACTTCTACTATTGGTATGATGCCAAACAGCATTTATGCTAATAATGAAATTGATACTGACGGTGATGGAGTTCCAAACAACTTGGATTTATGTCCTCATCTTCTAGAGGATTATGATCCACAATATGGTGATAATATTGACGGTTGTCCAGCAGATTTTGTTCCATGGTATGATGCTGATTATGATGGAATACAAGACCATCTTGATCATTGTCCAACTGTAAAAGAAACTTACAATAAATTCCAAGATGAGGACGGTTGTCCTGATTTGTCATCGGTTGACTCTAAAGGCACTGCAGATACTGACGGTGACGGCTATCCTGATTTCATGGATTTATGTCCAACTCAACCTGAAACATTTAATGGTATTGATGATAAAAACGGCTGCCCAGATGATGCTTTAACTCTAAAGGATACTGATCAAGACGGAATTTCTGATTCATTTGATATTTGTCCATTAGAATCTGAAACTTATAATTTCTATCAAGATGAAGACGGCTGTCCTGATACTGTTGATACAGTAAATCCTACATACACGTTTCCAGATACTGACGGAGATGGTGTTGATGATAGATGGGATCAATGTATTAATGAACCTGAAAATTATAATGGCTTTTTAGACTGGGATGGCTGTATCGATGTTCCTGGTTCATTTTCTGAAGGACTAATTGATTCAGATTATGATAGTATTCTTGATTCAGTAGATGTATGTCCATTAGAACGTGAAAATTTTAATAAATTCCAAGATGAGGATGGATGTCCTGATGAATTAGAATTTTTAACTACCGGTGATTTTGACGGTGACGGCATTCCAGATCAACTTGATTTGTGTCCTCATTCTAAAGAATCTTGGAATAAATTCCAAGATACAGACGGCTGTCCGGATTTAGTTGCAGATGATTCATTTACTTATGATTCTGACGGTGATGGAATTGTTGATAATTTAGATTTATGTCCAAATCAACCAGAAAGTTATAATAATTTCTTAGATACAGACGGCTGCCCTGATAATGATGACTCTGTTCTTGACACTGACATGGATGGAATATTGAACATATTTGATGGATGTCCGTCAAAACCTGAAACTTATAACTTTTTCAAAGATGGTGATGGCTGCCCTGATTCATCAAGTTCTATAGTTTCTTCTTACATATTCCCTGATGCCGATGAAGATGGAATTGATGATAGATGGGATCAATGTATTGATGAACCAGAAAACTATAATAATTTCTTAGACACAGACGGCTGCCCTGACATTCCAGGATTTTCCAAATCTGCATTACCTGATTCAGATTATGATAGAATTCCAGATGAGTTTGATGCATGTCCAACTCTTGGTGAGAGGTATAATCAATTCCAAGATGAAGACGGCTGCCCAGATACTGTAGCATACGACTCATTTGGAGATGCTGATTTTGATGGAGTAACTGACAATGTTGATGATTGTCCTACTGTTAGAGAAACTTACAATAGATTCCAAGATGAAGACGGCTGCCCAGATCTAATCTCTGATAACAGATTAGTCATTGATTCAGATGGAGATGGAATACTTGATATTCATGATTTATGTCCTGC
This sequence comes from Candidatus Nitrosopumilus sp., assembly GCA_965205675.1. Taxonomy (GTDB): domain Archaea; phylum Thermoproteota; class Nitrososphaeria; order Nitrososphaerales; family Nitrosopumilaceae; genus Nitrosopumilus. The sequence continues at coordinate 272,654 of OZ242186.1, forward strand.
ACAACCTGAAACATTTAACCAATTCAAAGACGGTGACGGCTGCCCAGACAAGTTCACACTTACACTTGATTCAGACATGGATGGTATAGTAGATGTTTCTGATATTTGCCCTCTAGAGCCTGAAACTCACAATTTTTATCAAGATGAAGACGGCTGCCCAGACTCGATTGATACTGTTATCCCATCATACATCTTTACAGATACTGATGGTGACGGAATTGATGATAGAAAAGATGCCTGTCTTACAGAACAAGAGAATTTTAATGGATATCTAGACTGGGATGGCTGCCCTGATGTATTGGCAGCAGAATCAACAGCTCCTACAAGAGTTGATTCTGACGGTGATGGATATTATGATGGAATTGATTCATGTCCAACAAACCCTGAAACTTGGAACAAATACAACGATCATGATGGATGTCCTGATACTGCCCCAGAACAACAGCGATTTGCCCATGATGATGATCTAGATAACATTATCAACGATGACGATTTGTGCCCTCTTGATGCTGAGGATTATGATGGTGACCGTGATTCAGATGGCTGTCCAGATAACTAATAGGGTCCCCCCTCTACTATCTTTGAAATACTAGATATATTGAATTTGTAAAATTTCAATATGCTTCCAAAATTCTCCGGTCCTGCATTTTTGGCTCCTATGGCAGGTGTAAGCGATCCTGCCCTTCGTTTACAATGTAAAAAAATGGGAGCTGGATTAGTTGTTACAGAATTTACAAATATTCATAGTATTATTGCAAAAGAAAATCAACTCAAAGAAAGAATGAAAACTATTCAAGATTTTCTTGAATACTCTGATGAAGAACGTCCTCTCTCAGTACAGCTATTTGGTTCTGATCTTTTAGCATTAGAAAAAGCAGCAAAGATTGTAGAACCTTATTTTGATATAATTGATTATAACATGGGTTGTCCTGCACCTCACATTACACAACAGATGGCTGGAGGTGCCCTCTTACAAGAGGTTAATTTAACACAACAAATTTTTAGTACTCTTACTAATGCTGTGAAAAAACCTGTGACCCTAAAAATCCGCTCAGGAGTTACAGATGCTAGTAAATTTCTCTTTCGAAAAATTGCAGAAATTGCAGAAGATGAAGGCATTGAAATGATTACTTTTCATCCAAGAACTGTTAGCCAAGGCTATTCTGGAATTGCTGATTGGGATTTAATTAAAGAATTAAAAGAAAATTCTAACATTCCAATTGTTGGAAATGGTGATATCACAACACCTGAAGATGCTAAAACAATGTTTGATAATACTAATTGTGATTATGTAATGATTGGTAGAGGTGCAATGGGCAATCCATTCATCTTTGAGCAAATCAATGATTTTCTAAAAACCAATTCTTATCAAGAATATACATTCAAAGACAGACTGGATTCTTTTTTTGATTATTTACATCTCACAACCAAATACAAAATAAAATTTGCAAATATCAAGGGACAAGCTATGAGATTCACAAAAGGTGTGAAAGGTGGTTCAAAACTTCGTTCCAAAATCACTTTCTCCAAAAACATTGAAGAACTAGAAAAAATAATGAACAATGCATATGCCTCACCTTAAGAATTTAATAAATTCTTTCAAATTACTTTATATTTGTTTATAATATCACTGAATTTCATGTTAAATTTTTAAGCGAATTAAACTATTCTTATATATTTCAAGGGTGCATTTTAAACATGAAAATAGGAGTAAAATCATAATTGGCAGCAGCTTATGTTCTCATAAACTGTGAATTAGGTTCTGAAGAAGCAGTAATTTCAGAATTAAAATCAATTGAAGGTGTTGTTGAAGTACATGGTACCTTTGGTGCATATGATATCTTGGCCAAGGTAGAATCTAGTCAAGTTGAAACGCTACGTGAAACCATAACTTGGAAGATCAGAAAAATCCCTAAAATTAGATCAACGTTAACGTTGATGGGTATTGATGGGCAACAATGATACATCAAAATCCCTTGCTTTTATACTTAAATTGCAATATCTAATTATCCCTTCAAACAAACATGTCCCCCAAAGGGATAACGTCCTGAGAGGAAGTAGTAAGCCTCTCAGCAGTTAAATTTTGATTGATTATGATATGTGTTATTTCAGTAAAAGAAAATAATTAGAGGGCTTCAGAACCACTCTTTTTAGATGCGATATTCAAAACGCTTTCTACATCAGATACAACAATAATCCCATCTCCACCTTTTCCAGTATAAGATGCATCAGCAATTGCTGTTGAAACTTTTTCCACATCTGCGTCATCAACAATTGTACTAACAGTTGCAACTTTATTGTATTCTGCAGTTACAGTGCCAGTACCTCTGCCTGATCTAATTTCTTGTCTTACTCCAGAACCTCTGCCATTACCTTCTAAAATGGTAAATCCGCCAACAATATCGTTTATTGCATCAGATACAGCACCTATTTTATTGCCTTGAATCGTTGCTTCAATTCGTTTCATTTGCATTTATTTTTAGGTATTATTTAAAAAAGATCATATGTTTTTATTCAAATTTTATGATACTATTACATCAATTGGTTATATCATTATCCTCTGAGCTTTTTAGTGTTAAAGAAAAATAAAATTATGAAAAATGATGAAAGACGATCTCATAGACTAAACTATCTTTTAAAATGTTATTTGATAAATCCTAAAGAAAATGATCTATATCAAAGAGCCAAACAAATGGGAGTTACTGATTCTACTGCCAAAGATTACATTCGAACTGTCATAATACAAGCGCAAAAGATCTATGCAAAGTAGCTTTTTAACATATATTCATAAATAATGAATTAAAAAGAAAATACACATGACAGATTCATTATTGGATGATGTAAAGGCTCTTTTGGATAAGGATTTTGGGGATGATAGAATTCTAAAACAAATTTTTAGAGCATGTGAAAATAATGAACTAATCAGTAATTATGAAAGAAATTATGTTACAAAACTAGCTGAAAAACACCTAGGTAAAAAACCTGCATTTATCCTCACTAGTGAAGAAAAACCTGTAATTCCTGATGTACTTTTACCTAAAGTTTCATCTATTCAACAACAATCACTTCAAACACCACCACAGATATCATATTCTAAACCAAAAAAGAAAAAAATCATGTTTGGTATTGGTGGTCTAGCTTTAGTAATAATTATTGCAGCTACGGCCTCCATTGGTGGTTTTATTGACGGTCCTGCTAAAACCATTCCTCCAATAAACACTACGCCTGTCTTATTTTCTATTCAAACTGATTTAAAATCATATGAGAACAAGGATTTAATTTCAATTAGTGGAATATCTGACACTAGTGGCACTGTAACGCTTTCAATTGAAAATCAAAATAATGAACTTGTATGGACTGAAAAAATCTCATTGAAAAATAATGGAGAATTTTCAACTTTAGCTATTGCAGGAGGTCCTGGATGGGAAAACTCTGGTACCTATACTGTTAAAGTAGATAATGGCAAAGAAACAACATCTGACACATTTTCATTTACTGTATAATATTTTCAAATTCTTTCCAGTGTGAGTCTATCAAATCTCGTAATTTTTCTATACTAATTTCATTCATGTATTCACGATATACAATGAACTTGTTTTGTTTACTTGCATCATCACTGTAAATATCTGAGACTTGGGCATAATTATTTACAAAAATAATTCTCAGGGATTTCCTAACAGTAAAGCATTCTCTTCACAAATCGGATATTCTCTGCCCCAATTATACAGTTGTAATACACTGTCAACTGATACACAAGAACACAAACCAACACAAATGATTTGACATTGTATAATTCTCTTACTGGCATCACCCTACGGTTCCTGCCAGATCTGAATACTTTCTCATACAAAGACAACATTCCCACCAAATGTAACACGATAAGAAATGATTCCGACAGAATCTCGCCTAGGAATTTTCATTTGTTTTGACATTCCAATGAACAAAACATGATAAGATCCTTAGCTTTTCCATTTGAATAATTTGAGAATTGACTCAAAAATTAGAATTAATTATGCCCAAGTCTCAACTAAATGATGAGCAAGGTTGTAAACTTTAGTAAAGTTCTATGATTTTTCTGATTTATCTGCAGAAAAATTCACTGCCTGTACCCTTGTACAGTATAAAATATTCATCTTGATTTTTTCTGTCTTTTTTTGCATTTAGAGCGTCTTGATACATTTCAAAATGCTCTATCATATACAATTGATTACCTGGCTCTGCAAAATAATCAATGCCAATTAAATCAAATCCTGTTTCGGGAGTTAACTTGATCTTTTCATCCTCAAAAATATCTTTAGTCAATTTCTAAAATAATCAAAATCATTGATCATAAATCATTAGAGTTTTTTCTTCTAATAATGCATGCAAATTATGAATAGAACGATACACATCTGATTCTTTTTTAGCTCCTGTACACACTAGTTTTCCTGATGCAAATAACAATATCACAGTTTTTGGATCAAGCATTCTGTGAATTAATCCTGGAAATTGTTCTGGTTCATACATGCTTCTTGGTAATGTTCTTGCAGCTTTTTCTAAATGTATTTTTCCACCAAGATTAATTGCTGCAACTATGTTTTGAACTGTAATTACTGCATCTTTTTTTATTCTGATTTTACCTTTGCGTAGCTTTTGAACAACTGTATTGACAGCTTTTATTGCCATATCTTCGGATTTAGCTCCTGTACATACCATTTTTCCTGTTCTAAAGATTAGTGTTGCAGTTCTTGGATTAGTTAATCTAAAAACAAGTCCTGGAAATTGTTCCGGATGATATTCAGTATCTGGAAATTTTTCAGTGATTTCAATCAAATCTATTTTTTGGTCTACTGATGCTGATGCAACAACGTTTTCAACACTAACAATAGGCTTTGTTTGAGGCATGACGAGGGACTTTATATATGACCTTTATATATACTAGTCAAATTTTCCTGAGATTTTTTTATTTTCTAATGATGTCCTATCCATTGATAACGATATTCTTCATCTATGATATCTGATACTATCTCTTTGTTTTTGATTTTAGTTTTTGGAATCTCTACATCAAAGAATCCTAATTGACCTTTCCACGGAATTGGAATTCTAAATAATTTTGGATTCTTTAACATGAATCCAAATGTTTTATTTTGAAAATCTTTTTCTGCATGATGAAATTTTTTATCTTCTCTGATCTTTTTTTTTGAATCATATTTTTTCACATCATAAAGTTCAGCTTTTCCTACAATTCTACCCACTACAAATTTTTTATCGATTTTTAATCGTTTAACATCTTTTGTTCTAATCTTTAATGGTGCATGAACTAAAAATTCCCCGCGAAAGTTAGTATTCCAACTGCGTAATTCTATGGTTTTTTTGCCTGAAATAATTAGATCAGCAAATGGCTGAGATACTGAAAGACATTTCAAGTTCTTATTCTTTGGCTATCTGAATATATTCACTAGGATTTTTGCTTTGTCCTTCAGGCAGATTCGTAATTCCCCCATTCAAACTTTCAGTTACTATCCCTTTACTTGCAAGTACTTGAGCAGCCATCAATGATGTATTTCCCGCCATACAAATTAACAGTGATTTACCTTTAGAACCATCTAGCTCTTTACTGAATTCATCAGAAAGTTGTTGCGTTGATAATAATTGATTAACGGTACTTGCTTTTGGTATTGAAATTTTCTCTTTATCTACTCCTAAAGATTTAGCAATCATTTCAATCCCTTCCTCTTTTGGTGTATATTGAGTGTGAACCCAGATTATTTTATCATATTCCTGAACACTTGATGATGCTTCATCTAATGAGACCTGGATACGTTGATTATTTGACATTGCTTCTAGATTTTTCCTATACTTCTCTATGCCGTCAGCAACTACGACTATAAATTTACCCTTATCTCCATCACTGAGCATTTCTAAAACAGAATACAATGCAAGTGCTGTACTCTCACCAATATTGTGACCTTTATCTACAAAGAATTTGAGCAAGTGCTTTGCTTGTCCAAAATCTACTTCATGCTCTGCTGCATAGGCGTCTGGATTGTACAACTTTAAACCATCAGCTTTATCCTTTGTTCTAATTCCTGCAACATCTTGACCTGCAGGCGGAAATACTACATGTATTGCTTTTTTCCCGTATTTTTCATTCATGTATCTACTTAGCCCTCCTGATGTGCCACCTGTTCCAAATGCACACATTATTCTATAGTCTTTTAGAGAATCTTCTTTTTCTTCTAACTGTTGTTCAATTTCTACTGCTGTAACTCTTTGGTGTGCATCGATGTTTAATTCATTATCATATTGTTCTGGACAAAAACATCCATAGATTTTTGCAAGTAATTTTGCTAAATTAATAATATCTTGTGCTGCAAGTAGTGTTTCAATTTCAGAAATTGAATTGTCATAAATTGTAAGATCAAAACCTAATTCTGCAAGCTGAGAACGGACATTGCCTGCAGTAGCTTTGGCCTTTAGTACATCAGCATCACTGTCTTTCATTCCAGGTGCAGGACAAATATCCATATCCAAATCCATTATTTGGATATTTTCATTTCTTAGTTCTTTAAACACTCCTTCTTGTAATTTCCTTGAAACAAGTGAGATCACTGTTAATCCAAGTTTTGCCATTTGTCCTAAAGCAATTCCGAAATTACCTGATGTTGCTTCAATGATTGTTTGATCGCTTTTCAATTTGCCTGTCTTGATAGCATCATGCATAATGTGAATTGCTGGTCTAACTTTGATTGATCCAGTTAGTAAGTTAGCATCAAATTTTCCATAAACTTTCAAATCTAAATCTGACATGTCTAGTTTGTAGATACTTTTTGCACATTCTATGAGATCACTTGTAAGATCAACTAATGGTGTTGCATTGACTACTTTATCACCATCTAAATGTGGTATCTTATTCCAAATTTCCCGTTCAAATTTTTCAAGTAGAGGTTTATCGATATCGTTTTCTGATATGTTTTGCATCTAAATGCCATCAATATTTTACTCATATAAAATATCCTAATGTTTTAATTCTATATTTTTAAAATACTCATAACTTTATTTGGAATATCATTTAATCTGCTAACTGCCATTGTTTTTTCATATCCCAAATGTCTTAGATTATTTGCTATTGCTGTAGACCTTACCGTGTTTGGACCTAATCCTAAGGCAACCATATTAATTTCTAATCCTTTAAATGATTTGATCATATTTCTGACTGCGTCCGGATCCGTTGGTTCTCCATCAGTTAGTGTCAAAAAAATATCTGGTCTTTTTGACTGTAAAATTGGGAACATTTTATCATATACTTCAGCTAGTGGCGTTGAACCATTGGCAACAATCCGTGCTAATCTTTTAGCTGTAATACTATTCCATTTTACATTTTCTAGTTTAATTGACCAACATACCATTGCTCTATTTTCAGTACTAAATGCATAAACTGCAAATTTTACCTTAAGAAAAGATAATACTTCACAAAGTGCCAATGTTGCTTTTTTGTATTCTATTGCATCAGGTGCAATACTGGATGAGTGATCTAATAATATCACAATCTTTGTTTTAATTGATTTTCTGATATCTGTAAAAAACGGTCTATGACCATCGATATAATTCTCTTCATCAAATTCATCTCCTGATCTTAAATGTTGTTCTTTCCATCCTGATTTCCACTCTTTGAATTTCATTTTTAATCCATTTATCAGACTCATGTCGTAGATTGTTGTTTCATCAATATTTCTTGTTGATGGAACTTGAATTCCTATTGTTTCAGCTGTCAATCCTTTATTTTCTGTTTTCTTATTTTCGTCTAACAATACTTTGTATTCGTCATAAACATCCTGTCCACTTATAACTGATTTTGGATCAACTGTTCCTAAATCACCCTCTTTAGTTTTTGAAATTATTTTTAGCACTTTTAGTAGTTCTTCTGTTGATAATGCCATTCCAGCTTTCATAAAAGGTAGAGATACTGGAATTGTTAGAAGAGAATCAATATCTAATATTTTGATTATTTCACTTACATGTTTTTCAATCCATTCTGTATCTTGATTTTTTTTTATTGATTGACTAACAATTTTTTTTGCAAATATTGATGCTTTTTTTATTTTTTCAAAATTACTTTTTTGTATGTCTCCTTTAATTGCACCAAACATAAAATATTGATAAAATGCCTCTACAATTCTTGCTTTACCATAAACTGTGTGCAATTGTGGTCTTGCAACAAGCATGTAGGTATAATTAAAAATTATCTCAGTGTCCATGCCTCTCCAAATTTTTCTTCCCAATTTCTCAATTCTTTGAGTTTCCATAGTGTTAAGAATAAATCCAAATGCATGATCATCGCTGAGAATTTTCTGACAGTATTTCATTCTCATGGCTTCATACCATAATGAAGTTCTAAACTGTCGATATTTTTGAAAATCATCTCCAATTCTTTTTTCCAATGGAGTTAGAATTATTTTCTTTTCTTTTAATCTGGTCTTAGTTTCGACTTTATCTGAAATTTCTATTATAGCGTTATCTTTTTCAGACCATCTTCTAACTAGAAATGTTCCAATCTCTATTAGAGAATCATTTTGGAGTTGAATTGTTTGCATTTAGTTTCCAAACATTGAAGTTATGATGTCACTTACTTTTTGATATTCAATAGTTCCCCATTGCATGTATACATTTCCAAAAACAATCTCTGCTGCTTTTCTTGGTGGCATTTCTTTATCTAATAATTTTCCAAAAGCAATGGTTTCCCTCAAGCTAGGCGAATAAAATAATTCTTCAACAGCGGCTGCTTGTCTTAATGTGTTTGCTAGTTTTATTGCTTGAATTATCTCAGATTCATAATTTTCTGAAACATGTTTTTTTACAATTTCTAATTCTATATCTTCTGGCGGATATTCTAATCTAATTCGTACTGGAAATCTACTTAGTAATTGTGGTGGCAATTCTTTGGTTCCACTATGTGTTAGTGGATTAATTGTTGCAACTACAAACCAGTTTTCTTTTGCTCTAATTGTTTCTCCAGTTGATTCTTTTAACACAATTTGACGTCTATCATCTAATGCCTCATCTAATCTGAGCAATACATCTGCTTCTGCTGAATTAATTTCATCTAGGTAAAGCATTTCTCCGGTTCTCATTGATTTGACTAGTAATCCTTCATCAAATTTGACGGTTCCATCTGTCAGCGTTTTGGTTCCAATCAAATGACTTTCTCTAGTTCTAAGACTGAAATTAATTGATTCTAAATTGATATTCTTATTTTTAGCAAAATCTCTCACTAGAGATGTCTTCCCAGTTCCTTTTGGGCCTATAATGAGCACAAAAAGACCTGTTTCGTATGCTTTGTTTAGTATTTCATTAGAATTATTCCAATCAAGATATTGTGCTTCTTCCAAAGTATGTTTTGATTGATTCAAACGATATTTAACATTAGATCTTATTTCCCAAATGCTTCTACTTTGGTAAATGCCGCATCCATTCTCTGATGAAGTGTTTTATTCCACTCATCAAATCCCGATGGATCTTTTGGATACTCATTGTAATGTTCTACCAACCACTGGTTTTCTTTTGATGTGTATCGCAATCCATCTGCAACTGTTTTATTCATTACGCCTCTGATAAGCATTCCAAGTTTTCCTAATCCTGAAAAGTCAGGATGCTCACCTTTACTAATTGACTCTACATCCATATTTCCTAAGAAATGTTTCATACCATAACTGATTTGTTCGTTTGTCATTTGTTGCACTAATCTTCTAAACAGCTCAAGTCCTGCTGTTTTATATCCATACTCTTTAATGAAATCTAAATTATATTGCCATAGTCCTGCTTCTGAAATGTCGTTTGCTTCTAGGGCTTGTGCAACATTGTTTCCAAGAATTGTACCTGCAATTAATGCTGGTCCTATTCCACCTGCATCAATTGGTTTTGGCATCCATGCAGAATCTCCAATCATCATATATCCACCTGATACCATACAATCGTTTTGTCTTCTAACTGAAACTTGGAATACTCCTGAATTATTGTTAATGTCTTGGGGTTCTTCTGATAATTTTGCATTTTTGATTGCAGTGTTTCTATAAAGATACTCTTTCATCAGTGATTCAACATTATCTTTTTTACCCAATCTCTTGTTTCTTTTATCCAAAAGAGATTTCTCAACTCCTAACCCAATGTTAACTTTGGTCTCCCCTTTTGGAAATACCCAGCCATATCCACCTGGAGCAATGTCTTGATCTAAATGAATAATACAATAATCTGGATCAAATTCTGTTAGGTTATTTTCTCCTTTTTCAAAATGCATAATGTATCTTCCAGTTGATTCCAAATCCCTTCTGTCGATTCTTTTTTCCACTTTAGTAGAATTTTGAAGACCGTTTCTTAGCATAGATGTAACGCCTGTAGCGTCAATTACAATTTTTGATGTTTTCTTGAATGGTTGTTTTGTTTTATTATCCACTCCTTGTATTCCAACTACTTGCTGTCCCTCGTAAATTAACCCTGTTAGATTAATTTCATATTCAAATTCTATTCCCATTTTTTTACATCTTTGATTTTGAATTTCTGGTAGTCTTTGACGATTTAACATAAATCCATCACCATCAAATGGAATTGCAGTTTCTGAATCTGGTGAGAATGCCATAACCCCTTTTACGTCATGTTCAATTTCTGGTTTGGTCCATTCTACTTTGATTCTCTTTGACATAAAATCGACTGCTTCTTTAGAGCATGCATCTCCACATACCCATCCTGCTAATGATTTTCGACCTGGTAAAAATTCAGTGTTTCTGTCAACTACTAGAATTTTTAAATTTTGATTTGAGTAATGAGAAATAGCTTGTGCTGTAATAGTGCCCGCGAGACCTCCACCTGCGATTATAACATCATAATCTGCCACGATATTGGGGTTTGTCTATCAGTATTTAAAATAATGCCATGAAATAGTCTATAAAACCAATTTCTAAAAATTATTGATCGATAAAAGGGGTCGGTTCGTCGCGGCCTCTTCAAAGCTTTTGCTCAGACTGGAGCGGCTGTTATTTCCTCATTCCCAAATTGAGTAGCTTGTTTATTCCTATTTAATCTAGTTGGCAGCTTGAAAAATTTCTGTAAATGTTTTGACTGTGTCTTTTTTGTTGTAAATGGGAGTATGAATTTTTAATTTTACTGTATCTTCTCCTCCAACTGTTAGATTCCCTTTGATCAATTCCTGCTTGCCTAGTCTCATATGAAATCTAGAATCTACTGTTCGTTCCTCAATTTCTTCAACTAACTTATCTATTTGTTTTACTGGTAATAGTTTTAGTATTTTCTTCATCAGTTCTTGAGCCTGTTTTTTTACAATATTTGCTTTTAACATAATTATTGGATTTTCATAATGTCCTTCTACTTTTGCAATAACAAAATCCGCTTCTTTTAGATTTAAAATATTCTCAAAGGCTTGAAAGATTTTTGAAATGTCTTCTGTTGCATGAACAATTACATCAATTGTAATTTCAATCTTATTTGCCATGATTGTAAAAGAATAATTTTTGTTGGTTATGCTTCTAGTAATTTTGTTTCTTTATCTGCGGTTCTGATTAATTTTACTTTTTCTAGACCTACATGTCTTACTCTAATTACTTTCTTGAATGCTGCCATAATATCTGAGTTAATTTTACTGTAACATGTTGCTTGAACAAATTGATCAATTGTCATCTCTGGAATTGTCTTGTTAATCACATCCCTGGCAATTAATCTGAGAGCATGTTGTCTAGATGTATTTAGCTGTCTGTGTGTTAAAGCAAGTAATTTAACTCTGAAAATATAGCCATCTTTTGTTTTAATATCTATAATAAAATTGATTTTTGATGAACCTCTTCTCACCAAACTACGTAAGAATTCTTTAGAGTATTCATATCTCTTGAAGATAGTTGATGCCTTATCTCCATCAACTTTGTTAATTTGGAAATAGATTTTGTATTGATGTTGTGAAGGATCTCCTTTTAGAATATCATATAATGTAACTTCTAAAACTCTACCTGCTGTGTTTTCATCGTCTGTAATTGGAACATAGGCAATTGGGACATTGTTAAATGAATCTGGTGCATATGCTGTAACCCAGCGTTTTTCTCGCCACTTGTCCTTTACTCGACCTTTTCTACGTGCCAATTATTAACGACCTTTGAACCCAAAATATAAGGGTATATCACTAGATCTCTTTTTGATTTCCCATGTAATTCTGTAAAACACTTGGAATTCTAATGTGTCCATCTTTAGTCTGGAAATTCTCCATTATTGATACTAAAATTCTTGTTGTAGCAATCAGGGTACTGTTTAACGTATGTACGTATCGAGTATCTTCATTTGTTTTATCTCTAAATCTAATTTTCAATCGTCTTGCTTGATAATCTAAACAATTTGAACATGAAACAATTTCTCGATATGCGTTTTGTCCTGTCATCCAAGCTTCAATATCATATGTTTTTGCTGAAACCTTTCCCATGTCTCCAGTTGATAGTAACATCACTCTGTGAGGAATTTCCAAGTTTTGATAAAATTCTTCGGCAACTGTCAACATTCTTTCATGTTCCTTCCAGGAATCTTCAGGTCTTGAAAATACAAATTGTTCGATTTTATCAAACTGATGAACTCTGAAAATCCCTTTTTGATCTCGTCCGTGGGCGCCTGCTTCCTTTCTAAAACATGGACTAACTCCTGCATATCTTAAAGGCAAATCTTTTCCTTCTAGAATTTCTTTTGCTCTCATTGCTGCCATGGCATGCTCTGATGTTCCAATCATGTATAGATCCTCATTTTCTATTTTGTAGATAACTTCTTCAAAATCATCTGCAATTACAGCTCCTTCCATGGATTCCCGATTAATCATGTATGGTGGTTGAACAAGTGAATATTCTTTTTTTGTTAGAAAATCTAATCCATAATGAATTAGTGATTGATTCAATCTCACAAGATCATTTTTCAGATAATAGAATCTGGCACCTGCTACTTTGGCAGCTCGTTCTAAATCTACCAAATCTAAATTCTCTGACATGTCTATATGATCATTTATTTTAAAATCAAAATTTGGAATATCTCCCCATTTTTTGATTTCTTTATTTGCGCTTTCATCTGTACCTACAGGAACTGATTCATGAACAAGGTTTGGGATAGTTAATGCTAATTTTGAATATATGCTCTCAATTGTACCTTGCTCTAATTCTAATTTTGTAAGGCTATCTGAAACTTTTTTCATTTCAGCTAAAATCGATGAGGTATCTTCTCCTGCTTTCTTTTTTTGAGAGATTTCTATAGCTACTTGATTTTTCTTTTTTCGTAATTCATCTGTTTTAATTATTAACTCACGTCTTTTCTGATCAGATTCAACTAATCCATCTAAATCAAAATCAACTGCCCTTGCTTTGAGCATATCTTGAATCATTTGTGGTTTTTCTTTGATTAGTTTTGGATCTAACATTATTCTATCACCTTTAATGCAACTTGGATATGTTCCATTACTTCATCAATTGTACTGGTTAACTGTTTCATATTCTTTTTACTTTGAAAATTAAAAACTAGTTTGTCATCAATATTTTCAACATAAAGACTCAATCCCTCTGGAAAATCTACGTTGTCTGGCTCTAAGGCTTTTTTTACCGTTTTGGCTTTCTCTCTTGATATATTATTGAGAATTACCTGGACTTGACACATTAACGACATTTACTTCTAAATAGTTAAGAAATTCATCCAATTTGTCTTTAGTTATTTTTGCTCCCGCAGCAGCGTTATGACCTCCTCCGATACCATCAAATTTCTCAGCACCTGTTCTCATTATTTCACTTAGATTGATATCTGATTTGCATCCGAAAGCTTTTCTTGATGAGAATTTTATTGTATTCTCTTCTGCTTTGGTTCTCAATATTACAATTTTTCCTGAATTTTTTGGAGATCCTGCAATTAATGATGAAATTGTACCAGTCATTGTTTCTGGAACTACATCTTCCCCATTTACCATGATACATGTCTCACTTTCTGAAATTCGCCATCTCTCATTTGATAAGATATTCATATATTCTCGAATCATTTTTCTATAATCTGTTAGAATAGTTTCAGCTTCTCTTAGCATCTTATTTCTATCTCCCATACATACTGCCATTCCAACTCCGGAACGATTAATCCTACCACATGAGTTTAACATGGTGGAAAATTCTCTTCCATCTCTCAAAAAACTTCTATTATCTTCTCTTGAAAATGTGTACGTATATCCAATTAATTCTGACATTATCTCAGTGGCATTTTTTCCAGCGGCAAATTTTGTAATTGATTCAATCACCAGTCTTTTTTCACCTTCATTTAGTTCTGCTGGAACTCTCCACCTCCCCTCTTCTTTAAGATCAATTCCCGATGAATGTAGTAATGAAAGACATGTATCTCTATTCCAAGTCAATCCTTCAATAAATGGTTGTGATGTAAATGCTAAGGCATCAGCTAATGGCCTAGTTTCTCTTCCTACTAGTAGCAAATCTAAATCGATATCTACTAAACCCAACTCCTTTGCAGTATTGGCAATCTCAAAATTTTTACCTGTAAATGATTTTCTTTCTCCTTGGTCTTGTCTATCTCCTAGAGCAGATACAACTGCAATTGCAGACAAGTCTGAATTTCTTTCATCCATAGCTACAGATGCGAGATATGCCATTCCTCCGGCACATATCGCAACTCCTCCATCAATTCCATATTTCCATGAATTAATGACATTTTGATTATCTATTTCTTCATCTGGAATTTGATGATGATCTAAAACTATCCAATTATCTCCTAATGTTTCATCCAACTCATTTGCAAAACCTCCTCCCAAATCCGTTATCACATGAAAATCTCTAGAATCCGTTTTCAACGATTCTAGAACATTTTTACTAAATTCTTTTGATGTTCTAACTGTACAATTGGCGCCTGCTCTGATTAGGGCCTTGGTAATTATGCTTCCAGAAGTAAGTCCGTCACAATCAATATGAGTTGTAACAGAAATTGATTTTTTTGATTTTATACAATCTGAAATTTTATCTTTGAAAAATGAAAGTGATTCATCAAGTGATTTTGTCATTACTCTAGTTGGGCAACTACGGATTTATACTTCCATGTTTTAGAAATTCTTCCAATTTTTTTGTAGTAGACTGATAGTCTGTGAACTTTGGCTTCAATTAATTCCAAAGATCTGACATTTCTGTTGTCTCCTTTGTTTGCCTTGAGGTGTTTCTGAAGACCTACTGCTTTTCTAACAATATTTTCAAGATCTTCAGGCATTTCAGCTTTTAAATCATTTTCCTCTAAAATTTGACCCATGCTCTTTTTGGTAATTGGTTTGATTAGAGGAATAGAATGTTGATCTCTGAGTTTAATTCCAATTTGGCTAGGAGTTAAACCGTCTTTAGAATATTTTATTATCAATTCTTCAATTTCTGCAGGACTTTGTGTGATCCAAGAAGGTGCACGAAGTGTGGCTGGTCTAATAGAATGTGATTTTCCATGTCTATGTGTGTGCATTCGTCCCATGATTTGGCTCATTATAGAACAAAATTAAATGTTATTTATACTGATCTCGTACATCCTCTTAAAATTTGGGGTTTAGAATAAAAGTTAAATAAGTCTCTGGCGCCAAAACTAGCAGGTAAACCGTATGAATACAAAAGTACTATTAGTAGCATCCTTACTTGCTATATTTACTATTGGAATGTATGCAGACAATATTGCAGCATTTGCCCAATACATGGGTAATGTAGGTAGTCAAGGAGAAACAGGATCATACACATTAGAAGAAGCACTTGAGATTCAAGCAAGAAGAATCGCAGCAGCTGAAGCAAACCCCTCTTCTGGTTCAGGAACTCCATATCTTGATGCAGGTGGTGTAGTTGGCGCAGCAGTTATTGCAGGTGCTGTATTCGGTGGCATTGCAGGAGCTTTCTTCCTTAGAGGAAGATCTGGCAAATATGCCGCAATGGGTAGAGGATAAGCAAACCTCACTTTTCTCTTATTTTATTATCTCTTCTTAGTGTAAACTGAATTTATTCAACGATTCTGTGAAGTTATCGGGAGCTAGTGTTTTTTCTCTAGTTCTTTGATTCTTTTTTCTAGATTCAATAACATATGTCCATGAGCATTAATGTGTCCTCAAACATAGATATAGTATACTTGAAGTATGAAAGTCAAAACTGCCATATCAATAGATTATGATTTGTTGTCATGGATTGAATCAGAAACAGAATCTGGCAGATTTGCCAATAAATCACATGGTATCTCTTACTGTGTAAGAGATCGTGAAATTAACTAAAATTATTTTTTAGAGAGTAATTTATCAATCTTAGATTCTAAATTATCTAATTTTGTGCAATTTTGTAAAACATTGTCTTTTAGTATTCCAATATCTGACTTTATTCCAGAAATATCTTCCTTCATCTTTATTATTGTAATATTGTTATTCTGCATTTCTATATTTAAAGAGTTAAATTTTGTGTCAAAATGGTCTTTAATATCTTTTATTTCACTCATATTGATCATATATTCTAGTATATTATTTATCGTTTACTCAAATGGACTTATTTTGTACTATACGGAAATTATGTCGCTTATCCATTTGTATCCTCTTCAGCCCAATTGGGGTTATCATCTCTGATCGTTTTTGTGGCAATTCTTGCTTTAAATGCATCTAGTGGTCGTTCACCTGCATCAATATCTAGTGAAAAGTGTAGTCTGCGTTCATTGTAATATTTGACATATTCAGACAGACTATCATAGTGAAATATCTCTTCTTCAATACTTCTGTGGAATCGTTCTAGCTTGCCATTTGTCTGTGGATGATATGGTCTGGAGTTTATCAACTCAATTCCCATGTCTAGCAATGCTTCTTCAAAAAGTGTTGGACTCCATGAACCTTTTGGTTTTTTTGATGTCTTCCAACAAAGCATAATCCGTTATCTGAAAGTATTGTAGCAGGGACACCAAACTTTTTGACGGCTTTATACAAGACTCGTACTGCATTTTCTGATGTAGCTTGAGTGAATATTTGTGCTGCCATGATACACCTTGAAGAATCATCAAGATATGTGACTAGATTCAGCCCTCTAAAGCGCGGGTCCTTCATCATATGCCAATCCACATGCCACATTGCATTGGAATACTTGCGTTCAAATCTTACCCATTTGCGTTTACGTGATTTTGCAGGGGATGGAATTGATAGATGATTCGCCTTCATTATCTGGTATACTTTATGGTAACTTATAATGTGACCTTTTTCTTTGAGTTCTTTTGTAAGACGTACTGCACCTATTGGTTGTTCTTTGTGTTTTTGTAATACTAGATTGGTTTGGGTCTCTGATGGTGCTGATGAATGTCTTCCAGGAGTTTTTTGTACATGTGGTACCACCTGTTTTACGAAATTCTGCCCAAATACGTTGAATATGTCTCTGTGTTACATTCGTTTCATATGCAATTGTAGCTGTTCTACGACCTTGTTTACACTGTGCAATGATGTAACGTATTGATTTCTCAGTAAGATATTTCCTCATAATTTTAGATCGATATAGTCTATAGTATTCCTTTACACAATGTCTAATCTTAGGACGACCTAATTTTCGTACAATAGACAAATGGACTTATTTTTACGATTATTTTATCTCCAGCAGGTTTTAGTTCCCAACTTAGACGGTCAAACAAGGTCACCTTTCAAGTAACTCGTTTAGGCGTTCATGGGTTCAAATCCCGTTAGACTCATCGATATATTTTCTACGAAAATCTACCTACACTGTTTGAATCTCCTAGATCCCGATAACTTCACAGAATCTAATAAAGGAAATGTATATATCGCACAAATAGAGCCAAATTATTATGATTCCTATCGTAGGTACTTTCCTAAGCATCCTGTCTTCAATTACAGGACAACTAGGACCAAACTATGATCCATTATTTTATGATGTAATGATTTACATCTTCGGAACCATTATGTTCACAATATTCCTTCTTGGAATTATCTCATTCTGGTTACGTGTACACGGCTGGGCTTACAAAGACAACCGTGAGAGGTGGGTTGATGAATTAGACAGACACTTTGAAAGAGAAGGTATCGGTCTCATTCCAGACAACGGCAAATATTGGTAAAATTACCAACTTTCATCTTTTCATTATTTTTAATATCTTTTAGTGAAAACTATGGATTATTCAAATCCTAATTTCTACAGTCTGCAATATTATTTTTCTAATTCTGGTAGGAAATCTTGTTCTTTGGATGAATCATAATCCTTTGAAATAAACACTGCTTTGTAGTGATATTTGTCCTGTATTGGGGTTTTTAGACCGTTCTTTGATAATTTATCATTTACATAAATTTCGGTTTTTGATTCTTCCATATCTCTAATTTTAAATTTGGAAATATACAAGAAATGTCCTATCTCGAATTCTGGGTTTTCTGTCCATTCTGCATATACTGTACCATCATTAGAAAGTGTGTAAATGGCTCGTTGACAATCTTCTGTTATTCCAATATTTGGTTGAATCTCGGCTCGTTGTCCATCTTTGATCATTTCAAAGGTAAATGATATTTTCCAACTAGTATCTATATCGTCAATACAAGCATTATGTGCTTGTTGGCCTATTATGGGGTTTACTACCATACTAGTAAGCAATACTGCGATAGCACCTATGATGGCACTTATGATAAGAAATTTTATGGTCTTACTTCTTTTGTAAGGATCCCCCATTCCTGGATATTTCATCGTGATGCCATTTCCATCAGATTCCTTAAAGTCTTTTCCCTTATTCATACATAATTTCAATGGTATCTAATTGGTCTTGGTGGTCTGCAAGAACGTAGGTTATCTCATCAGAATCAATTTCAAGCCATTCTGACTCTCCTTTGTATGGAAGATAGTCTTCAACAAACAAATCTCCTTTCCCTAATATTCTAACAATTATTTTTTCATTTTCTGGTTTTATCTCAAAAGGTAATTTCAGAACTTTGCCCCTTCTTTGATTTTGTATGTTTACTTTGTATTTGTCAGAACGAAATTCTACCTCTCCAGAAAAATAACTCTGAAAAATATCTAATTTTGTTATTTTAAAACTTAGCATATTTTCAATATTATTTTCTAAGAGATAAGACTTCGTTTTCTTACGCTAAACGTAAAAAGTATCTAGAAAATGAAAAGGAAAGGGTTGTTTAGATTACTTGCCAGGGTCGTGTTGCAAACGTAATGACATAACCTACACCGATGATAATTGATTGATATGCGATGTTAGTATATGGAATTGGTTTGATAATTGGTTCGCCTTCAACAACTACTGTTTGACCTGGGCCTAGTCCTGGACCAACTTGTGCTACGTTGAGTTGGGTGTGTACGTGGTATACACCTGCTTCAAGTGCTTTGGCTGATAGTGAATAATCGACTATTGAGTTACCTGGAATGTCAAAGACGTTTCCTGGTGGGTCTCTTGCCAACATCTCCCATCTGTTACCTGCGTTGGTTGACTCTGAGAAAATGGATAGCCATCCTCTAAGGTCTCTTTCTACTAAACTAACTAAAGTTCCTTGAAGTGTCAAGATTTCGCCAGTTTGTAGGGATTGCCTGTTGAAGGTTTCATCTTCAATTCTAATGAAACGACTCTGGAGTTGTGCTTGGACACCGTGTGCATCTGCAGTTGGAAGTACGGATTCAACCCAGTTGAAACCTAATGTTCCTAGTGCTAATACTACAGCAAGTCCAAATACGAAAATTCTTTTTTCGACCATAGTTATCCCTAAGTTTTGAAAACAAAACACGTCGTTATATGTTTTACCTTGGTAAAGAAGATCGATATTATTTTTGTTGTTTATCTTTGATGTATAACACTAAAATGAATGGAAAAATATTCAAATTATTATATTATAAACTTAATAATGTAGAATTTTTATATTTATTATGTAATATTGTGTAATATATTAGAAGAAATTCATAACTTTTCAAACTCTTACTTTATATTCCGAATTCACATGGTTACATACATGGCACAAATGCCCGCATTAATCCCAAAAGAAGTTGAGATCCAGAGACTAAAGAAAATCTGGCTCATCGTTATTGCAATGGGTTCAACTGCAGCATCAGTCGAAGTAGATAATTTCGTTGATGGTTCTTTACATCAAACCTCTATCAGAGATAGTGCTTTCACACCAGCACACTGGTGGCTATATTCCCACTTCATCACATTACCACTTGGATGGGGAGCAGCAGCAATCTATGATAGAAAAGTACCAATTCTTAGAGGTCCAAATAACTCAATGAACACTGGATTGAAGATGACCATTCTTGGTTACCTTGCAACCATGTTTACAATTGGAGTCAATGAGATGTGGCACTTTTGGTTTGTAGAAGAAATCTTTGCAGTTCCAAATCACTGGATGTTTAACATGGGAGTCGTAGTGGCTTTCATGGGTGCACTCGCATACGTAGTTAGAGTATATGCTCGACTCGTAGAACTTGGTGCAGAAACACCGGGTGAGAATCCTTACGTTGCAGAGATGTACAAGATGGCTTTAGAAGGCAAATTGTACAGCAGATCCATTCCTTAGAAAAAGTGCATTAGCACATTTTTTCTTTTATTATTTTTGTCAAAGCCGTAGATCGTACTAGGCCCCACGGTTTAAGAAAGACTTAAAAGGATTCTGAATTAGAATAATCTCATAATGACTCTTCCTAAAGGATTCGGTTCTGGCGGTAGCGGTGGATCATCTAGCGCTGACGTAGAACGAATGATTGGTAGACGCGTTGAAAACATGACTGGTATGATTACTATTTCATACTGGGCAGCATTACTAGCAACTTTTGGTGGTACTGCAGCAGGATACTTCTATTATCCTTGGGCATATCCAACTCCAAGTGGCCATTTTGCATTCATCGTACTTGCAATCATCGAGGCAATAGGTTACATCTTCTGTGTTAAAGTCATGGAAGAAGGTTCCAACAAAAACAGTAATGGTATTGTTGCCGGCAGTATTGCTGCTTCAGTAGTATTCGTGATATTCATATCAATGTATGTTGGTAACTAGAAGGAAAACCTCTTCAGACACTTCTTTTTCATTTTCCTTTTTAATTAGAATAAACGATCTCCATCACACTCTAAAATTTTATATACTGACCGTTTCTTCATCATGATATGGTCTGGTTAAGACGATGTACACACTACTTATTCATAGTAGTAGTTGCAGTTAACTCAACACTGTTAACAATTAATGCAGGAGACTACATCTTCTACACTGACTGGGCTTGGACTTCGTACACGGTATTCTCAATATCGCAAACGTTGATGCTTATTGTAGGTGCAACATATTACCTAACATTTACAGGCGTTCCAGGCACAGCAACGTACTACGCTCTAATTATGACAGTATACACATGGATAGCAAAAGGTGCATGGTTTGCACTCGGATATCCATATGACTTCATTGTAACTCCAGTTTGGTTGCCATCAGCAATGCTGTTGGACTTGGTTTACTGGGCAACAAAGAAGAACAAGCACTCCTTGATACTGTTTGGCGGCGTACTGGTAGGAATGTCCTTACCATTGTTTAACATGGTAAACCTGATAACAGTTGCAGACCCACTAGAAACGGCATTCAAATATCCAAGACCAACTTTGCCACCATATATGACACCAATCGAACCGCAAGTAGGTAAATTCTATAACAGTCCAGTTGCTCTCGGTGCAGGTGCAGGTGCAGTATTGGCATGTACATTTGCAGCCTTAGGTTGTAAGCTGAACACTTGGACATACCGATGGATGGCCGCTTGGTCAAAGTGGGACTAAAAATCCAACCTTTTCATTTTATTATTCTATCCTTAGAGTATTCTATACAAAAAATTTAGTTTATAAAAATTCAAAAAAACCTCGTTTGATTCTTTCTAATAATTTTTAATCAATAATTCAAAATGCCCAGTTCTTTTTTTAGAGTTTGAATTAATGGAACGATTTACTTGGATTCTGTTAATCTTCCAGGGTTTTTTAGAAAAAATTTCTGCAACTTCTTTAGAATCTGAATTAGATAAAAGAACCTTACATCCTTTAGAATCTAACTTCATACATAGTTTAGCTAATCTATTAAGATCATCGTATGTGAAACTCTTATTTGTATAACTTGTAAAATTAGCAGTTTGGCTAACTGGTTGATATGGAGGATCAAAGTATACCAAATCTCCTTTTTTTGCATCTTGAAGTCCTGACTCAAAATCTCTACATTTGATTGCAACTTTACTTGATTGCAAAATAGCACTCACTGAGCGTAAATTCTCTTCATTTACAATATTTGGATTTGAGTACTTTCCTAATGGTACGTTGAATTTTCCTTTACTATTGACTCGGTATAATCCATTAAAACAAGTCCTATTCAAAAAGAGCAATCTGGATGTCTTTTCGATTTCATTTCGTGGGTTGGACTCTCTAATTGAATAATAATATGTTTTAGAATCTCTTTGATAATTTCTTTCATGATTTTTTAGAGATGAAATTAATTCATCTATTCTATTTCGAATTGTAGTATATGTCAAAACTAGATCAGAGTTTAAATCTGAAATGCTACATTTTTGAGCATTTCTTTCAGTAAGGATATGGAAGAGTAATGCACCTCCACCTAAAAATGGTTCATAATAGGTACCAAATGATTTAGGGATATTTCCATTTAGAATGGGAATTAGTTGACGTTTGCCTCCGGCCCATTTTACAAATGGTCTTGGAGTAGTTGCAATTTGTTTGTAAACTTGTTTCAATGATTGCTATTGCAAAAATCATTAACTGTGCTTTAGATAAAATAATTTGATCTTAAACTAACTTTTTCCTAGTCTTAGAATAGCTTAAATACAAATTTCGTAAATTGTTCAAAATTATCATTAATTCTCAAAATTAAAGAATAAGGAGGGTGATATCTATCCCAGAAAGAATCGTCTAAATCATGGAGCCTTGGTAATGTAAAGGTCACGGGTTCAGATCCCGTTTGAAGCTCACATCCGTTCACCAATGAAAGATTTGACTCTAAAAGGAAATTTTATGGTGAATAATGGCACTGGATCTGAAATTCAAATTATAGAACCAGATGATTTATGACGACATTTATCATTTAAACAAGATGCCATTATTTCGATAAACCAGAATATTTTGACATACAATCCTGATGAATGTGATGAAGTAACAGTAGATGAAAACGAACAATCTGGTAAGGTAAAACTAGAGACATCTTACATTAATCGTATGTTATCAAAAATTTGAATAATCTATTTAATCACTACAAAAAACCCAATAAAATAATGGATGATTATTGTATTATACCCGATGAATAATTAACTCAATGGGGATAAAAACACATGGGAATTAAAGAAAAAATATTTGAAAATGAGGATGAATTACAAAAATTTCTAATCTTATTAGCAAATGCTAACAACGAGCCAATCAAAGGACGATTAAAACTACAAAAAATGGTAACTGTCTAGAGTTTTGAAGTAAAATCTCCAAGATATTCTAAAGAATAATCATGAAAGTTTAATCCTCGTAATCTGCATGTCTCCTTTACACTCATCAGTATCTTATGAGAATCAGCACCATGAATGGTTCTATGACCATTTGTAATTTTTCGAATTATCACATTTGGTCTGATTGCCCTCTCTGCTGTGTTGTTATGCGAGTCAGTTCCAGTAATTAAGAATGTAAAAAGCATTTTTCTCTCACGTTTCAATCTTTTTACAAACCTGATACAGTTTTTCTCTGTGTATTTTTTTGATATGATGTGGTTAATTCTCCTTTCAAGATTCTTTTTTGCACGGATTCTTTCTGATTCTGATTTTATTTTTGCCACACCATGAGAGTCATAAATTATTTTCTTGAGATTCTTGGCAAATGGTGCAAATTCTGGTCCGGGATTCTTGTGATTAATGGTATCATTAACCTCTCTGAGATAATGGATGTGACATTTCTGGTGAGTGTTTCCAACATGGTTCCATGCAGGGTACGAATCACTTGTAATGTTGCCATTATACTCCTTGAGAATTCTCTTGGGAACATCCATTGAACGTGATTTGTCAATCTCGTAAATTACAGTCCATTTACTCACAAATGCCCACAACCAGTGGTTCTGGCCATCTACCCTCCAACTTGTCTCATCACCATGTATGTTTAGATCTTCTTTTAACTCTGCAATCATTGTATCATATCTGCTCCCAAATGCTTTTGATACTGTTGATACTGCATGATTAATTGCAGATTCTGTAATGTGTAGTGAGAAGAGCATCTGCAAAAGATGAGATATTTTACCATATGATAATCCGATAGTTTTTAGTGATATGATTAGCACCATGAGCCTAATTCCAAACCTTTCATTTGACAGTACAGTGTGAATGTTACCTGAGATTTGTTTTTTGCAGTTTGTGCAGTATCGTCTAACTATCGTATATTTTGTCACAACTGCTTTTGCAGGAATGATGTCTTCTACTATTCTGGTGTATGAATCAGTTGGTTCTGAGAGTAATTTGCCACATGTGTTGCACTCTTTTTGGTCAACTGTAATGGCATCATCAATGTGTGCCCGTCTGCTTCTGCTTTTTCTAGGATGTCTTGATGTTTTCTTCTTTTTTGCAGTTTCAATCTTGTTTGGTTTTGCTTTGATATTTCTTGCAACAAGTGTAGACACTGTTTGTTTTAGTTCTGCAATTTCTCTGTGTAGTGATTCAATATCTTTGCGTAACTGACGGTTTTCTTGCTCCAACCAGTGACATCTGTTGCGATAATATTCCAGCTCATCATATACTGACAATTGTATATTGTAATTTATCACTGATCAGAAAAGATATTGATGAAAAATATCAGATAAACAACTTCAAAACTCTAGACAGTTACAAAAAATGATGTTTTTGCTATCGGATAAAATTGAAGAAATCAAGAATCAAAGTAGCTATGATGCAGACAATTATGGGCCATATAGCGAGGTAGTTGACGAAGAAGCACGATATTTAGAACAAATTGGAGTACTTTCAAGCAGTCCCGGTGAAATCACTCTAACTAAAGATGGAAAAGAGATTGCCAATGAATTACTTAAAAAAGAAAATAAAAATGTCGTTAATGCATTAAATGAATATAAAAAATTCTTGAATGATTTAAGCAGCAAAGAATTACTTGCTTATGTTTATTCAGCTTATCCTGACATGACTGAAGAATCTACCGAGTATGCAAATCTAAAACCCAATATGGAAAACTATATTCTATCCCTGGTAAAAAAACAGAAAATTAGTGCACAACGAGCAGCTGAATTATTGAATAAATCACAAGAACACATAATTAAAAAAATGAAAGAAAAAGGCATAATGATGTTGGGATGAATTTTGAAAATATTGGATGCATCAACAATAATTGCAGTGTTTAATGAGATTGATTGTCCTGAATTAATTGACAAAATAATACAGCTAGGACATGACTTAGTACTACCATCTCATATACTGTATAGTGAATTATTGGATAAATCAACATTAAAAATAACTGAGACTTGGGCATAATTAATTCTAATTTTCGAGTTAATTCTCAAATTATTCAAATAGAAAAAGCTAAGGATCTTATCATGTTTTGTTCATTGGAATGTCAAAACAAATGAAAATTCCTAGCAAGATTCTATCAGAATCATTTCTTATTGGTGTGTTATATTTGGTGGGAATGTTGTCTCTGTATGAAGACGTACTCAGAGCCGGCAGACCATATACCTCGGAGCATAATTCTTTGCAATTTTTCAAAACAAATAGCAATACTTTTTGATCAGTAGTTAGAAATAATTTCATGGACATCACAAATGACGAGTTACTCCAGGCCTACAAAAAAGAAAAGTACGGTAAGAAAAAGGAAAGATTACATGCAATATGTAAGATTAAAATCAATAAATCTACAATTGCTGAAACTGCCAACCAAATGTTTTGTACCTACAATTCTGTAAGGAATTGGCTTGATTCATTTGAAAAATATGGATTGGAGGATCTCCCTCGTTCTGGCCGTCCGCCATTAATCTCACACAAAAAATTACAAAAAATAGAGCGTACATTTAAGAAAATTTCAGATGGAATGACTCCAAAGAAACTGATACAATTCATATTTTACAGAACACACATCACATATCATATCACTCATGTGCGTCGTTTGATGCACAAATGGAATCTAAAACCAAAGGTTCCACAAAAGGTACATGTGCGAGCAGCATCCAAGGATGCATGCCGCAAGTGGAAAAACCGCATCATTTCACGCATAGAAAAGGCAAAAAAGAAAGGTTTTACAGTATTTATCCAAGACGAGTCTGTATTTGTAGACGATGTACGTCTTGGCAAAAAATACTGGACAGATGCACACCAAAGAATGATTGTACGTTGGAGAGGATCACATCAAAGATTTTTGGTTTATGGAATGGTGACAGATGGCAATCAAAGTTTTTTTAGATCGTATGAAAAATTTAACTCCATTGCATTTATGGATTATTTGGAGGCAGCTCGTAGAAAATTTGGAAAAATATTTGTTATCGTCGATAGAGCACCGCAACACAAAGCTAATGATGTAAAAAAATATCTGCGTAAAAACAAAGATGTCAAACTGGCATATCTTCCGAGAGGTTCCCCGCATTTGAGTATGATTGAAGAGATTTGGAGGCAGTGCAAACATGTTAATGTTGAATCAGAATTTTATGAATCTATTCATGAAATGAGGCATACAGTTATGGAATATTTTAGAACGCACAAATTTAATTTGAATATGTATCAGTATTTTGCAAGAACAGTAAATTGAAAAGACTTATGATCTGGGGTATACGTGTATCCAACATCCAGATGGTGTAATTACTAGACCTCTTGCGTAATTACAAACAAAATCTTATCTTTCATTGAATTTAATTTCAAATAATTTCTAATCTTATGGAATCACAACAAACTCTTGCTTCCATCTTGTCTTGAAATTCACAATTCCACATACGATGTCACTTATTGCATCATACCTGCACAATCTATTCCTAAATGTCTCAGAATTAATCCTAAACTTTTTGATTTGAGAGATAATATGTTCTACTTTTATTCGGATTCTTGACTGCATCTTGTTCCATTCCTTTTGATGTATGGTCAGTTTTTTTCCTTTCTTTTTCTTGTATGGTAGAATGCTTGTCTGTTCTGGGAAATCTTTTTCCACTCCCAAATACCCAAGGTCATAAAATATCATCACATCTTCGGGCAGTTCTGGATGTCTGATTTTCAGTATGGCATAATCATGTTACCTGGAGAATGTGGGGGTTTGTGGATTATCTCACCTTTCTGGTTTATGGTGATTTGGTTTTTTATTGTGTGTTTTTTCTTTTTGCCTGAATAGTGAGTCTTTCTTTTCTTTTTGTTCTGGGGTCTTGGGATTGGTTGTTCAGTACCATCAGTCATTGCAATTAATTCAGGAAAGAACAGTTGGAGTTGCTGTACATCATTTATCTTTTTAGAATCAGAGTATAGTTTTGCAGGAATAGGAACTGTTTTTCTTACTGCAGGCTCTAAATCTGATGTTTCTGTAGACGTTGCTCTGGTCTAATCCAAACAGATATCCTGTCAATTCACATGTCAGGTACATCCGATAGTAAACAAACAACATTACAAGCTGGTCTTCAAGACTCAAATCAAACTTTCGCCCAGCTCCGATACTTCTTTTTCTCTTTGCTTTGGATAGTCTCTTCTTTTCTTCTATACGGTGATTCTTTCTGACATCCTTTAGAATCACATCAAACTGTTGCCTAGTCACTCCAGTAAAAGAGAGAAGGGATTTTGGCTTTTTTGAGAGTTGCTTGTATGTTAACATGAAATGTGTTAAGTTGTTCTTAGCTTTGGATCTTGCTGTGAAGGAATTTGTGTAATATGGTAAAATATGTCTAATTACGCAAGAGGTCTACTTATCATAAAATCTTGGATGAGAATACCAAGCAACAATACATTTCATTATTTTCTTTCAATTAAAGGCATCAATGATAAATTGTTCAAGGTTTGTAAATTAACTCGGAATTCCAGACAGAAGAACTATTGACAGACGATTTCAATTTCTACCCATTAGTGACATGTACTCTCTAACAAAATTTTATGATCTGTTGATCTGATTTATTTTACCAAATGCCATATTGATCAAAACATTACACATCAAACCATGAATAATCAAAAATTAATTCAAGCATACAAAGATGAAAAGAACGTCAAGGTAAAAGAAAGGCTATTTTTGATAAAGCGAGTATTACTTGAGAACCAAATTGCATCACATGTTGCAAAGAATCTTGGACGTGTACGTTCATGGGCATACAAATGGTTAGATAGATTTGCAGAATATGGAATTGCAGGACTGCAAGACTTGCCTAGAACTGGCAGACCAACTAGTATACCAAAAAAGAAACTAGTCAGCATTCAACTACAAATTGCAGAAAAACAATCCGGCTGGAGTGCAAAGCAAGTGATGAATCTGATTTATCAAAAATCAGGTGTAAAATATCATGAGGTTCATGTGTACAGATTATTACACAAATGGGGATTTGTTCCAAAGGTTGCAGCAAAGAGATTTGTAAATTCAGCTAGTGTTGAGGAAAAACTCTGGTTTAAAAAAACTCCAAAGAACAAATAGCCTCAAAAATAGCAAAAGGCTTTACAGTTCTTGCACAAGATGAGTCCATCTTTACTGCTGATGCGATATTTAGAAAAAAGATGTGGGTAAAGAAAGGAACCCGTCCAATTATTC
Organism: Candidatus Nitrosopumilus sp.; assembly: GCA_965205675.1. Classification (GTDB taxonomy): domain Archaea; phylum Thermoproteota; class Nitrososphaeria; order Nitrososphaerales; family Nitrosopumilaceae; genus Nitrosopumilus. Next base: position 301,379 of record OZ242186.1, read on the forward strand.
TAGTAAACGGGTCACATCAAAAAACAATCATTTTTGGTGCACTGACTCATGACGGCAGGCAATTATTCAGACAATATGAAAAATTTGATCAGTACTGTTTTTTGGATTATCTAAAGGAATTGCACAGAAAGTTTGGCAAGATTCTAGTCTATGTAGACCGAGCACCACAACACAGATCAAAACTAGTACAAAAATATCTTGATGAGAATGCAGATGATGTTCTATTGAATTGGTTTCCAAAAGGCTCACCACAGTTCAATGCAGTTGAGGAAGTATGGAAGCAAGGAAAATACAATTTGTTGGTGTCACAGTATCAACCATCTCTAAGTAATCTGAAAAATAACATCTCCAAATATTACAGAACCAGACGATTCAATTTAGACATTCTCAAGTATATGCAACGAGAGGATGGTTGACGAACTTATGTTAGGAAGTATGATTAGTACCATGGGCAACAAATTCATCTCAGAGGGGTTGTGGAAGACAATTCAGCATCAGGGGATAGCTCAATGCTAAAAGCAGATGGGTCCAGTATGGCACAAATCAGACATGAAGAATAATTGTTTACCAATATCAGGAATTGACACTGATTGTTCAATGGGGATTCTCCAAATCAAAGGGTCAGATATTTGGATACAAACTGCACATGAGTTGTAGTACTGGCAAACTGGTTGTTCCTTTATCTGCTGATGTCTCAACTGCAAATGTTTCTGATGGTAAAATGTATTATACAATAGTTGAATCGCTTTCAGGACTGGTTGAGAATATCTTATGTGATCCAGCATATGATGATAAATCATTATATCAGTTTAGTGATGAGAGACATTTGAGATTGATTTGTCCTATCAAAATATATCCATCAACACCACCAGAGCGAATCAAACTTGCAGATTTTTATAATTCTGTACAAGGTCAAGAGTTATACTTACAAAGAAAAGTTTCAATTGAACCTTTATTTGAAATATTCAAAGATACGTTCAACATTAGAACTGTACATGTGAAAGGATTTGACAACGTGAAATCATTTGTATTGGTTTGTGTGTTGGTGTATCAACTTGCAGTATATTACAATTGCATAACAAAAACAGAGAATCCAAGAATTGTGAAGAGAATGCTGTGTTGCTAGAGCGATATTGGAAATTATTTTTGTAATTGATTATGCCCAAGTTTCATATATCTATCACTAGGTGTATAGACGGGAAATGAATAATTATTGAAAAACATGGCTTTAGAAGATAGAATTTCAAATTCTGAATCCATGTCAAATTTTGTTGTATTATGAAATCTCATTTGTTTATTTTTTCAAGCCCAATATGATTAACTCATAAAATTTATAAATTTAGTATGAAGTTCAGGCATTTCCTGATGTAGCCATTGATATAGTCTGCCAAATTCTGTTGCTTCTTGAATTACATATTGTTCAATTTTATCAAATTGTTTTTCTTGATACCATGTAGGAATTGGACTGCCACTATGTTTTTTGCCAGTCATTTTATCTAAACCTGAATTACGAAATTCACCTTTATTCATTAGAACCAATATACCTTTAAGATCCAGACAAGGTCTAGACAAGACACTGATTGGAAATTTATTATATTTTGAAGATTTTTCTAAAAGAAATTTATGCTCAAAACCTAAATTGACACCAACTGGAATGAAATCAAAAATATTTGAGTTAACTATAGGAGAATCCACAATAAATTTTTGAAGCATTTCTGATTCACCTAACTCCCACTCTTTCAATAGATGTAGTTCTCCTATCGGTTTTCCTGTACCTCGTTCTAATTCCTGATATTGAATTGTAATTATTTTATTAGTTACTTCATCAATTCCAGTTGTTTCAATGTCAAGATAATAAGATGCCGTGCTAAATTATGATCTTAGAATTATTTTAATTTTTCAATTTAATTCCAATATCTTCATAAGGTAAGTGAAGAATCTCATAACCTGAACAGTACTTGGGAAAGTAACTCAATTTAGATCACAAACTAACCATTATTTCATCAGTTATACTCAATAACAAAAATTCGTCACCCTATTTTGAACTCGATTTACGTACATTGTAGATTCAAGTTTAAATTTCAGGAATTAGCATAATTTGGAAGATTTTAGGTCATGAATATTTGTTAGACAGTATATGGTTATAGTTATTTTTGAGATCATAATTGTTGGTTTCTTTAGTGGAATAAAACCCCAATACTATTTGGAAGGTAACTGTCTAGAGTTTTGAAGTAAAATCTCCAAGATATTCTAAAGAATAATCATGAAAGTTTAATCCTCGTAATCTGCATGTCTCCTTTATACTCATCAGTATCTTATGAGAATCAGCACCATGAATGGTTCTATGACCGTTTGTAATTTTACGAATTATCACATTTGGTCTGATTGCCCTCTCTGCTGTGTTATTGTGTGAATCAGTTCCAGTAATTAGGAATGTAAAAAGCATTTTTCTCTCACGTTTCAATCTTTTTACAAACCTGATACAGTTTTTCTCTGTGTATTTTTTTGATATGATGTGATTAATTCTCCTTTCAAGATTCTTTTTTGCATGGATTCTTTCTGATTCTGATTTTATTTTTGCCACACCATGAGAGTCATAAATTATTTTCTTGAGATTCTTGGCAAATGGTGCAAATTCTGGTCCGGGATTCTTGTGATTAATGGTATCATTAACCTCTCTGAGATAATGGATGTGACATTTCTGGTGAGTGCTTCCAACATGGTTCCATGCAGGGTACGAATCACTTGTAATGTTGCCATCATATCCCTTGAGAATTCTCTTGGGAACATCCATTGAACGTGATTTGTCAATCTCGTAAATTACAGTCCATTTACTCACAAATGCCCACAACCAGTGGTTCTGGCCATCTACCCTCCAACTTGTCTCATCACCATGTATGTTTAGATCTTCTTTTAACTCCACAATCATTGTATCATATCTGCTCCCAAATGCTTTTGATACTATTGATACTGCATGATTAATTGCAGATTCTGTAATGTGCAGTGAGAAGAGCATCTGCAAAAGATGAGATATTTTACCATACGATAATCCGATAGTTTTCAGTGATATGATTAGCACCATGAGCCTAATTCCAAACCTTTCATTTGACAGTACAGTGTGAATGTTACCCGAGATTTGTTTTTTGCAGTTTGTGCAGTATCGTCTAACTATCGTATATTTTGTCACAACTGCTTTTGCAGGAATGATGTCTTCTACTATTCTGGTGTATGAATCAGTTGGTTCTGAGAGTGATTTGCCACATGTGTTGCACTCTTTTTGGTCAACTGTAATGGCATCATCAATGTGTGTTTGTCTGCTTCTGCTTTTTCTAGGATGTCTTGATGTTTTCTTCTTTTTTGCAGTTTCAGTCTTGTTTGGTTTTGCTTTGATATTTCTTGCAACAAGTGTAGACACTGTTTGTTTTAGTTCTGCAATTTCTCTGTGTAGTGATTCAATATCTTTGCGTAACTGACGGTTTTCTTGCTCCAGCGAGTGACATCTGTTACGATAATATTCCAGCTCATCATATACTGACAATTGTATATTGTAATTTGTCACTGATCAGAAAAGATATAGATAAAAAATATTAAAGAAAGTACTTCAAAACTCTAGACAGTTACTTTGGAAGATGTCCGATAGTTACTTTCCCAAGTACTGTTCATAGGATTAAAGAAAAGATTTGCCAGTATCAGAGATTAGAACTCCCATCACTCAAACAGAACCAAAATCTTACAGAATTTCATAATAATCTTACAGAAATTGAAAAGCTTCGAACGGGATCTGAACCCGTGACCTTTACATTACCAATGTAACGCTCTACCAGACTGAGCTACCGAAGCACAAATTCACCCTGTAGAAAATCCTTATAATTCTTCATTCTAGGCGAATTTACTCTAAACTGTTAAATTTCACTCAGATTTTTATTCTTTTGGAGGAGTAATCAAGCCTGGCCAAAGTAAGTACATTGTGCTTTTGGACATGCAGGACTTAAGATCAAATAATGGGTGATCCTGTCTCTCAGGAGTTCGTGGGTTCAAATCCCACCTCCTCCACTTATCTTGGATTTTTGATTCCTCTAGCGTTTAGAACTTCATAAACATCTGGTAATGAGAATACAAAACCAACATGGACACAATCTTTCTCATCACAGAGCTGACAAAACAATTCGCCTTTTTGAATTGCAACTTCTGCAATTCTATCTTTGATATTGTCTTTTAGAACAACACGATCATCATCTACTGAAATCTTTTCAATCTTTGGAGCGTATCTTGCAAAGGTTTTGTCCTTTTGCATCATCTCCTCTAACATGTAAGTTACATAACCTGCAAAACTATTGACACCCTTCATTGTTAGGTCATCTTTACTCTTTTGATAAACCTCGTGGAATTTATCATAAACAATTTCTGAAACAGTGATTGATTTGAATCCAGCTTTTGGCAATTTACTTTCCCTTACCGTACTATACAGTACGGGAGTATATAATGTTTTATTTTAAAACAGCGTCTGCTGACTCGATGAAAATTAGTCTTTATAGAATACCATAGTCCAAAAGCACTATGGGAAAAGGCTATTCCACTGAAGAGATTAGGGAGAAACTAATTTCAATTTTAGCTGATGATGTCTCTGGAATGTCTGGTGTTGAAATTTCTGAAAAAATTGAAATCAATAGAGTCACCATGTCAAAGTATCTCAAAGTTTTTGCAGCAGAAGGATTGCTAAGACAAAAAAATATAGGAAATGTTACTTTGTGGTTTTTAGAACCTGGACAAGAATCATTTAATTTCCCTGATGATTATTTCAAAATCGCATCACAATATCTTGAATATCTAGTTAAAGGTACTGAAGACCAAGTCTATTCTTTAATTCGTAACTGTTTGCATTCTGGAGGTATTGCTAATCGATTGGTACTAGAAGCAATTTTTCCATCCATTAAACATGTACAGAAATTGTATGATGATGGTAAAATTGGAACATCTGAACTAAATTTACTGATGAATACCATTTCACAATCTCTCCAAATTTTTAATCAAATTCAAGTTGTCTCTGATCCAAAAAAGAATATAGTAGTAATTGCATCTGATGCCCAAAGCCGATTATCTTCTGAAGCAGCTTCTGCTGTTTATCATTCTGATGGTTGGAGGGTTTCTCATTTAGGTGATATGTCATCTGCAATCAATGTACTCTTTGATCTTGATTTTCAAAAATTAATTGGCAAGATATGGAAACAAAAACCTGGCATTTTGGTTGTAGTGATATTCGCTCAAACTGATGAAGGTTTAAACTTTTTTGCAGACTCTATAAACCCAATAAAAGAGAAATCTGGCAAACAAATGAAATTGGCTCTTTGTGGCAAGGTATCTAAAAAATCCAAAATTGTTTCTGATCTGATCTCTGAGAAAATTGAAGATATTTTACAATGGTCTCAAACGATATCTCAAAATTTGAAATAGGAAATGGGCCCGATGAGATTCGAACTCATGACCTTTCGATTATCAGTCGAACGCTCCAGCCAAGCTGAGCTACGAGCCCACGAACAAATCTCTAGGCTAGACTCATTTAAGTTTAATTTTCTTTCCACTTGATTGAGCATCCAATTGATGGGTCAAAATCTTTTTCAATTTTTTCTCCGGCTATTAATCTCTCCATATTGAGGATCATTGTTTTTTCTGTTGTCTTATCATCTGGTTTCATAGCGTTGTCTATCTTCCCATGATAAACTAGTTGTTTTTGCGCATTAAACAAGAATGGATCTGGAGTACACATTGCTCCGTATTTCTTTGCAATCTCTTGTGTCTCATCTACTAGATAATCAAAACCAAATCCTTTCTCTTTGGCAATTTGTTTCATTGTATCAAAATTATCTTCTGGATAATTAGTAGAATCATTACTGTTAATTCCAATTATTGCAATGTCTTTACCGCATTTCTCGTATAATTCATTGAATGCATCCACTTTTGCTTTAACATATGGACAATGGTTACACATGAAAATTACTAAAATCCCCTTGTAACTATTATAATCATTTAATGAATGCATTTTGTCATCGACTCCCAGTAATTTGAAATCTGGTGCAATATCTCCTGTTTTTAGTTTGATTTGTGATTCTAAAAGTACCATATTGAAAAGATTGTCTTTTCAAATAAAATTCTTGTCAAGAAGACAACAATTAAAATCCACATTTTATCCATCTTCCGTGTGGGCCGGTAGTATAGCCTGGTAGTATACCCGCCTTGCACGCGGGGGGTCACGGATTCAAATTCCGTCCGGTCCACTTTTAACCTCCTCGATCAGTGCTGAAATTCATACTTCCGGATGGATTTAAATAGGATAAGTTTCGGTTTTCTCTTATGGCAAGTGTAGTCGATGGATGGCCTGTATGGATTCCACTCATTGTTGGTTTAGCTCCGGGTTTAATTTACTGGTTAGCAATTACCGCAAAGAGAAAATAAAATTTACATCTATTTTAATTTCTTTTTATTATTTCATCTAGTGTAAACTGGGTTTAACGTTGTTACCTTTCTTGTTGACTATTTGATATGTGACACGAAATTAATCCCTATTATCTAAAGGAAAATTATGATAAAGGCAGTTTCATGTATATTTTTGATATTACTACTAGTTTCATTCTCTCAGACATCTTCAGCAGAAACTATTGATAATACTCCTACACTAATTGTGGATCTTGATAAAGAAAATATTCATGTTTACAAGGATTCTGAAGGATTCACAGTTGTAGTCGGCCTAGTTGAAAACAAGGATTCTCTTACTTCTGTAACTAATGTGCAAATTCAGGCAAACTTTTTCACTCAATATGGAACTACCCCCGTTGAAGTAACTTTAGGAAGTACTGCTCTTGAGGTTATTCCACCAAATGGGAAATCCCCATTTTTAATCCGTTCAGAATCTACAACTTTTAACATCTCTGAAGCATCTGTCTCTCTTCTAAGTTTTGACTCTTCAATAGAAAAACAAAAAGAATTTCTTGTATATTCTAGTGACATATTTTTAGATAACACTTTAGAATTTTCTGGGGTTTTAAAAAATGGAGGTGCTCCAAATACTAACACCACAGTATACTTGGCATTTTATGATAATTTTGAACCTCCAAGAATACTTGATGTTTCTACTATTGAACTAGGTGAGGTTGATCCGAATGTAGATGTTAATTTTGAGTTTAATGAAACAATTGATCATCAAGCTGTAGGATTTTGGCTTTTTGCTGAATCCAATGTTTTCTATTCTGATTTTGTTGATGTAAAAATTCCACAATCCTCAGTTCCGACTAAAAAAGTAACAATCTCTAATGTATCTGTAAAAGACTCTAACGGAGAAACATTATCTGAACTTGATGTTGGCTCTACTTTTTATATAAATAGTAAAACCTCAATAGAATTTTCTACTGATACTGCATCTGAAACTGCATACACTTACTATGTCCAAATAAAAAAATCACCTGATCATCGTGATGACTCACCCATTGTAGAATACATTGGAAAGTTTGATGGTAGATTTATTGGAAATAGTGTAGAAACTCAAACCATTGATTGGATTCCACAACAATCTGGATTCTTTTTCATTGAAACCTTTGTCTGGGATAGAAATCATATTCCAATTGCTGAGCAGGGTCCATATACTCTGATAATAGTAAAATAAAACCCTTCTCTGTTATTTCAAAATTTCCTCACCGTTTAAATGCAGAGAGAAATGTGTCAACTTGTGATATCAAGTAAATTTTTCATTATTTCTATAATTTCTCTAATTCTCATATCTTCTACTGGAGAATCTGTTTTAGGTTATGGTGGACCGCCAGAACAAAGTAATGCCAATAATTACACTGTGGAGATAATTTCTGATAATACTTCATATACACTTGGCGATACTGTAACCTTTTCTGGCAGTGTTAACAAATATGATGAAGATAGAAATCTACGAATTTCAATTTTTGGTTCTGATAATGATCTAATTGTGACTCAAAAAACTCCTGTAGGCGCAGATGGTACATTTTCACATAATGTTATACTAGATGAAAAATTCATTGATGGTGAATTTATTGTTAAAGCTCAATATGGAAACTCTAAAGCAACAGTCAAAATTATTTCTTTTCAAATAAATTCAAATGATTCAGTTTCTGAAAACAATGCAATTCCTGACTGGATTAAGAATAATGCTGGATGGTGGGCAGATGGACAAATTGATGATAATTCATTTGTTGAAGGTATTCAATTCTTGATCAAAGAAGGATTTATGCAAATTCCAATAACTGAACAAGGTTCAGTTTCTGAAAACAATGCAATTCCTGACTGGATTAAGAATAATGCTGGATGGTGGGCAGATGGACAAATTGATGATAATTCATTTGTTGAAGGTATTCAATTCTTGATCAAAGAAGGATTTATGAAATTATGAAAATAAAATCCATTTTCACCAATAATTATACTCAAAATACATAAAAAAACTAGTAGATTTATTTTCAAAGAAAACCAACTATTTGTATGTCCAAATATTCTCTTGTCGCAATGGGTGGAACTTTTGATATCATCCATAAAGGACATCTAACTTTACTTTCAAATGCATTTGATATTTCTGATAAAGTAATAATAGGAATTACTAGTGATGAACTTGCTGCAAAAAGAGGCAAAGTTCCCACAAACAATTATGATAACCGTTTTGAGAATTTAATATCAATTATTTCAAAAGAATTCCCTAATACTTTTTCTGAGATTAGTAAATTGGATAATGATTTTGGACCAGCTGTTTTAGAAAAAAAAGTTGAGGCACTAGTTGTCAGTGATGAAACAAGTAATCAAGGAATTATACTTAATGAATTAAGAGCAAAAAAAAATCTGCCTCCTATTGAAATTATTGTTGTTCCAATGTTTTTGGCAAAAGATGGAACAAGAATATCTACGACTAGGATTAAAAATTCAGAAATTGATGTTGATGGAAACTTGCTATCAATTGACAAGTAGCTTATCGAACTTTGAGTAATTGGAATAAAACAGAATTCTCAGATTGAGCTCATGGCAATCATTAATCGCATGATGAAAAAAATTGATACTGATGTAGCAAATCTCAAACAAGGATTACATCCACAAAATCTTTCATATTGGTATGATAAAATTATCCGAGAAACTATTGAAATGGCCCCGCCATGGCTTCAAGATAAAATCAAAGTTCATCAAGATCCTGTACTCTCAATGAAATTCAATTTAGATATTTCAAAACGTGCTGTAAGATATTTTATGATTGTAGTTGATAATAATTTAGACGACATGCCATATTCTACAAAACTCTATTTTCTCAAAGTACAAGAAATAATGTCCATCGAAATGGATAAATCTCTAGTTTAGCACGATTTTTTATTCTAGGCACAAATTAAAGCTCTAACTATCTATATCCAATTGTTTTAGAATTTTCTATAATATGGAACTATACAAATCAAAATATTCAGATGGAAAAACCGATGGAAGACATTCAAGACGAGACAATAAATCATCTCGTTCTTTTAGAAATTCCAGAGATGATAGAGATGAGTCTACAGCTGTAACTTGTTCTGATTGCGGTACTGAATGTACAGTTCCATTTGTTCCAAGAACTAACAAACCTGTTTACTGTAATGATTGTTTCAGAGACAACAAACCACAAGATTCCAGAGATGATAGACATTCAAGAAATGATAGACATTCAAGAAATGATAGACATTCAAGAAATGATAGATATTCAAGATATTCCAGAGATGATAGAGATGAGTCTACAACTGTAACTTGTTCTGATTGCGGTACTGAATGTACAGTTCCATTTGTTCCAAGAACTAACAAACCTGTTTACTGTAATGATTGTTTCAGAGACAACAAACCACAAGATTCCAGAAATGATAGATATTCAAGAAATGATAGACATTCAAGATATTCCAGAGATGATAGAGATGAGTCTACAACTGTAACTTGTTCTGATTGCGGTACTGAATGTACAGTTCCATTTGTTCCAAGAACTAACAAACCTGTTTACTGTAATGATTGTTTCAGAGACAACAAACCACAAGATTCCAGAGATGATAGATATTCAAGAAATAATAGAGGTTCTAGATCATCTAGACGAGAATCAAGTAGAGATGATTCCAGATCTAGAAAACCTCGAAATGACAAATTTTTAAGAAAACAAGAAAGTTTCTTTTCTAATGGCTCAGATAAGTTTTATGAAACAATAAAAGAAAAATTATATGAAATTCTAGGTGGAAAAATTTGTTCTAATTGTGGTTTCAAAGATGAAAGGGCATTAGGTATAAGCCCAATATCTGAAAATGTCACTTCTGATAATTCCGGACGTGGTGGTGATGCTGCCTCATGGGGAAAATACATTTCAGAACCAGATCTTGCTAGAGAAGAACTACAGGTATTTTGCTTAAATTGTAACCAAATTAGAGAGTCGATACCAAAACGAACTACAGATAAATCAAGACCAAAATCAAAAAAGAACAAATATTTTCCTAGATGAGTAAAATCATCTTTGAGAATTTGTTAACACTTTAATTATAATTATTTTAAAATTAATTCATGAATGGTGATTTCAAAGCATTAGGAATTTCTCTAATTGCTATGGTTGGAATTGTAACTGCATATGCTGTACTTGGTCTCTAAACTATTCTTTGACTATTTCTACAACATGTCCGATAATTTTAGTTGAAATTATCATATGTCCTTTATCTAATACTGATTGAATAAAATCTGCAAATTTTTCTACTGTTTCTTCATTTTCAAGTAGTATGCTATGTGCAGATTTATCCTTTAGTGAAATTACTAGTTCATTTTTAACTACATTTAGAATTCCCGTAATGTATGTCTCTTTTCCGTCTTTTATGAAAATCAGACTAGCTAGCTTTTGTGCTTCATATTTGTCATCACAGATTATGTTGATTTTCATTTATTCTCAAAAAGAAATTGTTCTATCTGATTTTTTGCCTTTTCTCTCTTTTCTTGATGAACTGCAAGAAATTGATTAATTTTTTCAATTAAAATTGCTTTTAGTTCTCCTGAAAGTAATTTCCCAGATTTGTAGTCTTCATAAATTGCTTTTAGTTTATCATCATCTGGTTCAAAAAATATTCTTAGATATTGATATGATACATCAATATCTGGTTTTCCACCTAATTTTCTGTGTTGTTCAATATCTTGCTGTCCTCCTGAAAATGCATACTTGTTAATTTTCTTTTTTACTTCTTCTGGAGAATCAGTTGTGTATATTGTGCCTTTTTGATCCGATGCAGACATTTTTCCTCCTGGTCCTTCTAAACTAGGAATCATAATATTGTGAATCAAAGCTGGTTTTTGTTTTCCAATTTTTGGTGCAATATCTCTTGTTAATCTAAAATGTGGATCTTGATCAACTCCTAATGGAATCAACACTGGCTTGTCTTCAATAAAACATGGCGCTGATTGTAATGATGTATAAAAAATCATTCCCAGATTTGTTTCATTTGTAAAACCAAATGTAGCTTTTGTATTAGAAAAATTAATTTTCTTTGCTACTTGAGCTGCAATTGGATAAAGTGTTTGAATATTTCTAGTATTGATTATAATTTTTGTTTTTTCAGGGTCGAAACCTAATGCGATAAAATCTAATGCATTCTCATATGCAAATTTCTTTGTTTCTTCTAAAGTCAGTTCAGATTTGGAATAAAATTTCTCATCATCTGTAAGTTGAAAGTACATGGTAACATCAAATTTTTCTTGTAACCATTTTGCAAACATCCATGGAACTAAATGCCCTATGTGAGTATGACCTGATGGACCTCTCCCAGTGTATAGAAAGAATTTGTTTCCTTTTTCATACTCATCAAGTATTCTAGTCATTTCTCTATGAGAGAAGAAAATACTCCTTCTGAGCATAAAATGGTCTTCTCTTGTAATTTTCTTGATTCTTTGAAGTAATTCTGAAGAAATCTTTTCAGTCCCAAATTGCTTGATTAGTTTATCATAGTCAATATCGCCCTCTACATGCCAAGGAGTTACAATAAAGTCATCAGCTGACATTCCTCTTGACTTAGGTTAAGGTTTAAAAAGTCTTTTTCGGATTCTCTGCTGTTGTCGCAAGTTTTTCATGAAATTGAAAAAAAAATTATTAACTCTTTACGATATAATCCAATACAGACTCCTGAAACACTAGAAACATCTACACAACTTTCACCTGATCAAATCCGACGAGGAATTGAATGGCTTAAACTAAAAGACTTGGCAATTGTTGTTGAATCAAAATCAAGTGTTATGAGTTTAGGTAAAAATGGTCTTGAATCATTTCAAAAAGGATTGCCTGAAAGAAGATTGTTAGATTTACTAAAGAATGGACCACAAAAATTATCTGTTCTACAAAAAGAATTAGGATTTGTATTTGGACCTTCTATGGGACTAGCTAGAAAAAATAATTGGGTAGAGTCCTCATCTGATGAAATTTCTATAAAGAATCCTCCATCAGAACTTCCTGGGGAAAAAACTCTAAAATTAATTGGAAATGAAAAATTATCTAAAGATAAAATTGACAACGATGATTTATCTGGACTTTTGACAAGACCTGATTTTATCATTGAAGATATTATTAAAACAAAAGAAATTTCTTTATCTAATGCAGCAAAATCTATTCAGATCTCAGATTCAATTGGTGGAATTGACGTTGAAGCTAAGGTTCCCGATGTGTTTGTTGCAAGAACTCATCCTCTAAAAGACACTATAGACGAGATTCGTGAAATCTTTGTCACACTTGGATTTTCTGAAATATTTGGCAACATGACTCAATCAAGCTTTTGGAATTTTGATTCATTATTTACTCCACAAGATCATCCTGCAAGAGAATTACAAGATACATTTTATCTTGATAAAATAAATGCCAAAAAAATTGGAACTCCTGAACAAATAAGAAAAGTTTCTGAATCTCACAAAAAGAATTGGAGATACAAATGGGATATTAACGAAGCAAGAAAAATGGTTCTTAGAACTCATACTACTTGTGTTACCATCAAACATTTAGCTGAAAACAAACCTGATGAGGCACGAATATTTTCTTTGGGTCGCGTATTTAGAAATGAAAAAGTAAGTTACAAACATCTTGTCGAATTTAATCAAATTGAGGGGGTTATTGTTGGTAAAGATGCTTCTTTGAGAAATCTAATGGGAATTCAACGAGAGTTTTACAAACGAATTGGAATTACAAAAATAAAATTTTGGCCAACATTTTTCCCATACACTGAGCCTTCACTTCAAACTATGGTTTACAATGAAAAATTAGGAAAATGGATTGAATTGTTTGGAATGGGCATTTTTAGATCTGAAGTAACAAAACCCCTTGGCATCACCCAACCTGTTTTAGCTTGGGGTGGAGGTATTGAAAGAATTGCCATGCTAAAATATGAGTTAGATGATGTCAGAGAATTTTACAATAACAATTTTGGATGGTTGAGGAATGCTACAAAATGCCAGTAGTTGAATTATCCTACAAGCGTCTCCAAAAATTAGTTGGAAAAGTATCTAAAAAACAAATTTCTGACTCTTTACCATTTCTTGGACTGGATATAGAATCGCAAGACAATGATCAAATTAGGATAGAATACAGTCCAAACAGACCTGATTATTCAACTGATTTTGGAATCGCATTAGGTTTGCAAGGATTACTTGGAATCAAAACTGGTACAGTAAAATTTGGTGTAAAAAAATCCAACAAGTACCAAATCACTGTTAAACCAACTGTCTCTCAGATTAGACCATTTGTAACTGGTATTATTGCAAAAAATGGCAAAATTGATGATAAGACAATCAAACAACTAATGACAATGCAAGAAGATCTTCATTTTGGAATCGGAAGAAAAAGAAAAAAATCTTCAATTGGAATACATGATTTAGATGCCATCTCATTTCCACTAGTTTATACAACAACTAACAGAAATCATAAATTCATTCCTTTAAATTCTGAAAATGAAATATCTATCTCAGAAATACTAACAAACACTGATGTCGGAAAAGATTATGGTTCTCTACTCGGAGAATCTTCTCAAGTACCACTAATTTTAGATGAAAATCAAAATACTGTATCTTTTCCTCCGATAATTAATGCTGCAATTACTACAGTTACTACAAAAACAAAAAACCTCTTCGTTGAGGTAACTGGTATCAATAAAGCAGATGTTGAAGATATGCTTGCAGTCGTGGCAACTATTTTACAGAGTGCAGGATTTTGTTTAGAATCTGTAAAAATTACAGGCTCAAAAAATACTTCGCCAAAACTAGCACAGAGAAAAATGACTGTTACTTCTTCATTGATTAATCAAATTTTGGGTTTGAATCTTACTACATCTAAAATAATTTCATCTCTAAAAAAATCTAGATTGGATGCATCATCTCAAGGCTCTAGTATTATTTGTACAATTCCTGCATATCGATTTGATATTTTTGGACCTATGGATTTAATAGAAGAAATTGCTTTAGGATATGGAATCCAAAATCTAGAACCTACAGTATCCTCTTCTCAAACTATAGGTAAAACAAATCCTGTTTCTCTAAAACTCAAATCCTTAGATCAAACTATGATAGGACTTGGATTTTTAGAAGCTTTGAATTCTAGTTTGAGTAGTAAACGTGTATTATATGATATGACTAATCGATATCCAACGAAAATTATCTCTGTACTTGATTCAAAAAGTCAAGAACATACTATTTTACGTGACTCTATACTTCCTGGATTATTAGAAAATCTTTCACGAAACATACATGAGACATACCCTCAAAAAATATTTGAAACTGGAACTGTTTTTACTTTTGAGAATCCAATATCTGAAAAAATTAATTTTTCCGGTACTAGTGCGCACAAAGATGCCAATTTCACAGAAATAAAATCAATAATTCAATCTGCATTAAAAATTGGATTTGGAATTAACATAGAAACAAAAACTGCAACTAATCCTACATTTGAGGATGGTCATTGTGCATCAATTATTCTAAACAATACACCAATTGGAATTATTGGAAAAATTGATTCAAAGATTATCAAAAATTACAAAATTCGTGTCCCTGTAGTTGGATTTGAGTTCTCCTTATCTGAATCCATTCTTAAAAATTAAAATTAATTTATTCAAAAACGATTTCCTCTTCAATGTTTTTTAGTAGGAATAATCCCTTATTTAATCGCCCAAGAGCAGGCATGCAGACGGATTAGGATGAGTCGATCGTAATGATACCAGTGATTTCTAATTCACCCAGGTGTGCTACATTACGGGTAACCCCGGTTTCAGAACGCGAGGAGGCGTATGGCTATGTACCAATGATCTTGTGCGAGTCAGAACCGGGGAACA
This sequence comes from Candidatus Nitrosopumilus sp., assembly GCA_965205675.1. GTDB lineage: Archaea > Thermoproteota > Nitrososphaeria > Nitrososphaerales > Nitrosopumilaceae > Nitrosopumilus. The sequence goes on from OZ242186.1 coordinate 316,711, forward strand.
CTTCTTTTCCAAAAACCATTAAAAACTAATAATAACACCAAAGTATGTAATGGTAAACTATTGGTTAGCCAAACAAGAACCAGATGGTCCCCGAGGATATAATTTTGAACAACTCAAAAAAGATAAAATTACAGTATGGGATGGTGTTCATAACAATCTAGCATTAAAACACATGCGAGAAATGAAGTCCGGTGATCTTGTACTGTTTTATCATACAGGTAATGAACGACAAGCTGTAGGAATCATGCAAGTAACTTCAAAACCCTATTCTAATCCAAAAGAAGATCTTGAGCGCTTTATTGTAGTTGATGTAAAATACAAAAAATCACTGAAACGTCCAGTAACACTTGATGAAATAAAAAAAGAGAAAAAATTCAAAGATTGGGAATTGACACGAATTTCAAGACTATCTGTTATGCCAGTACCTAAGACAATTTGGGATGCTATTTTGAAAATGTCTCAAAACTAGTAAGTTGATTTATTGATAAAATGAATGTAAACAATAGGGTTTTAGGTATATTGATGGATAATGGAAACTTGTCTAGACTGTGATCCTTTGTTAGGTTTTGTTTTGCAAAACTTCAAAGGAATATCAAAACAGATCAAACAATAAACAGGATAGTTCAAAATATCATATCCAAGGAAACCATACATGAAGAAATTCTTAGAATGATAGTTCAAGTGTCAAGAGATCATTTTAATGTTGTAGAACAAAGTCCACTCAAAACCATCCCAAAAATGGCACTACGCATGGGGGACTACAGTAATTGGACTAATTTTATCCATCTGCTCTATGACTGTCTCTCCAATGATTTTACCTATTCTGGTGCCTTCCTCATTATCCTGTCTATAATGCACTCCAACATCTAATCTGGATTTTGAAATCTCCTCTGCCAAATTTGTCAGATATTCCTCATAGTCTGGATACATATCAGACAAAACTACAGATGCTGTAGCTGCAATACCTGCATGTCCTGATGGATATGCGGGAAAGTTTGGAGATTGAATCACTTGATCAATATCAGAAATTCGTTTTTCAGGCCTTTCAGTCCAGTACGTATACTTGCTATTCCAGATGGCCACTGCAGAGTCATACATTGCAGCATTGGTGTAGGCATAAGTAAATGCAGTTTGATGCACATCAGAATTCTCAGCAATCACTATTGGTGCAATGATCTCATTTAGGATAAACCCTACATCCTCTCCATAGTATCTGCCCTTATCTGCATCTGTGGCAGTTCTAGAATTTGACACATCATAAACTTCTTGGACTTGGGCCAAATCTTCAGATGAATTACATTCGTGTGGAGATCTGGCCAAATAATCATCTACATTAGTAATAAAAAATGTCTGCCATTCGCCAGCATGTGGCGTAGCAGGATTTATGCCAGTCCATTTGCATGGGCCTACAGGAATTGAACCAGTATATGACAAGTCCAGATCATCGTTTTGTACTACTTTGAGGAACTGCGTTGCAGATTCTTTGCCAATCATAGCTCCTTTCATTATTTCTGTGCTATCATGTCTTGAAATTTTTGAAATTTGTTTGTCATAAAAGAGAGCAATTCGATTTTCATGTTGTGGAAATAACACAGTCAAAACTTTAGATGCAGCACCTGAAACTATTGCATCATTAGAGATATTGTTGTTATTCTTTGCATCCAACAATGCGTTGTAAATTGCAATATGTGTTATCGTATAAACATACTTTGTTTTTGTAGGAGAATATGTGTGGCCAAAAAATAACAACATGTCGTTTTCAATTATTAACTTGGTGAATTTATTCCAATTTACAACTGAATTGTTATCGTCAGCAATGTGTGGAAAATAAGCAAAAGCATCATAATTGCTCAAAATGGATGTTCCCAGAATTGCCACAAACAAAATGCCAAGTATTTTCTTGTTTGCATTGGATGATATAATGAAGTTGTGGGACATGATGTGATTTTTATTTAATTATTTCAAGAATTCATATATTTCATAAATTGCAAACTCTGCTGGTATTTGTTCATGCTGTGCATAAAATACAATGTCTGTGATATCTTTGATTGTTTTTTGCTCCAAATTAGACTTATCTAAAGTAGACAAATAACTATCTAATTGTATAACTATATCCATTATGTGGCCTGAAGAATAATTAGTTTGATCAAGAATTATTTGGATTTCTGATTTTATTGTTTCATCCAAAGAAACATACTCATTCATCATCATAGCCTTATCCATCATTTCCTTGTCTTGTTTTACCATCATTTCCTTGTCTTGCTCCATTTTCAAATGTTCTAATTTTTTAGATTGTGGTGGCTCTATCTCAGAACATAACTTGTCGCCACAAATACCACTTGATGAGCCATATGACTTGGATGGGTTACCTTTACTTTTTAAGGCATCAACATCATCGATAAACCCCATTCCGATTATGCTGATAAATAGCAATACGCCAAATCCCAAAATCGTCAGTTTCGAGTTCAATATTTTTCAATCCACATAGTTTGATTTAAAAGATCTTATCAAAACATTATCAATGTAATTCTAATCACATCCTAGTTAAAGAATAAAATAAAGCGATAAATCCCAAGCAAAAATCCCGTATAACTTAGCATAAAGTTTTATAGTACTAAATTGTTAGATTGGTAATTGATTATTAAAAACAATATCATAAAGATTACAAGTTTATCGTTGGCAATAACCATGCTGGCAGTTTTTAGCAGTCCTGTTGCATTTTCAGAATCTAACACTGGTGCAGATGATGATGTAGCTCCTGCACCACCATCAATTGGCGCAGATATCCCATTAACATATTTTGGACCTGCCCCCTCTGATGTGCAAAAAGAGCTCATTGGACCGTATCAATTGTTAAAGTCCGGCGTCATTGATCTTGATGAAGGATCCATTACATTACCACTATATCAGGGACAAACAAAGATTGGACCCAGTTTACAAGAAACAGTTTGGTATGTGTTAACCGATACAACAGACAAAGGCAACGCAGAAGCACTTGGAATTAATCATTCACCAAAACTAACTTACTCTGAAATTTCAAATGCTGTAAGATATGCAAAGATAGAATCAGACGCTACTCTTACTTTCACCAGAGGTCTAGTTGATTTTAGTCCAGAAAGAGGCCTAACTCCAGGTGAGTTGCCAAATGCATTTCCCCCAAGAGAATTTCAGCCCGGATCTGTTGGTGATGAACATTATTCTCCACTTGTGTTGATAACCAATGCCGGCAGACATGTGTATAATGCGCCAATGATGGCAGTGGGTTTAGCGAGTGACATCTCAGCATGTGATGGAAATCCAGATTATACCAAAGTACATGATAAAGTATTAAGAATTTGCCCTGAAGAGGGAACTGTAACATTATCGCTAACTCCGGGATTTAGTTTTGCTCGTCCTGTTTTATATCTGAGTACCGAATCAAACCATCCGTTGGCATCTACACTTGAGGGAGCTACATTCACACCTGCACTTCAATCAATTACAGTAGGACGCGATGACTCTGCATTTTCAGCAGTAGAGAGAATATTTGTTATTGGGAATGGTCCTACAGGAAAAGAAAATCCACAAAGACAGGGACTTAATAGTGCAATCATTGATGGTAGATCCCCACTAAACGTACTTGGTGGAATTCCAACTATTGCAACTGACTATTCTCCACTATGGGATGTCAATCTAGGATTCTGGACACAAGAGGCTAAAGACAATGGATACGATGCCAGAGTATCTGAAGAGTTTCAAATTTTAGGTCTAGTGGATCAAGGATGGATTACTGGTCCTGATGGTGCACCCTTTGGGAGTACAGGAATAATTGTGAACTGTCCAATTGCATTTAGATTCTTGTAACTGTTTTTCTGTAATTAGCAAAAGGTAATACATACTCCTTTTGAACAGGTTTTACAAGCATTTTTACCAACATTTCAAAGATATTTTCATCTCTGTTGTTGAATCGAAACTCTATCTCTTTGAGACACAGATGAAAATACTGTTTGGGAACTTTCATCCGTAATGACACATTCAAGTCTTGGCATAAACCCCAAAATCCTTCTATTCTATTAATGTGAGCATCGCCTTTGACATACTTTTATCCATTACATGTTTAGTTTCTCTTGCATATTCCAAACATCAATATCTCACTTTGGCTTCTTACTACGTTTTCCTTGGATATTGCCAAAACTTTTAATCTGTCAATATACGTGGTAAGATTAGTGAAAAAATCTCTTTCTATACTGTTGGTTGTTTTATTTGGTGTTGTAGCATCAGCTATCTCATTGAGCATTTTCTTTGATGAATCCTCGCAAGAAGATCCAACTGCTCTCTTAGATGAAATGACCATCGGATTAATACTCCCACTAACAGGGGATTTGTCCACTCATGGCGAAGAAAGCAAAGTTGCAGCAAAACTAGCTGTATCTAATTTTAACAAATATTTGCAAGAAGTTGATAAACCATGGAGACTCAAAGTAATGTTAGAAGACACTGCTACCAATCCTGTCACATCACTGGATAAGCTGACTTCTCTTCATGCTCAGGGGGTTGACCTAGTGGTTGGTCCCCAGTCCTCTGCTGAGCTTCGATTAATGAAGGGGTATGCTGATTCTAACGGGATGATCCTGATTAGTCCCTCATCCACATCTCCATCACTTGCAATTTCTGATGATAATATCTTTAGACTCATTCCAGATGACACAAAGCAGGGACCTGCACTTGCAAAACTAGTTGAACATTCCTCAGTTAAAGTTCTAGTTCCAGTATGGCGTGCTGATACATGGGGTGACGGCTTGCATGATGCTATCACTGATTCTTTTGTTAAACGTGGTGGAATCGTAGATGATGGCATTAGATATAATCCAGAGTCGCCAGAATTCTCAGCATCCACTTCTTTGCTGGCAGAAAAAGTTCAAAAATATGTTGATGAGTATGGGGAGGACAACGTAGGTGTTATAATAATTAGTTTTGCCGAGATCTTGCAGTTTATCCAGTCCGCATCCAATCATGATGTGTTAGATGATGTAAGATGGTTTGGTTCAGATGGGAACACAAAGGAAGAAAGATTGATTGCAGATCCCATAGGATTAAAATTCGCAAATGACGTATCATTTACAACTACTCAAGTGGCAACAAATGAGAACGAAATCCACAAGGCAGTATCTGACTATGTTTTAGAGGATCTTGGACGTACACCAAATTCTTATGCATACTCATCATATGATGCAGTATATGTTGCAGGATTGTCTATTCTCCAGTCCCAAAACACAGGTAATACCATTAAAGATACAATTCCTAATGTTGCTGCAAACTATTCTGGTGCAATCGGATCTGCAAAACTAAATGAGGCAGGAGATCTGGATCAGGCAGACTATGATATATGGGGAATTATGGGAGAAGAATGGATATTACTTGGGAAATATACTCAAAGCGATGATTCCATAACGCTTGGTTGATCTTCAGATAATTTGTCTTTATGACAAACAGGTTTTTCTGATAAAATGATTGAGAATACAAGGAAAATACACTTGTATGATATTTTATAAATAAATTTTACAAATGTGAGATAATATTCTTGGTGTTATAAAGAATGACTGAACAATCCATCTGAGCAGCTGAATTTGGTGTGTTGACATTGGTTCTTTGATTCGTGTGTTATATGACAATTAAAAAATCAGGCAAAGATTAAAGAATAAAAATTCTGTAATGTATCACAATGGATATCTCATCGACTTCTGCATTGGTTCTCTTATGGGCAGATGGTGCAGTACACTCAAGTCATATTGCCAAAAAATTCCTCCATGCATTAGATCTGCAATCAGGTAAAGACCTCTTGGAGAAATGCAACAGATTTTGGCCATACTATTCTATGGTAATCCAAAGCAGAAAGTCATGCATTGCTAAGCTGGCAAAAAATGCTGTTCTGCAAAATAAAATTAAACAGATAATAATTCTTGGCGCAGGATATGATGCGCTATCCCTGGAGATATGTTCATGGTCTAAATCATGCAAAGTCTTCGAGATTGATGTTGCAAACATGGAAACAAAAAATGCCTTGATTCGTTCCGTGAATTCGTCTCTTACTGATCAAATCAAATGTATTACACTTGATATCAGCAAGCCAGATCAAATAACAAAAAGTCTTGACAAACACGGGTGGAACAAAGAGATGCCATCTTTGATTGTTATTGAAGGGTTATCCTACTATACATCAAAAAGCAATCTCTATGATATTGTTGATAAATTTAAGACAACAAACCAGAGCAACCACATTATTTTAGAATATCTGTTATACAATGATTTCATTCCAAAGAAATGGCAGGCAATATCGCAATACCCGTTTAACTTAATTGCCAAATATTGCAATCTTGACTGTATTACAAGATATCATATATGTGAGATTGCCACACGCCTAAAAGAAATGGGAGGTACAATCTCACAGCATTACACTTCAAGTGAAATGGCAAAAAATCAAACTTTGCAAAACAGTATTTTTGGGTCTGGGAATGCCGGATGGATTGAGATCTGCAAAATCATAATCTAGCATTTCACAGATAATCTGTATGGCATGGATTTTTTGCATTAAATTTACCTTTTAATTGTATTACTTTGTCTACAAATTCTATTATTAGATCAAAATGATTGTCAATTATTCACCACCAAGACATAATCAAGCAATAATGAGAAGACCTCTTGCGTAATTATAGAGATTTTTTCTCAAATTTTGTATTTTAACAGAATTCATACCTGAAAATTCAAATTTCTCAACCAATTTGAAAAATCCTGTAGCAAAATTCACGCCTAGAAATAATTACGCAAGACGTCTACTGCATCAATTTAGCAACAAGAAAAATCTGAGACTAATTACTCCAATAAAACAACCCGCATACGCCACCAGAGAGAATAAAACTCGTAGAGTTTTACAATTCTGTAATTGGTCAAGAGCTGTATGCATATAGAAAAGTCTCAATTGAACCTCTATTTGAGTATCTCAAAGATATTTTTGACATCAGAGTATTGTCTGTAAAGGGATTGCACAATGTCAAATCATTTGTGTTGGTTTGTGTTCTTGTGTATCAGTTGACAGTTTACTACAACTGTGCAATTGGTGCAGAAAATCCAAGAATTGTAAAGAGAATGCTTTGCTGTTAGGAAATCACTGAGAATTATTTTTGTAAATAGTTATGTCCAAGTCTCAATAAATTGTGTTTTTTTGAAACTCTTTACACAAGAATTCTAGTGTTATTGATTTGTTACAGATTATTTTAGATAACTCAATTAGATTGATTATTTTTCTCAATAATTATCTAAAATTAGTTGGTGGTAGTAGGTTTACAATTACTGATCAAAAGACGATCTTGTAAACCTATCATAACCTAGTGGGATTCACAGAAAGGAAATGAAGAGAAACTTTCCAGTTGAATTGTATTACCATCGAAATAAATTTGAAACAATATTTTTTGTAACAAAGCAGATAATGTCAGGAGATATTTCATCAAGAAATAAAACTACACAAGACAATGAAATGTTGTTGAGATTAATTGCATGCACTGCTTCTAGAATTAGAAAATTAGAATGTGTTTTTTTGATATGGTTTTTACAAAGTCCGCCAGAAATTCTTTGAGCATATGTTTTGGTATTTCGATATTGATATTTATCACCATGTCGGACATATTGTGATTAGATTCTCTTTACAATTTGAATTGTTTGCAACTGTCTTCTGTTTTTGGTGTTACGTGGTCTAGTTCTTAGTACAAAATTACAACAAGGACAATGCTTGCCATCCCACCAAATAAAAATATCACATACTGAACACATCTTTTGTCCCTGTATGTATCGATTAATTCCATGAACTCTTTTTGCTTTATGTTGAGTACAGGTTCCTTTGCATACCATAATGGAATTATACTAAAAAATACGATTTATGAATCTTAGAAAATTATTCTATTTGATCAGAATAACCCAAAACCCCTCTTGGCGTAATGATGATCAACAAATCAAATGTAACGCTAGATTTCAAAATGATATCAAAATGACAAGACACGCTTGTAGCAGTTGATGTGTTCACCCGCGATCTCTGTGAACGCTCTTTTTGATAGTTTGAGGGTTTGATTGATTGATGATTAAATAATTAGGAAACAAAGTTTCTTTACTCTATTAAGGGACGAATTGATTTTGGGATATACAACAACAAAGTTTCTTTACCGAAAATTATTTATATTCAAACGGGTTTGGGTTTGTAGCATTGAAACCTCAAATTGTACTGTCCTCCGTTTTACTCTTTTCTGTACTTGCACTTGCCATTCCCAGTCATGATGTATATGGGCAGGTAACATCTATTGATTTGGCTATTCTCAATGTATTTTATGATCCTGGTTCAAAGGACTTGATAATAGTTTTTAATGAGGGAATTGACCCTGCCAGTGTAGTTCTCAACGGATTCTTCTTCCCGGCATCTGCACTTCCAGAGGGTGGTAACACAGGCGTGAGTAATCTAAGGAACTCGTCTCATGATACTAGTGGTAATACGATTACCGTATCCCTCACATCTGAGTTATCTAATAGATTAGATAGGGCCATCAGCGATTCACGTATCACTACACCCCTGTTACGTAATAATGCTGACGCCGCATGTGCTACTGCTGAACGGGGAGGGGAATGCCTTCCAGTTAGTGGGTTTACTGGTGTTCCATTGACTGTTTTACAGCCAAATACTGTACCTCCACCTGTCATAGATTCTTATATTGATTTAGACCGAACAGATCGTATTCTGACTGTTTCAGGTAATGGACTAACAGGCCATTCCATTGAGCTGTTTGACCGTGGCACGTCTGTTGGTGATACCACCGTAGACGGTAATGGCTTTTGGGAGATATCTGTGCCAATAGGAACCTCACCTATTTTTGTTACTCACACATTTACTGCAACTGCCACCAATTCAGGTGTTACATCTGCACTCTCTAATCAAGCAAGTATAGGCGTAGATGGTTTGCAGTTATCTGCTACTAGTGTATTATACAATCATATTGTTGATGATGATGGTGAAGATCTTAGCGGGGAACTGATAGTTACTTTTAATGATGATATTGTCCCTGATACTGTAAATCTCTCCAACTTCCAGATAATTGATTTTCTAAGAACCACAGCCCCGTTCGAGTTGCGTCTAATAGGAACAGATGATACCCCGCCATTTGCATCTACTTTTGTTGTTGATGGTAATACAATTACCATAACCCTCGTAGACAGAACTCTGTGGAGTAGAATAAATGTTTCTTTCACGGGAAATGATATTAGTAATAATGAACCATACGACCCACCTATGTTAAGACTTCATGCTGGTGCCGTAGGGTCTGCGTTAAGTTCTTCCAACTTGGAAGGTGATCTTACAATTACTATTCCTCCTGATACAGAACAACCTCCTAGAGGAAGCTCCAGCAATGACTGGCAAAAGAAACCTACCTTTGGAAAGTCATGGGGCTCATCTAGTGTACAGCAAGTACAGGATGGTTTTACATTCAATGGATATATTCTAGATATAACTGACAACTGGCATACGGACTTTGTACTAACTGAATCAATAATTGGCGATACCAACCATGTTGATATCAAGGTGTACACAAACGAGATACTGCAATATGTGGCTTTATCTTTGGGAGTGCCACAAGTTGGTGATGCCACCAATGCCGAAACTGACATTATTGTAAATCTGCAAAGAGATTACAACGTGGAGCAGAATAGTGACAGTGATTATACAATTACTGAGATACTCCATGAACAGACAGAGCCTCTAGTCGATGAGGATCTCACCCAAGCTACAATATCCCAGGTAAAATGTACTGATTCATCTGCTGATGAGCGTTGTTATACCATCGGAATAGACTTTACAATATCTGCCCCTCTAAGTTCAAATGTTCTTGCAATCTCTGCTGTTGATAATGAGAGACGCAGTACCATCACATACATCAACGACGGTGTTGCCTTTACTGGAGATTCCTTGCTAGAGCCTGTCCGACACGAGTTGTTTGTAAAAGAGTCATCTCAGAAAAAGGGCACAATGTTGGAACTAGTCCAGCTGGATAGAAGATATGCCTTATACGAGGACCAGTTTGGAAATCAATGGACTCATAATAGTTTTATGACCTGGAATAAGATAACGCCAGAGGACTTTGAGCGATTCGAGGATGCTCCTACATCACACATGACCCGAATGCATTCTGCATGGAATGGCATTGTAGAGTATGAGACAAATCGAGCTGCTGACATATTTGATAGCAGTGAGATTCAGGGCACACTTGATGATCCATACACTATTGCTGACTATACAATAACACGTGATGACCGCATAGGTGAGGATACATTAACATCCCTTAAACACTCTGAAATCAAAGCCTTGGAGCTCTTGTCCTCAGACGTACAGTATTATCACTCTGCTAAACCCTAATAATCTTATTTCGTGTTAAAATCCTCATTCTCAGAAAATGTTTTTTTTCTTATACAACCGTGATTCCTGAAAGATAATTTTTCAAATTAATTTAAGGATTTGAATTTTTAGGCATGGTTTTTGCTAAAACGTAGAATTCTATAAATCCCTCCAATTACACAATAGGTCTTATGATTATCTCTCTCTTTGATAATTCAAAGATTTAATTATCACACGTTTTTATAAAATTTCGATGAATTCTAAAAAGATAGGAATCAGTATTGCAGCAATTATTTTAATTATTACCAGTATCACTTATCTGGTATCATCAAGTTCAGATGTGGAGACGGATGTTCTTCCAGCAGATGTCATAAACGCGCCAGATAAAGAAACATCATCAGAGTTAACAGGCAAAGTCACCATCGGATTAATTCTTCCGTTGACTGGAGACCTGGCAACCCATGGAACAGAAAACCATGAGGGCTCAAAATTTGGAGTATCAGAGTTTAACAAGCATCTGCAAGATATTGATGCCCCATGGCATCTGAAAATGGTCTCAGAGGACTCTGCAACCAATCCTGTAATTGCACTGGAGAAACTAACTGCACTGCATGCAAAGGGAATCGAGATTATAGTGGGGCCTGAAACCAGCTCCAACATCCGAAACATGAAAGGCTATTCGGATTCCAATAACATGTTGTTGGTCAGCTGTTGCTCGTCTGCTCCTTCACTGGCCATTCCAAATGACAGTGTATTTCGTCTAAATCCTGATGACTCTAATCAAGGGCCTGCAATTGCCAAACTAATGCAGCATGAGGGAATCAAGGTAATGGTTCCCGTATGGAGGGGAGACACGTGGGGTGATGGTCTGGGAGAGGCTGCATCAAACTCATTTGTACAAAGAGGAGGAATAGTAAGTGAGAATATTCGCTACAATCCCGAATCCCCAGAGTTTTCTGCATCCACTTCGCTGCTGGCACAAAAAGTACAAAAATACGCAGATGAGCATGGGGCAGAGAATGTAGGCGTCATGTTTTTGGGATTTGCTGAAGTGTTACAGTTCATGCAGTCTGCATCAGGACATGAGATACTAGAGAAGGTAAGATGGTTCGGACCAGGTGCAATTACAAAGGAGCATAATTTGATAGATGATCCAATAGGACTGGAATTCTCAACTAGTGTGCAATTTACAACAGTACAGTTTGCACCTGCTGAAAATCCAACATATGAGAAGGTACAAACACATCTAACTGAGACTCTGGGTACCAATCCCAACACGTTTGTGCATTCCTCATATGATGCCGTATGGCTAATTGGGCTGGCAATGCTTGAAACTCAGAGCACAGATGTCAGTGCAATAAAAGATGCGATTCCGGGAATTGCTGAGAATTACATAGGGGCAATCGGATCTGCAAAACTAAACGAGGCAGGAGATCTGGCCCAGGCAGATTACAAAGTATGGGGAATCCGCGGGGGAGAATGGATTGAACTGGGAAAATATACAATGATTGATGATGCTATTGCGTTTAACTGATTCCTAAATATATAATCTCTGGGGAATAAATAGCATATACAAATATTACAGAACAAAAAGAATCCATTTGAACATTCTAAAGTATATGTAACAATAAGATGGTTGTTGAATTTGTATTAGAAAGTATATGCAATGTTTACAATGATCAACGATGTAGTGTCAAAATATTTCAGAATAACAAAGTTCAAACTTGATGTCACAAATTATATTTTTAGAATTGAAAAGTTGGAATTATCAAACTGTTTGAGATCTCTTTTGCAAAAGATAGCAAATCCGATTGTCTGTTGTTGCTAATCGTGTAATGATTCTCTAGGGGTGATATTCACCCAATCATCTAAAATTATTTTAAAAATTATGGCCAAATACCTTTTTGGTTAAAGGCTTCTAATACTCTTTCAATCGCTAGAACCATAGTTGCTTTTCTCATATCTATTTTGTGCTTTTTACTAAGTGCATATGCGTCTCTAAATCCTTTAGTGATATTAGATTCCATCTTGTTTGCAACCTCATCAAATGTCCAATAATACCCAATGTTGTTTTGAACCCACTCCAGGTATGATATACATACACCACCAGAATTTGCTAGAATATCAGGAATTACCAGAATTTTCTTTTTAAGAATAATTGGATCTGCTTCGGGTAGTGTTGGACCATTAGCAGCTTCTGCAATAATTTTACATTGTAGTTTATTTGCAATTTTTGCATTAATTTGATTCTCAAGCGCACCTGGAACTAGTATATCACATTTCGTAGTAAGTAATTCTTCAGTTGAGATTTTTCTGCTTCCTGGAAATCCAAGAACCGATCCTTTCTTTTGTTTATGAGCTAAAATTGCAGATACTTTGGCACTTTTTGGAATTGAAATTGAACCTTTAGAATCACTGACACCAATTATTTTTGCACCCATTTTTTCAAGATATTCGCCAGCAAAAGTTGAAGCATTTCCAAATCCTTGTAAAACTACTTTTGCACCTTTTAAACTAATTTTCAATGTTTTAGCAGCTTCTCTTACGGTATATGCTGCACCTAATCCCGTTGCAACATTTCGTGCAAGTGAACCTCCCATTGAAATCGGCTTACCAGTAATAACGCCAGGAGAATATTTGTTACCGTTTAGTTTACTAAATGTATCCATAATCTGTGTCATCTCTCTACCAGTGGTGTAAACATCAGGGGCAGGAATATCTTTTTCAGGACCAATAATCTCAGAAATTTTATATGCAAATCCTCTGGTAAGTCTTTCTAATTCACCATTACTCAGTTTTTCAGTTTTTGGATTAACGTAAATTGCACCTTTACCTCCACCAAGAGGCACATTCACAATAGCACATTTCCATGTCATCCATGAAGATAAAGCCATAACTTCGCGTTCCATGTATTCTACTCCGCCCTCGGGATTGAAATAACGAATACCCCCTTTGTATGGACCTCTATCATTGTTATGTTGACTCCTAAAACCTGTAAAAATTCTAATTTTCCCATTATCCATCTTGACGGGGATTTTAACTCTCAAAACTTTGTTTGGCATTGCCAAATATTCTCGTAACTCTTTATCCTTAATTCCCAGAATGTCACATGCATCATTAACTTGTTTTGTTGCATTGGCAAATGGATCAGACTTAACCAAGATGATCGTATTGTAAAGTATCAGATTATATAAGTTTGGTTGAAAATTTCTGATCGCAATTTAAGGAATCAGCTAAAGGTAAACTTTGGTATAGTTCATTTTTCTATCTAATCTTTCGATGGCCTCATCAAGTGCACCAATATTAATTTCAAGGAAATTAGACAAGTGAAATATTGCACCATATTTCTTACCAATTTTTGAGACCATGTTGTTTTTTTCTAGGACTTTCATATGGTGTTGGATTGCTTTATAATCAAGATCAAGTTGTTTTGCTAATTGATGGGTATTGTATGGTTGCTCTAGAAGATGAATGATTATTCGCAATCTAGTAAACCCGCCTCTTGTACTTGTAAATAAATACAATAGTAACTTTCTAGTCTGTTTGTCGATTTTTCTCTGTTCTGAGACTTGTTTTGATCTAATGATCTTTTTGAATTCTAATAGTTGATTAGTCATATTTCCTGAATTAATTAAAACCCATTTTGCTTAAAACCATATTTCCATATCTCACCCATATTCAGGCATGACAATTACCCTTAAATTGACTGAGAATGAACTCGTGATATCATGATGGCATCACGTGGTTACGATATGACTCCTACCATGTATTCACCAGATGGAAGAATTTACCAAGTTGAATATGCTATTGAGACAGTAAAAAGAGGAACTCTAGCATTAGGTATTGCAACTAAACAAGGAGTTGTTATGGCAGTTGAAGAAAAGCCTAGAACCTTACAAACCAGTAACATCACACAGAAAATTTTCCAAGTAGATTATCATATTGGTGTAGCAGCAGCAGGATACATTCCAGATGCACGAGTTCAAGTAGATGGTGCAAGATTTTTCTCACAAGGAAATAGAATGACTTATGATGAATCTGTAGAAGTAGCAACAGTTGCCAAACATCTAGCAGATCAAGCTCATCAATTTACACAATATGGGGGAGTACGCCCAAATGGTGTATCCATGATCATTGCAGGTATTGATCAGAAAGGAGAATCAATCTATGTTACTGATCCTAGTGGAACATATGTACAATTTGCAGCAGTTGCAATTGGCGCAGGTTCTGATGATGTTAATATATTTTTAGAGAAACATTACAAAGATGATTTGGGTTTGGATGATGCAGCATCACTGGCTATAGCTGCAATTAATCTTAAAGCAGAAGCAAAAGATGTAGTCAATAACATAAAAATGGCAAAAGTTACATCTGAAGCAAAACTTTTTCAGAAAGTTTCTGAATCCGATTTACAAAATTATTCTCAAGACGCATTAAAGTTTGTACCGTAATAGAATTTTTGATTTGAAAACTATTCAAACAAGTATATTGAGACGATAGATCAATGGGTCTGGGGAGTTATTGGGGGGAAGTAATGGAAGTGCTTCGAGAAATCATTCCAATTTATGACAAAGTTAATTCTATTATTTCATTAGGCAAAGATAAAGAACATAGAATTAGAGGAATCTCTAACAGAGTACACCCAGGTAACAAAATCCTAGATGCAGGTTCAGGTTTTGGCAACATGTCAAAAACAGCAATGACATTGACAGAAGATAAAATCTCAATGACATTGTATGATCCACTTGTACCCATGTTAAAAAATACAGGCACATTTTTTGAGAAAACACCAGATATGGCAAATGGTGTTTTTGAACATATTCCATTTCAAGATGAAGAATTTGACGCTGTGTTATGTGGTTATTCTTTAAGGGATGCAATTAATTTAAGAATTGCAATCTCTGAAATTCACAGAGTCTTAAAAAAAGATGGAAGATTCGTTATAGTGGATTTAGGAAAACCAGATAAGGCATTCTTTCGAGCAGGTGTTTCATTTTATCTTAGATGTATTTTACCTATTCTTGCATTTGTAGCAGGGGGAAGATTAGGATTAAAGTTTGGTACATTATATGGAACCTATAAACGATGGCCAAAAAATAAAAAACTAGAAGAACTGATACTAGAAAAATTCTCCAGAGTAGAATTTGAGAAAGATCTTATGGGCGGGGCAATAATAGTTGCTGCATACAAATGAACAAAGTTCTGATACTAGTCAATATTACGGGTTTGATCATAGGAATTTCATATGGATTACACGGTCCAATCTTGCCAGTGTTTGCAAAAAATATCATTGGTGCAACATACTTGGAACTTGGTATAATCGGACTAGCAAATTTTATTCCATACATGTTCATTCCACTTTTTGTAGGAATTTTACTAGACAGAATCAACAACGGATACTTGCTTGCAGTTGGTGCTGTAATTAATTCTGCATCAATCTACCTTTTGTCAGTCGCACAATCAGTTCCAGAAATTATGGGATTTAGAATAATAACAGGTCTAGCGCATGCATTTTTTTGGCCTCCATGTGAGGCAATTATTTCAAATGAAAGTTCTGAGAAGAATAGAGTAAAACACATCTCATGGTTTACAATGTTTTTTGTAATTGGATTTATGATTGGGCCATTATTAGGCACAGTGTTACTTGAAGGTCTAGATATTACATACAGAATTTTATTCCAAATCGCGGCATTTATTCTCGCAGCAGCAATAATTTCTGCACTCTTAGTCTCAAAAAAGAGAATAAAAAAGCATCAAGATCGATTTTCATTTTCGTCAATTACAGAAATGAGAAAATTTCCAGAAGTCATAATATTATTAATTTTTTGTACATCATCATTTGGAATGATTCTTACAATATATCCAGCATTTCTTAATGGCAATGGAATGTCTGCTGCAGACATTTTGTTATTATATTTTGCTTTTGGCGTATCTCGAGTTGTATCTTTGGCATTAGCTGGGAAACTTGCAAAAAAAACCAGTCAAACTTTGATTGCAGCAACTATGGCAGTTTCAGCAGGACTAGCTATATCAATAATTGCAGATTCAATCATTGTTTTTGGAATAGCACTGGTTCTAATGGGATTTGGGTTTAGTATATTCTTCCCATTAACTTTGGAGATAATTTTGAGTAAAACACGAAAAAATATTTCAGGGAAGATCATTGGAGCATATGAAACAGTTTTCGGTATGGGGTGGGCAATAGGTCCAGCTGTAGGCGGGCCAATCACTCAATCATTTGGAAATGAGACACCATATGTGATATTTTGTGTAATAGGTATTGGAGTAACATTATTTGCAATAATCTTTAGAAATAAGCTGGAACTAGAAAGAATTCAAAATTAGATTGATATAGTGCTACGTTTTTTGACACACACATCAAGTACATCATCAACTGTTGTAACAAATATCTTGCCATTGTATTTGGTACTATAGCGAGAAGCATAAGTTCGTGAGTTATTTTTTAGGTGTTTCAATTTGTTTATTCGTATTTACCTATAGGCAAGATCAACTGATTTCTAGTTTTCTGAAATTATTTAGTTCACGAACTTTTGATCGTCGCTATAATAGCTCCCACCACCTAACTTTTTTGGTTACAGTTACAACAGTATTTCGCAAATCCGACTGAATAATCACATCTATCTTTTTCATAGAATTAATTTATACATAATTTTTTTAAACCATTATGAGGTTTCCCACAGATGGGATTCAATGATGAAATCCATAATTTAGGCATGAATTTTGAACATTACGTTTAATTTCAATTTAAATAATAATAAAACATGGTTGGTAACCTGCTAAATATTGGTGGAAGTGAATGGATAATAATTATTTTTGTAGCACTAGTTTTAATTTTAGGTACAGGTAAACTTCCAGGTGCTGCTAAAAAAATGGGAAGAGCAGTCAACGAATATAATAAAGCCAAAAATGAAATTCAAGAACAAATGAAAGAGGTGACAGATGAAGCACCTAAAATTTCAGGACCAGTAGAAACTGAGCGAGAAAAATTAGAAATGATTGCAAAGTCAGCTGGAATAAAAGTTGGTAAGAAAACAGATGATGAGTTAAGAGAAAGTATTGCATCAAAAATAGGTCAGAAACGAACAGATGAATCCAAAGATGAAGAATAGGTTGCTTTGATTTTTTTAATTCTATATGTATCAGTGTCTAGATGTTTTTTAGTAAATTTGTAATAGTCTGGAACTATTTCAAAATCGAGAAATTCTCTTTTGAGAGATTTATTCATTACTGCAACTTGATCAGAATCAAGGAAAGGATCAAATACCAAATCATTTTTTTTGTTTGAATATCCTATTAATTTTTTAATTATTTCAAATGAAAAGCTTTGTTGGTGTTTTTTTTATCATCTGCTCAGCATTCGCTTTTGATATTTCAGACATTGTCTTTGTAATAAAGACTACGATTTTTTTTGAATTTAATAAAAGGGAATTTTTTTCGTTTCTTATCATCTTTACAAACATAACGACAATGATAATGAGAAGTAACAACTTTTCTCTTGATAACGACTCCAAACTAATATTTCCAAATTACATGATTAATGATTGTAAATCCAACATCATCTAAAGTACATAAAATATATTTAAGATTATTTCATCCTAAAAAAATATACACGCTTTCAGAACCTTTTAAAATTTTAAAAACTTCACTAGTCCATCCAAATGTAAAATCATAGTAATCTTCAGGTTCAACTTTATTATACTCAGATAACACCTTAGATAAAGTCCTACTATAGTTTGCTTTTTTGTCTTGAAATATATTACAAATGGAGAATTAGTTATTACAAATTCAATTTTATTTTTAGGAATTAAATTCATTCCTTTAATACAATTTTAATTGTAAATTTTGTTAATTTTTATTTTTAAATCCAAGACCTTTTCTAGATTAATAATGTCGTGGACCATAATATTTGTCAAACAATAAATCATCAAAGATTTCTTATCAAATAGATCTTGAAGTTCTCATGTCCTAAATGCAAATCAAGAATAATAATTCAAAAAACATTCAATAAAAAAATGCATGTTTCTTGTGAAAAATGTGGAATTGAAGATCTGTTAGAATTCTCAAAAAATGTAGATGAAGTATTTTTAGAATTTCTTTCAAGATTTGATAAAGGATTAGTTACAGAAGACGGAATATCTAGAGGTCTCAAAGACGAAGGGATCATCAGAGAAGAAAATGAAATCAAAAAAATGATAGGAAAAAATCACCCAGGTAAAATTACTGAGGAAATTTTATTTTCGAAAAAAGACTATATTTCACAATACAAAGTACTGAGCAATCCTGAGCCTGAAATGGGCTGTAAAGTAGAAGAATTGGGATTAGATGAATCAATTACTAGTCATCTAGCAGAATTAAAAATTGAACAGTTTTATAAATTTCAAGAAGAATCAATTAGAGAAATTACCTTTGGTGAAAACGTTATAATTGAAGCACCTACTGCATCTGGAAAAACTGAAGCATTTTTGATTCCAGTAATCCAAAGAATAAAAAAAGAATCTAATAAGAGTAGTAATGTTTTTGCAATTTTTGTATATCCTACAAAAGCATTATCCCGTGATCAATATCCAAAAATTCAAAAATTTGTAGAAAAAATAAACATTAAAGTTAAAGTCTTTGATGGAGATACAAAACAAGAAGAAAGACGGAAAATAATTGAACACCCACCACATATTCTAATTACAAATTTTGATGTGTTACATTATCATATGTGGCATCAAACAAAATTCTCATCATTATTAACATCCATTAGAATTATCATTACAGATGAAGCTCATGTATATTCTGGAATTTTTGGATCAAACGTACATTACATCATAAAACGACTCAAAAGAATTTGTAATAATAAATTACAATTTGTGGCAGCATCAGCTACACTTGATGATGCAAAAGAATTTTGTGAGAAACTATTTGGAGAAAATATGCAAAAAATTCAAGGTTCAGGCAGAAAAGGACAAACAGATTTTGCAATGTTATTTCCATCACTTCGAACACAAAGAGCACTAATGGTAGAATTGACAAAGAAATTAACTCAAAAAAATCACAAAACAATGGTTTTTAATAATTCACATCTAAACTCAGAACTATTAGCAATTCAAGCAAAAAAACAAAAAGTCAACATTAAAGTTCACAGAGCAGGATTAATGGCAAATTATAGAACATCAGTTGAAAGGCAATTCAAAGAAGACCAATTACAAGCAATTTCATGCACTCCTACGCTTGAATTAGGCATAGATGTGGGCAATGTAGATTGTGTAATATCATCTACCATCCCAGTAAACAGACTAATTCAAAGAATAGGAAGAGCAGCTAGAAAAGGTCAAAGGGGATATGCATTTTTAGCATTAGGAAACGATCCAATATCTCAATATTACAAAAACCACCCTGATGATTATTTTGAAGATGTAGAAAAAACATACATTGATCCTAAAAATCCATTTGTTGAGGAGTTTCAAGTGTTAGCTATGGCATGTGATAGGCCAATATCAAAATATGAATTAAAAGAACATCAAGAAATCATTGAGCATCACATAATCAAAGAAAATCTAAAAGAGTTCAATAATAGAATTATTCCAAATATTGACAAAATTAATTCTATGCTAAACGAATACAGCATAAGAGGGATTGGAAAATCAATAGATATCTTCTTAGCTGGAAAAAAAGTTGGGGACAGAGTATTACCAATTGCATTAGAAGAATTACACAAAGATGCAATCTATTTTTTAGCTGGAACTCGATACAAAGTCAAAGAATTTGATTATCCAGAAAAAAGCTATGCAAAACTTGAAAGAATTCCTAGAGACTATCCTTACTATACAAAATCATTAACAGAAGAATGGCCAATTATTGAAACAGTTTTTGAAAGAAGGAATGTACATGGTGTAGAAGTAGCATTTTGTAAATTACATATTAAAAAAAAGATATACGGTTATGCCAATATTGAACTAGGACAAGAAATTACACAAGGGGAAAAAATTGAATTAGATACTCCATTAGAATATGATTTTGTAACAAAAGGCATAGTATTTCATGCGCCACGACCTCTAAAAATTATCGAAGAATCTGAAGATAAAGAATATGCGGAAGCCAGTGGATATCATGCAACAGAACATGTGATGATCGAAGGCAGTAATATGATAACGGGTGGCGTGTCACAGGATTTGGGAGGTATTTCACTAGGTACTTCAGGCTTGATTTTTGTTTATGATGGAGCAATAGGAGGCAGTGGTGCAAGCAAAGCTCTCTATGATAGATTTGAGAATGCTCTAGAACGAAGTATGTCTATTGTAAAGGAATGTCCCTGCAAAAATGAATCTGGGTGTCCAAGATGTACATTCTCATACAGGTGTGGTAACAATAACGAATATCTTCACAAGCATTCTGCTTTGGAGATTTTAGAGAGAATTAATTCAGGAGAGAAAACAGAATTGATTGATCCTATAGAAGGAGATAGGCCTCTAGTATAATAAATCAAAATGGGATAAATATAACAAGAATTTATAATCAATATGGAAAAAGTAGCTCTTGTTACAGGTAGCTCTTCAGGGATTGGATTAGAAACAGCATTATCATTAGCAAGAAGTGGATATCACACATTTGCTAGCATGAGAAATCTGCAAAAAGAAGGAGAATTGAAGCATGCTGCAAAAAAAGAAAATCTTTCAATCAAAGTAATAGAGTTAGACGTAGACAAAGAAGAATCAATCACATCTGCAATTAAAGAAATCATGTCAGAAAGTGGTAGATTAGATGTACTAGTTAACAATGCAGGATATGGTCAATTTGGATGCACCGAAGATGTAACAATGGATGAATTTAGAAAACAATTTGAAACAAATTTTTTCAGTATTGTAAAGATTATTCAAGAAATTGCACCAATAATGCGAAAACAAAATTTAGGTAAAATTATCAATGTAAGCTCAATTGTGGGACGAATGGGACTCCCAGGATCTCCAGCTTATATTAGTTCAAAATTTGCATTGGAGGGATTGGGAGAATGTTTAAGATATGAATTGGGTCAATTCGGAATTGGCATTACTATGATTGAACCAGGTGTAATCAAAACTAATTTTTTCAATTCAATGAAAGTTCCAGAATCAAAGACAGATCCAAAATACAAAACATTAACTGATAATATTTTAGCAGGATTGAAAATGATGGTGGAGATGGGAACCGCACCTTCACAAGTTGCAGATGTCATCATGAAGGCAATCCATGATGATGAGATGTTACCGCGATATGTAGTAGGTACAGATGCGGCAATGTTTATGGAGGCAAAAAAGACGAAAACAGACCTAGAATTTGAGAAATACATGAGTAAAGAGCTATTTCCTAGTTAATGCCATCTACGCTAAATTGATATACAGATAGAACAGAGTTTTCGTCAAAGTCCACAATTTTGAGATGAAATGAAATGAAATGGAAAACACTACAACACAACGGAATCTTATTTCCTCCTGTATATGAGGCTCAAGGAATTAAAATAAAGATCAAAGGAGATACTGTAAATCTTGATGTAACTCAAGAAGAAATGGTGTATCAATGGGCCAAAAAGAAAGATACACCGTATGCCCAAGACAAAGTATTTCAAAAAAACTTTACAGTAGATTTTGTTAAAACTTTGGACTCAAAATTTAAAAAAATATCATATGAAGATATTGATTTTTCAAATGCCTACAAGATAGTTGACAAAGAAAAAGATCTCAAAGAAATGATGAGTAAGGAAGAGAGGAAATCACTTGCTGCAAAAAGAAAAGGATTGCGAGAAGAACTAAAAGCAAAGTTTGGAATCGCCATCATGTCAGGAAAGGATGGTAAAACAGTTGAGGTAGAAGTCGGAAACTATATGGCTGAACCGCCTGGAATATTTATTGGACGAGGAGAACATCCACTAAGAGGCAAATGGAAACCGCCAGTAACTGCAAAAGATGTTACATTAAACCTTGGAAAAGAAGCCAAAATACCAGAAGGTGAATGGGGAAAGATAATTCATGATCAAAATTCTATGTGGTTAGCTAGTTGGATGGATTTTCTTACACAAAAAAGAAAATATGTATGGCTTGCAGATACTGCAGGATTAAAACAAGACAGAGACAAAGAAAAATACGAAAAAGCAGTAAAGCTTGCAAAAGAAATTGAGAAGATTAAAGATAGAATTGTCAGAGATATGAAAAATGAAAAGAAGAGAAAGATTGCTACTGCATGTTATCTAATTTACAGAACTGCTATGAGAGTAGGAGACGAAAAAGATCCAGATGAGGCAGATACAGTAGGTGCGACGACTCTGAGAAAAGAACATATCAAAATTACATCCAATACAATTGAATTTGATTTTCTAGGTAAGGATAGTGTAAGATGGCAAGAAACAATAAAAGCTGAAGGCCATGATAAACAATTTCATAAAAATCTAAAGAAACTAGTAGAAAATAAAAAACCAAAAGATGAGATATTTGAAGGGATTACCTCAAGACACGTTAATGCGTATTATTCTGAAATTGTCAAAGGATTAACAGCCAAGGTATTTAGAACATATCTGGCAACAACTGTAGTCAAAAACTACCTGGTAGAGCATGACAACATGAAAGGTAAAACCGGAATTGAGAAACTGTATCATGCAAAATTGGCAAATCTTGAAGCTGCCATGATGTGTAATCACAAAAGAACAATCCCTAAAACATTTGAGCAATCATTGCAAAAGAAAAGAGATACTTTGAAGAAAGTTGAAAAAGAACAAGCTTGGAAAAAAACCCAAGAAACTCTCAAAAAAGTAGAATCAAATGAACCTAAAACAGATACTCAAAAGAAAACTAAAACTAGAAGAATTAAGACATTAAACGAACAAATCAAAAAGCAAAAATCAAAACACAAGGAAAGATTAGAAAAATTAGAATTGCAAATTGACTTGTCTGAGAAAACTAAAGACTATAACATTGGTACATCTTTGAGAAATTACATTGATCCACGTGTGTTTAAAGCATGGACTGATGAGGTGGGTGTAGAATGGGAGAAATTATACACATCGGCATTACAAAAGAAATTCCTATGGGTTAAAAATAAAAAAATTCAATGGAACAGTATAAAATAAAATTAGAATCATTTAATTTCCTAAGTTTTTAATCTCATATCATGCCGGGGTAGCTCAGCCTGGTTAGAGTGCCAGTTCAATTGGTAAACTCTAACGGTTCTCCAACTAAGGCAATACTCATAATCTGGAGGTCGCGAGTTCGAAACTCGCCCCCGGCACACACCTATCAAATTGAGATTTAAAGTGAACATGGATGTTTTGTAATTAATTTTTGTTTCAAAATAATGTGTAGTTATAAAAATTAAAAAAAGTGTACGGATCAAATGGCGGTGTATGGTTTAAAAATAAGAAATTATGTCATAACTGCATTTTGTATATTTGCATCCATAATAATTGGAGGTAGGTATCCATTTGTACAACTTCAAATATTGCAACTTGATACATACAAACTTTGTTTCCCAATTCCACTTTACATGTTTACTCTATAAACAAATCATTATCTAGTCCTGATTCATCTCCTGCCCCATTGCATCATCAAATTGTATATCATTACCTTGAATTTTATCTCTCTTGCCACATTACACCAAACTCTGGCTGAAATATTCTCTCCAAGAATTCTTATCCATGTGGAGAATGTAATTTCTGCAGACCAACGTCTACCATAACCTATATGATATTCATATCACTAGACAATCACATAGAACAATTGTTGCATTATTGGTAAAATCTGTACGAAAAATATGTGCAATTCATCCTCTTGTATTTTTAGAGTTTAGTTTTATGAATGATGTAAAAAAATTATTTAAAAGCACAAGGATGAAAGTTGCAAAAAAGGAATTTAATTGGGAATAAAAGCACTTACAAGATATCCAGTATTATGATGTTGTAAGAGTTGTAAATAATTCTAAAAATAGGATTAATTTAGTTGTAATTAGAGTCTGCAGAAGTGTCACAAAGGAAATTTTTTTTGGATAGTGTTTCAAATCATGTTTTGCATAAATCAAAAAACCAGTATTAATTGTAAAATAACATTATCTTTGATTTAATAATAAAATA
Organism: Candidatus Nitrosopumilus sp.; assembly: GCA_965205675.1. Taxonomy (GTDB): domain Archaea; phylum Thermoproteota; class Nitrososphaeria; order Nitrososphaerales; family Nitrosopumilaceae; genus Nitrosopumilus. The sequence goes on from OZ242186.1 coordinate 341,214, forward strand.
GATAAAAATAATATAGAAAAAGTTTAAACTCCCAATATTGATGAGTGAACCGCCTGAATCTACTTCAGAGGATGAAATTTGTCCAATATGTGGTAAACCAAAAAGCAAACATGATTCTAATGAGATTAGAAAATGCTCTGAAAAACTAGTTGAAATGGGAATAAAGCGTTATTGTGGTTTATGTGGACTAACCAAACCCGCATCTGGAATGCATGACAGATGTGAAAAATGTGGTGAAAAGTATTCTTTTTCAAATGCATGATAAAATATTGAATAATGCTTGTGATTTTGTATTACTTTATTCATTCCATATTTTGAACATTTGTAATTTCTCATAAATTCTTCTTCAAATTCATTCATCTGTTAATTCAAAATCAAATTAAAAAGAATAATGGTCATTTTTCTATAAGAGTATATGATTGACACTTGAAAATGAATCTCTTAACCACACATGATCAAGAGTTATTGATGAACAACCAGATGAAGAATCTGATGTGGAATAAGGAATGAATTGATTTTGAGATATGGTTGTCTGAATGGTTTTTAACAACAGATCCCTATAGTGGATAGGCAAATAACTTAGAATTTTTGCCTATACTCAATAACAAAAACTCGTCACCCTATTCTGAACTCGATTTACGTACATTGTAGATTCAAGTTTAAATTTCAGGAATTAGCATAATTTGAAAAATTTTAGGTCATGAATATTTGTTAGACAGTATAGTTGTTAGAATTTATTTTTATTATTTGTCTAGATCATTAAAGTCAAGATTACAATAAAGAATCAACAAGTATGTTTTAATTTATTTTTAAATAACATGATACTTTTATCTAACATAATTAAACTAGCATATTGTGAACAAACGCTTTGGGATGATAATTATAACATTAGGGATCATCAGTAGATGGGAAAGTAACTCAAGTTACACATTCTAGAAAATAATTATTTTTGTTATTTCTAAAATAATGAATAATTATCTTTACAAAGAAATATTTGAGAATTTCAATTGATATTATTGGTTTGTGATTTTGTACATTAGTTTCTTCTGAGATAATCAAATTAGCAATTATCCATGCATTGTACAAAATCAATGAATAGTAAAAATACAACAATCTTATGGATTGGTTTGAACTGGTGGTTTTTGGTCTGAACCTTCCCACACATGCATAGCCTGTTTCAATCCCCCAACGTTTCTTGTAGTCAGTTGGAATGTTTTGTATGTTATATGATTATTTCTTTTGGTGAAATATTTGTTGCAAACACAACATACTGATCAATAATATCTGATTTTTTTCTTGCATTTTTGTTTGGCAGAATAACTAGATTAAATGATTCTACATGTCCTGATGATGATTTTATTGTGTATGGCGAGATTGACTTTCTATCTCCATTAACGTATTGTACAATTGCATCTTTGATTCGAGAATTCTTTTATGCAGGCATTAGAAATTTCAGATTCTTTTGTTTTATTTCTGAAATTGTTCCAGCTGTGAAAAACTCCCTATCCACTAGCAATAGTTTAATCTTGATTCCATTATTGATGCCATCAGAGAGTAATTTACGCACAAAATCGGCATTTGATTTGTTGTCATACAAAGGATAACAACCTAGTTGAGCCCTGATTCTTTTTTCAACGCACTGCATGGTGCAGTAACTCTCAAAATGAGTAGTACTGTTTTTTGATTTTGATTTTATTAAAGAATGGTTTGGCAATTTGTCATATCTTGGGATTAGATGTTTGTCAATTGCTACAGTAACTGGTTGTTCCAATACTCCCAATTCTTGTAATTTTGATACTGTACTATCTAGTGACTGATGTAATTGAATTTGCATTGTTTTTTGTGATATTTTTGATATGATTTTTCTCAACCATGAAACCAGTTGGAGAAGCATTATCTGATTCCATTGCCAGTCTCTTTAATCCAGATTCAGAATATGAATTTCCCAAACACAATGACATGATAGAATTATGTGCATCTGCATTATGGAACCGTGAGTTATTTTTACTAGAGCACGGAAACAACAAGATATTGTACATTATTTTAGTGATAATCTCAAATGCTTTAGATAGTATCACGCCTTGGTGTGTCATGGCATCAAATGAAGTACAATGCATATTTGATGGAGTGACATACTTCCATCAAGCTTTTTCTATCTGAATAGATTGATTGAATAATTGATAGTTTTTGATCTAAATTGAGTTACTTTCCCATCTACTGATCATAGTATCTTTTGCAGTAATGGGATCTCCCGCATTAGTTGGCTTTGATACTATGAGATAGTAATTATCAAATATGTAAAATCTAAGAATAGTATTCTTTGAATCCTTTATCCGTCGGATGCAATTCTGTTTTAGGACCAAACATTCCTTGTTTATGAACAACTTTTAGCATTTTATTATTTTCTAAATCTTCCAAGATAAAATCAAGTTCTTTATTATCTAATCCAGTGTTTTTTTGAATACTTTCAAAAGTTTTTGAACCTCTGTTAAGTGCACCTAAAACAAGATTATTGTTTGTTTGTGGTTTAGAATGATCTATTTTATGTTCAAAAGATGGGGATTGAGGTTCAGGAGCAGGTTTAGTAAAAGATGGTTCAAATTGTTGTTTTTGAGAAGATTGAGAGAAATTTTTCCCTATCCCTCTTTTTGCCAAAAGCCGTGGAATGATTCTTGCCAGAGGTATTGCCATGAAAATTATGATGTAAATCCATGAAAAATTAGGATCTGCCATTAATTTTCATATACATCAATATCATAAATTTGTTAAGGGACACAATAGACCACTTGCGTAATTATAGAAATTTTTTCTCAAATTTTGTATTTTAACAGAATTCATACCTGAAAATTCAAATTTCTCAACCAATTTGAAAAATCCTGCAACAAAATTCATGCCTAGAAATAATTACGCAAGACGTCTAATATCTGATGGTATTTTGGTGTAGTATATTGATATAATAATAGGGAATAAGTGTTAAAAATAGTGTCAAAATATCAATCCCCTAAAGTTAATGTAAACATGAGTGCAGCTAAAGGAATTCTAGTAGCAATAGCCATTCTTATAATTATTGGAGTAGTGGTATCGGCTTCAGTTAAAATAGTCGATGCAGGTAATAGGGGGGTACTATTGCATTGGAATGCAGTTGATCTTACCGCGCCTCCACTGGACGAAGGAATACATTTTCTAATTCCTTTCCAAGATGATATTGTACAGATGGAAGTTCGTACTTTAAAGTATGATAAAGATACTAGAAGTGCATCAAAAGATCTTCAATCAGTAGAAACAACAGTTACAGTAAACTATCATCCAGATCAAGAACAAGTCCATGTATTATTCAAAGAAATCGGATTAGATTATGAAAACAGGGTTATTCAACCTGCCATTGAAGAAACAGTAAAACAAGTAACTGCAAATTATAATGCTGAAGAACTTATTACAAAAAGACCCCAAGTCAAGTCAGACATTGAAAATGCAATCAGAGATAGATTAAATCAATTTGACGTAATAACAGAGGTAATCTCAATCACAGATTTTGAATTCTCAGTATTATTCAACAAGGCAATTGAATCCAAAGTAGAAGCAGAACAGAATGCACTAAGGGCAGAAAACGACCTGAGAAGAATACAAGTTGAAGCTCAACAACATGAAGCCACAGCAGAAGGTATAGCAAATGCAAACATTGCAGAAGCTAAAGGTGAAGCCGAAGCAATTGCAATTATTAATAATGCATTGGCAAACAATCCAAATTATTTAGAATGGCTAAAAACACAAACATGGGATGGCAAACTACCTCTAGTTGTGGGAGAGGGTGGAACACCATTCATTCAGATACCAGTAACCCCATAAACAGCTTAGAAAAAATTATTATTTATCACGAGTATTTTCTCTAACTGCATCATACATTGCAAGGAATTGATCAGGCTCATTTTGACGATAATTTTTCTCAAGATTTTGAATTTCTTGGTGTGAGATTTTTTCCCCTTTATTTTCATAATATTCTTTGATAATTTGAGAAGGAGTTTTTTTAATATTATATCTCCGAAGGGATTGATTAACAGATCTTTTACAATACAAATCATAAACTAGGAATCTATAAGCCAAATATCCAAATAATCCAATGACAGTGACAATTAGAATAGGAATTATGATGATTGATGCCATGATTAATAATATAATATTTTGATATTTGTTTGTTCTTCTTTAGGATTGTAAAAGCAATAATGTTGTAAAACATAAAAATGTGATCTAATTGAAGATGCATATACAAAAATAACATGATAAATTATTAAATAATATTACAAGTATTAATAACAAGTTTGGAGAATCTTGAGGATTTAAAATGATAAATCCAAACGGACTTTTTATCAAGAGGAATTCTTTGAATGAATGTAATTCTAATTTAAAACCACATTTACACATTTTAAAAATTCAAGATTAGATTCTAATATTTTTAGATAAAAAACCGATAATTTTTGAATCAACAATTTCTTTGATAATAGATATCAAGATAATCTTAAATGGAGTATTTTGAGATTTTATGCAAATTGGGAGAATTTCAAGAATTTGCAGAAGCTCTATTTGGGCAACTATCAGTAGAAATTAACGAAGAAAAAGAGATTATAGAATTAGCAGTCAAAGCTAAAGATAATATTACAAATAAAATACAATTTCAAGAACTAGATGATATTGCCAATGAAATATTACCAGATTTTAAAAACAAAATAGAAGAATTTACAGGAATTAAAGTCCCAGAGAATATTTCATTAAAATTTCCAGAATTAGAGGAGTTAAAGAGAATTAAAGGAAACAAAGTATTTGCAGATAATGAATCAAAAGAATTTGTCACAGAATTATTTAATGCAGTTGCAAAAGAAAATTTAAAAAAAATTGCAGAGCTTATGCAGCAAGATACTGCAAAATACTTGGTATATTCTACATATGCAATTCAGTATATTTCAAAAATTACAACAACGTACGGGGATTATCTTGATTCAGAAATTTATTTAAATAAATTCATTTTGTCAAGATATCCGCAAATAATTTTACATAAACAAGGCCAACCATATGAATTAAAATTTGAAAATGTAAATTCAGGATATCTAGGGGCAATAAAGATGACTGTTCTTGAAGAATTAGTTCATTCATCACAAGAAAACTTACAACAAATAAACAAAAATGCAGCAATGAAAGTAAATAAAATAAATGAAGAATTGGCAAAAATTATTTTATCCCTAGATACTGAAACTGTAAACAAATTATCAGAATATTGCCAATTACAAACAGTGCCTGATGATTTCCCATTTGCAAAAAAGGCCAATTTATTTTTCTTTTTGAATCCAGATCATTTCTTAATTGAACAGATTGGACCGGATGTAATGACATTTACACATGTAGAGATAGATCCAAAAATTGGAGAATTAATTCCAGAATTATTGGATATTTATAAAAAATGGTTAATTCCAATACAACAACATCATGCTGCATTTACAGCAATGGAAGGAATGGCAGCATTTGTAATTGAAAATATTTTAAAAGATGATCAAGATTTTCAGAATTATCTTTTAACGTTTATGGGCACAGATTTTTCGTCATATCAAGTTAGAAAGAGTATGGGCAAGGATTTTACAAAGATAGTGTATGAAAAATTGGGCAAGAATACATTTAAGAAAATGATAGAAATTCCACCAAATACACGAGAATTAAAAGATCCCCAACTATACCTTAAAAAACTGAGTATGTAATAATTGGAAGAAAAATTTGATCCACTAGTTGCAGAATGGCTTGTATTTGTAAATAATCCAAATTTTAATCTAGTTGAAAAGTGTTTAAAGTTTACACAAATTTTAGAATATCCAGATCTTGATGTGGAAAAATATATTCAAAAAATAAATAATATTGGAAAATCTCTAAAAGAATCAATTAGTGATGTCAAAAATCCCACATATTTGATTTCAATGTTAAATGAACATCTCTTTGAAAATTTAGGATTTAGTGGAGATGATGATGATTACTATAATCCAAAAAATAATTTTTTAAATGAAGTAATTGATAAAAAAACAGGACTGCCAATTACCATCTCAATTCTATATGTTGAAATTGCAAAGTTTATTGGATTAGATCTAAAAATAGTAGGATTCCCTAGTCATATATTGGTAAAATACAATGAAGAAATGATACTTGATCCATTTTATGATGGACGCTTATTAGATGTAGAGGATTTACAAGATATTCTTGATGCTAACTATGGGGGACAATTAGAATTTCAACCAGAATTCCTGGATGAAGTAAAACCCGAACAAATTCTTGTTAGATTGACAAGGAATTTAAAAAATTCATATGTTCAATCGTTTGTTTACGAAAAAGCATTACGATGTGTAAACATGGTTTTATCTATTGAGCCAGAATCCCCAGAAGACATAAGAGATAAAGGGATTTTGGAAGAAAGATTACAAAATTTTAAAATTGCTTTAAAATATTTGAATAAATATTTGGAGATTAATCCAAATGCTGAAGATGTAGATTTTATCTTAGAATTGATTAGAAGTATAAAGACAAAAATTAATCAATAATGGAATCTACATCCGTTCCTTTTTTAATCATTGAGATTTCATGACGAGCAATTTTATTTCTTAGTGCTTGTTTGAGAATATCCACTTCGCTTCTTAGCAATGCAATTTCGTCTTCAAGTTTTGCAACTCTCTCATAGATTGTTTCAGCTTCTGAGCTCATGATTATGTATCTGTAAAAAATTGTTTTAAAAAGTTATGGGTAAAGATTTTGATGCATAGTCTCGATTTTTCACCTATAATTTAAGGCCAAATTATGTCTTAATATCTGGTTTGAAATCCAAATTCGTGGTACACTAGCTTCATATTTTATATATTAGACCTCTTGCGTAATTGCAGACAAAACCTCTCCTTTCATTGAATTTAATTTCAAATAATTTCCGACCTGTCAATTCACATGTCAGGTACATCTGATAGTAAACAAACAACATTACAAGCTGGTCTTCAAGACTCAAATCAAACTTTCTCCCAGGCCCTGATGTCTCTTTTTCTCTTTGTTCTGGATAGTCTTTTCTTTTCCTCTGTTTGGTGATTCTTTCTGACATCCTTTAGAATCACATCAAAGTACTGCCTGGTTACTCCAGTAAAAGAGAGAAATGATCTTGGCTTTTTTGAGAGTTGCTTGTATGTTAACATGAAATGGAGTTATTGTTCTTATCTTTGGATCTTGTTGTGAATGAATTTGTGTAATATGGTAAAATCTGTCTAATTATGCAAGAGGTCTAATAAAAAAAGAAAAAGATTACTCTACTCCCGTAGTTTTATAGAAAATTTTTTTTTTATGTCATCATCTGTTGGGTGATCATCAACTAGATCTATTGAATTGCTAATTACTTCGGGATAATTACAAGGCATTCGATTGTTTGTTTCTCCATCAAAATGCCAGAGTAAAATATAGGCTTCATCATCAATTATATCAACACCTAAAAATTTGTAAAATCCTAGATATGAAAAATCCTCATCTTCAACACAACGAAATACTAGAGTCTGATTTTTTTGTAAATTTTGTTGGTAATTAAAATCAGGAATTGCAGGATAGGGTCCATTGGGGCCACCGATAAAATATATAGTTAATGAATTATCTTCTTCTATGTATTCAAATTTGTCTATAGGTATAGGTTCTTTATTTTCATCTCCAATTTTAATAGAATCAATATGAGCAGTTGGTTCATCATCCAAAAAATTTACATTTTTTATTGGAACCACATAAGTAGAATAATTGTAAACAGATTCATAGCTTAATGCTAATGATATCCCAGCTGCTAAAATTATAGCTAATACTAAAAGCCAATTATTCATAATAAAAAAAGGGTTAGTTGACCCAATAATAACTGCCTGTGGATTCTGCCTTGATTCCAAGAATCCAGTCAGCACTAGCAGTCATGTGTTTTGTTGTGTATGCACATGAATTGTAATCTGTGTCACTTACAGCATTTGATGTACTCAAACTCAGGCCTAAGTATGGTGTAGTTTTCACATAATTAATTACAGTTTCAGATCTACTATGGTAATGTACAAAACCATCAACCGACAATCAATACAGAGAAGATCCACCTAAGACCCAACAGAACCCTCAAACAATAGCCTTATAAAGTACTAGTACCGTACTATACGGTATGGTAGAAGATTTAAGATTAGATAGTTTAGAGGGCGTAGGTCCTGTAACTACAAGAAAATTATCCGATGCAGGTGTCCACAACGTCATGGACCTCATCGTTAGAGGTCCTGTTGAAATTGCAGACATTACTGGAATGGAAAAGGATACTGCTGAGAAAATTGTCAATAAAGCCCGACAGCATTTAGTTGAAGGTGGATTAATTGCTAAAGATTTTGTTAGTGCAAGTGAAATTTACAAGTATAGACAAAGTATTGGTAAAATTACAACTGGTACTAATTGTCTTGACACTCTCTTTGATGGGGGTATTGAGACTCAAGCATTAACTGAAGTTTATGGAGAATTTGGTTGTGGTAAAACGCAATTTGCACACACCATGTCTGTAATGGTTCAAAAAAGTAAAGAAGAAGGTGGACTTGGAGGTTCTGTTTTATACATTGATACAGAAAACACTTTCAGACCAGAAAGAATTGTATCTATTGCTCAAGCACATGACATGGATCCTGAAAAAGTTTTAGATAATATCATAGTAGCCCGTGCATACAATAGTGCACACCAAGTACTAATTTTAGAAGAAGCTGGTCCTGTAATTGAAGAAAACAATGTTAAACTAATTGTTGCAGATTCTGCAGTAGGTCTATTCCGTGCTGAATATCTTGGCAGAGGAACATTATCTGTAAGACAACAAAAACTAAATCATTTTGTTCACTTGTTGTCTAGAATTGCAGAAACGTACAACTGTGCTGCAATTGCAACTAACCAAGTTATGGCATCCCCTGATGTCTTCTTTGGCGATCCAACTCGTCCAATTGGAGGAAATGTAGTTGCACATACAAGTACCTATAGAATTTACTTTAAGAAATCAGGTAAGAAACGAATTGCAAGAATGGTAGATAGTCCTCATCATCCTGAAGAGGAGGTAATCTTTGCTCTAGGTGAAGCAGGAATTGTAGATCCTGAAGAAGTCGAGAAAAAGACCAAAAAAACTACCAAGAAAGCAGATGTTAAAAAAACTACCAAGAAAGCTAAGGAATCTGAGGTAGAGGCTACAGTAGAAACACCTGAGGTAGAGGCTACAGTAGAAACACCTGAGGTAGAGGCTACAGTAGAAACACCTGAGGTAGAGGCTACAGTAGAAACACCTGAGGTAGAGGCTACAGTAGAAATCGAATCTGATGATCTCGATCCTGTAGAAGAGTAATCACTTTTTCTCCCATCTTTTCATTATTTTTGATTTTATGAGTCCTCATAAAATTATAAAATATCCCGTTTTGAATCTGTTAATACATCATGACAGATCTTTATCGATTACTTCCAGAAGAGATGGAACAACTTGTAACAGATATGGGCTATCCTAGATATAGAGCAGATCAAATTTTACTTCCTCTTTATTACAAATTTCCAAAAGATCTCAATGATATTCCACAACTCCCTAAAAAATTAAGAGAGGAATTAATTACAACAGGATATACAATTGGCTCTGCAAAAGAAACTCATCGTGTTGTAAGTGATGATGGAGATACTACAAAACTATTGCTTAATCTTGATAACAATCAAGCTGTAGAAACTGTTCTAATGCAGTATGACCCATCTAAGATTGGTGGCCATCCACGTTCTACAATTTGTGTATCTACTCAAATTGGTTGTACAATGGGATGTGTGTTTTGTGCAACTGGTCAAATGGGATTTAAAACAAATCTAAAAGCCGAACATATTGTGTCTCAAGTAATTCATTTTGCAAAAATATTACAAAAACGAGGAGAACATGTAACAAATTTAGTTTTTATGGGAATGGGAGAACCTATGGCAAATTATGATGAAATGATTCGAGCTGTTAAAATTTTAACACATGATAGAGGATTTGGATTAGGTCAAAGACACATCACAATTTCTACTATTGGACTTAAATCTGGAATTGAAAAACTTGCAGAAGAAAATCTACAAATTGGCTTGGCAATTTCTCTTCATGCCCCAAACAATGAATTGAGAAAAAAACTAGTTCCTACTGCTACTCCTAATTCTGTAGAGGAGATAATTGAAATTGGAAGAGATTATTTTAAAAAAACTGGACGTCGTGTTACATTTGAATATGCACTTATGGCTGGAGTTAATGATTCACCTGAAATTGCCACAGAATTAGCTAGTCTTTTGAAGGGAAATGGTTCTCATGTGAATTTAATCCCAATAAATCCAACTGCAGGTGATTTCCAACGTCCATCAGAAGATAATGTACATGAGTTTGAACAAATTTTATCCAAGGCAGGGGTGAATTGTACAATTAGAATTGAAAAAGGAACTGAAATTTCAGCTGCTTGTGGCCAGCTCAGAACCGATCTTATTGACTAAAATTTACCGAGTATGTACTAAGTCTTAAAATAGGGCTTTCCAAGGTTTTACACTCATGGCAACTAAGAAATCCCATGGTCGTTCACATGGATTTAAGCATAAATCAAGATCTGTAATGAAGAAAAAGGCTCCTAGAGGAGTCTCATTTTTGTTACGTGAATACCAAGAAGGTCAACAAGCACTTGTCATTATCGATCCAAGACAGCACAAAGGATTACCACATAGACGATACCACGGTAAAGTAGGTCTCATTACTAATGTTGGTAGACGTGCTATTACACTTGATGTGAAATTAGGCGATAAATCGAAAACCTTAATCACTAGGTTGGATCATATAAAACCATTCGGTGTATAATATGGAAGAAGTAAAAAAGAAACAAGCTATTTCTCTTTCAGAAGTTAAAGAAATTTTAGGCAAAGTTGATGTTGAAGAAATGGATCAAATTCAGCGTTGGACATATGATTATGTTTCAAAATTTGTATCAACTGAATCAAAAGATGCAAAAGATATGAAAAAAAAACTCATCAAAGAATGTGAATTAACAGAAGATGAAGCTGTAGAAATAGTTAACATTAGACCTACAAGTTTAGCTGAATTACGTTCATTCACATTTGGTTGGAAAAAATTAATTCTTGCTGAAACCTTAGAAAAAATGCTCAAAATAATCAAGGAGCATTCGTAAGTTTTTAGGAGTATTCAATTTTGTCTCGGGCACAACCCCCAGCTAGAAAGTATGAGGAGCATGTATATGTTTTAGATTTCAATTCTAGAGGTAAATCATCTACTGTTAGAGGTAGGGATGGAATTATAATTACTGCAATTGGTGAGAATAGATTAACTTTATTGGAAGTTCTTGGTATCCCAAATTCTACATTTGAAATTGGGGAAAAAATCTACATTGGAAAAGAAGGACGAACCAAGGTTTTGTCTGTTTTAGGAAAAATGGAATATGATAAAATTTCATCATCTGCACAAAGTGAACTAAGTGCAGTTGTTGAAAACATTGTAACAGCTAATGAACAAAAATTTGTTACATATCTCAATAATGCACAACCTCTAACGCCAAGAATACATGCTCTGGAATTAATTCCAGGTATTGGAAAGACCTACATGAAAACTATGCTTGAGGAAAGAGAAAAACAAAAATTTGAAAGCTATCAAGATTTGCAAGAACGTGTTGGGTTTAAAGAACCAATTAAGCACATTTCTGAGAGAATTCTAGATGAAATTACAGGTGAAAGTAGAATGAATCTCTTTGTTAAGAGATGATAAAACGAAAACGTCTTGGACAACACTTTCTAACATCTCATTCCATAGCCAAATCCATTGTTTCTGAGGCAAAAATTACAAAAAATGATGTTGTTTTTGAGATTGGGATTGGAGATGGAATATTGACTCCTCTTTTATGTCAAAAAGCTGATAAGGTAATCTCAATTGATGCTGATGAAACACTGATTAGAAATGTCAAATCTAGATTTTCCAATATTGATAATCTTGTCTTAAAATCTGGTGATGGTTTTAAGGAAAAAAATGTTTTTGATATTTTTGTTTCAAATTTACCCTATTCTAGAAGTAAAGATGCAATTGAATGGTTAGCCCAGACTTCTTTTTCTCATGGAGTGATTATGGTTCAAAAAGAATTTGCAGATAAGCTTGTTACACAGTCTTCTAGACAGAGAAAATCTATTAGTATTATTGCAACTCATGGATTTAAAATTAGTACAATATCTAAGGTAGGAAAAAATAATTTTGCCCCTCCTCCAAAAATTGATTCTGTAATTCTAAAAATTATTAAAAAAAACGATATGACAAAGGATCTAATTCAAACAATTAACAAAATTTTCTCATATCGTAGAAAAACTGTCAAAAATGTTCTTAAACAATTCAATAAAGTAAGTGCAACGGATAAACGAATAGATGATCTTTCAGGAGATGAAATAATTAATCTTGCAAAGAAAATCCTTGAAAAATGACGAGTATCCTCCTTCTGAGGATACTTTTTTTATTGTAGATAATATCAAAAATGAAACAGGAGAGTATGCTTTAGATATTGGAAGTGGCTCTGGTTACTTGACAAAATTATTATCTGAGAATTTTTCTTTTGTTGTTGGTACTGATATTAATTTTAATGTGTTAAAAACTCAAACTTACAAAACAGAAAATTTAGTTTGTTGTAATAGTTCTGATGCATTAAAAATAAAATTTAATTTTGTTGTATGTAATTTACCTTATCTTGCAACAAATGAAATCATTGATGTTGCGACTGATGGTGGAGAAGAAGGATTTGAAATTCCTAAAAAAATATTTGATTCTGTGATTAAAAATATATCTGATAAAGGCAAGTTTGTTTTTGTAACCTCTTCATTGTCCAATTATAAAAAATTGATTAAATATGCTCAAAAATTAGGACTAAAAACTAGAATTATAGCTAGAAAGAAACTTTTTTTTGAGGAATTAATTCTTGTAGAAGCTACTTTTTACTTATTTTCTTAGATTTTCTTTGGCGTATGTAATTATTGCATCAGTCATTTGTGTCGTAGATGCATTACCTCCAATATCCCATGTTACTGTGTTTCCTTCGTTAATTACTTGTTCAGTTGCAATAAAGATTGCATCTCTAATTTCCCTTTCACCCATATAATCTGCCATCCAAGCTCCAGATAGAATAGTTGCAGTTGGATTTACTTTGTTTTGTCCTGCAAATTGTGGGGCACTTCCATGTGCTGCTTCAAACATTGCATAGTTGTCTCCAATATTTGCAGAGTAGATTAATCCAATTGAACCTATCAACGCTGATGCTAACTCAGAAATAATATCCATGAATAAATTGGTACTAACTAACACTGAACCATCAAACTGTTCAGTTGCAATTACCATTTGTTGTGCCATGTTATCTATATAAATCTCAGATAGTTTTATTCCAGTTCCTTCAACTGCTTTTTGTGCTTCATCCCAAAATATTCCATCAGTTTGTTTTAGAATATTTCTTTTTGTTATTGCAATCATTTTTTTCATATTGAATTTATTTGCCCAATCTACTGCTGAATCAACCAGCCTTCTACTTCCTTGCCTTGTAATTTTTCTAATTGCTATTGCAGCATCATCTGTGATTTTTGATTCTACTCCTGTGTAGAGTCCTTCAGTTGCTTCTCTGAAACATACACAATCAAGTTTTCTATTTGGTGTTAATCTGTCATAAGTTTTAGTTGGTCTGATATTTGCATAAAGATCAAATTTCTGTCTTAATGTAACTGCTACACTTCTAGGTGCTCCGGGAACTGGTATGGTAGTAGTTGGACCTTTAAAACAACAATCTACATCCTCCAGAGTTTTCATGGTTGTATCAGGAATGTATGAATCATCTTTTCTGCCATTTTTGTCCCATTGTTCTGAACCTGCTTCACAGAGAATTAGTTCTGATTGAAAGTTGCATTCCTTTAGTACTTTTAACATTGAATCTACAACTTCAGGGCCTATGCCATCCCCTTTCATCACTGCTGTTTTTTTACTCAAAACTGCAAGATTTTGAGTCATTTATTATTTAATTCTACCTGGATTTTGAAATGCTTTCTATATTTTTTCTATAGAGATGATTTAATACCTAATTTAGCAAATAATTTTCAAATGCAGATAGTTCAAATCTCTGATTTACATGTTGGGTCTCAATTTTTACAAGAAAAATTTGATGTCTTGGTAAATGAAATAAATGAATTAAATCCTGATGTAATAGTAATAACTGGGGATTTAACAAATGAAGGATTAATGAAAGAATATGAGCAATGTAAATCTCTTTTAACACAATTTAAAACAAAAAAAATCATCACTATTAGTGGAAATCATGATTATAGAAATACAGGTTATCTCTTATTCAAGAAATTTTTTCCATTTGAAACAGTAAATGAATTAGGTGATGATATTGTTTTAGTTACAGTTGGAACTGCTAGACCTGATAGAAATGAAGGTGAAGTGGGATATAGACAAAATTTGTGGTTAGAGAGAACTATGAAAAAATACAAAGATAAAGTAAAGATTGTTGCAATGCATCACCATTTAATTGCAATCCCTGATACTGGTTCTGATCAACTTACTGTAGTTGATGCAGGCGATGTACTTCGAACTATTTTAGATTCTAAAGTTGATGTTGTATTATGTGGACACAAACACAGACCTTGGGCTTGGAATTTCAGATCACTTACAGTTGTTAATGCAGGAACTGCTACGTCTGAACGGGTTCGTGGATTCTTTGAGAATACATACAACATTCTTACCATTTCAAACAAAAAAATTCAAGTTGATCTGAAAATTGTAGGTGGTAAAAGATTTTCAATTGATGAAATTGTTAATAATCACTCTCAATTCCCTGACGAATGAATTTATTTACAGATAACTTCTAGGCCTCTTTATGCGGGGATCGCCTAGCCTGGTAGGGCGTAGGATTGCTAATCCTATGTCCGCAAGGACACGGGGGTTCAAATCCCCCTCCCCGCGCCATTAAACCTTAATAGACCGAATCAAGAAGTTTTTTCATGGGACGAAGAAAATCACAGAAAATCATTCGTACTGGCCCAAAAAATGCAACAACTGGTATGTGTCCTATTTGTAAAACAATTGGTAAAATTTTCATTCTTGGTTCTCCTGGTGAAGAGAGAGCAAAATGTGAAAAATGTCGCCAAGAATTCGAATTATAGTTTAATCATCTAATTTTAAAGGATATGATTTAGGATCAAATTTTCTTGATTTTTATTTTTGATAATGATCGTTTTTCATAAATATGTCTTTTTTAAAAATTAATTGTGAAAAAAATAGAGGCGCCATAATTAAGAAAAAGAATTTTCCTACAATTAAAATAAACCTAAACACTGTAGGGATCTACATAATTGCGACTTGGGCATAATTATTTACAAAAATAATTCTCAGTGATTTCCTAACAACAAAGCATTCTCTTCACAGTTCTTGGATTCTCTGCACCAATTGCACAGTTGTAATACACTGTCAACTGATACACCAACATAAATGATTTGACATTGTGCAATCCCCTTACTGGCAATACTCTGATGTCAAAAATATCTTTGAGATACTCAAAGAGAGACTCAATTGAGATTTTTCTATCTGCATACAGCTCTTGACCAATTACAGAATTGTAAAACTCTGCGAGTTTTATTCTCTCTGGTGGTGTATGCGGGTATTGTTTTATTGGAGTAATTAGTCTCAGATTTTTCTTGTTGCTAAATTGGTGCAGTGAACCATTGTCATATGCAGGATCACATAAGATATTCTCAACAAATCCTGCAAGAGATTCAGTTAGTATTTCATACATCTTGCCGTCATGAACATTTGCAGTTGAGACATAAGCAGATAAAGGAACAACCAGTTTGCCAGTACTGCAACTTATGTGTAGTTTATATCCAAATATTCAACCCTTTGATTTGGATAATCCTCATTGAACAATCAGTGTCAATTCCTGAAATTGGTAAACGATTATTCTTCATGTCTGATTTGTGCCATACTGGACCCTGTGGCTTTTAGCATTGAACTATCAACTGATGCAGATACGTCATCGACTAGTTTATCGGAGATAAACTGACTTTCCATTGTCCCAACGATATCACCAATTGGCAGAACTTGAAATCGTCTGTCAATGGTTCTTCTGTTTGGAATTTGAGTTAATCTACAAACCTTGAACAATTTATCATCAGTACCTTTAGTTGAAAGAAAATAATGAAACGTATTGTTACTAGGAATTCTCATCCACGACTTTATGATAAATAGTTGCACCATTAGAATAGTTGAATAGACATACGGCCCTGCCCGATCTGAATACTTCCTCATACAAAGACAACATTCCCACCAAATGTAACACACAAATAAGAAATGATTGATACCTTATGTTGCTGGGGATTTTCATTTGTTTTAACATTCCAATGAACAAAACATGATAAGATCCTTAACTTTTTGATTTGAATAATTTGAGAAACTAAACAAGAATTAGAATTAATCATGCCCATGTCTCGGATATCTGATAATTGATGATATCTGTATGGTTAATTTAATGAATCGTCAGGTAAAATATTGATGATTTCTATGTAGCCATAACTTTGTAATTAAAATACAAAAATACTATTCCAAAAATTACAATTGGGAGTCTCTAACTAAACCAATTATCACCTATAATACTTGAAAGGTTATTCAATTAAAGATAAACCAAATAACTGACATGGTGTGCGATCCATCTCCGATATGAATCATCTAGTAAAATATGTGAAATATTTCTCATCTAAAGTCTTACAGATTGGATGATTCAATACAAATATGTGGATCTAGGGCAGATAACACCAGAGTTCCAAAAAGAGATTAGAAACAACATTGGTGATATCTATATTGGAAATGTATCAGGAACCGATGGCGCAATATTCTCAAAAGACGTGTTTGCATCTGAAACGTTACAAAGAAAGTTAGCATCATTACCAAAATTTCATTTTATGCATATTTTGGAAAAACAAGAGATACCGTTACAGGTTGGCATGCCTCTGGATAAAGTACTGCCAGATAATTCTTTACATGAATTTTTAGAAAACGAGTCAAAGAAACTCATAGTAAAGCAGGTCAAGGATTCATTTAATTTTGATGATAGTTTCTGGCTTGACTTGTGTGTTGTTCCACCGCTACCAAAGACTGAGTGGCTAATACTTTGTTCCTTACATCATAATCCAAAAAACCTTACAAAACAAGTTGCAGATATTGACTCAAACGATAGGGATGTGATATCTGTACTATTGCAGGAGATGAATGATGAGAAAAAAATCAAAGTTGTAAGGACCAGAAAGATGGGAAGTCAGACAGAAAAAATCTACGGACTGAGTGAGAAATCACTAATTTATTTCCCAACTGACTATTCGCTAATTGGGCAAGCTGAGGGGATTAATGATGTTGCAACTGCTGCATTTGATCATAATGTTTCCTTTGGCAGATTTGTAAGCATTGCAAAACAGAAAGGCGATGACAGAGTGGATATGTTAGCATATGACTATGATTCAAAAGAAGTGATATCAATTGAGATAGAGTCCCAGTCTGAAACCAGTTCTCATCCTGAACAGGTAAAGCATAACGGTGAAAAGTGGATAAAGATGGGTTTTGATTCTTGTCAGATCTGGAGCAAGTCAAAGAAGATTAAAAATTATGTCACAAATTGTGATGTGTTTGTTGTGCAATGATTATTTTGATAATAGAAAAAAGAGATTAGCGCGTTGGCCTAACCTACCTAAGAACTAACATTATTAGTTTAGATTTTTTAATAAACCTTGTGGGCCTGTAGCATGAGGGTAAGGTCAAGAGTTATACTCACAAAGAAAAGTCTTGAATCCCTCTTTGAGTATCTCAAAGATATTTTTGACATCAGAGTATTGCCAGTAAAGGGATTGCACAATGTCAAATCATTTATGTTGGTGTATCAGTTGACAGTGTATTACAACTGGGCAATTGGTGCAGAGAATCCAAGAATTGTAAAGAGAATGCTTTGTTGTTAGGAAATCACTGAGAATTATTTTTGTAAATAATTATGTCCAAGTCGCAATTATGTGAATTGAAAAAGATACTAAGATAAGATGCACAATGTCAATTTTGTTTATATAATTTTCTTGAAATGTGTTTAGTAATCATATTTTTGTATTACAAAAAGTGTCTATCGTCTTTTTCTTCTTTGTCCAGGCTTGTTTTGACCCGGAAATCTGCCCAAGACAAATCGTTTCTTAAAGTTGCTTTTATTACCAACACTAGAACTAGTACCTACAATCTTTCTACCTTCGACTTTGGGGGTTTGTCCCCGTACTTTACCTGCCTTGGTAAGTGAACCGTGTGTTGCCATGTTTTGAATGAAGAAGTAGTGAATTTATGTATTTGGATGGAAATTACCAATATTTGGCTTTGACCGTCTCAATGACTTGTTCGTGTTCTTTACTCTTTCTACGGGCATATTTCTCCATTGCACCTAGAGGTACGCCGCCAAGAGATCTAGCAATTGCATTAAAAAAGTATCTTTGTGGACCTTTTGCACCTGTCTTGGTCATGAATTTTTGGATACCATATTTGAAATTGTGTTGCCATGTCTTGTAAAGAACTCCTAGTTGTGCAGGAGTCATTTCATTTCCAATATGGAAAAAGTCAGATTTTTCTAGTAATCCAATAGGAACAAAGGTCAATGCAGTAGCTGTAAACATTGAATCCGGTTGTTCTCGTTCCAATTCACTTAGCAATCTTATAGTCTCCCAAGAATCTTCAGGAGTTTCATCATTATCAAGTCCCATGATTAATGTGAATGCAGGAATCCAATAGTCCTGATTCAAAGTTTTCACACCTTCTTTTACAACCCAGTGCCATTCAGATGGATCATATGGCGCAAGTTTTCTATCAGCATATTTGCCAATTAATCGAAGACTACCAGTTTCAAATCCTGCCTGAATGCCAATCATGTTATCTGGACTTGCTTTCATAATTCTAGATAAATTAGGAATTAATTTCTCATCAGCTATTGCACCTGCTAATGTACCATGAGTTGGGTTTGTGTGTTCAACTCCAGTAGACATGATTGCAGTGAATAATTCTTCTAATGCTTCTCGATTTGGTTCCATACCCTTTGCAGTTCTAGGATCCATACCATAAACGAAAATATCATCACTGTGAATCCATGCCGATTTTGAACCACCTTTCTTTATGTTAACTTCAATTTCTTTTTTGACTTTTTCTGGAGAATAATATCTCAATGATCTTAATGTGACATCACAAAATTTACAACCTCTACCACAACCACGCATTACCTCAACCATTCCATGCATACTTGGCTCGACAATGTCGGGAATTTCTTCCAGTTCTGGCCTGTCCCAAAAATTGACAAATCTCCCATGAAGTTTTTTGCCATTTCTTTCAAATTCTTTAATGTTAACTTTGAAATCACTTCTTTTTCTGAAAGGATCCATATTTTCAAAATCATCGTTGATCAAATAGTTAAAGAAACGACCTGCATGTCCATCAATTTCAGGTGCAATGCCTCCAAGCTCTCCTTCTAAAATTGCATAGATACCAAATTCTTCAATCTTCTCTGGATCATAGTTGTATTGCCATGTTCCAGATGCACCAGAAATTACTTTGGCTTTACTGCCAGTTCTAGCTTTTGCAGCTTTAATTCTGCGATGTAATTCAGCATTGTAAAATTCATCATAAGATATTTGTTTTCTTCCATAAGTAAATGTCATAGTAACTGGACCCATTCCAAGTGGATCCATTTCATAAGTTCCAACAACTTCAGTTTCAGGACCAATGAATTTTTCAATGTGGTTTGGGTGAGCAACGACAACGTCTTGTCTACTAAAACCATCACGAAGCAAGCCTGCTTCTAATTTTCTTAATCCATATGGAGCATATTTTGCGACACCATCAATATCAGGAGACCAATTACAAATGAAATCAAATAGAATTCTCGGAGTAACCTGATTTTTAAGAATTTTGTACCAAAAACTGCTTTTGTCTCTATTAGGGTCAAGTGCTGGAGCACATCCGAAAAACGTTGCAAGTGATAGACCTCTATAAGGCGACATGAGTGTTCTATCAGCAGTTAATACAATTTTTGGATGACCCATACTCTTCATGGAAATAATTTTCTGATTTATTTTAAACCTTGCTAGTCAAATCTAGTAATTTTCTAAGATTCCAGCCTTGTTTCTATGTAAATGGCCGAATTCTTTGTTCGTGGATAAATGGTTTCCATCAAAAACAGTTCCATCTCTGCAGACAAGATCTTCACCGACACAACAGCTACCACAAATTCCAACTCCACACTTCATCATTCTCTCAAGACTAGCTTGAACAAAGATATTTCTTGAATGGGCAGACTGGACGGTTTTGTACATCATAATTTCGGGACCACATACATATACGGCATCAAACTGAGTTTTGTTTACTAATTTTTCAACCATGTCAGTAACAAATCCCTTTTCACCATAGCTCCCATCATCAGTAGAAACAATCACACGATGTGGATTATTTTTCAATAAATCATTTGCCAAATCTTCAAAGAATACTTCATCCTTTGTTTTTGAACCCATTAGTACAGTTACATCATCGGTAGCTTTTACAGTAGTAAGTAGTCGCATCATAGGAACTAAGCCAGTTCCACCACCAACTAGCAAAAGTTTTCCCTCTTTTACATCAAAAGAATTTCCATATGGGCCTCTAATCCCAATTTGTCCACCAACTGGAACATTAAACAAGCCAGTAGAAGAAGGCCCATGTTTTCTAACAGTGAATGCAGCTTTGCCAGATTCTCTTGAAATCATTACACTCATTGGCAATTCATTAACTCCAGGTATCCAAACCATAGCAAATTGTCCAGGTAAAACATTTGGCATTACATCATCAGAGAAAACTAGAGTTCTAACAGTCGGTGTTTCATCTACCACTCTTTCAATTGTAACAATTGTTGGATGATTAAGATTTCTTTGCAAGTCCTACCATGTCCTTTATTGTAGAATACCCTTTTCTGTTCATGTAATCTAAGATCCCTTTGTTAATATCATCAAAAACCCTAACCCAATTATCACCTATTGCGCTACCAAGTTGAACAGCAGAAGCACCTGCTAAGAAAAATTCAATTGCATCCTCCCATGAAGAAATTCCGCCACATCCAATGACTGGAATATCGTACTTTGAAGAAATTTCATAAACGCATCTTAGTGCAATAGGTTTGATTGGAGTCCCAGACAACCCTCCAAATTTATTACTAAGAATGGGTAGCTGAGTTTCCACATCAATTACCATTGCACGAATAGTATTAATGGCAGTAATTGCATCAATTCCACAATCAATTGCAGTACTAACAGTGTTGAGATAATTACTAGTTCCCAAACCGACCTTGGCAACTACAGGAACATCTGTGGTATTTTTTACAGTAGATATGATGGCTTTAACTAATCCCGGATCATCGCCAACTTCTAAACCAACCTTAGCAACATGGGGACAAGATAAATTCAATTCATACGCTTTGATCTTGCAATTTTCAAATTCTTTTATCATAGTTTCAAAATCTTCAGGTACAGAACCAACCAAACTAACAATGATTGGAACATCTTGATTTGATTCAATCATTTTAGCAAAATTCACAGCACCAGGATTTGATAATCCCACTGCGTTTATCCATCCGCCACCTTTTACACTAAAGATGGTGGGGTTTGGATATCCTTCCCAAGGTGCAGTACTAAGCGATTTTGTAACAACAGCACCCGCACCTGATGCATAAAGTCGATTAAACACATCTAATGATATGCCTAAAATTCCAGATGCCAACATTACAGGTTTATCTAATTGAATTTGACCTATGGAAGTTGCAATACTGGGTTCCACTTTGATTAATGAGCCTGGGTTTGAATATAACAGTTGATTCTGCAAAAACTACACTAATTGGTATCAAAAATAATAAAAAATAAGAGAGTGGGGATATTTCAACTTAATCCACGAGTGTCTATTAGGCCCCTATTATTTTGTCATATGTTATGAATCTTGAATACTCATTACCTCTAGTTGCACATGACACAGTTTGAGCATCATCATCAGATCATCAAAATAAGTTCTGATGCGAAATAATTTGTTCTAAGATGTATTAAATATATTCACGTTCTAATAGTTTTTCAACAGAAGTAGAACAAGTGAGCACAAATTCTCCCCATAAATTAGTCCATGTTTCATACTTGATTTCATAACTCTCAATAGTCTGAGGCAAACATTTGCTAGAAATATCTAGCATTAATCCCAAAATCAAATAGCTGATCAGAATCAACTATTTTGAATAATCAATATTGATGGTGTGTCAAATTGTGTATATGAGAATAGTTTGTCTTGTATTTGTTACATCTCAGATTTTCTCTACTCATCAGACAATTTTTTGGAGAATCACACTTGGGACAGCATATGGAATTTGTGCTGTTGAATCCTTTACACAGAAATTCTAATAATGTTGATTTGGCTGAAACAATTTTGGATAATTCAATAAGATTGATTCTTTTTTCTAATAATTAGACAGAAATAGTTGGGGTTATAGATTTACAATCACCAGCAAATATACTGAAAAGTTATATTTAAAAGGTGATCTAGAATCAACTAGTCATGTATTCTGTAGTTTTAACAGAGTTAGGAATCTCAGTTTTTAATGATGGTGAACTAGACAAAGCATTTCCTTTCTCAAATGCAGTAAAAGAATATCTATTAATAAAAAATAAAAAATCAAAATTAAATGAACTTGTAAATTATTTAACATCAACACAAAGAGGTTTTTCTGTTAGTGATGAATCATTACTTGCAATTTTAAAAAAACATTCAATTGATTGTCATTTGATGGAAGAAGCAGAATTAGATACAATTCAAGAAAACAAACCACAGATTATTGTGGATTCCGGTTTTGCATCAAATCTACAAGATACACTTGGAAAACTAAGAGAATTTGCTCTAGGGTTATCATCTTCAAAAGTTACCGAGGTATCAGCGAGTCCAGATCTTCATATTATTCAAGCAATTAATTCCCTAGATGAAATTGACAAGATTGCAAACGGACTAAGTTCAAGATTAAGAGAATGGTATGGATTGCATTTTCCAGAATTAGATAACATAATTGACAGCATCAACGGATATGCACAAATAGTAATGGCTGGAAAACGAGAATCCCTAACCAAACAAGTGTTTGAGGAAGCAGGTTTTCCAGAATCAAAAGTAGAAATGTTATCATTAATTTCATCAAAAAGTAGAGGAGGAGATATTTCAGATATTAATTTAATAATTGTACAGTCAATTGCTAAACAAGTTTTAGACTTTCATGAGCTACGTAAAAAACTTGAAGAACATGTTGAAACAGAAATGCAAGTCATTGCACCAAACCTTTCAGCCATACTTGGTACAGCAGTTGGTGCAAGAATTTTAGGAAGATCTGGAAGTCTCAAAAAAATGGCATCACTTCCTGCTAGTACAATACAAGTCCTAGGAGCTGAAAAAGCATTATTTAGATCATTAAAAACTGGGTCCCAACCACCAAAACATGGATTGTTATTTCAGCATGCTATGGTGCATGCAGCTCCAAGATGGCAAAGAGGAAAAATTGCTCGTGCTGTAGCTGCAAAAGCAGTAATCGCTGCAAGAGTGGATGTTTATGGTGAGGGACTAAACCAAACTTTGCTAGATAAACTTAACATCAGAGTTGATGAAATAGGTAAAAAATATGAAAATCCTACTGAAAAAGACATTAGACCCCCTCTATCGTTTAGAAGAGACGGTGGAGATAGAAGGAGAGACGGTGGAGATAGAAGGAGAGAAGATAGAGGTAGAAGGAGAGACGGTGGAGATAGAAGGAGAGACGGTGGAGATAGAAGGAGAGAAGATAGAGGTAGAAGGAGAGACGGTGGAGATAGAAGGAGAGACGGTGGAGATAGAAGGAGAGAAGATAGAGGTAGAAGGAGAGAAGAAACAAATTCAAATAGAAAGAGAAAAAAGTTTGGAAGACGATAATCAGTCATTTTTTTGGATCAAGTCAGAAGGACAAGAAAAATTAGCTACAAAAAATATGGTTCCTAGAAATCAGGTGTACAAAGAAAAATTAATCATTAAAAAAAATATAGAATACAGATTATGGGATCCATTTAGAAGTAAATTAGCAGCGGCAATCATGAATGATCTTAATTGTTTTCCTTTTGAAAATAAAAATAAAATTCTGTATTTAGGAGCATCTACTGGTACAACCGTCAGTCACATCTCAGATATTGTAGGACATAATGGAATAGTTTTTGCAGTAGAGCATGCAAGTAGAGTTATAAGAGATTTTTTAGATAGAGTTGCATCATACAGAAAAAACATTGTTCCAATTCTTCAAGACGCAAGAAAACCCAAAGAATATTTCTCAGTATTTGGAAAAGTAGATGTTGTTTATGTAGATATTGCACAACCAGATCAAACACAAATTGCAATTGATAACTGTGAAATGTTTCTAAAAAAAAGAGGTTATTTCTTTCTAGTTATCAAAACTAGGAGTATTGATGTCACAAAGGCACCAAAAAGAATTGTTGATGAAGAAATAGAGAAATTAAAATCAAGATTTGATATTTTGCAGATTATTGATCTTCATCCTTATGACAAAGACCATGCAATGGTAATTGCAAAATTCAAAGATTAGTTATTGTCAATTATTTTCTGAATAGGTTTCCAACTTTTACGCACAAATTTAGGCATTTCATGATTTTTTTTATAATATTTTGTTATGAATTTCACAGTTACAGAATCAGAAGGATAACCACTACCCAAATTATGATCTTTTCGTAATTTTGTAATTGCCCTATCTCTGGTAACTTTGGCAAGAATAGATGCTGCAGATACTACAACAAATCTACTATCTGCACGATGATATGACTTGATCTTGTGATTATCAGATAATCTGGATACTTCTTTTCCAAATCTGCTAGGATTGACATCACATGAATCAACATATGAAATATCAGGATCTAATTTTGCAACAACTTTTGCCATATATTTTGCCTCTAAACCATTTAGACAATGTTTCTTTACACTAGCATCAATAAATCTAGGAGAAATTTTCGCAATGTAATAATCATCAACAATTGTAATGATTTTTTTATAAAATTCCTCACGTAATTTTGGACTGAGTTTTTTTGAATCCTTTACACCTAGGGTGTTTAATTTTTTTATATTTTTTTTATCTAATGATATTCCAGCTATTACTAAAGGGCCCAACATTGGACCACGTCCAGCATCATCAATGCCACAAACTTGCATTGATTTTGTCCCAAAACACAAGTATTAAACCATTATATGTATAGTGAGAATTGAAACCCAGTTGAAATTTTCAGATGAACCTCTTCGAGAAATAGTTGAGGGTAAAACAAAATTGTTAGTCCCAAAAAAATCCATTACAGACAAAGTACCTCCAAAGAAACCTGCATTTTTTAATCCAAAGGCAAAACTAACCCGGGATTTTTCAATAATTGCATATACTGCATTTCTTAAGAGATTTGAAGGTCCAAAAATTTTCTTAGAAGGGCTTTCAGGTATTGGTGCAAGAGGACTACGTGTCGCAAATGAATTAGAAATTGACAAAATTGTGATTAATGATCTAAATCCATTTGCACTCAAAATGGCAAAATACTCTGCAAATCTAAATGAAATAAAAAATATTAAATTTTCTGAAAAAGAAGCATGTCAATTTTTTAGCAATTATTCAAAAAAAGGAAAACGGGGCTCAATTGTAGATATAGACCCATTTGGTTCTCCTGCTGCATTTTTTGACTGTGGAATTAGAGCCACAATGCATGGAGGAATATTATCGACTACAGCCACAGATCTCCAAGTCCTAAATGGTCTCTTTCAGAGTGCATGTAAGAGAAAGTATGGGGGAATTCCAGTTAGAACAGAGTATGGTAACGAAATTGCAATCAGATTGATTCTAGGTTCACTTAGAGTAGTAGCTGCAAGATTAGGAGTAGAAATTATTCCGGTGTTTGTTGAAAGTGAAATGCATTATTATCGAACATATGTCAAAATTAGAAATAGACCAGATCAACAAGAAAATCTAGGATATATTTTACATTGTAAAAATTGTGGTCACAGAATAATCATACTAGAACAACAACAAGAATGTGAATTATGTAAATCAAAAGCAAGTATAGCAGGACCTTTATGGATAGGAAAAATTTTTGATAAAGAGTTTATTCAAAAAATGATTGAAGAAAATTTTAGATTAGAAACAGATAAAATATGTGAGAAAACGTTGTACAAATGTTTAGACGAATCAGAAATGTCCGGGACTTATTTTACAGTAGATGAGATTGCATCACTTATGAAATCATCACCACCAAAATTAGAAAAAATAATTACAAGTTTACGAAAAAATAATTTTTCAGCTAGTGCTACAGTTTTTAATCCTACAGGATTTAAAACCAATGCAAACATTAATGAAATAATTAAAATTTTTCAGACTATCCAGTAAAACCTAGGCATATAAGATATAATTCACTACTTTGTTTTCTACTAGCATCAGGTTTTGTTAGATTTATTCTGGCAAATTTTTTCTTGATATAATCTCTAAATTCCATTGAGAATTCACCATCAAAAACTTTGAAAACAGCATTTCCTTTATGTGCTAAAACTTTGTCCATAATTTTTGTACACTCATAATTTAATGAGATTTGTTTTGCATGATCAACAGACCAATTTCCACTTATTTGAGGAGAAAGATCACAAATTACAGCGTTAACTTTACGTCCAAAATATGATATTACATCATCTACTATGTGTTCATCTTCAATATTTTCTCGAATAATGTGTGCACCGGGAATTTCTTCAACATAAGATAAATCTATGCCCATCACTTTTCCCTGATTTCCAACTAACTTCATAGCCATTTGAGTCCACCCTCCAGGTGCACAACCAAGATCTAGTACGTTAAAACCTGGCCCTATCAAACGATATGAACGATTCAATTCTTGTAATTTGAAAGCAGCTCTACTTCGAAAACCTTGCTCATGAGCTAATCTACGATAATAATCTTTTCGCGCATCTGCTAATTTCATTTGGCCTTCACAGGTTTTTTCAATTCGGCAATTACCCAATCTTCAATGAATTGACAATTTTTCGGACTAATCTCACCTTCAAGAGAACATTTCTGTTCAACAGGACAAACCAAACACGGTGCATTCTCAATTGATTGTGTACTAATCGGCGTCTTCTTTAAAATTAGCTTGTAAGTCCAACGATTATTTTCAAGAAGCTTTTCTCTAGTGATTGTACCCATTCTTTCAAGTTTTAGTGCTAAACGGGAACCAATTTGATTTGTGAGTTTGAGTTTTTTCCACAATTCACCTTGAAACATTCCATCAGATTCTTTTTCGGCTAAAATATCACAAACTTTGTTAGTTAATCTCTCCATGTCAACTTTTTCAATTTGGAAATTTTCAATTTCTTCATCAGATAACTGTTCTTCTAATTCCTCTTCGAGGGTTAACTCCGCGATTCTTTTTTCTTCTTCTAATTCTTTTTTTGTTAATTTTTTTGGTTTTACATGTTTTGCCTCAGATTTTTTTGCTGTTTTCTTTACAGGTTTTGCCTCAGATTTTTTTGCTGTTTTCTTTACAGGTTTTGCCTCAGATTTTTTTGCTGTTTTCTTTACAGGTTTTGCCTCAGATTTTTTTGCTGTTTTCTTTACAGGTTTTGCCTCAGATTTTTTTGCTGTTTTCTTTACAGGTTTTGCCTCAGATTTTTTTGCTGTTTTCTTTACAGGTTTTGCCTCAGATTTTTTTGCTGTTTTCTTTACAGAAGAATCTAAAAGTTTCTTTGTCTTTTTTGATTCATTCAAATTAGCCTTGATTTTTTCAACCTCTTCAACTGGTGCATCTTTTTTCTTTGTCATCAAATCATCCTATTTTTTAAATTTAATATCTTAATTATCAACAAGATTTCATTCCTATTTAACAGTAAATGTTCCTTTAGTAGAGATGTTCTTTAGTTGTTTTGAGACTATTTGTATGTCTATTTCATAAGAACCAGGAATATTAATAACCTTAGAAAACTGTTCTCCGACAGGAATAATTTTGCTTTCAGATTCATAGCATTGTTCAAAAAATCCGCCTTGAGTTATGACATTATCTCTACCAGAGGTATATATCGTGATGTAGAGATCTCCACAATTAAATGAAGAATCATTAATTCTAACTTGAATTTCAATAGGTTCTGCTGTAGTGTATTGTTTAGATAATCCGATTATTTCGATTGGTGAATTGTGAGAAATCTTTTCTCCAGAATGAGACATCGGCCACATATTCAACTCTCTATCAGGTTGTTGAAGGATATCAAATAATACTACTGAACCAAGTCCTAATGAGAAGATAACAGGTAAAACAAATACAATGAAAATTCGTTTAGTAGCCATTTTGTTTTAAAATCTTTAATTCCCTTATATCTATTTAGCAAAATTATAAAAATTAAGATCATTATGACGAATGAGTTAAATCGTAGTCAACTAAATATCGCTAGATGCGACTTAGAAAATTCAGAGTTAGGGCATATCGTTGCATTCATGATTCTGGAGAAATAACCGTTGGAGATTTGGCAGCTTTTGTGGGCAGAAATGAAAGTGGAAAAACTACCATTCTACAAGCACTGACTCTACTAAATCGAGATGAAGAAGTTTCAGAATTAGATCTTTGTGACGAAATGAATGATGAATTAAAAGATGAAATAAAATTGGCAGAAGGCATATTTGATCTTAGCCAACATGAAATTAGCATCATCAAAGAAAAATTTCCGGGATTACCAGAAATTAAAAAAATTAAATTATTTAGAACAAATCAGAATCCTAGAGTACAATATGAGTTTGAAGATATTGAACTTGGTGAAGAGAACAATAAAGGGTTAAATTCATGGGAAAATTTTTCAAGACATATATTTGGATTTTTAGATACAATTCCAAATCATCTACGAATACAGATTAATACAAAATTCTTTGAAGAAGATGTTCCTAAAAATCGAGAACTGTTTGATAGTAAAATGGCAGAATTTAGCAATCAATTTCACGTAATAGCTATACAAGAACCCAAAGTAATTGAAGAATGGAAAAAAATCTATGAAAGCCCTGAAAACCAATTTTCAAATCTTCTAAGTGGAGAAAGTGAGGAAAAAGCATTACATAATTTTATTGCATCAGAATTACATCCAAGATTTGTATACTTTTCAGATTATAAAAAAATCTATGGTAACATTAATCTTAACGAATATCTGAGAGACGAAAGAAGAGAACGCCCAGATTCAATTGAATTTATTGAAGAATTTGATAAAGCAGAAACCGTGAGGAATCTATTTTATTTAGCTGAATTAGACATGAAAGAATTAGATGAAGTAAAAGAAAGTCCATCAAAATGTATCAAACTTCTCAATGCAGCAAGTAATAGATTAACAAAAAAATTAAACCCAGCTTGGAAAGGAGATCCTATTCATGTTGATTTAAGATATAATCCCGGAAATATAATGAGTGTTGTAATTTCAGATGTTCATAAAGATGGAACCATTACAAACACCGGTCTATTAAATAGAAGAGCTGAAGGATTCAAATGGACATTTTCATTTATTGTAAACTTTGCAGCTGAAACACAAAGGGCAGAATTAAAGGAAGCAATATTACTTTTAGATGAACCTGCAAGAAATTTACATCCTACTCAACAGATGGGAATTTCAGATTTATTGAAAAATTTAGCAGGTTCAAATCAAGTATTGTATGCTACACATTCACCATTTATGATATTTGATTATACGCCAGGTAATTTGTTGGTTGTTGAATTAGACAAAAGAAAACACCTCAGTAGAATATTTTATGATTATTGGAATGCAGATGATAAAACATTAACACCTATTTTGTATGGATTGTGTAGAGGTCAAGTTGAATCTATTGTAGATAGAGAGATAGGAACAAACTCTAGACCAATTATCATAGTAGAAACAATGTCAGATGCAATGTATCTAAATGCGTTTGATAAATTTTTACAAGATCCAAACATCTCAATGAATCCACTTAATGTGATTGCAGCATATAATAAAAATTCAGTTTTGCCTTTGGCGATATTTTATAGAAATCATGGGTATAGAACATTTGTTTTACTGGATAATTCTGAGGAGTCTAAACAAATTTCTGCGCAATTAGTATCAAACGAATTTTCATCAATTCAAACTATCTTCTTTGAACGAGAGGGTAAAAAATTACAATCCATTGAAGATTATATATCTCTAGAGGATTACTTGTATCCAGTAAATCAAACTTATGAAATAAAATTAAGGCAAGAAGGTTTTTCGAATCTAACAGTTCAAGATATTGCAGCTAAAGAAGGAAAAGGAATATTAGAAAAACTGAGGAAAATATGGCAAGAGCACCGAGAGGATGATTGGGAAGAATTCGATAATGAAGAAATAACCCGATATATTTGTGAGAAAATAACCCTTGATGAAACTAGTTTCCTATCAGATAAAACCAAAGATCAATTTAGATCATTATACAGACTAATCGCTGAAAGAATCAGACAATATCAAAACGTAGTTGCAAAATCAGATTTAGACAAATTCCATAAAGGCAAAACCTAAGATTTAAGAAGTTTACTCATGACAGATACCAAATTAAGAAATAAAAAAACGAGGGAAATGGTTTAAGTGAGAGATGACAAAATTTAACAATATGACTAGATCCTCTAGTAGAGAAATTTTCCTTTCAATAATATTATTGACATCCATCATTATGATTACAATACCATCAAGTGTTTACGGAGAAAAAATTTCAGTTACAAATGTTGCATTAGAAGAAACATCATTATTGGAATTAACAAATGAATCAAATGAAGAAATTAATACCTTAAGACTCTGGCTTGAAAATGATTTTAATTTCAAATCCTATAAAACTGAAAAAGGATGGACAGGTGAAAAAAACCTACAAGGAGTAATTGTTTTTACATCCTCTGAGCCAATTAAACTAGGAGAATCAGTAAAGTTTGGGGTAAAAACTAACAAACCCACTTCAGGAATAAATTGGAAAGCACTTGATGAAAAAGATACGCAAGTAGATATAGGAATATCTATTGCAAAAGAATTACCACAAATAATCAAAAAGGGAGACCTAGAAAAAAATTCAGAAGCGCCTGGAAAAAGCATAATGAATGAATCAGCATTCAAAATAATTCCAAAAGATCCAAAGGTAGGTGCATCAATTAGAGTTACAGGAGATAATTTTGGAACACTACAAGCATTTGATTTTTACATTGATTCCGAAAAACTAGGCGTTTTTGAAACAGATGAAAACGGTCATTTTATGACCACAATGAAAATTCCAGATAATCAAAAAGCAGATAGGGCAGATTTTAAGATCATAGCAAAAGACGGAGAAGAGAAAAAAATCAGCATTAGAATAGGAGAAAATATAGCCAACAGAATTGAAATAGATGAAATTATTCCATTAACGATTAAAGGAATCCCAAGTATAATTCACAGAGGAGACTTCTTAGAAGTATCAGGTACAGGAGATCCACATGGTGCAATAACTGCAGATATTACTGCACCAGATGGAAATGTGATTAATTCAAGAACAGCAGCGATAGACAGTAAAGGAAATTGGGAGGTAGAAGAACCAATATTGGTACCAATAGATACGCCATTTGGCAACTATAGTGCAATAATTTCTGATGGGAGAGACAGTAAGACGATTCACTGGACAGTAGAATCCAATAAAAAAATTATCATAATTCCAACAAATTTAAAAATTGACAAAGGAGAAATCATGAAATTTAACGGTACTGCCATACCAAATCAACAAATCGAAATAGTATTAGAAGACCCACTTGGAAAAGAAGTTATTTCAGATGTCATACAAGTTGATGATTCTGGCGTTATAGAGTTTGAATTCCCAACTACATTAAATACATCAGTAGGAACATACACATTAATTGCAACACAAGGTAAAGAAAAAGAATTTGCCTATGCAGGTATTGAAACAATCCCAATAATTCCAGTTAATATAGAATTTGATAAATTAAATTACAAATCAGGAGAAACTGCAATAATTACGTTATCTGGAGAAGCATCAGAAATTATTAGTTTACTAATAATAAATCCTTCAGACAAACCAATTGATGATCCAATATCAATTACATTACAACCAGATGGACGCAGTACACATACTATAGAACTAAAAGAATATGCGTCTGGAGTATATACTGCTGTGGCCAGCAAAGGCAGTACTCAAAGTACAGAAATTTTTACAGTGGGTTTAGTTACAGGTTCAGGTGAAATTAAAATTAACACAACAAAGCCAGAGTACCATCCAGGAGATCCGATATTAATTTTAGGCAATACGGGAGCCAATGTCCTTCTTACAATTACTATGACTGATATAAATGGAAATGTGGTTAAAGAAAGAGAGACATTTTCAGACAAAACTGGAAAGATTTCTGAGGCGTCATTTAGAATTCCATCAGAAGCAACCTCAGGTATATGGACAATCAAGGCAAAGAGTGGGTCAAACTATTACGATTTAGAAATTGAAGTATTAGGAATTGCAGCAGATGGAATGTTAGTGTCAGTTGAATTTAGTCCAAAATTAGATGGGATTAATGATTTCATAAATATTCATGTTGTTGGGGCATCAAACTCAGTTAAAATCGATATCATAACAGATGACGGAGAAATTATTGAACCACTCTCATTCCCAGCATCACAAGATGGAGTAATCGATCAACCGTGGAAGATTCCTAAAGATATTGCGCCAGGAACATATACTGTTAAAGCAACAGATGCATTCAATAGTGCTGAAACAACCTTTGACATTACATAATATCAAACAATTTTATTTTACT
The DNA here is from genome assembly GCA_965205675.1 of Candidatus Nitrosopumilus sp. GTDB lineage: Archaea > Thermoproteota > Nitrososphaeria > Nitrososphaerales > Nitrosopumilaceae > Nitrosopumilus. The sequence continues at coordinate 374,160 of OZ242186.1, forward strand.
TAATTGAATAAGAAGTAATGAATTTGAAAGACAAGATAGTAGATTATCCTAATTTCCCTAAAAAAGGAATTTTGTTTAGAGATTTTAGTCCAATTTTAAAAGATCCATCAGCATTATCATATGTTGTAGATGAATTTTCAAAATATTTTCATCCAAAAGATATTGACGTGTTTGCAGGAATCGAATCAAGGGGATTCATCATAGCCTCAATTTTAGCCTCAAGATACAACAAAGGCATGGTAATGATAAGAAAAGCAGGGAAATTGCCTGGTAAAACCGCCAAATTAGCATATACAATAGAATATGGGAAAGACACCATAGAGATACAAAAAGACATCATCAAAGAAGGAGAAAAAGTGCTCATTTGTGATGATTTACTTGCAACTGGAGGAACTGCTAAAGCATCTGCAAAATTAATTGAGAAAATAGGCGGAAACATAGTAGGATTTGCATTCATCATTGAACTAGTTGATCTTAACGGAATCAAAGGAATTAGCAAATACACTTCTAAATCATTGGTGAAATATTAATGGAAAAAGATGTAGAGATTGGAATTCTTGGAGGTACAGGAATTTATGATTCAGGTTTACTTGAAAATACACAAGAAATTGACGTAGATACACCGTATGGAAAACCTTCAGATACTATTACTGTAGGAATGTTCCAAGGGAGGAAAATTGCATTTCTTCCAAGACATGGAAAAAAACACAGCATACCACCACATAAAATCAATTTCAAAGCAAATATTTGGGCATTCAAAGAATTAGGGATTACCAGAATTATTGCACCATCAGCAGTAGGAAGTTTAAAAGAAGAATTAGCTCCCGGTGATTTTGCATTACCAACACAATTCTTAGATTTTACAAAATCACGAGATGGTTCATTTGCAGAAGATCAAAGAGTAATCCATATTTCTGTGGCTGATCCGTTTTGCCCAGAATTGCAATCATCAATTCTTCAAGTTACAGATAGCCAAAATCTGAATATACATAAAGATTGTACATATGTCTGCATAGAAGGACCAAGATTTTCAACCAAAGCTGAATCAAAGTTTTACAGAACAACGGGTGCAGACATTATAGGCATGACATTAGTTCCAGAATGTCAACTAGCAAGGGAAGCCCAAATGTGTTATGCTTCAATTTCAACGGTGACCGATTATGATGTATGGGCTGAAAAACCCGTGACAGCTAAAGAAGTGCTTGAAACACTTTCAAAAAATGTAGAAAAAACAAAGAAAATATTTGTTGAATTAATTGATAAAATTCCTAAAACAAGAACATGTTCATGTGCAAAGGCACTAGAAGAAGCAGAATTTTAATCGTCAACAAATGACTCTTTTTTGAGTCCTTCTGGAAGAGTCAAATCACCTTGTAAAAGATTACTTTGGAGAGAATCTATAACTTCATCAACATCATATTCCAATTTTTCTAATTCCTTTTCAGTAGTTTGAGATAATTTTGCACTAATATTTTGCCCACCTATTCTACCAAATGCAATAGCTGTAAAACGAAACTTGTTTTCATCTACGATGAAGTTACCTGTAATTTTTGCAGCCATTTGGCTTCCATGAATATTATTAATATGAACTTTAAGATCCATTATACAAATTAAATTTCTACAGCTTTGTTAACATTGTCATCAATTAGAAAACTCCAATGTTTGTCATCTTCGATTTTGAAATCATTTACTTTTAGAGGAATTGTTTTTTCATCTAAACATTCATGTTTGATTTCTCCATTTTCTTTTAATTTTACCAATTTCCATTTGTATTTCCCCTGTTGTAATTTACACACATTAACACCCCACTTTGCATCAGGATCAATTTTTGGCATACCTACTAAATCAGCGATCTCTTCAATTCCAAGTTGTTTTTCTTCACAAAATTTTTTTTTACAAACACCACATCGCCAAACATCAACAGAACCTATAGTTTTTTCATCAATGTTGATATTTACTACACCAAAATAAACTGGCTGATGTTTACATGTCACAGTATCAACGCTCAATGTTGTTCACCAGATATTAGTATTATTTAGTTCTTGCATCATCATAGGGTTTTTCTAAGATCGCCCCAATGTTATCTACGATCTTATTTCTCTTAAATTCGATATTTTCTCGCTCGCACATCTTTCTATACATATTGACTGCAGTAAATCTAGGATGCATTGCCTCAAACTCAGTTGTGCTTATACTAATAAAAGCACCCAATGACATTAAATCTTTAGATGCTTTTTTAGCATCATCAATTGAAAGATGTAATTTTTCAGCGATTTTTTTAGATGACATTTTTCCATAACAAGTTACTAACAAATATACTCTTGTTTGAATTAAATCTAAGTGTAATTCAGATATAAGTTCATTTTCGATTTCTGTATAAGACATTATTTTTAAAATAAATCATAACAACATAAAACATAATCTATGGAATTACTTTTTGACAAGAATTTTCCTAGCAATCTTTAAAGAAAACCCCATTGCAATAAAATGAACAATAGCACCTATAATTGCAGCATAAATCAAATTATCTAAAATAATCCATGAAAGAAGAAAAAATAGAATGGATGGAACTGTGATAATAGCTGCAATAATTGCTCCTTTAAGAGCAATTTCTCTCATCGTAAGTTTAGTTGATTTATCATTAGACAATAGGTAGAAATTCAAAATTGGTAATAAAAACCAAAGATACTTTCGTTGATTGAACTCAAAAAAGTATGGTCAAATTGCTGTTTTTAAGATAATCATGATTGGTTTAAGGTAATAATGAATGTTCTTTGAATTTATCAATGATTTTCAAAAGAAGTACTGTAGCTCATTTAGAATCCATACGTACTTTCTCTATTAGTTGATTTGCCCCATCTTCAAAGTCTGCAGTAGGATAATTGTAGTTGATTCCTCTTTCCTTTGGTATATTTTCTAGATGTCGCAATCTATGATTTTCTTCTTCTATTTTCTGAGGATTATCTTTTAGTACATATCTTAACATATTACACAAAACACGCTTTAATCTTCTCCCATAATCTTTTTTGGTATATTCAGAATCAATCAAACTAAAAAACGTCTGAACTACTGAATCTCGTAGTTCAGTTTTTCTTCTGGTTTAATTGGATTCATGACTAGGAATAAATTAAAATATTATTTATTGAGTAACATTATCAAGAAGCCAAAGATACTTTATATTTGGCAGAACTCAATTTTTACTGTTTGGCAAGTTACAAAGGAGCATATTCAAATGATCAATCATTAAATTTTATAATTCCTATTATTGTAATTGTATTTTTAGGAATAATCTACATGATGACACAAAGAGTAGATTCAGGATTTGTGAGTTTTATTCTAATCGGAACAGCAGCAATTACAATGTTTTACTGGGTTAAAGTTCTGAAAAAAATGGCTAAAGATCAAAAACCCGTTTACACTCAAGCAGGAGAACAAGAGACAAAAAATTGGGTTTATGATTTAATCAAAGGAGAAGGAGAATTTGTTTTTGTGGCCGAAGTGCCAGGACCAGAAGATAAAATTACAGTAAGATTAGTAGATAGTATTTTATACATCAGAGGCACTGGAGGATTCTCCAAAGAAGTTCCAATAGAGGGAGTTAATGAAATGCAAATCTTTGATTTCAAATATAGAAATGGCGTATTGACACTACGAATAAAATAACTAAAGACTTTTTGCCAATTCTAATTTTTGTGGCAAGTATTTGTCAGTAATGTTTGTTAAGCCATATTTTGAGAAAGCCTCAAGCTCTGCTTTTCTTTTTAGTCTAAGAAATACATCAAGTTCTTTTTTCCAAATTCCATCTTGATATCGTGGATCTTTTTGAAGATCATAACATCGTTTTATGTCAGATTCAGTCATTGGTATTGTCGGCAACTTATATTTTTCAATATCTGTAGCCCACACTCCAACCCATTTTGCATCAGGAACTGTAAGTTCTCTAAGATGAGCAGCATTAGCAGAACCTGATTTTATGACCATTGCAATATGTTCTCCATATACATCTCCATCTGTTAAAACAATTACAGGTAATTTCATTTCATCATGAAGTCGTTTTAGCAAAGTACGAGTTGAACGTGGGGCCTGTCCGCCTGTATTAATAATAATCGATTTGAATTTTTTATCAATTTGTTCTTCAACAAATCTTGTGAAAAGACCACCTTTTTCAATAGCAATAACAATTTCTGCACTAGTATCAACTAGTTCAGCAGTTGTCAAACTAGGTCCTATCGAATAGCCATCAGGGTGATTAGATAAATTCATAGTTTTTCCCTCATAACCCGGAATAGTATATTCTATATTCAAATCCCCGAAAATAGAACTTCTCTCTTCAGGAAATATGTGAAAATCTTCTCTGGGTTTTGAAGTTACCGCCTCTAAATCTACAATAATGTTATCTGATTCAGATTGATCTTCAAATTCAATAGTGAAAGCTTGAGATGAATAATAAACATCTCTTAATGTGGATGATTTTTTTTCATGAGTCAATCTGTTTGCAAAAAATGCCAACCATATTAATTGTGTAAAAGATCTCAGCTGTGCAGAATTTCTTGAACTTCTTACAGCGGCATTACTTCCTAAAACATACTGTCTTAGTTGTTTATCATAAACAATATTACTTACTGATCTACTAGGTATTGAAAATTTTGGAAATTGCCCATTATCTAAATCGTCATAAATTGTTGCACCGTGACTTTTGAGCATTTCAAGTATGTTCTTTTGTTTTTCATCAGCTTTTTTGCTCCGTTCTTTAATTTTGGTTTGTTCTTTTTTACTTGTTTTCAATTTCTTTTTCCTCTTTTACATCTTTTTTAGATTCAATTATATTTTCATCTAATATTTTCTGATAATTAGGTGATTTTTTCTTTCCAGCAAGTTCTGTACAAAATTCAGCAATTAATGGAATGTATTTTGCATAAAGATTTGCCCTCTTTTTTGCCATATCAGCTTGTCCTCTTTTTGACATGTATGCTGCTAACTTTCTTGATAAAAATTGCAACCCTAATCTTAATTCTCTCTCAATTTCTTGTCTATCGGCAACATTTTCTTTTCCTGCTGTTTTGTATGGTATTCTAGTAGAGCAAATATGAGATACAATAATGAACGGTGGATCTCCTTTTACCTTATATCTGCCCCAATCAGTATCATTAACTACTTTTAGAACTACATCACTACCTTCATCATACAATAATGGGATTCTATTAGCATACCTGTAAACATGTGGTCCACCAGATTTGATATCGCCACCATAAGCAATCCCCATCTCAATAATGAATGGAAATCCAGAATATGCAGAAGGAGGACGTTGAACAACCGCTGTGAAATCAGGATTAAAGAATTTCTTGATTCCTTTTTCTAGCGGTTCTTCACCCAAAGGAGCCAAACAACTAGAATCTGGAGTCATAAAGTCATCAAATTTTTGAAGTGAATCACTTAGTTGAACCAACTCTTGATTCGTCAGAGTTCCCATTCGTTTTTCAGGCTTGAATTTTGCAAATTCTGCAAACTTTATTGCAGTGGTAGGACCTATACGCTGAAATCTTTTAGTCAAAAATGTAGTTAATGGCTCTCCTTGAACTGTGTTAGTCAATTGTTTGTAATACTGATTTTCAGGATCCATATCAACTGATTTTGATTGAGAGTCTCCAAAATCCCAATAGAATAGTTTTTTATTTGGAATATCAAGATCTTCAATTTTTATTTTGTTTAATTTTTCAAAATCCGTTTTAAGAAAAGACATCAATGCGATTACTACTCTAACTTGACGTGAAAGAGTTTTCCATTTTTTCTTTGCTTTATCCATGATTACTGTAAAACTTAGATTTTGCTTTGATAATCGTAAATCTTTTCTAACTTTTTCAATCATTGCATCATCGATGATAGGAATTTCAAACTGAGATTCGACAATCATCCTTCTAATACGTTCAACATCAATTCCATGCGGATGTGGTTTGATTATTGTTGGAGGAGGTGGAATTTCTTTTACAAATCTTACATGTGTAAATTTTTGTCCTTTAGGATCATCAAAAATAATTGACGCATACGGAGTAATCAAAGATGTTTCATAAACATAATCACGAATTTTATTACCTGCTTTAGAATAATCACCCTCTAAACAAATACTGACAGATAATCCTTTTTTTGAAATTTCTTTTGTGGTGTGTTTTACAATTACTGGTTTGTTTTTTTGAATATCCAACAATATTTCAAATTGGTTTTGTATTGCACCATCTGAACAACTTTTTACAATTACTGGTTTGTTAGTAGTAATCTGCCCATAAAGAATTGCCATCGTAGCTCCTAATCCAAACATTCCTCTTGCTTGTTTTAATCCAAACTTAGAACCATAAAGAACAGTTCCAAACGCAAGTGGGATATGTTCTGCATCAATTCCAGGTCCGTTGTCTTTTACAGTTAAAATATACGGTTTAGGATCTGGTTTTTCAGGCTCAACTGCTTTAATTGTAAGATGAACATCAGGAAGAATTCCTTTTTGATCACATGCATCCAATGCGTTTTCAACAAATTCTCTAACTGCTGTGTAAAGAGATCGTGTAGGATTACTGAATCCAGCTAAATCACGATTACTATAAAAGAACTCACTTGGGGAAATCTGATTAAATTTCTCTTTAATAGAAGACATCTTAATCTTCCCACAATTGCATTTTTTCTTGTTTTTCTTTTCTGTTAGCAGCTTCTAATTTTGTATAAACAGCACCATGCATACTTCCACTTGAAATGGAAGATATTGCATCAACAGCTAAACGTAATTTACTTGAATCACCAATAATTGAAACGGTTTTTCCATAAACTGAGATATGAGTCCCACTAAGATTTTCCATATTTCGTCTTGCTCTACCACCTTCTCCAATAATCCTCCCTTTTATCCTTTCAACATTAGCATTAGATTTTCCTGCAAATTCTCGAAGATCTATCACATGTAATGCATTTTCACCTTTCAGTAATGCCATTGCATTTTCAGGGGAAAATCCCCTACCAATAGCTGTAACAATCTCCATTGCTTTGAATGGCTGAATTTTATCAACATTTCCCTGAGTTCTAATAAAAACTTCTCCGGTGTTCCCATCAATCTCTAAAGAAACATAACAGGCCTCTTCAATTTTAGATTTCATATTGCCAGATTTTCCAATTAAAACTGCAATTCGATCATTTGGAATACGAATTAATTTCTCAAAGCTCATTTTACAATATCCTTAAATATTTTTTCTGAATCTTCAACAGGAATTCCTCTTTTATTGAAGAATTTTCCGATGTTATTAATATCTCGCTTGAGAAATTCTTGAGCATTTGGATGTCTAAGATCAACACCAGAACCCAAATCAAAAATAATTAAACCTTTTTCAGTTTTAAAAATATTATATTCAGAAAAATCACCATGTACTAACTTTGCTTTTTTGTATAGATCTCCCAAAATAGATATGGCTTGGTTATAATCACTCTCATCAACTTCTGAAGTAAGTAAGGACTTTGCAGGTGAACCCCCATTACCGATAAATTCCATAGCAAGAACATTATTTGTAACATATAGAGGTCTTGGGACTGGAATCCCTGCCTCATAGCATTGAGTCAAATTTCGATGTTCTTTTTTTGCCCACAGATAAATAAGATTTTTTGTTCCTTTTTTTAGGTGAGAAAATCTTGGATCTCCAAGAATGTAAGGTTCACGTTTTTTAAAATTTGCAGTACTTACCAAATAAATTTTCAAGGCAACATCAACTTCATTATCATCAACACTCCAAAAAAGAACAGATTCCTTTCCGGCACTTACTGAACCATTAACATAAGCAATAACATGATCCGTGATCATTTTGTAAAGAGTCATAACAGTAGGTTTGTCTAAAACTTCATTGATTACTTTTCCTTTTTTGAATCCATCTTCTAGAGGTGATCGTTTCCGTTTTGATCTTAGTTTATCATCTAATTTAGATTCTAATTTTTTGCTAATGATATCAGTCAATAGAAAGGGGTACTTTTACTAGATAAAAGAGATTACTGTTAAAATCTAAAAAATTATAAAATAAAAATCAAATCAAACAACTTTACATGTTAAAAACGATTAAAAAAGGAACATCTGAAATTATTTTCACGGCATTTTTAGAACCAATACCTAAGTTTAGAGATAAAGATATTGTTTCTTTACCGACCATGTTAATAATCGAAGAATTTCTCAGTAAAGATTCTGCTTCATCTTTTTCAACAAATCTTTCACCATAATAATTTTTATTTATATGGATAATTAATTCATCTTTAATAATTTTTCCCCCCAACAGATCAGCATCACAAATATTTAACATAGATTGGTTTTGATAGTTAGTAGAACGTATCGAGAATTGCATTACGCATATTTACCTTTCAAAGTAGATTTTGCACCACATGCTTCACAAATTAAAAATGAAATTCTATTTTCTTTAAGAATCTTCGTGTCGGGGCTTTTACATGTAGGACATTCAAGATAATCCTTTACATAAATTTGAAATAATCTTGTAAAATCATCAGGAGCTCTTCTTCCTACAAACATTGCTTTATCTCCTAATCTTTCAGCTGGAACTGCAAATTCTTTTGAAAGATATTGAAGTACTTTATCGGGATCTCTACGTAGAATTTTTGGAAACTCTGAAAAATTTCGCAAAAATGTCTTTTGACCTTCCCACATTACATCAACTACAGGGAGTTCAAACCTAGTTTGTGATTCTTTATCAGTATCACCAAGTTTGTCCTGTATACGTTTGAGTAGATTTTCATAATCTGCTTTGGTCACTAGAAAATAGTGTATGGTAGACCCTATATGGGTTTTAGTCGATTAGTTCAAAACTCATTGTCAAAACGATCACAATATTCAAAAACTATGCTCTAATTTGAGATTTAAATAATTTGAGACTTGGGTATAATGATTTATAAAAATAAAACTAACATATCCTCTGAGAACAAAACATTCTCTTTACAATCCTTGTATTCCATTATCCCAGTCATGCAGTTGTAATACACTGTCATCTGATATACTAGTACACAAACCAACACAAATGATTTTGCATTCTATAATCCTTTTACTTCAGCTGTTTTAATTCCCAATGTATCTTTGAATATCCCAAAGAGAGGTTCAATTGAGATTTTTCTATCAAAGTATAACTCTTGGTCTATTACAAAACTGTAAAATTCTACAAGTCTATTCTATCTGGTATAGTATGTGGGTATTGTTTTATTGGAGTAATCAATCTCAGATTTCTCTTGTTGCTAAAATGATACAATGAACCATCATCACGTGCTGGATCATATAAGATATTATTCATCAATGCTTGTATATTCCACATCATGATGTAACTCATCAGATTTTCAAACATACCCATTCTTTTCTGGTTCCTAACACGTTCTCCAATTTTCTTATAAATGACAGACTCTCAAAATGCACACTTTGTTGTTTGTAGGTTCTATGTTTTCATACAGTAAAAATGTAAACAGATCGTCTTTTGCATTGTTTAGTTTAGCAAGAAATTTTTTTAGCTCTTTTTCGTTTGAATGCTTAAACACAATCCTCTAAAATATACTTTATGACAAAATTTTATGATCCACTGATCTAACTTGTTTTATCAAGCATTATACTGATCAGAACATTACATATAGCGAAAAGATAAAGTTCGTGAACTAAATAATTTCAAAAAACTAGAAATCCGTTGATCTTATACTTCCTAACATAAGTTCGTCAACCATCCTCTCGTTGCATATACTTGAGAATGTCTAAATTGAATCGTCTGGTTCTGTAATATTTGGAGATGTTATTTTTCAGATTACTTAGAGATGGTTGATACTGTGACACCAACAAATTGTATTTTCCTTGCTTCCATACTTCCTCAACTGCATTGAACTGTGGTGAGCCTTTTGGAAACCAATTCAATAGAACATCATCTGCATTCTCATCAAGATATTTTTGTACTAGTTTTGATCTGTGTTGTGGTGCTCGGTCTACATAGACTAGAATCTTGCCAAACTTTCTGTGCAATTCCTTTAGATAATCCAAAAAACAGTACTGATCAAATTTTTCATATTGTCTGAATAATTGCCTGCCGTCATGAGTCAGTGCACCAAAAATGATTGTTTTTTGATGTGACCCGTTTACTAGAATAATTGGACGGGTTCCTTTCTTTACCCACATCTTTTTTCTAAATATCGCATCAGCAGTAAAGATGGACTCATCTTGTGCAAGAACTGTAAAGCCTTTTGCTATTTTTGAGGCTATTTGTTCTTTGGAGTTTTTTTAAACCAGAGTTTTTCCTCAACACTAGCTGAATTTACAAATCTCTTTGCTGCAACCTTTGGAACAAATCCCCATTTGTGTAATAATCTGTACACATGAACCTCATGATATTTTACACCTGATTTTTGATAAATCAGATTCATCACTTGCTTTGCACTCCAGCCGGATTGTTTTTCTGCAATTTGTAGTTGAATGCTGACTAGTTTCTTTTTTGGTATACTAGTTGGTCTGCCAGTTCTAGGCAAGTCTTGCAGTCCTGCAATTCCATATTCTGCAAATCTATCTAACCATTTGTATGCCCATGAACGTATAGTTAAGGCATTAAATATTTGAACACTTTAACAACTCGAACCGCTCCATTATCTAGTCTCTTCTGCATGTGTTTTCTCATTTCAGTTCCATTTGCAAAGAATGTATTGGCATTACCATTTTTCTCTTCTCTCCACTGTATCTCAATTGGATTGAGTTCTGGAGTGTATGCAGGAAAATATCTAATTATTACTTTATTTTTTGGTGCTTTGAGAAATTCTTTTACTCGGACACTTTTGTGGTATGATGCATTATCTGCAAACAGTAACAATTTCTTACCAAATTGTTTTTGCAGTGATTCTAAAAAATCAAGAAATGAGTCTGTGTTTGATTTATCATAGAACCTGCAAAAAAATACACCGTTATTGCCCAATGCACCAAATGATTGAAATTTTTCTCGAGTGTAATTAATTGGTGTGGTAATGTTATTGCCTGCAAGATACCATCCGCGCTTTATGTTGGGTGCTACTTTATTTGTTGACTCGTCCAGACATAGTGTGGTGTATCCCAATTTGGAATATTTTTTGATACTCCTTTTTGCGTTTTTTTAAAACGGGTTTGTTCCTCTTTTGAGGCTGATTTGTGATGAGTCTGTCTTGGTTTTTTAGATGAGAATCCGATTCTGTGCAGCAATTCACGCATTCCTCTTGCAGAGTATAGCGTGTTGTATTTTTTATTCACATGTGTAATTACCATTCTTGTACTCCACATGAATTGATTGAATCCAAACTTTTCTGGACCTGAAATTAGATCATCTCTTAATGACACTAGTTGTTTTTTATTTAAGAAACATCTAGAGCCAGAATATTCCTTACGGTGTGATGCAGTTATTCCCTCTTTATCCATTCGATTTAGCCAGTAGGACAGAGTTGATGGTATGACATCCAAACTGGCACATATCACAGAATACGGAATATCTTGTTTTCTTAGTATTGCAGCCTTTAATCTTATCTTCGCTTTTGCATTTTTTTCATTCTTGCATGTTTTTCTTAAAAAATTAATGCTTGTTCCTTTCATGAAATGGCTTCCTGAAGATACCATTAATGCTTTAGTTTGTTTTGACATGATTCTGTAAGTATAAACTATGATCTAGATCTTTTGGGTTAAAATAGTTGATAATTCGTTCAAAATTTATATGCCTAAACTATACACGTCCAAGATTCTTTGCAACATGTGATGCAATTTGGTTCTCAAGTAATACTCGCTTTATCAAAAATAGCCTTTCTTTTACCTTGACGTTCTTTTCATCTTTGTATGCTTGAATTAATTTTTGATTATTCATGGTTTGATGTGTAATGTTTTGATCAATATGGCATTTGGTAAAATAAATCAGATCAACAGATCATAAAATTTTGTTAGAGAGTATACCTATAGGTAAATATGAATAGACAAATTGAAACATCTGAAAAATAACTCATAAACTTCTACTTCTTGCCATATGCAGATATTCTTTTCATAGTTTTTACTCCAATGGAATTATCCTTCCATATAGGGAAATACCGCCTTTGAAACATTTGGAACTACACGGTCAGCTTTACATCGTCATTACGAGATATCTTTAGGACAAACTATCTTAGTCTCTCTGGAACTCATATCAATCCGAAGTGTTTTCTCAATATCTGAAATGAAATTTCCAATGACTTTGCAGTCTTTGATTTGTCTACAGATTGACCCAGAAACACACAAGCAACAGTAGTATCTCTAGCGTCCGTTTTGTAGTAGATAATCCCTCAACAACTAGTGTTCTGTAATATTTTTTAATATGATTCCAGTTTCAAAGGATAATTCAACTTTTATCTTGTTCAGGATCCATTTTAGCTTCTGCTCAAATTTGTGAATATCTCTTTTCTTTGAAATAGTTTTTATTTTAAGATTTGATATCTAGTGAAAATGGGCAAAGTTGGCTTTAAACTATACTTAGGTAGCCCTATATGGTTTTGAAAAAGAGAAATCGTGTGGATTTTGTGCGAGGTTATTCCATCTTTCCTATACGGAAGACGTTAGTACCACATGTTGGACATGTACCTTTTACGGCGGGACGTCCATTCTTTAGTGTAGTTTCTTTGGGATCTTTGATATCCCTTTTTGCTCTGCATTTTACGCAATATGCTTGAACCATTATGAAATTTGTCAAACTTGGTGGTATTTAGGCAGAGGCTGTGAAAAATATTTCACTATAGACTAGATGTACGTAAATTTTTTTAGGCATCAAAAAAGCAATTTTATGAATATTTACAAATAATACAACTGTTTCTTTAAAAAAATATGAATAAGATAATATAAAATTATATTTTTTCTAAAATTCATTTAGTATGAGATAATTTCATCAATATTACCAATTATAAACTCCTTGATAATAAAATCACAAAATGGCATCAAAAAAAGGAATTGCAGTAACAGGTATAATTTTAGCAGCAATCACAGGTGCTAGTTTTTCACTGTGGATAATTCCTCAAGATGTTGAAACGACTTTTGTTGTATCTGATTATGGAAGCTATTTAGATGGAGTAAAAAATATCCACGAAGTTCTAAAAGAATCAATTGAAATTGAATATGATAATTTACTAACTGGGAAGATTTCTCCACAAGACTATGTTACAGTAACTGAAGTGACCTCCGATCAAGTGACTGCACAAATTAGCGAATTTGTGACATCTAAACCAACAAAAGAATGGCAAACAAGCTATATTAGTTATATGGAAGGTTTGAAATCGTTTAATTCGTATATTACAGAAACCAAGATTTTAGCCAATATGATTGAAAATGAAAATACTGATGAGAAAATGAAAGAAATTTTAGAAAAAATAGACATGTTAAAATCTGAATCAACAGAATTTATCAAAAAATCTGATGAAACTAGACCAAGATAGCCTCAAAACCGAATTTTACTATTTACATTAGTTGGAAATCGTTAAAAGGTAATTCTGCTATATAAAATGAATGTCTCAACGAACAGGTAAAGTTGAAAAAGATGTTAGTGCATCTACTGCAAATAAATTACTAGTAATATGCATTGATAGAGATAATGATGTGGGAGATAAAACAGGTATCACAACACCTGTTGTTGGAAGAGATGCGTGTATAGAAGCAGCTCAAAGATTGGCATTAGAAGATCCTGAAGATGCAGATTCAAATGCCATATTTGCAGCAATTAAAACGTATGAAGATTTAATTAGTAAAGGATACCAAGTAGAAGTTGTAACTGTAACAGGAGTTAAAGATAGAGGAGTTCAAGCAGATGAAAAAATTTTAGCAGAAACAAGAAAAGTTCTAGAAAAATTTTCTGCGAATGGAGCAGTTATTGTTTCTGATGGTGAAGATGACGAAAGTGTAATACCAGTTATTCAAAATGTATTACCAGTAGTATCAGTCCAACGTGTTGTAATGAAAGTAAGTAGAAGTGTAGAGTATTCTTATGCAGTATTTGGAAAATATCTCAAAATGTTGGCATATGATTCAAAATATTCAAAATTCTTTTTGGGAGTACCAGGAATTCTTTTGTTAATTGGAGGAGTTGCAACAGTATTTGGCTATACTGCAGAAATATTTGCAGTGCTTGTTAGTATTTTGGGTGGAGCATTTTTGATCAGAGCATTTGATATTGATAGAGTGTGGTCAAGTTGGTCAAAACCTACACCTATGGGTTTTATCAGAATGTTTACAATGGTAGCAGGTGTATTACTAATTCTTTCATCAGTTCCAGCAGGAGTTAGTGCGGTTAATCCTGAATTAGTTGAAGCAGATATGCAGTTCATTTCAATAATTACTGACAAAACTATTGTGGGACAATTTGTATCAGGAGCACTGCCAATTTTATGGATAGGGATAGGTTCAATATTTGCAGGCACATTACTAAGTAATTGGATTGGTGAGATACCAAGACAAATCAGCGATATTTTGAGAATAATTGTTTTAGCAGCACTTTATCCAACCATATTACAATTTATCAATATTATGATTTATGATGAACCCTCTCTTACATTGATTCCACCATTATTGGGAGGATTGGCTGCAACACTGATTTCAGCTACAATTCTCTTTAAGAAATATAGAAAACACAAAGATCAAGAGATGATTTCAGACTAAATTTATTAAAAAATCAAATAATAAATCAAAGATCTGAAAAACACTGATATTTTCTACCATGAATTATCAAATGGTGACTAGGTATTAGTAAAATCAAAGATTTAGTTTTTCAATTGTCAGGTCTCTACAAGATATACAGCAACAGATTAGAAAATGAAATTCAGAGTGGAGATATTCCAAATCATGTTGCATTAATTTTAGACGGAAACAGAAGATGGGCTAAAAGACATCTATCAATGCCAAAAAAGGGTCATTGGCAAGGAGCAGATGCAGTTGAAAATCTTCTTGACTGGTGTGAAGACTTTGATATCAAAATTGTTACTTTGTATGCACTATCAGCAGAAAATCTTGAAAGAAATGATGAAGAATTAGAATATCTTTATGAGCTAATTCGAATGAGATTAGAAAAATTATTCAACGATCCTAGAATCCATCGAAGTAAAATGAGAGTAAAGGGCATTGGTAGAATTGAACTGCTTCCAGAATCTATTAAAGAAGTGTTAAAACGTCTAGATGATGTTACAAAAGATTACAATGATCATTTTCTAAACATTGCACTTGCATATGGAGGACAAAATGAATTAGTAGATGCAGTAAAAAAAATTGGAGAGAAAATCAAAGATGGTTCTCTAGATTTGAAAGATATTAACAAAAAAGAAATTGAGTCCAATTTGTATACATCTCATTTACCACAATCATCACCAGATATGGTATTAAGAACTTCGGGAGAAAAAAGATTAAGTGGATTTTTGATGTGGCAAAGTGCATATAGTGAATTAGTCTTTATGGATATTTTTTGGCCTGAATTTAGAAAAATAGATTTAATGAGGGCAATTAGAACATATCAAGAAAGGAAGAGACGATTAGGAAAATGATTGAAGAGACATCTGCAGGAATTGTATTATTTAGAAAAGAAGAAGGTAAAAAATTATTTTTGCTTTTACATTATCCCTCAGGACATTGGGATTTTGTAAAAGGTAAAATAGAGAAAGGAGAATCAATACATGAAACAGCTATCCGAGAAACAAAAGAAGAAACAGGGATTACAAATATTACATTTGTAGATAATTTTGAAGAATGGATTGAATATAATTTCCAATATCAAGGAGAATTAATACATAAAAAAGTAGTATTTTTTCTGGCTGAAACAAAAACTAAAGATGTAGAAATTTCTCATGAGCATTTAGATTATACATGGATGGATTATAACACGGCAATGGAAAAAACGACTTTTGATAATGCAAAAACTGTTTTAACAAAAGCAGAAACGCTACTTTCCAAAACTTTGCAGTTGTAATTCTTTAGCTACATCTACAGGATTTTTGGAATTTAGTATTGTTCTACCTACGATTAGATAATTAGTCCCAGACGACACTACTTCATTTGCATTGCCGCCTTGTGTGCCAACACCTGGAGAAAATATACTTAAATTTTTACCAGTTTTTTTAGAGCAATATTGAATAATTTTTGGAAACGTAGCTCCTACAACAATTCCATCAACTTTTGCAGCAAGTGCCCAATCCAAAAATAATTGGTACAATTGTTGTCTCTTCCCCATTTTAATTTCCATATCATATGATAATTTAGCCTCAGGAGAGCTCATATGACATAAGGTGATGACACCTTTTTCCTTTCTGTGTGCAGATTTGACTAGATCTTTTAAACTATCAAGACCCATTATTGGATTTGCAATAACTCCGTCAAATCCTAAATTCCATAAATGCTCAACAGTTACTCTATTGGTATTTCCAATATCATTGAGTTTGATATCTGCAATTGTTTGTAACCCGTATCTATGAGCTGTTTTATTAATTTTCAAAATATCTTTTCTACCTAGAGGTAAAAGTAAATGAAAATTTAGTTTAATTCCACATAGATATGGATGTAATTGCTTTATGTTCTGAATTGTTTTAGATTCTAAATTTTTGACAGATAAATCGTAATCATTGGCAAGAATAACTTTACCATTAGTTTTTGAGATCTGAGAGAGTCTAGTTTTGAAGATGGCCATAATCAACTAGTGGGTGAGTGTCTTTTAATTTTATTATTTTAATATAAGAATAGCCATGTTCAGAAGGGCTTTCAACAAATATAGGGCGAGTACCATTTACTGTAGAAAATCTCAAAAAAGGTTTTTGTGGATCTGAATCCAATACAACATGACAAAAGTAGGAAGTTCCCTCATCATTAAAATTCATGAAAACTCCAATTAGCCATTTATCATTATGAGGAAATAAGAATAGAGGAAAAGGCATTTCTTCAATACCCCAAGTAAGTTTTGCAAGACTTGACATATCTTCTAATTGAATTGGTTGGTATCTATCAAGAGTGCCATTACCAGGTTGTAGTGTTTTAGGTAGAGACTTGATTCTCACGATTGGAGAATAAAGTTTGCTTGCGTCAGAAGTAGTATCAACAATGTCAGATTCTTCTTTTCCTCCTTTTAACCCATAACAAAGATAATGACCATTATTTTCCATATTGGTGTAATATACAATTGGTTTTTCTTTTAAAACATCCATTTGTACAGATAAAATTTTCTTTCCATCATAATCATGTAAAAATGAAACACGTGGAGCACGTTCTAATGCACAAACGAGTCTGGTGAATTCTAAAGTTGAATGGACTTGAATATAACGTGGTAATTTATCAGTAGTTTGTAACTTGTCCACAGGGTTTAGCAGTAAGCTATCAAATTAAACTTATCCAAAATAAACGAGCCTAGCTTCTTCTATCAATAATATCATTAACAGTTGGACCTGTCCCAATAATTGTGATGGGCGTATTTAATTCATTTTCAATATTTACAATGAATGCTTTGGCATCTTTAGATAATTCATTGTAAGAAGTCTTTCCTATACAATCAGTAAAGAGTACATCTAATTTTGTTATGGAAATTTGTGTTGCACCATTAAGCATGATTGCACGCTTAGCTAAATCAAAATCAAAGTCTGCAGCTCTTCTTTGACGACCTGTAACTGTACCAAATTCAGACCAACCTTTTTTTTCTGCTTCCTCAAGAGACAATTCTTTCTCAAGAGGTCCAGTTCCAACACGTGTAACATATGATTTGAAAACAACAATTACCTCATCTACTTTAGTAGGTCCAAGACCAATATCAGCACAGATTCCAGAAGCAGTAACATCTTTGGATGTGACAAAAGGATAGGTCCCATGCCATAAAGAAAGAAAAGTTCCCTGAGTACCTTCTATCAAGACATTTTCGTTTGCATCTAATGCAGCATTTACCTCTAAAGGTACATCTACAATTAATGGGGATAATGAATCAAAATCTTTTGCTAGTTTTAAAACTCGCATTGCACGGTCAGCATTAGCAGGACCAGTACCAGAACCAGTACTACCAATTTTTTCTTTTAATTCTCCTTTTGAATCTCTATTCAAATGGGTCTCTTCAATAACACCACAGTGTTTATCAACAAAAGAACGACCAGATGTATCAAAATCTTGAATCTCTTTATTGAGAACTTTAGGATTAATAACAACACCAGGTCCAATCATTATTTTAGCATTTTTATTTAAAAATCCACTTGGGAGCATTCTTACTTTATACACTTTGTCACCATCTTTGATTGTATGGCCTGCATTAGGACCAGCTCCGCCACGAACAATTATTCTTGGATTATCTTTAATTGCCAAATATGAGATGATTTTTCCTTTACCTTCATCTCCAAAAAATCCACCAACAACTACAGTAGATGTCATATTGTTAAACTTCTATTTCGTTTATTTAAGCTAAAGTGTTTTCCATGATTTTATATTCAACATTGATCCGTTTAGATCTATGGTAAACGAAAACTTTGCAGGAAATATAATTATTAACTTGGCAAATCTACCCGATTTTCTAAGAAATCCAATTTTAAAAAAAAGAATGGTAGAATTTTTTTCATTATCTGAATCTGAAAGAAAAGAAGTTATCAATAATGCATTAGAAGCAGGCTCCACTATTCCCTTTTCTAATTTTTCAAAACTTTTCAAAACATGGCTTAAAATTTTAACAACATTGTCTGAAGAGCAAAGAAAGGGATTATTTTCAGCATACATTACAGAAGTTGCCCAATCTCCACAGAAATTAATTACTTTCAATATTGACGGCATATTAGAAATATTTTTGACATTAGAAGAAAATGAAAAAGAAATTCTTGCTACTACTATTAAAAACATAATTAATAATTTAGATGAAAATTCAAAAAGACGAATTTTATTAATTGTACCAGAAAATGCTAAAAAACATTTGAATTTTTAGATATTAGTAGGCTCATCAGGTTTTCTGTTATCTTCATTGGTGTAATCAATCACTTCTCCTTCTGGAGACAATACGCCTACAAAGATTTTCTCGTGTTTTTTCAGTAATTTTCGATGGTCCAACATTGACATATCAAGCTTCATTTCATTCATGACCATGATTTGATATTCTTTCCATTCAGCCCAACATTTGTTACATGTAGGATATTTTGCTGCAACTACACCTAGTTCCTCACTGTCAGGAATAGAATTCTTGCATTTAGTACAAGTACGACTCATGAAAATTAAGAATAATGAACTCCTTTTATCTTTTTTTGAATGTAAAACAATAATAATTATCAAAGAGCTATATGGACATGAAGATAAAATGCCCAAAATGTAATGAAGATGCAGAATTGGCAATGGATTATTCTGTTGTAAAATGTAGTTCTTGTGATTTGGATATGAGTTATGGAGAATATGTAAAATTTGTAGCTCATAATGAGCCAAAATATTCAGACATTTTAGGTGATTATGCAAATAGTACAGAAGGACATACTTCAGGATCATTGGATGAATGGGATTAACAATACAGTGTAATCATCCACCAGATTAAAATAATTAGTTAAACCCAACTTTATTCATCATTGGAATTTTTATTAGAAAATATTCTTAATTTGGTAGGATTTTTAGTAGGACTTGCAATAGGTATAATGTCATATATTGGATTTAGAAATACAGGCAGTCCCACATTATTTAGATTAACAATTGCATTTTCTTCCATTAGTTTAGGATTTTTTGTTATATGGTCAGGATACATGGTAGAAGATTTTGTAACTAAAACAGGTAATATTGAAAGATGGATTCAAACCTTAGGAATTGCAATTCAAACAGTAGGTTATTTCTTTATTGCATTCTCACACAGCATAAAATCATTTTTTCCAAAATCTAATTACTTTAGATCAGTTGGAATAGTACCATTATTCCTAGTTTCTTCTGTTCAGATAGAACATATTTTCCGAGCTGTTTCGTTTATCTTGTTAGCATATGGTGCAATTGAAACAATGCTATCCTATTTTGAAAACAGACACAAAGGAACAATTTCAGTTGCTGTTGGATTAGGGCTTTTAGCATTAGGAGAATTTGTTGGATGGTATTCATTTGTATTCCCAGAATCAATTCTGTACTTAGCATCAATAATAATCAAAATTAGTGGGTTGATAGCATTATTCATTCCAGTAAGCAAGGTGCCATTAACTAAGATAAAATTTGATGAAGATTTAGAAGAATAAGTATATAGGCTCAAAAATTAATAAAATCAAGAATTTGTCAAATTCTTTTATCTTTTTAGTATATTGGAAAATATCAGTGTACTCTCATAGAAATTAAAATAATTATCAATAGTCCAAATGGCAGAATATAGAACACATATGAAGATTATTGGAGATATCTTAGCAACAACAAGAGATGATCTACAAGATGAAGATGGGGCATCAGTTACTTATTTAATTAGAAAAGCCAACATTTCACATTCTAGAATTTCCACAATATTGAAAACATTAGTATCGCAAGGACTTTTAGAAAAAGTAGATAATCATGGTTCAAATAAATATAAAATTAGTGAGCCCGGAAGAGAATTTTTACAAGCATATTATACATTTACAAATTTTGCAGACAACTTTGGATTAAGTATTTAATCAATTATCTCGCCAAATTCACTTAAATCATCTTCAAAATCATTATCTTCATAATCTAGCGTAGACATACTTTTCAAATAGATATCTGAACTGCTAAAAACTTATTCAAACATAAATGATAATTAAAGAAGAAGATTGTGAGAAAATGTTGAAAGTGCACTGTGATGAGAAAGGAATTGAGAAAGCTTCTCAAATAATCAATCAAGGTGGAATTATAATTTTTCCAACAGATACAGTTTACGGAATAGGATGTAATCCGTACAACAAAGAAGCAGTAAAAAAAATCTATAAAATCAAAGCAAGAGATATTAAAAAATTAGTACCCGTATTGGCATATTCAATGGAAACGGCAGAAAAAATAATTGAATTTAATCAATTTACTAAAAAAATTATCAAGAAATTTTGGCCAGGTCCATTAACAATAATTGTAAAAGTGACAGATAAAAAAATAAAAGAATCATTAAATCTAGAAAATAAAATTGCTATCAGAGTTCCAGATCATGAATGTACATTAAAACTATTAAAAAAATGTGATTTTCTTGTAGGAACTAGTGCAAATATTTCAGGAGATTTGCCACATACAAATCCCGAAAAATGTTTGGAGAAAATAAGTGATTATGATATTTTTGTGAATGGAGGAATAATTACCAGTAAAGGGGAATCAACAATAATTGAAATAGAAAATAAACAAATCAAAATTATCCGAGAAGGTTCTTTAACTAAAGATGAAATTTTACAATCATGAATCTGATAATTACTTGTCCCAGGCATCTTGAACCAGAAACAGAAGATGAATTAACTGATATTTTAGAAGAATTTGGGGATTCTGATGTCAAAGTTACAATTACAAGTATGTCAGGAATTTTAACTGTTGAAACGAATCTTGATCCGATAAAAGTTGTAAGAAAAATTAAAGAAATGCTTCTTGATGAACCTTGGAGTGTAAGATACTGTAAAAGAATTATTCCAATACAGAAAGTTGTTGAATCTAAAATTGAAGAAATACAAAAAAGTATTATGGAATTATCTCATCAAATGTTAGATAAAGAGACTTATAGAATATCAATTGAAAAAAGAAATTCAGACTTGTCAAGTAAAGAAATTATTACAAAAATAGCTAATCAAATAAAAAACAAAGTATCTCTTGAATTTCCAGATAAAGTTTTACTAATTGAAATTTTAGGCAATAAAACGGGGATATCTATTCTTAAAAAAACAGATATCCTAAGTACCGAAAAAACTAAACGAAGTATATCAGAGTAATACAGCCGCTTTTTCAATCAAAATATCAGCTAAAGGATTTTTTGAGTTGATTGAATTGATGTGTATTTTTGTTATTTTAAAATATTTTTTTATGTATACTTCATTATTTTTAGAAAACAAAACTACAGAATCTGACATTAATTCATGATATAAAGAATTTAAAGTATTTTTATTTCCCATTGCAATTACAATAAAATTTGTATTTGGTTTTATTCCAACATTTTTTATTGCATCCGAGATTTGCATAGTTAAAGCAAATCTCATTAGAATGTCAGTTTCAAGTTTATTTGAAAGTAAAACATTATTTTTCTTAGATTCAATTGATAATGAAACAATTTTTTTAAGATGATAGCTGTTTAAAATATAATTACTAGATACTGCTTGAAGTAAAAGTTTAGGATATTTTTCTCTTAAATCATCAATAAATCTTACATCTAGAAATTTCTGACCTTTAATTTCAACTGCTTGTACTATTTTATTAGAAAATTTAAAAGTAAGTTTTTTTGGTGAACCTCCATGAATAATTGGAATTATGCTTACAACGTCATTTTTTTGGATAATAGTAGATCTGCCATTGATTGCAGAAGAATCAGCGCCATTAATTGCAATTAAAACATTATCCGTATCAAGTTTAGGAGTATCCTTAGATTTTAATTCTAAAAGTAAAGTGATTAATCTTTGAACAGAGATATCAGATTCATCAATTTTCAAATATTCTATTGGAAAAGATTTTTTTGCACCACCTACAAATCTTACAGTAAACATATTTAATTTAGAATGGAAAAATAATATTTAATATATTATTCAATTTTTTCTTTAGTCTCAGAAGGTGCTTCTTCAGTAGCGACATCTACAACAGTATCAGGTGCTTCTTCAGTAGCGACATCTACAACAGTATCAGGTGCTTCTTCAGTAGCGACATCTACAACAGTATCAGGTGCTTCTTCTGTAACAGTTTCTTTAGTTAATTCAATTTCAGATTGTTCTTCAACTTGTTGCTCAGATTTCGATGCTGTAATTCTAGCTTGTTTGGCTTTTTCTTCACGGATTTCTTTTTTGATAAATTTTGTAATATGACCTGCAATTTCATTTTTTAGTCCTTTAGAACGTACTATTGAAACTTGTTCTAAAGCCTTTTTGTTATCAGCAAAATCTTCACCAAACTTGGATTTGTGATCTACTAGAACTTCATCTGAATGTCGCTTAATTCTATCCACTAAGCGTCTAAAGTGAAGGGGTATTTTATACCTATATTCCTAAAAATAAGTTTGAATTCTTTTCTAACAAAGATGCCATATCATCAAAAGATCTACCTAAAATTTTTGATGCACAGAAAATTACACTTGGGATAAAACTAATTTGTCCAGATTTCATTTCAAAACATCTAGAAAATCTCACAGGGCCATCCGTCTCAACTAGGATTTGAGATTCATCAGTTTTTGATAACAAAGTTTGTTTGTCATTTGCATAAATCATTACAGGTCCATAAGATACAAAAAATCCCATATCCATAGCTTTTTGAAGTTGTTTTTTGCTTCCATCAAACCAATGCAATAATGCATGTTTTGTATTATATGAAGTCATGATCTCAAAAACATCATCAAGGCTTTTTCGTGAATGAATAGATACGGGTTTGTTAAATTTTTCTGCAAAAGATAGCAATGTTTCAAACATATGATTTTGTTTTTTTGCATCCTCACTTTGATTAACATATGCTGGATCTAATCCAATTTCACCTATACCAGATATACATTCATAATTTTTTTCAATTAATTGTGAAATATTTTCAATTTCTTCATGGGCACATTCGGGATGAACTCCAATGAAAGGTAAAACCAAATTACTTTTTTTAGCAAGTTCCAAGGTTTGTAATGAGTTATCATAGTTCATAGATACACAGCATGCTTTAATCTTCAAACACTTCATTTGTTTTAAGATGAATTCCATATCCGAAATATATTCAGGATCAGATAAATGAATGTGAGAATCAAAATTCCAAGTCATTTCTTTATCAATTGTTAAAATAGTCTGTATAAATCGATTCCTTAGTAATATTTTTCCACTCATTATCTTTTTTCGGAAAAAATTAAAACTAATTTCATGAAATCATCTGAACTGGGATTGTCTGCCATGTATAGAATCCTAAAAAAATCCGGCGCAGAAAGAGTTAGTGATGAATCCGCAGAGGAATTAAGAAGAATAATTGAAGAGATTGCAGAAGGTATTGCTAAAAGCGCAGCAGATATGGCATCTCATGCTAATAGGAAAACGGTGAAAGGAGAAGATGTAAAATTGGCTTCAAAGCCATTTAGCAAATTCTAATCTAAAGAGTTTAATGTTCATTTTGTATTTTTTAAAATGGTACTCTGGCAGAACGGTTATGCGTGAGCCTGCAAAGCTTATACAAGGGGGTTCGACTCCCTCGGGTACCTTATTCTACTATAACTTGCCCCTTCATCCAAGGATGTAAAGTACAAAAATAATCATATGTACCTATTTCATCAAAATTAAGTGTGTATGATTCAAACGGATCTAAATGACCACTGTCAAATAATTCACTTTGCTCACCATAAAAACCAGAAGTAACGCTATGAAAAGCAGAATCTTCATTGACCCAAGTAACCTGATTGCCTAAATCAATTATAACAATAGATGGAATGTAACACCTATCTTCTTTATCACATCCTGGACGTGAAACCTTTGTAGGCATTATAACATCAGCCGTGATGGAAGACTCAACATCTAACCCAATTGAAGAATTTTTTGATGTTGAATCTAGGTTAAATTCAGATTCACGTTCAGTGATCTCTTCACCAGAAAAATCTGAAAAAATAAGAGATATAGATAATACAACCAAACCGATTATACTAAGAATAATTATTTTTTTGATCAATTATTTCACATCCAAGACGAGTTATTATATAATTACCAAATTCTCTAAATATATAACATATCAAAAGATACAATTGTCTCAAAATAGAAATGGATTATTAGAATACATACAAGGCTCACACACGTTATTAACTCAAAAAAACTCTAGCTCCCCTCTAGAAGGTTTTGCAGAAAATATTCAAGAAAGCATCCATGAATATGCTGAAAACTCGAAAAATGATGTAGAAAAAGGTAATAATTTCCTTCAATGGATTTTAACAAGAGTTTTTGAGGCTACTGAAGATGATGCTGCAGATGCAATTGTAGATGGAGCAAATGATCTAGGAATAGATGCTTACCTGCCAGTAGATTTTTCAGATAATACAATTAGATTATTTCAATCAAAATATGGTACGTCACATTCACTAGAAGCAATTGCAAAATTCAAAGAGGATGTAAAAAGATTGCTTGCAAGAGATGTTGTGAAAATGAGGCCAGAGCTTGCACAATTAGTTACAAAAATTAAAGAAAAAAATCTAAAGATAAAATGCTGTTATGTAACAGATCAAAATGTAGACTATACTGATGATCTAGTAGAAATCATAGATCAGAAAGTAATAATTCAAAAATTATGGGATAGAATAAAAAAACCCGCAGCGGGAAAAAAATCACCGATTAAATTAGAAAGAATGCTCAGACATGAAAATACAATTTTAGGAATTTTAAAATTACGCGAGCTTACAGAATTTGTTAGTAAAAATAGAGATTATGTTTTTGAATCCAATATTCGACAATGGATGCAATTTAAGACTACAGTTAACAAAGGATTAAGAGAAACATTACAAAATAATCCTGGGAAATTTTTCTTTTACAATAATGGTATTACAATAGTAGTAAGTGATTTTGCTGAATTAGGAGAAAACATGATTCAATTACATGCGCCACAAATTGTTAATGGAGCTCAAACATCAAATTCGATTCTTGATCATTCAAAAAGAACAAAAAACATGGATGGTTCCATGACCGTGACAATCATCAAAGCAGACGATGAGCAAGAACAAAATAATATTACAAAATATAGAAATTCTCAAAATTCAGTAAGAGGGAAAGATCTAGTTTCATTAATGGATTTTCATAAATCAGTTAAATCACAATTAAAAAATTGTGGTTATTTTTATGAAATTCAAGCAGGTTCTTTTGATACAAAAACAAAATCAAAGCAATGTGAATATGATGGAGATACAATATACAATAATTATCTTCCAGACAATCATAAAAAAGTCATTGTTGCCAAAGATGCAATACAATCATTGGTTGCAGGAATTGAACAAAGGCCTACAGAAGCATATAGTTCACCAGCTCAATTTCTTCCAAGAGGAAGCAAATACGATGACATATTTAACGATAATCTAAAAGATGATTATAGAATATTACTATACCCATATCTTGTTAAAGAATTTGCAAAGAAATCATTGAAATATGGAAAACAAGGCGGTCATAAAACAAAAAGATATGCAACATTATTTTTTGTAGCAGTATATTTTAGAATACTTCATAAAAAAATCCTTGAATCAAAGGGAGATTTTAAAGGTGATATACGGAAATTGGAACCAATTTTTCGAAGTTTCAAACTTAATTCAAGAATTTTAAAGATTACAGACATAGTAGTAACTAAATTTCTTGAAGACACTGTAGTGGATGATGAAATTGAATTGGCAAATACCAAACATAATTTTTTCTCCCAATATGTTTGGAATGATTCAATGCTCAGAGTAATAGATAAAAAAATCAGACAAGAGGAAGAAGAAATCTTAGCATTAAAAAAACTCACAAGCAATTTATTTTAATTTTAAAGGTAGTAGTCCAACCAAGTAAAAATCTTGCAGGAGGTTTACATTGGTCAGACGGTCCTACCTAAATTTAATATAAATCAGTAATATTTAACATAATTTTCCCAAAAAGAGTTCAAGCCAGAATGTTTTTTATATTGATTAAAAAGAACAAAAACACTTTGGGAGGGAAAGAAAAATGTACTATTTGTAATGAAACAGTTAGATTTCGTTTTAAAGCGATGGAAGAGTGGAAAATACAAGGTACATTATGTGGAAAATGTTATTCAAAAAAAGTTAATGAACACTATCCTGGAGAACATACTAGAGTAAACAAAGAATTAGATTGATCTCATTTTAATTTTGAAAGCTTGTTCACATTAATACAATTCCAAACTAAAGGATCATCTTTAACATTCTTTTCTTCTAAAAATTTAATGTCTGTGATTATTTTTTTCTTTTTTAATAAATTAACCTGAAAACTAGAAAATCTCTTGCACTCACATTTGTTGAATAAACAGACATCATTATCGCCTTCATCATGATCTTGAGCTTCATGACTACAATTACACACTTCATTTTTTTTTACATCATCCAGAAATTTTTCTGCATATACACCTAATCGTAAATATGCTTCTCCTTCATGACCTTTTTTGAATCGTTCATAGTTTTCAGATTTTGACAATTCTTTGAAAAAAGATAGATTCGTATCAGGTTTCTGTGAATCTGAACCCATGATAAACCAATATTTGTCATCAATTTCTAAAAATCTAATTTTGATTGAAGGATCTACCCATAAATGAATTGTATCATGCCAAAGAAATGCCGCTTCTTTTCTGTCAGTAAATAATGGGACAACATTCATTCTAAGATCATAGTATCTATACGCAACACCTACAAAGTCATCAAACCAAGGAATCGGCGATGAAGACATTGCACGGAAATCCTGTTGGAGGTTATTTATCTGATCTGAATCAGTGGTAATACCCTTATATCACAGTTTTATACTGAACACATATGGCCTATAGAACCAGTATGCAAATTGTAGCAGATTTACTAAATGCTACTCAACAATCGGGTCAAGAAGGCATCAAAACCACATCACTTCTTACAAAGGCAAATCTGTCCCATTCCAGATTATCTAAATTCTTGGATAATTTGACAGGAGCAGGTTTAATCAACAAAGTAGAATTTGATGGCAAGAATACTTTTGTGATAACTTCAAAAGGTAGACAATATTTGGATTCTTATCTAAATTTTTCCAGTATTGCAGAATCATTTGGACTAGAGCTTTAAACTTTATTTTCTTGATCTTCTTTTTGCATTAGCTTTTTGTCGTTCTTTTCTTTCTGTGTATGAGTTATAGACAAAAATGATTATAATTCCTGCTATGGCAGCATAAAATAGTGGAATAAGAGGAGGATCACGGAATTCTCCAGATGAAGGTTCAACAAATGCGATTGGAATAGTTACAACCATAAAAACCAAAACTATTACTAGATATTTATCCACAAATTACTTGGTTTACAAAACCATATATCTTTTTGATTTAAGAATCAGCAGGAACAGAATATGGTCAAAATACTTGAAATGATGGGATTAGTTCTTGTTGCAATCATGACATTGGCTTTTGTAGGCTTATTTGAATCATATGGAATAAAAAATGGAACATCTGAATTATTTTGGGGATGTGCAGGTGCAACACTTATGATAATTATCTATAGAAAGATGAAAAATAAGAAAGAAGAAAAAGAAAGTTAAGAAAAATTTAGAAATTGTAAGCAAGTGATCAATTGTTAATCAACCGGCAGATCTATAAAGGACATTTCCAAGGAAATGGTAAGGGAAGTATTTGACAGAACAAACAAAACAATGGTGGGAAGGTCTAGGAAAAGAACTAGAAACAGACATTGAAACCTTCAATGAATCACAATAATTATCTATAGATATTTTTAAAAAATTAGCAAGCCTTGAACGGGATACGAGCCCGCGACCTAACGCTTACGAGGCGTTCGCTCTACCAGGCTGAGCTACCAAGGCACGTTTGGATAAATCCATCAGAGTTAATAAAAAGCCTTTCCGAAATGGATTAAATGAAAAAAACAATTTCGGGCATTAGGGGAATATTTGGAGAGGATCTTAATCTAAAAGATGTATTAGAGTTTTGTAATAATTTTTCATCATTAATAGAATCAAAAAAATGTGTGATTGGTAAAGATACTAGACCATCAGGTCAGATGGTAAAAGACACTGCGAGTGCCATATTAATGAAAAATGGAATAGATGTTTTTAATTTAGAAACAGTTCCAACACCAGTAGTTTTTAGAGAATCAAGAAACTATGGTGCAGGATTGATAATTTCCTCATCACATAATCCATTAGAGTGGAATGGAATGAAATTCATCATTGATGGAAGAGGAATTAATGAACATGAACTTCCTCAAATTATCCAACATCAAGAAATTTTAAAAACAAAAACTGGTATTGAGTCAGATATATCTACATCGTACATTGAAGATGCAAAAAAAATCATAGGAGATATAGAAAATAAACCCGAAATTGTGGTAGACATTGGAGGCGGAGCTGTCAAAGGTTTTGCCCCAGAATTACTAAAGGAAGTAGGATGTAATGTCAAAGTTATCAATGAAGATATTTCTACATGTACAAGAGGTCCTGATCCAACATCAGATAATTTGTCAGAATTAGTCACTGCAACCAATAAGAAAGGTATTGGATTTGCATTTGATTTGGACGGAGATCGATTAGTTGTAGTTAAAGATGGAAAAAAACAAGCGCCAGATGTTACTCTTGGTTTAGGTGTTGCAAGATCATTAGAATTAGGATACAAAAAATTTATTCTTAGTATAGATACCAGTATTTCAGTTGAAAAATTCATTAAAGAAAAAGGTGGGACAGTTCAAAGATCCAAAGTGGGAGAAGCCAATGTGATAGATCTTATGTTAAAAAATGATGTACAAGCAGGCGGAGAAGGAAGTAGTGGAGGTTTTATTTTACCTGAATTCAATTATTGTAGAGAAGGAATTCTTACCAGTGGTTTAATTGCGTCTATGTTAGAAACTCCAGAATTTACAGAAATTTTGAATCATATGGAAAATTATAATCAACTTAGAGATAAAACTGAAATTGGTTCAGATTTCCACGATAAAGTTATTGAAGAAATAAAATCTAAATTTTCTAAAGACTACTCCGAAGTAATTACAATGGATGGAATTAAAGGAATCATTGATGAAGATAACTGGGTGTTAATTAGAAAATCAAATACGGAAGATATCATTAGAGTTTCAGCAGAATCAAACAACAAAAAAAAATGTAAAAAAATTGTAAAAGATACATTAGAATTGGTGAATCAAAGTTATGAAAAAGTTAAATGAAACGACAATAATTGAAATTTTTCAAAAAGGATTGAATAAAAAAACAATGAATTCCGAGGATGTGGAAATTTTTAATTCTAATAAAATGAAAATTGTTGTCAAAACGGACACATTAGTAGAGAGTACCGATATCCCATCAAAAATGAAATTAACTGATGCTGCAAGAAAAAGTGTTGTAGCATGTGTTAGTGATTTTGCTTCAAAAGGAGTCAAACCAAAATATGGAATAATTTCAATTAATCTACCAAAGACAATTTTACGCTCAAAAATCAATGAAATTGTTTCAGGATTTAGAAAAGCTTGTGTTGAATTTGATATTTCAATTTTAGGTGGAGACACTAATGAAGGAAAAGAGATCGTCTTCAATGTGTGCTTGTTTGGAATCGCAAATAACATAGTAACCAGAAAAGATTCTAAAAAAGGTGATCTAATCTTTGTAACAGGTCCATTTGGATATACATCTGCAGGATTGAATATGCTTCTTGTAAAGAAAAAAGGCAAACCATCTTTTATTAAAAAAGCTGTAAACTCAGTCATTAAACCAAAATCACGACTCAATTTTGGTGTAAAAAATAAAAAATACTTTTCGTCTGCAATGGATTCAAGTGACGGGTTATCAACTACATTAAATGAAATGTCTAAACAAAGCAAAAAAAAATTTATTATAAATAATATTCCCGCTTTGAAAGATTTGAAAGATTTTGTTAAAGACTATAAATTAAATTTAAATGATCTTGTGTTTAATGGTGGAGAAGAATATGAGTTCGTATTCACAATACCTTCCAAATATAAAAAAAACATAGAAAGGAATGCCGTATTATTAAAAACACCAATTTTAGAAATTGGCCATGTTACTTCAGGTACAGGTGTATATGTTGAAAAAAATGATGATTTAGTTCGTTTGAAAGATTTAGGTTGGAAACATTTTAGATAGTTATTCACCAGAAGAGAAATCTCTTTCAACATTGTTTATAATACTAAAAAGCGATTCAGCAGACAACACATTAACACATTCAGTAATCCATAATTCATCTAGATGCATCAAACGTTTAAAAGCACTATTTGGAAGTTCATCAGGACTCGAATTAGGATAAAGTGCATGAATCTTATATCCTTCATTAGCAATATGTTGACAATTTTTTTCTTGAGAAGATAAATCCGTATCACCGATCGGTGTTAAGAAATGAATTGTTACTGAGGCCATTAAAGCTCCTGCAACTACTATTCCAATTGCCAAAAATAGAACTGACGTCATTTAATGCAATCAGATGAAGATAATATATGAACAGTATTGATTTAGAGCCACATACTCAAAATAAGGCAAATTTGAAAAATCAGTGCTTTTAAAGAGAAATATTGAATTTCTATGCTGATACATTTATTGTAAATGAAAATGGCACCAAAATAGAAGCACCAAAAGTTAATAGCAAATGGGAGATAATTTCAGAGAAAAAACCAATTACATTAAATGTACCTGGAAAATATCTATCCAACTCATCTCAAAACCCTACATCCAACTCATCCCAATACTCTCCAATACATCAGAATTGATGTCAAGTAAACAGGTCCCAGATAATTCTCGCAATTCTTTTCATGTCTTATTGCTGTTCTTGCAGAATCCACATTTGAGTCATGCAAAGAATCTCTCCACGATATAACGAATCTTGTTATATTTTTTGTATGATCTATTTTTTGTTGCTCCATCATTATTTTTTCTAAATAGAATACCTGGATTGATGTTTCTGTCTCTCAAATAATTTCTAATTGATTTTGCATCATAACCTTTGTCTGCATAAACTGAAACAATTTCCCTCATCATCTACAAAATCAGAGATGTTTTCTATTACATCAACTAATTTTGTGGAATCATGGATATTTGCAGAACCCATCACAATAGATATCGGTAAACCGTTTTGTTCTACTGCAACATGAATTTTTGTGTCTGTAATCTTTTTGAAACCATCTCTTCTTATATCGTTACCTCTTTTTTGCAGCAACACTTGAGGAGTCAACTGATACTTTTTGTAAATTAGTCTTGTCAGATGAGTGAGTTGGTTTTATTGCAGATTTTAGAATATTTCATCCAAATTCTTTTTTGTTGTCATCTGTTTAATCTTTTATTTGCAGCAGAATCATCACCATACTTTTTTGGCAGTTCTTCCCATCTATATTCACCAGTAGTTAGGACGTAGATTTTTCCATTGATGATTTTTCTATCTTCATCTCTTAGTCTATACCTGTTTTTGCAGATGAAGGAACATGTGGTTCTGATACTTCCATTGTTTGTTTGTCAATTCTTGATATTTTACGGACTAACTTGACTGTGATTGTTCATAGATCCAAATGTTCATCAATTATTCACTAAATGATCTGTTTTGAGATGAGTTGAACATATGTTAAAGTCATTTCACAGGATTAGATAGTTTATAATGCTGAATGTTTTAATTGGCAAATTGCAATCTTTATTGCATTAGAAATTTAGTGGGGTAATAAAGACTGTCATCGTAAAAGGGAAATAACTCAATGTATTTTAAACCCTTTGAGGTCTGAGTAGACATTGTCAGAAGTTGAAGCTGAGGTAAAAGCAGTCGAAGAAACAGAAGCTATAGTAGAAGATACAGAAGCTATAGTAGAAGATACAGAAACTATAGTAGAAGAGACCAAAAAGGTTGAATCAAAAGTTGTAGTCGAATCAAAACCTCAATCAGAAACCAAAAAAGAAGATCCTGAAAAATGGGGAATTGCTCACATTTACAGTAGTTATAATAATACAATCATTCACATGACGGACCTTACTGGTGGAGAAACAGTATCCATTAGTTCTGGTGGAATTCATGTAAATGCGGATAGATACGAATCATCACCATTTGCTGCAATGAAAGCTGCAAATGCCGTTGTTGAATCTGCAAGAACCAAAGGATTTACAGGATTTCATATTAGAGTTAGAGCAGTAGGCGGAGTTGGTTCCAGAGTACCTGGTCCCGGTGCACAAGCTGCAATTAGAGCATTAGCAAGAGGCGGATTCAAAATTGGAAGAATCGACGATGTAACACCAATTCCTCATGACACCACCAGAAAGAAAGGTGGTAAAAGAGGAAGAAGAGTCTAGGCAGAAATTTTTATTTTAACATCACAGCCTTTAGAAGTAAAATAATCAGTCATAAATTTTGCAAATTTTTCTGTCTGATCAGTTCCTTGATATTTTGTAATCATATCAGAAAACTTTTCTTCTATTCCATTTTGTAAATTTGGTTTAAATGTCATTTTAAAAAATGTCCATCCAAATTTTGAGGAAATCTCACTGAGAATATATCCATTATGACCACATACAAGACTTTCCATGTGTGATAGTGCCTTTTTAATTAATAACAAATCATCGGCGTAATTTTTTGTTCCTATTTCTAAAACAATATTCATTGTTCATCATCATCGTTAGTAGATTGAGTACTAAGTTTATCACTTAGAGATACAAATTTGCCATCTTGTTCAACATTGATTTTTGTTGCCATTCTAACATCAAGTCCAACTGATCTAAACAATGTTAGTAATTTCCCTCCATCAATACTTTCATTAATTTCTCCAGTTTTAATTAATTCAGATAATTTTATTATGATCATTTTAGTTTCAGTGGGGAATTGAAATTCTGCATTTTCTAAAACTTCAATTCCTCTAAATCCAAGTATTTTTACAAGTAAGTCTCTAGGGTTTTCAGTTATTTCTTTGACAGGCTCTGGTGTTGTTGATGTCTCTTGTTTTGTTGAAATGTTCTTTTGCATTTCGGCAAATCGTTTTGCCTTTAATCTCTCAAGTTCAGAATCTTCTTCGCTCAACCTTTAATCACACCAATAGGCACTAACTTTGCTACTTTTGTGGCAATTCCTAAATTATGAGATACGTTAACTACAGAGTCAACATCTTTGTAGGCTTGAGGAGTTTCTTCTACAACACCATCTCGAGTTAATGCTTTGATAAATATGCCCTTATCATTAAGTGACTTTTTTACCTCATCTTCAGTGTAATTTCTCCTAGCCTTAGATCTGGACATCGTTCTTCCTGCACCATGAGCAGTAGAACCAAAACTCAAATCCATGGAATTTGGCTGACCCAATAAAATCCAGCTTGCAGTACCCATAGAACCAGGAACTAGAACAGGTTGTCCAAGATCTCTATATTTTAAGGGGACTTCATTACGATTTGCAGGAAATGCTCTTGTAGCGCCTTTTCGATGAACAACCAAATTACGATCTTGACCATCAACTTTGTGTTTTTCTACTTTAGCAATATTGTGAGCAACATCATACACTAATTTCATATCAAGATCAGATGCAGATTGGTTAAACACACGTTGAAATGAATTCCTTGTCCAATGAGTTAGCATTTGTCTATTACTCCATGCAAAATTCAATGCAGAAAACATAGCTTTTCTATATGATTCACCTTCTTCAGAATTATTTGGAACACATGCAAGTTCTCTATCAGGTAAATTGACATCATATTTTTCCATAGCTTGTTCTGATACTCTAAGATAATCACTACACACTTGATGTCCAAAACCACGAGAACCACAATGAATTAAAATTGTGATTGTTCCTTCTTTAATTCCCATTCTCTTAGCGGCTTCTTCATCATGTATTTCCGCAACTTTTTGAACTTCAAGGAAATGATTTCCAGAACCCAAACTTCCTAATTGAGGAGCACCTCTTTTTCTTGCTTTGTCTGAAACTTTATTTGGATCAGCATTTTGGATTTGCCCATTTTCTTCACATACATCAGAGTCATCAGAATAACCATAACCATTATCTATTGCCCAGTTAACTCCTTTTACCAAAACTTCATCAAGTTCTGAATGAGTAAGTTTGACTGTACCTTTAGAACCTACACCAGAAGGAATAGAGCTAAAAAGATCAGTGACAAGTTCTTTTAGTTTTGGACGAACTGTTTGTTCTGTTAAATTTGAACGAAGTAAACGTACTCCACAATTAATATCATAACCAACACCACCAGGACTAATCATCCCTTCTTCAGCATCCATAGCTGCAACTCCGCCTACAGGAAATCCATAACCTTCATGTCCATCTGGCAATACAACACTATGTCCTACTATACCAGGAATCGAAGCAACATTTCGTGCCTGCATAATAGTTCTATCTGATAGCATCTTCTGCATCAATGGCTCATCAGCATAAATCCTCACCGGTACTTTCATTCCAAGATTAGAATCAGCGTCAATTTGGTATTGGTTTTCACCAATTTTTCTAGGATTTGTAGAAGACACAAGTATCGGTAAAAATTCCTTTCAATCTAATTTAAATCATCAGGAGATTTATAAAATAATTTTAAATTAATCAAGATTAATTCTAAAATATGTTAGATGAAGCAACAATCACACAAAAAGCAAATCAATTACTTGTGGAATTAAGATCAAGTCCGGACTGGGCAATCGACGAAAAAAATTTCAAACAAGGATATTTCAAAGCTTTAGAGTGGGTTTTACAAGATACAGGAATTATAGAACGATAGTTTTGATTAATAAAAATCAAATATTATGTTAATGAAACAACTTATCTATGATCAAATAATTTCATATGTATGGTAAGAGGAAAGATTGCTGAAAAAGAGAAAGAACAACAACAAAAAGAACAAAAACTTAGAGCAGATGCTTCTCGTGCTGCAAGAAGAAGTGGAAAACCTCTTAAAAAAGAAGGAAAAGTTAGTAAGACTAGAGCAAAAACAAAAGAAGTTAGATCCTCAAAGAAAACTGCTGCAGTGAAAAAGAGAACAAGAAGTTAGATTTATGTACAAAGTATAAAGAATAGAAACATTGGCAATTTTACCTATAGATAATGGTCGATATGGCACCAAAGAAATGATGGAAATATTTAGTGAGCAAAAAAAAGTTGATTATCAATTAGAAATTGAAGGTGCAGCTGCAATTTCCCAAAGTGAGATAGGCATGATTTCAAAAAGCATAGGTAAAGAAATACTCAAAGCTGCAATGTCTGGAAAAATCACTGCAAAAAGAATTAAACAATTAGAAGCAAAAAGTGATCATGATACCGCTGCTCTTGTTGAATCATTAAGTGAAAAATGTTCTAAAAATGCAAGACCGTGGATTCACTATGGTCTTACTAGTAATGATTTAGTAGATACAAGTAATTCAATGCAAATGCGAGATGCCTTACAAATTATTGAACCAAAAGTTGCAAAGATGGCATCTATTCTTGCAAAAAAAGCTGTAAAACATGGAAAAATTCCAGCTGTAGGTAGAACTCACGGACAACATGCCAGCATTATATCATTTGGATTAAAATTTGCTAATTGGGCTGCAGAGATGGCAAAACATGTAGAGCGAATTGAAGAAATTAAGAAAAGAATTTTGATTTGTAAAACATTAGGTGTCGTAGGTACGGGTTCCGTAATGGGTGCAAAATCACTTGAAGTACAAAAAAGAGCTGCAAAGCGATTAAAATTATTCCCAGCAGAAGTTACCACACAAATTGTACCTAGAGAAAGATATACTGAATATGTGTTTGAATTGGCATTGATTGGTGCTACTTTAGAAAAAATTGCAATAGAAATCAGGAATTTACAAAGAACTGAAATTGGGGAAGTTGCTGAACAATTCAAAAAAGGACAAATGGGAAGCAGTGCAGTTCCAGTGAAAAGGAATCCAATAAAGAGTGAACGAGTATCATCATTGTCAAAATTAGTAAGAAGTCAAGTAGCATTATCTTTTGAAAATATTCCATTATGGCATGAACGAGATTTATCAAATTCAGCCAATGAGAGATTTGTAATTCCAACAGTATCAATTCTAGTTGATGAAATGCTTGAAACCATGACTAGAATTGTTTCAAACTTGATGGTAAACGAGAAAAGAATTGTAGATAATCTATACATTACAAAAGGCCAAATATTTGCAGAGTTTGTTTTAGAGGCATTAATCAAAAAAGGTATTCCAAGATTTGTTGCATATAGAGATGTCCAGAGAGTGGCATTTGAGGCAAATGACAAAGGAATGTTTTACAAAGATGCAATCAAAAACGATAAAGCATTTTCTTCAAAGCTCACTGACAAAGAAATTGATGCAATATTCTCACCAGAAAAACACCTTGGTGCATCACCAGCAATCATTAGTAATGTAGAGAAATCAGTTAAGAAAACAGTTCAAAAATTCCTCTAAAACATTTTAGAACAATCATACCTTAAGTGTTGAATCATGGGGATTCAGCCACTATTTTGGAAATGAGAATGGACGCAAATACGCCTAATTAAGAAGATTTAGTGTGAGATGCAATTCTCTTTTCACTTGGTTTGTGTTTTCCTGTAACGATATAGTTGATGGCATCACTCATGAACACTGCATGATCTCCAATTCTTTCAAGATAACGTAAGAGTAAGGCTTCAGCTAGAGCACATTTGGTATTGTTTGATTTTATCAACTGTGGCAATCGTTCGTTGTAGATTTTATCTATGAATGCTTCATCTTCTTGTATTTTTACAGCTTTTCTTACATCAAGTTCTGCAAAGGACAAAACAGCTTCCTTTATCATGTGTTTTACTTTTTTTGTAATTTCAACAAGAGATTCATTTGGACATTCAGAAATATCCCCAAATAGATCTCTTACCTGAGTTATATCATAAGCATATCTTCCAAATCTTGAAAATGCGTAAGATATTTCAGTTGACGAACGAATCATTCTAAAATCATCTGCTACTGGTTGATATTTTAATAACATATCAAAAATCAAATCTTCAACTTCGAAATACTTGTTACGAATTGAATCAGATAGTTCGTAAACCTGCTCAGTGGTATTTTTTCCATCAAGATATGAATCGACAGCTAGTGAAACACATTCACTTGCCATATCTCCCATCTGAGACATTATCGCACTTAATCTTTCAAGAGATGGATCAATTAATCTAGTCATTATCCAAATTGCCCCTGAACATATTTTGCCGTCAAATCATTTTTTGGATCAGTAAATAATTTCTTTGTTTCTCTAAACTCAATTAATTCTCCAATATACATAAATCCGGTATAATCTGAAACTCTAACTGCTTGTTGCATGTTATGAGTTACTATAATTATCGTATAGTCTTTTTTTAATTCTGTAATTGTTTCTTCAATTTTTTGTGTTGCAATAGGATCTAATGCAGATGCAGGCTCATCCATTAGTAATACCTCAGGTTGAATTGCCAATGCTCTTGCAATGCAAAGCCTTTGTTGTTGACCACCAGATAATTCAATTGCAGATTTTTTCAAATCATTTTTTACTTCATCCCAAAGATATGCCATTTTGAGCGTATCCTCTACAATTTCATCTAGAATTCTCTTGTCTTTTACTCCATTTAGTTTTAGACCCGCAGTAACGTTATCATAAATTGACATTGTTGGGAACGGATTTGGTTTTTGAAAAACCATCCCCACTTTTCTTCTATGATAGATTGGGTCTATTGATTTATCATAGAGATCAATATCATCAATCATTACTTTACCTTCAACTTTAGCGTTTTTTGTCATATCATGCATCCGGTTAAGACATCTAAGAAAAGTGGTCTTTCCACATCCAGATGGACCAATTAAAGCAGTGACAGATTTTTCTGGAAATTTCATTGTAACGTTTTTCACACCCATTGTATCGCCATAATGAATAGTTACATTTTCTGCAATCATTTTGAATTTTTTTTCTACACGAGATACAGAGTCAGGAATTTTTGAATTAGTAGAATTAGTAATGTTTTGTTCAGGTGTACTCATAGTCATTGCTTAACTGATCCTCCATGTTTAATCAACTTCCTTATCATTCCAGTTCCATTTCCAAAATAATAACGAACAGCTAAATTGATTCCAATGATGATAAATATCAAAACTAATGCAGCCCCCCATCCCTGTAACTGTGAACTCTCATAAGGTAACAAAGATAATCT
This sequence comes from Candidatus Nitrosopumilus sp., assembly GCA_965205675.1. GTDB lineage: Archaea > Thermoproteota > Nitrososphaeria > Nitrososphaerales > Nitrosopumilaceae > Nitrosopumilus. The sequence continues at coordinate 413,050 of OZ242186.1, forward strand.
CCAAATTCTCAAAGGTAAGGCATCCATTGGAACATCCATGCTACTGAAAAATTGACTGCTTCCAAGAATGGTCATTATCAAAGGAGCAGTTTCTCCACCTATTCTTGAAACGGAAAGTAAAATTCCAGTAATCATGCCGCCTTTAGCAGCAGAAATTACAATTCTAAAAGTAATAACCCATTTTTTCAAACCTAGGGCAGTTCCTGCTTCACGATAAGTTACAGGAACCATCTTTAGAGATTCCTCAGTAGTTCTTGCAACAATTGGAAACATGATTAATGCCAATGCAAATGCACCAGCCCATACTGAAAAATGTCCAAGAATCAATACAATTACTAAAAATGCAAAAATTCCAAGAACTATAGATGGAAATTCCATAAACACATCATTGAAAAATCGAACATTTCTTGCAAGTCTATTATCACCGTATTCTGAGAGAAATATACCGGACATAACTCCAATAGGAACTCCAATCAGGCTGGCAAGCCCAATTATTATCAAGGTACCCTGAATTGCAGGTCCAATACCACCTTCACCCGAACCGATTGATCCAGGAGTTGCAGTTAAAAACTCATAATTTATTGCAGTAATACCATTTTTGAAAACTTCTACAAGTATACTTCCAAGAGGAATAATTGCAATTATGACAAATGCGAAAATTATGATATGAACTATTTTATCAACAAGTAATCTCTTTTTTACATTATTTTTGAATAATGCACGATACTCTTGTCTTTTTTCGTTAGTTGTAGTCAATTGTTAATGGCCCCCTCCTTTACTTTCATCATTCTAGTTACTAGAAGATGTGCGACAACATTAATCACAATTGCAATAAGTAAAAGAATCAAAGCAACACCAATTAAAGCAGGAAGATGTAAAGATGCAGGAGATGCTTCAACAAACTCATTTGCAATAATACTAGACATTGTTTGACTTGGTTTGAAGAAAGAGGAGGGGAATGCAGAGATGCCTGTTGCATTACCAATTAACATTGTAACTGCCATTGTTTCGCCAACAGCTCTGCCAAGTCCTAGAATTGAAGCCCCAATTAATCCCGTCTTAGAATATGGGAATACTGCAAGCTTGAACATTTCCCATTTCGTTGCACCTAACATGTATGCAGCTTCTCTTTGTTGTTGAGGAACTGCTTTCATTATTTCACGTGAAACTGATGAAACTGTGGGGATAATCATAATAGCTAAAATTACACTTGCTGTAATGAGATCAAGACCAAATGGAGTTCCTGAAAATAAAAATATTGAATCTCCAAACAAATCATGTAAGGGTTTCTCCACCCAATCTTGAAAATAAAGTCTAAAAACTAAAAGACCCCATAGACCATAAATTATGCTTGGAACTGCTGCTAAAAGTTCAACTAGAAATCCTAATGGGCCACCAATTTTTGCAGGAGCGTCTGAAATGAACATTGCAATTCCAATACTGAGAGGTACGCCAATTGCCATTGCTAAAGCAGCAGTAGCAAGCGTACCTGCAATATAGGGCAATGCCCCAAATGACTCTCTCCCCTCAACTGCATTCCAATCAGTACCAATGATAAATCCAAGACCTTCAGATTCCCAAATAGGGTAAGATTCAGAAATTAACTGAAATATCATCAGGACGATTATTACTAAAACAAACGCTCCGGCAATAGTTGCACCTAATTTGAAAATTTGATCAGAATTAATTTTTCGCTTATGTGGTGTGAGTATATTTTTCTCCACACAGTTTCAACATGAATTACGGGTTATCTAAAAAATGATCATAAATTATGTAGAGTATGATATCAATTGAGATCTATATAGACTATGTTCAGAAGCAGTATAACAACTAAAACGCATTAAACATCATAGTTACAAATCATGTCAGAAATTAAACAAATGAGAAGACTGCAATTAACTGGCGGTTCTACATACACTGTTTCATTACCAAAAACATGGGTTGATGAATTGCAATTAAAGAAAAATTCCAATGTTACTTTAGTAAAGAATCGCAATAATTCAATAATATTATTTCAAGAAGAACAAAATAAAAAGACTAATGCCATTGCGCTAATTGGAAAAAAGGATTCAAAGGAATCCATAAGAAGAAAAATTATTGCAATGTATCTTTCAGGTTACAAAACTATTGAAATCAAAACTAAAGGAATAGAAATTACTAGTATGCATAGAGGAGCAATTAGAGATTTAGTTAGAACCACACTAATGGGCACTGAAATAGTTGAGGCAAGTTCAGAAAAAATAATATTACAAGTTCTTACACAACTTGCACAATTATCATTTGCTGTTGCATTAAAGAGAATGTACATTACTGCTACAAACATGCATCAAGAAGCTATGGAATCATTAAATGAAAGAAATTCAGATCATGCCGAAGAAGTTCTCAAAATGGATGATGAGGTTGACAGATTCAGTCTCTATTTACTGAGAAATCTAAATTTATCATTAGAAAATGTACAGGTTTTGTTAGATTCTGGGCTCGAAAAACCATCCGATTGCCTTGGCTATAGAACAGTAGTAAAATGTGTAGAAAGAATTGCAGATCATGCAGGACTAATTGCAAAAAAAGTAAAATATCTAGATTCTCCAATAGACAAAAAAATTCTAAAAGAAATAGATCAAATTAGCAAAGAATCCCTTATTGTTTTTGAAAATTCAATCACAGCGCTAACCAAAAGAGATTATGATATGGCAGAAAAAGTGGCATCAAGTGTAACCAAAGTAATTGAAAAAGAGAAAAAACTGATGGATTCTCTCAAACCAGATGACAATATAGCCATAATAAAATTAATTTTAGAAGACATTAGAAGAACTGCTGAATATTCTAGAGATATATCTGAAATTGCAATAGATGAAACAGTACAAAGTGTAATAGAAGAATCTTAAAAAAAGAAAAAAATAACTTTGGATAATTTATCCGCGGTATTTTTTAGTTAATCCATAGAACATCATAGCTGGTGCTCCCACATACATTCCAAGATTCATCAGGATTACACCTATACCATATCCCAATATTTCAGAGTCAGACTCTGCATATTCCATTATGGATAAAGATGATAACAGTGGAGTAATTCCAATTTTTACCATTTCTTTGAATACAGGATTTGCTCTTTCCATATCAGCAATGTATGGTGAGAATGAATAATACAATTGGTTGAATCCAGTCATGAAGGACATGCCTGAAGCACTATTCATTAATTGATTATCTCTGATTTCCCTTAACAACTGAACTTGAGGTGCCATCTCTGAGCCATATGTTGCAGTTGCAATTAGACAACCACCACCTTCTTTCTCGTCAAATGACTTCATTTCAGTTTGTTGTTTAATATCTTGTGTAATTTCTGATTGTGTAGATGTATTTTCATCCCAAAGAATTTCTCCATCATATGTTATTTGTTTTAGTCCTTGCTGTCCAAGTTTTGTTACTTTATCAGCTAGTGGAACATACAATAAACTTGATGAGTATTCTTGACCATCAGTAATCATCCAATTAATTAAATGGATTACAGCTTTTGCTTGTTCTTTGTTTTTAGTTACTGGTTTTAGATCATCATATACTAGCAAGTATGTGAAACTTGCAATAGGGTATGAGTTAGATCCGGGTGCATTTACAAGGGATACGCCTACCCAACTATCTTTTGCAGCAGGTAAAGTATCAGCAACACCACTAGATGCAGCAGAAATGCTGTCTAGAGAGGGTTCAATGAATGCAGATTTCTCAGCATTTTGAATTGATGCATAAGTCATTCCAGTTTGAAACGCATAAGCAAGTTCAACATAACCGATAGAGTATTCTGTAGATTTTACAATTGTTGCAACGCCTTCATTGCCAGCAGCAGCCAAGCCTAAAGGCCATGGAACAGATTTTCCTTTACCTACTAGTTCATCCCAAGTTGGACTAACTACTGAAAGATAATCCGTAAAGATGAAAGTAGTTCCAGAGCCATCTGATCTGTGTGCTGTAACAATTGTTTTGTCAGGTAGTTTTAATCCTGGATTTTCTGCAACAATAGCAGGATCATTCCATTTTGTGATTTCTCCCAAAAAGATTCCTGCAACTACATCAGCAGTTAACTTTAATCCTGTATTTGGAATTTCAGGAATGTTATACACTAAAACGACACCTCCAATAGACTCAGGGATGTGAAATGTTCCAGTAGCCAAATCTCTTTCTGCTTCACTCATAGGTTTATCAGATGCTGCAAAATTCACAGTTTTTTCGATATGTTGTTTGATTCCACCACCACTTCCAATTGATTGATAATTGAGGTTAACATTGTCATAGACATTGTTGTATTCAACTCTCCACAAATCAATGAGGGGGAATGGAAATGTTGCACCTGCTCCTGTCAAAGTAAATTCTACGTTTGGATCAGGTATATCAGGTGTTGTTGCTGCGTCTGCATACAGAGGAGTAATGATCGCTCCAAGTGCAGTCAATAAAATCAGTAACGATGTTTTTGTTTTCATTGATTGATAACTTTGAAAAATCTATTTACAAATACTAGGCATAGATTATAGTAGTTCCATATACTATATAGAAAATTAATTCCAAACAAACAAAATGTAATGAATGAAAATCTAATATGATATAGATTCTATATTGGTTAGTCTTTTGAGATATTTTACAATACCACTTGTAATGACATCACAATCTTCCTTGAGCAACAAACCTGCCACAACTGAATTGCAGACAATCAACTATATTTTTAAACTTCTTGTTCATCTTACTGCAATCAACACAAGTCTAAGCAATGATAGGAAGAAAAAACAGGAGGAATTTTAGTTGCCTGATGAATCATGTAGAAATTGTGGGAATATATTACAAATTTTTTCAAAGTGTAATGAATGTAGAATAGTTGAACAGGAGATATGCTTCAAATGTAACAATAAAACAATGATGAAACATCATAATTGCTTAGTATTAAAAACATCTATGACTTGCTAATACTAGATTTAATTCCGTAAAGAGTTGAACCATTTTTGAGAATTCTATTTTATTATCTAGTTTTCAGTAAAGATTTGTGAATTTTAGTACCATATTGTAATGCTTTTTTTCGTTTCGTACATGATAGTTCTGGAACGTTCACCTCACTTGCTAATTTTCGTATAATATGTTTACGATATAGATCTTCTGAATCATGAATTTTTTCAGAAATAGGAACAGTTTTTGCATATTCAATAAATTTTGGAGAAAGTAGTGGTTGTAGTATTTTAACTCCAAATTCAGATGCTACTAAATTTACAGCCTTCATCATTTTCAATTCATTATCTAATTTCGTAAGCATTACTTCATTGATTTGTGATTCTCCGCCAGAAAATGCTTCTCTATATGCATTATATCCGCAAAATAATTCATCGATCCCATTTGCAGTAATTACAGTATCAAGATCCAGAGAATTTGCCAGTTTTGAAACATAATGAAAAGCAATACAATTTTCATTCCAAGATAAATTGTCAGTCTTTATTGTTTGATTAATTTTTGAAGAAATAGATGCAAATGTATTTGGATCAATTTCTAAAATATGGTGAGGGTATTTTAGAAATTCATTAACATGTTTTGCAAACAAAATATCATGTGATTCAGGAAATCCAATTGTAAGTAATGTAACATCAAAATCCATGTCTGAGCAAATTTTTGAAATTAATGTACTGTCAACTCCGCCGGAATAAGCAATTCCAATTTTCTTTACTTTGACAGTTTCAGAAATAGAAGTTTTGATATTTTCAAGTAATTTTTTGTTTATCTCATCCATTTTTACTCACTCTTTACAATCCATAATGGGTAATGAATCAATCTTTTAATTTAACAATAAATCTAAAACAGTATGATACGATTATCTCAACTAGACATTGAAGAGCAGTTAAAGGATCTTTCAGGATGGAGTGTTGTTAATGAAAAACTACACAAAGAATTTCAATTTGATAGTTTCAATCAAGCTTTTGGGTTTATGACCAGAGCAGCTATGGAAATTGAAAAAATGAATCATCATCCAGAGTGGTTTAACGTATACAACAGACTCACAATAGATTTGACAACTCATGATGCGGGCGGTATCACAAAAAATGATGTCAATCTAGCCAAAATTCTAAATTCTTTAGTATAGTAATTTAATAAGATTTTAGGCACGTTCATTACAGAATTTATATTTGATATGAGCGATCTATGGTCAGAATTTTAACATGACGGAATAGCTTTATTAGGCATTGACACAATCAACAGAAAACATTGAACCACTCAGAGAACCAAAACCACAAAAACAATTCAAAATTTAACAAAGTCCACAAACTACAACCTTAGTGCAAATTTGCACTAAGGTCAACAACTAAACGACATAACAAGACGTTATGACCATCAGTCTGGAACGCCCGAAGGGTGTTACGACTGAGGAAGGAACGTCTCAAAATACTCTAATCAAAAACAAAAAAAGGCTAGTTCAAAGACGAACTAACTTGACTGTCAAACACTGTTACCAGACATAAATCATAATTAAAAATCGTGGACCTGTTGGGAGTTGAACCCAAATCTCCTAGTTCTTACTTAGGTACGTGACCGTCACGCTACAGGCCCACAAAGTATATTAAAAAACACTAAACTAATAATGTTAGTTCTTACTTAGGTTAGGCCAACGCGCTAATCTCTTTTTTCTATTATCAAAATAATCATTGCACAACAAACACATCACAATTTGTGACATAATTTTTAATCTTCTTTGACTTGCTCCAGATCTGACAAGAATCAAAACCCATCTTTATCCACTTTTCACCGTTATGCTTTACCTGTTCAGGATGAGAACTGGTTTCAGACTGGGACTCTATCTCAATTGATATCACTTCTTTTGAATCATAGTCATATGCTAACATATCCACTCTGTCATCGCCTTTCTGTTTTGCAATGCTTACAAATCTGCCAAAGGAAACATTATGATCAAATGCAGCAGTTGCAACATCATTAATCCCCTCAGCTTGCCCAATTAGCGAATAGTCAGTTGGGAAATAAATTAATGATTTCTCACTCAGTCCGTAGATTTTTTCTGTCTGACTTCCCATCTTTCTGGTCCTTACAACTTTGATTTTTTTCTCATCATTCATCTCCTGCAATAGTACAGATATCACATCCCTATCGTTTGAGTCAATATCTGCAACTATCTTTGTAAGGTTTTTTGGATTATGATGTAAGGAACAAAGTATTAGCCACTCAGTCTTTGGTAGCGGTGGAACAACACACAAGTCAAGCCAGAAACTATCATCAAAATTAAATGAATCCTTGACCTGCTTTACTATGAGTTTCTTTGACTCGTTTTCTAAAAATTCATGTAAAGAATTATCTGACAGTACTTTATCCAGAGGCATGCCAACCTGTAACGGTATCTCTTGTTTTTCCAAAATATGCATAAAATGAAATTTTGGTAATGATGCTAACTTTCTTTGTAACGTTTCAGATGCAAACACGTCTTTTGAGAATATTGCGCCATCGGTTCCTGATACATTTCCAATATAGATATCACCAATGTTGTTTCTAATCTCTTTTTGGAACTCTGGTGTTATCTGCCCCAGGTCCTGATGTGCCAACCATACAAACAGACCGTACGCCCTTCCCTGAGACAGAATAATCTTAATAATCTCTGAATCCCTCAACACCTGGAACTCGTCTAGTATCAAAATTATGGGATTTTTCTCTTTTCTGTTTAACACATAAAACCAAATCTGCAGCAACAACACAAGTAACACCATGCTTGCCATGGATCCAGAAATACTTCGAGTTATATTCATAAATGAAATCTGTCCACTTTGCAAACAATCCCCTGGTTTTAGTGAGGAATACTTTGTGTTAAATCTCAGATTCAAAAATGGATCAATAACAAAAGGCTCTATTCTGTTTAGGATTGGAAGCCAACTATCAGGCTTTAGGTCTGATAGTCCTTGTATTGCTTGCTCTAAATCCGATGAACCAAACTTGTTCATCACAGCTTTTATTGATTCCAAATTTTTGTTCTTTGCCTGAGTTACAACCTTGTACAGGTCTGAAAATGTCGGAGTATCGGTATTTTGATACAGATAAAAAAACAGAATCTTTAGAATTCTTTCTAACTGTATTCCCACCGATTGAGTATTGTACATTTCCCTAAATGAATCAATAATGTAATTTGTATAGTTTGAGATTACAAGATCCTTGTTATCTGCAGAGTATGAAGGAAGCGATAAGAAATTCATTGCAAAGTTTTCACTTAACACATCAACATATCGAACCTTGTTGTTTTGGTAAAAACTAGAAGGAATGGTCTGAGATATCATTTTTGAATCATCCAGCTTTAAGTCAAAGTAGATAATTGCAGTACTGGGATCTTTTTTCATTTGTTGTGCAATTAGTTTTGAGATTAGTACTGATTTTCCTGAACCAGTACCGCCAATTAGATACTTGTGTAAGAGTGACAATTGTAACTATTATACAAGCTAGTAACCAATGTCCTGAAATGACTCTGACTTTGATTGATTATCTGAATCAACGGACTTTGAGGACTGGATGTTTTTCTGATGCAATGTTACATCCCCATCAAAGAAGAATACAGGGGAATTTTTACGGCTTCTAAGATACCTTGAGACCTCTTTTCGTAGTACTCGTAAGATATCAAATCTAATCAGATTCGAACTTTGATGATTTGTGTTAAATACGTCTTGAATCTTTGAATACTTTGATTTTTTAAATAATCTCTTAAATTTATCGCCAAATGAGACAGTCTGAGAGATAACTCTGGAATCCACATTTACCCAGGAAACTGAGGCCTTGGAACCTGCAAACCCGATACTTGGAGAAATAGGCGAGAAACACCAGATAACGGCAGATGAACAGACCCCAAAACTAAATGATTTTAGTATTTCATCGCCGAAATTATCCAGATCTCGATGTCTTTCTTTATGATCTTTGGTATAGTTGCCTGATTCTCTTTTTACCTTTATTGGCTCTCTAATATGGGCCAATCTTTCAGATATCTTAGAGGCCAGACGTGAGAGATTCAAATCAACTGTATCTAACTGAATAAGAAAAGTACTGTTATTGATATGCGCAAAAGTGGATATCTCCTTTATCACATTAGCAACATTGATTTTTTCATAAAAATGACCGTCAGTATGAACTGCAAGAAATAATGAATTTCTCTCAGTTATATCAGAAAAATCAAAGGATGACTTTTTAATCTCACCTAACACAGAAAGCGACGAATGATAAGATTCATCAGACAATACGTATAATCCTAACACGTTTGATTCAGGCTTTATCATGAGAAACACAGATTTACCACTTTGAACAGGAAGACCATATTCTAGGTCCTGATTAGGTCTGAACTGTATACAGGATAAATTTGCAAAATCATAGGGATAATTTGATAAAATAGTCCTAGAGATTTTATCCAGCTTATGTTTCCACATTTTGAGCCTCCTGAGTAAGAAAGTTTTGTAATTGAGTTTCAAGATCATATGTACCTGGAATTGTTATGGTACCGTTTACAAACTGTAAAGACAAAATTACAAAGACATCATTTAGCGATTTTACATTACTGTTAATTTGTAAGGTTTTTACTTTTTTCCACAACTGTTCATTTAGTACAAATATAACTTTCTTATGTTTACTCATTGTGATAATTTATAAAAACTTACCAATAAAGGATTTGAAAATAATACAAACGACAAAGACAACTATACATGAATAAGAAGACAAGGAATTCAGATAGCATAAAAATGAATATAGTTCTAAGATTCATAAATACTCATCTCCAAATAATATTACAAACAAACAGAAACCAGAAAAAATCCAAAGAAAGAAACAAAAAAAAGAGCAAATGCGATAAAACAAACAAACAGAAACCAGAAATAATAATATAATTAATAATGCTGGAAAAATCTCAAAAATTAGGCACGAAATTACAAAAGTGGTGTTGCGACACCACAAAAGCACCACTTGAAATGACTGCACAAATCAGACAAATTTGGCAGAGTTTGTATTTTGGGATTTAACTCCGGACAAATGTTCATCAAAAGTTGGATTCTTAATCTTTCCTGTATGAATATCAATCTCAAATCGTTTACCATCATGTTCTACAATCTTTTGATTTACTGCATAATACAATTTCAATCCAACACGTAACACGTTATCAATAGGGATTATTTCATCATATGGAATAATAACACCGTTATTGTTTTCCGCATTGCCACCACCCACACCAGTACCAGCTTGATATTCTGCATCAGCACTTGATTCAAACTCAATTGATTCACGTACTGGAGATTCTATAGGAGAATCATCAGATTTTATGACAATATCCACATCTACAACATCATTTTCAACATACCCCACACTCTCAAAGTATTCTACAGGTACAAAGATTCTATATTTTCGTGATCTAGAGGACTGTTTTGTTAGTTTTATCTGCATTACACAACAAAACATCAGGGTTACCAAAAAAGAATTTGGTAATTTAATGTAAAATAACGCCAAACTGCATAAAATTGTGTGTGCAACATTGTTTGCAACAAATTAGACATGTTGACAACAAAAAAGAGATTACCAATCAAGCCCACATAGGCCATTTTCTTTTAACTTACACCAAACGTTTGGTAAAAGTTGGATTCTGCAACAAAAAACACATTGTTTACAACAAATTAGGCTTGTGTGCAACATTGTTTGCAACAAATTAGACATGTTGACAACAAAAAAGAGATTACCAATCAAGCCCACATAGGCCATTTTCTTTTAACTTACACCAAACGTTTGGTAAAAGTTGGATTCTAAAACACATTAGACATAATGAAACCAAATTGTTTTTATTCACTATCTATGATTATTTTCTTTCCTGAAAGAATAAACTTGATTTTATCAGGATTTCCTAATTTTTCTACTATTGGTTTAGGAACTATACAGATAGCGCCTCTCGATTCATCAAGATTCAATGATACTGTGAACTCGGTCTCATCTTTCTTCCATCTTGTCAATAACATTACTATCTTTTCTAGCTATATTAACCTTAAGGTAAAAGTAATGTTAATATAACCTTAAGGATAATGTAATATATGAATCGAGAAATGGCAATGATGAAAAATAAAGGCTCTAACCTCAAATTAGAATCTGAGGCAATCTCATTGATGAGAAGGCTTCAATCTGAGCCATTTTTTGATTCTTTTTGTTTTATTTTAGTTTTCAGGATGAATTATGCATGAACATAAAGATCCTTGTTATAACCCATTTATAGAAAAATAAAATAAAAAAATAGGAAAAATTCCTATGACGATACAGTTTCAGGTTTCTTCTTTGCAGTTTTAGACACATTGACCACAATTGAGAATTTTTCCTCACCATACGGTTTTAAATCAACCACAACTGGTTTTCCTATCCAGTCTTTGGTATCAGATCCAAACAGATCAATTAATGAATTCTTTGAGGTTTTGTTGATATTCCATAATGCCAAGGTTTTGTTAAAGTCATTGCAATTGACCCTGGCATGGTAATATCTACCATAATCCCCATCTGCACCTTTGACCTCATCTAAAATTATTAGCTCAGTTATCTTGTTTGACTGGATGAATTCTGTTGTTAAATCTCTATCAAGTTCTATTTCATTTCACCTCCTCTTGATTCAGACAAGCACAATGAATTATCACCATCAAAACATTCAGTGATTTTTCGTGATGTTAGAGATGTTTTGTGCCATTCTAATGACTCTACAATCTTTTGTTGAGTTGTAATTACAGCATCAATCTCCTTGTTTGTCGGAGTCCTTCCAGTTTCTAGTCTGATTGATGCCTTGATCTTACCGCGATGAATAATATCATAATGTATTGATTTTACTGCATCTGGTAAGGATGAGTGGTATGGTCCAGGAACAGGAACACCATCATCATAACAGGTCATTCCACTTTTATCAAAGTACATCTGACCACGTGGGTCGCTAAAGTTCTCAACATATTGATATATTTCACAATCGACAGAGGCAATCTCATCAAGTGGTAAATCACTGATAAATCCCCCTCCGGGGTCGATTGGTTCCATTAGACGGAGTTTTCTTGTACAGATCGGACAAATATCAGACTCTTCAAAGTCAACTAAGATAGTTTCGTATCTGTAAATTGTCTTACTTTTCTCTATAGAATAAGCGCGTCTTATGTGTAAGAACTGGTGAGGCGGTGTTTGTTGTTGAATCTGTTGGGTTTCATCAATAAAATGAGTGCTTTTCGCTTTAGCAGGATTATCTATAGACATCATTTCTTGAATGCGTTTTGTAACATCATTTATGGTACAATCAGAGAAATCAAAGGAATCAGAATCAATCTCATACAAGCTCTTGATGTTGTCTGCATCATAATCATACGATACAAGAGACAGTGATATCTCATTTAATGGAATGTCCTGGATTGCTCCATTATGTTGTCGTCTTAAGATCTTCCATGCTGAGACATGACAACTAATATCATCAATTGAAGAGATGGACCGCGCAAGTACCGTCTTTATACTAAACTTGTTATTGCCAGCTTCTCCAAAATACTTTATCCGGTGTTTATTCTGACTGATACCAGTATGAGACAATAGATACCGGACCGTAGTAAATGCAGTTTTTGAATCATTAAAGGTATTAATCGACTTTACAAACAGTCCTGTCTTTTGATACAACGCACTAATTTCATCTTTGTCAGTGTACCCAAAACCCAAAATATGCAGATGCGGTGAAAAATATGCTTTCTCTAAATTTTTTGTAAATCTAAAGGGATGATAAATTACCGCACCGCCCTCTATTCCAACACCTTTTAATTTTTTAAAGATATATCGTTCAGCCTTTAGCCTAGTTTCATGAGTTTCAAATTTATGATATTCTGATTTTGGAACTGATACTACCAAATGATTATAAATTCTTGATTTCTTGTTTTGCATCCATAACTTATTTTTCTTAAAACTCAGCGTTGCCTCCACTCTATCAACTGCAGAGAGAGCCTGTTTGATTATTGCATAAGTCCAGCATTTAGGACATGATAACTTGTTACATTTTTTGAGTATTCTTTTTACTCGGTCCTGGTTTATGCGATATTCTTGCCGATGAGAGACATCAGTACAGCCTTTAACCTGAAATTGCAGACATGACTTGTATGATACACCATTACCTGGTAACTGCATTTTTGAAATGAAAACATTTGCAAAGTCACCGTTTTCTATTTTTTCCTTATACTTTTCAAAACCTGATGTATAGTTAAAGACACGTGTCTCATCATCAACATCATTACCAAAATTTGATTCATCTTGTAGTTTAGGACCAATTACATCCGTGATTTCAAATCCTTTTTCATCAACAGAACAAATCAATTCATGGCTTAGAACCTCAGAATGATTTCCAAGACGGTCAATATGTCCTGCATCCCTGAGGTCTTGTTGTGAAATCAGGCCAACATCATCATAAACTGTCAGTATATCACACTCGAACTCTTTGGGATTTTGTGATTCATGAAATGCCTTTACACATTCAGACAATCTCTTTGATTTTTGTGATTCCGCAATGTCTTTTGTAACCTTTAGGACTTCATCAACAGTCGTACATTTTGACAGCTCCAAATCCTGGAATGACTTTTGTCGTAATCTGAACAGATATGATTTTCTTTCTGCAGCAGCTACTGACTCTTCTTTGGATGCAGAGTTATCATCTCTAATCGTCATTTTCAAATTCCCGCTTTAATGAAAAACTCTTTAGTTCAGAATCAGTAATTTTGATGATTTTTAAATCATATTCATGACAATGCGTGATGTGCCAAGTCCTGGCATAAAAGCTTGAAAATCTTTTAGATTTTTTCTTTATCTTGATACAATACGGACATAATATCATCTGAAAAGCAGAAAACTTTATTGGTTTACGTGTTGTACTCATATCAATAACAATCTCCTAAACGATTGTGACGACGGCTTGAAGTCTCTCCACAAAAGTAAGACTTCAAGCATTTTCTTAATTTCAAAAAACAAAAAAGATGAGGATTTTTTCTTTGGAACTAAAAACCAATGTTGTAAATGCACAGTTTTCATTTTTTCAGGTTTTTATCCTTAACAGTAAAAAAAAGAATTCAAAAATAGGTTCAATTAAAAATCTACAACAAATTAGAGGATGGATAACCCATCGCTCTAACTTGGTTGCAGTCTCATACCCAATAATTTGTACCTTTTTAGGGGTGTAATACCTGTCAAGTATTTTTGGGTCATGAACTGAAAGACCGTCTCGAGGGACTTTACTCTTTTCGGCACATTTTTTACAATTTGCGTTTGAGGATTTGTTTAATCCTTTCATGCAGAATTTTTTAGATTCTGTCATGGGATTTTTTGTATGGTTTGAAGAATCAGTCAAAAACGGTTGTTCCAGTAAAATCATTTTACGGCCTCAGTAAATCCGCCAATGGGCGATCCTAATGCCATATCCGCACAGATATCACAGCAAAGGATTTCATACTTGGTATTCTGTAAAATCTGAGATATCTTTCTGGAATGGTTTTTCTCATGTCGGCATTGCCACTCTTCAACAAAAACAGGAGTCATTTTTTAGAAGCCTCCAAATTTTCAAGTTCACGACGAACCACAGAGGAAATATAATCAGAAACATTACGATAAAGAGAATCAGATTTCTGTGTCTCTTTTTCTATTCTGTTCACTAAATTTATTGGCAATTGAACAGGCTTCCAATTAGTTCGATTCATGTAATAGTATTGTAATACACATTATATAAAAACTGTTACAACACTATTACAACCTAACTTGTAACAAATTTATAACATTTCAAAGGAAAAATACAAAATGTGCTTAAAACCATGGTAAGAAAAAAGAGTAATTCAGGATGGAGACCGGTACAGCTTCCTAAAGATTTAGTAGACGAAGTAGAAAAAGTGATTGAAACATCAGAAGTTAAAAAAACAGGTGTTACAAGCATAAGTCAATTTATTTCAAGAATCATAGATGATCATTTAGAATCATCCAGATTCTCTCATCAAAACACCTATGAGGATAAGGTAAGAATACTAGATAACAAAATAGGTAAACTAGGAGATATTGTAACAATATTCCTAAAAGAAGAATTGAAGAAAGGATTTTGTGATTATTGTGAAAGTGAGAACTGTGTACACGTAAAGTACATGTGGGAATTAGAAGATGTTGTTAAAATTTTGAAAAAAAGAGGTTTCCAATCACCATATAACGAACCATCAAAATAAAAGACATTTAGTTTCCAGGTTCCAGTCAATACAAGGCTTTTATTTTTTCAACTCAAACATCAGTTTTCTCATTTCATACTGAATCATTTCTTTAACTTCTTCTTTAGCAACGTGTGTTTTTTCCAATTCTTCATTACGTTTAGTTATTTTATCAAGCTCCAATTGCTTTCTTAGAGAACCATCAACGGTTAATTCGGGAACTGCTTTTTTGAATTCTTCAAACAATTGTTCAATAGTCGGGTCAAGATAAACATTATCCAACACAACAGTAACAGAATGACCCATCATTTTCTCTGCAAGTGAAATATTCAGGTCATGAGTAGTTTTCAGAATAGTATTAAATCGTTTTCTAAATCCATGATCAGCTTGTTTATTGTATCTCACACCCGTTTTGACCTGATTGATTCTCAATCCTGTTTTGTTGATAAGCAATCGTGTGATTTCTTGTAGTGATGATCTGGTACTAGGTTTGACCTTAGCAAATCCTACATTATACGATGAACGAAATGCAGGACTTTCAGGAGTTATTTTTTCTCCATCAGATTCTCTTTTCTGTATATAAGCATCAAACATTTGACTTGCTTCAGGTGTTAGAAATGTAGTATACTCATCAACAGTTCCTTCATAAACCAGGACCGATTTGCAATCTTCAATCTGATTAATGTTTCTTAGTTTGATATCTTGTAATGCACCTATTCTAATTCCTGATGATGCGATAAAATGAATGAATGTTTTAGTTCGTAATTTAGTCGCAAAAGAAACCATTTTAGCCACCTCTTCAGTAATCCATGCCTCACCGCCTGTCTTTTTTATTCTTGCAGGCTTAAGCCTGTTAATTTTACTCCATCTCAATTCTATATCATTACAGTCAAAAAATGCCTTCATTGACGCAATTGGTATATTTATTGAGTTGGGAGACATTGTTTTTTTAAGATACATAACAAAATCTTCCATCATAATTTGTAATTTTTCTTGAGGTATCGTTATTAATCTATCATAGTCTTCTATCTCAAAACATTTGAGAAATTTATCCAAATGTCTAACATATGTTTTTCTTGTTTCTTCCGACTTGATAGAATTCTCAAAAATTAACATACTTCTTTGCATGTCATATTATAAAAAACGGAACTATTTTAACCAAATAATGTCAGGTTAGAATTTATATTATATCCAAAGTCAGTTGACTTCACATGGCTACAAGTCCTACAATTTTAGATTCAGATTTTCGTTATATCGACAAAAAAGGAAGCTTGCTCAAAACTAGAACCGAGTTAACAGTAGCACAAATGCTTACTTTTCTTGAACAAGAATATGAATACGGTCACAAAATTACTTTAAAGAATGGAAATGAGGTCACAGTTGATTTTAAAACAGAAAAAGGGCTGATCGAAGTAATTGACACAGATGATGATATTGAAAAATATAAACAAATCAAAGAAGATTTCCCTCAAGAAAAAATGATGGCGATAGGACATGCCAAATATGTTGCACAAATTAAAGAATTACAAGATATAGTATTTTATGATAAAACACCACAAACAGGTTCTATATTTTTAGAAGATGCATCATTTTCATTTGATTATGCACACATTCTTCCATTAGTAGAAAAATGCTCTATATTACATGGACACACATCGTCTGTAATGGTAGAGCTTATAGGACAAATGAAAGATAATTTACTTTTAGATTTTGGTGAAGCCAAAAAAATTATCAAAGAAGTAGTAAATGTATTTGATCATAAATTTTTCATTAATAAGAAATATCTAAAAAAAGAAGATGATTCACATTATCAAATTCAGTTTGAAGGACCTAAAGGAATGTTTGAATTACAAGTTCCAAAGAATACAACTTATCTATTAGAAGGAGAAGCTACAGTAGAAAATCTTTCAAGTGAAATTATCAAACTACTAGCACCAAAAATGCCATCAAATGTAGAAGCTGTAGGAGTTTACATCTATGAAGGTTACAATAAAGGCTCTCACATTATTTCAAATATTTCAAGATAATTAAGAAATGGATCCTAAAATATCAGAAAAAACATGGAATCCAGAGTTAGAAAAAGAAATTCTAAAACAATGGGAATCAGAAAAAATTTATGAATTTACTCCACAAGATGATAACTATACAATAGATACACCGCCTCCATATCCATCAGGTAGACCATGGCATATTGGAGCCGCAGCACACTATTCGCAAATTGACATGATTGCACGTACTGCAAGAATGACTGGAAAAAATGTCTATTTCCCAATAGGAATTGACAGAAATGGCCTTCCCGTAGAGCTGTACACTGAGAAAAAACACAAAATCAGAATGAGAGAAACAGAAAGAGGCGAATTTCTAAATCTTTGTAGAGGTGCACTAGACGACTTGGAATCTGAAATGATTCTCATTATGAAAAGTTTAGGTCTTAGTGGAGATTTTGCTAATTACTATAGAACAGATTCAGAAGAATACAGAACACTTACTCAGTCTACGTTTATTGATTTATGGAAAAAAGGACAGGTGTATCTTGCAAATAGACCTAACAACTATGATTGGGTATCAGGTACAACTATTGCAGATGCAGAAATAATATATCAAGATTTAGCTACCAAGCTTGTTTACATGAAATTCAAAATCAAGAATACCGATAAAGAAATAATCATTGCAAGTACAAGACCTGAATTACTTTGTGCATGTAGAACAATCATTGTAAATCCTGAAGATGAAAGATATGCACAATATATTGGAAAAAAAGTAATTGTTCCAATCACCAATGCAGAAGTAGATCTTAGAACTCATCATTCTGTTCAACAAGAATTTGGTTCAGGGGCTGTTATGGTATGTAGTTATGGTGATCAAAATGACGTAGCATTGTTTAGAGAATTAGAATTAGAAGAAATTGTTGCAATTGGATTAGATGGAAGAATGACCGAAGTTGCAGGAGAATGCACAGGATTAAAACCAAAACAAGCTAGAACAAAAATCATAGAAGATTTAGAAACAAATGGATTTTTGGATAAGGTTGAAAATATTGTTCATAGAACACCAGTATCAGAAAGAAGTAAGACTCCAATTGAGATTATTCCGATGGAGGAATATTATCTAAAACAAAAAGAAGCAATTCCTAAAATGAAAAATTTAGGCCAAGAAATTATATTCCATCCATCAATGCACAAGCAAATTCTCATGAATTGGCTTGAATCTATCAATATTGATTGGCCCATTTCAAGAAGAAGATATTATGGTACTGAAATTCCAATATGGTATTGTAAAAATTGCTCAGAGGCATATGTTCCTGAGCCTGGAAAATATTATAGGCCTTGGGAAGAAAAATGCCCAATTACTAATTGTACAAAATGTGATTCCACTGAATTTGTAGGAGAAGAACGAACATTTGACACATGGATGGATTCTAGTGTATCTCCACTTTTCATTAGTAAATTTAACGGAGACGGTGAATTTTTCAAGAAAGTGTATCCTGCTTCAATTAGACCACAAGCAAAAGATATTGTTAGAACGTGGTTATACTATACTCTTTTGAGATGTGAGCAACTTACTGGAGAAAAACCATGGTCTGAAGCTTGGGTCATGGGATATGGTTTGGATGAAAAAGGAATGAAAATGAGTAAAAGTAAAGGAAATGCGATAGATCCCTTACCAATAATTGAAAAGTTAGGTGCTGATACTTTTAGATTTTGGAGTGCGAGTGAAATTAATCATGGACATGACTTTAGATGCAATGAACAAAAAATTGAATCAACAAAAAAATTTCTTAGTAAATTATGGAATGTATCAAGATTTTTGTCTAGTTTTCCAGTAATTGAATCTGGGAATCTATCCGCATCTGATGAATGGATTTTATCAGAATTAGACAAACTAGTAAAAGAATGTAAAAAAGGATATGAGGATTATAACTTTTTCATCCCGGCAATAGCAATTAGAGAATTTACATGGAATGTGTTTGCAGCACATTATATCGAAATGGTAAAAGCAAGAGCATATGGAATTAAATTTTCTGACGAAGAAAGAGATGGTGCTATTTTTACACTACACAAAACCTTGTCAACTATTTTGAAATTATTAGCGCCAATCACACCATTTATCACAGATTATCTTTGGAAAGAATTGTATTCAAAAAATAGCATACACAAAGAACAACAAATAATACCAGAAAATATTGAGGAACAAGATAATATTACAAAAGAAATTTCAAAATTTAATTCAAAAGTATGGAATGAGAAAAAAGCTCAAAACCTATCATTAAAAGACCCAATTAAAATAGAAATTCCTAAATCATTAGAGTCATTTAAAAAAGATTTGAAATCAATGCACAACTTGTTAGATTACAACTAGATTAATTCTTGAATAAAGTAACAAGATTAATGAAATATTTGTGTAATGATGTATCCGTAGTTAATTCAGGATGAAATGCAGTACCAATAACATTTCCTTTTTTAACTGCGACTATACGATCGTTGAATTTTGATAAGATTTCTACATCAGATCCTACATTAGAAACAGAAGGAGCTCTAATGAATACTCCATTGAATTTTGGAATATTAATAGAATCCATAGAAATATCAGATTCAAAAGAATCTTTTTGACGTCCAAATGAGTTTCTCTCTAATTTAATATCCAGGATATTCAATAGCGGTTGATCAATTTTACCTACAACACGATCATTCGCTGTATTTGATAGCATAATCATTCCAGCACAAATTCCAAGTACAGGCATTCCATTTTGAATTTTTTCCTTTAGAATCTTTAGTGAACCATTTACTAAAGATAGCTGACCAATGGTGGTACTTTCACCACCTGGAATTATCAAACCATCTAATTCTGAGAGTTCTTCAGGGGTTTTTACATCGATAATCTTTCCGTCAATTCCTAATTCATCAATTGCAGCTTTGGTGGACAAAAGATTTTCTTGTACGTCGCCTTGAATAGATAAAACACCAACAGTAAAACTCATGCTGAACCACCACGATCTTGCATACGTAATTCAAGAGTGTTTACATCTAATCCAACCATAGATCCTCGTTCATCAATCATTTTTTGTGCTTCTTTAACTTTATCAGATTCATTCCAAAAGGTAGTAGCTAAAACTATTGCTCTTGCTCTCTCTTTTGCATCATCAGAATTAAAAATCCCAGAACCAACAAAAATACCATCACATCCAAGAGACATTAAATATGCTGCATCCGCAGGTGTTGTAATCCCACCTGCGGCAAAATTTACAACAGGTAGCCTTCCAAGTTTTGCAGTCTGTTCAACAATATCATATGATACTTTGAATTCTCTTGCCATTCTAACTAAATCTTGATTATCATTCGAATCATAAATTGATTTTATACTTCGTAACTCCTCATTTACTTTTTTAACATGTTTGATAGCTTCTGCAACATTTCCAGTCCCAGGTTCTCCTTTTGTTCTAATCATTGATGCACCTTCTTCAATTCTTCTTAAAGCTTCATCTAAAGATCTTGCTCCGTTAACAATAGGAGTAGTAAAATCCCATTTCCAAACATGACGAAGTTCATCAGCAGGTGTTAAAACTTCAGATTCATCAATCATATCAACATTCGTTTCTTGTAACACTAATGCTTCATTGACATGTCCAATTCTGCATTTAGCCATTACAGGAATTGTTACAGAATCCATAATTTCCTCAATAATTCTAATGCTTGCAGTACGTGCAACACCGCCAGCTTTTCTAACTTCAGATGGAAGTTTATCTAATACCATAACAGAAACGGCACCAGCTTCTTCAGCAATTTGAGCTTGCTCTACAGTTGTAACATCCATTACAACTCCATTTTTTAACATATGGGCAAATCCACGTTTGACAGTAGATGAGCCACGTAAAGTATCAGCCGAATTAATTTTGTCAGTAATTATTCCTCTGGCATTTTTTCGTTCACCATCTAATGGAAGCATGTCATAATTTTTTCTAAAGACTATTTGTATCTATTCACTAAATTCAGACATAATCAAATCTAGTTCAGATTCAACCATAGTAATTATTGGTGGAATAAAATCTACAGTTACATTTTGTTGAGGCCAGTGAATTTGATTAACACGTCCATTAAGAGTTACTTTGACATTTGATTTTTGATATTCAGTTGCATTATCTAAAACTTTAAAAGATTCAGAAGGAATTGAAATAAAACCTGTTTCTTTGATTAATGCTTTAATCTTCTCAAGTTTACTCTCATCTAGTTTTGAGCGAACGTCCGGTTTCAGATAACCATTATCCGTTACAGAATATTTTAGTTCGCCATCATTTTTGATGTAAAGAATTTCAGTTTTTTGTGCTCCCACTCTCTCTGTTACACCATACGAGATTTTTTTTAATTGATGTTTAGTATATTCAATCTCAATATGATCAGTATAATTTGCTGCAGATGTGGGAATTTCATTTTTGAGTAATAATGGAGTAGCAAGTAAAAGGGCAACAATTACAGGAATAGCGCCCAATACCAAGTAAGCAGGTTTCACCATAACAGATTAACAATTACAGATTGATGATTATTGCAAATAAATCTTAGTTAAAAATAACTTAAAATTCAAGTCTATTTTATTCTTGTTTGTGGGGTCGTAGCCTAGCCTGGTAGGGCGACAGTGTCTACGAAAAAGATCACCGCTAAGGGCTCCAAAGGTTAACTAAGCTATACACTGACTCACGGATGATGTAAGTTTGGAGCTGTAGTGACCCGTAGGTCGCCGGTTCGATTCCGGTCGGCCCCACGTTAAAAAAATCTATCTATCTCTTAGCACATTAAGTGCTGATCCAGATTTGAACCATTTAATTTGAGATTGATTGTAAGAGTGATTTAACAAAATTTCGTCTTTGTTTCCATTAGCATGGGAAACTATGCATTTAACTTGTTTGTTTGGGGATAATTCGTTTAGATCAAGTAAGCTAATTTTATCATCTTCAAGAATTTTTTCATAATCATCAGGATTGCTAAATGTTAATGCTAAGATACCTTGTTTTTTGAGATTTGTTTCATGGATTCTAGCTAAACTCTTGGTAATTACTGCAGCACATCCCAAAAAGCGAGGAGTCATCGCTGCATGTTCTCTACTACTTCCTTCACCATAATTATTATCACCAACAATTACCCACCTCATCTGATTTTCTTTGTATTGTCTTGCAATTTTTGAGAAAGACTCCAAGTTGTTGTTTAAAACATTCTTGCCTTGACCTACTTGATCATTAAATGCATTAACTGCACCTAAAAGCATGTTATCACTAAGATTATCTAAATGTCCACGTAAAGAAAGCCAAGCACCTGCAGGAGATATGTGATCTGTAGTGCACTTACCTTTAGCTTTCACCATTATGGGGATATTTTCAAAATCTTCCCCATTCCATTTTGGAAATGGTTCTAAACGTTGGAGTCTCTTACTATTAGAATCAATTAGTACTTCAATATCATCAGAGTTATCAGGAGGTCCAACAAAAATTCCTTCGGGTCTCATAAAACCTTCTTCAGGTACTTCAGGGGCAGGTTTAGGTGGTTCAAGTTTAAACTTTGTTCCATCAGATGCAGTCAATTCATCTTTTAATGGATTAAAAGATAATCGTCCACTCAGTGCTAATGCAATAATCATTTCAGGACTGCCAATAAAGTTTAGAGTGGATCTATGTCCATCATTTCGACCTGGGAAGTTTCTGTTAAATGTCGTAACAATAGTATTTTGTTGATCATTTTCTAATTCAGGCCTATCCCATTGACCAATACAAGGACCGCATGCATTGGCTAGAACAATTGCCCCTATGTCTTTGAGTGAATCCATTTGCCCATCTCGTTCAATAGTTCCACGAATTTGTTCAGAACCTGGAGTTACCAATAATGGAACTTTTGCTTTAATGCCTTTGGCCTTTGCTTGTTCAGCTAAGCTTGCTGCTCTTGACATATCTTCATAAGACGAATTTGTACAACTACCAATTAATGCAACAGAGATTGGATCTGTATAGTCTTTAATTTGTACATCCTCCGATAATTCTGTGATTGTTCTTGCCAAGTCTGGAGTGTGTGGACCAACAATGTGTGGTTCTAATGTTGAAAGATTAATCTCAATAACTCTATCAAAGAATTTTTCTGGGTTAGATTCTACCTCCATGTCTGCAACAAGTGATTCTTTGTTTTGGTTGGCTAGTTCTGCAATGTCTGTTCTGTTAGTGTATTTCAGATAAGTTTCCATTCTTTCATCGTATGGGAATACAGAACATGTCGCTCCAATTTCAGCACCCATATTTGTTATGGTTGCTTTACCTGTACAACTGATAGATTTTGTTCCAGATCCAAAATATTCAACAATTGCGTTTGTACCTCCAGACACTGTCAATTCATCAGCAACTTTCAGTATGATATCTTTAGGAGCAGTCCATCCATTTAACTCACCAATTAATTTTACACCAATTTTTTTAGGATAAAGTAATTCCCAATTCATACCAGCCATAGTTTCTGCTGCATCTAATCCTCCAACACCAATTGCAATCATGCCAAGACCACCTGCATTTGGAGTATGAGAATCAGTACCAATCATCAATCCCCCTGGAAATGCATAGTTTTCAAGAACAACTTGATGAATAATCCCCGCACCTGGTTTCCAAAAACCACATCCATATTTTGCAGATGCTGATTGTAAAAATTTGAAAACCTCTCTGTTTTTATCAAGAGAAGATTTCATATCAACATCACCTCGAACTTCAGCTCGAATTAGATGGTCACAATGTACAGTTGTTGGTAATGATACTTGTTTTAATCCAGCTTGCATGAATTGAAGCATTACCATTTGACCAGTTACATCTTGCAATGCAACTCTATCTGGTTTTAAAAAGACATAATCCTTTCCGCCAGTGAAAACTGTATCGTCAATTTTATTAAGATGACCAGAAAGTATTTTCTCAGTAAGTGTTAATGGTCTGCCAATTACATTTCTATATTTTACAATGTTTTCTTTTAATTTCAGATAAACATTAGAAACAAGTTCAGGAGTAGTATTTATTTCCACAGTATGTGATGAATTAATCCCAAATTTAATATTTACAATTAGAAATTTCAATAAATTATTTCAATAGACATGTCAATTCTTAACAATTATAAGCCAAAAGAGGCTTTTCAATACAGTGTTGGTTAGCAGTAAATTTTCTAAACAGAGGTATAACTATGGTCAATAAAGGATTTCCAAAATTTGGCATGTCACAAGCAGGCGCATTTGTTGCAGCTCTCAAAAATTATAATTTGCCCGATTTTATCCTAGTTTTAGTTGCAAAAGAATGCAAATCAGATTTACTTGAAAGAGGAAGAATAGATGATAGATTACAAAGTATGAATGATGATGCTTTAGAATTATTACACAAGGTTTTTGTTGGTTGCGAAGAAGATACTGCAGGAAAATATGCACAATACAGATTTTTTGCATATGTATCAAGTATGTATCATAAATGTGAAGTAATAGTCAACGATACTATTCCAGGCGCATCAGGTAAAAATCATAAAATTCCTGTTGCAGTAAAAAACAATGGAATGTACATAGCAATTGCATATAACAAAGCAACTGGAAATCCAGTGAATAAAAAAGAAACAATCCGTTTTTATGATATGGTAGATGATATCAAAAAAGGTGATCATGGTACGATGTTAACTGATGGGATTTATGGGTCTTCAGTAGGATTTAGAGGAGATGCACTTGTAGAACTTGAAATATTAAGTAAATCACGAACTAATGATCCTGAAAATAAATTAGATTTCAAAACTGCAAATTTTGAAAATAATATTTATTCAGTTACAAAATGTTAATTACAAAAATTTTTTTCTAAATAAAATTGCGAAGTATCCATTGTTAAAAACATGGGTTTCCCATCAGTTTTTTGGAAGTCTTCGCCATATTGTTCAAATTCTAACTGTTCAAAAAGATGTTTAGTCCATACGTCATGAACATCTTGAATGAATCTCTTATGGCCATTAATTCTCAACATTTCATGAATTAGTTCATGAGATGCAGTAGTACAATTTTTTTCTGCAAGAAACAAAGTATCACTAGTTTCTTTTGGAGATTGCCAAAGTATCATTCCAAAATTTTCAGCATGATATCCTTCACATGTACAATCAGTCCACAAAGGTCTGAAATGAGTCAAATAGAAATGGTAAATATCGCTCCCTCTTTGTTGATGATCACGAATCAATGTATGTGTATCAAGACGTTGAAGAACACTTCTAGGTGTTGTAATCATTTCATCACATTGAATTTCATAATCTTTTCCAAATTTTTTTTTTAGCCAAGACTGATAAAATTTACTCATTTTTTTAACATACTCAAATTCAAATTGTCGTTTTTCACGATCTTTTTCAGGTACTACAAAAATAAAATGTAGAATCATAATAAGAAAAAAAGGTGTTTATGTTTGGCCTTCAATACCCATTAGGGTCAGAGTTGAACGAATCTTTTCAATTTTTCTGATTTTCCAGGTAATTGTCTCTCTAAGTTTTTCAACAGTATTTGATTCGATCTTGGCCAAAATATCGTATGCGCCAAAAGTTCCATGAACTTCTTTAACACCCTCCAAGCCCTTTAGTTGCTGAATAATAGCTTCTTCAGAACCTAATTCACAGTTTATTAAAACATAAGCTGTTGCCATATAGAAATTAAATAAATCGACTATATCAATAAAGCTAATTCAAACAATCAGTTTATGGGATTTATTAACTAAATATTGGGTTTTAGGCTCATAGATTAGCGGTTCTTTTGGTTCAATGATTATAAGCAGTTTTTATGCATAAAATAGGATCTATTGAATTCTTAATTATGTCGTAACAGATTAATGAAATATTAGGGATTTACAAAATTTCAAATAAAAGAAGTTTAGATAAATTTATGATTAATTTTTTGTTTTTTCTTGAACCCTGATATATTCTTCTAAGAAATCATGATTCTGACAGCCTAGGATAATTTTTCAATTTCAGTAGATGGGAAAGTATTTAATTCGGATCATAAAATAACAATCATTTCCTCAAATTATTCAGATAGAAAAAGCTTGATGAATGTGTCCAATTCCGGCTTCCTAGAAATCATCAACGAAACAAACAGAAATCAAACACATTCTGTGACAATTCCAAGTCAACAATCGATAGAGTAACTCAATACACTGCCATGAATATGTCTGGAGAAGGATACATTCCAAGTCAACAATCGATAGAGTAACTCTCTTGTTTTTATGGCACCATTATATGATTTGATTTCAGAATCAAACCTTCTTTTTACTTCAGAAAATATTCTCACAGTTTTATTCTGTTCATGGTACAATGTTTCTTCATCAAATTCATTTCTTATCTGTTTTCTATACTTGTCATGTGTATCTAAAATTGAATTGTCTCCTCTAACTGGAATTCTTGAGAGAATATTCTCATATCTCTAATTTGCTTATGAATTGATTCTGTATTGTTGTATCCCAAAATCAGTTCGTCCCTTATTTGACATCGTATTCTTCTCCTGTCTGCTCATCAATAACTCTTGTTCCTTTCTCTGGCATCTTTCTTGCATATGCCTTTACAGGGGTCTCAAGATTATCCCAGTCAAGTGACATGTGTGGCTTTATGTGGTTGTACCAGTGGACCAGCTCATCAATGGTGCCAAACCATTTCTGCTTTCTCTGAATCTCGCCGTGAAATCTTTCGAGCTTGCCATTGGTTTGAGGATGGTTCACTCTTGCCATGATGCGTTTTATTCCAAGTCTAACCAGTTCTTGCTCAAACTGTGATGCTCCTTTTCTCTTGTATTCTGATTGGTTTGCATAAAATTGGGAGCCATGATCAGTTAGAATTGATGCAGGCCTACCGTGCTTTGCAATTGCCTCATGTAATACTACAAGTGCGTTATCTGTTGTTGCCTCTGCAAACACTCCATGAGAAACGATAAACCTTGATGCGTCATCCTGGTAACACAGAAACCATCTGCCATCGTCTAACTGCTTCCAGTCAGTATGCCACATGGAGTTTGAATATGTCCTTTCATATCTAACCCACTTTCGCCTTCTCCTCTTCTTTGGCTGATCTTCTGCCAACCCCTCATCTCTCATAATTTTGTGTATGGTATTGTGAGGTATGTGTGTTCCAGTGGTATCAATTATTTTCTCCAGGAATACTGCAGAACACCTGAACTTTTCAAATGTAGACTGGACAGTCTGTACCATCTGCTCTGTAATTATCCATGTGAATTGTTTTTATACATTTCCTCTCTTTCCATACATCAGGGCATGGCTTTCGCTAGAGAATGGTTTCAATCAAAAGATGGCAGACATGTATCCATACGAGACTATTCTCTCAATGCTATCTTCATCCTAGTTAGGATTGTTCGCAGTTATTAGACGAGGCCTTGTCCCTCAATAATTACAACGCGACTTGCAGTCCTAACTATAATTTTGTACAAATTCTCTCCTCTCCTTTAACATCCAATAAATCACCCTCAGGATCTTTGATGCACCAGCTACTGCAGCTTTGGATGATCCTCTTTTCTTTTTAATGCGATTGTAAAATTTTGTAATGTCACTATCCTTGGCATGAATTGCATGAGTGTGTATGCATTCTGTTAGAACCCATCTCAATGTCATGCTTCCCCTTTTTGTTATTCTGCCATGGTGTATTGTATCTGCAGAGTTTCTAACTGATGGTACAACTCCTGCATATGCACACAGTTTGTGAGAATCATTGAATCTCTCAATATCTGCAATCTCTGATGCAATGACAAGCGAAGAATAATGCCCAATTCCCGGAATCGAGTTTATCAAAATTGCATCAGGATTAACTTTTACAGCAGCATACACTTTGGAATTAATCTCTGCAATCTGTAAATTAAGGTGGCTGATTTGTTGCAAGAATCCGTCTATTCTGTAATCTCCTAGTGCCTTGAGTCTTCTGTTGTATGTTTCAGTGAATGTAACTCCTGGAATCCTGATTCCTTCCTGTAACAATATTCCATGAACTGAATTCTTGACAGATGTTCTCCATTGGATTAGTTTTTTCCTATATCTTACAAGCTGTCTTTGTTGTACAATCTTTTTGTCTGGAACATAACATGTGGCAATGTATCCTCCTCGTAAAAGATCTGCCAATATCTTGGCATCAATCTTGTCTGTTTTCTTTTTTGATGTAGCAATTGCCTTTGTCAAATATGGGTTTGAGAGTGTGACGTTTTTGTATCCCAAAGTATCTGTGAGAAATCGATACGTGTCATACCAGACTGATGAGGATTCCATTACAATATTTGCAGAAATTGGTATTTTTGCAAAATGCTTTTTGATGGATTCATGAGTGTTATCCACTTTGTCATTTTGTAATACTTTGCCTGCATCATCCATTTATTACTTGAAGAAACTTCTTGTGCAGGTCAATGCCCACAAACATGCCTTTCTTTGGATTTTTTCTAATCTGTTTGTTTGTAATCTTTTTTGGAGCCGAGTATTTACGAACCTTGGAACTAGATTCATTTTTTATGCTATCTGATTTCCTTGCTTTCTTATTCACATATCCATGTGAATCCCTTTTAACTATTGTCGGTATTTTTGCCATATTAATTACAGCTTACGCTAATACACTCATACTTTCAATCACAGATGAAACCAGACACATATCCATTCGGGGTTCTCCCCCAGTACCATCTTCATCCATTTATTAGGTGAAACCGCGGTTATAGTTTCGAGGTATTATGCATCCTCAATGTGAAAACGCGGCCAAACTCCTAACTGTAATGTTTTACAAATTATTGATGACATTGAACAAATTCTCTCCTCTCTTTTAGCATCCAATATATGACACGCAATAACTTTGATGCAGCAGCAACTGCTGCCTTTGAGGTCCCTCTCTTTTTCTTAATGCGATTATAAAATTTTGTAATGTTGCTATCTGGTGCGTATCTAACATGTGCATGAATTGCCTCCACTAGCAACCATCTTAGCATGGTGCTTCCTCTCTTTGTAATTCTTCCGTGATGTATTGTATCTGCAGAATTTCTCACCGATGGAACAATCCCTGCATATGCACATAACTTGTGAGAATTTGAAAATCTACTAATCTCTGCAATTTCTGAGAATATGCTCAATGCAGTGTATGGTCCAACTCCAGGTGTGGATATCAAAATACACACACCAGGATTATCATTTACCATGCGACGTATCATGGAATCTATCTTTGCAACCTCCTTTTTGTGAAATTTTATGCTTTGTAGGTACGAATCTATTCTATAACTCTCCAATTTTCCAAGTGCACGTATGTGTTCTGAGGAAAATGGTGTTGCTTTGATATGGATTCCCTCCTGTAGTGTAATACCATGTATGGAATTCTTCATCTTTACAATAATGCGTATAATCTTGTGTCGATGTCTTACAAGCTGTCTGTATTGCACAATTGTGTGATCTGGCACAAATGATTCTGCAATGTATACTCTCTAACAAAATTTTATGATCTGTTGATCTGATTTATTTTACCAAATGCCATATTGATCAAAACATTACACATCAAACCATGAATAATCAAAAATTAATTCAAGCATACAAAGATGAAAAGAACGTCAAGGTAAAAGAAAGGCTATTTTTGATAAAGCGAGTATTACTTGAGAACCAAATTGCATCACATGTTGCAAAGAATCTTGGACGTGTACGTTCATGGGCATACAAATGGTTAGATAGATTTGCAGAATATGGAATTGCAGGACTGCAAGACTTGCCTAGAACTGGCAGACCAACTAGTATACCAAAAAAGAAACTAGTCAGCATTCAACTACAAATTGCAGAAAAACAATCCGGCTGGAGTGCAAAGCAAGTGATGAATCTGATTTATCAAAAATCAGGTGTAAAATATCATGAGGTTCATGTGTACAGATTATTACACAAATGGGGATTTGTTCCAAAGGTTGCAGCAAAGAGATTTGTAAATTCAGCTAGTGTTGAGGAAAAACTCTGGTTTAAAAAAACTCCAAAGAACAAATAGCCTCAAAAATAGCAAAAGGCTTTACAGTTCTTGCACAAGATGAGTCCATCTTTACTGCTGATGCGATATTTAGAAAAAAGATGTGGGTAAAGAAAGGAACCCGTCCAATTATTCTAGTAAACGGGTCACATCAAAAAACAATCATTTTTGGTGCACTGACTCATGACGGCAGGCAATTATTCAGACAATATGAAAAATTTGATCAGTACTGTTTTTTGGATTATCTAAAGGAATTGCACAGAAAGTTTGGCAAGATTCTAGTCTATGTAGACCGAGCACCACAACACAGATCAAAACTAGTACAAAAATATCTTGATGAGAATGCAGATGATGTTCTATTGAATTGGTTTCCAAAAGGCTCACCACAGCTCAATGCAGTTGAGGAAGTATGGAAGCAAGGAAAATACAATTTGTTGGTGTCACAGTATCAACCATCTCTAAGTAATCTGAAAAATAACATCTCCAAATATTACAGAACCAGACGATTCAATTTAGACATTCTCAAGTATATGCAACGAGAGGATGGTTGACGAACTTATGTTAGGAAGTATATCCTCCTCGTAGCAAATTTGCAAGATGGTACGCATCAATTTTATCAGTCTTTTTGAGTGATGATGCTATTATCTTTGTGTTGTATGGATTAGATAGTATAACATCAAGATGTAATTTGTCTGTCATGTGTCTATAAAGGCCATACCAGACAGATGATGACTCTAAAACATATTTTGCGTTCTTTGGAATTTTGGATGTAATTTTGCTAATAGCAGAAAAATCACTGGAAATCTTTTTGTTAAATAATAATTTGCCAATCTCATCTACTGCTGCCACCTGTACAGAGTTCTTGTGAACATCCAATCCTACAAACATCAAATATTTTTTTTCAGGAAGGGTAGTGTGTTTGTTTGCATTTCTTACTTTCTTGATACGAATGCAAGTACCATCTAATTTCCTAGCTGATTTTGGCACATATGGTTATAGTTATTCCCTTTGGCCTTCCAGGCTTGCCTAGAATCGGAATTGCACCAGTACGGCGATACCGTGAGTAGAGTTTCTGCACCCACCGAACAGATATCTTCATGGATGAGGCTACGTCTGCGTTCTTGGCACCATCCTCTTTTGACTTGATTATCCAGAATATCTGGATTGGATCTAACTTTTGCATAATCTTGTGATTCTTTCCTCTTTTCCAAACGTATCTTGACTTTAGTCTGGAAATGATGGGGTGAACTAATTTGAGGATAATAGAATTGTATTCGTTGGAGTAACATCATACATTTGAGAGAATGATTTTGGGAAAATGTTTTATGATGTCATGAGATACGAGATGATGGTGCTGAATCACAACTGCACAAATCAACTGGGATTTCATATCAAAATCTACTGACATTTTTGTAAATGCGTGCCCGAGATTGCATCTGCAAGAATAGTATGGTGTATAGCAGCAACTGTCTGTTTTTAAATTTTGTTGCATCTACTCCTGCAAATATTGCATCCGAAGATATTATTCCAATAAATCTACTAATTGCAACATTATCCAATTACAACTCAAAACTATACTCAATAACAAAAATTCGTCACCCTATTCTAAACTCGATTTACGTACATTGTAGATTCAAGTTTAAATTTCAAGAATTAGCATAATTTGGAAGATTTTGGGTCATGAATATTTGTTAGACAGTATCTCCTATTTTACAACACTTCAAAAGATAGCAGCAGTTAGATTAAGTGACATTTTCCTGTGTGATTTCTGTTGCCACATCTAACCATTCAACAAAACTCTCATAACTTTTGACTCGTACTGCCTAAGGACTAGCGGTATGTTGTGTGTTGGTGTATTGAAAATGTATATTCTGATTTGGAATGCAAAAACAGTGGAACATTGATTTTCTTTAGAATATACAGCAGCAGGAGGGAAATCATGCGTTGGTATTTGTTTTTCATAGAATAAAATGATTATCAATAATTGATGATTAGTTTGATGTATGATTAGGTAAAATATTGATGATTTCTAGAAAGCCTAAAAAATAAAGTTATTTTTAATTGAAATGTAAGCTACAAAGTTATAATTGGGATGATGAAAATATTTCAATTGTCAAATCAAATATGCAAAATTTTTAGGAATTGTAAATTTGTATTTAATCTTTGACCAAAGTTTAATATACAGAGTTTTGATTTTACCGATCGAACTATGGCTACTGTTAAGAAAATTTTTGAAGAAATTATTCAAACCGATCATAAAGTTATCACTGAAGAATCGTCAAAATCTATCCTCAAAACTTATGGCGTTAAAGTTCCTTCTTATGCACTTGCCACTTCTGCAGATGATGCAGTAAAGCAAGCAAAGAAAATGGGTTTTCCTCTTGTCATGAAAATTGTATCTCCACAAATTTTACACAAAACTGATGTTGGTGGAGTTAAAGTTGGAATTGATAATGTCAGTGATGTAAAAAAGACATTCAATGATATGCATGGTCGTCTTTCTAAAAAGAAAGGTGTTGAAGTTAAAGGAATTCTTTTAGAAAAGATGGTTCCAAAAGGTGTTGAACTAATTGTAGGTATTCAAAATGATCCACAATTTGGTCCAATGATTATGGTTGGATTGGGTGGAGTAATGACTGAAGTTTTCAAAGATGTTTCATTTAGAATGTTACCTATTACAACTTCTGATGCAAAATCAATGTTAAATGAACTCAAAGGTTCCAAACTTCTCAAAGGGTTCAGAGGAAGTATCCCTATTGATCTTAACATGGTAGCAAAAATGTTAGTTCAAATTGGAAAATTAGGCGTAGAAAATGCAGATTATATTAATAGTATTGATTTTAATCCTGTGGTCGTTTACTCAAAATCATATTTCGTAGTTGATGCAAAAATCATTCTAAATAATCAATTAAAGGAAAATTCTATCTCAAAAACAAAACCTATCATTACTTCAATGGAGTCGTTCTTTACTCCCAAATCTGTTGCACTAGTTGGTGCATCTGCAACTCCTGGCAAAATTGGTAATTCTGTATTAGATGCACTTGGAAAACAAGATTACAAAGGTAAAGTATATCCAATTAATCCTAAACAAAAATCAATTCTTGGTATCAAATGTTATCCATCATTAGATGCAATAACTAAAAAAGTTGATCTGGTTGTTGTTTGTATTGATCTTTCATTATGTGGACCAATAATGAAGACTTGTGCCAAAAAAGGCATTTACAATGTTGTAATTGTTTCGGGTGGTGGTAAAGAGCTTGGTGGTGATCGAGCCGCAATGGAAGCTGAAGTAAAAGAATTATCTCTAAAACACAAAATTCGTGTAATTGGTCCTAATTGTATTGGAATGTTTAACGCAGCAAATAGACTTGATTGTGCATTCCAAGGACAAGAAAGAATGGTACGTTCAAAATTAGGCAATGTTGCATTCTTCTCACAAAGTGGAACTATGGGAATTAGTATGTTAGAAAGTGCTGATTTATTTGGTTTATCAAAAATGATTAGTTTTGGTAATCGTTCTGATGTTGATGAAGCAGATATGATATGGTATGCTGCAAATGATCCTCAAACTAAGGTAATCGGATTATATGTTGAAGGGTTTGGTGATGGCAGGAAATTCATCAATACTGCAAAACGTGTAATGAAAGAAAAAAAGAAACCTATCGTTATTTGGAAGAGTGGTAGAACTACTGCAGGGGCAAAACAAGCTGCATCACACACTGGCTCACTTGGAGGCTCGAATGCAATGATTATGGGTGCATTCAAACAAGCAGGAATTATTTCAGTTGACAGTTATCAAGAACTAGTTGGAGTCTTAAAGGCACTAGCCTGGCAACCTCCTGCAAAAGGCAATCGTGTTGCAATGACTAGTAATGGTGCAGGTCCAATGATTGGCGGAATTGATCAATTAGAAAGATTGGGTCTTACAATAGGAGAATTGTCTCCATCGATACTCAAAAAAATAAAATCTCGTTTTCCACCTACTGTTCCCATTCATAATGGTAATCCAGCAGATGTTGGTGGTGGTGCAACTGCAGATGATTATCGATTTGTCATTCAACAATTCATAGATGAAAAAAATATTGATATTGCCATGCCATGGTTTGTTTTCCAAGATGATCCGCTTGAAGAAACCATTGTAGGTTATCTTGCAAATCTCTCAAAGAAAAAGAAGAAGCCTATTTTGGCTGGTGGTAATGGTGGTCCATATACTGAAAAAATGATAAAATTGATTGAAAAACACAATGTTCCAGTTTATCAAGATCTTCGAACTTGGGTTGCAGCAGCATCTGCATTGGCTCAATGGGGCAAAATACGCGGAAAATAGAGAACATTTAATTCCTATATCCATTGGCAAATTACTATGTCACTAGTTATCACATCTACTTCTGATGGCATTTGTACTGTCAAAATTAACAGGCCTGACAAACTTAATGCTATGAATATTGATGTTGCAAAAGAACTAATCAAAACTTTTGAAGAACTAAACCATGATGATAATGTTAAAGTTATCATTTTGACTGGTGAAGGGGAAAAGGCATTTTCTGCTGGTGCAGATATTGAATACATGTCAAAAATCTCTGCAGATGAATCAGTTGAATATGCAAAAATTGGTCAACTTGTCACTGAAACTGTAGAATTGGTTAAACAACCCACTATTGCAGCAATTAATGGTTTTGCTTTAGGTGGAGGTTGTGAACTTGCAATGTCTTGTGATATTAGACTAGCAGCAGATACTGCTAGACTAGGTCAACCAGAAGTAACAATTGGTATCCCTCCGGGATGGGGTGGTACTCAACGATTGATGAGAATTGTGGGAATAGCAAAGGCAAAAGAACTTGTTTATACAGGTAAGATGATCAAAGCCGATGAAGCAAAAGAGATTGGTCTTGTAAACCATGTAGTTCTTCTTGCATCATTACAAGAAGAAGCTTTGAAAATGGCTCAACAAATAGCTGGATGTTCTACAATGGGTGTTCAGATGTCCAAAGTTACAATCAACAAGGGAAGAAATGCAGATCTTGATACTGGTCTTGCAATAGAACTTTTAGCTTGGAGAAATTGTTTCACACATCCAGACAGAGAAGAGCGAATGACTGCGTTTGTCAACAAGTCCAACAAATAGCTGTTTCTAATTTCTTTCTTATTTTATTATTTTAAAAGAAGCAAACATTGCAGGGACATTAGAGAAATGCAAAGCAAAGTACTCAATTGCATCTAAATTCATTGTGACAGTTACAAATTCAGAATCATCAGATACATAATTACTAATTATGATTACAACATATTTTTTGTAATCTAAATTTTCAAGAAAGATAATTCCATCCATTTTAAGTATTTTCAAATCTAAAAGTATCATATCAAGCGTAGTTTCAAGTTATTTAAGGCCAAGTCTTGCATCAAAATAAGATCCAACAACTTTACAATTATGATAAAAACTTGTTGTATTCTCAAGAAACAATCTCATAGATTGAGAATCATTAATGATCATGATTTTCATTTTAATCATATCTTAAATTCAGTATAATTGAATGTGTAGTCATGTGTGTTTGATTTGAACTCATGCTAGGGTATTAAGAAAATATGATTATCAGTATTATAATAAAAGCGTGTAGAGATCCTGAAAAATATCAGATCCCATAATTTTATTTGGATCTGATGTTTTTCTCTATTGATTTTAAACCGGATATATGATCAGAAAAACTAGATAATATGATAGGAATGAAAATTATAACTTCCTGAAAAGAATTAATCTTTCTCTGGTGTTTCTTTAGCTGGTTCTTCTTTAGCTGGTTCTTCTTTCTCTGGTGTTTCTTTAGCTGGTTCTTCTTTCTCTGGTGTTTCTTTAGCTGGTTCTTCTTTCTCTGGTGTTTCTTTAGCTGGTTCTTCCACTGTGTCAGAAACAGGTTCTGATTCTTTTTCAGGAATTACAGTAGTAGGTTCTATATCTTCATCATATCTAGAAACAAGAACATATCCTTTATCGGTTTTACTCATTCTAACTCTAACTTTCCTCGGAGGATTTCTAACACCCTTTGCCCAAACTTCATGAGCTAACTCTTCTTCTATTTTGATTGTTTCAACTTTCATGTGATGTTGAGCAAATTCTCTAATCATGTTAATTGCTCTAACAGCTCTATGTTGAGGTTGTGAAAGTTTTACTTTACCAAGATTAATTGTGTAAACTCGTTCTAATTCCTGAGACATCTATCCGACCTCCACATCAGTTGATCTCCAAGCTCTACGTTTTGGATTGGTTCTAACACTTCTTTTAGTTTTGAGAATTATCCATGCGGGTACCGGCGAAGCCTGCCTGGTCTTTTTGAGTAGACGAATTTTCCTTGGAGATGACTTACGTGCAGCCATAGATCATGAGGCACGGAAAGCTCTTTTTAAATGAATCTCAGGATTTAATGCAATCTTGAATCTGTTTTAGTATTCTAGCAGAAGCTCCCCAAACAATTTGATTTTGATATTCAAACGTATACATTTCTTGGATAATATTATGAGTAGGATCTGGATCGAGAGATGCAGTTTTCAGAAAGGATTCTAAAGGAATCTGAAGAATTTTTTCCACTTCAAAATTTGCTGAAAGTGTAGGGATTTTTTCGATAATTGAGATGAATGGTAAAATTAGAAAACCAGAATTCAATGTAACTACAGGTTCTAGTTGACCAATAACTTGTTCTTTAGAAATTGAAAGTCCCACCTCTTCACGAGTTTCACGTAATGCAGTATCCAAAAGATTAGAATCATTAGAATCTAATTTTCCACCAGGAAAGGAAATTTCTCCAGCATGGAATTTCATATGTTTTGGTTTTTCAGTCATCAAAACAACTGGATCATCACCATAAATCACTACAAGAATTGATGCCAATCTATATTCTTCAGGATTTGGAATTAGAGGATTAATAGCGCTAGAAAGGTTAGATTTTAAATTATCTAAAAGCATTGTAGTTCTTTCCTACTATTCCATATGGGTTTTGGTATTCAAAGGTTTTAATCGAGAAGAGAAGAAATTAAAATATGACAATTAGATACGAGGCAAATCCTCCAAAAATTTTACCCAATACAGATACAAATGAATCAATTCAAAAATTTGTAGAAAAGATAAAGATTATTTCAGAAAAATGTGATGCAATTCATCTAACTGAAAATGTTCTAGGATTTCAAAGAGTCTCACCCATCAAAGCAGGAAAAATAATCAAAAAAGAAATTCCAGATATTCCAATAACGGTAAGTCTAAGAGTTAGAGACAAAACTGAAAATGAAATTTCAGAGTTTGTAAAAGATTGTATTTCAATAGGCTTTTCAGGGATTTTGATACTAATGGGAGACTCATCACAAACAGGATGGAAAGATTCAGGACAAATTCCTAGCTTGACGGTAAAACGATTAAGAGAACAAGGAGTAGATTCAAAAATTGATTTGTATCTATCTATATCAAACAAGCCTAATTTTGCCAAAATGAACAAAAAGATAGATGCAAATCCCAAGGGGTTCATTACCCAGGTGATTCAAAACATAGAGCAGGTCAAAGATTTGTCAGATAATCTCAAAGGATTTACAATAATACCTATTCTTTTATATCCATCATCCAAAAATGAAAAATCTGCAAAATTTTTGAATTTAAATTTGGCAAAATATACTCAAGAGTTTGAAACATTATTACAAAAAACACAAGAAATTACTGGAGACGTTTTACTTACATCCCCAAATGATTTCACGGGTGTGGATGAGTTTTTAAAAAAATCTACTTAGAGCGTAAAATATTTTGCATCTGGATGATGAACTACAATTGCTGCAGTGGATTGTTCAGGAATAATCTGGCCCGATTCAGTCAAGGTCATGCCAGATTTTTCAGGATGTAACAATTTCCAAACTAGATGATGTTGAGCGACATCAGGACAACTAGGAAAGCCCCAACTATACCTTAAACCTCCTTTTTCTAAATTAAGTTCAGATTTGATTCTGCGATTTACCCATTCAGCTAGAGCATCTGCAACTTCAACTGCCAACCCATGAAGATAATATGCATCTGTATACCTGTCTTCCTTATTCCATTGTTCAATGATATCTGCCACTTTATTTCCTACAGTTACAGATTGAAATGCAACAACATCATCATCACCAAAATAATCAGTCAAACACAGATGATCTGGTTTTGTAGAGCGTGGGAATTCTAATTCCACATCATCACCGTTAAGATTCTCAACGAGTAATTTTCTATCCTTATTATGACATTTAAAATAACCATACACAATTTCAGGCTCAAATAGTTTTTCTCTAATAATTCGAATTTTCCACTCAGATAGTAATTGTTCATGTTCAGATTCGGATTCAAATCCTGCCTTTCCTCTCAAACCCCAAGACAGTTTGAAAAGGGATTTTTTATCAATCATAGTCCAAACTTCGGCCATATTGATTTGAACTTGTTTTAATCTAATTGACTCCCCAATTTTTTCAGGTGTTGGAGCTTGTATTGGTTTAACATCACTTCTTGGAAGAGTATCAGGATCAATAGTTACAGTAGACTTTTCTTTCCAATTTTCTAGTTTTGCTTTCCAATCAGATAAAAGTTGAGGTTTTTGATCAGAAATCAGAATATCCATTGTTTTAAGACCTTCAAACATAGTATTGCAATAAAATACACCAGAGTCATAAATTCCATCTTCTTTTGCTATTCGATTAATGTAATTGCTGTTAATTGCAGCACCACCGCAAAGAATTGGAATAGCCATATTGTTTTTTCTTGCATGCTCTACAAAGAATTTCATTTGTTTTGATGTAGATACTAACAATGCAGATAGTCCTATTGCGTCAGGTTTTGTTTCATCAATTTTTTCAAGAAATTTCTGTAATGGTACTTGTTTTCCTAAATCATGTACAGTATATCCATTGTTTTGAAAAATTGTCTTTACAAGATTCTTTCCAATATCATGTACATCACCATAAACAGTACCTAAAACAAGAACGCCTTTACTGGTTCCCTCTTCTTTGATTAAATATTTTTCTAATTCGCCAACTGCAGCTTTCATACATTCAGCAGATTTTAAAACAAAAGGCAAAATCAGTTCACCTGCACCAAATTTATCACCAACTTCTTTCATAGCGGGAAGTAGATCTTCATTGAGAGTTCTAATAGCACTGTCATGAGTAACTTCTTTTGGAGCATCAATAGAGAGAGTTCCTTCTGTATCTTTGATAATGTTATTTTTATCAAGTTTCTCTACAATTGCAGATACTACATCATTTCCAATTCCATCTTTGAGTCTATTTACAATTCTAAAATTAGCGCGTTTTCCTGCAAGCCAGAGAGGGTTAACATCTACCTTCTTTGACGCAGTATTACTCTGAAGTCCAGCATCCTCAAAATAAGCAATCAAATCAGACAAAGCATCTGAATGAGTATTAAAAATTAGATCTTCTGCAAGTTTTTTCTCTTTCTCATCAACTTCACCGTATGGAATAATCTCTTTAGCGTTAACAATTGCAGTATCAAGACCAGTTTTGACTGCATGATATAGAAACACTGAATTTAAAATTTTTCGAGCATAAGGTGCTAACCCAAAACTAATGTTACTCAGACCTAAAGTAGTGTACGAATTTGGAAATTTTTCTTTAACAAGCCTAATTCCGTCCAACGTATTTTTTCCTGCATCAAGAAACTCATCTTCACCTGTTGCTAAAGTAAATGTAAGAACATCAAAAATAAATTGTTCAATTTTTAATCCATATTTTTTTCCTGTTTCATATAATAATTCAGCAGTATCAACTTTTTGCTGGGCAGTTTTTGCCATACCCGCAGGGCCAATACACAATGCAATTGCAGGTAAACCATATTTTACCATCAAAGGAGCAAGTTTTTCAAATCGACTACCATCACCTTCAAGATTTATGGAATTAATTATAGGTTTACCAGGAATTTGTGTGACAGAGGCTTCAATAACTTCAGGATCTGTAGAATCAATTACCAATGGTGCATCAATTTCCAAGCTTAGTCGTTTAACTAAATTTAACATGAATGCTTTTTCATCAGCACGTTCAGTTGTAGCAACACAAATATCAAGACAATGTGCACCATTTTCTACTTGGATTCTTCCTAAATCAACTAAACCATCATAATCATCATCAAGTACGAGTTTTTTAGCTTTACGAGAACCCTGGGTGTTGATTCTCTCTCCAATAATTAGAGGGGCAGGAATTTGTTTTAGATCAACTGCTTTCAGTGCGGAACTCACTCTAGGAACTGTCAATGTTGTAAAATCACATCTGTTTTTCTAAATACTTAACCCTCGACAGAGTTGGCCTTTTCGTCAATTACTTTCCTCAAGACTCGAATATGTTCAGGGTTTGTTCCACAACAACCACCAATTATTCGGACTTTTTTGTAGTTATTAAGAAAATCGCCTAGGGCAGTTCCCATTTTATCCGGAGTCATTTTGTAAACTGCTTGTCCACCATCATTTTCAGGCATGCCCGCATTTGGGATTACCAGTACACTATGTTCATTTTGTTCATCAAGCCACTGTACACTGGGAGTCATCTCAATCGGACCAGTAGAACAGTTCAACCCAAATACATCAATTCCCATATCAGAAACAGTTGTGTATGCAGCTTGAATGTTTGTCCCAAGCAACATCTTTCCATATTGATCCAAAGTAGTATTTGCGATTATTGGAATTTTTTTCCCAGTTTTGGCTGTAATATTATGACATGCTTCAATTACTAATTTTACTTCAAGGATATCCTGACTAGTTTCAATAAGCAATGCGTCAACTCCTCCTAAAATCAATCCTTTAGATTGTAGCTCAAATGCATTCCTAATTTCATCAAGAGATTTTTGTCCTAAATCAGGATCATTTGAACTTGGAAGATATCCAGTTGGTCCCATAGAACCAATCACATAACGAGGTTTGTCAGCATACTCAGCACATACATCAGATGCAAGAGTGGCGATTTTTTTATTAAAATCAATAGTTTGATCACCAAAACCGTATTCATCAAGTTTAATTTTATTTGATCCAAAAGAATTAGTTTCAATACAATCAGAACCGGCATCTAAATAATTTCTATGGATTTGTTTAATCCATTCAGGATGTGTCAATACTAGACCATCATTAAATCCATCTTGATTGTTTGGAAAATCTTCAGGTTTGGGGTCATGTCTTTGAATCTCAGTTCCCATAGCACCATCAAAAAGTAAAATTCTATTTTTCATTGCGTCGAGAAATGGTTCTTTTTTTGTCAACTTGATTTCAGAATATTCTTGGACAGTTTAACTCTTTTCAGAAAAAACCACAAGAAAGGGTGATTTTGATACGTATATTGAAATTAGGCAAAAATTAATTTTGTATACATTTATGCAAAAGTTACATGTTAATAATCTAGTTCGTAGTGCGACATTTTTTCAACATGCAGGAATTTCAATAGTCTTTGTTTTCATGCCTATAATTGCAAGAGATGTAACAGAATCAATTTTTGAGATTGGTCTTTTAGTAGCCTCATTTAGTTTTGCTCAAATTTTATCTGAAATCTATTTTGGGAGACATTCAGACAAAAAAGGAACCAGACTCAAATTCATCAGAATTGGTTTCATAGGATGTGCCATTGCATTTGGATTACATTATTTTGCAGATGATCTTAGCATGTTTTTCCTAGTAAGGATTGTAGCAGGAGTTGCGAGTGGAATCATGATTCCAGCCATGATTGCTTACACATATGAAGCAAATATTGACAAAAAGATGGCAGCCACAGTAATCTCATTTCATGCATTAGGATGGTTAGCAGGAATAGTAGCTGCAGGACTTGCAAATGATTTAAAATTGATTTTTTTGATTAGTGCAACATCATTTGTGATAGGATTAATCTTTACAATAAAACTACCAAATCCAGGACAGAAAAAAGAAGTAGAGCCAGGAACAACAACAAAAATTATTTCAAAAAATAAATTTCTCTTTTTGTCATTATTACTAAGACATATTGGAGCAGCAGCAGTGTGGACTATTCTTCCAATAATGATTGTTGAAAGATGGGGAGGAGATCTTTATCACATTTCAATCGTATATGTTGCAAACACGCTAACTGCATTTATTTTGATGAATGTGATGGCAAGCAGAATTCACTTATCTAATGTAACTAAATTCAAAATTGGAATAGGGTGTACAACATTTGTGTTTGTAGGATTATCTTTAGTTACAGAGTGGTGGATGGCAATGCCATTTATGTCACTTGTTGGAGCTACATGGGCATTTTTGTTCATAGGTGGAAATTTTCATCTGATGGAAAATAATCCAAAATCTACATCAACGGGAATATTTAGCTCAACATTATCTATTGCTACTGTAATCGGACCTGTAATTGCAGGAAGTATTGCGTTTGCATTTAATTATGTTACAGTAATGTATTTTGCAATTGCAATTATCATATGTGCATTTATAGTATCATTAAAAATTAGGAAATAGAAACAGAAAGTTTGAAGTTATACTTAATCGTCATCTTTGTAGTTATCTGGATTAGAGGATTGAAATGTTTTTTTCAAAGCTTTGAGATATTTGATGATTTCATCATCGGATAACTCAGATTTGAATTTTTCATTTTTAATAGACCTCTTGCGTAATTATAGAGATTTTTTCTCAAATTTTGTATTTTAACAGAATTCATACCTGAAAATTCAAATTTCTCAACCAATTTGAAAAATCCTGCAGCAAAATTCACGCCTAGAAATAATTACGCAAGACGTCTAATATCTTTTTGAGTATACTCAATAACAAAAATTCGTCACCCTATTTTGAACTCGATTTACGTACATTGTAGATTCAAGTTTAAATTTCAGGAATTAGTATAATTTGGAAGATTTTGGGTCATGAATATTTGTTAGACAGTATATGATGATCGTATAGATTCATATGGTATCATGATAGAAACCATGAAAATATATTGCAATAAAAAATTATCTTAATCCCCAACGAGACATCACTTTATTTTCTAGTCTTTTGAAAATTATTCCATCAACTATCAATCCAATCATCATAATTACCACCATAATTCCGATTACTTGAGAAACATCAGTAAGAGAGCGACCTGCATTGAGTAGGAATCCCAATCCTAGGAATGAAAACAAAATTTCTGCACCAATTACACCTCTCCAAGCAAATGCCCAGCCTTGCTTAAAACCAGAAATCATGTAAGGGAAAGCTGCAGGGATTAAAACAGATGTAATTAATTGACTACCTTTAGCACCCATGTTTCGAGCAGCTTCAATAAAATGTGGATCGATATTTTTGACACCAGTGTAAGTATTGATAGTAACTGCAAAAATCGCACCAATTGCAGTAACGAAAATAATTCCTCCATTAGTTAAACCAAACCAAAGTATAGCCAATGGAACCCAAGCAATTGATGGAATTGACTGCAACCCCAAAACCAAAGAACCAACAGTTTGGTTGATGACTTCTATTCTTGCCATAAAAATCCCAAGTGTAATTCCTCCGCCAATAGCAATACCTAATCCAATAGATAATCTCCACATACTAGTTGCAATGCCATAAAACAAACTACCATCAGTTGCACCATATGCTAAATCTTGAGCTACTTCATATGGAGATGGAAAAATATTATTAGGCCAGATTCCAGAAATTGCAAT
This sequence comes from Candidatus Nitrosopumilus sp., assembly GCA_965205675.1. GTDB lineage: Archaea > Thermoproteota > Nitrososphaeria > Nitrososphaerales > Nitrosopumilaceae > Nitrosopumilus. The sequence goes on from OZ242186.1 coordinate 456,873, forward strand.
AACTTGCCAAACGACAACAATACCTACATAGAATCCAATTCGATGAAGAGTGTAGTTCTTTCTCATAATTATCACTCTTTAGCTTTCTTTACCTCGGGTCGAAGCTCAGTTAAGATATCTTGTTGCAATTTCAATAAAGATTCATCGTCAGAAATTCTAGGTCTTGGAAAATCATTGTCAACTTCTTTTTTAATTACTGATGGACGATTACTAAAAATTGCAACCTTGGTTCCAAGAACTGTAGATTCTGGAACACTATGAGTTACAAACAAAATAGTTTTTTTTGTTTTCTCCCAAATTAATTGCATCTCAACTAATAACAAATCACGAGTTTGTGCATCAAGTGCGGCAAAGGGTTCATCCATAAGTAATACATCAGGATCCATTACAAGAGCTCTGGCAATAGCTACACGCTGTTTCATCCCAGTTGAAAGTTGATAAGTATAAGAATCTGCAAATTTGGTAAGTTGCATCATATTTAGATATCTATGAGAGATTTTTACTCGTTCTTCTTTTGGGATGCCTGCCATCTTTAATCCAAATTCTACATTATCTTGAACTTTGAGCCAAGGAAATAATGCACCTTCTTGAAATACCATAATTCTCTCAGGGCCAGTTTCAGTTACATTATGACCATCAAAAAGAATTTGACCATCATCAGGCTTCTCCAAGCCTGCAACTATGCGTAAGAAGGTAGATTTTCCACATCCAGAAGGACCAACTAAGCATACAAAATCACCAGCCTCAACTTTTAGATTTATCCCTCCAAGTGCTTTGAGTTTGTGAGAATCATGATTGAAATATTTTACAATATTTTTTGCCTCAAGTTTGATCATGTGGTGTATCTCCTTTAACAGAATTTGTATCATAGTAAAAAATACCAAACAAATCATATCCATTTCGTCCCAGATATCCCAAAAGATCTGCTTTTTCAGCAAAGGAATGAACAGAATCAGGTATCGGATCTGCCGTGATTACAAGATTAGATAAAGCAATGTCAACTACATCATCAGAAAGAGATTGTCCCAGATGTGAATCTAAAAAATTATTAAAAATAATTTTAGTTTCTCTAGGATTCTCATTAATCCAAGCAGATGTCTTGTGATGAGAATCTAACAAATTAGAAATTAGCAGAGGGTTTTTTTCTACATAATCAATATTTGCAATTAAAAGAACTGATGCAAATTCATGGTTAGGCCATAAATCTTCTTCATGGAATAATCGTTTTCCATTTAATTCAATTTCTAAAATAGTAGCCCAAGGTTCTGCAATCCAAGCTCCATCAATATCGCCTTTAACAAATAATGTGTAGATATCAGGATTTGAAATATTATAAATTATTACAGAACCACCTTTTTCAGCAGATTGTAGATTATTTTCAGATAAATAATGTCGCAAAGATACATCTTGGGTATTGCCAATTTGAGGAACAGCAATTTTTTTTCCACTAAAATCTGAAACAGAATTTATTTCAGAATCAGGATGAACAATAAAACTGGCACCTCCACTTGCAGCACCTGCAAGAATCTTTACATTATGATTTTCTGAGTTTAAAAACCCATTAATTGCAGGGCCAGGTCCAACATATGCTAAATCAATTGAATTGGCAAAAAGAGATTCTATTGCTTGCGGACCACTATCAAAAACTCTAGTCTCAATGTTTACTTCATCTCCAACATTATTTTGAAAAAATCCTTTCTCCACACCAACTATTGGAATAGCATGTCCGATATTTGAAAAGTATGCGATTCGGAGTTTAGGAGCATTATCCATGTCATTGGAATTAAATATAATCCCTAACGCAGATAGTAAAATAACCCCTACAATACTTGCAGTAATCACCGAACTAGTTTTCATAAAACAGCGTTATATCTGGCGGTTAAATAATCATCGAATTTTAGCTCAAGCTAGTCAGAAATTCTCTAAAAATAATTTATTTTGAGCCCATCACAAAAGATAAATTCCAAATTGTGACGAAAAAGATGTTTTATGACTCAAAAAGGAATTCTTGCATTTTCTGGAGGATTAGATACCTCAGTAGTTGTAAAATATCTACAAGATGAACATGATATGGATGTCATCACAGTTACTGTAGATGTTGGTCAAGACGATAATTGGAAAAAAATTGCAGCAAAAGCAAAGAAACTGGGGGTAAAAAAACACTACAACATTGATGCAAGAAAGGAATTTGTCAAAGATTACATTTTTCCATCAATTAAAGCAAATGCCCTTTATCAAAAAAAATACTGTCTTGCTACAGCACTCGCCAGGCCATTAATTGCAAAAAAAGTTTTAGAAATTGCAAAGAAAGAAAAAGTAACATCACTTGCACATGGATGTTCTGGAAAGGGGAATGATCAAGTTAGATTTGATATTACATTACGTTCAGGATCTGATCTTCCAATCATAGCTCCGATAAGGGATAAGAATTTGGATAGAGATACAGAATTAAAATTTGCAAAAAAACATGGAATTCAAATTGATACAGTAGCAAAAAAATTTAGCATTGATCAAAATCTATGGGGACGTGCAATAGAAGGAGGAATTTTAGAGAATCCGTACAATGAACCCCCAGATGATGCATTCATTTGGGTTAAAACAAAAAATCTACCAGACAAACCAACATACTTGGAAATTAAATTCAATAAAGGAATTCCAGTGGAAGTTGATGGAAAAACAATGGAGTCATTAAAATTAATTGAATACATTAACAAAAAAGCAGGAGATGCAGGTGTTGGAATAGCTGATCATATTGAAGACAGAGTTGTAGGAATTAAATCTCGAGAAGTATATGAAACACCAGCAGCAACTTGTTTAATTGAAGCACATGCAGATTTAGAAAAAATGGTTCACACTAAACATGAAAATAAATTCAAATCAGTGATTGACGATGAATGGGCATATTTGATCTACTCAGGACTTTGGCAAGATCCTCTAAAAACAGATCTGGATGGATTTATCGAAGCAGCACAAAAACCAGTATCAGGAACAGTCAGACTAAAGATGTACAAAGGAAATCTCAGAGTAGTTGGAAGGAAATCCAACAATTCATTGTATAGTCACGATATTGCAACTTATGGAGTAGAATCCACATTTGATCAAAGACTGGCTAAAGGATTTATCGAATTATGGGGAATGCAGTCAACAGAAGCTAATAAATTACAAAAGAAAAGGTCAACAAAAACATGAACTGCCCAGAATGTGATGCAACACTAAACATCCCAGATGATGCCTCAGTAGGAGAAATTGTCTCCTGTCCTGATTGTGGCGCTGACTTTGAAATCGCAAAAAAAGACGGATCAAATGTTGAGCTTAAACAAGCAGAAAACGTAGGCGAAGACTGGGGAGAGTAATGTCAAAAGTTTGTATCGTTTTTGACCGCCTAAGAGCGGAAGAAAAAATGCTTCAAAAAGAAGCATTTGACCTAGGACACGATACATTGATGTTAGATGCAAAAATCACTCAAATCAATACAGATAGTAAAAAAGAAGATTTTGATTTAGGAGATGTTGTTTTAGAAAGATGTGTTAGTTATTTTCGTGGACTTCATTTTACATCTAGTTTAGAATTTATGGATATTCCTGTATTAAACAAATTTGATGTTGCAAATATTTGTGGAAATAAAATGTTCATGACTTTATTTCTAAAAAAAAATAATATCCCAACACCTAAAACATATTTTTCATTTTCAAGTGAAAGTGCAGCAGAGAATTTAGAAAAAGTAGGATTTCCGCTAGTGATTAAACCCGTGATTGGAAGTTGGGGAAGAGGAGTAATGTCTCTCAAAGATAAAGATACCATGGAGGCAGTTTTTGAAATAAGAAACACTACAGATGGTCCACATGACAGAATCTATTATTTACAAAAATTAATCAATAGACCACCAAGAGACATCAGAGTGATTACTGTAGGTGATGAATCTATTGCAGCAATGTATAGAAAATCTTCAGGGGGTTTTAAAACAAATATTGCATTAGGTGCAGAACCTGAACTTTGTGAGATCACAAAAGAAATGGAAGATATAGCAGCAAAAGCATCAAAAGCTATGGGAGGGGGAATATTAGGAATCGATATGATGGAAGATGAGAAAAATGGGTTAGTTGTTCATGAAGTAAATAATACAGTAGAATTCAAAGGGTTGGCAAGAGTAGCACAACGAAATATACCAAAGGAAATGGTAAAATTTGCTCTAAACTACGTTAGGAAATAAATTATACTCCATTTGGAAGTGTTTTATCATGAAAGTAGGTGTTGTCGGTGCATCAGGATACGTAGGTGGAGAAACACTTCGTCTTTTGATTAATCATCCAAAGGTAGAGATCTCCACAGTTACATCAAGACAGCATGTAGGAGAATATCTACATAGAGTTCAACCAAGTTTGAAAGGATTTACCGATCTTACATTTTCAGAATTAGATTATGATAAACTAACAGATCAATGTGATTTAGTGTTTACAGCAGTGCCACATGGAACTGCAACAGAGATTGTAAAAGCACTGTATGATAGAGGAGTCAAAATTATTGATTTAAGTGCAGATTATAGATTACACAATCAAGACGCATATAACAAATGGTATGGATGGGAACATCCACATCCAGACTATTTAGAAAAATCAGTATTTGGAGTACCAGAATTACATAGAGAACAAATTAAAAATGCACAACTAGTATCATGTCCTGGTTGTATGGCAGTAACATCAATGTTAGCACTTGCACCATTAATTCGAAATGATATTATTGATACAGAACATATCATAGTAGATTCAAAAATAGGTTCATCGGGTGCAGGTTCAGGTTCAGGAACTGCACATGCAATGAGAGCAGGAGTCATCAGACCATACAAACCAGCAAAACACAGGCACACAGGTGAAATTGAACAAGAGCTTAGTGAAATTGCAGGAAAGAAAATTCATGTATCAATGAGTCCACATGCAGTAGATGTAGTTAGAGGAATTTTATGTACAAATCATACATTTATGAAAAAAGATATTGAAGAAAAAGAATTGTGGAAATTATATCGTCAAACTTATGGTGAAGAAAGATTTGTTAGATTGATTAGGGATAAAAAAGGATTATACAAATTCCCAGATCCAAAATTCTTAGTTGGTTCAAATTTTTGTGATATTGGATTTGATTTAGATGAAGATAACAACAGATTGATTGCATTATCTGCATCAGATAATTTAATGAAAGGTGCAGCTGGTTCAGCTATTCAAAACATGAATGTAATGTGTGGTTTTGATGAAATGGACGGATTAAGATATACCCCACTAACTCCAGTGTAGAAATGATTACAATTAAAATTGGTGGAAGTGTGGTAGATGATTTACATCCATCAACAATTTTAGATATTAAAAAAACAGCAGAAACTGAAGGGATAATCATAGTTCATGGAGGGGGAAAAGAAGTCACAAAAGTTTGTGAGCAACTTGGAAAAGAACCAAGATTTGTAACATCTCCAAGTGGCATCAAAAGTAGATATACAGACAAAGAAACAGCAGAAATTTTCACCATGGTGATGTCAGGTAGAGTAAATAAAACAATTGTACAAATGCTTCAAAAAAACGGCATTAATGCAATCGGTCTTTCAGGTGTAGATGCCAAAATCATAGAGGCAGATAGAAAAAAGAAATTATTCATAGTTAATGAAAAAGGTAGAAAACAAGCTATAGATGGTGGTTATACAGGAAAAATAAGAGAAGTGAATTCGAAATTTATCAAATCCCTCTTAGAGCAAGGGCTTACACCTGTGATTTCCCCAATAGCCATAAGTGAAGAATCAGAATTTCTCAATATTGATGGAGATCGAGCAGCAGCATATGTTGCAGGTAAAGTAGGATGTGATAAAATATTATTTATCACAAATGTTGATGGATTATTGATAGATGATAAACTTGTTCCAAGATTAACATTGGCAGAAGCAAAAGAAATTAGGCCAAAAATTGGGCCAGGAATGGAAAAAAAAATTTTAGCATCTACTGAAGCATTAGATATGGGTGTTAAAGAAGCATTAATTGGGAATGGACAAAAAGAAAATCCAATATCTGCATCTATTGCACATGATAATTGCACGGTGATTGAACATGAGTGAAGACCAATTTATGGGGAATCTCTATCAAAGATTTCCAGTTACAATTGAAAAAGGAGTAGGCGCTCATGTATGGGATGTAGATGGGAAAAAATACATTGATTGTATGGGGGGATATGGAGTAGCTTTAGTTGGTCACAAAAATGATAAAGTTAACGATGCAATAAAAAAACAAATCGATAAGATTATCACAGTACATAGTTCATTATACAATAAAACAAGAGAAGAGTTTTTGACAACACTTATTGGGTTAGCACCAAAAGGACTAACACAAGTTCATCTAAACAATAGTGGAGCTGAAGCAATTGAAGCTGCAATGAAATTTGCCAGAAAGTTTACAGGTAAAAAAGGAATGGTTGCAATGAAAGGATCATACCATGGAAAATCGTTTGGAGCTTTATCAATAACATTTAATCCAAAATATAGAAAAGCATTTGCGCCATTGGTAGAGAAAGTTTCATTTGCATCATATGGGGATATAGAATCTTTACATAAAGTAATTGATGAGGATACTGCATTTGTGATTTTAGAACCAATACAAGGTGAAAGTGGAATTATTGTTGCACCCGAAGGATTTTTGCAAAAAGTTCGAAAACTTTGTGATGAGAAAGGAATCGTGTTAATATTTGACGAAATACAAGCTGGGTTAGGTAGAACGGGACGATTATGGGCTTGCGATCATTGGAATACTACGCCAGACATTCTATGTCTTGCAAAAGGGATTGCGGGAGGAATACCAATGGGAGCTACACTTGTAAAACCGGATATTTTAGATGCAATGGGTAAAGGAGAACATTCATCAACATTTGGAGGTAATCCAATATCTTGTGCAGCAGGCAGTGCATCACTTAAAACAATTACCGAAGACGGGTTAATTGAAAATTCAGACAAGATGGGGAAATTATTCCAGAAAGGACTAGAAGAACTAAAAGAAAAACACACAATGATTAGAGAAATACGTGGTAAAGGACTCATGATAGGAATCGAGATGAAATTTGAAGTTAGGGATATTTTAATGGGATTAATCAAAAAAGGTGTCTTGATGTTATATTCTGGAAGAAACATTTTAAGAATTCTTCCACCACTAGTAATATCGGAAAAGGACGTAACAGAAGTTTTACATGCTCTTGATTCTGTACTAACTGAAGAGGAAGAAAAAAGAAATGTACAAGGATAAGATAGATGAAAAAATTATAGAGTATTTAAAAGATGATTCTAGAGAATCGTTTGTGGATATTGGTAAAAAGCTAAAACTATCAGAATCAGCAGTACGAAGACGTGTAAAGAATTTAGTGGACAGTAGGACCATCAAAAGATTTACTTTAGAGTTGGGTGAAGAGAACACAACTAGCGCAATTGTTTTAGTTTCAGTGGATTCTGCAACAGATACATCAAAAGTGTCATTGAAGCTTGCAAAACTAGAAGGAGTGAAAACAGTTTATGAAATTACTGGCCAATATGACATTACAACAATAATGAGTGCAACAAACATTGCAGAAATTAATAATAGCATTGACGCTCTAAGAAAAATCCCAGGAGTAGTTGATACCAACACAGTAATTATTTTAAGAAAAATAATCTAATTACGACTTTCGTTTTAAAAATTAATTTCAAAACTAGTTTAGGATCATTTTTACTTTTTCTCAACGAATTTAGTACGAATATGTTTATATCATCAACTTATAACAACGATATTAGTAATGAAAGATCCGAATCACTATGCAAATATATACAACGCATATGAAAAAAATCCAAAGAAAATTAAAATTTTAGATAGTACATTAAGAGAAGGTGAACAACACCCAGGTGTTTCATTTACAAACAAACAAAGAATTCAGATTGCATGGATGCTAGATTATTTTGGAGTTGATCAAATTGAAATTTCACCAGTTGTATCAAATGATCATAAAGAAGCAACTAAAACAATCATTAAACAAGAACTAAATGCAGATATTATTTCTCATGGACGTGCATTAAAATCAGACATCGACATCTCATTGGATTGTGATGCAAAATGGTGTGCAGCATATTTAGGAATTTCAGATATTCATCTAAAAGATAAACTAAGGATTTCAAGAGAGGAGGCTCTTAGCAGAGCAGTAGAAACAGTAGAGTATGCAAAATCTCATGGACTTAAAATTAGATTTACAGTGGAAGATGGAAGTAGAGCAGAACCAGAATTTCTGGTAAAAGTTTGTAAGGCTATTGAAAAAGCAGGAGTTGATAGAATCAGTCTTCCAGATACTGTTGGAATTTTACGTCCAATTGGAATGTATAATTTTGTTAAAAAAATAAGAGATGTTGTAGATACACCATTAGATGCACATGTTCACAATGACATTGGATTTGCAGTTGCAAATGCATTTTCAGCATGTGATGCAGGAGTTGATCAAATTCACACTACAATTGATGGGATAGGAGAAAGAACAGGAATTCCACCTCTTGCAGAAATTGCAGTGGCATTAACTTATCTTTACAAGTCACCAAATGATTTCAGATTAGACATGTTACTTGATTTATCCAGATTGATTGAGGAATACACATCAATCAAACCATATGATTCCAAACCTATTGTAGGTACATCAGCTTACAAACACAAGGCAGGTACGCACCTTGCAGCAATTCTTCGAAATCCTGCAGCCTATGAGCCAATTCCACCCAGAGCAGTGGGAAATAGAAGAAGAATCGTCTTCGGAGAACTAGCAGGAAAAACAGGTGCGGCATATTTGATGTCTCTTTTAGGATTAGAAAAAAGCGATGAAGGTGCAAAAGCCGTTGCCGCAGGATTAAAGGGTCTAAGAATGGGGGATTTGATAGAGATCCCTCTAGAAGACAGACTTGAAAAAAAGATAATTAATGATAAATAAAGAGGGAGTAATGAAGAGAAAGTATGTCAAAATGTGAAGAATGTGATGCAGATATTTCTATACCAAGTGATGCACTTGAAGGAGAAATTGTAACATGTCCGGAATGTGGCGCGAGTTTTGAATTAGCTAAAGGTTCAAACGGTTTCGATCTAAAGCCAGCACAAACAGTTGGCGAGGATTGGGGACAGTGAATCCTGACGTTACCATTCTTTACGATTCCATCCGTTGGGAAGAAAAAGCTCTGTTAGAAGCAGGTAAAAAAAAGAATATCAACATTCAGATGGTCGATTGTAAAAAATTGGCAATAGATTTAGAAAAAAAACCAGAAGACTATGGTGTAGTTATTCAGAGATGTGTAAGTTATTATAGGAATTTACATTCTACTGCAGCTCTTGAAGGATTAGGAATCAAAGTAATTAATTGTCTTAACACAGGAGTGTATGCTGGAAATAAATTATTTACACATATGTTGCTAAAGAAATTTGGAGTTCCAACACCAAATGCTACTGTAGCATTTTCAAAAAATGCAGCATTAGATGCATTGGATTTGCAAGGTTATCCAAAAGTTATCAAACCAACGGTTGGTAGTTGGGGAAGACTAATCTCAAAATTAAATGACAGGGATGCAGCTGAAGGAATTATTGAAAGTAGAGAAAATATGTATCCAATTTATCAAGTTCATTATTTAGAAGAATTTGTAAAAAGACCGCCACGAGACATTAGAGCAATTATGGTAGGAGATAAAATAGTTGCAGCAATTTACAGAACATCAAAGCATTGGAAAACAAACATGGCATTAGGAGGAGTAGCTAAGCCGTGTAAAGCTACGCAAGAGATGGAGGAAATGTGTATTAAAGCAAAACATGCAATTGAAGGAGATATCGTAGGTGTAGATTTGATGGAAAGCGATGAGAAAGGACTAGTTGTACATGAAGTAAACAACACAACAGAATACAAAAACACTGTAAGAGTGTGCAATGTAGACATTCCTTCCTTAATGCTAGATTATGCACTAAAGGTAGAAAAGTAAGAATTGGATACTCATTTTATAGTAACACCAAGATTTGCAGTAAAGATGCTAGAGAAAGCACTCAGACTATACACACCATCACTAAGCGAAAAACCAATGGCAGAATTTTTAGCCGATAAATGCGATGATCTAGGATTTGAAGATATTCAGATAGACGAAGTTGGTAATATGATAGCAAAGAAAGGTTCAGGTTCCCCCACAATCATGTTATGTGGACATATGGATGTAGTACCAGGTAAAGTAAAAGTTAGAAAAGAAGGGGATGCACTTTATGGTAGAGGTGCATCAGATGCAAAAGCGCCATTAATGGCAATGTTATTTGCTGCAGCATCAATTCAAAACAATAATGGGACAATAATTTTTGTTGGTGCAGTAGATGAAGAGGGAAATGCAACTGGAATTAAAAATTTAGTTAAGAAAAAAATGGATATTGATTATGCAGTGTTTGGAGAACCAAGTGGAATCAAAAAAGTCACTATTGCATACAAAGGAAGATTAGCTATAAATCTCAAAATAAGCGTAGAAGATAGCTCTCATGCAAGTGCGCCATGGTTATCAAAGAATGCAATTTTAGAATCAATGGTTTTTGCAAGAGAGTTAAAAGAAAAGCTAGAAACAAACCAAGAAGAGAAGACAAAAGGAATGTTGTTGACTGCTACCATAACCGAAGTAAAAGGAGGAACTAGTCATAATGTTACTCCAAAAGAATGTGAAACAACCTTTGATATCAGAATCCCCGTAGATATGAATTGTAAAGCAATTGAGCAGAAAATTGCAACACTAGTCAAAGAAATATCTCGAGAAAGAGAAGTTGAGGCATTTTATTCAATTTTAGATGAAACTGAGCCATTTGAAGCTCCTCACAACTCACCACTAGTTAGAGCATTTACATTAGGAATTATGGAAACAGAGCATTCAAGACCAACATTAATCAGAAAAACAGGTACAGGAGACATGAATGTACTTGGAAATCAATGGGGAATTCCAGTAGTGACATATGGGCCAGGGGATCCTCATGAAGCACACACAATTGATGAAAAAGTTTCAGTGAATGAATATCTTAGAGGAATAGAAATTCTCAAGAAAACACTACAGCACTTAAAAAGACTTCACGATAGAAATATTCAGTAATGCTGTGGTTTGTAGGGTTAGGAATTTCGGGATTTAGATCAATTCCAAATGAGGCATTAGATGTTTTATCAAAAGCAGATATTGTGTATTTAGAACAATTTACCAGTCCAATAGAAAAATCAGATCTAATAAAAATTGAAAAAGCAACAAAAGGGGAATTCAAACTTGCAAAAAGATGGCTAGTAGAAGATGGTAATGAGATTTTAAAAAATGCAAAAAAAAAAGAAGTGGTACTATTAGCATATGGAGATCCTTACATTGCAACAACACACATTGAATTACGAGCAAGAGCAATTGAGGATAAAACAAAAACACGTTCTATTCATGCATCTTCATCACTTACTTCAATGATAGGAGAATGTGGTTTGCATTTTTACAAAATAGGAAGAATTGCAACAATAATGAGTGAGATGAAGTCATTGACAACCCCATATTATGTAATATACAAAAATATCATTGAGGGAAATCACACCGTACTTTTATTAGAATATAATCAAGACAAAGATTTTTTCTTAGATCCTAAAGATGCATTAAATGGACTTTTAGAAACCGAAAAAGGTCAAATAAGAAATGTCATCAGTCCATCAACATATGTTATTGTGGCATCAAGGATAGGGTTTAAAGATCAAAATATTATTTCAGGTAAGATATCTAGTTTGAAGAAGACAGATTTTAAAAAACCTCCACATACCATAATTATTCCAGGTAGACTACACTTTACCGAATCAGATGCCTTGAAAATATTTGGTCAGTGTATAGATAAACCATTTGATAATGCTGAAAAAACAAAGAAAATTTCTGTTCAAATGATGAAAAAATATGTGCCAATGGTCAAAGAAGCACTAGAAGAAGTGGAACCACTATACAAAGAACAAAAACAATTTCAAGGGATTTTAGAAAACGCTGAATTGTATATTAGAGATGCAGAAAAATTCCTTGAAGATGGTCAAGATGAAGTGGCAATACTGAGTATAGGATATGCAGATGGTCTTGTTGATGCATTAAGATTAGCAAAAGGTCTTGAACCAAAGATGTAATTTTTAGCGATGAATTAAAGAGAGGGTCAAAAATAGAAAAAATAGTGGAGCGAATCGAAAAGACCATACTTTCCATCATGTATGTATGCCAAATTGAAGGAAAAAAATCATTGAAAATAATTAAAGAAAGAAATATGCTTCCAGAAGATACCATTAATTCAAAAATTAATGAATTGATTGAAAATCAACTAGTCAATAAAGATAGAAACACTCTGACTGAAATGGGAAGAGATTCATTAAAAGTAGTATTAGCAGGAGGAGTTTTCGACATTATACATCCAGGACATATTCATACATTAAATGCTGCAAAAGAATTAGGAGACGTTTTGGTTGTTGTAGTTGCAACTGACAATACAGCAGTAAAAATGAAGAAACGTAATCCATTACACAGTCAAGAGCAAAGACAAGAGTTAATTAATTCATTATCAATGGTAGATCTTTGCCTAATTGGACAAGAACGGGATATGTTTAAAACAGTAAATCGTGTCAGACCACAAATAATTGCATTAGGTTATGATCAAATTCATCAAGAGAAATTTATCACAGATGGATGTAAAAAAATACAACTTGATGCAAAAGTTGCAAGATTGCAATCCCCAATTCCTGAAAGTTCTAGCTCTAAAATTCAAAAAGAATATGGTGAATCAATTCATGGGATTTAGGAATTAATTGAAATTTTAATTGAAATTTTAGAACCATCTTTTAATTTTGCAATTTTTCTTAAACAAGATTTCGAAATTAACTCTATGATCGAATCATCATGATGTGTACGCTCAAGAATAATCAATTCACAGTTTGCAGAGTTGTTAAGTTTAGCAGTAAAGCATTTTACCCATCCATAAGTTCTCTTTCCATCAGAAAAACTTTTAATTTTTACACCATCCAAAGTTTCAAATTGTTTGATCGCTTCTTGATGGATTTTTTGATCTAACCTAACATTAAGAGTTCCAGGATATGGTACATAACCAATTTTTGATTTGAATTGTTTTGTATATCCCTTTAGTCCCATATAGTATGCACCTTCACCCATTCCAGAAACTAACGTACCTCTCAATTCAACATGAGAGGGAGATGAATCAAGACTTTTTTGTAGAACGGATGAGAGTTTTACCATTTCAAAAAATCCTCTAGGAGTAATCTTAACAGAGATATTTCTACCATTAATAATTCTCTCGATAAATTGATTTTGCTCTAATTCAACAAGATGTTTTGATGCAGATTGTTGAGATTTTCTTATACTTTTTCCAAGCGAAGATGTAGTAATAGAGACGTAGTTATATTTTGCCCCTTTAGAAAGTAAATATGAAAGAGTTAGAATATGTTGAATCTTTATCTCAGACATCTATGTTAAGATACACCCAAGTCGCCAAATGTTTTTAGTTTTATTCCATCTGAATTAGATAGTTTTGCAACTCTATGTCCAATGACATATTCAACATCAGCGTTTTTTGCACCTTCTAAAAGTCTTTGAGTGATAATGCCATCCAATAGAAGATATTTGATTCCAGATTGTGAAGATAATTTACTGACAACTTCACTTATTGGAACTTTGAATACTTCATTTTGATCATTATCCAATGCTACTGCTTCAAGTGTTTCATTTAGATTTACAAATACTTTGGTTGCCATTTCTGCAATAGGTTTATCATCTTCATTTTTTAGTTCAGGTGTGGGTTTTCCATTTTTAATCTCATCAGCAATAGGTCTTAGAATTTCATCTAATCTTTGTGGAGTTAATTCTTCAACTTCAACACCATTATCTGCTTGGATTTCATAATCTAAAGTAACAAAAGATTTGAGTTCTCTGAGAATAAATCCACCGGCTCTATCCCCATCAAGGAAAGCAACTACATTATCTTTAGAATTACACAATTCTTTTATTGATTCATCAATTTTTGCACCTTCAATTGCAAGTACATTATCATATCCAGCTCTTAGAAGATTAATTACATCAGCTCTCCCTTCGACTAGAATTACCCAATTAGAATCAAAAACACCAGAACTACAAGTTAGTTTAGATGCACCATATGTAGATAATTTTCCACCATCACCTTGGTGAACATCATTAAGCATACTTTCACCTTCACTAACAGTTTTAGTTGCCCATTTTTGTTTGATTTCTTTTGCACGTTTTACAATATCATCTTTCTTTGCAGCTCGTACATCATCAATGGCTTCTAATTTGAAGGTACAATCAAATGGCCCTACTTTATCAATGCTTTCGATACCTGCTGCAATTAATGCACATGTATCAATATCAGTACTCATTGGAATTAACGCATCACCACTAGTAGTGTTAGATGTAGATTTTGCATTAATTTCAATACGGCCTACTTTAGAAACTCGTTGCAGTTCATTCAAATTCATCTCTGGGCCTAACAGTCCTTCTGTTTGGCCAAAGATAGCTCCGATTATATCTGCTCTTTCAACGAGTCCATCGACTTCATAGGAAAGCTTAACATGATATTTGACAATTCCTGATTGAGGCATAAACTATTCATCTCCTTTATTATCATATTTTGAATTCCTGATTGCAATATATGAGGGTATCGCAAAAAATGGCATTAACAAATGATATTGTTAAAAAAATAGGAAATTCTAGAAGAGTCTAAAAATGAAAAATAATGATATGTGTTTATTCAGTACTAAATGAGTGACCACATGAACAGGATTTTGTAACATTTGGGTTGTTAATTTTGAATCCAGAGCCCATTAGGCTTTCAATATAGTCTACGTTTGCACCTTGTAGATGGTCAACACTGTAGCTATCAACTAGAAGTTTAACGCCATTTTCTTCTAAGACAATGTCGTCTTCTTCTGGTGCTTTCTCAAATCCCATTCCATAAGATAGACCAGAACAACCACCGCCTTGAACATATACTCTAAGGTATTCAGGTGATTCTGCTTCTTCTTTCATGAATTCATGAATTTTTTCAGCTGCTTTTGCGGTAACTGTGACCATTTTTTGTGTTTGTTCAGTTGCCATTATAAATAAAAATGACGATTCAAATTATAATAATCTTTTCACACCTGACACAGTGGGAATTAATGAAAATAGTGTATTTTTGTTAAGATTATAATTGTCAGTGATCAGCAATATGCGTGATTCAATCACTTGAAGTGATTATTCCAACGACTTTGTCATCTTCAATTACAGGTAATTTTCAGACATTTCAAATAGGCATTAAATCAAACGCCATTTACAAATCAAAGTTTAGATCTATTGGATTAAAGGTAATGCATTATTCGTTTGACAGGGATATATTAATAGAATAAAAATGTGTGATAATTTTAATTGCAAAATTTCTATTAGTTGTGATTCCAACTGAAAGACTATTTTCCAAAACTACAATCGCATCAATTACAAGGTAAAATATTGATGACTTCTAGGAAATCTGTATTAGATAACACAGAAAATGTTTTTGAAATTATAGAATGGTGAATTGGCATAGTTACTGTGAAATAAAAAATATATCAAAAATGATTTTCAAAAATACACTTCACCACAAAATAATAAAAGATGCTTTGTATTCAAATCAATTCTATCATCTGTACTCTTGAAATAGATAAAAGACAATAATTAATTTCTAAAATCTTTGTTTTTGATATTTTTGTATGTATGTTGTCTAGTTTTATTCTAATTGATAAAATCTTTGTTTTTGATATTTTTGTATGTATGTTGTCTAGTTTTATTCTAATTGATACAAGTCTAATTCACAGTCAATACTACAATCTGATGTTGACCAATCAAGAGTATTTTCTTGTGGAATCGTTCCTAAAGGATCATAATTATCAAACTTTGTCATTCCTTGAATTGATGATAGCATTACTACTTTGGATTCTTCTGATGAACTCATATCGATCTGAGAATTGCTTCCACTAACAATCCCTGTTGTAAGATTTGTAATTGAATTGATTACTCCTACCGGTATGTTGTTTCCCCCAACGACATACAAAATTGAGCGTTTAACTGAATTTGGTACTGCATTTTCATATAGCATTTTGAGTGAATCTCTTAGCGAATCTTCAATATTTTGACCATTTTTGCTTGTAGATAGAATGCTTGTTTCATCAGATATTTCTGATGATCCTAGGGATTTCACAACATGCATCATTGCAGAATTTGCTATTTCATAACATGCTTTAGGACTTAGATCTGGATTGCTTTCAAGTAGTGAATCATTATCAAGTACTATGGTACATTCTGAGTTTTCTCTTATTCTTTTTAGAGATATACCAGAATTGAAAATTCTATCTTTTTCATATTTGAAAGGCATAATTGCAAATGAAACTAATCCTGTTTCCACTTCTTTGCATATTTCTGATACTACAGGAGCCATAGCTGAGCCTGCTTTACCTGCTAAATTACTCATTAAGACAACTGTGGAATATTTTGAAACTTTTGATTTGATTTCTTCGAATACTTTGTATGTTGAGCCCTTGATTAACTGAACTGATGGGTTGACAACTGAATCTGTTGTAACATGTATTGATGTATTCCCTGCTGAGAAATCTTTTTTATTATTGCTAATTATTAGACAATCTGAATTTAGGAACTCTTTTGTTTGAATTGCTAATTTTGAGCCTACGCCCCCAAGACCTACAACTAAAATTGGTTCTTTAACTTGAAAACTCATTCTGATCTTGTTTTCTGATTTAGATAAAAAACCTTCTTACGTTTTTTTAATCAAATTTTAGATCGAAAAAAATTAGCTTGCGATCTTACCAGTTAATCTCTTTACTGTAGCATCTGTGATCTCAACTATATATGATTGCCCTAATTTTACATCTTCTTTAATGGCTATAGGCTTGTAGGCAAAATTTCTACCCTTTATTCCTTCATCTGTCATCTCATCGAATAGGACTTTGCCTTTCCATCCGATCCACTTTTGATTGCTTTCCATTGATATTTTACTGATCTGTTCAAAAATTATCCTACTTCTGCGTTTAACTTCTGCCGTGTTAATTTGTTCCAATTCTGCAGCATCTGTTCCTGGCCTTGAACTATACTTTGATAGATTGACAGAATCTGGTTTTGTTTCATCTAACAATGTTATTGTTTTTTGAAATTCTTCTTCTGTTTCAGAAGGAAAACCTACAATGATATCTGTCGAAATAGTAAATTTCTCAAATCTTTCTTTTACCCTATTCACGATTTTTCTAAACGTTCCAGACGTGTGCCCTCGTTTCATATCATAAAGTACTTTATCACTTCCGCTTTGCACTGGAATATGTAAAAATTTGAACACTTTTTCATTATCAAAAGATTTGATTAAATTTTCTTTGATTCTTGGCATGTACATTGGATTCATCATGCCAACCCTTATCATGAAATCATTTGGAATTTCTGAAACTGCACTTATCAGTGATGGTAGATCAGTACCAATATCAAACCCATAACATCCATTATCTGTTGATGTTAACCATACTTCTTTACATCCTTCTTTGATTTCAGTATGAACTTGTCTTACAATATCCCCTAATCTATAACTTGAAAGATTTCCTTTTGATAATTTAGTTTGACAAAACGTGCATTCACTTAAACAGCCACTTGCAATTTCTACAATCCCCACTGTTGGATTTAGTCTAACTTTTGGCAGTCCAACTTTTGATACATCTGAATCTTCTAATGCTATTTGTTTTCTTCCTCCTAACGTTGAATTAATCACTTGAAGGGTTTTGCCTAATGAATTCGGCCCTAACAAACTAGCATTTTTTGAGAATTTCTCAACTGTTTCTTTTTCTGCTTTAGGTAAACATCCTGCTACTATGAGTGGTTTTGATTTTAATGAATTTATTCTATGCATCATTTTATTTGCAGTCGAATCTTTGACTGAACATGTAACTACAATATTTAGATCAGAATCTGAAGAATTATCTGCTAATACGTGTCCTCCATTTTGAATCAATCCTGAAATCATTTCTGAATCTGCAAAACTGGCAGAACATCCATAAGCTTCTACAAAAATTTTCGCCATGTTCTATCCAAATAGAGCGTCAATCTCTTTGTTATTCATTAGTCTCTTTGAAATTACTATCTCTCTGATAGTTTTTCCAGTTTTTAATGATTCTTTGAAAAATTCTGCAGATTTTAGATATCCGATTCTTGGAGTTAACAATGTGACAATTACTGGGCTGTTCTCAATATCTGCACGTAGTTTGTTTTTGTTAGCTGTTAACCCATCAATTAGATTTGCAGAAAATATTGGTAAGAAATTTTTAATCATATCTGTTGACTCTAACATACACTTTAGCATTCCTGGAAGCATGACGTTTAATTCAAACTGTCCACCTTGTGCCGCATAAGACACTGCTGTATCATTTCCAATTATGTTAAAACAAATCATGTTCATGCATTCAGCTAAAGATGGGTTTATTTTTCCAGGCATGATTGATGAGCCTGCATGCACTGCAGGAATTCCTAATTCTGCCAATCCTGCAATTGGTCCTGATGCCATCAATCTAATGTCATTGGCAATTTTTCCTATTTCTAATGCCAAATTTCGTAATGCACTTGATAAATTTACAATTGCAAATTTACTTTGTAAACTATGCTGCATGTCTTTTTCCAGTTTTAGTGATAATTTTGAAATCTTTCCTAGTTCTGATACTGCAATCTTTCTGTAACCTTTTGGAGTATTAGCTCCTGTACCTACAGCTGTTCCTCCCAATGCGACATATTGTAATTCTTTTTGTGCATCTGTGATTTCTCTCCTTGCTTTTGTCAGTGATGTTACATATGCGTCAAATTCACTACCCAATGTAACTGGTAATGCATCCATGAGATGGGTTCTCCCTATTTTCTTAAATGATGAAAATTGTTTTGCTTTTTTGGATAATGATTTTATCAAAATATCTATTGCAGGAATTGTCTCTTTTAGATTCATCAAAATTGCAACATGCATGGCAGTGGGATATGTGTCATTGCTTGATTGTGACATATTGACATGATCATTTGGGTGTAAGAATTCGTATTGTCCTTTCTTTTTGTGAAGTACTTCTAATGCCACATTGGAAATAACTTCATTAGAATTCATGTTAAAAGCAGTACCTGCTCCAGAATTTATCATATCTACAACAAATTGATCAGTATATTTTCCTGACAATATCTTGTCACATGCTGAAACAATTGCTTTTCCACGTTTTGCATCGATAGCTTTTGTCTTCATATTTGCAACTGCTGCTGAGCGTTTTATCATTACAAACGACTTTATCAAATTCTCGTGACTTTTGTTGCCTGTTACGTGATATTGTTTGATGGCTCTTCCTGTGAATGCCCCATAATATGCATCAGATGGGATTTTGACTTTTCCAAGTGAATCTTGATCTAATCTAAATTTCATGTTATCTCTACTCTATTTCCCCCCATTATTCATTCTTTTATTGATAAGAACATTTTGACACATTCAATAAAAAGGGGAATTATTATATAGGAATTGTAAGGTCGTTGGGTTATGAATAAGCGTGTTAGTATGCTCTTTACAATTACAGCAGTAGCTGTAATGGGAGCAACCTTATTCGGAAGCACATACACACAAACCCAGATTACTGGACAATCACTTGACATTACAAAAATGGATGCCGATGTAATTGAACAAATCCATCAAATGGGTGGTTTACAGCTTGTAATGCCTCAAGCATTCGCAGAAACTGATTGTGGTGTACTTGAATCTTCTGGACGCACTGTCGTCGAGTTTGATTTGACTGGTGAAAGTGTTGAACTCCCAATTATGGGAGGGAAAACTTACAATGCCATGACCTTTAGTGGACAAGTCCCAGGACCAACACTAAGAGTCACACAAGGCGATGTTGTAAAAATGACACTTACAATTCCAGATGATGAAGTTACTGGACACGGTAATGACATGCATGCATCACAATTGTCCTCAAGCAATTTTGAATCCGTTAATCCGGGTGAAACAAGTCAATATTGTTACATTGCTGAATCTGCTGGTGTTTTCAAATACCACTGTTCTGGTGTCAAACTAATTGGTATGGACCAACACGTTCTTTCCGGCATGTACGGAATTGCAATCGTTGATCCTATCAATGGCTATAAGAAACTCATGGTAGAGAAAACTTCAGTTAGTGGCGGCGAAGTTTCATTAGATAGGATGTTCTACGATGCAGATGCATTAGAGTTCCAACTCCAATACAATCAATTGTATTTGAATGATGATGGCAATTATGATGCAACAGCAATGTTCCAACATCATAACACTGCAACAGTTGTTAATGGGATGCAATTTGGTTATGTACCAAACATGGCCCATAATTTACTCGTCAATGGCGATGTAAACAGGAACATCTTTGTTGCACAACCATGGAATGGAATTGAACACAAACAATACCAATCACAACTCTTGTTTGTTGAAAATGATCAACATGTCAGACTCTTTGTTGAAAACCACGGTAACGAACCAGTATTTTTCCACATTGTTGGAGAAATTTTAGATAGAGTTACTCAAGGTAACAGAGTACAATCCGCAGCAACTGAAACATGGTTACTCGGAGGTTCACAAAACATGATTGTTGACTTGGTCTTTGATGAACCAGGTGCATATGCAGCAGTAAACCATGATTATGCAGCAATTTACACTGGCGCTGCTACAGTATTTGTAGCAGGTGACCCATTCGGCTTGAACTCTGTTCTAGTTGAAAAAGGAGTTATCCCAGCACCAGTGCCATCTTATGCATATGCTTTAGGTAATCCAAGTGATGCTGTCCCACCAATGGGAATGAACAGTATTGCTCATCCTGCCCAAAACATTCACGGTTTAATGACTGATGATGTAGCTTCTGAAATGCAAGCAAGTGGCGATTATCTTGCATTATGGGAAATAATTCCTGTAGTGGCAGAAATCCTTACTTCTTGATCTTTTAATCTCTTTTTTTCTTTTTATTTTCTTAATGAATTATATTCCGTTGGTCATTTTATTTTGTTATGGGATTTGAAGACTCTGTACTAATTTGTGATGAAGTAGATCCTATATTGAATAAGATTTTGATGGATAATGGATTCAAAGTTTCATACGAACCTAAAATTACTAAGGAGCAAATTCTTGAAAAAATTATCACTTTTAATATTGTAATTGTAAGAAGTAGAACTACAATAACAAAAGAGATGATCGATAAAGCTGACAATTGTAAAATAATTGCACGTGTTGGAGTTGGATTAGATAATGTTGATCAGGAAGCAGCTAAAATTAGGAACATTAGAGTAATTAATGCAGTTGAAGGTGCAATGAATGCAGTTGCGGAATTAGTTTTAGGCTTGATGTTATCTCTTGCAAGACAAACTACAAGAGGAGATAGAGCAATTAGAAATAAACAATGGCTTAAAAAAGAACTAAAGGGAACAGAACTTAGAGGAAAATATCTAGGAATCATTGGTTTAGGTAATATTGGAAAAAGATTAGGCAGACTTGCACGAGCATTAAACATGAATATCATTGGTTATGATGTAATGCCAATTGATGAGGAATTTACAAAAGAAGTTGGTTTGATGAAAGCTGATTTGAATACTCTTTTACAAAGTTCTGATTATATCTCTATACATGTCCCACTTTTGGATTCTACATACCATCTTTTAGATGAAGAAAAAATATCTACTATGAAAAAAACTGCAAAAATTATCAACACTTCTAGAGGTGGTGTTGTCGATGAAGATGCTCTTTACAATGCTCTCAAAAATGGTATGTTGGGTGGTGCTGCATTAGATGTATTTGAAAAAGAACCTGCAATTGGAACAAAATTAGCAGAACTTGACAATGTAATTTTAACGCCTCATATTGGTGCCCAAACAAAAGAGGCACAATCTTTAGCTGCCAATGTGATTGCTGAAAAAATTATCCAGATTCTCCGTGGTGTAATCTAATCTAATTCATGTGCATTTACTAAAAATAAGTAAAAAAGCTTGACTTTTACGTGATTAATTGTCGTCTCTTCGTTTTTAAGGTCTATTTGGAGGTCGATTATTATAATGGATAATTTGTCTCTAAAGGAATTATATTCTAAAAAACATATGAACTTCTCAAGGGTTAACTCTCTACTGAAAATTTCTTTTGGATTGGTTTTGTTTACTATGATTTCCTTTGTTTTTGTTTATGGGTATACTGAAACGATTTCTTTAGATGTCGAGGGCACTTTATTTGATGTAGAATATGATGTCATTGGAATGACTATTTCTGGAATTGAAGCAGATACTGATTTTTATTCTTTGATATTAACAGTTGATGTAACTGAATCTACCGGCGTGTTGAATATTACTTTAGACCGCTCTTTCTTTGATTCTACCTATAAAGGATTAGATGAAGATTTTATTATTTTAGCTGAGGGTGACGAATCACCTTTTTCAGAAACTGCTACTTCCTCTCAAAGTAGAACTTTGAGTATTGAATTACCTGCCGGTACTAAAGAAATAGAAATTTTTGGTTCTGAATTTGGAGTTTCTATACCTGACGCAGTTCCAAATACTAGTGAAAATGACGCAGCAGCACAAGCCGCAACAGACGCAGCAGCACAAGCCGCAACAGACGCAGCAACACAAGCCGCAACAGACGCAGCAGCACAAGCCGCAACAGACGCAGCAACACAAGCCGCAACAGACGCAGCAGCACAAGCCGCAACAGACGCAGCAGCACAAGCCGCAACCGATACTTCCTCAACACGGTGTGGCCCTGGAACAATTCTACAAAATGGTGCTTGTGTACTAGATGAAAGATGTGGTCCTGGTACTACTCTGAAAGATGGAACATGTGTTCTTGATTCCACATCTCAATCTTCAAGCCCTTCAAATACTTCGATCAAAGAACATGGTAAAGACTTGGTTCTTGGTCTTATGGTTGCATTTGTAGGTGCTGGAATTGTTGGAATTGTTTTCGCTTTGATTTCTAAAGCCAATAAAAGCAGCTAATCACAAGACAAATCTTCTGAATTCATGGTTTTATCAAACTCAAATCCTGATATTTTTTCTGTAGTTGAATATGGAATAATTCCCAAAACTGGCATATCTGCCTGCACTATTACTATAAGCTGATTAGGATCTAGTCTGATATCTCCCCCATCAAATTCAAAATCTAAAGCCATGAAAATGTGTTGGGCCGCAGCTGATTTTTCTGATAAAAATATCCCTTCTTGAATTATTGACGATGATGGATTTATTGTAGACGATTCTACTGAAAATGATCCTAAATAATTTTCTTCAAAATATGGCGATATTGTTATCCTCTCAAAACTAATCCAAAATGGTAATGAATTACAAAATTCTATTTTTCCATGATTCGACATTGTAAAAAAATTAAACTGTCCTGGGCTATCCCATCTATATTCTAATTCTTGTATTCCCAAAATACTGAGACCTGAATGTGCAAATGGTAATATGATTATGATGATTGCTATGATTGTAATGATGGAATGCTTATTCATATCTCATTTTCAATTCCCATTGGCAATCCGATAATGTTTCTTCCAAGCAGATTGTTCATGGCTTTAGCGAAATTGTCATCTGATATAGCTCCTTCTAACCACCAATAACCAATATTTTTTACCCATTCTGGAATAGATACATCATACACATTATTTTCATTAATTTCAAATGGAACATTAACTAATCCACCATCTACATATTTTTGAAATCCATCTAAAAGAAATCCATCTGAAATATTTCCTGAAAGCCAATTTGCCATTATTGGTTTAATTAATTCTGGAATGCAAATTGAATCTGATTTTACTAATTCAAATTCTGCAGAAGCAGTTGTTCCTAAGTATTGAACATCAATGAAATATTTTCCTAATGGAAATATCTTTGCTTCAAATGGAACTAGTGATGGAATTGGATTTTGCAATTTTGTTATGGCTATTGGAATTGCACTGCTACTTTTGCCTGATTCATCACTGATGTGAATTATTGCTGGTTCTCCTGTAATTTCTGAAACTTCAATTATATAGAATAACTTTTCACAGTAACTGTATGTTGTTTTTTCCATTATTATTGAGACTATGGATTCTGTTTGAGCATGGGGCAAAAATGCCATAATTCCAATCGTGAAAATTATTGATAGTACTAATACCTTCATCTTTTTTTAAAATTCATACTGTTCAATAAAAATCTCAAAGCAATGCTGAGGAATCTTTTTTAATGATTTGAGCCTGGGTAATGTGTTTGTTGGCAGTTCTAGTCTTCTTGCGAGTTTTGGCACGAATGCAAGTACCTTCTAATTTACTAGCTGATTTTGGCACATATGGTTATAGTTATCATCGGAAGTCTTCTTAGATAAGTGAAAAAATCACTAAAAAAAGATATGGCTGCTATAGTTTGGGCGTAAATTAAGATGATTCTAATAAATGAAAATAAGGAAAACTAGAATCTAAATCATAGTTAATATTTGCAATATTTGTGTCAGTATCATGGCAAAAACATGGAAAGATTCCGATATCAGTCTTGATCCTATTAAAGATCAAATCGTTGCTGTAATTGGTTATGGAATTCAGGGTGATGCACAAGCAAACAACATGAAAGACTCTGATCTTAATGTGATAATTGGCCTAAACGAAGGAGGTAATAGCTGGAAAAAGGCAGAAGATGACGGTCACAAAGTAATGTCTGTTGTAGATGCAACAAAACAAGCAGATATTGTTCACATATTGATCCCTGATATGATTCAAGGCCAAGTATACAAAGATGAAATTGAACCCAATCTTTCAAAAGGAAAAGCATTGTCATTTTCTCATGCAGCTGCAATCTATTGGAAATGGATTGAAGCACCAAGCAATGTTGATTTAATCATGATTGCACCAAAGGGACCTGGTTCCAAAGTTCGAGAAACATATCTTGATAATTTTGGCACTCCTGCAATTGTTGCAGTTGAACAAGATTTTACCGGAAAAGCTTGGGATAGGACACTAGGAATTGCAAAAGCAATTGGAAGTGCAAGAGCTGGATTAATCAAAACTACTTTTAAAGAAGAAGTGGAAACTGATTGGTTTGGTGAGCAAGCAGATCTTTGTGGTGGAGCCGCTTCTATGGTAACAAACGCATTTGAGACTCTTGTTGAAGGCGGATATCAGCCAGAAATTGCATACTTTGAAGTTTTACATGAACTCAAACTCATCGTAGATATGATTCAAAGATATGGAATCAATGGAATGTGGAGACGTGTAAGTGAAACTGCACGATATGGTGGACTAACACGTGGACCAATGGTTATGGATACTGTAAGTAAAGCAAACATGAAAAAAGTTCTTACCATGATTCAAGATGGCACATTCAACAATGAGTGGATTTCTGAATATCAGAAAAATGGTAAAGATGCATTTGATAAATACATGAAAGAATATGACGAACACCAAATTGAAAAAGTTGGTAAAGAAATGCGTAAAATGATGTGGCCTGATTCCACAGAGTGACTCATCATTTTTGTTGTATCCCAAAACCAATTCGTCTCTTATTCCGCATCTAATTCCAGTAGATAGGAAAGTGCTACCCAACATATCTATGTGAAATCTTTAAAAACATTTACACTCTTTTGCAACACATGAGAATGGCTACCGCTCGAGATGATCCCATTCATTTTCAAAAGATGAAACCGGACACATATCTATTCGAGGATCTCCCTCAGTACCATTCTTCATCCATTTATCAGAACCATGCCGCAGTTACAAAACGAGGATCTCCCTCAATATGTTTAACGAGGATTATAGTTCTGATCATAATGTTTCATTATGCATTTTTGATGCACTGGTAAAATGTCATGTTGTTTTTTAACATCCAGTAAATTATTCTCAACAGTTTGGATGCTGCTGCCACTGCAGCTTTTGATGTCCCCCTCTTTTTTGCAAGACGTTTGTAAAAATTTGTAATGGTGCTGTTTTTTGCATATCTTACATGAGAATGTACTGTCTCCACCAGAACCCAGCGTAACATGCTACTTCCTCTTCTTGTTATGGAACCATGGCGTATGGTGTCAGCTGAGTTTCTAACGGATGGTACAATTCCTGCATATGAACACAGTTTGTGAGAATCTGAAAATCTTTCGATATTGTCAATTTCAGAGGATATGGTTAATGCAGTAAATCTTCCAACACCAGGTATTGATTCTAAGAGTTGTGCATTAGAATCATGTTTTAGAGCATCCTTGATTCTCATGTCTGACTCTGCGATTCTATCATTGATTGATATTATCATCTTGAGATATCCATCTATTCGATAGTCATCTAATCCCAACAGTTTGTGCACACATGAATCAGAAAATGCAGTTCCTGGTATCTTGATTGCATTTTGTAAGGTTATACTGTGAATCAAATTTTTCATCCTTGTCCTGTTGCGGACTAGTTTGGTTCTATATCTCACCAGTTGTCTTGTTTGCACGGTATCTTTTTCTGGTACATGACAAGATGAGATGTATCCTCCTCTTAGCAAATCTGCCAAGATGTGAGCATCAATCTTGTCAGTTTTTTTCTTTGATGCTGCAATTGCTTTTGTGTGATATGGGTTTGATAGTATTACATCAAATCCTAGTTCGTCTCGCAGAAACCTAAACACGCCATACCAGACAGATGATGATTCCATTACACATTTTGAGTTTTTTGGGATTGCAGAAAATACTTTTTTGATATCCTCTCTGGTGTTTGTAATTTTTTCATTGAATAATGTATGTCCTTTATCATCCATTGTTTCGACCTGTAAGAATTCTTTGTGCAAATCAATTCCGACATAGGTCATGGGTTTTGTCTTTCTAGTCCTAATGATTTTCTTTGGCTTTTTCTTGGAGATGTATCTTTTAGAAACTATAGAATCAGCAGTACCATCTAAATTTCGTTGTTTATTCACATATGGTTACTCTCTAACATAAGTTCGTCAACCATCCTCTCGTTGCATATACTTGAGAATGTCTAAATTGAATCGTCTGGTTCTGTAATATCTGGAGATATTATTTTTCAGATTACTCAGAGATGACAGATATTGTGACACCAACAAATTGTATTTTCCTGGGCTTCCATACTTCCTCAACTGCATTGAACTGTGGTGAGTCTTTTGAAAACCAATTCAATAGAATATCATCTGTATTCTCATCAAGATATTTTTGTACTAGTTTTGATCTGTGTTGTGGTGCTCAGTCTACATAGACTAGAATCTTGCCAAACTTTCTGTGCAATTCCTTTAGATAATCCAAAAAACAGTATTGATCAAATTTTTCATATTGTCTGAATAATTGCCTGCCGTCATGAGTCAGTGCATCAAAAATGATTGTTTTTTGATGTGTTCCATTTGCCAAAATGATTGGACATGTTCCTTTCTTTATCGCCCATCTTTTTTCTAAATATTGCATCTGTAGTAAAGATGGACTCGTCTTGTGATAGTATGGTAAAGCATTCTTCTATTTTTGAAGCAATTTGTTCTTTGGAGTTTTTTTTAAAACCAGAGTTTTTCCTCTGGTGTTGCAGAATTAACAAATCTTTTTGCTGCAACCTTTGAAACAAATCCTCATTTGTGTAATAATTGATACCCATGAACCTCATAATATCTTATTCCCGATTTTTCATAAATTAAATTTATCACTTGTTTTGCACTCCAGCCTGACTGGTTTTCTGCAATTTGTAGTTGGATGTTGACTGGTTTCTTTTTTGGTTTGTTTATTGTTATATTTTTTTGTAACTTTATCCTTTAAACACTATCCGTTAACCTTCTACCAATTTTTGTTATTAGACAGATTAATAGGCTCATTTTAGGCACAAATTTCATGTCTTTTGATTCCCAAAATATTCGACATTCTATTTTATCAAAATGGCATGAGTCTCTTTCTAAATATGGAAATTTGTTTTCTTCTGATTCTATTAGTGGTACTAGTCCTCCTTCTATATTTGTTGGTTCATATGATTATCCTACAGTCTTTGTAGGTCCTATGGTGCCTCCAATTCATGGAGACACCAGCTTACTTGATTCTCCTGAACAATGGAAAGGCAAGTCCCTAGAAGATATAGTTAATTTTAGATTAAATTTGGTTCGTGGGATTCAAAAAATCTCAATTGATCAAGTAAATGGACGTTATATTGAAAGTCTACAAGAGGTTGCAATGTCTTCAAAACCTATTGACTCTGATCTTATTTTTCAAAAAGCCACTTCTCCAAATGTTTCTCTCGATGGAGAAAGCGCACCCTTTGGTCCTATTGGGGAAATTAAATCTGTTAAATTTTCTGGAACTGTGTCTGTAAAATCTATAGAAAAAACATACTATGATAACGATCTGAAAGCCCAAGATGCAATCTTGAATTTATACAACTCTGGAATTGAAATTTCAAAAATTCAAAAATGTTTTAGTATTGGAATGTTTGGGCATAAAAGAAAACTGGTTCCTACTAAATGGAGTATTACTGCAACTGATGATATTATTTGTAAATCTCTTACTGAGGATGTTCTAAATTATAGTTTGATTGATTCCCATAGGGTCTTTTCATATGAGCATTTAGGAAATATTTTCACTATCATTTTGTTTCCTCATAGATGGGCTTATGAAATGATTGAAGCTTGGTATTCTAATGGTATATTGGGATTTGGTTCTGATTATGAGGATGCTCGCGGAATTGATCATCCTCCTGCAATTGCTGGGGCATATTTTGCAGCAAAATTAGGCGTTTTGGAATATCTGAACAAAAAGAAAATTCAGGCAGGTGTTGTGATTTTGCGTGAAATTAGGTCTGAATATGCAATACCTGTAGGTGTTTGGCAAGTTAGAGAAGGTATTCGTGAGGCTGTCCTCAAGCCCCATATAGTTGCTGATAACTTTGATCATGCGTTATCTTTGGCATCTGCTAAGATGAGTATTAGCAAATCTGAATGGTTATCCCACGGAAACATCGTTGAATTGATGAGGCAAAAAACAATTTCCGATTTTTTCTAATTCTTTTTTTGATTTATTTCAATAAGAGAGCATAAATTACAAATTCAATTAAAAAATAAAATAATGAACGAAGATATGGCAGAATATGGATATTCCAAATATGGTGAACATACGATCAATGAAAGTCTTGAATCATCTTTGCCTGATATCATTGTAAAAATTGAAAAGACTGGCAAAAATGCTTTTTCTTATTTTCGACAAGATTATGAAGATAAAATAATCAAAAAAAAAAAATGATTCATATAAAATCCAATGAACTCGCAATTGAACTTGCACCTATTAGCCCTTGAATCATTCTGCAAGACGTACTGGATATGTTTTTTTAAAATTTGACAAGGAAATATATCTTTAGAAATCCTGCAAAGATTTCATGAATTTTTGATCGTCGCTATAGTTTAGGCATATAAATTTTGAACGAATTATCAACTATTTTAACCCAAAAGATCTAGATCATAGTTTATACTTACAGAAATGTCAAAACAAACTAAAGCATTAATGGTATCTTCAGGAAGCCATTTCATGAAAGGAACAAGCATTAATTTTTTAAGAAAAACATGCAAGAATGAAAAAAATGCAAAAGCGAAGATAAGATTAAAGGGATACTAAGAAAACAAGATAATGATATGTGCCAGTTTGGATGTCATACCATCAACTCTGTCCTACTGGCTAAATCGAATGGATAAAGAGGGAATAACTGCATCACACCGTAAGGAATATTCTGGCTCTAGATGAAATTAAGAGATGATCTAATTTCAGGTCCAGAAAAGTTTGGATTCAATCAATTCATGTGGAGTACTGTAATTACACATGTGAATAAAAAATACAACACGCTATACTCTGCAAGAGGAATGCGTGAATTGCTGCACAGAATCGGATTCTCATCTAAAAAACCAAGACAGACTCATCACAAATCAGCCTCAAAAGAGGAACAAACCCGTTTTAAAAAAACGCAAAAAGGAGTATCAAAAAATATTCCAAATTGGGATACACCACACTATGTCTGGACGAGTCAACAAATAAAGTAGCACCCAACATAAAGCGCGGATGGTATCTTGCAGGCAATAACATTACCACACCAATTAATTACACTCGAGAAAAATTTCAATCATTTGGTGCATTGGGCAATAACGGTGTATTTTTTTGCAGGTTCTATGATAAATCAAACACAGACTCATTTCTTGATTTTTTAGAATCACTGCAAAAACAATTTGGTAAGAAATTGTTACTGTTTGCAGATAATGCATCATACCACAAAAGTGTCCGAGTAAAAGAATTTCTCAAAGCACCAAAAAATAAAGTAATAATTAGATATTTTCCTGCATACACTCCAGAACTCAATCCAATTGAGATACAGTGGAGAGAAGAGAAAAATGGTAATGCCAATACATTCTTTGCAAATGGAACTGAAATGAGAAAACACATGCAGAAGAGACTAGATAATGGAGCGGTTCGAGTTGTTAAAGTGTTCAAATATTTAATGCCTTAACTATATGCTATGGAGATGGGATTGGAATAATTGTGGAATTTTTACAAAGTTTATCTAAAATGGAAATTGTTGGTGGTCTTACTGTTCTTTCTTTCTTGATTGGTAGAATCATTATGGCGGTTGGCATTATTGTGGCAAAAATTACAAAAATGATCTTCTTGAAATACTATGCACCAACTCTCTCACAAGATACCGCAAAGAACTTTGGAAAAATCATCTATTTTGGAATCCTTGTTATTGCTTTTCTAGTATTTACTTCTAGTCCGGGTCTTGATTTTTCTGGATTGTTAGTAGATGATGGAATATTTGCTGTAGTAATTGGATTTGCAACTCAATCTGTTATTTTTAATTTGATTTCAGGTGTCTTTTTGATGATTGAAAAACCTACCAAACATGGAGATATTATTCAAATTTCAGATATGGAAATTTCTGGAACTTTGTTAGATATTGGTACCTTTTCAAGTAGAGTTAGAAAATTTGATGGAACAGTAATTCAAATTCCTAATGAAAAATTTTTCACTTCTAACATTAGATCGTTAACTGTTTTGACTGTTAGAAGGGATGAAGATGTGGTTGGAATTGCATACTAGGATGACATTGAACATGCTATTTCTGTAATCAAAAATGAAATTCAATTTACCATGCCCTTTGTTCTACAAATCCCTGAACCTGAGTTTAGGGTTGAAAAGTTGGGTGACTCTAGTGTGAATATTCAAGTTTTTGTTTGGCACCCTCGTGATGATTGGAGTCCGGCTCAATCTATCTTGTTGACTATAATAAAGCGTGTGTTAGACAAATCTGGAGTTAAAATCCCATTCCCACAAAGGGTTGTTTGGGATGCCAAAGACTAGTTTATGCAACTTTTTGAATTTGTTTCTTTTGTTGTCTTTTTTTGAGCAAACTAAACATTATCATTCCAACATTAACTATTGAAATAATTTCAATTAGATCAACTCCATACAAAAACCAATCAATTATTGGATGGACTCTGGATATAATTCCTGCCTCTAACATTATATCTGCATTCCATACCATGTGTGGGATTTGGATGAATTGTATGATTGCAATTAAAATTACACTACCTAATATTTTATTTTCATACCATTGCCAAAATCTATTCCACATGTTCATACATTGTATTGTTGTTTTATTCTATTAAACATCACGAAAATTAGATTCTCCTAATTAGACTCCCCTAATTTTTCTAGGCATAAAAATACCTAGTATGAACTAATTAATTTAAGCTAAATTTATTTTTCAGCTTTGATGTTTTCTTTTCGCACCCAAATTGTTTTTTCTTTATGATCAATCAGCTCTACATTCATTTCGTTTAATTTATCTCTAATTATGTCTGCTTCTTCAAATTGTTTTTCTCTTCTTGAATTTTCTCGATCTGTGATTAGTTTGTCTATCTCCTCTCTTTCTTTATCATTTATTTTTGGTATGTTCAACCCTAAAATTTCTAACATTCTGATCAGTTCTGTTTTAATTGAACTTGTATTCCCTTTTCCTAGTTTTCCTTCCACTGCTAATTTGTTTGTCTCTTTGACTAGTTGAAAAAATGCTGTTAATGCTAAATGTGTATTAAAATGATTATCTAATGCCGCATCAAAATTTAGGCTAATTTTATTTACAAATTCACCATTTTCCTCACTGTCTTCATTGTCTGCATGAATTAATTCGTAGTAACATGTTTCAACCTGTCTCCATTTTGTAAGATTTTCTTTTAGTAATTCTTCAGAATAATCTATTGGTTTTGAATAATGTCCTGATAAACAGAATAGTCTGATGATGTTTGATCCCCAATTTTCTAAAACATATCTTATTGATTTTACATTTCCAATGGATTTTGACATTTTTTCACCTTCTATGGTGACCATTCCTACATGCATCCACATTTTTGCAAATTGTTTGTTTGTACATGATTCTGATTGAGCAATTTCATTTTCATGATGAGGAAAAATTAGATCTCTGCCTCCCCCATGTATATCAAAATTTTCTCCCAAATATTTTACACTCATGACTGAACATTCGATATGCCATCCTGGTCTTCCTTTCCCCCATGGACTATCCCATGTAGGTTTCACATTTGATAATTTCCATACTGCAAAATCTAATGGATTATTTTTCTGTTCATCTACTTCAACTCTTGTTCCTGATTGAAGCTCATCTATCTTCTTTTTAGATAATTTTCCGTACTCTGGGAATTTTAATACTGAAAAGTATACTCCATTTTTTGATGTGTATGCTATTTCTTTTTCAATTAATTTTTTAATAAACTCAATGATATCTTTTATATGCTCTGTTGCTTTTGGATAATTTGTGGCACGTTTTACATTTAGTTCATCAAAGTCTGTAAAATAATTATCAATGTATCTGTTACTGATTTCTTCTGCGGTTTTGTTTTCTAATTTAGCTTTGTTAATGATTTTATCATCTACATCTGTAAAATTTTGAATAAATTCTATTTCTATTCCTTTATTTTCTAGATATTTTCGTAGTACATCAAAAACTATGATTGTTCTTGCATGTCCTATGTGAGATTCATCATATACTGTAACTCCACATAGATATATTTTGATTTTTTTTGACGTGTCTATTTTTCGTTCTGTTTTTGATAATGTGTCGTATATGTTCATATTGCCCTCTCTGGTTTTTGTGATGGTAATCTTTTATGTTCACTGTTTGTGTGTAATTGTTGTATTTTTTCAATAATTTCTTCACTTACATCTATCTCTTTTTTTGTTTCAGACGCTGTTAATTTTTTCTCAAATAAACAATACAAAATAGAATCAATTTCTTCATATGTCGCCCCTAATTCTTCTTCTGCTCCATGATCTTTCCATAGATGAGGGCTACTTTTTTTTGTAATAATGTTTTCTGGTACTTGTAAGTATTTTGCAATTTCTCTTACTTGTAATTTGTATAGTGGACTAATTGGAGATATATCTGATGCCCCGTCTCCAAATTTTGTAAAATATCCGATCATGTATTCACTTTTGTCACTTGATCCTAATACGAGGTAGTTTTTTGCATTTGCATAATAGTACAAAATATTTGTTCTGATTCTTGCACGTAAATTTCCTTTAGATTTTTCGTTTGGTTCAAGGTGCCTAGCGTATTCGTCTATGATTGGTTTTATGTCGATTACTTTGTGTTTTATCCCTGTCAATGAAATCATTTTGAGTGCATCTTCAGTTTCTGAATTTGGTGTAATTGCTGTATCTGGCATTATCAAAGCCAATGTTTTCTCTTTGAGCTGCCTTTTACAAAGATAAGATAGAACTGCTGAATCTATGCCTCCACTTAATCCTAAAATAATTCCATCTGCATGATTTTTTTCTAATTGTTCAGTTAAAAATTCTTCAATTGTTTTAGTGATTGTTGGATAATCTTGATCTTTAATCTCATTTATGATTTTTTGATTCAACAGATATTTCTCAGAATATGTATGAATAAAACCTATGCCTAATATTGAATCTAAATATATTAACGCCTAGAACCGCTGTGTATTTTTTGAATTCACAGGCTTTTTTTTTAAAATTAAATATCTATGTAGATACCATCATCTCGCGCTTCCACCTGATATGTTTCAAGTTTCACTTCTTTGAGATAATCTGTTAATTCTCCTGTTTTGATATTGTAATGCCAAAAATGTAATGGACATTCTACGATATCCCCTTCCAATTTTCCTGGTGCGATTGATCCATCCTGATGGACGCAAAGATCATCCATCGCATGATATCCATTTTGATTGAAAATTGCTATTTGTTTACCATCTACTTTGAAAGCTTTTCCCTTTCCTGCAGATACTGCTCCTTTATCTGCAATTTTTTTCCAGGTCAATATTTTGGTGATATCTTTGGCATTTATTTATATTCGCATGCTGTATCCCGAAACTAATTCATCTCTTATTCCACATTGTATTTTTCTCCTGTCTGCTCACCAATAACTTTTGTTCCCTTCTTTGGCATCTTTCTCACATATGCTTTTGCAGGTATCTCTAGATCGTCCAAGTCAAGTGACATGTGTGATTTTATATAATTACACGTGAACCAACTCATTGATTCCATCAAACCATTTCTGTTTTCTTTGAATTTGACCATGAAATTCCTCTAATTTCCCGTTATCTGTGGATGATTCGCCCTTGCCATGATCTGCTTTATCTCCAATCTGACTAGTCCTTGTTCAAACTTTGAGGCTTTACTTTTCTTGTATTCATCTTGGTCTGCATAAAACTGGGAGACATAGTCAGTCAAAATTGATGCAGGTCTGCCATGCTTTGTAATTGCTTCTCTGAGGATTACAATAGCGTTATCTGTTGTTATCTTTGCAAATATTTCATCATCGATGTTCTTGGTTCTATTCTCTTTTGATTTGATTATCCATGATATTTGGTTTTGGAACTAGTTTTTACATGACTGTAGTTCTTTTCTCTTTTCCAAACTTATTCTGACTTTAGTCTGGAAATGATGAGGTGAACTATTTTGAGGATAATAGATTTGTTTACATTTGTATGATAGAATTTTATATGATGATGATTGGTTTTGTTTGTTGAGTAAAGTAAAATCCAGTTCAAAACTGATCAAAGAAGGTAAGCTATCTTATGAATGGGCTAGATCTCATATGCAAATCCTTGATAATACAATTAGTCGATATAAAAAATCAAAACCTCTCAAAGGAATTACCCTTGGATTTTGTCTTCACATTACTAAAGAAACATCTGTTTTATTGATGGGTGCTAAAGAATTGGGCGCAACTGTTGCTTGTTGCGGTGGAAATCCATTAACCACCCAGGACAATATCGCCGCATTTTTAGCATCTCAGGGAATCAATGTTTATTCTTGGCATGGTCAATCTGTCAAAGAATATGATTGGTGTATTGATCAAGTGTTGAAACACAAACCCACTATTCTTACAGATGACGGTGCTGATATGAACATCAAAGCTCATTTTGATAAACGATTTAAAAATATGGAAATACTAGGTGCCACTGAAGAAACTACTGCGGGGGTTACTAGAATTAAGGCTGTAGAGAATCAAGGCAAACTTCGTTATCCTGTAATCTTGGTAAATGAAGCATACACAAAACACATGTTTGATA
Organism: Candidatus Nitrosopumilus sp.; assembly: GCA_965205675.1. Classification (GTDB taxonomy): domain Archaea; phylum Thermoproteota; class Nitrososphaeria; order Nitrososphaerales; family Nitrosopumilaceae; genus Nitrosopumilus. The sequence continues at coordinate 492,514 of OZ242186.1, forward strand.
ATCGATATGGTACTGGACAAAGTACTATTGATGGGTATCTTCGCGCAATGAATCTTCTGATGGCTTCAAAACGTGTTATTGTTGTTGGTTATGGTTGGGTAGGTCGTGGTGTGGCATCTCGATGCAATGGAATGGGTTCTAAAGTAATTGTCACTGAAGTAGATCCTGTTAAAGCTCTTGAAGCTCACATGGATGGATTTGAAGTTATGCCTATGGCACAAGCGGCAAAGATTGGTGATATGTTTATCACTTGTACAGGGATGACTAGTGTAATTCGTAAAGAGCATATTATGAAAATGAAAGATGGTGCCATCCTGGGCAATGTTGGTCATTTCGATGTTGAGATTGATAGTAAATTTTTGTTAAAATCCTCAAAGTCTGTTAAAAAAGCAAGACCTAATCTTGATGAATGTATCTTAAAGAATGGAAAGAAAGTTTATCTTATTGGACAAGGTCGACTTGCAAATTTGGTTGCAGCAGAAGGACATCCTCCCGAAGTCATGGCACAATCCTTTTCTAACCAGATTCTTTCGGTTTTATATATTCTCAAAAATCACAAAAAGATGGAAAATAAAATAATCAATGTGCCTGAAGAAATTGATCAACAAATTGCAGTTGATGCATTAAAGGCAATGGATGTTAAAATTGATAAATTAACTTCTGAACAAGTAAAATATGCTAACAACTGGTAAAACTTCTTAACCCCAATATCGCAACAAACTATCTGATGAACAAAAAAGCTATCATTACAAGTGCATTACCTTACGCAAATGGAGAAATTCATTTAGGTCACGTAGCATCCACATATCTACCTGCTGATGTTACAACGCGATTTTTAAAACTTAATGGTGTCGAAGCATACTATGTTTGTGCATCTGATGATTTTGGAACTCCTATTCTGATTCAATCTGAAAAAGAAAGAAAAACCCCTGCTGAATATGTTGAGCATTGGAATAAACGTGATTATGAAGATTTTTCCGCATTTAGCATTGCATTTGATTATTTCTACAAAACTAGCTCTTCTGAAAATATCTCCTTTGTTCAAGATGTCTTCAAAAAATTAAATGCCTCTGGTCATATCTATGAAAAAGAAATCATTCAATTTTACTGCAATAATGACAAAAAATTCCTTCCTGATAGATATGTAAAAGGCATATGCCCTTACTGTAAATCTGAGGATCAATACTCTGATCTTTGTGAAAGTTGTGGTCGCGTACCTGAGGAGATCACTGATCCAAAATGTTCCCTTTGTGGACAACCTCCTACTAAAGAAAAAACAAATCATTATTTTTTCAAACTTAAAAATTTTAGTGATTCTTTGATTGATTGGTTAGATGGTAATCTAAATCTCCAAAAAGATGTAAAAAAATATGTTCAGAATTGGATCAAATCTGGATTAATTGATTGGGATATTACTAGAGATATTACTTGGGGGGTTCCTGTTCCTCTTGATGGTGCTAAGGGTAAGGTGTTTTATGGTTGGTTTGATAATCATCTTGCATACATCTCAACTGCGATAAAATTCCTTAATGATAAAGGCATTGATGGAAAAGATTTTTGGAATTCTGCAGATATTTATCATTTCATTGGAAAAGATATCGTATATCATCATTATCTTTTCTTACCTGCAATGCGATTGGGTATTGATTCAGAATACAAACTTCCTGATTACATTCCTACTAGAGGACATCTAACTCTACAATCTAAGAAAATTTCTAAAAGCAGAAAGTGGTATATTGGTCTAAAACAATTTTTAGAATATTACCCTGCAGACTATCTTAGATTTTACCTTGTTTCGATAAATCCCTACTCTCAAGATGATTTGAATTTTGACTGGGATGATTTCGCAACAAGAATTAATTCGGAATTGATTGGAAATCTGGGAAATTTCATCAATAGAGCCCTTGGATTTACTAAAAAGACATTTGACGGTATAGTTCCAGAACCTAACTCTTTTGATGAAAAAGATTCTGAAGCTGAACAAAAAATAAAAAATCTTGCAACTGATGTTGGTTCCCTCATGAAACAAAATCATCTTGATCGAGCCCTGAAAAAAATCATGGAGTTTTCCTCATTTTTTAATCAATATTTTCAACACAAGGAGCCTTGGAAAAGAGGTCCTGGTACCACAAACTGTGTATATCTTTCAGTAAATGCTGTTAGAGCGTTGGCAATTGCAATGTTTTCGTTTATGCCTGAATCTTCACAAAAAATCTGGATTCAATTGAATCTTGATAGTAAAATCCATGATTCTTTATGGACTGATATGTCTGAATTGAGAATTGTTTCTAATCATACATTAGGTGATGTGTTTCCTCTTTTTGCTAGAGTGGAAGTCTCTGATATTGAAAAACACAAAAGTGGATTGGGATCTTCTGAATAATGAAACCTATTCCAAGAATTTCTACAAGGGGATACTATGATCTTTCAAATGGATTAACTTTGAAACATAATTCGTATTACACTTATCCAAAAAATGATTTTAAAAAATTAATCAACTCTAAAGAATTTACAATTATGATTCATGGATTACGAAATGATAACGCCGGAGCTATTACTAAAGTTATCTTAGCAAAAAAACAATTACACAAATTAGGTTACAAACATACTGTGATTGGATATAGTTATGACTCAAACACTACGGGTGCACATTTAGTTAAACATGCAAAACATGCTCTTGCAGTAGGTCAAAAAATTGCAGTGAAAAATGGCAAAAATCTTGGAAAATTCATTGAAGATTTTAAATTATCTAGTCCTAAAACAAAGATTCGACTAATAGGTCATTCTTTGGGTTCTCAAGTAATTTTGAGTACTTTGGAATATCTTTCAAAAAAGAAACAAAACATTGGAATTGTAGAGAGTGTGTATCTCTTTGGCGCATCTATAACTGAAGATGTTCCCTCATCAAAAAAATATGGTAAAATTCTTCAATCTGTAGTTAATTCAAAAATAATAAATCATTATGCACCAACTGATGAAGTTCTTAATTGGGCAAATCATAAAAAATATGTCAAGGGACCTCTAGGACTAAATGGAGCTGTTGGCAAACCTGTGAAAAAATATCTACAAAAATTAGTAAAACCAAAAAACCACAGATTTGCAAGTTATGCTAGTGTTTTGAATTCCTTTCCCTAGACTCTTTGTTTAGTATGATTCATACGCTAGTTTTTTATATAAAAAATGAGTCTTACACTTTATTATGAAGGCAAGTGTTGAGTCACAAAACAAATCCATATTGTACCATCTTCATATTTTGGATGAACAGACTGACATCTACACAGATCTTTCTGAGTATTCTTGTTAGATGATCCCAAGTATTTTTAGATTATATTATGTTAGAAGTTTTATCAATGAGACTAACTGTGATAATTGTTTTACAGGATTATCATCTAGAACAATTAATCTCATGTGATCAATGTTGTCCTAAATTTTATGATAGTTGCATAAAGACCCATAAACATTGAGATTCTCAAAAATCAAAACTTCATAAGATCGATTTTAATTCAAATTTCATATGGTTCAATCTATAAATTTTGTAGTTTTAGGTAAACAAGATATTGCATCTGACTTTGGAAAAAAAAGCACCGAATCCGATCTTACTCTCTATGATAGAAAAGAATCTAAGATTATCAAAACTTGGGTGATTCCAAATGGCTTCCCTGATAAAATACCACCTCTTTTTCAAGCAATCAATTTAGCAGAATATGTGATATTCCATGTTGATAAATTAGATAAATTTACTGGAGAACAAATAATTGCTCTTGATTCTTTGAAAAAGGAAAAAGGTATTTTATCTCATACTTTTGATGTTGATAAATCAAAATTGGCGATGATGATTAAAGGAACTGTAGTAGAAAATTACATCAAAGTCGATCAAGATAAAATCAAAGAAGCAATGAATAAGCTAGAACCTATTACAAATGATAATGCTCCTGAATTATTCATTGATCACTGTTTTGATGTTAAGGGTGTTGGAACTGTGATTTTAGGTAAGGTGACAAATGGAACTATAAAACAGTATGATAATTTGAAATTATATCCATCTGAAATTAATGTTTTAATAAAATCTATACAAATGCATGATGATCCTGTTGCTGAATCTGTCTGTCCTGCAAGAGTTGGGTTGGCTGTAAAAGGAGTAAAATCTAGTGAAGTTAGTCGTGGTGATGTTATTTCACAAGAAGGCGTAGTTGATGTGAAAATTGAGATTAGTCTTGATTTTCAAAAGAGCCCTTTTTACAAAAGTGATATTATCGAAAATCAAGGTTGCCTTGTAAGTATTGGATTACAAATCAAAGCTGCAAAATTTTCTTCTATCTCTCCACTTAAACTAATATTTGAAAAACCTATTGTTTGCAAGAAAGGGGCAATTGCTGTCATCTTAAAACCTGAATCCTCAACAATTCGAATTTTGGGTAGTGGTCTAATCCAATAGTGAAATTTAATTAAATCCTACAACATGATTGATTATGGGTGAATCATTACGTGCATGTCCTATTTGTCCTGCATGTAGTTCTAAGAAATTCACTAGATTTTCTGGTAAAAAAGTCATTGTAAAATGTCGTTCTTGTGGGAAAATAATTGAGATCTAGGTTTTCTTGCATTGTAGATGAAAATGATTGATTTTGTACGTGTTGTATGTAGGTGGAAATTAAATTGTTTCCTTTTCTAGGAAGCCGTTTTTTGGTATGATGTATTTTGAATTTTTTTTGTATGGAATGCAACAATTAATTCCATGACACTACAAATAGTTTCTGATGTATTTTCAACTGATCCCAAAACAAACCATTTAGGCAAATTTTGATGATCATTTAGATCTATGAACAATGTCATTTAGAACGATTCTATGCAATTTACAGAACTAACTAACAAGCAGGGAATTATTACACATTTACATTTGCCAAAACCAGCTAAAACTGGCCAGACCTAGAGCCGATGACAGGACTACAATCAATGCAATAATGTTTGTGTTAATTACAGGTTGCAGGTGGATTGACCTGTCTGTGCAGCACGGTTCCAAATCATCAACACCTATGAGATTTCAGGATTTCCAGCAAAAGGGAATATGGAAAAAGATTCTCAAATATGTAATTATATCTGCACACAAAGCAAACAAGATTAGTCTGAAAAAAAGTATCAGTTGACTCCTCAAGTGTTGCTGCAAAAAAGAGGTAACGATATAAGAAGAGATGGTTTCAAAAAGATTACAGACACAAAAATTCATGTTGCAGTAGAACAAAACGGTTTACCGATATCTATTGTGATGGGTTCTGCAAATATCCATGATTCCGCAAAATTCATTGATGTAATAGAAAACATCTCTGATTTTGTAAATGATGAGGGAAATTATTTCAGTTTATGCAGACAAAGGTTATGATGCAAAATCAATTAGAAATTATTTGAGAGACAGAAACATCAATCCATGTATTCCATTTAGAAAAAATAATGATGAAGCAACAAAAAATAGATCATACAAAAAATATAACAAGATTCGTTATGTTGTGGAGAGATTCTTTGCATGACTCAAGTGTGGATTCTGCAAGAACAGCAATAAGATATGAAAAGAATTGCGAGAATTATCTGGGACCTGTTTACTTGGCATCAATTCTGATGTATTGAAGAATGTTGGAATAATATCATACATTTGAGAGAATAGTTTTGGGAAATGTTTGATATCATGAGATACGGGATAGTACTGAATCACAACTGCACAAATCAACTGGGATTTCATATCAGATCCTACTGACATTTTTGTAAATGCATGCCTAAGATTGCATCTGTAAGAATAGTATGGTGTAGCATGTCTGTTTTCAAATCCTGTTGCATCAATTACTGCAAATATTGCACCCTGAGATACCTTCCAATGAATCTACCAATTGTAACATGCAGTAAAACGTAACTCAATCTAGCTGCTGCCTTTTGGAGCGTTGTAAAATGGGGAATGGTCTTGAGTTGTAATTGGATAGTGATTTCTGTTGTAACTTTTAACCATTCAACAAAACTCTCATAACTTTTTGACTCGTACTGTCTAAGGACTAGCAGTATGATGCGTTTTGGTGTATTGAAAATGTATGTTTTGATTTGGAATGTAAAAACAGTGGAACATTCATTTTCTTTAGAGTCTGGCGCATGAGAGAAATCATGCGTTGGTATTTGTTTTTCATAAAATGATGGATATCTGATAATTGATGATATCTGTATGGTTAGTTTAATGAATCATCAGGTAAAATATTGATGATTTCTATGTGGCCCCTCTCAATTCCACACCAAATATACATGATGTTCATTTATCACAACTGGTTTGATGTATCTGATTTGAAGATAATTCTACTGGCTATCTGACGAGAAGGTAGAGATTAGGTGTAAAAATACTTTCTTGATAAATCAAAACATTGGAAACATCTCGTTAAATGCTCTTTTGGTTTAAAATTAAATATTGATAGTATCAGATATTATCATGCAAGTTATTCTTCGACAATTAGGTAATTGTAATATTAGAAGAGCCGAACCAAGCGATCTAATCTCTATTATGGAAATTAATCTCAAAACTTTACCTGAGCATTATTCTGATTATTTCTATGAAAGTTTGCTTGCTGAATTGCCCGAGGCTTTCATTGTTGCAGAAATTGAAGGAAAACCTGTTGGATACATCATGTGCAAAACTGAATTTGGATTTTCGAATTTTAAAAAATTAGGTTTTGTCAAAAAAGGCCATGTTGTATCTATTGCAGTACTTGATGAACATAGACGAAAAGGTATTGGGAATACTCTTGTTGAGGAATCTGTCAAAGGCATAAAATTAAAAAAATGTGATGAATTTTATTTGGAAGTAAGATGTAGTAATACTGATGCTGTCAGATTATATGAAAAATTAGGATTTGTAATTCGACAACAGCTAAATGTCTATTATCGAGATGGTGAAGATGCCTATCTTATGGCAATTGAATTAACTTAGTTAAAACCAATAGATAACTCACAAAAAGTTATTTGTCATGGACAAACGAAAAGGAATGGATATCATCATTTTTGTATTGTGTATTAATGGTTTTTTTGTATGCTTGCTTGTTAATGCTTTCTGAATGGAATCCTACTGTATTACAATTATCTGTGTTAATGATTGCTGGAGGAATTTTAGGAATTGTTGCATGGATTGGATATGTAATGGCTACAACAAAGTCTTCACCTGTTTTTATTACATCTGAGGATTAAATTATTTGGAAATTTTAGCATCTACAACTGTTTGATAATATCTGGGGCCAACTGCTCTAACAATTTTTGAATCTAGAATTTCTGATTTTACTGATGTAACGTCTAGGTAATGATCTTCTGAAAGTTTTCCTGCATCTCTTTTTTTATCTGCATGAATATGTGAGTAATAATGAATGATACCTCCATCTTTGGTTGTACTTATTGCTGATTCTAAAAATTCATCTGACTTTTCAGGTAACAACATCAATGTTCTATCTGATTTATCAATTAGTTGATCTTTGATGATTTCAGGTGCATCCCCATTAATGGAAATCACATTACCTGCAAGTTTGTTCAATTCTATGTTTGTTTCACATAATTTTGAAGCCGTGGGATTAATGTCAAGACTATACACAGTGCATTTCTTCTTTTTTGCAGCCATTATAGAAAACATCCCAACACCTGCAAACATGTTAGTTATAACCTCTCCATTTTGAATTAAATTGGAAATTCTTTCTCTTTCAGTAGAAAGTCTAGGTGAAAAAAATGCATTTTCTACATCTACTGTAAACATACATCCAAATTCCTTATATTTGGTCTCTGTATTGTTCTCTCCTGCAAGAATCTCTAAATCCCTTGTTCGAAAATCCCCCTCTACTGCTGAGGCTTGATAAAATACACTTCTTACTATTTTTACTTCATCTAATAGTGTTTTTCCGATAATTTTCTTCTTTGATAGAAGTGAATCGGGAATTCTCACAATAATTATTTCACCAATCTGATCAAATGCCGAAATTAATTCACTATTTTCTTTTTCTGTAAGCACACTTTCAAGTGCTTTTTTTAACATACGCGTCAATGTTTGTAGTAGAAATTTCCACTTGTTTTTTGTTCTTTATCTAACCTACTTTCTAATTTATTTACACGAGGTCTTAGACTTTTTTCATCTCTTCTAAATGACATGTCCAATGATTTTAGGAATCTATTCATTGCATTTGACTTTGGCATTGGTGATGTAGCCGTACCTACAGAACCCGATTCTCCTTCAAATATTATCATTGAATCTGAAATTAAATCCATTAATTGTAAATCATGATCAATAATTATTGCTGACTTTCCAAAAGAACGAACAAATTTTTGTAAAAACTTTGCTACGGCAATTCTATCTTCTACATCTAAAAACGCTGATGGTTCATCTAATGCATACAAATCAACTTTTTGTAACAAACACGATGCAACTGCTATTTTTTGTAATTCTCCTCCAGAAAGATTCTTGACGGATTTGTTGTACAGTTTTTTAATTTTTAATGGATCAAGTATTTGTTCTTCTTCCATACTTCCTTCTACAGAATTCCCATTTGCTTGATCTAAAACTGAGATTACTTCTACATCTAGATCGTTTTGGAGATACTGTGGTTTGTATGCTATTTTGATTTTTTTATCAACACTACCAAAGTCTGGTTTCTCAACTCCTGCAATCATTTTCATCATAGTTGTTTTGCCTAGAGCATTAGCTCCCATTATTCCTAAAACTTCTCCTTTTCTTATCATGCCCGGCTCAACTGTCATTGAAAATGATGGATATTTTTTCTCTAACTTTGGATATGTGAGAATTTCACTATCTTCTTGAAAAATATCTGTAGATGAAGACGATACATCAAAAGAGAATTTTTTATCTCTAAATCTTACATTTTCGTTTGGTAAATACCCATCAAGGAAAACATTGATTCCTATTTTAGTAGATAAAATACTTGAAACAATTCCATATGCCGTGGGTTCTCCGTATAACACTTCAATATAATCACTTAGAAAATCTAATAATGTCAAATCATGTTCTACCACCATTACACTTTTCCCCATTTTAGCTAAATTTTGTATTACTCTTGCAACACCAGTCCTTTGAAAAACATCATTGTATGAAGATGGTTCATCAAAAAAATAAAACTCTGTATCTTTTAATGCTGCAGCTGCTACTGCAATTCTTTGTAACTCCCCTCCGCTTAGTTCTCTTAAATTTTGTTCCATGGAATTACCTAATCCTAATTCTCTGATTAGTTCTCTTGAAACTCCACGTTCATCATATTTATCAAGTAATTCTTTTCCTGTCCCATCAAATGCTTGAGCGATATGATGCACTTGTTGTGGTTTTATTGATGCACGAATTTGTTTTTGTTCAATTTTTTCAAAGTGTTGTTTCATCTCTGTTCCACTATAGTGTTTTAAAACTTCATCCCATTCAGGAGGATTTTCATATCTGCCTAAATTTGGTTTAAGATTTCCTGATAGTATGTTAACTACAGTACTTTTCCCCATGCCATTTCTTCCTAATAGTCCTACAACTTCTCCTTTTTTTGGTGTAGGTAATTTGTAAAGTCGAAATGAATTCATTCCATATTGATGAATTTTGTCTGTAGCCAATTCACTTGCAAGATTGACAATCGTTATCGCATCAAAAGGACATACTTTGATGCAAATCCCACATCCATTACAAATATCCTCATCAATCTGTGCTTTTTTTGATTCTTTATTAAGAGTAATGCATTCTGCACCTGATTTATTGACTGGGCAATATTTTATGCATTCTAGGCCACATTTTTGTGGCTGACAAAGATCTTGATCTAAAACCGATACTCTGTGAGTCATATGTTGTACTCTGATATTTTCTTCGTTTTATACCTATTTTGAGCATATTTGGCGTTAGGTTAATAGATGAGAATTTGACACAAAATTTAAGCCGGCCATAGCGTTAGGGTGCGACCCAATCCCATTCCGAACTTGGAAGTCAAACCTAACGTCGCTGTTGTGTTACTAAGATGCGAGAGCTCTTGGGAAGCAACAGTGCTGGCATTTTCTACTTTGCAATCAATCTTTTAATATTGAATTACTTGGATTCATATGAATTCAATGACAAATTGCAGTGTTTGTGGAGAAATATGTGATAATGATATACGATTATTAAACCACATGATGGAAAAACATGGTTGGAGAAATCCGAATATTGGCACTCCTGATAGAAATAGTAGAGGGTATTGATTCTATAAATTTTGTAAATAATCTAAAATTAATCTTACACCAAAACCTGTAGCACCTTTTGGATTGTATGATTTTTCTTTTGTAGATCCTTGTGTCCATGCAACCCCTGCTATATCAATGTGAGTCCACGGTGTTTTCTCTATCGCATTTTTTAAAAATGCAGCAGCGGTAATAGTCCCAGCTGCTCTTCCAATTCCAATATTTTTCATATCTGCAACATCTGATTTTATCATATCCATATAGTCTTGATTTAATGGCAGTTCCCACACTTCTTCTGTAGTTCTTTTAGAAGAATCATTAATTTTCTTTGTTAGTTTTTCATCATTTGATACAATTGCAGCAACATTGGTACCTAATGCTACAATACATGCTCCAGTTAGAGTTGCAAAATCAATAATTGTCTTTGGTGAATAATGTTTTTCTCCATATGCTAATGCATCAGCTAAAATCAATCTTCCCTCAGCATCTGTGTTTAGGATTTCAGCTGTTTTTTTATTATATAATTTAATAATATCTCCTGGTCTATATGATTTCCCATCAGGCATATTCTCTACTGAAGGAACAATTCCTACAACGTTGATTGGTAGTTTTAATTCTGAAACTGCTTTCATTATTCCTAATACTGTACATCCTCCACATTTGTCAAATTTCATTTCATCCATTGCAGCTCCTGGTTTTAATGAGATTCCACCTGTGTCAAACGTGACTGCTTTTCCAACTAAGACAATTGGTTTATCTTTTCTTCTTCCACGCATGTGTTCTAAAATAATTAATTTTGGTTGATTGATACTTCCTTGACCTACTGCTGAAATTCCACCAAAACCTTTCTTTTTTAATTCTGGCTCTGAAACAATATTGCATTTCATTTTATTTTTTTTAGCCATATTTTTTGCAAAGTTTGCCAATGTTGCAGGTGTACATTCGTTTGGAGGTAAATTTGCAATACTTTTGGTAAATATTGCACCATCTGCAACAATTTCTGCTGTCTTGATGTCTTTTGAAATCTTTTTTGATTTTGAAACAACAATTGTAAGATTTGGAGATGTTTCTACTTTTTCTGTCTTGAATTTTTCAAATTTGTAAAGAGACATTTTGGAACCTTCAATGATTTGAGTAACTGTAGACATTGATTCAATCATAAAATTTGGAGGTGCTATGATTGAAAATTCTTTTAATTTTAACTCTCTTGCTTTTTGAGCAATTTTTCCTGAAACAAATCTAATTGTATCATTTGTTATATTTTCTTTTTTACCTATACCTGCAAGTAGAATTCTTTGCACTGAATTTTTTCTAGGTACTGGAATTATGCTTAATCTTCCTAACTTCCCTTCCATGTCTTTTAGAGATTGATTAAGTGCTGATGTTGTTTTAGTATCAAATTTTGGTAATCCCAAAACCTTATTCGAATTTTCTAATACAAATCCACATAGAAGATTTGTTTTCTTTTTTGCAGAATTCTCAATTTTAATTTTCACTATAGTTTTCTATTTCTGAAGCATTATTTAGATTTACTTAGATCTATTATTTTACTATTGAAAATCAAACTTGCAGATCTTACAAATACAGCTTTTACTGTTTTACAATCTTGTTGACATTCATCTTCTATTCTAATATTTGACACTCTCTTTGTTTTTCCAAATAAAATTGATTTAATCAATGGAAATAAAGCGGCTCTTCCACCGCGTGCTTTTTTTTTATTAATAAACCAAAACATATCCAAAGCTGTTTCATCTAGAATCTCTTCTCGTATTTTTTCTCCAAATTTTGAATAATGCCCTATAATTGTAATTTTATCTCTTGCAAAAAAACTAATTATTTTTGCAAATTTTGTACACAAATAACATTGATTATCAAAAAGCACTATTGCTGTGTCTTCTTGAATTTTCATAATAATCTGGAACCCCCACCAAATTAAAATTTTACAGATCTAATCGATGAAATTTATTTTAATTATTTATGAAATTACTTGTAGATTATGCCAATTATAGTCATACTGAAATTGGAGAATTTCCTTGTGTTTCATGTTATACAAACTGTTCTAAAGCGTATGTGATGCTTGTTAATGCTCATGATATTTATCGTTTTTTTACTCAATTGGATTTGGCTCCTGAAAGTTTTTTGGAAATTTATGGCGTAAAGAATTATTCCCTTGAAGTTGAGATAGAAAAGGGTTTGATAGATCTTGCTCTGAAGCAAAAAATGATGCATGTCAATTTCTGAAAGAAATTGGTGATATTTTTAGATGTATAGTAGACCTCTTGCGTAATTATAGAGATTTTTTCTCAAATTTTGTATTTTAACAGAATTCATACCTGAAAATTCAAATTTCTCAACTCATTTGAAAAATCCTGCAGCAAAATTCACGCCTAGAAATAATTACGCAAGACGTCTAGTTAATGATTTCAGATCAGGAGTTTGTAAATTCAACTGCTATTGAGGAAAAACTCTGGTTTAAAAAAAATCTAAAAAGAAAATAACTTTAAAAATAGCAAAAAATGTTTACATCTCTTGTACAGGATTGAGTCCATCTTTACTGCATATACAATATCTAGAAAAAAGATGGACGGAATCAAAATCACTGGTGTCACGTTCACTGAAATATACTACAGAAGACTCAAGACACTAGGAGATTCTAGAATGGATAGATTCCTACGACAGATAAGTTATTTGAATCTGTAGATTGCAGAGATTAATTCTAAAGTATATGCGATTGTAAAGACCAATCCTGATATAATACTAATAAACTCAATTCTTGGAATTGGTGATTATTCTGCAATAATGACATCATCAGAAATTACAGATATTGAAAGATTCAACGATTCTCACAAGTTGTGTGCATATACAGAAGATGTGCCATCAGTTAGAAATTTTGTTGATACCATACATCATGGTTTTATCACAAAACAAGGTTGGTGTATCAAAAATACTATGGGCGATTTATTGGATGCTAAAGGAGATGTGAGAGTTTGTGGAAAATTATAGTTAGGACTGCAAGTCGCGTTAAAATCTAGAGAGACAAGGCCTCGTCTGGTAACTGCAAACAATCCTAACGAAGAGATGAAGATAGCATTGAGGATATGAGCTTCATATGGATATATGTCTGCATATTTTTTGTTTGGAATCATTCTCTAATGTTTGAAAAGAGAGAAAACGTATAAAAATAATTTGCATGTATAATTCTAACATTATTGCCATGTTATGTACCAATCTGAATGTTATCTGAGCAATATTTTCTTAAAGTTTCAATTGCAGATAAAATTGCCAATCGACTAGTTTTGGGATTATTTAAATCCGGGTAATTTTCAATTGTAAAAATCATTTTTCCGAATTTTCCTTCAGCCTCAATATGATGAGTATTTTTATCAGTGTCAGGATCAGCGATAATTTTTACATCCGTTTTTTCACTACCGATTCCAGATAAAGAAAGTAAAGCAGCTACATTGATGTTTGCAGGAAACAACGACACTGCTTCTTTTGCAGTACCTTCAAAGATTGTTGTTGATGAGTTAATAGAATCTAAATTAATCTCTGAATATTCAAAAAACTTTGCACCTTTTAATGAATTAGGATGTTTTGTAGTGGTGATAGATAGAGATTCCAATTCGCCCCTAATAGCTTTAAGACCATCCACTCCGGCAATTGCACCTGATGGGAGAAGAATAGTTTTTTTAAAATCTCGACACGCATCAGACAAAATATCATAAATGGATTCATCCAATAACGCTCCAACACTCATGATCATTAAATCACGTTTGTTTTGTAAAACACTCAATCCGACATCTTTTACAGCATCTTGAGAAGCTGCTTCCACAACAATGTTAACAGGATGGGAAGATAGTAAATGTGAGTTTTCTACAATTTCTGGTTTGTTATTTAATTGTAATACTAGTTTGATTGCATTTTCTTTAGATGTATCAAAAACATGAGTTAAAGAACCCGGAATTTTTCCAGAATCAATTGCAAGAGCGATTTGAGTACCTATTGCTCCACAGCCCAACAAACCTATTTTTTTCAATCATTAAGAACTAGAAACACCTCTTAATTTATTCTAATCTACAAATCAAAAATTACAAGAAAAATAATTAGAATTACAGATGAATTATAGTAAATATATTTAAAATAAGAGAATGCAATTTACACTATTGCAGTTTTTAAACTATGTTATACTCATAGGAATAATATTTTGCCTAACAACATCAATTATCCTTCCAGCGAATGGTGAAATTAAATCCCCAAGGCAACAAATGAAACAAGGTATATTGCCAGAAAACGTTCTTTGTAACGAAGGATTAGAATTAGTAATTCGTACAAATGGGTTATCTGCATGTGTAAAACCCGAAACCGCTGAAAAAATGGAAAAAATAGGATTGTTGGCAAAATCAATAAAATTTACAGATTTGAATATCGTTGAAAAATCATTTCAAGCATCAGAAAAAAAAATTGAAACAATACCAGCATCATCTGCATCAATTGTAAATTTTTACATTACAGATCATGATTTGAATATTGCACATAATGGAGTAGAAGTAATTTCAACTAAGGGACTATTTGAGTTTACAATCAATGGAGTATCAATAGAAGGCCCAGCAAATATGATAGAAACAGGTCCAAACACAGGAAAATTTTATCTCACATTAGAATTGCCTGAAACAATTAATGGGAAGGTGCCTAGCCAAGATGACATTATAGTTATAAAATATTTAGATGAATCAGATTATTCGGGAGAAGAACAAATCTTAGTAAAATCAATTCTATTAACTAAAACCTTTGCAAAAGTTCAAACAGTTGGAGGAGGATCTAGAATCGGCCATGATTTTACAGTTAGAATCTACGAACCCGATGCAAATAGAGATTCACATGAAGAAGACAGAATTTCACTAAATAAATTAGAATATAGGGGAGATGGCGGAATTAGAACAACTTTAGCTAATCCAAAATTTGATGCAAATTCATCATATCTTATAGAGACTGGACCTAATTCAAACATATTTGAAGTTCAGATTAAGATTCCACGTCAGTTAGACGGAAAAACAATTCACATTGGTGACGAATATGAAATTAGATACATTGACAAATCAACGCCATCAAATACAGATGAAAAGATCATCCTCAAAGGTAAGATAGGATAAAGGATTTGATGGATCAGTCTTGTCAAGATTCAGTATAACCTAAAGATTTTATTCAAACCTACAAAGTATTGTTGTGCTCAATACGGTATACCGAGATGCAATAGTCAATAGAGAGAAAATGCTCTCAATTCTACGAGGGCCAAAATTTGAACAGATTTTACAAAAAGCACGGAATAATTGGAGGGAATTTACGCCTATAAAAGAAGAAATAGTTACAGCAGGGATTGATAGCAGTTTCAACAATACAAAATTTCAAGGTATTGAGTTGTGGGCAACTACTGCAGTTTCAATAAAATCGGATGGGGAAATTTTAGTAGATTTACACAAATCTGGGTTGGGTTCTGCTGACGATATTTCAAGTATTGCAAGTAAAATGGAAATTGAATCATGTGAGAAAACAATTGACAGTGTAGACATGGTATTGATGGATGGTTCTTTACATTCTCAATTAATGACTAGACAAGCAAATTTAGGATCACAGATTGTAAAAATAATGAAAAAGAAAGATAATGTAATTTTCATAGCAAAAACATCAAACACAAAAAAACAATTTGAACATTTAGATTCACTTGCAGGAGATATTTTCTACTACAATCATGTAACAAATAGACCTGGATTTAGTAAAATTTTTGTAGAAAAAAAATACGGAATGGATAAAATAATTTCTTCAACATTTGTAAGATTAAGCAATTCTACTCCAATAATCAAATTAGAATTTTTAGGAGATCAACATGATGAAAATGAAATCAAATCAATTATGAACAAATTATACAAAACTAGTATTGGAGGATATCCATATGTATTAAAACTTGCACATAATAGCTGTAAAATATCTGATAAAGAGATTGGAAAGATGGTAAGTTTGTTAGGACTAAGTAATGAAATAGGTTCACGGGAGGTATTGGGTTGAGTTTAGGTTTTGTTATTGGAGAATCAAAACCAACAAGAATTACAGCAATTACTTCAAGAGCACTATCAGTAGGAGAATATATCAAAATAAATTCAGATGGTGGAGAGATATTAGGATTGGTAGAAAGATCTGCCGTATCCAGTGCAGCATTTGCAGATGTTAAAAATTTTGATGAAGCATCAGAGAGTACAGAAATTGCAGAACTAAACAAAAGAGATAAAACATTTACAGCACATATCGGGATTTTAGGATTTTTAGAAAAGCTACGAAAAGGACAATCAATTATACCGGCTGTTCCACCGATTCCAGGCACAGAAATTACATTACCGAGCAAACAAGATCTAGAAGAAATTTTTAGTCCTAAAAAAGATGGATGGGTTAGCATAGGAAATCTTTTACGAAATAAATTAATTGATGCTAGAGTAAATCTAGATAAAATTGTGTCAAGACATCTAGGAATTTTAGCAATGACTGGTATGGGTAAAAGTAATTTGGTATCTCTAGTGACCAAACAAATTTCAAAATTAAAAGGAACTGTAATAATTTTTGATTACCACAACGACTATACAAGTCTGAACATTCCTCACATAAATGTAATTGATGCAAAAATAAATCCAAGATTGTTAGATACTGATCAATTCTCAGAAGTACTTGAAATTAGAGATAGTGCAAATGTACAACAACGAGTTTTAAGAATGGCATTCACAAAACAAGTTAAAGAATCAAAAAAATTTTGGAACAAGTTAGAAAATGAAGTAGATTCTATTGTGACTTCAGATGATAAAAAATTAAAAGAGATCAGAACATCTGCATACCGAATTCAAGATATTATAGAAGAAGCACAAAGAAGATTTGAAGATATTTTAGATCCAGATATAGGAGATCCAATTGGTTTTATTAAAGAAGGCAAAATAAACATTCTAAATATTTCAGAATTATCTGAAAAACAAGCAAACGTTGCAGTTGGATTTTATTTGCAGCAACTACTCAAAGATAGAAAAGATGCTAGTATTGCACGACATGGTAAAACAAAAAGAGGTAGAGACTTTAGATTTAATTCACCAATTTTTGTAATCATTGAAGAAGCTCACGTATTCATTCCAAAAGATCATGATACTAGTGCAAAATATTGGGCTGCAAAAATTGCCAGAGAAGGTAGGAAATTTGGGTTGGGGTTAGGAGTGGTTTCTCAGAGACCCCGTAGTGTTGATCTAAATGTATTAAGTCAAATGGGATCATTTGCAATAATGAAAATAATTCAAGAAGATGATCAACGACAAATAGCCTCAGCAACAGAGTCAACTAGTCGTGAATTAATCGCTCAGTTGACATCACTCAATGTGGGAGATGCAATACTAGTTGGACAATGGACAAATCTTCCATCATTAGTTCATGTCGAGGAAGTAAAGGAAAAAATTATGGGAGCAGATCAAAGTGCAGTTAATGCATGGGCAAAGGCAGATAAAATGAAAGAGGTAGCTGTAGAATCAACACAGGGATTGGTACAAAAAGATTTGTTATTAGACTAATGTTGTTTTCACATATTTCCGATACACATTTGGGGTTAGTACAGTACGGTTCAGAAGAACGAGTACAGGATGTGTACGATGTATTTAATCAAGCAATAGATACATCAATCAAAGATCATGTAGATTTTACAATATTTGCAGGAGATATTTTTCATGTTCCAAATCCAAATGGAACTGCCATTATACAAATGGCAAATGGATTAAAAAGATTAAAAGAAAATAATATTGATTCATTTTTTATTTTAGGGGAACATGATATTAGTAGAATTAGAACAACGCCAATTCCATATGTATATCATAATTTAGATTTTTCAAGATATATCGGTCAGGGCAATCCGATAGAATACAAAGGTATATTGTTGGCAGGTTTTGATAAAATAAGAAAAGCTGAAGTTTCACAATATGAAGAAAAATTTACTGGAATAGACAATAAAATTAAAGATTATTCGGGTCATAAAATTTTAGTTTTACATCAAGGAATTACAGAGTTTAACAAGTTTGCAGGAGAATTACAATCCACAGATTTGCCAAAGAATTTTACATATTATGCAATGGGACATCTTCACGACAGAGACGTCAAACAATTCAATCACCTTAGTGGACCAGTAGCATATCCTGGTTCCACAGAATTAACAACAAGTGAAGGAATTAAAAATACAAAAAAAGGATTCTTCGAAGTAGATATTTCTGGAAAAGATGCCCAGCCCAATTGGATAGAACTAGATGCAAGACCACAAATTTCATTCAAAACAGAATATCAAGAATTATCAAAAACAATAAAGGAAATTTCTGAAAAAATAGTAATCGAAAGGAAAAAACCCATTGTGGAGATAAAAATCCAAGGCGAAAATATAGACACAGATCATATTCAGACACAAATTACCAGATTAAACTCATTGGTACTAAGATGTTTTTGGAGAATTAGTACAAAACATGTTTTAGATTCTTCAGTATTTCTTGACAGACCAAATGTCATAGATGATGAAATGTACAGATTATCTGTTGGTGCATTAGGTTCAGAACAAACAGCCAAATTTGCAATCAAAGAATTGCTCCCAATTTTAGCCTCAGGCGAAATTAAAGAAGCATCACAAATTATTTTTGAAAATTTTGAGAAATACAAAAAGGAGAAAAATCATGATTACATCAATTGAGCTAGGGGATTTTCTATCACATTCAAATACAAAATTGGAATTTCAAAAAGGGGTTACGGTTTTTGTAGGAGATAATGGTGCAGGAAAATCAAGTATAATAGACGCAATTACATTTGGATTATTTGGTCAACATACAAGAAAATCAAACAAAAGTTTGATTAAAAGAGGTTCAAATCAAGGATTTGCAAAAATAGGATTTTTGATTAACGATAAACAATTTGAAGCAGTAAGAAAAATAGATAGCAAAGGAACACTTACTGCAACATTTGCAGAAATAATAAACGAGAAACGTGTTGAGTTGGCTGCAGGAGAGAGAAAACAATTCGAGGAATCAATGACACAGGAAATTGAAAAAACCATAGGTTTAGATTTTAAAAAATTAAAAATTGCATCAATTGTTCAACAAGGGGAATTAAATACAATAATTAATGCAAAACCCAAAGAATTCAAAGAATTACTTAATACGATTATAGGTATTGACAAGCTTGATGTAGCATCCGAATCAATGAAAACAATTAACAAAGAATTTAGAGAAAAAATCAGAGACACGACAGGTTACGATGACACACATATAGAAATTCTACAACGAGATTTAGAAAAATATCAAAAAGAAAATACAGAAACAAAACCAAAAAAAAATACTTTAGAGTTAAAACAACAAAAATTAAAAATTGAAGTAGATGATCTCAGAAAAAAAATCGAAACAGACATGCCAAAAATTGATAAAATCAATCAATTAGAATTAAGAAAAAAAGAGCTGTCAGAATATACAAAAGCAACAATTCATGAAATTCAGCATGAAATAAATGAAAATGAGCGTAAAATTCACGATTGCGAAGGATGTTTTGAACATGCATCTTTAAAACCAGATTTAGAATCTAAAATTCAAAAAGTAGAGAAAGCTGTAGCGGATTCAAATACGAAAATTCAAAGTATGATAAATCAAACTACATCATTGAAAGAAAAATTATTAATTGCATCAAAACTACAATTAAAAGAAAATAAATGTCCTTTATGTGATTCTGACGTAGAAAAATTAAATTTATTATTTCAAGAAGAACATCTTCATCAAGAAATCTCAGAACTTCAAAATCAAATCAAAGAAAAAGAAAAAGAATTAGACATATACAATCAAAAAAAGAAAGAGTTTTTGATAAAATTACAAAAAGCAAGAGATGCAGAAGCCACATTAAGAGCTTATTCAATTAATAATAAAGAAGAACTAAAAAAAATTCAAGAAGACACAGAAACAAAAAAACAAAAAAACCCTCTGACCATCAATGAGAATTTAATGGAAATGGCACCAATAGACACACATGCAAAAATGATCTTTGAGAATATTATAACACTAGAAAATGAAATAAAAGGATTTGAAGAACAAGAGTTCAATAAACTTAAGATGTTAGTAAATGAAAAACAAATGAATCTATCTCAAATTGATCAACAAATAGGTGCAATTTCAGAAACAATTCTCAAAGGTGAAGAACAAATTAATAAAATTGAGAAAGCGATAACGGAATTAAAAACTGTAAAGGAATATGTTGCAAACCTAAATGAAATTCAAATGAATGTTTTTAGCAGAGATGGACCAGTAGCTACAAGTTTAAGATCTTGGGCATTAAATTCAATTTCTACAAAAGCATCAGAATATCTCACATCACTTAATACAAAAATCCAAAGAATTTTGTTATCAGAAAAAACAAGGGATATCTCAATAGCATGTTATTCTAAAAATGAAGTTTTAGAATTAGAATCACTAAGCGGTGGAGAAAAAGTAAGTGTAGCATTATCATTACGATTAGGTATGGCAAGTCTTCTGGGGATATCAAATCTTAACTTGATGATTTTAGATGAACCCACAACACATCTTGATGCAGAAAGAAGAAAATCACTAGTAAACGTATTATCACAATTGTCCGATATTTCCAAGTCCGAAACAAAAATGCAATTCTTGATTATTACTCATGATGCAGAAATTTTTGAAGATTCAACGGTTGAACAGATTTACAAATTTGAATCATCCGAACAAGGAAGTAAAGTTACAGTACTTTAATTCACATTAACGAGACCAGTCATCCAAGGATGAACTTGGCAGAAATATTCAAAGGTTCCTACGTCAGTAAATGTAAATTCAAAAGTAGATCCTGCCATAAATAAACCCGAATCAAGTATTCCAGTTACATCGGCATTAAAGTTACTGCTTGTAACAGTATGTGCTGCTGAATCATCATTACTCCAAATAACAGAGGTATCCACATCTACAGTAATTTCATAAGGTAAATAACATTCGTCAGTATCTTCACAGCCTGGAACTGCAACTCCTAGAGGAATTAAAACAATGGAAGTCGTTTGTGTTGGTTGAGGTTGTACAATTAGACATTCGCCAGAATAATCTAGTTCAATACCTGCAGCATCAAGACCACATTGATTCCCATAAGTTTTACCATCAACCCCACAAACAGGATGCCATTGCATAGTACATGCAACAGTTTTTTCTTCAACAGTGATTATTCTTGGTTCAATAATCTCATTTGGCTCCATAGATATGAAACCAATTGAAATTGCTGCAAGAACTCCAACTATGCCAATAATGCCATAAGAAAAATTCATCTCATCCACCTGTTAACTTTGCAAACTTTTCATTCTTACTTAACTTTTCCATAAATTCAATGTTAGATAATGCAACAACAGCCGATTCAACGACTGATTTTTCAGAATCATTTAGTGCTTTCTGGAGAGATTCTTTTGCTTCTTTAGAGCCGACTACACCCAAAGCTATTGCAGCTTCATGACGTACAAACATACTAGAATCATTAAGAGTGGCATCAGTTAAAGGAGGAATGGCACTAGAATAAGACATTTGGCCTAACGCAAAAGCAGCTTCATGACGTACCAATTCATTTTCATCATTTTTTAGAATTTTAGCAATATGAGGAACTTTATCCTCTCCTCCAAAATCAACTAAAATACATGCAACTCTTGTCCGTACTACATAATCAGGATGATCTAAAAGAGAAATAAAATATTCAGCATCTTTATGTTCGTATTTAGATTCCATTTCTACAAAAAGTGCTAATCTATCTTCAGTAATTACCTGCATTTTGTTTTAAAATTTTGTGTCCTATATTAGGTTACTTGAGGAAAAATCAATAATTAGTTGAGATATGTACTTTGAGTAAAATTTGACATTAGGCAGTTCCAGAAAAACAATTCTAGATGATGAATTTCTGGTTTGAATTAGGGTATAAATAACAAAAATGCTTGAATTGCGACAATCATAAACAAACACAAAAAACACCTAATGTGAATAATCGTTTACGTTCAAATTCTTTTTTAGGCATCTTCATGATTCTAAAGGATACTTGAACAATGTATAGATTTTAAAAGAACACTTAAAATCATTGTATTTGTATTCGTTATTTATGACACATCCTTGATTTTGATTAAAAACACTGTAAATTCTACTTGTTACGAGACTAGAATATGTCTTGACTCTCTCCTGACACCTTTTTTCTAATTCTAAATTTTATATGAACACTTGTTTCTCTAATTACTGAACCCTTTGGAAATTTCTGAAATTACCCCCTCTGAATGGCTGTCTCTTAATCAGTTTCTATATGAGATCAAAAAGATCAATTCTCGTTGTGTTTCTGTGTATTATTCGTATGGCAAAGGAAATGAGACTATTTCTTTGCTAAACGAAAGTAAACGAAATGAAACGATTAAAAAAATCGAATCAAAAATTCAAAAGCGAATTTTAGAATTAAAAAATAATCCTTCATCTGCTGGTAAATTTATTAAAACTCTTTGTATTTTTGGTTGGATGAATAATGGCAAAATAATGATTAAAGAAATCGGAACTTCAAAAAAACTTCCTTACATCTACATGTTAAGTAAAAAACCATATGTCAAACCCTTTAGTGATATTCTAAAAATTCATCGTAATGTATTATTGATTACACTTGATCAAAAAACTGCCCGAATACAAAAATTCCATGGAAGTCAAATATTACAAGAAGCCAAGCTTAGAATCAATTTACAAGGTAGACATAGAAAAGGAGGGCAAAGCCAAGGGAGATTTTTACGAGCAAGACAAACAAAAATTCATGTTTTCTTTAAGAAAATAGCAAATAAAACAAAAATAATGGATTCTGGTTCTGAATTAATTTTATTGGGTGGAATTGGTCCTGCAAAAACAGAATTCTATGATGAGCTCGATTCAGAATTGATGATAAAATGTCGGTTTGTAGAAAATCTATCTTTTTCTACTTCAATTAAAGACATTCATGAGAAAATCATTCATCATTTGTATCAACATCGACGTAAACTAGTAGCAGAACTATTTGAAAAATATGAAAAATTATACAAAGATGGCTTGACTGCTAAAAAAAACAGTGTAATTTACAAAGCATTAGAAATTGGTGCAGTAGATACCTTAATCGTATCTGGAAGTTATCATACTAATTCTCAATTTAAAAATATCATAAAGATGCTTGAAATTGCAAAAAATACTTCTGCCACAATCGAGTTTGCATCTTCTCCAAATATAATTAAAAAACTAGATATTCATAATTCTGTCTTGGCTATTCTTAGATACAAGATAAGATAATTCTCTTTTATTTTTGTATGTCTTATTGTATTTTTTCTATGATCTCGCTAAATTTCCAAGGGCCGCATTTTATATCCTGCTTCTCGTTGAGTAATAATCCTTTTTCATTTAGTTGATTTACTATATGTGCAGAAAATGATAATGCTCCTGTAGCTCCTGGTGAATTATAATTTAAAATATGAAATGATGTTTCATCTTCTATTTGGATTACATCTGGTACAAATTTTCCATTCTCATCAATTATTGATGATCTTATTCCTGCTGTACCTTTTTCAGTAATTTTATCTGGATTTATTTTTGGAAGAAATTTTTTTACTCTATTTACCATTGCTGTTTTTGACATGGATGATTGTATTTCGTTAATTGCAAGTTCTTGGAATTGTTTGTCAAAAATTACTTTTCTTGCACCTGAACCTAACATTTCTAGCATTTTTGGAATAAATTCTTTGAGGTTTTCTGTTATGTCGTATCCATATGGACTAAACACTGGAATCGCATTTGGTCCAATCTCACAACTTCCATCTACTCTTAAAATCCAATGTGGATCTAAAAATGGGTATTCGGGAAATTCAGGAACTGAATATACGCTTGATTTTACCAAGTTGTTATATTCTTTTGGTGACTTCCAGTATTCCCCTCTAAAATGGACGTCTGTGAATTTTTTTGCTATTCCAATACCATGTGCAAGATCCACAGCTTCCCCTCCAGCTGCATTGATGAAAAATTTTGCATGAATTTGTTCTTTTTCATTTAGTGTAATTATCCACAATTCTTTCTCTTTTTTTATTTTTGTAACTCTTGTATCTAATAGAACTGTTGTACCATTTACTTTACTGTCATCTATTATTGAATTTGTGAATAATGAATAATTCGCAGATGCGTCTTTGTAAACGTATAACGCTGATTCACATTTTATTTCTGGTTCTATTTTTTTTAATTCTTCTTTATTCATCAATTCAATATCTTTGTCTTCCAATCCATTTTGCTTTCCCCATCTAAGATATTTTTCAAGAGTTTTAATTTCTTTTTCATCTAAAGCAATTTCTATTACACCATCTTTCTTGAATGGAAGTTTTTTTAATTCTGCATATGTTTTCCACATTTCATAACCCTGAAATGCTGATTTTGCAAATAGCTTTTTCTTTTCTGGGTTGTATAGATATGGTGCGTGAATTTTCCCGGTATTTCTTCCGCTTGTATGAAAAGCAACATTATGAGCTTGTTCTATGACTGCTATTTTTTTTGATTTATTTAGAAATGATAAAAAATATGATATCGAAGCTCCAAGAATGCCTCCTCCAATAATTACAACATCAAAATTGCGTACCAATAACTTTCAATTTTAATTTGGTTTAGTTGATAATAAATTAAATCTGTGAGAATTAAGGTTAATATCAGATAAAACTTTGAATCTGATTGTGTTACCTGATAAATGCTCTGTCATGGAAGAAGGAAATCAATGTGTAAATCCACCTCAATTTATCGTATCCATTACTGCAGGAAATGATGAATACATGGTAGGGGTAACATGTCAAAAACATAAACAAATTGTTTCTGGAAAAATAGGCATGTTGCAGCGTGAAGGTAAAATGCATGATGGAAAAATTAGTTTTTCACCTGTAAAGGCAGTTGGAACTGATTGTGTACATGGTGATATTGATGATTTTGTTCAAATTGACATGAATCGTTCAGAAAATTGAAATAATCTTGTTTTGAAGATGTCTTGTTGCTCTTTGAATTGCTATCTGATTTAATAAAAATTGATGATGTCTTATTAATTATCAAAAATAGCGGCGCAATCAGTGAGATTAGAAATAATTCTCTTAGTATTCGCCAAAAAGACAAATGGATTACAATTGGTGATAATGATAGCCCCGCACATATGCATATTAATTCAGAGTTGATAAAATCTGCAGAATTTATTCAAGAGGGAAAACCTGAAAAAACTAGTTTTAGTGTTAGATTTTTTGATGAAAATGATGAACGTATTCTTGCAGTATTTTTTACAAAAATGTATGATGATTCTAAACAATTGTCTGTTAAGCGAAAAAATGTTTATGATCAATTAAATCAAAAGTTTTCTTCTCACATTAAATTTTAAAAAAACCTTGTCTGAAAAAGACAAGGAGAAAAAATACTATTCTTCGGATTCTTTCTTCTTCTTTTCTTTTTCAGACTGTACTTTAGCTAATTCTAATTCTTCATTTGTATGTTTGAATTTTTTCAATCTGTTTTTAGATTGTGTTTTAGATATAAAAACTGCACATTTGATGAGATCTCAATTCATGCGTGAAAACTAGTATCCTACTGAATAAATTGGTTTTTTTCCATTAATCCCTAAATTTAAATTCTTTACAGTTATTTTTGTCATTTTGATTCTTGTCTCTTTTGTAGAACTGCCTATGTGTGGTGCAAGAACAATATTTGATAATTTTACTAGTGAATGATTTTTTTTAATTGGTTCTTCACTAAATACATCTAAACCTGCTCCTGCGATGATTTTTTTCTTGAGTGCATAGACTAATTCTTTTTCATTGATTACTTTTCCTCTTGAGGTATTAATCAAAAATGATGTTTTTTTCATTTTTTTAAAAATTTTCATATTGAATAATTTGTTTGTTTCTTTTGTATGTGGCACGTGTATTGAAATAAAATCGCTTTCTTTGATTAATTCTTCAAATGAGACATATTTTGCATTTAGCAATTTTTCTTTAGATTTTGAAACTTGTTTTCTGTTATGGTATATTATTTTCATATCAAATGCTTTTGCTCTCTTGGCAAGTGTGCTGCCAATTCTACCTAAAC
Organism: Candidatus Nitrosopumilus sp.; assembly: GCA_965205675.1. GTDB lineage: Archaea > Thermoproteota > Nitrososphaeria > Nitrososphaerales > Nitrosopumilaceae > Nitrosopumilus. The sequence continues at coordinate 518,871 of OZ242186.1, forward strand.
CCAAAATTCCAATTGTTTTTTCTTGAAGATCTACTCCGACATAGTCAAATGCTCCGTAGATTTCTTTCCAATCTCCTTTGCGAATAATTCTATCTCCTTCAGTAGCTCTTCTTGAAATATCAAGTAACAATAAAAATGCCATGTCTGCTGTTGCATCTGTTAATACCTCTGGCGTGTATCCTACTCGGATTTTCTTTTCCTTGGCATATTCTGTATCTATATGATCAAAACCTACACTATATGTGCTAATGACTTTTAGTTTTTGACTTTTGTTGATTGTATCTTTATCAATGATATCATATGGAAAACAAATCAACCCATCAATTTCTTTAATCTTTGATCGCAATTTTGTTTGTGAAATCGGAATTCTTCCAGAATGAATTTCAATTTGATATTTTTTTCTTAATTCTTTTAATGCAAAGTCATGTAAAGTTCTTGTAAGAAAAATTTTCTTTTTCATCAGTCTTGATACTCATCTCAAACCATTTATACGATTTCTTTGTAATCTTTTTAATGTCTTCTAAAGTTGAAGAAGAAGAATTTGCTATTTGTATAGAATGTGGAAATTCGATTGAAAAATGTGTCTGTGTATGCCCTTATTGTGGAGAGCGTGATAAATGTGAATGTGCATTGTTTGATGCAGCAACTGGGGGTTGATCATATTGACTGTACATATCATTATAGTTCAAAATAGAGGAGATTTATTATGAGCTCTGTTGATTTTACTTGGCTAATTGGAGGTCCTCAAGGAAGTGGTGTTGAATCTGGTGCAAATATTTTCTCCAAAGTATGCGCTGAAATGGGATATAGAATATTTGGTAAACGAGAATTTTATTCTAACATCAAAGGAGAACACAGCTACTTTACAGTAAGAGTCTCTAGCCAAAAAATTCACTCAAATGTTAATGCTGTAAATCTTATGGCATCATTTGATGCTGAAACAATATTTCGTCATTATGATGAGATAGTATCTGATGGAGGAATAATCTATGATTCTGATTTAGAAGGAATTAAAACTGATTCTGTACATACACTTGATGCTCCTTTCAAAGAAAGATTGCACAAAGAACTTGAATTAAAAAATAAACCATTTACTGTTGCCGGTGTTTTAGAAATTGCAAAAGATAATGGTGTTAAACTTTTCCCTGTATCTTTCAAATCTATTCTTGAAACTCTTTCTGAAGAAACTAAAAACCCTCGTTTGAAAGGATTAGTTAGAATGTATAATGTAATCGGTGTCTCTTTATCTTTGGGACTAGTAAAAATGTCTCCTGATTCATTACAAAAAACTATTGAATCTATCTTTTCAAAAAAACCTGAAATTGCTAAAATTAATCAACAAACAGCAAATTATTCATATAATTTTGCAACTGTAAAATTTGAAAATTTCATTCATACTTTACCTGGAACTGAAAAAGAATCTGAAACCCTTTTAGTTCAAGGTTTTCATGGTACTGCATTAGGAAAAATGGCATGTGGTTGTAGATTCCAACCTTATTATCCAATTACTCCCGCATCTGATGAATCTGTTTTTCTAGAATCAAATGAACTGTTGGAAATCATAGATGATAGGCCTGGGTCTACAGCTGTTATTCAAACAGAAGACGAAATTTGTGCCATGGGAATGACTATTGGTGGTGCCTTAACTGGAACTCGTTCCTCTACTTGTACTTCAGGACCAGGATTTGCACTAATGACTGAAATGTTAGGTTGGGCCGGAATTAATGAAGTTCCTGTTGTAATTACTAATTATCAAAGAAGTGGACCCTCTACTGGTTTGCCCACTAGACATGGACAAGATGACTTACTCTTCTCCATTTATGCAGGCCATGGAGATTTTCCAAAAATTGTTTATTCCTCTGGTGATGTTGAAGAAAGCTTCTATGATACTGGTAATTGTTTTAATTATGCTGAAATTTTCCAGGTTCCTGTAATTCATCTTATGGATAAATTCCAAGCTAGTTCTGTAATTACCTGTAAGAGATTTGATCCTCAGAAAATCTCAATTAATCGTGGTAAATTATTAGAAAAAATTGATGGAAATTATAGACGGTTTGAATTTACTGGTGATGGTATATCTCCTCGCTCTAGATTGGGAATTGATAATGGGATTTTTTGGAATACTGGTGATGAATCTGATGAAACCGGACATATCACTGAGGATCCAGTTTTGCGTGTAAAAATGATGGATAAACGAATGTCTAGACTGGATTTAATCTTAAAAGATATCTCCGATGATCAACAAGTAAAATCTTTTGGTGTTGAAGAATATACTATTGTATCATGGGGTTCTGCAAAGGGGCCAATTCTTGATGCTTTAGAAATGTTACAAAAAGAAGGAATTTCTATTGGATTTGTTCAATTAAAACTTCTTCATCCTTTCCCAACTGATTATGTAAATTTCTTGCTAAAAGATGCCAAGATGATTATTGACATTGAAGCAAATCATTCAGGCCAACTAGGAAAATTGTTTAAACAAAATACTGGACGTGACATTGATTATTTCATATTAAAATATACAGGGCGAGCTATGACTTGTACTGAAATCTATGATTCTCTTAAAAAAATTATTGAAAACAAAGCAAACAAACGGGAGGTTTTAATGCATGGCGCTTAAAGTATCTGATTACAAAACAGATGTTCACAATGATTGGTGTCCTGGTTGCGGTGATTTTGGAATTGTAAATGCTATTCAGATGGCTCTAGCTGAGATGGGAATAAAGCGAGATAAAGCCGCAATGTTTTCAGGCATTGGTTGTTCTGGCAAAACCTCTCATTATATCAACACTTATGGAGTTCACACTTTGCATGGCAGAGTCTTGACTTTTGCACAAGGTGCAAAAATTGCAAATCCTGAGTTAACTGTAGTTGCTGTAGGTGGTGATGGTGATGGTTTGGGAATTGGAGCTGGTCATTTTGTTGCTGCTGGAAGAAGAAATGTGGATATGACTTACATTATTTTTGATAATGGTGTTTACGGTTTAACAAAAGGACAAGCATCTCCCACTTTGAAATTAGGAGAGAAAACAAAATCATTGCCTTCTCCTAACACAAATTCTAATGTTAACCCTATTGGGTTAGCTGTTGCAAGTGGATTCACATTTGTAGCTCGTGGGTATTCATATGATGTTAGACATCTTAAGGATTTGATTGTTCAAGCAGTAAATCACAAAGGTCTTTCATTTCTTGATGTGTTACAACCATGTCCAACTTACAATGATCTTAACACTAGGGATTGGTATGCTGGATCAGATTTAGTCGATGAGGCACAAAAACGACATGCTAGAATATACAAACTAGAAGACCATGGCTATGAACCAACAGTACATTATGATTCTGAAGTTGAAGTAAATGAAAAACTATCTCAAGCTTTGATTAAATCCCTCGAGTGGGGAAATAAAATACCTACAGGCGTATTTTATAAAAATGACCTTATCTCTCCTTATACTCAAAGAATAAAAGATAAAATTCCAAACTATTTAGAGAACTCGCCTGCCAAACAAAACATTTCAAAGAACGGACGTCCTAATACTGATATCTCAAAAATCTTAGATTCTTTAGAAGTATAGTTTGTTGTATTGAACATTAAATAGTCTACATTTCTATGAATTCATATTCACGAATATGCCCATCGTAGATAGTCTGGTTATCTGAAAAGGTAGAGATTAGGCGTAAAAGTCATAAATCTATCAAATAAAAAAAGCGAAACCATGAGATTAAATATCAGTTTGACATTTTTTTTTTAGGTTTGAAACAATTTTTCCTATTTTCAATTATTCCTTTATTATTTTTAGCATTGTTAATGCCTTCAATTGCATATGCACAAATTGAAGCTGGTGGTGTTGACAAGGAAGGTTCGTGGTTTGCAGGTGAAGGTCTCAAAAAAGGTGACTATTTTTCTTATTCAATGTGCCATGTAGATTACAAAGAATGTGTTGAATTTGGAATGGATTTTTGGATAAAAGGGGACAAACAAGTTGGTTCTGAAAATAAATGGTTAGCAGAAGTTGTTGTTTATGATGGTAACAAAGTTATCAAAGGTGAGATGGAGCTAGGCAAAATTGCTCCTGAACCAACTGGTGGCAGTGAATTTCTGGGAGTGTATAGAGGCGCATTCAAATCTTCAATAGCATGGTTATCTGCTTTTGCAACTTCTGATGGAAGTTCTGGTGGCAAAGGTCCAAAGGACTTTTCTGCAGCATCTTGGGGAAAAATTGGTAATATTGGTGGTCAACAAGTAGTCCCGGTTATGATTGAAACTGTCACGGTTCCGGCTGGTACTTGGGAAACTGTTCAAGTGGGATGGAAGACTGGTGGTGCTATAAGCAAAGTTTGGATAGTTGATGATTTTCCATTTCCAGTAAAGGCACAAACATTCACACATGTTTCTGAAGGAATTCCTCCTCCAGAGTATGTTTTTTCATTATTAGAATATAAAGAAAATGTTTTACAGACTCCATTTGCAGATATTCCTGACTATGAAAATTTTTTTACAGAAGGTTGTAATTCAGGTATAGAAAAAGAAGTCACAATAAAAAAACCTACAAATGATTTTGATTATCAACTTCATGTATTTTATGGTCCTGAAGACCCTGTTCAAGGTTGTGAAATAAAATTTTTAATTAAATTTCTTAATAAATTTGACGACACTGAATTTTTGAACCAAGTTCAATATGATCTTCTTGTTGTAGATGATGATCTAAAACCATTAAGATCAATTGCGCAAGAAGAAGGTAGGAATTTCCTTTATTCCCCATCAGGACAAGCTCTACTAGACATAACTGTTAAAGAAGAACCTGGTATTGCAAACTATGTAGTTTGGATTTATGGTCTATCTCCTGAATACATAGTTCCACCATCTGCATCTGATTATCTAAAAATCCCTGTTGAAATATTTGCCAGCGATGATTCAATATCTCCAGTTACAATCCCCGATCCCGTTACTACACAAGAAATTCCCTCTTGGATTAAGAGTAATGCAGGATGGTGGGCTGAAGGTGCAATAGATGATGATTCCTTTGTACAGGGCATTCAATTTTTAATTAAAGAAGGAGTGATGAAAATCCCTCCTACTTCTCAAGGCACTTTTACTAGTAATGAAATTCCCTCTTGGATTAAGAGTAATGCAGGATGGTGGGCTGAAGGTGCAATAGATGATGATTCCTTTGTACAGGGCATTCAATTTTTAATTAAAGAAGGTATTTTGAGTATAAGTTCCTAGTTTGTCTACATTCAAATTGTGATTATCTCTTGAAAATTTTGAAGTAATATGGTGGGTCTTTTCAATCATCCTAAACGTCGTATTAAGAAACTGCTTAAAGATGGTGAATATGATGAAGCTATATCATATGGAAAAAGTTTAGAATCTGAATATTTTGACGATCATGATTTTATGTTTATTTTAGGTAGTGCTTTTTTTATTGTAGATGATGCAAAAAATGCATTACCTTATTTTGAAAAAGCATTCAGATTAGATAATGAAGATGTAGAAACTTTGACTCTAAAAACTAACGTTCATCTGGCATTAAACCAAAAAGATGAGGCTATTGCTTGTTGCAAGTACATAATCAAACTTCAGCCAAAAAATACTGAAGCTTACACGCTACTTCAAGAACTTGAACGTATTTAGTTTAGATGTTATTATTTCTTTTTCATTTCATAAGCATTTTCTAGTAACCAATTACAAAATGCTGTGACTTTGTCATCAAAGTCAGTCCATATGTGTACTGAATGTGGTAAAATATCTATTTTCCAATCATCTGTAAACACTCTGACTCCTTCTTTATTTTCATACATGTATGCATCTTCTGTTTTAACATTTCCTAACATTTCAATTGCTTTTTGTTTGATGATCTCTCTATCTATTGGAAATCTTTTTTTGTCATAATCTACAATTAAACTCAAATCTCTTTTACCATATTTTTCAAATTCATCAATTTTACCTTGCTTTGGAAAATTTACAATTAGTTTGATGTTGTATTTTTTTCCAACTTCTTTACCTATTTCGACAATCCGTGTATATGCCATTGCAGGATTTTTCTTTAAAAGGAATCTAATCTGTGCTAGATCTTTCTTTAACTGAGATTGTAAATCCGTGATAACCTCTGAAAATATCATATTCTCCTCTCAGGAATTCCTATTATAACCATTAATTTCTATCAAGATTGGTTTTTTTAGAACTTGATATATTTGAGAATATGGCAATGCCTATGGATTATGATGGAATGAGAACTGATGATGCCTCCCTAAGAACTGACAATGTTGATGACTACAAACGAACTTGTATTGATTTTATTGAAGATATTTCTCATGACTATGAGGCTTGGGTTGATTACTACAAGCTACCTGAAGATGAAGATAAAAGAAGACGTGCAGGTATTTGTGCCACTATTATTAGAACCAATGATTGGATAGCCAAGGTTGCACAATCTATCAAGGCAGTTGATGTAGTTATGAATGACGGAATTCAGAAAATGGCAGAAGCTACTGCAGGTAAACCTCTTCAAATTGGTGTCTTTGTTAATCATAAATCTGGTTATGCTGAAACCAATCCTGGAATTATTGATGTGAATGTAAAAGGAGTTGGAAGGAAAGGACGAAAGATAAAGCTTGGTTTTCATTTTAAAGATGATCGATTTAGAATTGAATCTACATGTGATGCTTATCTATCTGAAGAAAATTTGCCTACGCAAGAGTCTGAAAACTTGGATATTCATCTTAAACTTTATGCAGAATATGCAAAACCTCGTGATATAATATCATTCACTGTGACTCTTAGTGAAATTGAAAATGATGTTGAGTTTGATAGACGAGGAGTTTCAACTATTATTCACTTGGTCTAGATTCAGGAATCATTCCTTCATCTATATAATCTATAAATTTTCCAGTGCTTCCAAGTTTTATCGAATTAATTTTTTGTAAATTATCCAAAGAATTCATCTTCAAATATTTTTCAGATACTGTATACAAGACATCATCAATATAGAATGTTCTTGCATTACTCATTCCGTAGTAACGTGAATCCTCAAGTGAATGAGTTATAGTTCCTTTAAGATTGAATCCTAAATTATCTAAATCAAATACATAGAATCCACTCCAGCGATTATAATCTTCTGCAATCATCTTGGAACTTGAAATTTCATTAAGAATCTCACTATCCTGACTAATTGGAACTGATAACACTCCACTTTTTTTATCAAAGAAGAATGCTTTGTGGTTACGTGTTGCTTCTGAATAAGTTGAACTATCTCCAATTATGATGTCATCTGCAACTTTGGGGTTATTTACATCTGCTACATTAAACAAGGCAATTTTGATTCCTAATTGCTGAACTCTACCATTTTCAATTTCTTTTGTATCTCTTCCAAATCCAATTACGTGTTCTTCATCATATGGATGCAAATAATTTGAAAACCCTGGAATTTTTAATTCTCCTAGAATTTTTGGTTTATCTGAAGACAAATCGATCACAAAGAAAGGATCAACTTGTTGGAATGTAACCAAGTATAGCCTATCTCCCATGAATCGTGCTGAGAAGATACTCTCATCTGGAGCAATCTCTTCTAATTCTCCTACAATGTTTAGTTGTTCGTCTAAAACATAGACTGCATTTGAACGGACTGTCCCTTGATGTTGAATGTAGTATTCTGTAGTTGTAGCTACTCTAAATCTATCTCCGCTTTCATCCATGGAGAATTGATTTAGTAATCTGCCTGGAACTGAACCTTTAGCGACATAGTCAATTTTATCCTCATCAATTGAAATTTTATGAATTATTGTTTTTCTGGTATCTTCCTGGTTTTTCATATCGTATTCATTTAGTGCTTCTTTGATTTTTTCAAATAATTTTTCTTTGTCGTTTTTGTCCATCTGATTGTATGCCTTTTGCATCAATTCTGAAATCTTTATCCATTGCGATGTGAGACTCGTTGAAGAATCTTTTCGAATTTCTTTAATCTGTTCTTGAATGTTATTTGGCAGTAATGGTACTACAACATCAAAGAATCTGTCTTTTGATGAATTTTCATAAAATTCAAATGGCGTATTTTGTCGGTATGTAAGATAAAAATTATCTTCAGATACATAGAATGTACCAGAGTATCCCATTAGAAATGACTCTGAATTTATTGTATCTCCAAAAATATCAATTGCAGTTAGTGTGTTAAAGTTTGAAAACTGTTCTAAATTATCAAAGTAAAATGCATCTGGCGTCATAATTCTTACTGAATTTTCCATTATCACTGGAAGTCTTGGATATTGATAATCCACATTACTATTTGTTACAAAGTATGCATAATTCCCAATCATTCGTGCGTCCATGAAACGACCGTCTATGGAATAATCTTTTAGAATTGTAGGGCGTTCCTTATCTGATACATCTACAATTAACGCATGTGTGACTGGACTATATGATCGTCGTGGAACAAAGTCGTACTGTGGAATTATTTCATCATCGCTTTGCCCATTGTAAAATATCACTAGTCTGTCATCATTTAGAAACATGTTCCGAATGTATTGTGACTCTATGTCTAATGCGATCTTTAAAACCAATTCTGCTTCTTCTGCAGGATATGCGTCAATAATTGAGAGTGTATTTTCTGATACAATGTAAACATATTCTGAATCATTTTTGAGATAATCTGGCTCATCTACATTTTTAACTTGAACATTTGTAGTTGAATAGTCAGATCCTCCTGATTCTAATTTAGCATCATTAAGTATGGGTGCTGATATTGTTGTTGCCATGTCCACTGAAACCTCTTCAGAAAATGCAAAACGTGCTGTTTTGCTGTTTATGCCTTGTAGGTTATAGAAATTTTCTCCAAATAATGATGAAGTTTCAAGTATATTTTTTAGTTCTTCTTGTGATGCTATTTTTTTAACATTATTAGTTCCTTTGAAAAATTCTGAATTTGTTTTATCTACATAGACAGTTTCAGTTGTAGGATGTTGTACAATTTGTGGTTGATCGTACCCCTCAAATGAAAGCATTATTCCTACTGTGACCATAACTGAAATGGCGATTACTATTGGTATTGTTATTTTTGAATTCATATTTCTCTTTTATCTTTTCCCAGAAATTCATTTTTTGAAAACTAGCATTTAATGATTACTATTACTTTGTAGTTTTATCTTTTCTGGACACTATTCTATTATTCTGAAATTAGTTTACGCCATCATTTCCAGATTAAAGTCAAGATACGTTTGGAAAAGAGGAGAGAATCCTAGAATTATGCAAAAGCTAATCCCAATCCAAATATCATAGATGCCACAAATTTTAGGCAAAGATTACCATGTAACATGCACCAAATCTTTGAGATTTCGTCTCGGTTTAGGGAATTTTGTTTGTTCTGGATAGCCAATACAGAGTATGGATGAGGGGACTAAATCCGTGGTAATTACATCCATTACTTTTTGTTCATCAAACATTCCAATCCAAATCGAACTTAATCCCAGAGCCTGAGCTGCCAGCTGTGAATATCCTGCTGCAAGAGTAGCATCCTGAATTGCGAATTTTTTAAGTATGTAATCAGAAAAATTAAATTTGACTCTAGAAGGGTTTTTACAAAAAACAAGTACGACGGGAGCATCAACATAGGATTGTTTGTTACAAGCTTCAACTAGAAGTTTTTTCTTTTCAGGACTTTTGATATAAAAAATTTCAAAGCCTTGAAAGTTGCCAGCAGTAGGAGCAGTGTCAGCTGCTGCAATTATTTTATCTATTTTAGTAGTTTCAACAGGCTTATCAGAAAATTTTCTAGTAGAACGTCTCTTTGCCATTACTGCAAACAAGTCAGTATCAACAATCTCCGTGGGACCTGATTTTAAGATAAAATCAAGTAATTGATTTCGGACATCATTATCCGCAGTAGCAGGAGTTTCTTGAGGTTCATAGCCTAAAGGATAAATTTTCTCCCCTTCATTTTCAGAGACCATAAGAAATTACAGGAAATAACCTATTAAAGAATTGTAAAAATATCCCACGAGACATCAAGAATAGTTATTCTGGTTCAAATTTGTCACAGCCAGAAGTACAAGGTTTATTCATCACACCCTCACATGTACCTATTTCATTATGCATTATTCGATGATGACCACAAATTTTACATTTTTCTCTAAAATAAGAAATCAAATCAGCTGTTGAAATATCCGAATTTTGAATTTTTGATTCAATTTCTTGAGTCATGATGACTTTCATTAATCAAGTTAGTTTAAACATTTTGAATAATGTATAATACAACAAACGATAAGATTAGAGCATTGAAAATAATAAAATGGATTAACAAAATGAGTCATCGTAAATTTTATCTCATATTTGGACCGTCATGTATTATTGCATTTTATCTATTATTCACAAATTGTTATCAATTATACGGCGAACATTGTTTTTACATTCCATAAAATGACAAAGCGCCGAGAGAGGGATTCGAACCCCCGTACGCTTGCGCGTAGCCGTTTTCGAGACGGCCGCCGTACTACTTGGCTATCTCGGCATCTACTCTGACATATTCTCCATAATAAAGCGAGTTGGTATGTTCAAATTTTATCAATATCAAATAATTCATCTTTGAATTTCTTTTTGATTTGATCTTTGGTTCTAGTCCATTCCTCATCAGTAACCATATCAGTAAAAATCGAATGAAATCCATCAAAAGTAGAATCATTCAATACTGAAATAATTTCTTGTTTTTCAAATTCTGTAAGAGGGAAATAAGAAATAATTTTTAAAATGGAACCATCAGTTCCGTGACGAATTTCAAATATTTTATCCTGTAAAGACCAATGGAATTTTTGTGTAGGCATACTAACTTTGAGTCTATTTACATATTAAAATTGATTTTTAAAAAATACAATTTAAATGCCGATCAAAAATAAAGGATAAACACAAAATACCTGAAAAGAATAGAAGACATTATGGGATTAAATCTAAAAGAGATAGTAGTAAGAGAGAAAACAACTCTAGAGACATTTTCAAACAAGGTGGTTGCAATAGATGCATATAATGCAATTTATCAATTTTTGGCAAGTATTAGAGGGCCCGATGGATTACAATTAACAGATTCAGAAGGGAGAATTACTAGTCATCTTAGCGGATTACTCTACAGAAATGTGAATTTTCTCTCATTAGGAATTAAACCCGTTTATGTTTTTGATGGCAAACCTCCGTCATTGAAAATAGCAGAAATTGAACGCAGAAAACAAATCAAAAAAGATGCCACTATAAAATATGAAAAAGCAATTGCGGAGGGAAATATGGAAGATGCTAAAAAATATGCTCAACAAACAACTAGTATGAAAGATGGGATGGTCAAAGAATCAAAACAATTTCTCACATTATTTGGAATTCCATATGTTGAAGCACCGTCAGAAGGAGAAGCAACTGCAGCACATCTAACAAACACAGGACAAGCATATGCTTCAGCAAGCCAAGATTATGACTCCATATTATGTGGAGCAAAGAAACTAGTTAGGAATTTTACAAGTAGTGGAAGAAGAAAAATCCCAAATAAGAATACATACATTGATGTAGTTCCAGAAATTATCGAAACTCAAAAAACATTAGAATCAATTCAAATGACAAGAGAAGAATTAATTGATGTGGGAATCTTAATCGGCACTGATTTTAACCCAAATGGCTTTGAAAGAATCGGCCCAAAAACTGCAATGAAATTAATTAAACAACACTCAAGATTAGAAGATATCCCACAAATTCAGGAACAATTAGAAGAGATAGATTTTCAACAAATAAGACAAATATTTCTAACTCCAAAAGTTGCAGATGTAGATGAAATTGTATTCACTAAAGTAGATGATGAAGGAATCATGACTTATCTTAAAGAAAGAAGTTTTTCAGAAGACAGAATTCAATCAACATTAAACAGATTGAAAAAAGCATTAGAGAAAAAGAGTCAAAATCTCGATCAATGGTTTTAGCTAACAAATTTATCTTTCATACTTTAGTTCTTGACTAATTTTGGGATCCAGCAATATTATAAAATTCTAAAAAAATTTAATTAAAAAAAATGATATGAAAATTAGATTACAGTAGGCAAATATCTATCCGTGACTTGATCAAAGTGCACTCTAAGGTTGGATCGATAAGTAAATTTGGAGAGAGATAAATGATATTTTGAGATCTTACAAGTTTGCGTGGATGTCTAATGGTAAGAATACTGTTAGTTGAGGATGAATTCATAATCTTTTCTTATTTTACAATAACACCATAATTTATGAAAGAGAAGATCATTGACAAACATCTATATCTAATATTGAAGAAAGATTTGATGAACTAGTACTTTATTTTGAATTTAAAAAATCCTTTAAGAGTAACGGTATTTAATTTGAAGACAACTGTTTTTTTAATCAACATTCTTTCTATTATCCTCAAATTAGTCCATTCAATTATTTCCAGATTAAAGTCAAGATACGTTTGGAAAAGAGGAAAGAACTCCAGTCATGCAAAAGCTAATTCTAATCCAAATATCATGGATAATCAAATCAAAGGAGAGGATATGGGAGGACATATTCTAACTACATGTGTGGCACAGGGACTGGAAATTATTAGATGATGACAAGGTGGTTTTTGTGTTATCATGATGTGCATCAAGATTTATTATTCATCATGGAATATTTGCAGAGACAATAACAGAGTGTCACAGTTTTGAGCAGTCATAAAGTATGGCAAACCTACATCTATCTTAACTGATCAGGATTTCCCAGTTTTATGCAAACCAATCAGAATACAAAAGAAAAGAAATATTCCAGTTTGAGCAGGAACTGGTAAAATTGGAGATAAAACAATCCTTGCAAGAGTAAATCTCCCTTGAAACAAATGGAAAACTGGTGTGATTCTACGGTGAGATTCAGAGAAAGCAAAAATGGTCTGACACCCTAGGTGAGTTGGTTCACTGATACAACTACATAAATCCACACATGTTCCTTGACTGGGAATAATCTGGAGATGCCTGTAAAGGCATATGTGAGAACGATGTCCGAGAAAGGAACAAGAATTATGGATGAACAAACAGGAAAGGAATATGGTATAGGATGGGGAAGAATTAATTTTGGGATGCCGCACAAGTGAGAATCATCGCATATATTTAAAAGGCAATAACTCAATATACATTGAATAGTATAATGGATTTGCAAAACATGAGAGATGAGATTGATGATATCAATGAAGAGATAATTTCTTCAATCACAAAAAGAATCAACATTGCAAAAAAAATTGCCCATTACAAACAAGAGAATGAGATTCCTATAATAGACAAACAAAGAGAGGACTGTATCATATCCTTTTTTGAAAAAGAATTTATCAATCGTGGGATGAAATTAGAAACGGGAAGAATACTGGCAAGAGCTCTCATAGATGCTGCCATTGAAGAGGAAAGGCATCTTATCAATAGAAAATGATTCTAGAAATACAAAAATGACTCAGAAACTTCTACAAGAAAACCCCAAACCATACATTTATGAATAATTATACAAAAAACTAGACAGTGGAAAAGATAAAAGAAAATCCTATCACATATTCGCTAAAAGAGGTTCCAATAGATGCAGTAACAGTATGGGAGGAGGCTCAAGCAAGAACCCTGAATTACACTGACATTGACTCTCTTGCACGCTCAATCAAAGAGGAAGGATTACAAAATCCTCCAATGGTACAAAGAGATGGTACAAACTCTTATCTCTTAATGTCCGGACAGAGAAGGCTTGCAGCATTAAAGAAACTTGGCTCCAAAACTATTCCAGTGCTTGTACTCTCCAAGAACAGCTCTTGTGATATAGAGGATGCAAAGGCAGCATCCATCATCGAGAACATTCACAGACAGGACATGAGTACATCTGAGATGATATCCTCATGTCAGTTCCTAGTACAAAAGATGGGAAAGTCAGAGACTGCCAAAATGCTGGGAATACAACGACAGACACTAAACGAGTATCTCGGATTTGGCGCAGTGCCTGAGAGTGTCAAAGAGATGGTGCCAAAAGTACTATCCAAAAGAGATGCAATTAAAATCTGTAAAATTATTACCACGTCCTCAAAAGCAGTTGAGATTATTAACAGTATCTCAAAGTATGACCGTTCTCAAAAGAAAAGATATCTTGATGCGCTCCAATCACTTGGCAATACTGCAACACATTCAGAGATTCTAAAGTTGGCAAATTCTTTTAGAGCACGACAGAATCTATCTGTGAAACTATCAAAGAGCCATGCTCGGGGACTATCCAAAATATCCAAAGAGAACAACCTAGAACCTGCAGAATTTGCACAGAAAATAGTTGCAGATTATTTGAGTAGAAAGGGTTTCAAATAATGATCTTGTATTTTAAAATATTTCAAACCCAGTTTTAAAACTCTTAATATTATACTCAGAGAAAAATGCACAAATGAATGGGAACATCTCTGAAAAAGATCAAAGGATTCTTTGTATGAGGAATTATTTTATGTGTAAAATATCAACATGTAGAAAATAATTAATTGTTCCAAAAACTGAAAATTGTAATGAATCCCACATAGGTGATATAGCGCATATCAAAGATGAAAGACCTTGTTTTGCATGCTATGATGAAAGCACGAATGAAAAGGGTAGAAACAAACGTTATGAAAAAACAAAAGGATTTGTTGCACGTATTAAAAAATGACATAGTTAATTTGATAAATTTAAGCTCAAATATTTTTATGATTATTAATTATAATTATTAGTAAATCAGTTGACGATGGGGATTTGAGTCCATGAAACTGAGGCACTCGATCAGAGATTTTCAATCTCTCGCTATATCGCTAAGCCACGTCAATGAGTTTTTCTTTTCAAATTTAAAGATAAAATCTCTATGTTGTGATTATTGATGTTTTATGTTTCAATCTATTTTGCATATGTTGTTCTTACCGATCTAAAAAACATCCTTTGCTTTGAAAGAAATATCTAATTCAAAGTCCATCAATATGTGTGAAATATTCTATCCTTGTTGAAATTCCAAACTCATCAAATATACTCTTAGAGTTAGATGATGCTCATTCTCCAAACACTGTAAATGATTTTGTCGCAAAATTGCCTTTCTCTGTAGATCTTAATGTTTGGGGTGATGAGATTTACACTTCTAAATCTCCTATCACTCAACCTGAAGAAAATGCAAAATCTCCTGTACAATTGTATGATGTTGCATATTGGCCTACTGGTAAGGCAATCTGCTTGTTTTATGGCCCTACTCCAATTGGCAATCTTGAAGAAATTATTCCCGCATCTCCTGTTAATATAATCGGAAAAATTATTTCTCCTGACAAATCCATTTTGGATATTGCTCACAGCGAACATGTTACTTTTAGTCTTAAATTGTAAATTCTTCTTCTATAGGAATTTCTACAATATTTGATTCAAGCAGATATGCTCTAAAATTTTTGTTAATTCCGGAATAAATTATCCATACTACTGGATTACTTTGCATGAATTTTTTATCTGTACTTGATGGATATGCATCTGAGTTTGGATGTGAATGAAATATTCCTATCACCTCCATTTTTTTATCTTCTGCTGTCTTGTATCCTTCAATCAATTGCTCATTTGAAATTGTAAAGTTTACAGGTGATTTTTCAATATTTTCTGTTAAAAATAATTCCAAAACCTGTTCTTTTTTACCAAATAGTATGGCACATGACTCATTTGGTTTTTGATTCTCTGAATACTCTGATAAAATTTTTTTATCTGATCTTGATAGTTTAATTTTATGCAAATCTATTCTACGTTAACAATTCCGACCATCCATGGATGAACTTGACAGAAATAATTAAAAGTCCCTGCATCATCAAACGTCACTTCAAAAGTAGTACCTCCTGCAAATAAACCCGAATCAAATATTCCATCTCCTCCTTCTAACACAAATCCACTTGTTACCGTGTGTGCAACTGTATCGTCATTGCTCCAAGAAATAACAGTTCCTGTATCTACTGTGACTTCAAATGGTAAATAACATTCATCGACTTCTTCACATCCTGGCGTGCCAGATCCTTGAGGAACTGAAATTATAACTGGCTCTAGTACTGCTTCAATCACCAATGTTGCAATCATCCAAGGATGAACAAAACAAAAGTATTCGTATTCCCCAAATTCCAAATCTGTTGTATCTAAAGAGTATGTTTCACCTGCACTAATCAAACTAGAATCAAATATCTCTCCAGTATTTTCAGTGTTTGTTACAGTGTGTACAGCAGAATCCGCATTTATCCATTCAATAACATGTCCATGTGGGACAACTGCTTTATCTGGTGCATAATCTGGATTTCCTTCTATGGATGATTCTGCAAGAATTTCAATTGGATATGTTGGTCCTGATGGTGCGAGATCTTCTGTAGGTTCTTCAATGCCTGCTTGTTGAGGAATCATGTATGTATCAGGAGATGAGAAAACTCCAAATGATATCCACATGATAATTCCTACAGCTGATGCCATTGCTGCAATTGTCCCTATTGGTTTTACAATTGTTGAGTGCTTCATTGACAAATATCCAATAATGATTGCAGGGAAAGCGATAGCCATTAAAATTCCTGCTATGGTAATTGTATAGTTTGATGTATTCATAGTCAAAGCATACATCCCAAACCCTAATGATATTGACAAAATCACCAAAGTCGTTGCTTTGGCTCTATTGCTGGTAGAGACCCCTCCATCTAAGATGCCTGCTGCTAGGAAAATTAATCCTATAAACATGGTTAAACCCGTCAGTGCATGCATGCCATCGATGAATGTATGTGCAATATTTGCATACGATAGTGTAAGGCCAGCTAATCCTATAGCTGTAAGTCCCATTCCTGGCATCATGAGGTCCCAATTACTCATTTAAGATAGCTGGTAGGGCTGAGATACTTATTCCTTGCGAAATATGGGGGATCTAGACGAAGAAATTAAATGGCTTTGGAATAGGATACAGTGAATTGGGATTAAATGAAATCTTGGAGATATCCAAACCCCGAATTGTTGTTCTTTTAGTGATTACTGCAGTTACATCAATGTATGCTGCAAGTAAGCTAGTGTCAGGTGTCCCTGATCTAGATTATTGGTCGTATTTGCATATTGTAGTTGCCGGCGCATTAGCTTCTGCTGGCTCTAGTGCATTAAATCACTATTATGATAAAGACATTGATCCTAAAATGACTAGAACTAGTGCTAGACCTATCCCATCTGGACGTATGGCTGCATCTAATGTACTAATTTATGGTTTAGTTGTAAGTTGTATATCTGTAATTTATGGTTATTTTACATTAAATGCTGTTTCTGCATTCTTTATCGCCGTTGGAATTTTTTCATATGTTATAATTTACACCGTTTGGTTGAAACGAAAAAATACCTCAAACATTGTAATTGGTGGTATTGCAGGTAGTGCTGCAGCTTGGGCAGGATGGGCAGCAGCAACTGGAAGTATGGATTTGTTAGGCTTCTTGGTCGGCTTCCTAGTTTTTGTTTGGACTCCTTCGCATTTTTGGTGTCTTGCAATGAAAATCAAAGATGAATATGCTCAAGCAAAAGTGCCGATGCTTCCAGTTGTAATTGGAATGCAAAAAACATCAAAATTTATTTTAGGTAACACATTAATTTTAATTCCATACTCGTTGGTACTTTCATTTATTCCAGATGGTATGGGAGTTGTTTATACTATCATTGCAATAATCTCTGGAGGATTGATGCTTGTATATCATTACAAATTAACAAAGAACCCTACATCTGAATTTGCATGGAAGGCATACAAAGTAACTGCTCCTTATCTTACAATAATTTTTGTTGCCGTTGCATTAGATGCCGCATTCCACATTTCTTTATTCTAGAAATTATTTATCTACACCTGGAAAGCTAGCTTCATAGTCGCTTTCCATAGTTTCCTTTACTTGTTCTTGTATTTTATCTACTTGTTTTTCTACAACTACAACTTCTATCCTACGTTCATCTTTAGTAATCCATGTTACTGTGATGAGGCCAAGAATTTCTAAATCTAAAAGAATTTTGTTAAATCTATCATCTGCAATAACGTGTTCATCTTTTACTAGACTCTTAAAAAGTTCAACATCTGTCAAACGCTTTGCTTCTTTTATTTTGTCAAATACTGTATTTCTTATTGGTATTGCCATTTTTTATCCGTAGAATGATTTATCTCCTGTCTTTGGCACTACATTAGATATACTTTCCTTTACTGTATTATACCATTGATTCACTTCTTTTGTAATTGATGGTCTTACTTGCTTTAAGCTATTTGCAAAGTCCTGACTTGAAATCTTTGATGACTTGTTCCTCATTGCTTCTACTGCTGCTTCTCTGCATAATGCTGCCAAATCTGCTCCAGTATAGTTTTGAGTAGCTACTGCAATCTCTTGTAACTTTACATCACTTGCTAGTGGCATCTTTCGTGTTAAAATTTTGATTATATCTAATCTACCTTTCTCGTCTGGTGGCGTAACATACAATACTAAATCTAATCTGCCTGTTCTAAGTAAAGAATTATCTAAAACATCTGGACGATTTGTAATTCCAATTACAACTACTCTTGATGAAATTCCTTCTTCTATCTCTGTAAGTAATTGACTGAGAATTGTTTCACTTGTTCCACCTTCACCTGATTTGTATTTTGCAATGGAATCTAACTCATCAAAAATTACCACGCATGGTGATGATGATTTTGCTTTTCTAAAAATTTCTCTTATTGCTTTTTCAGATTCTCCTAACCATTTGGAAAGAATTTCTGGACCTCTGACTAAAATCATATTTGCCCCAGTTTCAGTAGCTAGTGCTCGTCCAAGTAATGTCTTACCACAACCTGGAGGCCCATAAATCAAAGCGCCTTTTGGTGGTCTTATTCCCATCTTTGTAAATCTACTTGGTTCTTTCATTGCCATTATGAGATTATCTGATAATGATTTTTTGATATCTCCTAATCCTCCAACATCTTGCCACCATACTTTTGGTCTTTCTACATAAAATTCTCTCATTGCTGTGGGGATAACTTCATGCATGGCATCATAAAAGTCGATTAATTTTATCTGCATTGATTCTAATACTTCGGAAGGAATTTTTTCTGTTTCAAGATCAATTTCTGGCAAATATCTTCTAATTGATTTTAGTGCCGCTTCTCTACATAATGATTTGATATCTGCACCAGTATATCCATGTAATTCTGATGACAAGTCTTTAAGATCAATATCTTCACTTATTGGCATTCCTCGTGTATGGATTTCAAGAATCTCTAATCTTCCATCTTCATTTGGCACTGAAATCTCAAATTCTCTATCAAATCTTCCTGGTCTTCTAAGTGCTGGATCAACACTATCTGGTCTATTGGTTGCTCCTAGAACAATAACATTTCCTCTATCATTAAGACCATCCATTAGTGCTAATAGTTGAGCGACAACTCTTTTTTCTACATCTCCATATGCTTCTTCTCTTTTTGGAGCAATGGCATCAATTTCATCTATGAATATTATACTCGGAGAATTGTCTTTTGCTTCTTTGAAAATATCTCTTAGTTTAGCTTCTGTTTCGCCATAATATTTATTCATTATTTCTGGACCGTTAATTGGAAACATGTTAGCTTCTGATTCACTTGCCATAACTTTTGCAAGTAACGTCTTACCACAACCTGGTGGACCATAAAGTAAAATTCCACTATGTGGTTCAATTCCCAATCTTGCAAATAACTCTGGATGTTTTAATGGCAATTCTACAATTTCTCTCATTGCTTTTACTTCATGTTGTAATCCTCCCACCTCTTCGTATGTTACACGAACTTTACGGTCAACTGATGTCTCTGTTGAAATGTTAAGATTTGTTGTACGGTCAATCTTGACTACTCCTTTTGGTGTTGTTTTTGTAATTTTAAAATCCATAGAGTTTCCTAAAATCATAACTGATATTTCGTCTCCATGTGTAATTGGCAATCCTTTTAATCTATTTTTAACAAAATCTGTAAATTCTTTGTCAACTGTTACTGAATCATTAACTGGTGTTAATGAAACAGTTTTTGCAAATTTTGATGTTACTTTACGGATTTTTACAAAATCATTTAATGATGCACCTACATTTTTCCTAGTTTGTCCGTCTACTCTAATGATATCTGGTATTTTTTCATCTTCATCTACTGGCCAAACAACTGCACAGCTGGATCTTGAACCCATTACTTCAATAATATCTCCTGGTGTAACTTTGAGAGAATCCATGGCTTCTGGACCAATTCGAGCACGTTTTTTTCCTACGTCTCTTTGTTTTGATTCTCCAATCCTCATTTGCAAAGGCTCTTCTTTGCGTGTCAAAAAATCACCTATTTCATGTCAACTGACATTCTACTCATGTTGAGAACTTCAAATTCACTTACACCATCAGTTGATCTTATTGCGTTTTCTAGAGCATCACTTTGACCTTCTTTATCCTCTAAAACAAATTCTGCTTTGATACATTCTAAACCAAATGCCAGTGGTTCTTTTGCATGTCTTTTCATTGACATTCCTTCTGGTAATGTGGTTTTAATGGTCTCAGCTAGCCTATCTAAATCTACTTCCATTCCTTGAGGAAGAATCTTTGTTATAAATAATAATTGAGTCATTTTTTAAGGTCCCTGCGAATTACATGAAGAACAAGTGTAATTTCTTGCTGCTTCTCTGCAACTTTGACATCTCCAAATTAAATCTGCTCCACAACTAGGGCAATTGAATTTTACACACTTGTCATTAGGCATAATTGGTCTCTGGCAGCAACTACATGTTGGTAATGATATGGTAGATGATGACATATCAGAAATTTCTGTAAACATCATTTATACCTTCCTTGAAAATTGGGCGTGTTTTAACCAAGTAGTTTTTTAATTTCTCCACCAATTAGAGTTTGAGCAGTTTTGATGGAACCCTTCAAACCTAATAATTTTATAATTGATCCTGTATGAAAATCAAAATCATCTTTTTCTGAAATATCTTTAATAATTTCTGGTGTAACTGATTCAAATAATTTATTGATTGTATTGTTATCTATTCGTTCTAAAATTTTTCTTGCCAATGACTGTTTCTCAAATTCTTTACCAAATCTCTCCATCCATCTTTTTTGATATTGTTTTAATTCTTCTTTGTTGTTAGTTTTTAGAAATCTTGAAATTGCTTGCCCTGCATACACTCCTCCCATACCACTAGTAAAAATTCCTCCTGCTGTAGTAGGTTTTGCTTGTCCTGCTGCATCTCCTATGATGACTGTATTGTTTTCTATGAAATTATCAATAGGTCCCTTTACCCAAATTGGTGCAAAAATCTTTCTAATTATAGAATAATTTCCTTTTTCTTCTAAAATTTCTTCCATTGTATTTGCTACATTAATTCCTCTTCCTGCAATTCCTACTTTACCTTTACCTTCGTTAGATGGAATTATCCATGCAAAGAATCCTGGATACTTTTCTTGATCAAAAATCACTTCTACTTTACCTTTCTTTATCCAATTTGCGTAGATTTCATATTGTGCTGATGACAAAATTCCGGTTCTATCTTTATGAATTAATGATGAGGCTCCTCTTGCATCAACAAAAATTTTACAATCTATTTTTTCTTTATTAGTTCTGATCCCCGTATCTGTCATTTCTTGAAAACTAGTTTTAACTTTGATTGTTGCTCCGTTTTTTTGAGCTTGAAAAGCTATCTGCTTATCTAATTCCCTTCTACTGATTTCTATGATTTTTTGTTTTTTTGCTTTGATTGTAAAACTATGTCTGTTAGGTGATGTTATCTCTGCTGACTCTATTATATGATCAAATGTTTTTCTAAATGGTATTATTCCAAGTTCTGTTAATCCTGCAATACTTACTAGGCCTCCACAATGCTCTGGTGTCCCTATTTCATAATCTTCTTCAATTACTAAAACTGAAAAACCCTTTGAAGATATCTCTCTGGCGCATAATAATCCTGCAACACTCCCACCTGCAATTACTACGTCATAGCTCACAGATTTTGTTTCTTCGCCAATTATTTAATTTAAAGGTGTACTGGATTTCGTATTTATTTTTCTGTAAAGCCCACAATTCAAACTACCCAACAAAAAGCGTATGACCATCAGTCTGGAACACCCAAAGGGTATTACGACTGAGGAAGGAACATCAAATTATACAAAGTCAACATAATTCAAAAACTACAAACACATCAAAACTCCATTCTAGATTTTTAGAACATTATTAAAAATAAAAAAGGCTAGTTCAAAGACGAACTAACTTGACTGTCAAACATTGTTACCAGACATAAATCATAATCAAAAGTCGTGGACCTGTTGGGAGTTGAACCCAAATCTCCTAGGTTTCAATTAGGTACATGACCCTCATGCTACAAGTAATTGGGTATGCTGAGATAAAGTCAGTTAGGGCCTAGGTTTCAATTAGGTACATGACCCTCATGCTACAGGCCCACAAAGATTTAATAAATAATGAATGCTAATAACATTAGGTTTCAATTAGGTTAGGCCAGCGTGCTAATCTCTTTTTTCTATTTTGCAATGCTTACCATCCCCCATACAAAAATATCACAGATTGCTGTGTTTCCCAACATGACTAGTTGATCCAATTAATTTCATCACCCAAGCTTTAGATCAGAATATTCTGTATTATTCCATGAACAGAAACTGGAAAAATTACAACAAAACACTAGTTAGACGTGGAGAAATCATGTTGTCCTTTGACGCAATGGAATCATGGAGTATGGAACTAAAAGAGATGAATCACAAAAAGGAAGGTCATCGATTTGTCTATCCTGAATCCTTCATGGAGGCGCTAGGATACTGTCATCTCTATTTGCATCTTCCATTCAGACAAACAGAAGGTCTGATAAAATCACACCTCCAATCCAAAACAAAGACTCCCACATATTCTGCCATTTGGAAACGTGTCAACAAACTTGACATCAAGATGAATCCAAAACTAGGAAAAGACATTGTCATTGCAATAGACTCAACTGGAATCAAGGTTGCAGACAGAGGTGAGTGGATGAGACAGAAATGGCAGAAGAGAAGAGGATTTCTTAAAATTCATGTGGCAGTAGATGTGAAATCTAAACAGATCACAGGGATTGATATTACAGATGACAAGTCACATGATTCAAAACATTTCATATCGCTAGTTGAGCAATTAAAACAGTTTGGCAATGTCACTAAAACTTTGGCTGATGGTGCATATGATACAAAGGACAATTTTTCATATCTGTATTATGATAATGATATTCTACCTGCAATTAAAACAAGAAAAAACTCATCAGTTGTAACTGATTGTTATCCTCGGAGAAAGTCTGTTTTGGCACAATTGTATAACTTGGATCTATGGAAGCTCAGCGTAAGCTATGGGGATAGATGGATTGTAGAGGGAGTATTCTCTGTATTCAAAAGAATATTTGGAGAGCATGTGACATCGCACAAGAGAGAAAACATGATTCATGAATTGAAAATGAAAGTTTGTCTGTACAATAAAATGATTGCAATGCAATAGAATCAGAAATGATTTCAAAGCATCAAAGAGTGTTGATGGTTATTTGGGGTTGGGAAACAAAGCACTATTTTAATTTTTGAGACATTACCATGAATACAAAAACACAAAGAGCCTTGTATAATCCATTTAATTTAAAAGTTTTTCATTAAGTTTATTTTTGATAATAACATGGGTGATATCAAACAAGTAATCGCTGTTAGAACTGATCTTGACATGGGAAAAGGCAAGATTGCCGTACAAGTAGGACATGCTTGTGTTTTAGGTGCAGAGCACGTTAGAAAATCCCATTCTGAATGGTGGAATGAATGGTGGAATGGACAAGAAAAAGTAGTTGTCAAAGTCTCTGGAATAAAAGAACTGCAAGACGTCAAAAGACATGCAATTGATTTGAATCTACCTTGGTCTGAAATCTCTGATGCTGGTCATACTCAATTAGCTCCTGGAACTACAACATGTATATCCATTGGCCCAGCGCCTGAGAATTTGATTGATAAAGTTACTGGCGATTTGAAATTACTCTGATTCTATAAGAGATATTAACTGTCTGTCCTACAGCAAATTTATGAAAAAACAACTCAAAGGAATTTTAGCATTTATTTTCCTAGGTGGAATCATGGTGACTTCTGGAGTTGTTATTGCATTTCCTGGTGTTGATCCTGGTCTGGATTCTGCTGAAATTACAGTTACTGGAACTCCTGCTGATAATTTTCCAGATGAACAACGTGCACAGTTTTGTGGTTCAAGTGATGCAAAATCTACAACTTTTGTACAAGAATTTTCAATTCCTACTCCTTGTACAAACCCATTAGCAATTGTAACTGATTATGATGGAAATGTGTGGTTTACTCAAACTAATACTGGCATGATAGCAAAATTTGATCCTACTACAGAAACGTTTACTGAATATGATAATTCACTATGGCCTCCAGGTGCACGTTCGATGATGTGGGGAATTGATTATGCTCCTGATGGCTCTATCTGGTATACTGATGAGTCCTATGATTCGGTGTGGAAGTTTTCAACTATTGATGAAAAGTATGAACGATTATCATATCCATCAGAAGGTGATTCCTTACCTCAAAAACTCCTTGTTGATGGTTCTCAAATTATAATAAATGATTTTACTGGAAACAAACTTACTTTCCTAGATCCAACTCAATCTGGTGAAGATGTAAATTATCTTAGTATTCCATCTCCTATTGATAATTCTGTAACAGCAGATTTTGCAGTTGATGCAAATGACAATGTTTGGTTTACTAATTGGTTATATCAACTAGGTGGGGCTTTGGTGAAGTTTAACCAAAATGGATATCTTGAATCCGTTGCAAATTCAGGTGAACAATTCCTTCCATTAATGGACTTTATCGAAATCTATCAATTACCTGAAACCTTTCTTACTCCAAATGGCGCTGTAGTTGGAGATGATGGAATGATATGGCTAGCTGATACTTCTTCTTCGTCATTCTTTAGTTTTGATCCTGTGACTGAAACCTTTGTACAATACGTAACATCTGATCCTCTTTTGAGTACTTATGGTAATCAGACTGGAATTGTGAAAACTCCAATATCTCGACCATATTGGATTGAATCAGATGCTCAAGGTAGAATTATTTTCAATGAACAGACTGCAAATAACATCTCTGTATTAGATCCTAAATCCCAATCTCTTGTAGAATATCACGTTCCTTCAAAGAATCCAAACTGGGGTGATTGTGATCCTGGTACTGGTGTGATGCTTGCAGATTGTGGTGTTGCCCAAATTTTTGATTTTACAGTTGATGGTGAAAAAATTTGGTTTACTGAATGGGTTGAAAACAATATTGGAGTAGTTGACACTTCTCTGCCTTTACCTGTTGAAATTCAATTAGAATCAAATGAATTGAATTTGTCTCCTGGAGCCTCTCAGCACTTTAACTTTATTGTGTATCCTTTATCTGACAATGATTTAGATGTTGATTTAATTTTATCTCCAACTCATGATTTCTTGAAAGTTGATCTTGATCATGATAATCCTACTTCATTTCAATTAGACTTTGATGCTCCTAGACCTATTCACAGTACTATCTCTGCTTCTGAAGGTGCATTATCTGGTACTTACAAAATTCTAGTTGGTGCACAATCTCCGGATGTTGCAATTAGTAAATACATTACAGTGACAATAGAGTGATACCTGACTTAGACTCTCAAATTGGGATTTCTATATACAGTACAAATTTTGATGGCATTGGAGGTAAAATTCGAGTTACGCCTGAAGATTTTCAAGTAAATGAATTAATTTCTGAAAAAGCTACAAAGTCAATTAATGATCAAAATGGTTATGCTGTGTATAAATTAAAAAAGAAAAAAATTGATACTAATCATGCACTATCTGGAATTTTTAAACAAAAAGGTATACGCCTAAAGTCTCTTGGCTTAAAAGATGCCTCAGCTATAACTGAACAATTTGTATGCTCTGTAAACAAAGGTAGGCCCATAGAGAATTTCTCAAGTGACAAATACTCTCTTGAACATTTGGGTTTTGTAAAAAAACCTTTATCCAAAAAAGATATGATTGGCAATCATTTCAAATTAAAAATTTCTAACTCTCAAAACCCTCTGAAATCTTTTACAGATTATGATAAGGTTCTTAATTTTTATGGTTATCAGCGATTTGGATCACAAAGACCCGTCACCCATCTCATTGGTAAGGCTATCTTGCAGCGTGATTTTGATAAATCCATTGATTTGATTTTGTCTTTTACTTCTTCTTATGATTCTAAAGAAAATACTGAAATTCGTGAAAAGCTCTCTGATAAGGCAAATTATGAACAATACTTTGACAAAGTTCCATTTCAGATGGATATTGAAAGAATTGTTCTAAAAGAAATGATTGAACATGGAGATTCTATACGTGCTATTCGTGCAATACCTGTCTCGTTAAGGCGATTCTATGTCCAATCTTATCAGTCTTTTATTTTTAATCAGTCTCTAAGTAGTGCATTTTTAGATGGTGAAAGCCTCTTTGAAGCACGTTCTGGAGATGTTTGTTTTGATCATCATGGGATTATTGGCAAGTATGTCAAAGGACTGGATCAAAATTTAGCATTGCCTTTTGTTGGTTATTCGTATTACAAAAAAACACGATTCGATTTTCAAATCTCAAAAATTTTAGAACAAGAAGAAATTTCTCCAAAAGATTTCTTTATCAAAGAAATGCAAGAAGTTAGCAGTGAAGGGGGGTTCAGACAAGCTGCAATACATTGTTCTAATTATTTTGTATGTGATGATGTGGTTGAATTTTCATTATCTAGAGGCTCTTTTGCTACAATTTTGTTACGAGAAATAATGAAGCCTCAAAATCCTATAATTGCTGGTTTTTAAGATCTATTTTACCAGAATAACTCTCCAGATGTCTTCAAGTTGGCTTGTTTTTAAGAAAATATGTTCTCAATAGAAAAAGCATACATGCTAATTAGTTCTGAGATTAGGAAAGAACAAATCTTTATTCACAATTAAAAGAAATCCGTGAGGTCAAAAATTGTCTGATTATTTGTAAGTAGATACGATGTTGTAGCTGAATTTGTGACATGCTCTCCTTTCATAAATTAATGAAATAATCTCCTCTAAAATTAGAAATATGATTATTCTTCATATTACAAATTAATTTTTTCTAAAAACTAGAAATCCTACACTTGAAATGATAATTGATGCAATGATCATCAAGAATCCATAATCTGTCCATTTAGGATTTGAGTACATAAATGATGATTCTGGTCCAACTATAGATTGTCCTTGAAGATGAAAAATCAGCCCAAATATTCCTGTGGCGAGACCTATGATGATTAGTGTTGTTCCTCTCTGCATGATTTTTTTTCTTAATTCTACTAAAAAAGGGTAAACAGAATTGATAATTTGACCAAATGATTTTTGGATTTAGTTTTTAATTATTTTATTCCAAGTTCATAAAGTGTCTAATTGGAATGATTACAAAGAATCCCATATTCGTAGCCATCTTGGATTGATTCTATTCTCTGCTTCCGCATCTCTTGCTGTTATTTTATATATGATTTTCTATCCTCAAATAGAGATCATTAATCGAGAATCTCCAATTCTAATTAACATCATGTTTATTCCTGCCATGGCTGTAGGATTTCTTTATGGTATTAGAATCACTGAAAGGGCGGTTAATCCATCAGAAATCCGTAGTCCAATTAAAAGATCAATTGTTAAAATTTTCTTGTTCTTTTTTGTTATCGGTGGTATGTTTAGTTCTGTGAATTTTGCAATTAATGGCGGTAGTATAATGCCTGATGTTACATTATTAGAGGATGGATTGTTGTATTGGATAAATAATTTCATTACTGCAAATGGCGGTGCGACCTTTTTAATTATTACAAGTATTGGATTGATGGCAGCTGCTACAAAAAGAATTGTTGGTATGAGTTCTGGATTTGTAAATAGAATTGTAACCTTTGTCGGAACATTTGTGTTCTTTACAATGCTTGTTTTGAGTTTTACAAAATCTGATCCAACCTCATCTGGCGTATTCTTATATACTTTTTATCAAGCTGGAATTGTAGGTGGTGCATTCTTTGCTATGAATCGTCTTACTAAAAAGCAAAATATGATCGAAGATTTTACACATGGGTTCTAATCTACTTTTCTAAATCTACAAAAATCCCTGAGACCTTGTTGTTGATTCTATCCCAATATTTTTCACATCCATCTGTTTTGAAGTCATTTATCTTACATTCGTTAAAATGAGCAGTTTTCTCTCTTGATAAATCATCTGATAATAACACATCATCTGCTGTAAATAATGCTATAATCCCTATTGTTGCTAAACTGCTTGCAACTAAAATCATTGAATATCCTACTTTAGCATAGTTGTGTGGGTCTTTCATTTATCTGAAATCTATAACTCTTGAATTTAATCTTTTCAAGTTAAGATTTTGCGATCTAATTGGGAAATTGTTTGCGAAAAGATGAAAAGACAGTACTTGAAAATACCTTCATTGAGTATTCAAATTCTCCAATATGAATTTCTTGGGCCTATTCCCCTTGTCGATTGGGGTCCTCCCATGGAGAAATTAGTTTATTTGATTTTATCTAAAAATGAGGACAAATTCAATATTGTTTATGTGGGTGAATGTGAAAAAACTGATGATGAGTCCTTTTTTGTCCAACATTCACAATACAAGTGCTGGATTGAACATTCAAAATCAGAACAATCATTACATCTGGCCATACTGCCTCTTTTTGACTCTAGTGTTGAGCATAGACAAAATATTCTATACAAAATAATTGCTCAGTACAAACCTTTATGCAATTCTAAGGATATTGTAGAAGAAAAGCCTTCATACATTGTTAGAAAATCTGAAGATGCTTCTGATGATCAGAAATTTTCTTGTCCTTGTTGTGGGGATGAAATGAAATTTGAAAAAGCTTTAGGAAAATCTACTTTGTATAGATGCACAAGTTGTAAACTAAGTGATACAAAACTTAATTCTTGACCTTGTTTTGAACCTTAAACAATTGTAACGTTAACAAATCTAATGCTTTTTTCATGTGTTGAAATTCATTGATTGAATGCATTTGACCTTCTATTAGTGCTCTTTGTATTTTAATTGATTTTTTTTGAAATTCATCTGTTGCAACAATTTCCATAGCATTTAGTTTTGATAGTAAATTATCTAAATCCTTGATCATTTCATCTGATGGTTTATGTTTGTCCATGATTATATGAAATGATTTTGATATATGAATTATTACAAAAGTTCTTCGTCAATTTCTTGAATTGGATCTAAATATTGTTGGCATGTGCACATTGGAATTTGACATTTGCCTGCTTTCATAAGTGAATTACTATTTTCATTTTTACTATGTGCTTCATTGGTGTGATGACATCTATTGCAATTCATATCCAAAATTCTGTATCCTAATATTTAAGCCCAAAATTATGTATATATCAAGCACTTTAGATGTATTTTGCCATCTCAGAAAACATATTCAATTTCCTTATTCTCCATGTCTCAAAGCACGTAAGAAATACAGATGGCATCCATCATTCCTTGATTATTTTTCATCTGTCCACGAACATTTCTTTGTATGATGCACTTTCGAATCGAATTCTCAGCATCATTGTTAGTTGATGGAACGTTACAATACATTACAAATGTAAACAAACTGTTTCTTGCAGTTTTTAGTTTCTTGCCAAACTGAATCATTTTTTCATCATCTCCTACCATATATTGCTGTACGATACAATCTGTCTGGTTTAGCAAATCCCTTGCATGTCTTTTGTGTTGTTTCTCTAAATGTTCTTCTACACTCCAAACTCTTGCACAATATGGCACATCTGGGAACTCTCCATAAAGAATTCTGACCTGCTTGTGTTTTGATTTTCTTGCCAGATGTTTTGCTTCACGTTGTAGTTGTGCAGTACATCTCTGTTTTACATTATCAGAAAATACAGTTCTATATGGAGCGTATCCATCAGATACTAGAATTCCTGTAAATTCTTTCCAGTACTTTTTTAATATTTTAGAGCCCCTACTGCATTCCAAAACATAATGAGCTTCTGGTTCTGTCCTTGCAACTTTGTTTTCTCCATTCAGGAGAATTGCTAGATGGCGGAGAATGTGGATTCTCATAGTAAGATAATCTTTTTTGCAAATCTTTGTTTGATTTTACTAATTCCCCTATGATTGCTTTGAGTTGTCGTATCTTCTCATGTAGTTGTAAGATAATTTTCTCATGACCACAATTTGACATGTGCTGTCTAACAAATATTCATGACTCAAAATCTTCCAAATTATGCTAATTCCTGAAATTTAAACTTGAATCTACAATGTACGTAAATCGAGTTCAAAATAGGGTGACGAATTTTTGTTATTGAGTATGTGTTGTAGAATGATTTAGTTGATCTTAGATTTTTTTGTGTAATGGTATTGATTTATGTGTGAAGCTTGATACATACAAAATTATGGTATTAACACTGCTCTAGCTTCAATTTCTGAATATTTTAATTTTTTCAATACCTCATTTGCTTTTTCTAATGGAAAAACTTGTGATATGACCTCGATATTTTTTTCCTGACATATTTTGATAACTTGCTCCATGTCTTTTGTTGAACCTATCAATGTGCCTCTAATTGTTTTTTCTTCAAATGCCATAAATTGTGGGTTTTCCCCGACTGTGGCAATTACAATCAATCCTCCTTTTTTTACTGATTTTATGGCAGTATCTGTTACAATGTCTGCTGGTGCAAATACAATTGCTGCATCAAGTAATCCGTGTTTTTCTTTTAATTTCTCTAGAAATTCCCGTTGATTTTCAGAAAATGTTATTGCGTCACTTGCTCCTAATCTTTTTGCTACTTTGAGATGGTTTTGTGATCTAGAAAATGCAATAATGTCACAATCTTCTATTTTGGCAAACTGTATTGCCATGTGACCAACTCCTCCAATTCCAAAAATCCCTATTTTTTTATTTGGTTTTGGTTCTGCAGCTTTTACTGCTTTGTATGCTGTAATCCCTGCACAAAATAATGGTGCAGCATATTCTGCTTTCATATCTTCTGGAATTTTTGTTGCAAAGTCTTCTACAACTGTAATATATTCTGCATATCCTCCTTTGAAAGATTCTCCTGTGATTATTGATGATTCACAAAGGTATTCTTTTCCTTCTTCACAATATTGACATTCCTTACATGCTTCTAATAATGGAGTAATGCCTACTCTATCTCCGATTTTAAATTTTGTTACTTTATCTCCTACTTGGGTTATTTTACCTACTACTTCATGTCCTGGAACTGTTGGCAATGTTGGTGGAATTCCAATATCTTTCCAATCTCCTTCAATTCCGTGAAGTTGTGAATGACAGACTCCACAAGCTTCTATTTTTATTAGAATTTCATTTGATCTTTTTATTTCATGTTTGTCTATTTCAGTAAGTTTTAACGGACTTGTTTCTATTTTTGCACATTCAGAAAGTATCATTGCTCGCATTTTATTCATCATTTTAGAGATTTATCATGCTTGTTTTAACTTTTAAGACACTTGACAAATGTTATTAATTTTATGTTTGATATTGGTGGGATTATATGCCCTCCTGGCATCATCCATACTCTCCCTACTGAGAATTATTGAATATGAGCATATTCACATTGTCTGTTAAATATCCTGCCTCTGAAACACTGTGCTCCACTGTTATTTTCAATACGTGATATACTCTTATTTCATCAATTTGTCCTAGTTCCCCAACAAACTCTTGAATTGTTTTCCGAGGATTAATTGAGGAGATGTCGGCTACTGTAGACATGACTGCCTTTACTAGTTGATAATTTCTAAATCTTGCATTGTCCTGTTATTACACTAAGATTTATTTGCAAAATTAACAAAACATTGACTATGAGTAAAATCACTGATGAGGATCGTGAACGTGTTAAATTATTACAATTAGTCACTAGTTCTAAACATGAATTCAAAAAACTTACTTTGGAGCAATTAAAACGACTTCAAGAGTTAGTTGAAAAAAAGGATTATAGCTATGATAAAAAAGCCCATAAATCCAAAGTAAAGTTGCTAGGAAAAATTAATGTTAGAATTTATGAATTAACTGAAGGTAAGGGTATATGGAACTAACATCCAATTAAGTACAAATATTCAAACAAATCTGATAAACTATGGTAGAAAATAATCTTATTCATGAAAGTAGTCCGTATTTACTTCAACATGCGCATAATCCTGTTGATTGGTATGGATGGAATGATATTGCATTACAAAAAGCTAAAGAAGAAAACAAACCCATTTTCCTAAGTATCGGATATAGTTCTTGTCATTGGTGCCATGTAATGGCACATGAATCATTTGAAAATAAAGAAGTTGCTAAATTTATGAATGAAAATTTTATCAACATAAAAGTTGACAGAGAAGAAAGACCTGACATTGATGATATTTATCAAAAAGTTTGTCAGATAGCTACTGGTCAAGGTGGATGGCCGTTAAGCATTTTTCTAACTCCTGATCAAAAACCATTCTATGTTGGAACTTATTTTCCTGTTTTAGATTCCTATGGACGTTCTGGATTTGGAAGTATTTGTAGACAACTCTCACAAGCATGGAGTGAAAAACCAAAAGATATTGAATATTCTGCTGAACGATTCATTGGTGCATTAAACAAAACTGAAAAAATTCAAATTCCTTCAAAATTAGAACGAACAATTCTAGATGAAGCAGCTATGAATTTGTTTCAATTAGGTGATGCAACATATGGTGGGTTTGGCTCTGCTCCTAAATTCCCTAACGCTGCCAATATTTCATTTCTATTTAGATATGCAAAACTCTCTGGGTTAAGCAAATTCAATGAATTTGCGCTCAAAACCCTCAAAAAAATGGCTAATGGAGGCATCTTTGATCAAATCGGTGGGGGTTTTTCTAGATATTCTACAGATGCAAAATGGCTGGTTCCACACTTTGAGAAAATGCTTTATGATAATGCGTTAATCTCTGTAAACTATGCAGAAGCATACCAAATCACTAAAGATCCTTTTTACTTGGATGTTTTAAGAAAAACTCTTGATTTTGTTTTACATGAAATGACTTCTTCTGAAGGTGGGTTTTATTCTGCATATGATGCTGATTCTGAAGGAATCGAGGGAAAGTATTATGTGTGGAAAAAAAATGAAATCAAAGAAATTCTTGAAAGTGATGCTGATTTATTTTGTTTATACTATGATGTAACTGATGGTGGTAATTGGGAAGGAAATAATATTCTATGTAATAATCTTAATATTTCCACGGTCGCTTTTAATTTTGGAATATCTGAATCTGAAGTTGCCAAAGTTTTAAAATCTTGTTCAGAAAAACTACTTAAAGTTCGCTCTACTAGAATTCCTCCTGGATTAGATGACAAAGTACTTGTTTCATGGAATTCATTGATGATTACGGCTTTTGCCAAAGGTTATCGTGTTACAGGTGATGTTAAATATCTTGATGTTGCAAAAAATTGCATTTCTTTTATAGAAAAAAACCTTTTTGTAGATGGCAAACTTTTGCGAACTTATAAAAATAAAACTGCAAAAATTGATGGCTATCTAGAAGATCATTCTTATTTTATCAATGCACTACTTGATATTTTTGAAATTGAACCTGATGAAAAATATCTTAAATTGTCTTTGAAATTGGGCCATCATTTAGTAAATCATTTTTGGGATGCTGAAAATAACAATTTCTTTATGACTTCTGATGATCACGAAAAATTAATTATTCGTCCAAAAAGCAATTATGATTTATCTTTGCCTTCTGGTAATTCTGTATCTGCTTTTGTAATGCTCAGACTGTATCATCTTTCCCAAGAACAAATTTTTCTTGAAATTACTACAAAAATAATGGAATCTCAGGCACAAATGGCTGCTGAAAATCCCTTTGGATTTGGGTATTTGCTAAATACGATTTCAATGTATATTCAAAAACCTGTAGAACTTACAATCATTAATCCTGAAAATTCTGAAATATGCCAATCTCTTCTTTCAGATTATCTACCTAATTCTCTTTTAATCACAATTCAAAATTCTTCACAATTAGAAAACTTGTCTAAATATCCTTTCTTTGCAGGCAAGTCATTTGAAGATAAAACAACTGTATTTGTTTGTAAAGATTTTACTTGTTCTTTACCTCTACACACACTTGATGAAATAAAATCCCTTCTTTAGATTTTCTTTAAATCTGTTGCAATAATATTTCCAACTTGTGGTTTGCCCATGCTGTCATATCTTGATTTTGGCATTGTAATTGTCATTTGAGTTTGTTGATATGATTTGATATTTACTTTTGGTTGTGCTTGTAAAATAGCTTCTAATAATGGCATTACTTGCTCTTTAGTGTCTGAATCTAAGTTTTTTGCAACATTTTCAATGATCATTTGTTGTTGTGATACTGGCTCAGTTGAAATATTCTCAATTAAAGTTAATTGAATTATCTGCCCATTATCTATTATTTGTGTAATTTTAAATTCATTTGTAGCTGACATAATTATGCTTATTTTGACAATGATTTATCTTTAACGTATTGAAAAATATAATGCTATTACTGCTGTTGCCACTGCTGATGATACTCCTAACCCAAAAATAATTTTACTCCCATCAATATTCATGATTACTTGTTCATAATAATCACAATTAAACTGTAGTGGTTTTAAAAATAATACTAATGATCTCCATGCAATGTTTTAATAGCAATTTACCTTTGTCTATTACCCTACACTAGGTATATTTTGTGCATATGTGATGGCCCAACTAAAAAGGAGTCACAAGAATGTTCCCTTTGGGGGTTTCTTAATTATCGTCTTTCTCTAAATCTATATTTTTAAGCTTACCTTCAGTTTTGTTATTTACTATGCCTTGTTTTGATGGGCCCAGAATGGCTTTTTTGATTATCGCTGCTCTTTCTTTTATAATTTGATTGAATTCTTTTATATCTTCTAAACCTGGTGTTTGTTGTTGATTTTGATATGCTTGTAAAAACCCAGAATATACACATCCTGTAATAATTCCAAATGCTGTGTCTGGTATTGATTCTATCTCAGGAACAAAATTCTCTGCAATTTGTTTGTATGATTTTGATTCACTAATGTAATAGTCGATTAAACTATCTATGAATTCTTTATTTTCTTTTGAAATCGTCATATCTCTACACTTCTTGATTTTCTAGTTTATTTAATTGTCTTTTTTGAGATTACAATTGGATATTAGAATATTTAAGCAATAAAATCATAGTTTCTGTTAAGTAATCGAAACTTTTCATAAAATCTTTTTGCAGTGTTGCCAACATGTGGATTTTATCTTTAGTATTAAAGAATTAACTTGATGTTTTGTTTTTAGAACTTCATTTTGTTACATGTATTTGATATTTTTCATATCTTTCTCTGATTAATTCATAAATTTTGATTAATCATTTATTTATTAATAAATTACTTTCAAATTATTGTGGAAACTAGAGTCTGATGAAGATTTTTTTCGAATATATGATTCCAAAAAACTCATTGCAGGCTATTTTGATCCTGATTATGGAGATATTTTCCCAAAAGATAATTCTGAAGAAATTATTTCATCTATGTTGAAAAATCATGATAAAATTTTGGGTGGAGTAATTATGGTGCCTTTAGTAAAATTTGGTTTATTTGATACTGATTTGGACACAAATATCACTGATGTCCAAAAAAACGTTTCTCGTGTATCTGAACATTTAAAAAAATGGCAAAATTTTCTATCTTGCACAAATAGAACTATTCATTCTATCCGAATATCTCATACTGATCAGGATATGTTGACAATTGCATTCCAAACAAAGTTTTCAAAACCCATTTCTCTTGAAAAAACAGCTTTAATGGATGAACTTTTTCCTATTTTGGATTTATTACAAAAATCTAATTTATTGTAATTTTATTTATGGTAAATGATCTTGTTTCCATTTTTCAGCCTCATTAACACAATTAAACCATTCGACTTCAATTTCATTTGAATCAAATGCATCTTTTTCATTTTTAAATTCTAATTCGCATTTATTTTTCATATTATCTGAGATTTGAATTACTTTTTGTTTAATCACATTATCTGGTGGTGAAAATTTATTCTCATCATTAAATTCTATTATTCCTGCTTTGGCTAGTTGAAATTCTACTAATCCTAAATTTTCATATTCATATGCTTCTTGAATTTGTGCATCTGATCTTATTTTTGCATATTCGTCTCCTGTTGTAATCCATTTGACGTATTCTATATCACTTCTTAATTGAGTTTCAGATGATATTTTGAATAATTCCACTGAGCTTTCAAATAACTCCGGAGTTGACAGTTTATCATATTTAGAAACAACATTTCTAAATTTATCTACATGTTTTTCATAGAATCTCAATAACTCTTCTTTTGTTATGTCTCCTTCATCCCATTTTATTTTTTCAGAATAAAATTCTCTTTGTAACTTTGCTACTTCATCTTGAATTTGTGCAAGTTCATTTCCAAATTGAAATCCTTTTTGTTTGATCTGATCTGCTGAATAATTATACGCAATTATTGCTCCTATGAGTACAATGCCTATTATAACAATAGTGACATTTTGAATTTTATTTTTTTTCAAAGATAATCTATGTAATTTCCTTCTTCATCTAATTTTAATTCAATTGTAAATTCAGTACCGCTAATAAAAGAATCATTTCGTGTAGTTCTAACTCTCCCAATTACTAATTCATATGGCCAAATCTCTACTACAATTGAGCCTACACTTGCAATTGGTGTTTCAGTAATCTCCATATCCTCTCGTTTTACTCCGTGTCTTTCTAGCATGTGTATAGCATGATCTAATAATGGTGCCGGATTGTTGTAATTTAATACCCAAACTTTTCCTTCATAATCAATTTTTTGCAATTTGAAACAATCCTAATGTTACTCATATAACAATTATTCTAAAGGCTAGATATAATCTAACTTTCAAGATTTTTATTAAATTTAAGAAAACAAAATTATTTCACAGAATTCATATATTGAATATCTAAATGAAGAGCTAGAAAATGAGCAAGAATTTTTGGCATGATATAGAATCAGGCAATGATGTCCCAGAAATCATCAATGCTATTGTAGAGATTCCAAAAGGATCTATGAACAAATACGAATATGATAAAAAACACAACATGATAAAATTAGACAGAGTTTTATTTTCACCATTTCATTATCCTGGAGATTACGGTCTCATACCACAAACACTATCCGATGATGGGGATCCTCTTGATGCTCTAGTTTTAGTGACAAATCCAACATATCCTGGAATCTTAATAGAGGCAAGACCAATAGGACTACTTCAAATGAAAGATGATGGAAAACTAGATGACAAAATTATTTGTGTGGCAACAAATGATCCTAGATATCTACACACTGCAGATATTTCAGACATCGAAGATCATTATCGTTCAGAGATTGCCCATTTTTTCCAAGTGTATAAGGATTTGGAAGGGAAAAAAGTAGAAATTTTGGGATGGAAGTCATCTAAAGAAGCAAAAGTCGTAATCATAGAATCAATAAAAAGATACAAAGATACTTTGAAAAAATATTAGCATGTCAAAAGAATGTGAGCATTTCATACAAGGGAAAAAAGTATCACAAAATACACAAGGTTGTGAAGAATGTAAAAAAGAGCATCTTCCAACTGTTGCACTTAGAATGTGTTTAACATGTGGACATGTAGGTTGTTGTGATTCTTCGATAGGAAGACATGCAACAAAGCATTTTGAGGATACCGGTCATCCAGTAATGAAAGCAGTTCCAGAAAATATTTGGAAGTGGTGCTATATTCATGAAAAATATTATTAATTTTATAAATTCTGTAACACTAGTTTAATCGTAAACCATTAATCCTTTTTCTTCAAGTAAAGCGTGGATTTGATTTACAGAACGATGAACATCTTTTTCTAATTTAGCGCCAACACATACTAATTTACCAGATGCAAAAATCAGAATTACAGTTTTTGGATCAAGCATTCTGTGGATTAATCCTGGAAATTGTTCAGGCTCATACATACTTCTAGGTAATGTTCGAGCCGCTTGCTCCAAGTTTACTTTACCTCCGAGATTAATTGAGGATACAATATTTTGAATTGATACTATGGGGTCATTTTTGATTTTAATTTTACCTTTACGCAATATCTTTACGACTTCAAATACAGCAGTTTCTGCCAATTCTTGAGATTTTGCACCAGTACATACCATCTTACCTGAACCAAATAAAAGAGTGGCCGTCTTTGGACTTTTAAGTCTGAAAACAGCACCCGGGAACTGTTCTGGATGGTATTCAACTGCAGGAAATTTTTTAGTTATATCTACAAGATCTAATTTTTGTTCTATAGTTGCAGAGGCTACAACATTAACTATTGCTATAATGGGTTTTGTTTGAGTCATTTTCTTATTTTCCTTCTACCATGTCCATATTTTGATCTAATCTTAATCCTTTGTATCTATTTCTAATTGTTACCTCCGTAACATTAGCAGCTTCTGCAATATCCCGTTGAGTTTTATCTTCACCATTTTTAACACAAGACAAGTATAATGCAGCAGCAGCTAATCCCATTGGATCTTTTCCGGCTGACTCTTCATGAGCTTGTGCATCTTTGAGTACTTTAACTGCATAACGTTTTGTTCTTTCAGTAATTCCAATAGAGCTTGCA
Source organism: Candidatus Nitrosopumilus sp. (assembly GCA_965205675.1). GTDB lineage: Archaea > Thermoproteota > Nitrososphaeria > Nitrososphaerales > Nitrosopumilaceae > Nitrosopumilus. The sequence goes on from OZ242186.1 coordinate 557,541, forward strand.
ATTCTTGCAACACATTGAACAGGATCCACTACGGGCATTTTTAGTTCTAATTCTTGGTGGAGAATTCTATAACATCTGGAAATATCTTTTTTCTTAATATTGCCTGCATCAGCAACATCTTTTAGAGTCCTTGGAGTTTCTGTATCTCTACATGCAGCATACAGAGATGCTGCAATTAATGCAGAGATGGAGCGACCTTTTACAAGACCTTTTTCCAAAGCTTTTCTATAAATATAAGATGCTTTCTCAATAACTGCATCAGATAATGAAAGTTTGTCTTTTAATGTAGATAATTCACTTAATGCTTGTCTGAGGTTTTTATCCGACGAAGCATTAACTTTGCTTCTACTATCCCAAGTTCTTAATCGTTCAATAGTACTTTTCATAGTGGATGTAAGAGGTTTTCCAGAAGAGTCTTTGTTAACAGGGCTGATAATTGTTGCAAGTCCTCTATCATGCATTGCTAAGGATGTAGGAGCTCCGGTTCTAGTGGGATCTGCGTTGCCTTCTTTTGAGAAAGATCTCCATTCGGGTCCAGAATCTTGTAATGTTTCAGTAATCACATAACCACATTTTCCACAGAATCTTTCACCAGTAACATTATCCGTCAGCATAGAATTCTTCCCACAACGACCGCATGTAGAATCTGCATTAATAATTTCTAAAACCAAAGGATATCAAATTTTGCAGTGATGATTTCCTATATGAACCGATTTATTTACAGATTTTTCAATGAAAAATGAGCCTAAAAATCTAGGCATATCTGGTAAAAAATGGCTTGAGAACGAGAATTTTACAACAAATTCGATATTAAGAAATAAGAAAAATAAGACATATCCATATTGTCACATTCATTTTTTAATAGTCATTTCATAGAAAATTCAAATGTCGTCATATCAATTAGGTAAATGGGATCTGACAGAATTAGCAAAAAATCCTAAAAGTCCTGCACTTCAAAAACAAATTCAGGAATTAAAAAAACAAGCAAAAAAATTTGAAAAAGTAAAATCAAAATTAAATCCAAACATGTCGTCAAAACAATTTATGACTATTCTACATCAAGTTGAAAAAATTTCAGAAGATATGAATAAAGTTGGAGGATATGCATCACTGTCATATTCTTCAGATACACAATCAGATGAAGCAACATCCCTAATGACAAAGATGTCAAAATTAGGTTCTGAAATTTCAAATAAAATTTTATTTTTTGATTTATGGTGGAAAACACAAGTTGATGAAAAAAATGCAAAGAGACTCATGAAAGATGCAGGAGAAATTACAGAATATTTATCACATAAAAGATTATTTGCAAAATATGCACTAAGTGAACCTGAAGAGAAAATCATAAACACATTAGACGTAACAGGAATATCTGCACTAGTAAAATTGTATGATAAGATAACTAATTCTTTTGAATATAAAATGAAAATTGGAAATAAATTAAAAATAATGACAAGAGAAGAATTAACAAATTATGTTAGACATCCAAATTCAAAAATTCGCGAAATTGCCTATAAAACAATTTTAACAAAATATTCTGAAAACAAAGGAGTTGTAGGAGAAATATATCAAAACATTGCTCTTAATTGGAAGGCTGAGGGTATTGACATTAGAGGATACAAATCACCGATTTCTATGAGAAATATTGGAAATGACGTAGATGATAAAACAATAGAATCCTTACTTGCAACGTGTAAAAAAAATTCACCTGTTTTTCAGAAATTCTTCCTTCAAAAAGCAAAGATGCTAAAAATTAAAAAACTCCAAAGATATGATCTATATGCACCTGCTACTGCAAGTATCAAAGAGAAGAATTATTCATATGATAAATCAGTAAAGCTAGTTTTTGAATCTCTGGGAAAATTTAGTAGTACGCTAGAAGAATATGCAAGAAAAGTATTCAATGAAAATCATATTGATTCAGAAATAAGACGAGGAAAAAGAGATGGTGCTTTTTGTAGTACTCTTACACCAAAGATTACGCCATATGTACTGGTAAATTTTACAGGTAAATCAAGAGATGTTTTCACTTTAGCACACGAATTAGGACATGCAGTTCACAGTCAAGCAGCACAAGATAGATCAATTCTTGTTCAAGATGCACCATTACCATTAGCTGAAACAGCATCGACTTTTTCAGAACTATTATTGTATGATAACTTATCAGATACAATTTCTGATGATGAAAAAAAGATAATGTTATCAGAGAAAATAGATGATCTGTATGCAACAATCCTAAGACAGTCCTTTTTTACACTTTTTGAAGTTGATGCACATAAACAAATTGGAGAAGGCACAACAATAGATGAAATATCAAAAATATATTTACAAAATCTCAAGGTACAATTTGGAAATTCAGTTAACGTATCAGAAGATTTTGCAATAGAGTGGAGCTGTATTCCACATTTTTATCATACGCCGTTTTATTGTTATGCCTATTCCTTTGGCAATTTACTAGCTTTATCGTTATTTCAAAGATACAAAAAAGAAGGAAAAGATTTTGTTCCAGCATACATCAACATTCTTGCAGCCGGAGGATCTCAAAAACCCGAGAAATTACTCTCAGAATATGGATTTGATATTAGAAACCTCAAATTCTGGCAAGAAGGATTTGATTATGTAAAAAAACAAGTTACTGCACTATCATCATTGAATTAGAATAAATGGGACTGACAGTCCAACGCATGGACTGCCAGCTTGTTCCCCGAACGGTTTGAATTCGATGTCATTGTCAAGTCAAAGATGATCTGATTTAAACGTTTGAAATTATTTCCAATTTAATTTTTTAGGTCTGATTTTTCTAATAGTTCCAAATAAAATTCCAATAGATATGCCCAATTGATAAAGCAAATACAACAGTACTTCAAATGAACTTGGAGTAGATTCAGTGAATCTACTAATACCAGTCAATATTAGAATAAATAAACTGAATAAGAAAACAAAAACCTTTGTTACACTACTAAGATTTGTGAATTTCAATAAAACAAAACTCATCACAGTGACAGAAATTGTCAATACTGTTAGAAATCCTGTGTTCATTCCAAAAATTAAGAAAAGAGAGGAAATAACTTCACTGGGACTACTTACAGAGATATTAGATAAACTGATTTGCTCTGGAGAAGCGAAACGCGGAACACTCAAAATAGCATTTATCAAAAACAAGACAAACATTGAGATAGATGCTGTTTTTACATGATTTTGTAATCTGGGAAATCTAACAAGAATTGCCCTGCCAAGAATAATTCCTTGGAATAACCCAATCCCAAAAGCACTCAAAACTGCAATTAATTGGATTATAGGGTTCAAAAAAAGATCAGAGAGAATGGGAATTAAAGCCATAATGTTTAGAGATATGAATTAATTAGAATATTAGTTACATGATGATCTGTTTTAGTAAAAAACAAAATAAAATTATCCAACTAAAGAATATGAAGAACAACACAAGAATAAATTTAACATTTGCATATTGATATTTAGATTAGAACTAGCTTTTCCATGGTTGTAATTCTCTTCTCTCTTCCAAACGTATCTTGACTTTAATCTGGAAATGATGGGGTTAGATACTTTGAGGATAATGGAGATTTTAAATGCATGATTTAATTTTAAAACGAAATTCATTGTAAAACTTAATAATTTCATCTCAAAATGTTAAATTATGCAGAGAAAAATAATTTATTTAACATTAATTCTAGCTATGGGGATTTCTACAAATCAAGCTTATTCACAAGAAATAGGTCTTTCAACATTTCAAGAAACAGCACAGATTATTATTGATAAAAGCATATCTCAAAATGTCACAGCTTCAATCACTTTGCAAAGTACAAGCATACAAGAAATTAAAATTCCAATAGAATTAGAACAAAAAATTAGAGAAGATAGAAGAGTTACAGCTGTGGTTCTTACAAATCAAGAACAATGCGTGTTAGGAGTTTCTAATGAATCATGTATAATGATTAACGTTGCATCCAACCCCGAGAATAAAGGGATTTTGGCAATTCAGAATTACACAAAACATGTTGCAGAATTACACATTGATGAAATTAATGAAGCATTAGACACAAATGCAGAATTTCACTCGGTTTTCATACATACTGTCGATGAGTCAAATAAGGCACTAGATACATCCGGTACAATTTCAGGCAGAGGATCTATTTCAGCAGTATATACATTGCCGATGGAAGACACATATTCCATGTATGAAAAAATATCATCTACCTTAATTCCAAAATTAATAAGAGAGAAAGGTGGATTTTATGATGTTGCAAGAGAATTATCGTCAGAAGAAAATGCAAAAATAACATTTTCAATCATCCCAACAAACACAAAATCGTTGTTACAATTGAAATTATCAGTAGATTATCCAAATATAGCATCCACAATTTCAGAAATCAATCCATTAGAATTTCTACAAGTTGAGAATATCAAAAGATCAAGTTATTTTGATTCTGGATTTTATCCCTTAAATTCAATCATCCAAATAGTCATATTATCACCAGAAGATATCAAAATTTCAGATGTGAATGGAAATATAGTTCCAACGCAGATAGTAGATAACGAAAAAATCCCAATTGACATTACAGAGGCCGGATGGGTTTTTGATCCTCAAGAAGGACAATTAATTCAAGGCAAGTATATTTTTGGAGAAGAGACGACAATAAGTAACAACAAATTAAAATTTTCGTTAGGTGGAGAAAGTATTCAAACCCAAAAACCCGGAATTGATGAATCAATAATAGTAGTAATCATAATCACAATAATAGCTGTATCTGCTGCAATATTTTATCTTAAAGGCTATAAAAAATAATTACAATAAAAGAACAGCAGCTGCAAAAACTGTAGTCCATTTTCCATCTTTGTCCCCCTTAACCGTTTGAGTAATATTGTGAGTTTTGTAAATCTCTCCAGAAATTGACCATTGTTGTCTCTTTTCATTCCAGGCTTTATCTGCATCAAATGGAATACCTAAAGAAGATGCAAGCATTTGAGCTGCAATATCTTCAGCATAATCGCCAGCTTGAACTTCATTCTGTCCAAAAGATTCATATTCAGAAAGATAACCATATCTGGAAGAATCCTTGGGTTGAGCTAGTCCCACAGATGCAGCACATACTCGATGAGGTTCATTTGTTTGATTCTTGGAATAAATAGTAAATAGAATTTGGCCAGGTGAAATTTTTTTCAAGCCTTCTTTTCTGGTGATTAATTTTGCTTTAGGAGGGAAAATACTTGAAATTAAGACAAGATTTGTTCCTGCAATTCCCGCATCACGAAGTGCGTATTCAAAGCTTGTAAGTCTATCTTCATGTACACCTTTACCTTTTGTAAGAAACAAATTTTTTGCAACTAAATCTAGCATTTCTGAATTCATGAAAGGGAATTATTATTTATATTTTAGTTGAAAGTGAAAACTTTGCAAGAATTTTAAAATTATCAATAATCAATCCGTTCTTCTTTTCTTCTTTCTTTTATCTGGCTCTTTTTGGATCTGTGTCAAAAATATAAATGTGAAAAATGCACCTAAGCCAATATTAATCACCCCCATGAAAGTTATCATTATAGTCATAGATGGAGGGGCCATCGTCAATCCAATGACAAGTCCCATAACTCCAGTTGCAAAAAACATCATCATCAAAACCTTCACTCTGGTGGGCTCGATGTATCTCATTACAGGTATCAGAATATCGCAATATTATAAACTGATGGTGTTCTCAATAATTTTAGAATAATATCATTTTCAAATAGATCGTGGGTAACACTTTAAATCGTCAAAAATTTTATGATACATCGTGCCAATGTAGCTCAGCCTGGTTAGAGCGGCTGATTTGTAATCAGCAGGTCGTGGGTTCGGATCCCGTCATTGGCTCCATCCATTTTATATTCATAATACAACATTTAGCAATACGAATAAGTATTGCTAAATTTGGAATTAATTAAAATGAGTTCAGACGAAATAGAAATTAAACAAAACATGGATGAAAAAATTTCAGTAAAAAAATCAACGTTTAATGGATTAGTCATAGGAATAATCATATCTGTTGGAATTGCAGCATTCTTTGTAGGATCATACACATCAAGTCTAAATTCAGAACAAATTTCAGTAGAAGATCTTGATGAAGCAATAGCAAAATTAGAATTAAAGCTGTTACAAAATCAGTTACCTACAAAACAGGCAATAGAACCCGTCAAAGTATCCATAGACAATGATCCTATCATAGGAAATCCTGATGCACCAATTACAATAGTAGAGTTTTCAGATTTTCAATGTCCATTCTGTGCGAGATTTAACACTCAGACATTGCCATTAATTCTTGAAGAATATATCGAACAAGGAAAAGTAAAATTAGTTTTTAGAGATTTCCCTATCCAAAGCATACATCCAAATGCATTGCCAGCATCAATTGCTGCTGAATGTGCAAATGATCAAAACAAGTTTAAAGAAATGCATGACATATTATTTGAAAAACAAAATGAGTGGAATAGAACAGAAGCAGTTGATGCATTATCTATGTTTAGTCAATATGCATCAGAGATGCAATTAGATCAAGGAATATTTGATGCGTGTCTTACTAGTGGAGACCATATTTCAGAAATTAAAAAAGATCTTGATGACGGAAGAGAATATGGAATCACAGGAACCCCTGGATTTTTTATAGGAAATGATGAAATAGGATATGTGGAGTTAAAAGGTGCCCAACCATTTGAGAGTTTCAAAAAAATTATTGATGCTCAATTAGATGCATAGAAAATAACAAGCGTTTATTAGACCAGAATTAAGATGTAGCATCAGAATAATGACGAGTAGGCAATTAGCTTTTTCGTCATTGCCAAAGAGAAAAAAATAAAATGACAAAATTTCAAGATTTAGGATTAAACGACAAAGTACTGAAAGGTATTTCGGAGCAAGGTTTTGAAGAAGCGTTCCCAATACAAGAAGCAGTTATTCCCGTGTTACTTTCAGGTAGGGATGTTGTAGGACAAGCACATACAGGTTCTGGAAAAACAGCAGCATTTGCATTATCTATGTTACAAGAAATTCAACCAAAACAAGGAATTCAAGGATTAATCATGGCTCCAACAAGAGAACTTGCCATGCAAATTAGCGATGAGATCAAAAAATTTGGAAAACATACTGGGATTAGAATTGCAACCGTTTATGGGGGACAAGGAATGGGAATACAATTAGATGCACTACACAGAGGTGTAGAAATTGTTGTAGCTACTCCTGGAAGATTGATAGATCATCTCAAAAGAGGATCAATAGACCTAAGAGATATTTCCCACATTGTTCTTGATGAAGCAGACACCATGTTAGATATGGGATTTGTCGATGACATTCAATTTATTTTAGATTTAGCACCCGAAGACAGAGTAATGTCATTGTTTTCAGCAACAATGCCAACTGAAATTTTAAGACTGTCTGAAGATTATCTTACTAATCCAAAACAATTCTTGTTAGATGCAGATGATCTAAGTGGGGAAGGGATAGATCAATCATATTTGGTAATTAAGGATAGAGACAAATTCAAGTATCTGATTGATTTTATCAAACAAACAAAAAGACAATCAATTGTTTTCTGTTCTACAAAATACAGAACTAGAGATGTTGCAAAGTTTTTGCATCAAGAAAAATTCAATGCAGTAGCTATAGAAGGAGACATGTCCCAACATAGAAGGGAGCAATCCATGGGTAAATTTAGAAGTGGTAAAGCAGATATTCTTGTAGCAACAGATGTGGCATCCAGAGGAATTGATGTTCCAAGAGTAGAATTAGTGGTGAATTACGATGTTCCAAACCAAGAGATGGCATATTTTCACAGAATTGGAAGAACCGCAAGAGCAGGTGCAAAAGGTAAAGCAGTAACATTTGTTTCATATTCATCTGTAGGAGATTGGAATCTAATCAAAAGACAAATCAAAGTACCACTTACAGACTTAAATCAAGAAATGGGAATTCAAATTTCAATCCCAGATCCTCTAAAAAGGCAAACTCCATCAAGAAGATATGGTGGACAATCAAGATCTAATTATTCCAGAGGAGGGCGTTCTGGAGGATATGGCGGATCACATAGAGGAGGAAATCCTAGAGACGATCGAGGGGGAAGAAGAAGAACTAGTAATAGAGACGGAAATAAAAATAGCTACGGCGGACGTAGTAGATGGTAAGACTGTAAAACTTAAAGACTTGAACTTTATGATTAATTTAAGGTAAACAAATGCACAAAGGATTCATTTTATTAAATTGTGATCTAGGGGCAGAAGAATACATTGTAGATAAGTTAAAACAAATGGAGAATATTAGTAATGCATATCTTACTTTTGGTGCATATGATGTAATTGCAGAAATTCAAACAGAAAACCAAGAAGGATTTGAAAAAGTAATTGCAATGATTAGAAAACTTTCTAGGGTGGTAAGTACAATGACCCTAAATGTCATAAATCCAGAATAATAATTCAAGATAGTGATTTCAGACGATCAATTCATCATTATGATCTTAAAAAATTAAATAGAATAAAGAAATGGCTCAGATCAAAGCCCTCTCATCATGAGTTGACTTTCAAACAAAACGCTTCTTAACGTTGAGCCTTTATTTTTCATAACTATAACCATAACCATATGTGCCAAAATCAGCTAGGAAATTAGATGGTACTTGCATTCGTGCCAAAACTCACAAGAAGACTAGAACTGCCAACAAACACATTACCTTACCTACCTGAAAGAAAATATTTGATGTTTGTAGGATTGGATGGTCACAAAAACTCTGTATAGGTTGCAGCAATAGATAATATTGGCAAATTATTATTTAACAAAAAGATTTCCAGTGATTTTTTTGCTATTGATAAAATCGCGGCCGAAATTCCAAAGAATGCAAAATATGTCCTAGAGTCAATTATCTGTCTGGTATGGTTTGTACAGACACATGACAGGCAAATTACATCGTGATGTTGTATTATCAAATCCATACAACACAAAGATAATTGCTGCATCCCTCAAAAAGACCGATAACATTGATGTGTATCAACTTGCAAATCTGTTACGAGGAGGGTATTGCAGAATTATTTGTATCAGATCATACTATTGTGTAATACAGACAGCTTGTAAGACATCGACACAAGATTATACGCGTTATTGTAAAGATGAAGAATTCCATACATGGCATTACACTACAGAAGGGAATCCATATTAAAGCGACACCCTTCTTCTCAACACATACGAGCCACTTGGAAATCTGAAAAGTTACAGAGTAGACTCGTATCTGCAAAGCATAGGATTTCACAAAAAAGAGGTTGCAAAAATAGATTCCATGATACGCCGTATGGTGATTGGAAATCATGATGTGCATATTTTGACATCAATGCTTGATGTTGGACCCTATACTGCATTGACCATATTTTCAGAGATTGCAGACATTGAGAGATTTGCTGATTCCCACAAACTGTGCGCATATGCAGGAGTTGTTCCATCAGGCGTGAAATTCTGCAGATACAATACACCATGGCAGTATAACAAAACGAGGAAGCATGACATTGAGATAGGTTCTAACAGAATGCATTCACATTCATGCAATCCATGCTAAAAACAACGACATTACAAAATTTTATAATCGCATAAAAAAGAAGAGAGGGACATCAAAGGCTGCCGTAGCTTGTGCATCAAAGATACTGCGAATCATATACTGGATGTTAAAGGAGAGAAGAGAGTTTGTGGAACATTATAGTTAGGACTGCTTGTTCTATATTGATAATAAGGATCTTGTTTAGAATTGATACAAAAGCTTACAGTTCCTATTTGGCTATTATTTCATATTATTATACTAAGATAAAGTAATCTGATTATACTAGATGGTTAGAATTTGGAATTACTTTGTAGATTTTTACAATATATTCTCCTTCAAAAATATTTACAAACTCTCCTGTATTGGAATCTAGGTTTCTTACTCTGAATTTGTATTCGTAAGATCCATCTCCTTTTACATCTACTTGGGCAAAGTGTACTGGGTCTTCTCCTTTGTAAAATTGGATGACTACTGGATATCTTTCAGCATATTCTGATGCCTCTCCTCTTACAGTTCCCCATGGGAGTGTATTTTCTTTAGGTATTGTCATTACAGTTGTTGTTTTTTCCAAACTAATCTCCTCATCAATTGGAGTAACTGCAACTTGATTTGATTCTGCAACAATATCTTCTGGTACCATCATCATTCCTACTACTGCCATAATTGATACTACTAATAGAACACTTGATTTTGTATGCATATATCATTACTTTCCAAAGCTACTTAAAAAATTTGTTACTAATTTGTTCTATTTTCATTCCTAGTTATGATGATTCTTCTTCTAAATCACAACATATTTTGTATATCCGTTGATCTTTGGAATTTTTCAATATTTCTTTCCTGTTTTGATCGCATCTCCATATTTCTCGTCAAATCTGGCTTTCATGAATTGATTATGCTTTTCATTAATTTTAATCAGGCTTTATTTTCTCTTTGAATTATTTTTCTTTTGATTACATATGTATAATTCTCCCTCAAAATTAATCCTTTGAAATCCAATCCAAAATTTTCTCTTTCTACCTGTCATATTTTTTATGATTTTTTACAAAATCTTTGATGGTGTTCGATATTGAATCAGATTCAGATTTTTCCTATTTTTGAGAATTATTTGGAGTAGGATTTTTCTAGATATTTCTCCCTCAAATTTTCTTTGAAATACGTCCATAGGGTTGGTTGGTTCTTCAGATTTTAATGGTCACTATGGTCTTACTCTCTTTGAAATTTGTATAATTGAGATGTTTTTTTATATTATTTTGTCTATTTTGAATATTTTTTTTCAGTTAGTATTTAATGATGTATATCTCTAATGGATAGCATCATGGATGACTCTGCTGATGTTGTAGATGAAGTTAATGCATTACTCAAGCTTGGCGTGGGTGACTCGTATAGATTAGAGCATATCAAACAGGCTTTTGTTCAAAACAAGATTATTTGGGTTACTGATGAGAATTATCTAAAACGCCTGAGAGAAAAATATCTTGTAAAACAAACCTCTGATATAGAATCTGATGGTGAAATTGTTTTTGAAAATGAACCTGAAGAAAAAGAAACCATCCATTGCTGGAAATGTGGTAAAAAAGGTCCGTTAAATGCTAATTTCTGTATGACTTGTGGTACTTCAATATTTGAAATTGATGCCCCTTCTCATCTTATATCTAAATCAAATAGTTCTGGTCTTGTAAAGTCTATTCCATTAAAAATCCCCATACTTGTAGGTATTCCGATTTTAATTTTAATAATTATTGGTGTAGGATATACTCAAGGTTATCTTGATAATGTTCTTGAGCGTTCATCCTCTAATGTAGTTCCCATTCCGACAGTTGTTGTAAATGATGGTGTTTCTTCTAGTAATGCTGATTCCCCATGTGGTCCTGGAACTGTGTTTGATTCTGTAACTAATTCTTGTGTCTTAGGAACTGCATCTACGTCTACTTCTAGTAATGCTGATTCCCCATGTGGTCTTGGAACTGTGTTTGATTCTGTAACTAATTCTTGTGTTTTAGATAATTAACAATTATTAAAACAAATTCCACAGATTGGAGTGGACTCCTGTTTTTAGTACCACTTTTTGCATAATCTTACATACAGTCTGATTCATTTATGTTTTCATCTCCCACAACTCCATAAACTCATCAGGTATAAGATATCCCAATGCAGAATGAATCCTGGAACCATTGTAATCGATTCGTGCTTTCTCTAGAGCAACTTCGGCTTCCTGATAGTTTGCAAACTCGTACCTCCACAAGTATTCCTTCTTGAGTGTCTTGTGGAATGATTCGACATGTCCGTTTTGTTCTGGCGTGTGGTGCCAGATGAATTCGTGTCTTATTCCAAGTAGAACAACTGCTTTTCTGAAATCTCGGCTGTTGTATTGCGAACCGTTGTCAGTTCTGAGAATCAGTTTTGTGCAATCAGGCTTTGCAGTAGCTACTGCATTAATGATGCTGTCAATTGCAGTGCTCTTTGGAGCTGCCACATCAAATGAATGCCAAATCCATTTCCTGCTAAATGCATCAATCACGTTAAAGCAGTAGCACCATCTGTCAACCCCACACCAGACATATGTGATGTCTGTCTGCCACAACTGGTTTGGTGCATCAGGCTTGAATAATGTTCTGGCAGATTTGATGATGTCATTTTTGGTCTTTTTAGGCTCAATCCAGCCCAATTTGTGAAATATTCTTCTGATTTGTTTTCTGTTTACAGGCTTGTTCAGTTCCCTTGAGACTTGGGATGCCATGCGTCTGGTTCCATAAGTTGGCCTTTGTTTTCCAATCTTTTGAACTACATCAGTTACTGCAGGATCTGTCTGAATCCTTCTTGGTGACTTTGAGTAATACCATTTGGATTTTGAGACTCCAATTAATAACAATGACTTGTTCAAACTGATGTGTTTGTTCAGTTGATTCACTGCAGTCATCTTTTCTGGTTCTCCAACGTTTTTTTTAAAATGTCATTGGCAATTGTGATCTCGCCGATTAGTTTTTTGAGGGAATCATTTTCCTTTTGCAGATTCTTGCAGACATCTCCGTTTGGTGTGCCATTTAATGATGCCTTGCCACCTTCTACAAATCGTTCCCTCCATTGGTAGAATGTCTGTGGATGAATATTGTACTTTCTGCACAACTCTGCAGTTGCAATGTTTGTGTTTAGTGACTCTAAAACCACTCTTGACTTTTCTGCTGATGTGAATTTGCTCTTTACCATGAGGGTAAGCCTCCCAAGTTATCTGAAAAGTGTATGTATGCTACCGGTCCTACTCTAGAGGGGACCAGACCACATCCATTATTGCTACTTGAAGAAACTTCTTGTGCAGGTCAATACCCACAAACATGCCTTTCTTTGGATTTTTTCTAATCTGTTTGTTTGTAATCTTTTTTGGAGCCGAGTATTTACGAACCTTGGAACTAGATTCATTTTTTATGCTATCTGATTTCCTTGCTTTCTTATTCACATATCCATGTGAATCCCTTTTAACTATTGTCGGTATTTTTGCCATATTAATTACAGCTTACGCTAATACACTCATACTTTCAATCACAGATGAAACCAGACACATATCCATTCGGGGTTCTCCCCCAGTACCATCTTCATCCATTTATTAGGTGAAACCGCGGTTATAGTTTCGAGGTATTATGCATCCTCAATGTGAAAACGCGGCCAAACTCCTAACTGTAATGTTTTACAAATTATTGATGACATTGAATAAATTCTCTCCTCTCTTTTAGCATCCAATAAATGACACGCAATAACTTTGATGCAGCAGCAACTGCTGCCTTTGAGGTCCCTCTCTTTTTCTTAATGCGATTATAAAATTTTGTAATGTCGCTATCTAGTGCGTATCTAACATGTGCATGAATTGCCTCCACTAGCAACCATCTTAGCATGGTGCTTCCTCTCTTTGTAATTCTTCCGTGATGTATTGTATCTGCAGAATTTCTCACCGATGGAACAATCCCTGCATATGCACATAACTTGTGAGAATTTGAAAATCTACTAATCTCTGCAATTTCTGAGAATATGCTCAATGCAGTGTATGGTCCAACTCCAGGTGTGGATATCAAAATACACACATCAGGATTATCATTTACCATGCGACGTATCATGGAATCTATCTTTGCAACCTCCTTTTTGTGAAATTTTATGCTTTGTAGGTACGAATCTATTCTACAACTCTCCAATTTTCCAAGTGCACGTATGTGTTCTGAGGAAAATGGTGTTGCTTTGATATGGATTCCCTCCTGTAGTGTAATACCATGTATGGAATTCTTCATCTTTACAATGATGCGCACAATCTTGTGTCGATGTCTTACAAGCTGTCTGTATTGCACAATTGTGTGATCTGGCACAAATGATTCTGCAATACCCTCCTCGTAGCAAATTTGCAAGATGGTACGCATCAATTTTATCAGTCTTTTTGAGTGATGATGCTATTATCTTTGTGTTGTATGGATTAGATAGTATAACATCAAGATGTAATTTGTCTGTCATGTGTCTATAAAGGCCATACCCGACAGATGATGACTCTAAAACATATTTTGCGTTCTTTGGAATTTTAGATGTAATTTTGCTAATAGCAGAAAAATCACTGGAAATCTTTTTGTTAAATAATAATTTGCCAATCTCATCTACTGCTGCCACCTGTACAGAGTTCTTGTGAACATCCAATCCTACAAACATCAAATACTTTTTTTCAGGAAGGGTAGTGTGTTTGTTTGCATTTCTTACTTTCTTGATACGAATGCAAGTACCTTCTAATTTCCTAGATGATTTTGGCACATATGGTTATGGTTACCAGTACCTCTCTTGTCAATAGTTTTCATTTATCTATTAATTATGACTAATTGCTATTAGTTGTAATTAGTCAGCATGGTTCCACTTCCTCCTGCAAGATGCGGTGGGCTGTGCTGACTTTAAGAAATAATCAAGGTTTCAAATAACATTGCAGAAAATCATCATACACCAAATCATCAACTGAACCAAACCCCATTGCCTCATAGTCACTAGGCCAGACACAGGGTCCTGCTGCAATACCGTAAATCAAAATGAAAATTAACCATTTGAAATAATACAATAACAGAATAGATACAATGATCAAAAAAGAAAAAAAGAGGATGCGTCTAGTAGTTATCATGCCAGGGTGTGCCATTTTTTATATAGATTTAACACATCATCATTGTAAATAGATACATTGTTACGTTTGAATCGATTTAATTTTTCAAATATCGAACTTTCCAAAACTGATCTCATCTTTTCATTGGTTTTACCAATCGTGGCTTGTTCCAGTACGGACTGTTGCATCCCCTGCAATTCTGCGGGATCTCCTTCGGAGTTGTCCATTTATGACCGCATCTCTCACACTTGTGATTCCATACTGTTATTTTCGTCTTCGTATTCATGTTTTTTGATATAGTAGACGTCTTGCGTAATTACAAACAAAATCTTATCTTTCATTGAATTTAATTTCAAATAATCTCTGACATTCTTTAGAATTACATCAAACTACTGTCTAGTCACTCCGGTGTATGCGAGAAATACCTTTTGGTTTTTTTGAGAGTTGCTTGTGTGTTGACATGAAATGAAGTAGATTATTCTTAGCTTTGGATCTTGTTGTGAAGGAATCTGTGCTATATGGTAAAATATGTCTAATTGTGCAAGAGGTCTATTAATTAGGGAAATTTGCATAAATATACAAAAATGATAAACCTGTTATAACTAACAATACAACAAAACATCCAATAATAGACAAGCTAACCTTTACCCACATATGCATATGAGTTCGGAATCTCTCAGTTGCAACAAATATCATAATGAGAGGTATGATAACTAACAATGCCCCTACAGGTAGTACAAACACACTCATAGGATAAAACACATCATCAGCCACCAGTGGTTCATGATCTATGAGGCTATCTTGAATGAAAATAAACAAAAATATAAAATAAAGAGACAAGAATATCAGAAAAACAGTTATTGTTGTAATTTTCAAAAGTATTATTATCTAGTTGATGATGCTCGTTGTTCTTTCACAGAATTTATTATAACATCAAGCATTTTTTCTGGTATATTTTTGTCAGAATCAACATTAACATACATACCATTTTCTAAAATATATTTACCATGCTGTAACCCAGCAACATAGTAATTATTACCGTAAATGCTATTAGGTTCTTTTTCACTAACAAAGATAAAAATTTCATCTCCAACTACAAATGAAGGTGAATTCTTATACACCATATTATAATCATTATTTAATCCACCCAAAACCCTAACAGTTATTGTATCTTGTTTATATTTTCCATTGAAATCACCAGGATGATTTGTATAATGTCTCATTGCAGATTGAAACTCACTTTTAACAATTGAAAAATTACCTGTAGAACCATCGACATTTAATTGATTTAGACTTGTATAATGGAAATAAAAATCAGCTCTGCCATTTTCAAGAGTTCCACCTTCAGCAGGGGTAGCTGCAAAAGAATCTGCTGGAACAAAAATCAAACTTAATAATGTAATGATTGAAATTGATAAGATTATAGAAGTTATATTTTTCAATAATATAGGAAAAAAAATACACTATTAAAATATTGAGATCATACTCAAATTGGGCTAATTGTACGACTCATCTAGTGAACCTCAATTGAGATACTCAAATGGTTCTTTAGATTATTTGTAATACAAATGAAAAGCAAAATTATTTTCTAGAGTATGTCAGGTAGGCACTTTCCCATCTACTGAGAATTGAATAATTCTTTGGGGTTGAAAATGAATTATAAACTGTGAACTATCCAAGTCAAATGTAAAGAATCTTATTTTTGCTTGATACATATTTGACGTATGTATTCTTGAAGATCTGGGGATATAGAAATCTTCTTTCCATCTAGTATGACGTCGTTTTCTCGCATGTGTGCTATCCTTTTTTGGAGATATGTTTTGGAGATTTTTGTGTGTGCACTAATCTGAGATGTAGTGTGAATTGCATCGTGTACGGTACAGCACAAAGCAGACACATCGTATCTGTTTACCTTTAGATTATACGTACATTTTATTTTATCTTGTATTTTTTTCCAACAGTCTACATCTTTATGATTTCTAGAACATATATGCAAAAGTATTGCATTTCTAATCATCGCAAATCCTGAGAATATGAAAAACATCTGTGCAAGTATTAAAAACAAAAGTATCGTATACGAATTCCAAAAATAAACTCTGAGATCAAAGGATTCAGGATATGATTTGACTGATCGGTCATCTGATAAAATTATTGCAGATACTATGTTATTATCAGTGGAATCTATCGCATTAAAAACACACTTGATTCCAGGAGACATTCGTAAAAATTCCAGATGGAAAAGACTTAAGATCTGGTTCAGGTAATAAAAAACCAGATGTTGATAACGATATGGAAACAATAGCATTTGATAAATATCAAATAGTGTTGCCAAAAGGAGACCTACAAAAGGAATGGGACAAATTGAAAAAATACATGGACATCAAGCTTGAGGATTACAAGTATGAAGAACCACAATCAAGTTTAGGTGAAATAGAAAGTATTGAAGAATCCCTAGAAGAATAATCTAATGTCAAAGAATAATTTTGTAGGTGCAACAGGAGCTTACTTTGTAGCAGGTGAACTATCCCGATTAGGGTATATTGCATTACTCGCAAATAGAAATGCTGTTGGAATCGGCATAATCGTTACAAACCCTACTACATACAAATCAACAAACATTCAGGTCAAAACTACAGAAAAAAACCCATACTGGTTATTGAGTAAGAAAGACGAGGAGATACACGAAGACAATTTATTTTATGTGTTTGTGAAATTGGGTGAAAAATAGAATGCCATGTAATTCCAAATAATGTAGTTTCAAACAGAATAAAGAAAAACCATCAAGAATATCTCAATGCAAAGGATTCACGTGATAAGACTGCAACTCTTAGAAAGTTTGTTCTGTTAGAATCAGACAACTACCTTGACAAGTGGGAAAATCTGAAATTAGATTGATTGATTCACCGACACGCAACACCTCAAAAGTCAGCTAAAATCACTTCTCTCTTTTACTGGAGTGGCTAGGCAACAGTTTGATGTGATTCCATAATCTCAGAAATTATTTGAAATTAAATTCAATGAAAGATAAGATTTTGTCTGTAATTACGCAAGAGGCCTAATCTAGGTGATTATCAACTATTTATCCTCAACATATAATCAAGCAATAATGAGAAAGTATCTTCCATCTCTGTTGTTGTATCTCCATTCCATCTCTTTGATGTACAACAAGAATTAGGCACAAACTATCACAATTCTATAAAATGAAAATTACTGAAACCACATATTAAATTTCTATTTTAGTGGGTTCTCCCATACGAAATTGTCTCTTATCCTACTGTGGACTCTTCTTAGTGTGCTTTGCTGAATCAGGACATCTGTGATTTGTCTTGCATTCTCTTATACTTTCTCTGCGTTAGTTCATGATTTTGTGTACGATACTTTTCAGAGTTTATTGGCATGAATCAAATTATTTCAAGCATTTGTCTTGCAGCTGCTACCTCTGCTTTTTGTTTTCCTCTTCTTTTTGCAATTCTGCTGTAAAATGATCCATTCTTGGATCAAATTGTATCGTAGTATTTGCAGCCTCTATCATTGCATTACGCAACCATGTAGAACCTCTTTTTGTTATACTTCCTCCTCTATGTATATCTGCACTATCTCTATGTGATGGTGTGCACGTCCTGCATATGAGACTAATTTTTCTGCAGTTGATTCACATACTGCTTGCATGTCTTTACCATATGTCTTTTTGATGTGTCTGATAAAACCCACTATTCCACTTGTTGTATTATCAAAACTTGACTGTTCTAGTTTCTTTCTGGATTCATTTTTTATTGTTGCAACACATTTTATTTTGTAAACGTCTAGCTCATTTACACAAACATGACTAGATGCTGTCATTTTATAATTCAAATGAAATGGTGGACCGAATGGGATTTGAACCCACGACCTTTGCGGGATGTTAACTCCTTACGCAGTGTGAGTGCGTCATCCAAACCAAACTAGACGACCGGTCCAACTCCTTTAATGAAAAAGGAGTTTTTTTGTCTTTGCTATATGGATATGTCACAATTACCTTGATCTTTATTACTAATTTTCAAAATAATCTTCATGGCTTTACAAGAATTTGATGCATTAATTGACAGAATGAGGTTGGCATTTGAATATGCTTATAATTTAGGTCAATATGTGGAGGCTGCCCGAGTTTTATTTCAGATGAATGCCCAACTACCTGAAAACTTACAATTATCTTTTGAAGAATTGGAAAGTCCAGAAGCTGCAAAATCTTTTGTCAAAGAATACAATGCTGAATTAAAGTCTATAATTGTAAGTTATCGGCAAAGATTAATGATTTCTTGATTCTATTTCTTAACGCCAAGATTCCTATTCTTTAATCTCAAGTATGGGTTTCTACATTTTCTACATCTTGTAGCGCCAATATCATTTCTACATCCACATTTGAAGCAAATTTTCATTACAAGACGTGCTTGTTGTGCAATTCGTTTCTTTTCTGGGTCTGTTATGGGCATTTAGTTTTATCTTTTATCTCTCTCTTTTATTCTAATCGGATTTTTCCATTTTTCCTGCTAATAATACTGGTACTTCTGCAGGTCTTTTTGCTACTGGGATGTTTGCTTTGTTAAACATTGATACTTTGGATTCTGCTGAACCATATGTTCCCATGACAATTGCTCCTGCATGACCCATTCTTTTTTCTTTAGGTGCTGCCCTTCCTGCAATATATGCCACAGTTGGTTTTTTAAATCCGCTATCAATAATCCCTTGCGCTAAAATCTCTTCAGAATCTCCTCCGATCTCTCCTACTACTACCAACCCTTCTAAATCTGGAATATCTTTTATCATTTCAAATGCATCAATTAATCTCGTACCATTTACTGGGTCTCCTCCAATTCCTATGGTGATTGACTGTCCAAATCCGGAGTTTGTAAGAGCGTCTGAAATCTCATAAAGTAGCGTTCCACTTTTTGATAACACTGCAATCTTTCCTGCTGTAAATGGCATTGATGGCATAATCCCAATTTTAATTAATTTTGGAATCATGATTCCTGGAGTATTTGGTCCTATGATCACTGCTCCTTTTTTCTTTGCTAAATCTAATGCTTCCATGGTATCTCTAATTGGAACATGTTCTGGAATTGCAACTAGTAGTTTGATTCCTGATTCTAATGCATCTTTGGCTGCTGATAAGAAGAATTTTGCTGGAACAAACACTATTGAAATTTTTGCATTTGTTGCATCTACTGCTTCTTGCATTGTGTTGTAAACTGGAATTGTATCTTCAAATTTTTGACCTCCTTTACCTGGAGTTACTCCTGCAACAACATTAGTTCCATATGATATCATTTGTTTTGCATGTAGTGAACCATAAGATCCGGTAATTCCTTGAATAATAACTCCTTTGTTTTCATAATCTGAGTCCTCTGGCCTTCCTTTTAGTAATTCAAAGATATCTGTCATTTTTTTATCCCCATAACTGCTGCATTAATTGCTTCTTCTACAGAATTAAATATCTTGGTCCTAGATCCTTGAAGCATCTCTTTTGCCTTTTCTGATTCTGTACCTTTTAGTCTTGAAAATACTGGTAAATCAATTAAATTATTTTCATATGCTTTAAGAAATGCTTCTGCAACTACTGTAGTCTTGACGATTCCTCCATAAAGATTTACTAGAATTCCCTTTATCCTGTCTATCTTGCTAATCAAGGTCAATGCTTCATACACTGATTCTGTTGTTGCACCTCCCCCTACATCTAGAAAACATGCTGGCTTTCCACCATTATCTGCTAACATATCTAATGTTGACATTACAAGTCCTGCACCATTTCCAACTACTGCAATATCTCCGTCAAGTTCTACTAGGGAGAATCCGCTTTTTTCAGCTTGTTCTTCTATTGCCGTTTTCTCTTGATATTTCTGCAATTCATCATGTCTGAAATTACTATTGTCATCTGTTACAAATTTTCCATCAAGTGCCATGATTGAATCATCTTGCATAATAGCTAATGGATTAATTTCTACCAGTTCAGCTTCTTTTTCAATTGTAAGTTTTGATAATTTTTTTAGCGTATCTACAAATTGATCTGCCGTTTTTCCTTCCAATTTCATCTCTTGTGCAACTTTCCTTGCAAGTTCATCTGAAACCTCTCCTAATCCTACTTCTTTGATTATCTGATTTTTGACTGATTCAATTTCAACTCCTCCTTCCGATGATGCAATAATGGTGTAACATCTTTTTGAGCGATTCAAAAATAATGAAAGATACAATTCTTTTTTAATATCTGCCATTTTTTCTAGCAAAATCGCTCTTGCCTTTTCTCCTTTGATTACCAAATCCATGACTTGAGGATATTTTATCTCAAATTCATCATCGTTTTGACATTTCTGGATTCCTCCTGCTTTTCCTCTACCTCCTACTGGAACTTGGATTTTAATTACAAATGGATATCCTAACTCTTTTGCATGTTTACGTCCATCCTCAATATTCGTAGATGAAATGCTCTCAAGTAAGTTGATTCCATATTCTCGAAATAATTCCTTGGCCTGAAATTCTAATAATTGCATGCAAGAATCATGAACTTTACGGTCTTTATTAACTATGATACTATTTTAATTGCTCATCTAAAAAATCAATCATTTCTAAAAAGCGATCTTTACTTTTTCGTAATAGTCCTTGCGGATATTCTTCAATTGTAAATACAAACTGTTGATGAAAACTTGGAACTATAATTCCTCCCGATGTGATTATTTGTTCAATGACGTATCCTTTGGTAAGTGTACATACAATTTCTTCATATGATCCTTCTTCTTCTTCTAGAGTCTGACGGTATAGAATGATGGGTTTGTTTGTTTTTGCAACAATGTTTGAACCTTTCTCTAGTAGATCTGATAAATGCTGAATTTGCCATGTATCGAGATTAATTTGTTTTACCATATTACTGATACGTGATTTTTCTATTTAACCGTAATAAAACAATGCATATTCACAACTTGTCGTCTATAAAATCACTTTAATTTTGAATTTAAAATAAAGAAAATAATGTGACACTTAGGCCATGTCTAATGCTCTAGAATGTTTTCTTGTATGTGGTCTTTCTCCTGCATACTTTCTTCTCATATGTCCTGATGGTCTTCCATAGATTATCTCCAAGAACCAAGACTCATGTTCGATCTCCTCAGCTAGAATATCTTTTGCAATATCATATGTGGCAGGATCTTTTCCTAATGTCATCTGACAAATTTTATTCCAGTTGACTATTGCACCTTGTTCTGCTTTGAGACACTTTTCTAGAATCGCTTTATGATCTGTTGGATTTGTTGGAAGTTGTAAGAATTCACAGCCAGAAATTTTGATAAATTCTGTTGCATCATTTGGAAGGGTGCCTCCTAATTGATAGATTCTCTCAAGACATGATTCAAAATGACTAAGATCTTCTAGTCTTGCATCTTCAATAATTCCCTTCAATCCTTCACCTTCCATGCCTGTACAATGTGCTCTGAGATTGGTAAAGTAATAGTACGCAGTAAATTCGACTGCTGCATTTTTGATTAGTTCTTTTACCAACTCATCTACATCTAGGCCATTTTGTTTTAGAACGTTAATTCCAACAACATTTGGGGTTGATTCTGACATTTGATTATGATGTTTTTAATTGTAATAAAAATATTACATTGATTCTTGAAAATTATTCTACTGATATTTTGATTTTTTGGCCATCAATGTCTACTTCCTTGTATTCTTTACAAGTTTCAGTAAAGTTAACTTGTTTAACTCTGACCAAAAATGCCAATTCTTTAGCTTTTTCTTTCATCATTTCAAGTGATTCTTCATCTAATTCTAAAATTGATGCAATCTCTAAAACGTCAGTTGGAGTATATCCTCTCTCTTTTCTAAGAGTCTGCATTCTTCTTGCAATATCTCTTACTAGCCCTTTGGACATCATCTCTTTATTTCTTGATGTTGAAATTATTACTGTGTAATTGTCTCTTCTAGCTGCAGCGAAATTTTCACTTGCATCAAAATCAATAATAAAATCTTCATTATCTAATGATATTACCTCTCCATCAATATTAAAATCACATTTTGAATTTCTCTCTAATGATGAAATAATTTCATCTGGGTCTGTTTCATTAAATGTTGATACTAGTTTTCCCATGCGTTGTTTTGCTTTTGGCCCTATTCGTTTTCTTTCTAATTCTACTACTCCTTTAACTGGTAATCCTAACTGTTTTAATTCTGAAATCTGCTCTAACCCTGATTCTTTTTCTGTTTCGATAATGCTAAATTTTTCTACATTGAGTTGTGATTGTAATAATTTTGACAGTGATTCCAGTTTACTTTTTTGGCCTTTTCTAACACAAATCTGTGCTTCATTTAATGGCCATCGTCTCTTTAATTTTCCTTTCATTCTTGCTGCAGATGAAATGGACACGATATCTTTCATAATATCAAATGATTCTTCAATCTCTTTATTGACTAGAGATTCTTGATATGTAGGCCATTTGTCCAGTAGAATACTTTGTTTTTCTGGGAATATTGCTTGGTAAAGATACTCACTGATAAATGGACAAAATGGATGAATCAAAATATCTAGTGTTTTGAGAATTTTACTTAGAATTGCATATATTGATAATCTTCTGTTTTTCTTTTCTTCATCTTCATTCCATAACTCTCCTCTGGTGATTGGAATGTAGATTTTACTAAGGCTGTTAATTATGAAATCATCGATTGCTTTTGCACCTTCATGAAATTTACATGATTCATTCTTCTCAGTCAATGTTTGGATTAATTTTTGGAGTTTTGATAATAGCCAAATATCTGAAGATGTTAGTAAATTGTTTTGTTTTGCCCATTCTATTGTATGTGTTTTCTCAAAATTATCATACTGACTATTTTGTTGAAAGTATAAGTGGAGATTGAATAATGTGTTAATTATTTGGTATGGTCTTGACATCAATTCATCTGTGCTGAAACTGAGTGGTTCAATTGGACTTGCTTTCCACATGAAATAGAATCTAACTGAATCTATTGGATATTTTTCAAGCAATTCTGCACCTTCTAAGACATTTCCTTTACTTTTACTCATTTTGCCCCCTTTTTCATCTAATACATGTCCTTGAAACAAAAATGCCTTGTATGGTGATGTTGCAGCGTTATTCAAAATTACATTTTCAATTAATAAAGTGTATGCCCACCCTCTGGTCTGATCAATTCCTTCTGTAAAGAACGGTGCGGGAATTTCATTGGAATATTCTTCATCCGTTAGTGATGAATATGGGGCAGAGCCACTGTTGTGCCAAGTATCTAAAACATACTCTTCTCTTTTTGTGTTGACACTATTGCATTTTTTACATTTTATTGTGATATTGTCAATCCACGGTCTGTGTAATTCAAAGTTTGGACCATCAGGTAATCTGTCTGCAGATTCTACAATGTCTTTTCTTGTAAAGAACCAATTCTTTTCTCCGCAGTCTTCACATTTCCATACTGGTAGGGGGCATCCCCAAATTCTTTCTCTGGAAATACACCACGGATGTCTTTCTTTGATAATTCCAAGAAACCTGTTTTTTGGCTGTTCAAAAAAGTATTCTACGCTCTCTGCAGCATCTATTGCTTTGTTATCTAATCTGTCTAGTTTGTAAAACCATCCTCTTCTAGCAAGCCAAACAATTGGATGATGTGATCTCCAGCATAATGGGTACTTGTGTTTAATTTTGCTTATTTTTACTAGAGCCTTGCGTTCTTTTAGATCCTCTACAATGGGTCTGTCTGCATCTCTGACAAACATTCCTTGGTATTTCCCTGCTTTGCCTGTGAATTTTACTTCGTCATTGATGGGGCTGAAAATCTTGACTTTGCGTTTGTTTGCAATTTTGATATCTTCCTCACCATTTGCAGGTGACAAATGAACTAATCCACTACCTGTACTGGCATCCACAAATGCTTCTGACACTGCAATGTGATAATTGTCTTCTTTTGAAATCTCTTTTAATTCTGGAATCAAATCTAGTAGTGGGTGGATGTATTTTTTTCCTTCAAATTTTGAACCTTTTATTGTTTTTGTGATTTGATATTCTTCAATTTTTACATCTGTCATGAATTCTTCCAATCTTGTTTTTCCAATAACCCATGTTTCATTTTCAACTTTGACGTATGCATAGTCTTCTTCTGGCTGCAGTCCTACCATTGCATCTGTAACAAGTGTAAATGGCATAGTAGTCCAAACTATCAAAAATACATCTTCATCTACTAGTTTGGCTTTGTAGTATAGTGATGGATCTTTGACTTCTTCATATCCTTGATTTACTTCTGCATGACTGAGTGATGTTTGACAACTTGGACAGTATGCAATTACTGTAAAGTCTTCTTCTAAAATTTTACTTTCATATGCTTTTTTGAGTACTTGCCATTCTCTTTCGATAAATTCATCTCTAAAAGTCCAATATGCTTTTTCATGATTAAATGACATTCCAAGCAAATCATCTACTTTTGTCCATGTTTTGTTAAATTTTTCTACAATTTTTTTACATTCAGCAACAATTCTTTCAACTCCAAATTCCTTGATAGCTTCACTTTTTCCTCCGGTTACTCCTAATTCTTTTTCAACTTGTAGTTCCACTGGAAGTCCTTGCGTGTCCCATCCTCCATTGAATTCAATTTTTTTCCCCTGCAGTGTATTGAATCTATACCACAAATCTTTGATTACTCTGCCTCTAAGATGCCCTGCATGCGGAATTCCATTCATCGTTGGTGGTCCTTCAATGAATCTAATCTTTTCAGGTTTATCTGATGCAAAAATTTGTTTTTCTAAATCTATGGATTTGATGTATTCTTTAACTTGAGATTCGATTGCTTTGGCATCAAATTTTGTAGCAAGTTCCATCTAAATTTTGATATGTTGGTGGCATTATAAAGCTAAATTGATTTGTTGAGACTTGGATTATATAATTGAAAAAAAGATAACTTTTGTTGGTTAATGTCTTAGTGATTGGTTCTAGTTGACACAAATATGCTCTATCTTGGAAGTTATCTCAAAGTGATAAAGTTGAAACTGTTTTCATTACTCCTGTAAATGGAGGCACTAAAAACAATATTCCGATAAATGTCAATGATTTAGATGGCCTAGCTGATTTTGCATAAAAAAATAATTGTTTTACTGTAGTTGGATCTGAAGATCCTTTGGTTGCTGGAATTGTTGATAAATTTAGCAAATTAAATCTCAAAGTTTTTGGACCTGCTCAAAAGGCTGCTCATCTTAAATCAAGTAAGATTTGGACAAAAGATTTCATGAAACAAAATTCCTACTGCTAGATTCGAAATATTTAATCATGCTCAAAAAGCTCAAGAGTATTTACAATCCCTCAATTACAATGTAGTTGTAAATGCTGATGGTCTTGCAGCAGGAAAAGATGTAATTGTTTGTAATAGTAATGATGAGGCAATATCATCCATCCAAACAATTCTGATAAAAAAGATATTTGGTAATGCAGGTAACAGATTCATAATTGAAGATGAGAATTGATGGCGTTGAATCCTCATACATTGCCCTCTCTGATAGCGATGTTGCTATCCCTATGACATCAAGTCAAGATCACAAGCGAATTTTTGATAATGATGAGGGTCTCAATACCGGTGGGGTGCGTATTCTCCAATTCCTATCATTGATGATAGTTTAACAAAAATTATCCAACAAGAAATAATTGAGAAAACCATTAATGCAATGAAAAAAGAAGGCATTTTGTTTAAGGGATTTTTGTATGCTGACATTATAATTCGAGATGGCAAACCTTTTGTTTTAGAGTATAATGTACGAATGGGGGAGATCCTGAATGTCACCCAATCACATTGTGTATGGATTCTGATTTGTATGATTATTTTGTTGTCCGTGTTGAATGCAATTTGTCTGCATCATCTTCTGCATCTTGGAAACCCCAATCCGCAGTATGTGTGATATTGGTGTCAAAAGAATACCCTGAATCTTATTCAAAAAATGATGAAATTATTGGATTTGATTCTGTTTTGATGGTGTTATAGTTTTTCATGCAGGTACAAAAAAATCTGATGAGAGAACTCTTTCAAATGGTGGACGTGTGTTGGGAATAGCTGCATTAGAGTCTGCAGTTACTAGCATATGAAGCAACTAAAAAAATCACTTGGTCTCAGAAATACCATCAAAATGATATGTAGGTCAAAAAGATCTTTCTTATTTTTGAGTTTGAATTATTTCATCTTCTGTAACAATCCAATCAATTAGTATATCATGTTCTGATCTTGGAATTTTTTTGATAATTTGTTTTTTTAATGTCAATGAAATCGTTATAGTTTTGTTATTTGCCAAAAATTTATCATAAAATCCTTGGCCATATCCCAATCTAACTCCGTCTGGAGATATTCCTACTGTTGGTACTAGAATGACATCTAGGTTGTTATCTACAGGGCAATTCTCTTTTGGTTCCATAATGTCAAAATTACCTCGTTCTAGGCTCGAAAAGTCCTCAATTTTTCTAAATTCTATCTTATCTTTTACTATTTTTGGTAAAAAAACTTCCTTGCCTTGACTGAGTAATTCCTGAATGATGTCCTGTGTGAGTATTTCATTTCTTATTGGATAGTATGCTCCAATTTTTTGAGCATTTTTGAATGAAAAAATCTTTTTTAATTTTTTCTGAATTTTCTGACTTGCTATCTTCATCAAATCAAATGATGTGTTGTCTCTTGTTTCTAAAAGACGATTTCTAAGTGATCTTTTTTCTGGATTATTGTCCAATTTTACTACCCGGCGATGCTGCTGTAATTGTATTTTTTAATAACATTGCAACTGTCATGGGCCCAACTCCTCCTGGAACCGGAGTTGCAAAAGATGCTTTTTGAATTATTTTTTCATAATCTGAATCTCCTACTAATTTTTCTTGAAATCTTGAAATTGCAACGTCAATCACAATTGCTCCTTCTTTGATCATTTCTGGGGATAGTGTGAATCTATTTCTGTCTCCAACTGCGGTAATCACAACATCTGCTTCTTGACATAGTTTAGTTAGGTTTTTGGTTTTAGAATGACATGTCATAACTGTTGCATTTTTTTCTAATAATAAATGATATAGTGGTTTTCCTACAAGATTACTTCTGTTAATTAGTACAATATTCTTCCCTTCTAAATTGATATCATGGTAATCAAACATTTCCATTACTCCTGATGGTGTACATGCAACTAGATCTGCTTTTTTCATCGCAAGTAATCCTGCATTATGCGGAGTTAAGCCATCCACATCTTTTAGTGATGATATTCTTGATGTTGTTGTAAATTCATCTAGTTGTTCTGGCAGTGGTAGTTGAATTAGAATCCCATGAACAGAATTATCTGCATTTAGCTCATCAATAATTTTTGTTAATTCTGGCTGTGTGATATTTGCATCAAGCTTGTAGTCTTTGGTGGCAATATCTACTTCTTCACATGCTTTGTGTTTGTTTCTGACATATGTGGCAGATACTGGACTGTCTCCAACCAAAACTGTGGCTAGACAAGGCACTATTCCCTGATTTTTTAACTCTTTGGTGGCTTTCTTGACTCTATCTTTGACTGATTGGGCGATAACTTTGCCATCAATTTTGACTCCTGTCATGTCTTGTTTTTGATTTGTAGATATTTAATTCTTGGAATTATCCTTTGAAAATCTTAGAAAAGAAATTAAATGGTTATCTTTCTAGTCTTATCATGTTTGTAATGATTGCAGATATTCAACTCAAAGAAGGCGTTGAAGAAGATTTCAAAAAATGGTTTGTAGAATCAAATAAATCCCTGTGTAATTTTCCTGGATTCATCTCTAGAAAATTCTTAAAATCCTCTGATGGTAACTACCGAATTCTTGTAGAGCATGAAAGTAAAGAGACATTTATTAAAATGCATCAAAGTCCAGAACATGAAAAAGTTCATCCAATTGGACATTCTTTTATGAGTGCAGATCCTCAAAGAAAAACCTACACTGTAGCTGCTGAATAGAATTGAAGCTAGAGTACGATCTGAATGCATACGTTGAAAAAATAAAAAATAAAACTTCTTATTTTCATACTTTTATCAATAAATCTAACCTAGCTGCAGGTATTTTAATTCTAAAACCAGGTGAAGAAGACATTCAATTTCCTCATGATAGTGATGAGGTATATTATATTATTTCTGGTAATGGCTATTTGAAAATAAAAGATAAAGACTATAAAGTTTCAAAAGACAAATTATTTTTTATTGCAAAAGATGTTGAGCATTTCTTTCATGGTAATACTAAAGAGCTCAAAGTTTTGTATTTTTTTGGCGGTCCTGATTCTTAACTAATTCTTGTTCTTCTTCCTGATATTTTGATTTTTTTTCTAGC
This sequence comes from Candidatus Nitrosopumilus sp., assembly GCA_965205675.1. Lineage (GTDB taxonomy): Archaea > Thermoproteota > Nitrososphaeria > Nitrososphaerales > Nitrosopumilaceae > Nitrosopumilus. The sequence continues at coordinate 586,529 of OZ242186.1, forward strand.
AAATAGATTGACTGCTTCAGGATAAATTATGTGTTCTTCTTTTAGAATTTTTCTTGATAGTGATTTTTCTGTGTCTTTCTCATTAACTTTGACTATTGCTTGAATGATTACGGGTCCTGTATCCATTCCTGCATCCACAAAATGCACCGAACATCCTGAAACTTTGGCTCCATAATCTAATGCTTGTTTTTGTGAGTTTAGTCCTGGAAATGCAGGCAACAAAGCTGGATGGATGTTGATTATTCTATTTTTGTATTTTTTTACAAATTCTGGACTAACAATTCTCATAAATCCTGCAAGACATACCAATCCGTTTTTTGGGGTAACTTTGTATTTTGTTAGAATGGCAATTATTTTTTTATCATATTCTGCTCTGCTTCCTTTGAATCCTTTACTCTCTACTACCTCTATATTTACTCCTAATTTTTTGGCAATTCTAAGACCTTTGGCATCTTGCTTGCTTGAGATTACCACTGCTGGATTAATTGGGATCCTTTTTTTCTTAATTGCCTTTAAGATGGATTCCATGTTGCTCCCGCGACCTGAGATTAGAATTCCTAGATTTAGCAACTAGTCAACACTAAATCAAACCTGTAATTTATATCAAATTCAAATAACTTTTTTTCGTTGTCTAGGAAAGTCAGGATGATTAAAAACGGAATTTTATGTGAGGCTGATGACAAACGAGTACACTTAGATCCAAAAAATGGTGATTCTTCTGGAATTAATTTTGTTTCTCATGCACATTCTGATCACCTCCCATCAAAAAATGGTGGAACTATTTTGTCTTCTATTGAAACAAATGAAATTGCTAGTTTACGTGGATTTCAAATGGAAAATCATGTGGATTCTTTAGATGATTTTTCTCTAATTAACAGTGGTCATATCTTGGGAGCCAAGGGATTACTTTTTGATGATATCTTCTATACTGGGGATATTTGTACTAGAGATAGAGGATTTCTCAAAGGTGCAAAAATCCCAAAATGTAAAACTTTGATCACCGAATGTACATTTGGGTTGCCTGAATTTATATTTCCTAAACTTGAGGATACTTTGAAACAAGTCAATGAACTAATTTCTGAACTTTATGGTAAGGGGATACCTGTTATTCTGATGGGATATCAATTAGGTAAGGCTCAAACAATAACTCAATTCTTTGGTCATTGGGGCCCATTATATCTTCATGATTCTGTTAAAGACATGAATCTGCTACATCAAAAATTTGGTGTACCTTTACATGATGGTATTGGACATACAGAGGCTGAAAATAACGGTTTACTAGATAAGAAACCTTGGATCATGGTTGCACCTATGTTATCTAGCAAAAACAAGTTTGTTCAAAATATGAAATCAAAATATGGCGCAGTTACAATTGGATTCAGTGGATGGGCACAATCTACAAACTTTTCATTTGGACGACGTACTGATTATTCAATTCCTATGAGTGATCATTGTGATTACAATGAACTAATTGATATGGTGATAAAATCTGGAGCAGAACAAGTCTACACTATACATGGTTTTGTAGATGAGTTTGCTGAAGATTTGAGACGACGAGGTATAAGTGCACAACCATTACTTGAAAATTCTTTAGATGATTTTACTTGGTAAATTCTAGACAATCACAATTTTCCATCAAGCAAGTTTCTGTGTTTCTGATGTGATCATGTGAAAAATGTTCACAATTTTCATTTTTACATATTCTCCTCTGAGTTTCTTTTTGAACTACTAATTGAGCTATCTGATTTGCTTTGTCTTTTGAATATTTCTTTTTATCAATATAGAAATGAACTATTCTGTTGTACAATGTCTCTGGATTGAATTGTTTTTCTAACAATACTGTCTTCTCCTATTACCTCTTCTAAAACTTGTTCCATCATGGCAGTCGCATTTACAAGATTCATCATTACAAAATCCATAATTGTTTTTTATCATATTCTAACTAGTCATTTATGATATTTGAAGGGCTCTTCTTTTTGAATAATCATTTGTTTAATTTACATCAAAAAATTAGATATCTTTTAATCACTGTTTGTGAGGAATTATCTCAAAATTACGCCTATATCCATTAGATTTGTGTGAGTGGCATTTGTAATGATATTTCCTTTTTGTTTTTGAAAGAATCTCCCTGAATCACTATTCTTAAGAAATTCTTTCATTATATTCAAATCTATTTTGATATTTTCTGTAATTGCACCTGCAAATATTGAATTCCCATCAATTCCATCAGTTCCAATTGAAGCAATAGTCATTTTTTTCAATTTTTGAGTATTTTTTAGTAATCTTAAAACTAACTCTTGATTTCTACCTCCCATCCCTTTTCCTAGAACTTTGACTGTGGTTTCTCCTCCAAAAATTATACATGTTTTTTCATCTTTAGAAATTTTTTCAAGGATTTTACTTACTACTTCTTTGATATCTCCAAAAAGATGCATGGTACTTACAGTATATCCAATCTTCTTAGCTTTTTCTTGCATAGCTTGTAGGCAGTCATTATTATTTGCAATTACAAAATTTTCAATTTTTGATTTTTTTACCGTTTCTGTAATCTCATTTTTTCTATTCTCTAAAAGATCTAAAACTTCTTGTGGCATCTTCCAACGAATTTTATATTTGTCTATAATTTCTAAAGCATCTAAATATGTAGTATCATCTATGTATGTAGTTCCTGATGCAATGGATGAAAGATCATCTCCTTCCACATCTGACATCACCAAACTTACTCCTTCACACTTCATATTTTCTACTAGTTTTCCTCCTTTGATTTTTGAGAGATGTTTTCGTATGCAGTTAAATTCTTGAATTGTAGCTCCTGACTTGAGCAATACATCTGTCACATGAACTTTATCTTCTAATGTGATGTCATCAGGCATTGCAAGTAATGATGATCCACCTCCCGATACTAGAAAAATTATCAATTCGTCATTTCGTTTATTTTGAACAAATTTCATAACTTCTTTTGCTGCCTTTACACTGGTTTTGTCGGGTCTGGGATGTTTGGAATTGAAAATTTGGAATTTTTTACCTTTGATTATGGATTTTGAGCCTTTGGGTATGACTATGATTCCACTTTTGATTGGAATAATTGCATTTAGTGTTCTAGTCATGGAATCTCCTGCTTTTCCAAAAGCAACTGTATAGATGCTTGAAAATTTTGAAATATCTAAGGTTTTATCATTGATTTTGATTTCATTAGGTGTCACAAATTTTGGAATAATATTTTCAGGATTTGCAGCTTGCAATCCTGCCTCTAAAATTTCTAAGCACTCTTTTTTCTTATCTGTGGTTGCTAAATCCTTAAAATTTTGTATAATCATACTGTCCTTCAACAATGCAAGATATAATAATAATCATGGTCAAAACATGTAATTTTATATCTCTAATGCGTGTCAATATTGATGAGAAAATCCAGGGATGATTTTTTTGAACATATTGATAACAAGGATATTAAAACAATACGTGCATATAATATTAGAATAAATGACTTTGAAAATTATTGTTTAGAAAAATATGGAAAAAAGGATATTTTAGATGATTTTCTAGAAAAAGATGATCAGATAGATCTTTTTCAGAAATGGGTAAATTACAATACAAAAAAGCGAGCTCCTTCAGCAGTTTGGAATTTTGCATCTTCTCTTAGAAAATATACCTATTATAGAGGATGGAAACTAGCTCGTGGAGATCTTAGCGATCTAATTGAACTTCCTACCAAACCTGAGAAAGAACTGTATGGTTTGACTATCAAAAATATCCACGATATTTTTAGTCAATTATCCTTTTCAGATAAATTACTTCATTGTTTTGATGCTGTATCTGGAACAAGGATTGGTGAATCAATGCAGCTTAGAAAAAAACATTTTTTGTTAGATTATGATAGAATTGTAGTACGGATTCCGTCACATATTGCAAAATTCAAAAGAGCTAGAACTTCTTTTGTAACAAAAGAGATAGGAACAATACTGTATCCAAAATTACGTAGTTTATCTGATGATGATCTAGTGTTTGGTACTAGGCAATTTCATGTTCAAGATAGTCGTGAAACCATAGCTGATGCTGTGCATGTTTCTACAAGTGTTAAAGAAGACAATCTTAGACGAAAGTTAGAACCTGTAGGTCTTGATATGAGACATGAAGATACAGGAAGGTATTGGATTAATACACATTCATTTAGAGTCTGGTTCATTACCCAAATGTCCAGACATGATCCTAATCTTGCAAAATTGTTTGCTGGTGAAAAGGGGTACTTGTTACAATACGATAGATTATCCCTTGAAGAAAAATTAGAAAATTATATAGAGTATGAACCTTCATTATACATTTTTGATCAAACAAAGAATTTAGAAAAAATCCGCAAATTAAAAGATGCAAATACAAAACTATCTGATCAGGCAGAAGAAATCAAAGAACTTGCAAAAAGAATAAGACTAGTTGAAGAGGATAAAACAAGACAAGATATTCCAACTTGGAAGAAACAGTTTTAATTAATTTTATCAAAAATATTCTCAATAACATCAACTATTATCTTCAAAAGAAAAATGAGCAGTTTTCAGATAATGAAGTTTCAAGATTGATTGGTATAGTGAAAGGCGATATTACAAAATAGATTCTAAATTCTTGAAAATTTGTCTGTTAATTTGGTAATGAAGTATGTATTATCCAGACTGTGCAACGAGTCCAAACAAGTAAGATTTTAACTGGTCTAAATATCTGTCTAGATACTTTGAAGGTATCAAAAAAAGTAGTTGGAGTCGAATATGCTATTAGGGATATTGTTCTATAGCGACGATCAAAAGTTCGTGAACATTTTTGCGGGATTTCTAAAGATATAATTTGCAACATCAAGCTTGAACTTTGTTACTCTAAAATATTTTGACACTGCATCATTCATCATTGCAAACATTGCATAATATTCTGAAACCAACAACGCATACTTGCTTATCTTCCAGCATTGTTCTATCATGTTCAAGTACGGTGATCCTTTTGGTAGCCATATTAGTTTGACATCTCTATTGTTTGCAAGATATTCTTTTACTTTTTTTGATTTGTGAACTGATGCTCGGTCTAGCATGATTGCAATCTTGCCATATTTCCAGTGTAACTCTTTTAGATATTCTACAAATGTTACAGCATTGAATTGGTCTGGACCCCTCTAGAGTAGGACCGGTAGCATACATACACTTTTCAGATAACTTGGGAGGCTTACCCTCATGGTAAAGAGCAAGTTCACATCAGCAGAAAAGTCAAGAGTGGTTTTAGAGTCACTAAACACAAACATTGCAACTGCAGAGTTGTGCAGAAAGTACAATATTCGTAACTGTCTAGAGTTTTGAAGTACTTTCTTTAATATTTTTTATCTATATCTTTTCTGATCAGTGACAAATTACAATATACAATTGTCAGTATATGATGAGCTGGAATATTATCGTAACAGATGTCACTCGCTGGAGCAAGAAAACCGTCAGTTACGCAAAGATATTGAATCACTACACAGAGAAATTGCAGAACTAAAACAAACAGTGTCTACACTTGTTGCAAGAAATATCAAAGCAAAACCAAACAAGACTGAAACTGCAAAAAAGAAGAAAACATCAAGACATCCTAGAAAAAGCAGAAGCAGACGGGCACACATTGATGATGCCATTACAGTTGACCAAAAAGAGTGCAACACATGTGGCAAATCACTCTCAGAACCAACTGATTCATACACCAGAATAGTAGAAGACATCATTCCTGCAAAAGCAGTTGTGACAAAATATACGATAGTTAGACGATACTGCACAAACTGCAAAAAACAAATCTCGGGTAACATTCACACTGTACTGTCAAATGAAAGGTTTGGAATTAGGCTCATGGTGCTAATCACATCACTAAAAACTATCGGATTATCGTATGGTAAAATATCTCATCTTTTGCAGATGCTCTTCTCACTGCACATTACAGAATCTGCAATTAATCATGCAGTATCAATAGTATCAAAAGCATTTGGGAGCAGATATGATACAATGATTGTGGAGTTAAAAGAAGATCTAAACATACATGGTGATGAGACAAGTTGGAGGGTAGATGGCCAGAACCACTGGTTGTGGGCATTTGTGAGTAAATGGACTGTAATTTACGAGATTGACAAATCACGTTCAATGGATGTTCCCAAGAGAATTCTCAAGGGATATGATGGCAACATTACAAGTGATTCGTACCCTGCATGGAACCATGTTGGAAGCACTCACCAGAAATGTCACATCCATTATCTCAGAGAGGTTAATGATACCATTAATCACAAGAATCCCGGACCAGAATTTGCACCATTTGCCAAGAATCTCAAGAAAATAATTTATGATTCTCATGGTGTGGCAAAAATAAAATCAGAATCAGAAAGAATCCATGCAAAAAAGAATCTTGAAAGGAGAATTAATCACATCATATCAAAAAAATACACAGAGAAAAACTGTATCAGGTTTGTAAAAAGATTGAAACGTGAGAGAAAAATGCTTTTTACATTCCTAATTACTGGAACTGATTCACACAATAACACAGCAGAGAGGGCAATCAGACCAAATGTGATAATTCGTAAAATTACAAACGGTCATAGAACCATTCATGGTGCTGATTCTCATAAGATACTGATGAGTATAAAGGAGACATGCAGATTACGAGGATTAAACTTTCATGATTATTCTTTAGAATATCTTGGAGATTTTACTTCAAAACTCTAGACAGTTACCAATATTCATCCACAGACATTCTGCCAATGGAGGGAACGATTTGTAGAAGGTGGCAAGGCATCATTAAATGGCACACCAAACGGAGATGTCTGCAAGAATCTGCAAAAGGAAAATGATTCCCTCAAAAAACTAATCGGCGAGATCACAATTGCCAATGACATTTTAAAAAAAACGTTGGAGAACCAGAAAAGATGACTGCAGTGAATCAACTGAACAAACACATCAGTTTGAACAAGTCATTGTTATTAATTGGAGTCTCAAAATGCAAATGGTATTACTCAAAGTCACCAAGAAGGATTCAGACAGATCCTGCAGTAACTGATGTAGTTCAAAAGATTGGAAAACAAAGGCCAACTTATGGAACCAGACGCATGGCATCCCAAGTCTCAAGAGAACTTGGATTGTCTGTAAATAGAAAGCAAATTCACAGAATTTTCCACAAACTAGGCTGGATTGAGCCTAAAAAGACCAAAAACGATATCATAAAATCTGCCAGAGAGCTCTTCAAAGCATCCAATCCAAATCAGTTGTGACCGACATTACATATGTCTGGTGCGGAGTAGATGGCTGGTGCTACTGCTTTAACGTGATTGATGCATTTAGCAGAAAATGGATTTGGCATTCATTTGATGTGGCAGCTCCCAAAAATACTGCATTTGACAATGTGGTTAATGCAGTAGCTACTGCAAAGCCTGACTGTTCCAAACTGATTCTCAGAACTGACAACGGTTCGCAATACAACAGCCGAGATTTCAGAAAAGCAGTTGTTCTACTTGGAATAAGACACGAATTCATCTGGGCACCACACACCAGAACAAAACGGCCATGTCGAATCATTCCATAAAACGCTCAAGAAGGAATATGTCTGGCCACACGAGTTTGCAAACTATCAGGAAGCTGAAGTTGCTCTAGAAAAAGCACGAATAAATTACAATGGTTCCAGGACTCATTCTGCATTGGGATATCTTACACCTGATGAGTTTATGGAGTTGTGGGAGATGAAAACATGAATGAATCAGACTGTATGTAAGATTATGCAAAAAGTGGTACTAAAAACAGGGGTCCACTCCAACAATGTTCAAAGAAACATGAAGATTGTAGGATACCACATACGAGAAGATGGTTCAATACAAGAGATCATAGCGCCAGACCATGGTAGAACTTTCCGTTAGATCCTCTGAAGAGAAGATAGAGATTAGGCGTAAAAGTCACAAATCCGTTAAATAAAAAATGTGAAACCCCGAGATTAAATAGGGGTTTACATGCCTGATTTCCAATGATGAAAAATAACAAAATAATGACTTTAAGAAACGCAAAGACTATTTTGTTTGCAGGAATAATTGGTATGATGATTCTGCCATTTAGTACGATTGATTTTGCAGATGCTCAGAATGTCCCAGGAGAGGAAGATTTTACAGATGAGATTGGACCAGTTGGAAAAGTAAATGAAATACATCCTAGATCATGGGCAAATACTACAGAAATGATAGAAAACCATGAAAACTATGTGCGATTTATGACACATGAAATGCAGGATAACTTCTTTAACAATGAACAAAAAGAAGCCAGTATTATTGCATATAATATTGAGACAGAGATCGGTAAAGATGTTAACGCATATGAACTTGTTTCATTAAATGCAAAACTGCAAATCATAAATGATACATACAATCCAACAGAATCTGAACGAAAACTACATGAATGGATATTTGTATTGTATGATCTTCCAGAAAAAAAATCAGAAATTAAACAAAGAATAGTGTTCATAACAAACAACGCTGATTCAAAAACTGTAAATGAATTGATGTCGGCCATAAACAGATTAATCAATATTGGCGCAGTTACTTATGAAATATCAGATATGGATCCTGATTACTGGTTTGGACTTGGTGCAAAAGCCACCTGTGAACATGATCCAAACTGCGATATGTCAATATTACAAGGATTTAATGAATGGGAGGAACCTCAATTAGTTCCCGTAACAAACTATGGGTTTCATTGGGGATATATTTCAGTCGATTATAGATCATGCCAAGGAGATATGGATCAATGTAGAAAATCTCATCACCAATCTGGTACAGGTATTATCTCTGAAAATTTTAATAGTCCTGAACATGTAATTAGTAGAAATATTCACTTGTACATGAATGCATCTGGAATGTCCGACTCAATTGCAGTTGTAACTGGCCAAGTAATAGAACCATTAGAAGGAAATCCACTTACTGGTTATGATACAGATAGCTATGTTATAAAACAGGGATATGTTTCTAATCCAAATGCACGCGCCGCAACATATATCGAGGTAGGTTTTACAAGTTATGCTTACACTCGTTAATTTTTTTATTAAAATGAGATTTATACTAGACACTGAAAAATATACTGTCAACTTATCCTAAAATCCTACAATACATCAAAAACGATGCAATGTTGAGTTATCCAAAATAGTTTCAGATAAATCAGTACTTGGGAAAGTAACTCAATTGTGTGTGTTTAGGTCGTGCCTAGATATATCGAATAGTATCTGATGAAAAAGAATTTTTGCAATCCCCTGAAGAAGTAGAACAATACATTCAGTTTGCAAATTGTATCAAATGTGGATTATGTAACTCTGCATGTCCTACCATGGCTACTGATTCTTCATTTGTTGGCCCTCAAGCACTGGCTCAAGCATATCGATATGTTGCTGATAGTAGAGATAAAGGAAAAGATTCTAGATGATGGATTCAGAGATAATAAGTTTAAATGAACACAAAAATTTGTTTTTAGCCCTTTAATTCTATTAAATGTTGTAATCTGATGATTCTTTTAAAAAATAACCAAGGTTTTGACGTTATACATATAATAATAATCGATGATGTTGTTGATTTATGCAAACAGTACGCATTCCAAAAGTTATCAACTTTGGAGAAAATGCACTTGGTAAAACAGAGTATCCAAAAAATGCCCTAGTTGTCACAACCGTTCCTCCAGCGTTGTCTGACAAATGGTTGGCAAGAATGGGCATTCAGGACTACATGTTGTATGATCAAGTAAAACCTGAACCATCAATTGATGATGTCAATACTGTTATTTCACAATTCAAAGACAAAGATCCCTCCTGTCTTATTGGACTTGGTGGTGGAAGCTCGATGGATGTAGTAAAATACGCTGCACCTGAGATGAAAAAAGAAAAGATCTTAATTCCAACAACCTTTGGTACTGGAGCTGAAATGACTACCTATTGTGTTCTCAAGTTTGATGGTAAAAAGAAATTGTTACATGAAGACAAATTTTTAGCAGACATGGCTGTAGTGGATTCATATTTTATGGATGGGACTCCAGAACAAGTTCTAAAAAATTCTGTCTGTGATGCATGTGCTCAAGCTACTGAAGGTTACGATAGTAAACTTGGTAATGACTTGACAAGAACTCTCTGTAAACAAGCATTTGAGATTCTTTATGATGCAATTATGAATGACAAGCCCGAAAAATACCCTTACGGTTCAATGTTATCTGGAATGGGATTCGGTAATTGTTCTACAACTCTAGGACATGCATTGTCATATGTGTTCTCAAATGAAGGTGTACCTCATGGATATTCATTATCTTCCTGTACTACCGTTGCACACAAGCATAACAATTCCATCTTCTATGATAGATTCAAGGAGGCTATGGCAAAATTAGGCTTTGACAAACTAGAACTCAAAGCTGATGTTTCAGAAGCTGCAGATACCGTAATGACTGATAAAGGACATTTGGATCCAAATCCAAATCCAATATCCAAAGACGATGTTGTAAAGTGTCTTGAAGATATCAAATCAGGCAATTTGTAAAAAATTCAATATTTTTTACTTTTTTTCTATTTTTTTATAAACTGCGAAATTGGTAGCTTGACTAAACTTTTTATTGTAATAATCCATCATAAATGTACTTGGTTGATAAAAAATTAAAGTTTGGTATTCAAAATGGCTTAAATGTTGCAAGGGCCGGTTATACTGAAGATCAGATTTTGACAGCATGTATGCTAGCTGATAAAACCGGATATGATTCAATTTTCTATATGGACCATACAAATGTGCCTCAGTGGAAAAATGCCACTGTCCTTGATCCTTGGGTTATGTTATCTGCAATTGCGGCTGTAACAAATAATGTTGAACTAGGAACATGTGTTACTGATGCAATCAGGCGACATCCTTCTAATATTGCACTTGCTGCAATTACTTTGGATAGAGTTTCAAAAGGTAGGGCAATACTTGGAATTGGTGCAGGTGAAGCACAGAATCTAAAAGAATTTTGCATTCCATTTGAAAAACCTGTTTCAAAATGGGAAGAGCAGATTGAAACTATTCATACGTTATACAAATCAACTCCTGATAACACTGTTGATTACAAAGGAAAATATTATCAACTTGAAGGTGCATGCTTACAAGCCCCACCTATTAGAAAACCACATCCACCAACTTACATGGCATCTGGTGGTAAACGCACCCTTGCATTAACTGGCAAACTGGGAGATGGTTGGCTGCCAATTGGATATACTCCTGAATTATTTGCAGATCACAAAAAGCAAATTGAAGTTTCAATGGATGCCAATAACCGCACTCAAGAAGAAAAAGATAATTTTGAATTTGCTTTAGATATTGATGTTTATTTCTCTGAAGATGCAGAGGCGTCTTGGGCTAAAATGAAAGAGGCTGTAAAAGTTAGTCTATTCAAGCCTGAAGTCTTACGTGTTCATGGACTAAAAGAGATTGAAGGATTTGATTTTGTAAAATACTTTACAGAGTATTCAATGTCTGATCAAAGCTGGATTGTAAAAATGAGAGAGGCTGCAACTAAAATTCCAGATGCTATTGCACGTTCATCTACTGCAGTTGGCACTCCTGAAGATATCATTCCTACATTTGAAAGATTTATGGATGTTGGCGTGAATCACTTTGTGATTAGATTCTGGGGTAAGAATTACTTTGGTTCTATTGACAAGTTTGCAAGTCATGTAATGCCTGCCTTGCGTGAAAAAGCTAAACAATAGACATTCTTTACTATAACATACAGCAAATCCTTTAGTTTACCTTATTCTATGTATTATGATGGATGACGATCTCACTGAATCAGTAAAAAAATGTCTTGATATTTTAGAAGAAAATGTGGACATTTTAGCTAATCTTGAATATGATTTAGATGATAAAAAAGAAGATGAATTGATTGCTGATATGGAATTGCATGATCTCTATGATATGACTGAAGATGTTGCAGAATCTTCTAAATTAAAACGTGCAGAATCGAATTTTGCAAGACGACAAGCTGAAGATTCTTTATGATTTATGCGGTCTTTTCTTTTTTGTAAATGATTTAGCTCTGCGTTTATTTTTTTGTTTTTCTAATCTTTTTCTTGTTCTTTCTGTTGCGTTAGTTGCACCTTGGATGATTTTTGTTTTACTTCCGTCTTTTAGCATTATCTGTTTGCCTTTAAATCTAAATTCAACATCTCTGCATTTGATATAGTATTTTTTAAGACAAAAAAAGATTCTATTATTTGTCCCATGCATTTCTTTGACTTCTTTTGATTTTTTTAATTCATTGAGAATGTTTCGTAATAGCCCCTTGTCGATATCTGTAATTCTATGTAATTCTCTAAACCAGATAAATTTTGATTTTGAACCCCATTCTTCTAAAAGATCTAATGTTATCTTGATGGCTTTTTCTCTTTCTTCGTCTATTTCAGACATCATTTCCATTAAATTAATCCTAAATTTAGTAATTTACATTAATAAAGAATTTGGATGATAAAAGTCAAATTTTAGAATGTTATTTACTTTTGATTATTTTTGTAACTATGATACATGGACACTGAATTTAAAACTGAATGTAATGAATTAGAATGTAGAATATTGGAAATTAAGGCTATGGCTAAAGAATTAGATGAAGATGACTAGAATTGTTTCTTTGTCTTTGATTTGAATTCTTTGATTCTAGATTTTATCACTTTTATTGATTGCTTTTGATTATTTTCCATTTTGTTTGCGATTGAATCTATTTGTTTGATTATTTTTGTTTGTGATTCAGAAGAATTTGTTTTTAGTAATTTTTTTTTCAATTTTTTTAGCTGATTTGAATACCCTTGAAAATCATTCCTTAACTCATTAAGATAAGGATCATCCATAATGATTTTTCATTTATCTCCTATTTTAGCGATTTCTATACTCTGGATTTATAATATTATTTTACTCAGTTAACTCATGCAATTGACTGGAATTCTTCAAATTAAATCCTACGAGAAAATTAAAGAATTTTTACATAAAGAACACGTTGGTCGTGTAGCTAGCATTGATGAACGTGGTTTTCCTCAAATAATTCCAATGAATTTTGTATTTCTTGATGATGCAGTTTACATGCATTCTCATGTAAAGGGTGAGAAGTTAGATAATATCTCCAGAAATAATCATGTGGGATTTGAGACAGACCGCGAACTTGAATTTCTCCCATCCTATTTTCAAGATCCACATAATGCATCATTAGCTGATACGTTATACATCAGTGTAGTAATCAAAGGACTTGCCTCACTTGTATCTGATAGGGAAGAAAAAACACTTGCACTAAATGGCTTGATGAAAAAATATCAGCCTGAGGGACAATATGATCCGCTTTTATCTCATATGGGAGTTTTAGATGCTGTAAGTGTGATCAAAATAACTCCTACATCACTTTATGGCAAATACAAAATTGGTCAGCACATGAGTTCTAATGATCGACTAAATTTAGCACAAAAAATTTTCAAAAAAAATTCCCCATCTGCACATAATACATTAAAAATTATGGGTTTTGAAATAACTGAAACTGGTTTGAAAATGATAGACGAACCTACTTGGTAGGTTTATGAATTATCATTCGTTAATTTCTTGCCACATTCAAACTTTATTTTTTTTAGTTTTTTTCAATTTTTTTAAAATCTCATTTGTTTTTAACTTCAACTCTATCCCTATTTTTTGTTGCATTTCTTTGAGTTCTTTTTTGGCCCCTTTGTCTATAATTACCACTATGACAGCGTGGTAATTTTACATCTAAAGTTATACTCAAATTCCCAAATTTGATACTTTATTGACTCGTTGTTTTTGTTTTGTAAACGTTAGCTATAAGTTCAGTTTTTTAGAATTGTTTATGTTGGAACCTTTGTTAAAATTTGAACTAGTCTCTGACTATCTGCCTACTGGAGATCAACCCGAAGCTATAGATTCTTTGGTCAAAGGCGTCCAGAAAGGATCTGTTCAAACATTACTTGGTGTGACTGGAAGTGGTAAGACATTTTCTGTGGCAAATGTTATTGCAAGAACCGGCAAAAATACTCTGGTCATTTCTCATAACAAAACTCTTGCAGCACAACTGTATTCTGAACTCAAGCAGTTTTTCCCCAAAAATAATGTTGGATATTTTGTATCCTACTATGATTATTATCAACCTGAAAGTTATCTTCCACAAACAGATACCTATATTGAAAAAGATACTCAAATCAATGAAAAAATTGAAAAGTTAAGATTAGAAGCTACTGCAATGTTGCTTTCAGGAGAACCTACAATTATTGTATCTACTGTATCTTGTATCTATTCTCTTGGTAATCCTCAAGATTGGGAGGATTTGGCAATTATTATCAACACTGGTGATGAAATTAAAAGAGATGAAATTATTCGAAGCTTTGTAGATGCTAGGTATGAAAGAAATGATACTGAAATAGCTCCTGGAAATTTTAGAGTCAAAGGCGACACCATTGATGTCACTCCTGCGTATTCTGAAGATTTGATAAGAATTTCTATGTTTGGAGATGAAATAGAACAAATCATTGTTTTAGATCATGTTTCTTTAAAAGAAAAAAAGAAAATATTACAACTAAAAATTTTTCCTGCAAAACATTATCTTATTGCAAAAGATGTTCGTAAAAAAGCAGTCAAATCCATTCGTGATGAACTAAAAAAGCGATTACCTGAATTAAATGAATTAGAAAAACAAAGACTTGAGATGAGAACAAAATATGATTTAGAAATGATTGAAGAATTGGGCTATTGTTCTGGAATTGAAAATTATTCCAGACATTTTGATGGACGACAAGCTGGTGAGAAAGCATTCTGTTTGATGGATTTTTTTGGCGATGATTATATCTTAGTTATAGATGAGTCTCATGTAACTTTGCCACAGCTTCATGGGATGTACAAAGGTGACTATTCCCGGAAAAATGAATTAGTTACATATGGATTTAGATTGCCAAGCGCATTTGATAACCGTCCTCTAAAATTTGAAGAATTTGAACAATACATCAAAAATACTATTTTTGTATCTGCAACTCCTTCTGAATATGAGAAAAAAATTTCTTCACAAATTGCTGAACAACTGGTAAGACCTACTGGTTTACTTGATCCTCTAGTAGAGATTAGGTCTACAAAAGATCAAATGGATAATTTAATCCAAGAAATTAACAAAAGATCTGCTAATTCTGAGCGTGTTTTAGTCACGACCTTGACCAAACGAATGGCTGAAGATCTTGCTGAATATCTTTCAAAAAAGCAAGTCAGAGTTAGGTATATGCATTCAGAAATAGATGGATTGCAGCGAACTGAGATTATTCGACAATTACGCTTAGGAGAATTTGATGTTCTTGTAGGGATTAATCTTTTGAGAGAGGGTCTTGATATTCCTGAAGTTTCTCTAGTTGCAATTTTAGATGCAGATAAGGAAGGCTTTTTAAGGAATTTTACTAGTTTGATTCAAACATGTGGCCGTGCTGCAAGAAATGTAAATGGCACTGTCATAATGTATGCTGATAACAACACTCAGTCAATGAAAAATGCCGTGAATGAAACTAAGCGTCGTAGAAGAAAACAAATTAAGTATAATCAAGATCATGATATTATTCCAAAGACAATTATTAAATCAGTTCCTGATCAAGAAGTTGCATTAGATGATTCAAAACTAAAATCTACTCATGATCTCACTACTGAAGTAATAGACTTGGAAGCACAAATGAAAAAATATTCTGAAGATTTAGATTTTGAATGTGCAATTGAATGTAGGGATAAAATAAAGAGAATAGAAAGGGAGATTAAATTTAAAAATGATCGAAAATAAGTTAAAAATTCGTGGAGCAAGACATCATAATCTAAAAAATTTAGATATCGACATTCCAAAAAATAAATTAATTGTTATTAGTGGATTATCTGGATCTGGTAAATCCACATTGGCATTTGATACAATATATGCAGAAGGTCAGAGACGTTACGTTGAATCTCTTTCTGCTTATGCTCGTCAATTTTTAGAGATGATGGATAAACCTGATGTTGATTCTATCGAAGGTTTATCTCCTGCAATTTCAATCCAACAAAAAACCACCAACAAAAATCCTCGTTCTACTGTGGGTACTACTACTGAAATTTATGATTACATGCGATTATTATTTGCTAGAATTGGAATTCCTTATTGTACTAACTGTGGGCGTAAAGTTTCCACTCAGTCTATTGAACGAATATGTGATTCTGTACTCAAAGATTTTTCAGGGAAAAAAATCCTCATTTTATCTCCTATTGTTCAGAGAAAAAAAGGAACATATGAAAAATTATTTGAACAAATCAAAAAGGATGGGTATTCTAGAATACGCCTAAATGGTGAAATTTTGAGCCTAGATGATGAGATTTCTCCCCTTGATAGGCAAAAATGGCATAATATTGAGATTGTAGTTGATAGGATCACAACTGAAAAATCCGAAAGATCTCGACTCTTTGAAGCTGTGCAAACTGCAATCAAAGCATCCAAAGGAGATGTTATGATTGCTACTGAAAAATCCGAAAAAATTTTCTCACAAAATAATGCTTGTCCATATTGTGGATTGACTGTAGGTGATTTAGAGCCTAGATCCTTTTCATTCAATTCTCCCTTTGGAATGTGTAAAACATGTAATGGTTTAGGGGTAAAGCTAGAATTTGATGCTGATTTAGTAGTACCTGACAAAACAAAATCTATTTTGGATGGTGCTATTGTTCCATGGAGTGGTAGATTTTCTGCTTTTAGACGTCAGGCATTAAGAGCAGTTGGGAAAAAATTTGGTTTTGATTTAATGACTCCGTTTGATAAGATTAAATCAAAACATCTTCAAATAATTTTACATGGTACAGATGCCTTGATTGATTTTACATACCGTTCAAAATCTGGTGACTCTTCTTGGAAATCTACTAATACATTTGAAGGCGTGTTAGTTAATTTACAGCGTACTTTTATGGAAACTGATTCTGAATCTAAAAGAGAATGGTTAAAGCAATTCATGAGAGATACTCCTTGTAATACATGTGATGGCAAAAAACTAAAACCAGAGTCACTTGCAGTTAAAATCCATGAAAAAGGAATAATGGATGTTTGTGATATGTCTATTGATAATTGTTATGATTTTTTTTCTTCATTGAAATTAACTACTAATGAACAATACATTGCAAGGGATGTTTTAAAAGAAATTAAAGAACGTCTTGAATTTTTAATGAATGTTGGACTAAATTATCTTACACTAAATAGACTAAGTTCAACATTGTCTGGTGGAGAATCTCAAAGAATTCGACTGGCAACTCAGATTGGCTCTAATCTAACTGGTGTCTTGTATGTTCTTGATGAACCTACTATTGGATTGCATCAACGAGACAACACTCGACTCATTAAAACGCTAAATAAGCTACGAAATCTTGGGAATACTGTCATAGTTGTAGAGCATGACGAAGAGGTTATCCTAAATTCGGATTGGATGGTGGATTTAGGACCTGGTGCGGGTGTTCATGGAGGAAATGTTGTTTTTGAAGGTACTGTGAATCAAATTCTTAAAGATACTAAATCTGTAACCGGAACATATCTGAAAAATAATTCTTTGATTAATTTAGATGACAAAATTCGTAAACGTTCTGGTTCTTTAACTATCAAGAAAGCTTCTGAAAATAATCTCAAAAATATTGATGTTGAAATTCCTTTAGGTCTTTTTGTTTCTATAACTGGCGTATCTGGCTCTGGAAAGTCTACTTTGATTAACGATATTTTATTAAAATCATTAGAAAATCACTTTTACAAATCTAATGTTCGTCCTGGAATGCATAAGGATGTAATTGGATTAGAAAATATAGATAAGGTAATAGCAATTGATCAATCTCCTATTGGCAGAACTCCTCGCTCAAATCCTGCTACATATATTGGTGCTTTTACTCCTATTAGAGAACTTTATGCAAATACTGCATTATCAAAAGAACGTGGATATGCACCTGGACAGTTTTCATTTAATGTAGCTGATGGCAGATGTTTTGCATGTGATGGTGATGGTGTTAAACAAATTGAAATGCAGTTTTTATCTGATGTTTATGTAAAATGTGATGAGTGTAAAGGAAAGAGATACAATACTCAAACTTTATCTGTATTGTACAAGGGAAAAAATATTTCTGATATTTTAGATATGACTGTATATGAAGCACTAAATTTCTTTGAGAATGTTCCTGCAATTCAACGTAAATTACAAACAGTCTATGATGTTGGTTTAGGTTATATCAAACTCGGTCAATCATCTACCACTCTTTCTGGGGGTGAAGCTCAAAGAGTAAAACTTGCCTCTGAATTATCAAAACGAGGCACTGGAAAAACTCTATACATATTAGATGAACCTACTACAGGCTTGCATTTTGCTGATGTTCAAAAATTACTTGATGTTCTTAATCGACTGGTAAATTTAGGAAATACTGTAGTTGTAATTGAGCATAATATGGATGTGATTAAAAATTCTGATTGGTTAATTGATCTTGGTCCTGAAGGTGGGGATGAAGGAGGCAAAGTGGTATCTATTGGAACTCCTAAAGATATAGCAAAAGCTCCTGGAAGTTATACCGGAAAATATCTGAAAAAATTACTGAAAAAATGACTCTTAATATTTCAAAAATTACCATTCCTACTGATCCTGGAATTTATCTGATGAAAGATGATGAAGGAATAATTATCTACATTGGAAAAGCCAAAAATCTAAAGAATCGCGTCAGAACATATTTCAATAAAAATCAGAATTACAAAACACAAAAACTTGTAGAAAATATCTCTGATATTGAATTTGTTCTAACTGATAATGAAAGTGAAGCTTTTCTTTTAGAATCAAATATGATCAAAAAACATCGTCCTAGATTTAATATCGAATTAAAAGATCAACAACGATATACATATCTTAGAATTTCTGATGAAAAATATCCCCGTTTATTGGTTTCAAGACGTACTAGAGATGGAAAATTTTTAGGCAAAGGAAAAACATTTGGTCCTTTCACACAAGGTAGTTCTAAACTACTCACTATTGGAACACTTCGTAAAGCATTCCAAATCAGAATTTGTAAAACTTTACCAAAGAAGGTTTGTTTGGAATACCACCTTGGAAATTGTGAGGGTCCATGTGAATTCAAAGATGCACAAGATAGATACTCTAAACATATTGTATCATTACAAGATGTTCTAAAGGGAAAAAATCAGACCAAAGTTTTTACAAAAAAATTAGAAGAAGAAATGCAACAAGCTGCAGAATTACAACAATTTGAGCGTGCAAAAGACATTCGTGATACTTTGACTCGGTTGGGAAGTCTTCAAACTAAACAAAAAATGGAATATGTTGAAAATTCTAATGAAGAATATTTTGGTATGGGCATTAAAGAGCAATCTGCCATTGTTATGAATTTTAGAATGATTAATGGTGTGATTAGAGATAGTGATAAATTCTTTTTTGATTTGGTAGGTGATAACTCTTTTTCAAATTTCTTATATCAATATTATTCCACACATAAAATTCCGAAATTTGTTCTAGTTAGTAAGCTTCCTGAAAATCACAAACTATTGGAATCTTTGTTTTCTGAACAGTCTGGACTTAATGTAAAGATTTTAGTTCCCACTAGAGGTAAGAAAAAAGATATCATTAATTTAATTTTAAAAAATATTGCATTAATTCATTCAAAAGGAGGAGATCCTGGATTGGTAGAATTAAAAGAAATTCTAAATCTACCTGTTATCCCCAACATCATTGAATGTTTTGATATATCTAACCATGGTGAAGATTTTGCTGTGGGTTCAATGTCTAGATTTGTTGGAGGTATTCCTAATCGATCTGGCTATCGAAAATTCAAAATCAAAACAATTTCTGGAAGAGATGATTTTGCAATGATTGGAGAAATAATTAAGAGAAGGTATTACAGATTATTAGAAGAAAACTCTACGCTTCCTGATTTGATTGTAATTGATGGTGGTAAAGGACAACTCAGTGCTGCTATGTCTTCTTTAGAATCTTTGGGATTGGACTTGTCTTGTATTTCATTGGCAAAAGAAAATGAAGAAGTATATCTTCCAAAAAATAAAAATCCTATAATCATTTCAAAATACAAACCTTCTTTAAAAATTCTACAGTATGCTAGAGATGAAACTCATCGGTTTGGTGTTGCGTATAATCGTACTATACAAAAAAACAAAATAGAATAAGAAAAAAGGAAAAATTTTGGTTAGTTTACTGTGACACTACCGGCCATCCATGGGTGAACTATACAGAAGTAATTGTGGTTACCTACGTCATTAAAGGTAAATGCAAAAGATGCATCTGCCAGGACTAGGCTACTATCAAATACGCCTGATGGGCCATTAGCTGGACTACCGCTTGTAACTGTATGTGCTGCTGTGTCTATGTTCATCCATTCTACTGTATCTCCAGCATTGATTGTGATATCTGCTGGTAAGTAGCATGTATTACTTTCTTCACATCCTGGAACTGAAGTTCCTGTTGGAATATCAACAACATGTGTCGTTGGTTCTGATGGTTCATCCATCATGGTCTCATCCATCATGGTCTCATCCATCATGGTCTCATCCATCATGGTCTCATCCATCATGGTCTCATCCATCATGGTCTCATCCATCATGGTCTCATCCATCATGGTCTCATCCATCATGGTCTCATCCATCATGGTCTCATCCATGTGCATTTCTTCTTCAAGTCCATCAGATGAAACTGTTGGAGTTGAGATTGCTGGAGAATTGTCAACAGAATTTCCTGCAACTGCAATTCCTACGCCTATTAGCGCAATTGCAATTGAGAATACTATTGCTGCTTTGTCTATATCTGCCATAATTGATCCATGACTTGTCATATGGTAAATAAATCTAATTAATCTCCTCCAATTGTTTATGCCTAAGTTGTACATGTATTGATCCGATCAGACTGGCAAATAGTGTGATTAAAGGTAGGCATGGCAAATGGAAATGCCATAACGTTTCCAGTATCTGACAGAAAGTATGATGTTCTCATGGAATTAATCACAAAACACACCAGAAAAGATTCGCTATATTATACAGATGATTGGATTGTGTATGTATATTTGATAGTGTAAGGAAAGCACAAGGCCATATCTCATGGAATAGATGCAAGTATGTTAGAGGTGATGCTTAGATTAATGGAATGGAAGTATTTTGAAGTTATGCTAAAACTTGGATGTGTCATTACAGCGGAGGTTCCCAGACAATATTCTGATCTGTTACAATTTCGAAAAAGTGACTCTTTTGTCTATATATTTTGAATACTCTATTTATGATCATAGATTGAAAGATGTAGATATGCTTGAATCTCATGCATTCTTTTCAAAAATAGTAGATGAATTAGTTGAATTCTCAGAATATGATCCTGAATTAGCAGATGGGATAAAATGGCTTGATGATCAAGCTCAGAAAAAGGGCATTACCTTCTATGATATGGTTTTTGAAGTGTTATACAAACACGACGTACATTCTAAAGCTAAAGATTGGCTAAGTACAAGAAACTAACTTTATTTTCTCAAATCTAATGTTTTGTATTCACATCCTTCTGGTCCACAGTATTTACCTACATAGACTGCTTTAGGTCTATACAGTGCTGGTTTTGGTGCGGCTTCTGCAAATTTTTCTTCAATGATATGTGCTGCCCATCCTACAACCCGTGATATCGCAAAAATAGGCGTATTAAGATCAACTGGGATTTTTAGCATATAGTATATTGATGCACTGTACAAATCTACATTTGGATAAATATCTCGATTCTTCTGGGATTTCATCTCTGCTATTGTTACCGTTTCAATTTTTTCTGTCATTTTAAACCATGGTTCCCTAGTTTTTTCTGCAAGTTTTCTTGATAATTCTTTTAGTACTTGTGCTCTTGGATCATATGTTCTGTAAACTGCATGACCCATTCCCATTATTCTGTCTCCTATGCTGATTTTTTCTTTAATCCATTTTTCAACTTTTTCAATATCTACAATTTCTAAAAGCATTTTCATTACTTCTGTATTTGCCCCCCCATGTAACTCTCCACTTAATGCACCAATTGCTGCACTTGCAGCTGAATACATGTGTGCCCTAGTTGATGCTACTTGCCTAGCTGTGAAAGTAGATGCATTAAATGTATGATCTGCATGAAGAATTAAACAGACATCAAAGATTTTTTCAACTTCTGGATCTGGTTTTTCTCCTGACATCATGTATAGGAAATTTGCTGCATGGCTTAGTGTCGAATCAGGATCTACAATTTCTAACCCGTTCCTAATCCTTTGCCAACTTGCAATGATTGTTGGTACTTTGGCAATCAGATTGATGGCTTTATCATAACTTGCATCTTTATTTGAAAATTCTTCATCATAATACCCTGCTAATGCTGAGACAAATGCTTGAAGCATATCCATTGGATCTGCATCTTTTCTCCAATTGCCCATGTTTTTCTGCATTTGTTTTGGAATGTATCTGGCATCAACTAATTTTGCATTAAATTCATCTAATTCTTGTTTAGTGGGTAATTGGTCATAGAGTAATAGATATGCTGTTTCTTCAAATGTCGAGTTTTTAGTAAGATCTAATATGTCAAACCCTCTGTAAATCAGCTTGCCTTTTTCACCATCAATGTTTGAAATTCTGGTATCTGCTACCTCAATTCCGCGCAAACCAATATTCTTCGTTTCCACATTGAGCCTACTGAAAATCTTTTATTATATTTTCGCCAAAATCTTGTCTATGAAGTTTAGCATTTAGTCTAATATGGCAACTTTTGGTCATAAATGAAAATTTTTAATCAAAAATTGAATGACTCCTAAAGAACGTGAACATTTGAAAAAATTAGATGATTTGGTGCTTAATGCGTCTCCTGAAGAACTACAAAAAATTCAAGAAATAGATAATCAAACCCAGATGGAAGGTTTGTCATTATATGAAGTATGTCTTGATTCTAGTTCCTTGATAAACCGGAGCATCAAAAAATCATCCAAGAAATCTTAATTTTCATTCTTCATTTAAATGAGGGTTCGTGGTTTTTAAATTTGTATTGGCATCTTCAAAAAAAATAACTAAAAAAACAGCAGCTAAAAAAATAACTAAAAAAACAGCAGCTAAAAAAATAACTAAAAAAACAGCAGCTAAAAAAATAACTAAAAAAACAGCTTCAAAACGTACTAAAGTCATTTGCATTTCCCATAAAGAAGACTGTGATGGTATTAGCTCTGCAGCTCTTATACGTCAGGCATTTGGCGGTGATGCAATCTTAGTTGATTATCCCGGTCAAATGGATGCATTAAATCAAGTTGTTTTAGATGATAAACTAAAATCATTATTCATTTGTGATCTAGGCCTTAGTAAAAAAACACAAGATGAATTTATTGATATTATGAAAAGACTGAGAAAAAATAAAATTTCAGTTACTTATATTGATCACCATGATATAGATCCTAATGTTGTAAAATCTCTAAAAAAAATCAAAGTCAAGTTAATTCATGATATTAATGAATGTACTACGGTCCAAGTTTACAATGCTTACAAATCAAAATTAAATGATCATGCTTCCTTTGTTGCAACATGTGCTGCAATCACTGATTATATGGAAGACCGTCCTATTGGTTCAAAATTATTACAAATCTATGACCGCCAGTTTGCTTTGATTAGTGCAACTGTCATGACTTACAATATAGTTGGACATCAAAAAGAACCTGATTACTTGCTATATTTAGTTGAAGAGTTGGCTGAATCTAAATTCCCACACGATATCCCAAATACCTTTGAATTTGCTCAAATTCAAGTAGAGAAACTATCTCAAATAATTGCCAAAGTCAAGAAAGGTATGAAAACTATGAAAAATCTTGGTTATATGGAAATTTTAGATTCTGGTGCAAGTGGTGCCGTTAATTTTGTTATGGGCTTGTCTGGAAAAGATGTTGGTGTTGCATACAAAGAGCGTGTAGACCATGGCATCTATGCCGTATCTGTTAGGGGTTCAAAGAATTGTAAAGTCCATTTGGGCAAAATTGTAAATCTTTTAGCAACCAGTCTTGGTGGTTCTGGTGGTGGACATGACAAAGCATGTGGTGCAGTTGTCCCAAAACCAAAAATAAAAAAATTCATTACAGAATTAAATAAAAAAATAAAATGATCACTGTAAGAATCTAGGAATCTTTTTTACTACATGTGAAATTGATATTCTTCCTGGTCCTGCTACAATTATTGCTAAAACTGCAGCTAACATTACAAGGTCCCATTCCCATCCTCCTTTGGAGATGAAAAATCCATTTTCCCATCTGATGTGAAATATTGCCCCAAGTAAGATCACTGCAAATATTGAACCTGTTACTCTTGTCAGTATTCCGGCAATTAACAAAATCCCTCCAATGAATTCTGCTAATGCTATTGGCAGTTGCATCTCTGGTGGTAATCCTATACTCACTAACCATTCTTGCCAACTTGGATCAAATTTCTTCAAACTGTGAACTATGAAAATAATCCCAATTGATGCACTTATTCCCCAATGTGTAATGTCATGTAATGCTTTCTCCTTTAGGATGGCCTCTGTGTTCATGGATACACGATTTTGAAATTAATTAAAAAGGTTTACCCAAATCAAAAATAAAACTGGAATAATTTTTTAATAATTTGATGATCAATTTGATTCAAATTTGAATCCTAAATTTCTTGTATCTTTGATTGTAGCTGGTGCTGTCCTTGCAGCTTTAACTGTTTCATTCTCATTTGAATCTAAACCTCTTGTTGTTTCCCCTTTGATATCTAATGCTGATCTGTCTTATTTAGAGCCGATGATAATGGAAACAAATGGGGTTAAACATAATATCTCACTAGATAAAATCAAAGACGGTGGACCTCCAAAAGATGGTATTCCCTCCATCGATAATCCCCAATTCGTTGATGCAGATGATGCCGATTTTGTATCTGATTCTGATACTGTTATTGGATTGGAAATTAATGGTAAATCCAAAGCGTATCCTATCTTTATCTTGGTTTGGCATGAAATTGTAAATGATATTGTAGGTGGAATTCCTGTTGCTGTCACTTACTGTCCTCTTTGTTATACCAATCAAGTTTTTGAAAGAGTTATTGATGAACAAAAAGTGGAATTTGGAACTTCTGGAAAATTATACAATAATAATTTACTAATGTATGATAGATATCCCGAATCTTATTGGAGTCAAGCTCTTGGACTTGCTGTAAAGGGGGAGTTGACTGGTCACGAATTAAACTTGGTTCCTTTTGATGTGATAACTTGGGGTGATTGGAAACAACTTCATCCTGACACTAAAGTACTTACTACTGACACAGGACACATTCGCTCATATACAATTGATCCTTATGGAAATTATTACACAGAACCTAGGATAATGTTTCCTGTAGAATACCTTGATGATAGATTACATCCGAAAGAAATTATCGTTGGGTTTAATCAAGATAATATTTACAAAGCTTACAAACAAAGTGATATTGAATCTAAAATTGTAATCAATGATTTCATAGGGCAAACTCCTTTACTGCTTGTTTCATTATTTCCTGAAAATTCTCGTGCATTTGTAAGAATTGTTGATGATGCTGTATTAGATTTTGTTTTTAAAGATGGCCAAATTTTTGATTCTCAAACTCAATCTGAATGGAATTATAACGGGTTATCTATATCTGGTAAATATAGTGGGGTGCAATTAGAACGACTGCCAATTCAACCTGGTTTTTGGTTTGAGTGGATTGCATTTCATCCACAAACCCTAATCTTTGGTATAGAATAATGAAATCTGTTTACAAGGCAATTGTTGTTGGTCTTTTTGTTATCTTTGTTTATCTCTTAGTTGTTGTAATTACTACACCTGTTCTGGATCCGCTAGATGCAATCAATGCTGCATTTCAATTAAACTCTATTGTAATAATTGGTATGGGTACTGGCGTTGGTCTTCAGGTCTTTCTTTCTGAGAAAGGCAAATTGTTGGGATGTCGACTTTCTGTAAAGAAAAAAGCATTTGGTGGAAATACTGGAAGTACAGCTGTAACCTCTTTTTTCTCTTTAGTTCCTTTGGGTTGTTGTGGATGGTGGTTGTATGCCCTTTCTTTACTTCCTAGTGTTGTTGGAACTGGTGTTTCTGCTGTATTGATAGAATATAGTCAAGTTATGGCGTATGTTGGATTATTTGTGATTTTTGGGTTTACTGGATTGACTGCATACAAATTAAACAAAGAACAAAAATTACAAAAAATATTTAATTCATCTTAATTGAGAATGCAAAAAATTTACCTTTACTTTTACTGATAAATTTTGCTATTTTAGCCATGAATCCATATTTTTCATCTCTCCATTTTACAGCTTTTATAATTTGTTCTCCTGTTAAAATTTCTGCAGTGCCTGAAGCCCACTCTCCTATTATCTTTCCTTTCATTGTACACAATGCAATTTTTACTTGTAAATTATTTTGGAGACGTTTAACTTTACCTGTTTGATTTCGAGTTACAACATAAATTAAATTGTTTTTTATCACAAACCATACTGGAGTTTTTACTGGTTGATTATTTTTTTTATATGTTTCAAGTGAAATGTATTTTTCTGATTTAATTTGTTCTAGATCAAACATTGCTCAATAGTTTGTTTTATTGTTTTAATATTTAGGTGACATGGTTAGTTTTGATTTTGTTGAAATTATAATTACTGAAATAATTGCGATTGCCAATATTAATGATGCAATGACTCCAAATTCTGGTACTACTATCCCATCTTTTATTTCCACTTGTATTGATTCTTTATGGGCTGATGTTGTTCCCTGATTTGCAGTAATTGTGTATATGCCATCTTCTTTCCACATTGAACCTCCTATTTTCATCTCAACTTCAAAGTCGCCGTGGATGCTAGGAGTCACTTGCCCAATTGCTACCAAATTTCCCACTGGAGATCTAACAATTAGTGTAATGTCGGTTCCTCCAACATTTGTATTTCCTGTGATTGTGATTACATCTGACCCGTTAATTGCATCAGCTGACATTGAAATTCCTTTAGTTATTGGTATTCCTCCTTTGCTTGGTTCATCCTCAATTATTCTGGCATCTGGATTTCTTGGAATTGTTTGATATGTGACTATGAATTCTGTTGACGCAATAATTTCTAAATCTTCATGACTGGCTGTTACCAAATATACTCCTTCTTTGAAGCTTGGTATTGGCGGATTTAGTAATTTTTGAAATTCTCCATTATCTTTAATTGAGACTTGAGGTGCAAAAATCAATGCCCCATCTGGACCAATTATCTTTAGTTTAACTGGTTTGAATTGAGATGCATCTGTGATTTTACCTGTAATCCATATTGAATCTAGTGCTTTGATTTGTTCTGATGATGTTTGAACTAACAATGTTTGTTCTGCAAAAGCTAAAGTTGAAATCATTGAAACCCCCACTAGTATGAACAGTAAACTCTTTAGCATTTTCTTTCTAACTCTTACTTGTATATGAATTATTTTTATTACTGTGTAGTGATCTTTATTTTTGAATTTCTCTCTATCTTTTTTTACTCCAATTTTTTTAATTTGTATGTATTTCAATACTGGTAATATACAACCTATTTGAGAAATTGAACAACAACAAAGACAACTATCTTTTTTATGATTACATTCTGGACAATTCATGTTTTTTACTTCTTGCTTTTGTCCTAAGTCTTGTTTT
The DNA here is from genome assembly GCA_965205675.1 of Candidatus Nitrosopumilus sp. Lineage (GTDB taxonomy): Archaea > Thermoproteota > Nitrososphaeria > Nitrososphaerales > Nitrosopumilaceae > Nitrosopumilus. Next base: position 614,230 of record OZ242186.1, read on the forward strand.
ACAACAGGGACATGTGTTTTCTTCTGTGAGGAAAAATAATGCACATAATGAACACCATTTTTGACCAATTTTGTAACGTAGATTATTTGTAAAAGATGTAGATTTTAGACGTTCACATAACCCTTTACACATTTGTGCCATGGATACATTTGTTCAAAAATCTATTTAAGAAAATTTCCAAATTATTATTCTGAAAATTCTATAATAGCGTCAATTTCAATCATAGAATTTAATGGAAGACATGCAACACCTACTGCGATCCTGGAATGTTTTCCTTTCTCTCCAAATATTTCAAAAAACAAATCTGATGCTGGATTTATTATTTTTGGATGCTGTGTAAATTCTGGCATTGAATTTACAAATCCTGATAACTTGACAATTTTTGTAATCTTATCTAGCGTGCCTAATTCCCTCTTTATCTGAGCCAAAATATTGATTGCGCACATTCTTGCTGATTTTTGAGCAATTTCCATATTCTCGTCTGAAACTTTGCCTGTGAAAATCACTTTCCCATCTTCCATTGGAATTTGTCCAGAAATGAATAGTAAATTCCCTGTTTTTACTGCTGGAACATATGATCCTGCTGGTGTTGGTGGGTTTGGAAGTTTTATTCCTATTGATTCTAGCTTTTCTTCAATCACAAATATGTTGCTAAACCAGTCTGATTTTAATTTTTATTATCTAGTTTAATTGTCATTATTTCAAATTTTAAGATATCCTACTTTTGAAATTTTATTATTGATATTTCTTTGTAATACCACTCGTTCGTTTGTTTTTCTTCCTCCAAGCAATCTCTCGTTTACGTTTTCCATGAATTCATTAATCTGTTTAAAACAATTACCTATTTCTTTTCTTAATTCCTCATCAGAACTATTTTCTTTTGTCCATAAAATTGAAGATGCCACTTCAAACATCCCTGTCATATTTGTTAGTAATAATCCATAATCTTTTTTTGCAAGTTTATTAAATTTATGTGAATTAAGATCTTTTGATATATCTGAAAATATTTTTTTATTTTCTAAATTTTTTAATGATTGATTTATTTTAGATTCGTATGTAAAAATTATATTATTTACAAATCCTATATTTTCTTCTGTAGAAAAATGATAATATTTTACATAATATGCATCATTTTTATATCCATGTTTTTCCACATGTCCTAACATTTCCATTTTTTTTAATATTTCTTTTAGTTTTGAACGATTGAATCTCTTTTTGTTATTCAAACATTTTTTCCAAATGTCTCCAAAATAGTTTTTATCCTCATTCATACATTCTAAAATATAATTAATTGAAATTGTTTGCATATGTTTTCATTTATGGGGGAATTATTTATTGATGGTGACTCTATTTTTGAGGCTAATTTACACTCTTATCTGTTCATACTCAAAAACTGCCAAGTTTTGGGTATTTTGTAGATGCTTATTTTCTGCAAATGTAATGACTATTTCTAATATCATTTTCAATTAGATTGTACTTTTTCATGAGGAAGAATTAGATGAAGAGGGATTGCGCAGATGTTTTGACAAGTTCACACCTAAGACTTGAATTGATTCAACAGGAATATGACTATAATTATCCATGTGAATTGTTTTTATACATTTCCTCTCTTTCTATACATCAGGGCATGGCTTTCGCTAGAGAATGGTTTCAATCAAAAGATGGCAGACATGTATCCATACGAGACTATTCTCTCAATGCTATCTTCATCCTAGTTAGGATTGTTCGCAGTTATTAGACGAGGCCTTGTCCCTCAATAATTACAACGCGACTTGCAGTCCTAACTATAATTTTGTACAAATTCTCTCCTCTCCTTTAACATCCAATAAATCACCCTCAGGATCTTTGATGCACCAGCTACTGCAGCTTTGGATGATCCTCTTTTCTTTTTAATGCGATTGTAAAATTTTGTAATGTCACTATCCTTGGCATGAATTGCATGAGTGTGTATGCATTCTGTTAGAACCCATCTCAATGTCATGCTTCCCCTTTTTGTTATTCTGCCATGGTGTATTGTATCTGCAGAGTTTCTAACTGATGGTACAACTCCTGCATATGCACACAGTTTGTGAGAATCATTGAATCTCTCAATATCTGCAATCTCTGATGCAATGACAAGCGAAGAATAATGCCCAATTCCCGGAATCGAGTTTATCAAAATTGCATCAGGATTAACTTTTACAGCAGCATACACTTTGGAATTAATCTCTGCAATCTGTAAATTAAGGTGGCTGATTTGTTGCAAGAATCCGTCTATTCTGTAATCTCCTAGTGCCTTGAGTCTTCTGTTGTATGTTTCAGTGAATGTAACTCCTGGAATCCTGATTCCTTCCTGTAACAATATTCCATGAACTGAATTCTTGACAGATGTTCTCCATTGGATTAGTTTTTTCCTATATCTTACAAGCTGTCTTTGTTGTACAATCTTTTTGTCTGGAACATAACATGTGGCAATGTATCCTCCTCGTAAAAGATCTGCCAATATCTTGGCATCAATCTTGTCTGTTTTCTTTTTTGATGTAGCAATTGCCTTTGTCAAATATGGGTTTGAGAGTGTGACGTTTTTGTATCCCAAAGTATCTGTGAGAAATCGATACGTGTCATACCAGACTGATGAGGATTCCATTACAATATTTGCAGAAATTGGTATTTTTGCAAAATGCTTCCTGATAGATTCATGAGTGTTATCCACTTTGTCATTTTGTAATACTTTGCCTGCATCATCCATTATTGCTACTTGAAGAAACTTCTTGTGCAGGTCAATGCCCACAAACATGCCTTTCTTTGGTTTCTTCCTAATCTGTTTGTTTGTAATCTTTTTTGGAGCCGAGTATTTACGAACCTTGGAACTAGATTCATTTTTTATGCTATCTGATTTCCTTGCTTTCTTATTCACATATAGTTATTCATATATAATTACAGCAAAATGCCAGCAACGATGATATCTGTTCATATTTAACAAAATCTCAAAGGACGTAACTTTTTTTCAAATTACATCTGATTTTATATCGTATATTGTGCTTGAAAAATTTCAGAAAAAAAAATCTTGATATTTTCTAATTTTTGCTTATTTTGATATGTACTTTTTCACCTTTGTTTGAATTATTTTGATAAACTGTTCTGGTTTTGTATCCTTGTCTTTGAAGACATCCATCTAAAACTGATACCCATGGTAATGAATGTCCACTGTTAAGTTTTGATTCTATTGTGATGTTTTTGGTATTTGCCTCAAAATTTACATGTCCTGAACACATAATTTGCATTACTGCATCCATTATCTCAATTACGTCGTCTAGTGTTTTTGTTTTTAGATATATCCCATTTTTTTCTAATAATTTGAACATATCTGCTTCAGATTTTTTTGATATCATTGCAGAATTTAGCAGATATGTTAGTCCTGACTCATTAACTATTTTAATAATTTTATAAATTTCCTGGGCTTCTGTCTTTGTCATATCTGCAAGTGCTTTTGTTTTTATTGCATTTTTCCAAATGTTTGCAAATATCTTTTCTTGATTTATTCCTAAAATCTCAGTTGATGAAAATATTGCCCCTTTTCCATTATCGCTGTTTACCATTAGTAATTCTGTTTCATCAAATATGAAACAGTTTTGTGTAATCTCTGATGCTCTAATTTCTGCTCTGTCTGGAATTGCTCTATATGATTCAGAACAAATCTGTGATGGCAAAACAATGATTTTAACATCTAGATTACGACGTAATACTGATGCTAGTTGTTCTCTGCATTCTGCTAACAATCCAAATCCCCATTGATCCGCCATAATTCTGATTGATGTTTTTGATCCTTCAATCATTGTTTGAAGTTGAGTTAATACATTATTTGCACTCAAATGGAAATATCTTTTTTCTTCAGATCCTCTTGTTCTCCTACTTTCTTCACTTGCCTTTTTTAAATTAGAAATTAGTGTATTCATTGCATTTACTTTGTTAATTTGTTCATGAATAATTCCATCAAAAGCATCTTCTGGAGCAATTGCAGTACACATGATTGGCTTGCTTTTAGATATGATGACTAGTTTTTTATTTTCTAATTTTAGCAAGGTTGGATAGATTTTTGTTCTAGGAATTTCTGAATAATATGCTAATTCACTAGCTGAAATTGTCCCTTTTGCAATTAGGGCCACGTATGCACGTGCTTCATATTTACTTAATCCAAATTCTTCTAGACTAACTGTTAAAATATGTTCATTTACCATGATTATCCTTGATTTGTTATTAGGTAAAATTGAGAGCTAAATTCCTTTACACAAATACTCAAAAAAAATCAAAATTGTATCTGTAGCTTGGTGTAACTGTGGTTACTAAATTAATTGTTACAACGTCCTCAAATACCAAATTTTGAAGTTTCAATTGGCATGTTGGTAAAATGTAATGTTGATTCATTTGAGATTGAAAATATCTCATATTCTGTGACTCTCGCCCCTAGATTGAAATATGCTGTTAATCTTTTAGATGAAATTATTAGTGTTTTAATCTCTAAACAGGATGAATTAAAAAATTCAAATAAAATTCTAATTCCTAATTTTGATGAATCTGATAAAACTAATCTTGATGCTCTTAAATTAGAATATTTGATATTTCTTTCTTTAGACACTCTTCTCCAAATAAAGAAAAGCATGAAAAGAATTTCTAATGTAAATAGCATTCCTGAAGTTCTTCCCCCCTCAATCCCCATGATTAGAACTGTTAGCGCACAATTATTTGATATTCTTCCAAATTGCAGTCAAAAATTATCTGAAATTTCTGTTCATTTAGGCAGCATTGTGCTTGATTCTGCTGCTCTTACTACTGCTAGATTTGATTTCGGTCAATCAAATATGGAATCTGCAACTTTACTTAATGAAGTAAAATTGATGGTCAACTCTAAATTAAATAAGCAGTACCCTAATCTTGATTTTCTCAAACTATGCAATACTTGAGAGTATTAAATCAAAAACGAAATTTTACAAAAGACATGGAGCGTATTAAGCTCATCTCTTTAAAAATTGATAAAAAATTATCTCGAATGAAATTATCTGATGATTCAAAAATTGATAAACTTACTCTAGAAGAATTACAGGATTTAGATAAAATTGTTGGTATTGCTGATTTTATGATGTGTAAATATGCTGATAAACAAGAAATGCGTTCAATTTTAAAGCATTTTACTTCAATCATTACTGAAACTGCTAGTTCTTTGGAATCTTTAGATGATGAGGTGGCCGAGTTGATAATTTCAGCTGAAGATTCTATTTGTAAAGTCAAAGATATGCATACTAATATTTCTGAAAAATCTGATTTTAAGAAGAAATATCATGATGGGCCTGACTACAATGAACATGAAACAAGTGCAATTAATTTAACCAATTTTGCTACTGAGGTTCACACCATAGAATACCAACAAAATTATCCAAGAAAACTTGCGTAGGTAATTAGGATGAGTTTGGCCCCCCAAGAATTAGAAAACACAGCAAGCAAATATGCTTCTGAAGCTATCAAATTTGATTCTCAAGGTGCTCGGGGTATGGCAATTACTCATTATCAACAAGCAATTGATTCTCTAGTAAAATTATTACAATTATATCCAAACAGTAAACTGAACCAAATCTACAAAGAACGATGTAATTCTTATCATAGTAGAATTCAAGCTTTGCAACAATCTCATGGTGTTGAGCCTGCAGTTGATCCAAAAGCTTCTGATTCAGACCAAAAGAAATCTGTACAGAGACAAGAAAATGAAAATGATTTTGAAGAATTAGTCATGAAAGAAAAACCTGATGTTACTTGGGATCAAGTAATTGGTTTAGATGATGCTAAAAGTGCATTACGTGAATCTATTGTATATCCTACTAAAAGACCTGACTTATTTCCACTTGGTTGGCCAAAAGGCATGTTATTGTATGGGCCACCAGGAACAGGAAAGACTATGCTTGCAGCAGCTACTGCAAATGAAATGGATGGCTATTTCATTAATGTTGATGCATCATCTATGATGAGTAAATGGCTGGGTGAGGCTGAAAAGAATGTTTCAAAATTATTTGCTATGGCAAGACAATATGCTGAAAAAGAAGGTAAACCTGTTATTTTGTTTGTAGATGAAGTTGATTCCCTATTAGGTTCCAGAAATAGTGAGGTTGGTGGGGAAGTTAGAACTAAAAATCAATTTTTAACTGAAATGGATGGAGTAAATGGAAAAGGAAAAGATTTGATGTTGTATGTAATTGGTGCAACAAACAAACCTTGGAGTCTTGATTGGCCATTTCTTAGACGATTCCAAAAGAGAATTTATGTATCGCTACCTACACAAGCAGCTAGGGAAAATCTCTTTGAACAATACACTGCTCCTTTGAGTAAAAATCTCAATGTAAATAATAGAGAACTTGCAAAAATATTTGATGGTTACAGTGCAAGTGACATCAAAGATGTCTGTCAAGCAGCACAGATTAAAACAGTTCATGAAATTTTTGATTCTCCTGATTATCATGAGCCTGTTGAAGGTGAAGAGCCAATTCAACCTAGGGCACTCACAACAGCTGATTTCAAAAATATTATGGAAAGAAGAAAACCGAGTGTTTCCCCTGAGATGATTAGAGCATATCATAAGTGGAGCGAAGAGTTCCAAGCCCTCTAATTGTTAACTTTTAATTTATGATCAGTTTTTTGAATTTTTAATACGCATAAAACTTAAACTTTAGGTGCGGGTTTTGGTCGTTTGGTTTCATCTGTGTGGTATTTTGGGCATAATTTTGGCATTTTTTCTGAATTTTCAAGATTAATTTTGATTGTAATGATGCCAATTTATGAATCAGGTTTTCAACAAAATTAAATTTTTTCTACATCTCCATTCTTGACAATAAAGGAAATAATTGTGGAAAACTTCAACCATTATGCATAGATCCTCAAACTTTTGTGTCTGGTATTGTGGTAAAAATGAGATTATCAAAAGAATATTTTATTTCAAAATCTTATTTTGAATTAATTGATAAAATGTATCTCGCGTTGAATTCCATTCCAATTAAATCTGGAGATAAGCCTGTAAATGTCGACAAAAGAAATCTGGACAAGGTAATCAAAATAAATTTCAGTTTTGAAACAAATCATCTTGAATCACTAGAAATCAAATCGGGTTTTAAATCCAAAATTATTTCTGCTGATAGAATAATTAGAGTCGGAGAAAAAAATTACTATAAAATCAATTTCAAATTAATGCAATTATTTCTTTTTTTGAGAATTTTTTGTAATCATTATAGTTAAGGCATTAAATATTTGAACACTTTAACAACTCGAACCGCTCCATTATCTAGTCTCTTCTGCATGTGTTTTCTCATTTCAGTTCCATTTGCAAAGAATGTATTGGCATTACCATTTTTCTCTTCTCTCCACTGTATCTCAATTGGATTGAGTTCTGGAGTGTATGCAGGAAAATATCTAATTATTACTTTATTTTTTGGTGCTTTGAGAAATTCTTTTACTCGGACACTTTTGTGGTATGATGCATTATCTGCAAACAGTAACAATTTCTTACCAAATTGTTTTTGCAGTGATTCTAAAAAATCAAGAAATGAGTCTGTGTTTGATTTATCATAGAACCTGCAAAAAAATACACCGTTATTGCCCAATGCACCAAATGATTGAAATTTTTCTCGAGTGTAATTAATTGGTGTGGTAATGTTATTGCCTGCAAGATACCATCCGCGCTTTATGTTGGGTGCTACTTTATTTGTTGACTCGTCCAGACATAGTGTGGTGTATCCCAATTTGGAATATTTTTTGATACTCCTTTTTGCGTTTTTTTAAAACGGGTTTGTTCCTCTTTTGAGGCTGATTTGTGATGAGTCTGTCTTGGTTTTTTAGATGAGAATCCGATTCTGTGCAGCAATTCACGCATTCCTCTTGCAGAGTATAGCGTGTTGTATTTTTTATTCACATGTGTAATTACCATTCTTGTACTCCACATGAATTGATTGAATCCAAACTTTTCTGGACCTGAAATTAGATCATCTCTTAATGACACTAGTTGTTTTTTATTTAAGAAACATCTAGAGCCAGAATATTCCTTACGGTGTGATGCAGTTATTCCCTCTTTATCCATTCGATTTAGCCAGTAGGACAGAGTTGATGGTATGACATCCAAACTGGCACATATCACAGAATACGGAATATCTTGTTTTCTTAGTATTGCAGCCTTTAATCTTATCTTCGCTTTTGCATTTTTTTCATTCTTGCATGTTTTTCTTAAAAAATTAATGCTTGTTCCTTTCATGAAATGGCTTCCTGAAGATACCATTAATGCTTTAGTTTGTTTTGACATGATTCTGTAAGTATAAACTATGATCTAGATCTTTTGGGTTAAAATAGTTGATAATTCGTTCAAAATTTATATGCCTAAACTATAGCACTTTGTCGTTAAATCTTTGATTAGGAATGAATATTTTTGAACCTTCTTTTGTAGCTGCTGTTGTTTTTGATAGTCCTATCTTATTATTTCTCCTTTAGATTCTTTGATCTGGATTATATCTTCTACATTCACTTCATTGTTGAAAAATATTCATATTCCTGAAAAACCCCATTTTTTAATGTGTTTTGAAATGACATGCATAGAGCAATCATTCCCACTCCGATAGATGTAACAATTTCCAAAGCAAAATCAAAAAGATCATAAATTAATCCTAAAAATAACAATTCCCTAAAAACTATCAGAATAGATGACATCGTGAGAATTTTCTGATTTCCATGAAGATCTTTTAATTTATGATTGATGATTACTTTGGAAACAAAGAATAATGATACTGTAATTACAAGTAAAACTAAAACTGGAACGATGTCTTCTGCCCTTGTATGTTGTGTATTTGATATTGTCTGGGAAAAGAACGTTTGTTTATACTTGAATGTATGTGATTTGAATAGAATCTGTTATTGGTTAAATTTTCGGGGCCTATTTACAATAATGATGTTAAAATAATTGATTTGGATTAATGTTGTGTTGGTTATGCATGGTTAAAAAAAGTAAAAAATCTAAGTATTTCAAAAAAATAGTTCAAAAAAACCAAGAAATTTTTGATGACTTGACAAAAAATTATTCCCAAACTGTAGAATCTGGAAAACAGTTAGGGAAAGATTCGTTGGAAAAGATTAATGATGTAACTACTACTGGAACTGAATTTTCAAAATCTCAACAATATATAAAATTAATTAAAGAAAGATCTCTAAAAATGAAAGAGAAGAGTTCAGAACAGAGTGAGATATTAAAAAAACAAAGTCCAAAGTTTTACAAGAAAATTAGAAATGGATTATTTTGTTTTTTTGAATTAATTGTTGGGGGAATTAAGCTGGGTACACAGTATGATGCTGCAAGTCTTGAGATTTTAGAAAAATTGGCTAAACTCAAAGAATTAGGGATAATTACTGAAAAAGAATTTACTGATAAAAAGAAAAAAATCTTGGAGAGGATTTGATTTATTTTGATACATGAAACAGATTTGAAACCTACAGCTGTTTCTGAAAAACAAACGATTGTTTTACGAACAAAACTAAAACCTCAAGAAATAATGGATATTTTTGAAAAGAAAAAAACATCTCTTTTTGGTTCAGCATTGCGACGTCCTAAACCATCTGAAATTATTTCCAAACCTTTTGAATTGTTTTTAGAACAATTCATCCATGTCTCAGGTTCTTATTCCATTAACTTTGAACGCGAGGTATGTTACATAATCAAAGTTGATGAGAATGTCACTGATGTTACTATTGGTAATGATAAATTTGCAGTAGCTAATGTTTCTGGTGTCTTTGAGAAATTTGGTAAAAAAATGAAAGAAGGTGTTGGATTGACAAAAAAAGATCTGAAAATCAATGTGATAGAACATGCAGTAGATGGTGTTGATGACTCGCTGTATTTTGATTCTAACGGGTTAGAGTCTACTTTTGATTATGCTATTAATTCCGATTCTATTGAGAATTACTCTCAAAAAATATTGGATGCAAATAAAGGGCATATTCGAAATGTACCACTTGAAGAAAAGATGATTTTTTCTAAATTGGCACAAAACCTGAAGAAAAATCTTGACTCTAACATACAAATTAATTCTGAAGATTTTACTATAACTGAATTTAAAGAAATATTCGTTCCAATTTATGAAATAAAATGTCACGATACAAAAGGCAAATCTGCTGTGGCACGAATTGATGCTTTAACTGGGAAATTTTTCTAATAGGTTTCTGATATGCAAGCCTATATCTTGATCAAATGTACTTCTGGTTCTGAAAATAAGATAATTTCGGAATTTAATGAACTACCAGAAATAGTTGAAATAAATGGGATTTGGGGAATGTATGATATTTTTCTAAAAGTTGTAACTCAAGATCCTTTTGGTGTGGATGTAATCGTTAAAAGACTACGAAATTATCCTGATGTCACTTTAACAGAGACTTGTGACGTATTGTATGGACAAGGTGGAACGATAGATCATCAATAAAAATGGATTTAATTTTTAAAATTTCTGGAAAAGATGAATTTTGACTGTCGAAGTAACTGATTTTTTAGCATTATTGGCATTGCTGCTTGGAGGAGGTATGATTGGAGCAGGAATAATGAAAAAAATAAAATTTCCTACTATTATTGGTTTTATTTTAATTGGAATGATAGCTGGTCCATATGGTCTTGGTATTGTAGATGATGTAGAGTTAATCAATTTACTTGCAGAGCTTGGAATTATTATTCTTCTATTTGTTGTAGGATTGGAGTTTAGTTTACAGAAATTACGAAAGGCAGGAATAAAACCAATTGTTGTGGGAATGTCAGAACTTTCCATAATGTTCTTCTTGGCATACATTGGTGCATTTTCTTTTGGTTGGTCTCATTTAGAAGCACTATACCTTGCAGGAATTTTATCTATTAGTAGCACTGCAATTTCTCTTCGAGTTTTAAGAGATTTGAATTTGGTTAAAACTAAAGAATTCAATACTGTAATTACAATTTTAATCGTTGAAGATCTTGCAGCTGTATTACTCTTAGTTATTCTAGGGAATGCGTCAGCTGGTGCTGAACTTGACTTTACAGGAATCGGAATTTTAGTTTTACAGAGTTTAACGTTCTTTGTTGTTGCATTAGGTTTAGGAATTAAGTTGATTCCAAAGTTATTGGAAAAAATTCATGGATTGGATATTCCTGAAGGTCCTTTCATCACTGCATTAGCTCTGGGCTTTGGTTTGGCTGTTCTTGCTCATTTTCTAGGGCAAAGTTCTGCCATTGGAGCGTTTATCATGGGAATGATTATTGCATCATCAAAACATTCTGAACGTATTACTGAAAAAATTCTCCCATTACGAGATTTCTTTGGAGTGATATTCTTTGTATCTATTGGAATGCTTGTCAACATTATGGCAATTCCTGAAGTTGCTTTGATTTCAATACCTATCATAATCTTAGCCATAATTGGAAAGTTTGTGGGTAATTTCTTTGGAGCATCAATTGGAGGTCTTGGTGTTACTGGTGCATCCACTGTGGGAACTGTCATGGTGCCTAGAGGAGAGTTTTCATTTATCATGGCAAAACAGGCAGTAGATAGCGGTTCTGTTAGAGATGCGCTGTATCCTGTTACTATGCTTGTAACATTAGCAACAATGCTGTGCATCCCATTATTGTTGAGAATACTTCCAACCCTCACAAATTCTCAAAGCATGGTTCCTATGAAATTACTAAACTCTATTTTCATTGTTGGTAGATTTTTTCACAAATTGATGAGTTCATCTGATGAAGATAACCAATTCAATAAGTTACTCAAAGAACATGGTCCAAAGTTTTTTGTAAATTTGATGATAGTTATTGCAATTTTGGCCATAATTGATTACTTTACTGATCAAATAGTGGCAATCATCACTCAAATTGGAATTCCTTTAGCTCTTGAACCCGAAATATTACTAACAATTGTCAGTATTTTGTTAATTATTTACCCTGTAATTGCAATGCTTGGTAAAATTGAAAGACTTGTAACAAACATATCTGATATTTTATCTACAAAACTAATTCCTGCTGATACAAAAAAACTAGAAGAAAAACCTTTACATAGATTACTGAGAAATATTTTCTTTGTTGGATTTATTTTGGTATTAATTGCAGTAATACAACCATACATTGGAGATATTGAATTCCTTCCGATTTTACCATTTATTATATCTGGAATTGGTCTTGCAATAGCAATTTTGTTAATTGCAGATTCTGTATTTGTATTTCAAAAACTATCTCATGGGCATATTATGGAGAGTTTAATGAAAGATGATGAAGATTTTGAATCAAAATAAAGTGTCCCACATGCGTATAGAGGAATCACTATTTTCTAGAGGTACCTAAAATGTTCTTCTGCACATATGTCACAACAAAAATTCCTTGTAAATAATTCAAATTTTTTCTCACAATTTTTACATTTTACATCTATAGCAGTTCGTCAAAAAATCTATTTCTTATAGTGGAAATATTAATCGTTTTTACGTAAATGGGTAGTAGATTAGCCATAATTTGACTTGGGATAGTATTTGTACTGGTTTCAATTTTACTATGTGTTGAAAGTAGCTCTAGTGTATAATAAAAAATCTCTTGATGAAAATGATGTAATCAATGTATTTGGAATGATTACAAAAGAATTCTATGGTACTAAAACTGTAGAAAAAGTTGCTAAAGCCTTAGAAAAAGGAGGTCACTCTGTAAAAATTATTGAGGGTGGAATGAACATTATTGAAAATATGAAAGATTTCATGCCGCGAGTAGTTTCAGGTGATAAACCTGGAATTGTGTTCAACATGGCATATGGAATTCAGGGACAAAATCGTTACACTCACGTTCCTGCAATGCTTGAGATGCTTGGAATTCCATACACTGGTTCTGGTCCAGAAACACATGCAGTAGTACAAGACAAAGTTATGACTAAAATTGTATTGCAAAAAAATAATCTTCCTACTCCTGGTTTTTGGGTGTTTTCTACTCCTGATGATACTTTTGATGATTTGATATTTCCTGTAATTGTAAAACCCAAGATGGAATCTACTTCAATGGGGATGGAAGTAGTTGATAATTGGAATGACTTGAGAAAAGCAGTTGCAAAACAAATAGAAAAATTCTCCCAAGAAATTTTAGTTGAACAATTCATTCCTGGAAGAGAGTTTGCAGTTGGATTGTTAGGAAATGGAAACAATATTGAAATTTTACCAATTGTGGAAATGGATCTAAATGGAGATCCTAATAGAATTCAAACAATTACTGATAAAAAAGAAACTCCTGTTGATAAGATATGCCCTGCACCTCTAACTAAAGAACACACCGAAGAAATTAAAAAAATTTCCCTTGCTTCATTTAAAAAGCTTGGATTAAATGATTATGCACGTGTAGATTTCCGAATGAGTGAAGATGGATGTTTCTATGTTTTAGAATTAAATTCTATGGCAAGTTTGGGAGTTACTGGATCATATTTTGCTGCAGCCAAAACTGCTGGATACACCTATGACTCACTAATCAACAAAATGTTAGATGTTGCAGCTTTGAGATATTTTGGAGAATCTCACAAACATGATGAATCTCCTGAAAATATTGAATCTCAACCATTACGCTCTGTTGTAAGAAGTCATGTTAGGAGTCATGCTGTTTCAAATGAAACACTGCTTGAGAATTTTGTAAATGTAAATTCCAGTGTGACAAATCTGGAGGATGTAAACAAATTAGGTACAATGATGAGCAAAAGACTCTCTCATCTTGGATTTACAGTCCGAGAACACCATGAATTTGATGTTGGAAATATGCTATATTTTACTAACCATGATTCTGACGAAAATGATGTTTTGCTTTTAGGACATCTTGACACTTGGTACACTAATCAGGATTTTACGCCTTTTTATAAAATTAGTAACAAACTCTATGGTTCAGGTGTAGCTGAAAGTAAAGGTGGACTGGTAACTATGCTTGCTGCACTAAAGGCTCTACGTTTTGCTAGAAAACTCAAGAAACTAAAATGTGGAATCTTGTTGATTACTGATGATAGTTTGGGTGGGCGTTTTAGTAAACAACTAGTACATGACACTGCAAAAATTTCAAACAACATTATTGAACTAAAATGGGGATTAGAAAATGGTGGAATTGCAACATCATGTTCTGGTGTAACTCGATATCATATTGATTTGACTCATGTTCGACGTCCTGATGAAACAATTAAAGATGTAATCCCTGATATGTGCAAGAAAATAGTTTCTTGGAAAAAAGTTTCTGAAGATCATGAAGATGCTAGAATTACAATTGCTGATTTTAAAGCTAAAACATCTTTTGGACGATCTCCTGAACACGGACAAATATCATTAGAATCTAGATATGCAAATCTTGCACAAGGACAAAGATTTGATTCGGAGTTGGGAAGAATTGCTAAAAAGAAAGATAAAACAAAATTAGATATTCATATTTCTAAATTAGCTACAAGAGATCCTGTAGAAACCTCTGAAAATATTTCAAACCTGTATGACTTAATTCAAAAAATTGCCAAAGAATCTGACATTAAAGTTATTTCTACACATAGATTTGCAACATCTAGTCTTTGTAATGTTTTACAAGATATTCCAATGGTGGGTTCTATGGGTCCTGTTGGAACAGACTATAGAACTCCTAATGAACATGTTCTCAAAGACAGTATGATTGATAGAAGCGTATTGTTGGCATTGGTGTTAAACAAACTTGCATCAAACGGAAAGACAAAAAAATGAATATTGAAAAAATAGAAAATTCGTTTAAACCAACTAAAAACAAAAAATGCTCTGTTGCCAAAAGGGGAATGGTTTCCACTGCATTTCCTGACGCTACAAAGGCAGGACTTGATATGCTCAAAAAAGGAGGTAATGCAGTAGATGCTGCATGTGCATCAGCCCTAGCAATAGGCGTATGTGAACCACAAGCTTCAGGAATAGGTGGACAGTCTATGGCAATTATTCATGTAGGTGGAAAAACTTTGGCAGTAGATGGTTCTAGTAGAGCTCCATCACTGGCACATATTTCATTTTTTAAAAATAAACTTCTTAGTCGTCTTGGATACAAAGCAAGTACGGTTCCAAGTACTGTTGCAACTTTAGGATATCTAAATGAGAGATATGGCAGACTAGATTGGCCAACTATTGTAAAACCCTCTATTCGCATTGCAAAGCGTGGATATAGAATCACAAAACTACAACATGAATTGCAAGAAAAGCATCTTGAAAACTTTTTCAAAATTAAATCAAAATCTGGTGCAAAATATTTTCTAAAAGATGGTGAAGTACCTTATGGAATTGGTGATCTCTTTGTCCAAGATGATCTAGCTAATACCCTTGAACAACTTGCAGCATATGGTTTTCGTTCATTCTATCATGGATTAATTGCAAACTTGATTGATAAAGATATGAGACTTAACAAAGGATTTTTGCGAAAAGAAGATCTTGCATTCATTCCACTCCCAATAGAAAGAAAAGTGATCAGTAGAAAATATCGTGGCATTCATGTATGCACTGTACCTCCTCCTGCGGCTGGTCCAACAATGTTACTGGTATTGATGATGCTTAGTAATCTTCCATCTAAATTTCTCACTAGAACCCCTAAATCTTATCATTTTGTGTCTGAAATTCATCGTAAGGCACTGTTGTACAGAGAACAACGACGGTTTAATCCAAGAACATATCATCAAGTAAATGAAAAAACTCATCTTAGTAAAAATTTTGCAAAAACACTTACAAAGACTATTCGTGATAATGTTGATCCAGAATTACCATTAAGAGAATTAACTGAGACTGAAGATACAACCCATCTTTCTGTAATGGATGAAGAAGGAAATACCGTAGGCATTACACAATCAATTGAACTAGTTTACGGGTCAAAAGCGGCAGCTGATGGATTGGGATTTTTGTATAACAACTACATGTCTGCATTTGAATTTGAAAATCCTAATCACCCTTACTACTTACGCCCAAATGCCATACCTTGGACATCCGTATGCCCATCCATTATATTTTACAATAATGAGCCCTGGATAGTCATGGGCACACCTGGTAGTGCACGAATATTTTCAACACTAAGTCATTTTATTTCTAGAATTATTGATCATGATAATTCAATTGACACGGCTATGGAGAAACCTCGAATTCATTGTGCAGTTGATGGAAAAATTAGTTTAGAAACAGATGATTCTGTTATTGAAATTATCAAACATCTAAAAAAGATGGGTTACAAAATGGATCTTAGAGAACGATATTCTTTCTTTTTGGGTGCAATTCATGCAGTAATGAAGTGTCAGACAACTGGAGGATTTCAAGGCGTCGCAGAAATAAGACGTGATGGAACTGCCGAGGGATTGAATTGACTAGATTACCGATATTACTATCAATACCACATGGTGGAACAAGAAAACCTGCAGAACTTGAAGGTCATTTATCAATCACAAACAAGGACTTGTTTGATGATTCTGATCCTTTTGTAATTGAATTATTTGATCTAGGTGATAAAGTTCAACGTGCACTTAAGACAGATATTGCAAGAGCATTTGTTGATCTTAATCGTTCCATAGATGATATGCCACCAAATAATCCTGACGGGTTAATTAAAAGTAAAACTTGCTATGATAAACCAATTTATACAAATGGAAAAGAGCCTGATGATTCACTGAAAACAACGCTTATTGAAATGTACTATCATCCTTACCATCAAGCAATTCAAAAAAGTATTAATGAACTAGGTATAAAATTATGTATTGATTGCCATTCTATGGCTTCAATGTCTCCGTATTTCTCTAGAGCTAAAAGTAAATCTGCAAGACCGATGTTTTGCATATCTAACAATGATGGACAAGCAGCTTCACAGGAAATGATGGAACTTTTAGCTAATTCTATATCTAAAGCGTATTCTATTGACAGGCAAGAGATTTTTTTAAATGATCCATTCCATGGTGGTCATATCACTAGAACATATGGTAACAAGCCTATTCCTTGGATTCAGATTGAGATGAATCGTAGTATGTACCTGTCCAAACCTTGGTTTGATGAGGATGCCCTCTCAGTAGACATTGCTCATCTTCAAAAATTAAACAAACAATTTGAAAATTCTCTTGAATCATTTTGTTCAAAAATTTAATTTTTAATTCAAGAAAATTACCATAAAATAAATTGAATTGTACTGAATAATTTCTTATGTTCTGAGTATTTAATTTCATAAATTTGGCTAATCTTTATGGCAGCAAAAAAATATGCTACAAGAAAAGCCTCTAGAAAAACTACTGTAAAAGCCAAGAAAACTGTAAGAAGATCAAAACTGCAAATAAGGCAAAACGTAGAGCAATTCTAGTTGCAAACAATAGAAAAAGCGATCTTCTAAAAGATACTAACAAGATCAAAAGCTTGAAAAAAACACTAAGGCCTGCAGAAATATATGCTAACAAAAAGAAAACAGTTTATCAAAAAGCTGTGAAAAGAGCACCATAAACTCAATAATTGAGTTTAATTTTATTTTCTCTCTCTCAGATGATTATCCTCATTGATTGTATCTACTTTCTATTTGATCATATACAGATAGATGCAGCTTGCAACTGCACTGTTTTTGTTGAAAAATTAGAATATTCATTTGAGATCACAATATAGTATTTTCCTTTATGTAATGTTACATCAAAATTCTCTGATTCAACCTTGCTCTAATCTAAATTTCAGTATCATTATAACCAGTTTCCTTTTCACAGTGGGAGCATTGTTAAGATTGCCGACAAAACAAAAAATAAAATCCAAATGTCTTATGATGGTATTTGTGAATCTTTGAAAAAATCTTTGATTGTGGGCGAACTTGATTTAATGCCCACTTTTGTGAGTGATTTATTTTTAATTAGACCAATGAATGTCAGATCACGCTTGAACAACAAATCTGCCATCCAACTAGTTGCAACCTGAAATTTCTTTTCAAACATTGGTAATCTGGACAAGTAATATGTTCTCCAAATCAACCATGCGGTAGGACCAGTAACATGCAAACCAAACATTACTGCAATGGCTATTTTTCTACCTAGTGTGGTCATCATTCCCTTGCTCTTAAAAGAGAATTTTTGCAGTTTAGTTTCACCCGTAATTGTAGAATACAAATTATTTGCAACTGTAATACTTTGATGAATTGAGTTTTGAGCAGTTGCAGGATACGCCTCTCCAGTCAGAGGATTTTTAATTAATGCACAATCCCCCAAGGCAAAAACATCCTCATGTTCAAGAACTCTCAAATATTTATCCACTTTGATTTTCCCAGACTTGTGATGTTTACATTCTAATTCAGATATGACAGGATCAATATCTGTTCCTGCAGCCCAGATTAAGGTCATGCATGGAATTGTCTTACCGTTATCTAATCGAACAAAATCTTCACCTGCATCCACCGCTTTGGTATTGACAAGTACGTTTACCCCAACTTTGCTCAAGTAATTTCCTGCCATCTTGCCAAGCTTTGGTCCAAGCTCAGGCAAAATGAATTCTTTAGATGCAACTAAATTCATACAAATATTTTCTTCTTCTATACTCGGATAGAAATTCTTGACGGAATCTCGGACAAGTTGATTTATTTCTCCCATCGTCTCCACACCTGCAAAACCTCCTCCCACAACAGTAAATGTCATCAATGCTTTTTTGAAATCCATATCTGAAGTTTGTGCAGCACTTTCAAGCATATTGATTATTTGGGAATTGATAGATACTGCATCCTCTACAGTTTTAATAACAAATGAGTGTTTTTCAATATTTTTGTTATCAAAAAAGTTAGTATTGCTTCCAAGAGAAATTACTAAATAATCATAATCAAGTGCGTGTACTTTGCCATCAAAAGTTCTAGTAATGGTGACTAGTTTTTGCTCTAAATCTATGGAGGATATTGCCGCATGATAAAACTCTGCCTGCTTACACATTTTACGTATTGGAACTGTAATATCATTTGGATGAATCAATCCTGAAGAAACTTGTGGTAACATGGGTGTGTAAAGAAAGTAATTGTCCTGACTTACAAGACTAATTCTGATATCTGAGTTGTTCTTGAATTTGTTTTGAATTAATTTGAGAACATTTACACCTCCAAATCCGCCCCCCAGTATGAGAATTTTTGTTGTCATTTGTAACTGATCTTGGTATTTCAAAATATTACAGTCTAGTATGTCAAATGGAATTGTTGCTTTAGTTCAATACTCGGACAAATAAAGTCATGAATGATTCAAAAATGAGGGCAGATGGTCTGGTCCCCTCTAGAGTAGGACCGGTAGCATACATACACTTTTCAGATAACTTGGGAGGCTTACCCTCATGGTAAAGAGCAAATTCACATCAGCAGAAAAGTCAAGAGTGGTTTTAGAGTCACTAAACACAAACATTGCAACTGCAGAGTTGTGCAGAAAGTACAATATTCATCCACAGACATTCTACCAATGGAGGGAACGATTTGTAGAAGGTGGCAAGGCATCATTAAATGGCACACCAAACGGAGATGTCTGCAAGAATCTGCAAAAGGAAAATGATTCCCTCAAAAAACTAATCGGCGAGATCACAATTGCCAATGACATTTTAAAAAAAACGTTGGAGAACCAGAAAAGATGACTGCAGTGAATCAACTGAACAAACACATCAGTTTGAACAAGTCATTGTTATTAATTGGAGTCTCAAAATCCAAATGGTATTACTCAAAGTCACCAAGAAGGATTCAGACAGATCCTGCAGTAACTGATGTAGTTCAAAAGATTGGAAAACAAAGGCCAACTTATGGAACCAGACGCATGGCATCCCAAGTCTCAAGGGAACTGAACAAGCCTGTAAACAGAAAACAAATCAGAAGAATATTTCACAAATTGGGCTGGATTGAGCCTAAAAAGACCAAAAATGACATCATCAAATCTGCCAGAACATTATTCAAGCCTGATGCACCAAACCAGTTGTGGCAGACAGACATCACATATGTCTGGTGTGGGGTTGACAGATGGTGCTACTGCTTTAACGTGATTGATGCATTTAGCAGGAAATGGATTTGGCATTCATTTGATGTGGCAGCTCCAAAGAGCACTGCAATTGACAGCATCATTAATGCAGTAGCTACTGCAAAGCCTGATTGCACAAAACTGATTCTCAGAACTGACAACGGTTCGCAATACAACAGCCGAGATTTCAGAAAAGCAGTTGTTCTACTTGGAATAAGACACGAATTCATCTGGCACCACACGCCAGAACAAAACGGACATGTCGAATCATTCCACAAGACACTCAAGAAGGAATACTTGTGGAGGTACGAGTTTGCAAACTATCAGGAAGCCGAAGTTGCTCTAGAGAAAGCACGAATCGATTACAATGGTTCCAGGATTCATTCAGCGTTAGGATACCTTACTCCTGATGAATTCATGGAGTTATGGGAGATGAAAACATAAATGAATCAGACTGTATGTAAGATTATGCAAAAAGTGGTACTAAAAACAGGGGTCCACTCCAGTATTTGAAAAGTTACAAAAAATATTAAATGATATCAGTTAACCGATCAAAAATGTAAAAATTAAGTCAGTGATCCCGAATAACACTTAAATTCACAATAACTCGGACTTTACGAGGGTTACAATTACTACAAAGAAATCAAAATATGCAAACAAGTTTGGAAAACTGATTTTTGATGATGGTGCTGTCATTGACGGTCAAGGTTTTGGTCATTCTACAACTGTTTTTGGTGAAATTGTTTTCAATACTGGAATGGTTGGTTATACTGAGGCCCTTACTGATCCATCATATAATGGTCAGATTCTCACCCTGACCTATCCTCTTGTTGGGAATTATGGCATTCCAGATCCTTCTGTTAAAGATAATGACGGCATTCCAAAATTCTCTGAATCTGATAAAATACAAATTCGTGGTCTGGTGGTTCATGAATTATCTTTAACTGCTAGCCATTGGAATCTTTCAATGACTCTAGATGAGTGGATGAATAATGAAAAAGTTCCAGGAATTTCAGGAATTGACACTCGTGAATTGACAAAAAAACTTCGAACTAGTGGCGTGATGATGGCTGCCCTTGTTGTATCTGATTCGGAAATTGATGTTGAATCTGTAAAAAAACAGCTATCTTCTGCAAAACATTATGATTCAGAACAGTTTATGGATGCTGTTTCCACAAAAGAAGAACAAGTTTATGGTAATGATGAAAAATCTGTTGTTGTAGTTGATACTGGTGCAAAAAATGCTATTCTTAGAAATATTCGTCAACTTGGTTACAAAGCAATTTTAGTTCCATGGAATACTTCATATGAAAAAATAATGTCTTACAATCCTGATGGCGTTGTATTAAGTAGCGGTCCTGGTGATCCACAAAAATGTCCTGATACAATTGATACTGCTAAAAAATTAATTGAAAATAATGTACCTACATTAGGAATTTGTTTGGGTGCACAAATAATTGGTATTGCTGGAAATACTGAAACTTACAAATTAAAGTATGGACATCGTGGACAAAATAAACCATGTATTAATTTAGAAAATAATCAAGTGTATGTCACTAGTCAAAATCATGGATATGGGATAACTCCCGAATCAATTGAAAAATCTGATTTCAAATTATGGTTTACTAATGCAGATGACAAAACAGTTGAAGGAATAAAACATAAAAAACAAAATTGTATTGCAGTACAGTTTCATCCTGAAGCTGCACCTGGCCCCTTTGATTGTAAATTTATCTTTGAAGAGCTAAAACAACTAATGGAGAAATAAATAATTGCCAAAAAATGAATCATTGAAGAAAATTCTTGTCTTGGGAAGTGGAGCTATTAAAATTGGAGAAGCTGGTGAGTTTGATTATTCTGGAAGTCAATGTCTTAAAGCAATTCATGAAGATGGACTGAATAGTGTTTTAATTAATCCTAATATTGCTACCATTCAAACAGATACAAGATTTGCAGATCAGGTGTATCTACTTCCAGTAAATGCAGAATATGTGGAATCCATTATTGAAAAAGAAAGACCTGATGGAATTATGTTGGCTTACGGTGGACAAACTGCCCTAAATTGCGGTGTTAACTTGGAGGAATCAGGCATTCTCAAAAAATATGGCGTGAATGTACTTGGAACTCAGATTAAAGGCATTCAGAGAACTGAGGATAGGCAACTTTTCAAAGATTCCATGAAGGACTGTGGGGTGCCTGTATTGAGAAGTAAAACTGTCAATAACTTTGAGGATGCCAAAAAAGCTGCAGAAGAACTAGTCTATCCTGTAATAATTCGAGTTGCATACACTCTTGGAGGTCGTGGCGGTGGTGTTGCATATAATGAAATTGAATTACATGAAATTGTTGAGCGTGGTCTCAAGGCAAGTATTGTAAAACAAGTTCTAGTTGAAGAATACATTGGACATTGGAAACAAATTGAATATGAAGTTATGCAAGATTATGGTGGAAATAATGTAATTGTTTGTAACATGGAAAATGTTCTTTCCATGAAAGTACACACTGGTGATAACATTGTAGTTGCCCCTTCACAAACTATTGATAACCATGAATATCATATGTTACGTTCTGCAGCATTACGTGCAACTAAACATGTTGGTATTGTTGGAGAATGTAATATTCAATATGCCCTTGCGCCTGATTCTGACAGATATGTCGCAATTGAAATTAATCCTAGACTTTCTCGCTCTTCTGCTTTAGCAAGTAAAGCTACTGGATATCCTTTAGCATATATGTCTGCCAAAATTGGATTGGGGTACAATCTATCTGAGCTTGTTAATCGAATCACTAAAAGTACTACTGCGTGTTTTGAACCGTCTCTTGATTATGTCGTATGTAAACATCCTAGATGGGACTTTGGAAAATTTGAACTAGTCAATAGAAGACTTGGTCCTACTATGAAATCTGTTGGAGAAGTTATGGCAGTTGGTAGAACGTTTGAAGAATCATTTCAGAAAGCAATTCGAATGTTGGATATTGGAAATGATGGATTAGTTTTGAATCGTTCAAATGGAAAATCTTACACTGAAGAAGAAATTGAATACAAACTATCTCATCATGATGACCAGATACTATACTATGTTGCAATTGCCCTAAAAATGGGAGTTTCAGTTGAACGTATTTACAAATTATCTACTGTTGATTCTTGGTTTGTAGAAAAAATACAAAATATTGTAAACGTTGAAGAAAAATTAAAAAATTCTGAATTAGATGAATTTCTTCTCTGGGATGCCAAAAAAACTGGTTTTGCTGACAAACAAATCGCACGTGCCCAGGACAAAAATCCTGACGAAATACGTGCTTTGAGAAAGAAATTAGGAGTGGTTCCTTCAGTAAAGCAAATTGATACTCTTGCAGCTGAATGGCCTGCTGTTACCAATTATCTCTATTTGACATATGGTGGGCATTCTCATGATGTTATTGTTCCTGAGAATCAGCAAAGTATTGTGGTACTTGGTGCTGGACCATACCGTATTGGAAGTAGTGTCGAGTTTGATTGGGGAACTGTCAATATGGTTTGGGGTCTGCAAGAGAATGGAGAAAAACATGTTTCAGTAGTTAATTGTAATCCTGAAACCGTTTCAACTGATTATGATATTTGTACTAGACTGTACTTTGAAGAATTAACTCAAGAACGTATTTTAGATATTACCGAATTTGAAAATCCTAAAGGAATTATTACATGTGTTGGTGGGCAAACTGCAAACAATCTAACTCCTGGGTTGGCTCAACACGGTGTGAATATTCTTGGTACTAGCGCTCATGATGTAGATAGGGCTGAAGATCGTTCTAAATTTAGTGCTGAACTTGACAAACTTCACATACAACAGCCACGTTGGCAAGCTTTCTCTAATCTTAATGAAGCAAAATCTTTTGCACAAGAAGTTGAATTTCCTGTAATCGTAAGGCCGTCTTACGTTTTATCTGGTGCTGCTATGAAAGTTGTTTGGTCTCAAGAAGAATTAAAAACATATGTCCAAGAAGCTACTGATGTTTCACCTGATCATCCTGTTGTAATTTCAAAATTCATGTTAAACTCTCTTGAAGTTGATGTTGATGGTATCAGTAATGGTAAAGAAGTTGTGATTGGTGCCATCGTTGAACATATTGACAGTGCAGGTGTTCATTCTGGTGATGCTATGATGGTTATTCCACCTTGGCGTTTAAATAATAAAATTATTGAAACAATTAATGAATACACGAAAAAAATTGCATTGACATTTAATGTAAAAGGACCATTTAATCTCCAATTTTTGATACATGATGATCATGTTTATGTAATTGAGTTAAACATCAGAGCCTCTCGTTCTATGCCTTTTGTCTCAAAATTAGTCAAAACAAACCTAATTTCTCTTGCATCAAAGGCAATTTTGAATAAACCTCTTCCTAAAATTCCTGAAAATAAATGGCAAAAAATCCATAATTATGGAATCAAAGTCCCTCAGTTTTCATTCATGCAATTGGAAGGTGCTGATATTGCACTGGGAGTTGAAATGCAGTCCACTGGTGAGGCGGCATGTTTTGGAAACAGCTTTTATGATGCACTATCTAAGGGATTAACCTCTGTTGGATATAATCTCCCAGACAAAGGTTCTGCACTTGTCACTGTTGGAGGTGCACAAAATAAAGAAAAATTAGTCTCCACTATAGCTAAACTCAAACATTTGGGTTTTAATATTCTGGCAACTGAACATACTGCTGAATTTTTTGAAGAAAAAATCGGCCAAGTTGAAATTGTACATAAAATATCCGAACCTGAAAGAAAACCAAATATCTCTGATTTATTATATGAACGAAAAATTGATTTTATAATAAATATACCAAGTACATCTACTTTAGAAAAATATGTTGGAATGTTAGATGATGAATACCAAATTCGACGAAAATCTTTAGAATTGGGCATTCCTGTTTTAACTACTATAGAATTAGCTGATTCATTTGTTAAAACACTAGAATGGTTACGTGATAACAAAACTACAAAAGATCCCATTGAACCTTATGACAAGTATGAATAATTCTAAAAAATATAACTGCAAATATTCTGTAAAATAACAATCACAAAAAAATTCTCTGATGATGAACTTGATGTAGTTTTAAGTAAAATTGAGAAATCTGAAACTGATGGTATGGTAAGAAGCATAAATTCGTAAGTTATTCTTTAGATGTTTTAATTTCTAACATTTGGTGCTTGGGTAAAATCGCCTGATTCCTAGTTTCTTTGGAACTATTTAGCTCCCCAACTTTGTCTTTTTGCTATTAGATTCACCAATCTAAAAAATACTGTGAAAAAATTTTTATAAAAATAACGATTACAGAATTTAAACTCAAAGATATTTTGATATTTTTAGATGAAAATGGTCTTGTACAATAGATTTTCTTTGATGCTAATTCTTGGATCCCATGACTTGCATTTTATCGAATATATGAAAAAGGCAGAGATTTGATTGTAAAATTTACTAGGAATTCTGGTGGTAAATGGAATAGGAAATGGTTATTCTGCATCTCTTTTATGTCAAAACTGTGTCTATTCATCTGAAACTCGTATTCTAAAACTGTAAAAGTTTGGATAAAATTCCAAAGACATCCTCTAACTGTACCATGAAAGGTAAACCCGTGCACAAAATTTGTTTGATTAAATCACTTGGTTGATGTTTGACTCATTTCCAATAATTGTTCCATCCAGTGTGATTATTCTTGCTTTGGTTATTTCTGTAATTTTGTTTATTATTGGAGAAATTGATTTTTTGTATTGTTTTCTATGTGTTGCGTAAAAATATTTGTTAAATGATGGCATGATTATTATTTCAATTTCCCCTGATTTATTTGGAAATATGTTTTCTTTTTGTGTTTTAATTGATACCCATACTCTTTGTCCATTAATTATGGAATCTTCTTGAAAAAAAACTGGATGTACATGTCCCATTATGATTTTATTTACATGAGAAAAATTTTCTGAAGGCATTGTATGCCCATGTGTTAACAATACATCTTCTTCCACCACTCCTGTTGAACTAATCATTGATATGTTATCTGGAACTAATCTTTGAATATTTGCATCATGATTTCCTGGAATTAATACCACATCGCATTTTTTACTAATTTCTCTAAAAAATAATGGTACTTCGTTCCATTCGTTTCTTGATATACTTTTGATGCTTGATTTGATATCTCCGAGTAAAATAACTGAATCTGGTTCCTCAGAATCAATTAATTCTGTTACTTCTTGAATTGATTCATTTATCGTTGAATTTTTACCTATAAAAATTTCATTTGATGCCATGTTATTTTCAAATCCTATATGAATATCTGTAATTATGAGATTCTTTCTCTTTCCTTCTAAAATCAAAGCTGGTTTTGATGGGATTATTCTTGTCTGCATCATCAAAGTTATACTGTAGATATATGATTAAATTCTTATGAGCAAGGATTTGAATCGTATACAGTCTATAGTTTCTCAACGACGAGTCAAATTGCATATTTTTGAGCCTAGTCAAAGAAAAATCTGGACTGTAGTTGGTAAAGGTAAAGAACATTGGGTAGATCCTGATTGTAATTATTGCTCTTGCTTTGGATTTTATTTTGGTAGATTAAATGGAAAAATTACCTGTTATCATCTTGAATCTGCACAACTTGCTAGAAACAATAATCAAGTTGAAAAAATTATTTTTTCTGATGATGAATTTACTATTTTTCTGTCAGGATTAATTTCTGATTTGTAATTATTGCTATTCGAACTTGTTAATAACTAGAAATTTTATACAAAACTATGGATGAGAATCAACAAAATTCTGAAATAGAAAAAATTGCAAATATCATGCTTCATGATGATATTTCTCCTGATGAGCAAGATGTTGCTAAATTAGAGAAATACAAAAACCAAATCAAAGAAGATTGTAATCTTGATGATGATAAAGCAATGAAGCTTGTTTATGAAACACTGCTTTATAGAAAATTAAAAAACTCTGATTCTAGTGATGTTTTAGAAAAAGGTAGTGAGTTTGGAGCTGGATTTAGCTAAGTTTATTCTAACGGTATAGTGTCAATATCGTCTTTTGAAACTCCTTTCCAAAGACCAATCATCCCTTCTGGTTCTACTTGTTCAACTTTGGTAATTTGTTGAATTTTGATGTGATCTGGGGTTGGAGGCATCCATAACATTGCCATATACTCTCCCACCTCTCCAACTTTTGTTGGTGATGCTATGGTGATCTTTTCTGCTACAAATCCTTTTGCAACTAGTGCATTTGTGGCTTTTTCTTTAAGATCCATTTTTCCATGTAGGAATAAATAGACCTCTTTTTGTGTATCAATTTCTGCCATGAAATATATGATCTTTTAAACTAAATCAATCTTTCTTGATCTAATTTCCCCAAAAAGGATTAAATTAGAACAAACGAGAATCCCAACTGTGAAAATCTTCACTGTTGGTAACAAATCTTTTGTAACTAGTTTCCAGTTGGCTGGAATTCCTGGCAAAATCTCTGAAACTCCTCAAAAGGCTTTTGAAGAAATCAAAACATTAACTGATGATTCTGATGTTGGTTTGGTTTTGGTCAGTGATGATATTACAGAATCTATTGGTGATAAATTAACTGCTTTACGAGCTGAAAAATCTACTCTTGTTTTTGCATTACCTGCAGCAGGTAGTGAAAAAACTGAAGTTGATTACAGAGTTATGCTAAAGAAAATTCTTGGTGTATAATCTATTATAATCAGATTTATGATATTTTACAATGAAAACTGCTTCTGTTAAAGAACCATCTGTAATTTCTGTAGATGAAACAGAAAAACCTCAATTAGAATCTGGAGATATTTTAGTACAAATGCGTGCATGTGGTATTTGTGGCTCTGACTTGGAGAAAGTCTTTGGTCAGTATGGTCAACCTTCAATGCGTTTAGGCCATGAGCCCTCTGGAATTATCTTAGATGTTGGTTCTAATGTGACAGAATTCAAAAAAGGCGATAGAGTGTTCACTCACCACCATGTTCCATGTTATGACTGCCATTTTTGTAATCATGGAAATGAAACAATGTGTAAGAAATACTATGAAACAAATCTTTCTCCTTGTGGGTTATCTGAAGAATATGTTGTGCCTTCATGGAATGTTTCACATGGTGGAGTTTTGAAAATTTCTGACTCCCTTAGCTATGAAGAAGCTGCAATGATTGAACCATTGGCATGTTGTGTTAGAGCATGGTCAAAATTCTCTTATCATGAAGATGATTCAGCTGCAATTTTTGGTGTAGGTCCTACTGGTATGATGCATGTGCTACTAGCGCATACTAAAAAATTCTCAAAGATTTTCTGTTTTGATGTTAATGATTTTAGATTGAATTTTGCCAAAAAATTTGATATCACTAATTCTATCTCATCTATGGATGAAAACCGAAAACAAAAGATTCTAGATGATACTGGTGGTCAGGGAGTGGATGTTGCAATTGTTGCTACAAGTAGCCTCAAAGCATTAGATGATGCTCTAGATATGGTGAGAAAAGGTGGCACTGTTATGATGTTTGGTGTTCCTTCTAAAGGTGCCAAATTAGATTTGGATATGAGCAAAGTTTACTCTAAGGAAATTACTTTGATCACTAGTTATGCTGCATCTGATTCTGATACTAAAGAAGCCTTATCTTTGATAGAGTCTTCCCAAATTAATGTCAAGCAATTAATTACTCACACTTATTCCATATCTGATTCTCAAAAAGCATTTGATCATGCTCGCACTGGTCAAAATGCTATGAAAATTATCATTACAAAATAAGAAAGGCTTAAGAAGGGATTTTCATTCTTTCAAAATCGAAGTAATTTGGATTGGGGATTAAAAAATAGAATTTCTAGTATAATCAAACCGCAAAATAACCGTGCATTGATGTTGGCTGTAGACCATGGTTATTTTCTTGGCCCTACTGAAAAGTTAGAGAATCCTAGAAAGGTAATTGCTCCTTTGTTAAAATATTGTGACTCTTTGATGGTTACCCGAGGAGTTCAAAGAACTTCTGTTCCTGCAACTACTGATACCCCTATGGTCTTGAGAGTTTCTGGCGGTTCTAGTATTATAGGTGATGATCTATCTCAAGAAGATATCACAGTATCTGTTGAAGATGCTATTAGACTAAATGCAAGTGCTCTTGCAATGTCTATCTTTGTTGGCTCAAAATATGAATATCAAACCATTGTTAATCTTGGAAAATTAGTTAATGAGGCAGAAAAATATGGTTTGCCTGTTTTAGCAGTTACTGCAGTGGGAAAGGAACTTGGTAAGGATGCACGATACCTTTCATTGGCTTGTCGTATTGCAGCTGAACAAGGCGCACATATTGTCAAAACTTACTATTGTGAGAATTTTGAAAAAGTTGTTCAATCATGTCCTGTGCCAATTATTGTTGCAGGTGGAAAGAAAATTCCTGAACGTGATGCCTTACAATTAACATATAACGCAATCAAAGGCGGCGCTGTGGGTGTTGATATGGGTAGAAACATCTGGCAATCTGCACATCCAGTTCCTATGATCCAGGCTGTGCGCGCAATTGTACACCAAAACAAAAATGCTGATCAAGCTTTCAAAATATATCAACAACTCGTAGCACAAGAACCAAAATCAAACGAACCTAATAATTACAAAAAAGGTAACAACCCAAACCAAAAGAAAGGTAACAACCCAAACCAAAAGAAAGGTAACAACCCAAACCAAAAGAAAGGTAACAACCCAAACCCAGAGAAAGACAATAACCCAAAACCAAACGAACTTAACAATCAGAAAAAAGATGATGTCTCAAACCAAAAGAAAGACAATAATCCAAAACCAAACGAACTTAACAATCAGAAAAAAGATGATGTCTCAAACCAAAAGAAAGACAATAACCCAAAACCAAACGAACTTAACAATCAGAAAAAAGATGATGTCTCAAACCAAAAGAAAGACAATAACCCAAAACCAAACGAACTTGATGGTACAAAATAATAAAGTTTCTAATACATATCAAAATTTAATCTATTTTCATTCAATTCTAGATAAATGAATATGTGCAATCTTCCATGTTGGTTGTTTTACCAAAACAAATGTTGCACGCCCTGTTATTGTCATGTGTTCTCCTGTGAATGCTTTGTTATCTACTAGCATTCCTTTTTGGATCAACTCCAACGCAACAATTGCCGTTTCTCCAAATACACTGATTTTTGGATTTTTTATCTCATAAGAATAGTCTGATATGCTAACAAATCTTAATTCTTCTAACTCTATTGTTGTTTGATAGTCTTTGAGATCATATGGTGGCAAGTCACTAAAACTGGAAAATTTTGGGTCATTAAGGTGAATCCCTTTGAGTGTCTCCAAATCCTTGGTAATTCCTGCTTGAAATAATATTTCAATCACTTTGATTATCTCTTCATTATCGTTCAAAACAGTCTAATCTAAAATGAAGAAAATATCAGTTAAATCTTATGTATATTTGAGGCTAACACTTGATTATTTTTTGAGAATCTTTATTAATTGTCAATTGATTATTTTTTTGATTTCAATGAGTACAGAATTTACAGGAATTTTTGGCAAAGTAGTGTCAGTGACTGTTCTACTGTAAAATGTGCCTGATATCTTACTAGATTAAAATTATGGAGAGAAGTTTGATGAATGAAATGGAAAATATGACTGGTGCAAAGGCCTTGATGACCTCTATGGAAAAAGAAGGCGTCAAACAAGTATTTGGTTTACCTGGAGGTGCAAATCTCCCAATGTATGATGAATTTGCCAGATGTGATATACGACACATTTTGGTAAGGCATGAACAATCAGCAGCTCATATGGCTGATGGTTTTGGTAGAGTTAGCAGAAAACCTGGTGTATGTTTTGCAACTTCTGGTCCTGGTGCTACTAACATTTTAACTGGAATTGCAACTGCACAAGCTGATTCTGCACCTATGATTGCAGTAACTGGACAAGTATCAGTCGACATGATTGGTAAGGATGCATTTCAAGAAAGTGATATTATTGGAATGGCAAACCCTGTTGTAAAATATGCTTTTCAACCTCGAAGTGCTGCTGAAATCCCCGAAGTTGTAAAAAAAGGATTTTTCATTGCAGAAACTGGAAGACCTGGACCTGTATTAATTGACATTCCAAAAGATGTTCAAATAAATGAAGCACCAATGAATTTTCCTGATGAATTTAAAATTCAAGGTTATCATCCTTGGACTGATCCTGATATTGTTAATGTTGAAAGAGCAATCGATATGTTACTTCACGCAGAAAAACCAATCATACTAGCTGGCGGTGGTGCAATCATTTCATCAGCTTTTGCAGAGCTGCAATCAATTGCTGAAGCATTAATGCTTCCAGTAGTTACTACTTTCAAAGGCAAGGGTGGATTTCCAGAAAATCATCCTTTATCCCTAGGCCCAATTGGAATGCATGGCCATGCAGAAGCTAACAAAATGATGGCAGAAGCTGATTGTGTGTTAGCTATTGGTACTAGATTCTCTGATCGGTCAGTTGGTACCTTTGAGGCATTTGAGAAAAGATTGAAAATTATTCACATGGATGTAGATCCTGCAGAGATTGGTAAAAACCAAACAGCTCAAGTTGCCATAGTGGGAGATGTTCGTGCCTCCTTGCGTATTATGGTAAAATTACTTTTGCAAAAAGCGATTAAAAAAACTGAAGAAACTCCTTGGATAAAACATGTCAAGGAAACTAAGGCATATTGGAAAGAAAACTTGAAACTTCATCCTGGTGAAATGGGTGCCGCTAAAATTTTACGCAAGCTTCGTGAATTACTCCCAAAGGAATCTATTGTTACAACTGAGGTAGGACAACACCAAATGTGGGCTTCTTTATTTTATGATGTAATTCAACCCGGAACTTTCTTTAGTTCTACTGGACTTGGTACTATGGGTTGGGGATTTCCTGCAGCCATTGGTGCCAAAGTTGCAAAACCTGATGCACCTGTAGTTGACATTGCAGGAGATGGTAGTTTTAGTATGACTGAGAATTCTCTTGCAACTGCAGTTCTTGAAGACATTCCTGTCATTGTATTTCTCTTAAACAACTCTTCACTAGGAATGGTAGCTCAATGGCAAAGAACCTTCTATGACCGACGAATGATTGGTGTAGATCAACAAAGTTGTCCTGATTATGTTAAACTCGCAGAGTCTTATGGCGCACAAGGATTAAGAGCTCAGTCTATGGATGAACTTGACAATGCAATTAAAACTGCATTAAGCAGCAATGTTGCAACTGTAATTGACATTCCAATTGATCCTGAAGAAGATGTATTGCCATTTGTAGCTCCTGGAACTCCGTTGTCGGAGATGATCTTACCTTCTTAGTGATTAAACATGTGGGCAATACTTTCTATCCTAGTTGAAAACAAACCTGGAATCTTATTCAAGGTGACTCATCTTTTCAGAGCAAGGAATTTCAATATTGATAGTATCTCTGTGGGGATAACTGAAAATTCTGAATATTCCAAGATGACTATTACTACATATGGTGATGAAAAACAAATTGATCAAATCGTAAAACAACTCGATAAAATGATTGACACAGTCAAAGTTGAGCGCTTAGATGAGCACAAAACAGTATATCGCGAACTTAGTCTTTTTAAGATAACACTCAGTAATGCTAATGATAGTATGGAAGTTAATAAACTAGCAAATGCGTATGGTGCCAAAGTCCATGACGTGAAAAAAGATTCTCTTATGGTAGAATTAACTGCCACACCTGATCAAATCAAAGCATTTGAAGAATTAGTAAAACCTTTTGGAATTCTTGATGTTGCTCGAACCGGTGTTGCTGCTTTGCAAAGAAGTGGTGCATAATGACAAATGTTAGAATTTTTGATACCACACTAAGAGATGGCGAACAAACTCTTGGAGTATCTTTATCTCCTGATCAAAAATTAGCAATTGCAAAAAAACTTGATGAATTGGGAGTTGATGCAATAGAGGCAGGATTTCCTGTAATTTCTGAAGGTGAATCACAAGCTGTTAAAATGATTACAGCAGAAGGGTTATCTTGTGAAATTGCAGGATTGACTAGAACTATCAAAAAAGATATTGATGCTGCAGTTGATGCCGGATTAAATTACGTTCACACATTTATTGCAACTTCAGACATTCACTTGGAACACAAGCTCCACATGACTCGAGAACACGCTCTTGAAAAAGCAATTGAAGCAGTAGAATATGGCAAGTCTCGTGGATTGCAAGTAGAGTTTTCAGCTGAAGATGCATCAAGAACTGATCGGGAATTTTTGAAAAAAGTTTTCGGTGATGTTGCAAAAGCAGGTGCTGATCGTGTCAATATTCCTGACACTGTGGGTTATTCTACCCCTGAATACATGGCTGAAATTACTAAAGACACTATTGAGGCTACAAAACTTCCAGTAAGTGTTCATTGTCATAATGATTTTGGATTAGCAGTTGCAAATGCCTTATCTGGAATTCATGCAGGTGCTGCATGTGCCCATGTTACAATTAATGGTATTGGGGAAAGAGCAGGCAATGCTTCATTAGAAGAATTTTCAATGGCACTCAAATGTTTACCCTATGATCAAAATTATGAAACCAACATCAAATCTGAATTAATTTATGATACATCTAGATTCATTTCAAAAACTGTGGGGATTATTGTACAACCAAACAAAGCAATAGTTGGTGCTAATGCTTTTGGTCATGAATCTGGAATTCATACACATGGTGTATTGAACAATCCTCTTACTTACGAACCTATTAGTCCTGAATTAGTTGGAAGAAAACGTTGGCTTAAGGTTGGAAAACATGCAGGTGTTCATGGGATGAATGCCATGTTGGAAGAGTATGGTGTAAAACCCACTGAAGAACAAGCAAAACAAATCTTAGAACAAGTTAAGATGCTCGGTGACCAGGGAAGACAAATTACTGATGTCGAGTTGTTATCTATTGCTAGTGAAGTTCTAGGTGAAAAAGATCTTAAAAGAATTGTACAATTGACTGGTTTTTCTGTCTCTACTGGAATTGGAACTATGCCTTATGCCTTTGTAAAACTAAATGTCAATGGCCAGGATCATATTGGAACTGATTATGGTGTTGGGCCTGTAGATGCTGCATTAAATGCGATTCAAAAAATTACTGGTAAGATTTCTGAAATTAAAATCAAAGACTATGGATTGGCATCTATTTCTGGCGGTTCTGGAGCATTATGTGAAGTTACAGTAAAAGTTGAAGATCCTTTGGGAAATAAGGTCTCTGCAAAATCTGTTGGTGAAGATATTGTAACTACTTCTGTAAAGGCAGTTATTGACGCAATTAATAGAATCATGCTCAAAAAAATGCTTGATGAAAACTAGGTTATCTAAATCCTAAAATCTCCCTTTATCTTATGTGTGATTATGTATAAAATCTCATTAATTACAGGTGATGGCATAGGTCCTGAGTTATCTGAATCTGCAATTTCTGTGTTAAATACAATTCACGATAGATTCGATTTGAAATTTGATATTACAAAATTATCTGCAGGTGACAAGGCATTATCTGAAACTGGAAAAGCACTTCCTGATGAAACAGTTGATGTCATAAAACAATCTGATGTTTGCATGAAAGCTCCTGTGGGTGAAAGTGCAGCTGATGTGATTGTAGTGTTAAGACGGATGCTTGATTTGTATGCTAATATCAGGCCTGCAAAATCATATCCACATATGCCTGCCTTACGTGATGATATTGATATGGTAATAGTTCGAGAAAATACTGAGGATCTCTACACTGGAAAAGAATTCAGTTTGGGTAATTCTGCTGTTGCATTAAGAATAATTTCTGAAGATGCATCAAAACGAATTGCAAAATATGCATTTGAAACTGCCAAACAACGTGATTCTATGAAAAAAGTTACTTGTGTTCACAAGTCCAATGTAATGCGCATTACTGATGGGCTCTTTGCAAAAGCTTGTACCAAAGTCTCTAAAAACTATCCTGACATTATATTTGAGCAAATGTATGTTGATGCATGTGCTATGAATTTGATTCGACAACCAGAACAATTTGATGTTGTAGTTACAACTAATCTATTTGGAGATATTTTATCTGATGAATCTTCTCAGGTTGTTGGTGGATTGGGCATGGCCCCTGCTGCTAATATTGGAGACAAGTTTGCACTCTTTGAACCTGTTCATGGTGCAGCATTTGATATTGCAGGACAAAATATTGCAAACCCCTCATCATTTTTACTATCTATCAAGATGATGCTTGATTGGCTAGGTAACAAACACAATGATTCAAAATGCATTGAAGTGGGACAAAAATTGGAATCAACAATATTTGATTTAGTCAAATCTGGTGTCAAGACTAAAGA
The DNA here is from genome assembly GCA_965205675.1 of Candidatus Nitrosopumilus sp. Taxonomy (GTDB): domain Archaea; phylum Thermoproteota; class Nitrososphaeria; order Nitrososphaerales; family Nitrosopumilaceae; genus Nitrosopumilus. Next base: position 649,523 of record OZ242186.1, read on the forward strand.
TATTGGCGGTGATAAGAGTACATCAGAATTTACAAAAGAAATTACAGATAATCTCTAAAAATATGCCTAAAATTAGGAAATTCTGTTCTGATTTCTTTTATCAATTTTTATTAATCGTTAATTTTTCTTGATAGTATGGTTGTATGTTGTATCTGTAAAATTGCCACTGGAACTCTCAAAATCTCTGATGGTAATCCAAAGTACAAAGGAAAACCCATTTGTAAAGAGTGTCAGGGATATCGCAAATTACTTAAAGAAACTAAATAGATTCTTCTGATTTTGTTTTATTTTTTACAGCCCATTCTTCATACATTTTGATTAATTCATCTACATCCTTACCTTCTTCAGAATATGTTACAATGACTCCAAATGTTCCTTTTTTATCATGGCCTCTAGCAAAATATCCCCAAAATGAATCCGGCAACTTTGCAAAGCTATTAGAATCATGTGAGACTCCGATTAGATTATTTCCAACCACTTCAACAACTTTTTTTGCATCATCTTGTTCTATCATGCCATGTCATATCTTTAATGAAATAAAAACATGAATTTTACACAAATCAATTAACGCCTTTTCTTCTACGTAGTTTTTCGCCTGTTAATGTAACAGTGTCTTTAAAATCTGTAATTTCTTTATTCATTTCATCTTTTTCTTCTTTTGTTAGTTCGCGAACAATCACATCTATTCCATCTGCAAAATTTTCACATTTCTTACATAACCATAATGGAGCTTTATCTTTTTGTTGGACTATGGGATATCTTCTTTGATTGCATTGTTTACAAAATAATGTCATAATCTATCATGTTTCCTTATGGACTAAGCCTGTCTGGATCTCGTGGATACAACACTACTTCACGAACATTCTCTATTCCAATTAATGTGGTCATCAATCTATCTAATCCCATACCCCATCCTGAATGTGGTGGCATACCCCAGTCAAATGTTTTAATGTGATCTTCAAATTGTGTAGGATCTAATCCTTGTTCTCTCAGCCTATTTTTAATCATCTCTGGACTGTGTAGTCTGGTTCCTCCTGAAGATAGTTCTAAGAATCCATATTGCAAGTCAAATGAGCGTGAAAGTGTGGCATCCTCATCTTTTTCTCTAATGTAAAATGGTTTTAACTTCATTGGCCAATCAATTAAAAAGAAAAACCCTGGGTGATTCTTACCAATGATTCTGAGATGTGAATCAAGTAAATCATCTCCAAATTCTATCTTTTCCCCTTTCTTTTTTAACTCTTCAACACACTGAGTGTATGTTATTCTTTCAAATGGTGCTGTAGGTACTTTTATAGTATGTTCAATTGCTTCTTGTTCTGTTTTACAATTCTCTGAAATATCTTTGTACACTGATAACACTAATGATTCTAAAACGTTCATAACATCTTCATAATCCATGAATGCTGCTTCGATATCTATACTGGTAAATTCAGTTAGGTGTCTTCCTGTATGAGAATTTTCTGCTCTGTAAAAGTTTGAAATTTCAAATACTCTTTCTAAACCCATAGTCATTTGTTCTTTGTATAATTGTGGGCTTTGAGCAAGATATGCGGTTTTTCCAAAATATTCTAATGAAAATAAATCTGCACCTCCTTCACTTGCACTACCAATTATCTTTGGTGTTGTAATTTCTATGAATTTTTTATCTGTTAGAGTCTTTCTTAATGATTGCAATACATGATGACGTACTTTGAAAATAGAAGCTGTTTTTTGATTTCTCATATCTAATGCACGATGATTTAATCTCGTGTCGATATTACTTTCAAGTCTGCCTATTGGGTCTACTGGTAGTGGGTGAATTGCTTTTCCTAACACTTCTATTTCCTCTGCTTTAATTTCAAATGCAAAGTCACGTGCTTTAGTTTCTTGTACAATTCCTTTGATACTTACAACACTCTGACGATTAATTTCTCCAAGATTATCATTTAATTCTCCTTTAACTATTACCTGTGATATTCCTGAAACATCTCGGAGTGTGATAAAAGACATCTTTCCTAATTTTCTAAGATCTTCAATCCATCCTCCCAAGACAACTTGTTTTCCAATTAATTCTTGATTTAACTCTGAAATATCATGAGTCTTTACAAAAACCATATCTTATCTTTTATCCTCAAATTCTATCTCAATGTCAAGGTTTCGGGCATCTTTGACTATTTGAACTACTTTTTCAGTATCTATTGGAAATTTACGTGTCCATTTTCCTAAGACTATTGCTTTTGTCTTCTGAACTCCTCCCGGAGCCCAAACTGCATTAATTGACAGGATTTTTGTTGGGAAAAACAAATCTTCAATAAATCGTTTATCTGTCTCATCTGCTTCAACAAGCCAAATTTTCCCCTTAAATTGATCTTGTAATGTTCGATATAATGTGCGGCTTTGCCTGATTACCATGATATTGTTTTTTGCAAGAGACAATATGAAATTCCCATCAAATTCTTTGCAGGAATATAGTGTAAAATTTGCAATTTCTTTATTTAATTTTGCAATTTTTGCAAGATTAATTGATGCCTCTGCATCGGCTTTAGTTAATTCCCCTGATTCGATTTTCTTTTCACACTGGGGACATAGAACCGAATTTTTTGCATCAAAGCCACATATTGGTAATTTCATTTAAATCGACTTTTTCATTCTGATAATGTTGTTTATATCCCTTGGTGCAAAATAATATTCTAGTTTGGATCTAAAAGAACAATGACATTTCTAAAAGTTGGTGGATTATCATCAAAATATTTGTCTTCGAAAGGATCAGTTTATGCTGTTGATGATGTTGATTTTGAATTAAATGATGGTGAATCCATTGGGATTGCCGGTGAGAGTGCATGCGGCAAAAGTACCTTGGGGCTATCTTTAATCCGAATGCTTTCTGGTGGTGTCTCTGAAGGAAATATCATACTTGATGATATTTCTATTTTAGATGTTGATGAGTCAAAATTTGATGATGAGTTTAGATGGAAAAAAATCTCCATGATCTTTCAGGGTGCTATGAATTCTCTGGATCCTGTTTTTACAATTAATGAACAATTTGTAGAAATTTTAAAACAACATAGTTTTGTTGGTGATTCAAAAAAATTGATCTTAAATGCTATGAATTCTGTTAATCTTGATGAAACCGTATTGAAAAAATATCCTCATGAACTTAGCGGTGGTATGAAACAAAGAATAATTATTGCAATGGCACTATTACTTAAACCAAAATTTGTAATTGCAGATGAACCTACTACTGCACTAGATGTCTTAATTCAAGCACAAATTATCAACTTGCTGAAATCTTTGAAAAAAGATGGCATGTCATTTATGTTAATTACGCATGATTTGGCTATCTTGTCTGAAATTTCTGATAAAATTGGAATAATGTATGGTGGACATATGATAGAGTTTGGTTCTTCTAAACAAATTTACAAAAACCCAAAACACCCTTACACTCAAGGTCTCTTAAAATCTATTCCTACTTTGAAAGGAGGAATCCCCAAATACATCAAAGGTGTGCCTCCTAGCTTACTTGATGCTTCCACACAATGTAGATTCATTGAACGTTGTCCTTTGGCCATAGAGAAATGCAAAACACTTCCTCCTAAATTTAAAACTAGTACTGGATATGTTAGATGTTGGTTATATGAAGATGAAAAATAATTTTATTTTTTATTGAGAAATTCTTTATCCATTTTTTTCAGATATATTTCTTGTAATTGTGCAATTTCACGACCTGTTGTATTTCTACTAATCATTTTTGCATATTGAATCAATTCTTGATTTTTCTGAGTTTTTCTAAATGCTTCTATTTTTCTAAATGATTCTCGTTCAAATTCCATTATGTCTCTTAATTCTTTACTGATTTCCTCAACGTTCATTTTTTTATAATTTTTTGATTCAGATTTTCTAAAACTAATTTCATCAATTAATTTTTTAATTTCATCTGGTTCTTGCATCTTTTAATTAAAATTCTTCAAATATGTTAATTTTGCATTTCTTTTTTATGTTCTAGTATGTGTTTTAATCCGTCTGTCATACTAAGAGAATCTAAATCTATCTCACAATATAGGCATTTCATGTGTTAAGAGTATTTTTTTACAACTGGCAAACATGAATCAATAATTCTCAACATCTCTGATCTAATCACTTTTTTATCTATTGATATCCACACTCTTGATTTTTTTATTGCAAATGATATGGTCTGAACTTTCTTCCTTTCTTCCCATACAAATTCAATCCCGCCTAAATTTTTGTCAAAAAATCCCTCCAAATCTGTCTTTATTGCAATATGTGAGAATTGATACTGTGTATTTTTCTCATTTAGTAATGGAACTAGGTCTGATCTTCTTTTGTATGCTAACAAGTTTCCACTTTCTCCAATCACGCCTACGAATCTGATAAATGGACTAATTGTTGCAATTGTATCGCAAATACTTTCAAAATCTTTCTTTGACATTTGATAGAGTTCTGTAGATATGATATTTTAATGCATAGTACGTTATTTCTCACGCATAACTATCTAAATTTCTCAAATCTAGAGTGATTCCCATCGTATTGTGTCATAATACTAGGACTATTTTAGAACCATAAATGGTATGCAAACTCGATCGTAGCAAGCCTACAAGTTGAATCTAAAAAAAATCCTAGAATCGTCATGAAGACAATTAGTTCTAAAGAAATATCTGGAATGAATTTAGAAATGAAGAGTTTTATGGAAATGAAATTATATAAAGCAAATACTCCATCAAATTTTTTATAAATATCTAATTCTTGAAAGAAGTTTGAGAAAATTCTTTCAGTATTTTCTTATATCAAATTCATCTGTAGAGTATGGTTCTAACGATGCATGAACTCCCCTAGATTTAATTAAATACCGCCTGAGAACAATCTGATTTGTGGATTTTATTGACATATTTCCATTTGCCCCCGATGTCGGCTATCCTCTTTTGGCTTTGGTCAATTTCTTTGGGTCTTTGGTACCTTTTGTACCCTTGCCTGGTTTCTTACTTCTCGCTACAATGTCTGTGGGAAATCAATATGACTTGCATATCTTAGCATTAATTTCTGCTGTAACTGCAACTGTTGCAAAACAAATTATTTTCTATGTTAGTTATGGCGGTCGAAGAATAATTAATGAAAAAACTCGAAAAAGAATGCGTCCATTTGAGAGATTAATTAAAAGATATGGTGCAGGAGCTGCTTTCTTTGCTGCTGCAACCCCGATTCCTGATGATCTAGTGTATGTTCCATTAGGCCTGGCAAAATATAATCCCAAGAGATTTTTTATTGCAACTTTAACTGGAAAAATTGTTCTTAGTTATTCTATTGTGTTTATTTCACATCATTTGGGATTCTCTTTGGTTGAACCTTTCCTTGAAAATGTTGATGATGCCACTCCAATATACCTTGGAATCATTATTTTTGGTGTAATGATGACTGCTGTTATTGTATTGTTGTTGAGATTAGACTGGGCAAGAATTCTTGGAAAATTTGCACCATGGACTTTGGATGAGAATAATAAAGAAGATTAAATTTCTATTTTAAAATTCCACAATCTATCTGTCGCTTTTGTAATTCCTATCCTTGGTGATGCAATAATTTTATCTGGTTTTATTCCTTTTGTGATGTATAATTTTGATTTTTTTGTTAAATCTACACCATAGTGATCTTTTGTAATCTCTAATGCCTGAGCTAATTTTGCAGGTCCATCAGTAAGATTTTTTAAATTTTCAATTCCTCTGTTTTTTTGCATAATCTTAATTCCTTTTACAGGTTTGATTCCACGAATGAGCACTGCTCCTGCAGCTACCTTTGGATCTTTTGCAACTATGTTGAAACAAAAATACATTCCATATGTAAAATAGACATATGCAAATCCCACTTTGCTGAACATTGCCTTGTTTCTGTCTGTGATTTTTCTTGCTGCGTGACTTGCAGGATCATCGCTGTGTCCATAAGCTTCAGTTTCTGTAATTATTCCTGTCATTTCTTGTCTTCCTATTTTTCTAACTATTGTTTTTCCAAGGAGATTCTTTGCTACTGTAACTGTATTTTTTAAATAAAATTTTCTAGCAAGTATAGTCAATATCTACTTTTATGGTATTGTCGTTTTTTAACTCTGTGATCACATCAAATAATTTTATAATGTCATCTCTTAACACTTTGATTAATTCTTGATTATAAATTGTGGCAGCTGGATGAACTGTCAAAAAATATAATTGATTATCTTTACGAACTATTTTACCTCTGAATTTTGTTATCTCTGATCCCCCTAACAATGAATTGAATGCTGTATTTCCTAATATGCAAATTATTTTTGGTTTGATGATTGCAATTTCTTGTTTAAGATACTCTTGACATGTGTTTCTTTCCATTGTAGTTGGAACTCTATTTTTTGGCGGTCTGCATTTCACAATATTTGTAATGTATACTTTTTCTCTTGAGACTCCTGCATCTTCTAAAGCTGCTGATAATTTTTTTCCTGCAATTCCTATGAATGGCTCTCCTTTTTCGTCTTCATTTTTACCTGGAGCTTCTCCTACAAAGATCACGTCTGAATGAAAATTTCCTTTGCCTGGAACTGAATTAGTTCTAGTTTTACACAATTCACATTTTGTACACTCTATTACACTTCTCTTGATGATTTCTAATTTTTGACTCATTTCTTAATTCACACTTTTTATTGTTGTAATTCCTCTCGTTATAGGTTCATTCATTACCGTTTTCAATCTTTTGTGTATATTGACAAGATATGGTCTATTTTTCTTTTTTTGATATGTTTGAACAAAATTCAATTTTATTTTTTTTGATTATATATAGTATTTTTAATTGATTTGTAAATCACATCTTTAATTTGTTCATGTTATTGTGGCTTAGGTATTGAAGAAAAATTACATGTGTTGTCTTTAATTATTCTAATTCCAATTTTGCTGTCTTGGTTTGTATTGATAAATTTTGTTGCGTTATTTTCTAAAACAATTGATTCCTATTCTTAGTGTTCTGCCCTCGTATTCCAATATTAAATTCCTAGACTTTTTGCATAATAGATTGCTTTATCTGCAAAATCTTGCAAATCTGTATTCTGCAAACATAACCTAGTTCCACATTACTGCAAAATCTTTTATTCTCTAATGGTTTGAAATTGCAGGCATGGTAAAGTAGTATTCATCCTCAAAATCATAATCAGTGGCACCTTTTTTACGTAAAAATTCAAAATACTCTGTACAATTTTTGTAAAATTCATTGTTTTTGGCATGTAATTGTTCCATGTCTTAACTATGAAAATATCCATTTTGTTCAGTGTGTGAGTGTTTTTAGTTCTAAAAGTTTGTTTTCTTTAAGCAGTTTTTAATGACGTCTTAAACTCTCAAGATACTATCTTAAGAAAGCAATTTAGGACATAAAATAATTAAAACATTGATCTGAAAATTGTCAAAAATTGTAGCTGATACTAGTGTCATTATCAATGGCCAATTAGTTTCTCAAATAGAATCTGGCACTATTAGAGATTTTGAAATTATTATACCTCAAGCAGTTTTTGATGAATTACAATCTCAGGCATCAAAGAAAAAAGAACAAGGGTTTGTAGGTCTTGAGAAGATTCAAAAATTAAAATCTCTATCTGGAAGTTATGGTCTGAATATAGTTGCAAGTGGAAGTCATCCTACATCTGATGATGTAAAGCTAGCAAATAGTGGAAGAATTGATTCTCTGATAGTTGATATGGCTAAACAAAATAATGCTGTTTTGTATACTTCTGATAATGTACAGTATCTGGTGGCTCAGGCTGCTGGCGTTGAAACCGTTTTTCTCAAGTCTGAATTCAAAAATGAATCTCTAGAATTTTTAAAATTTTTTGATTCTGACACCATGAGTATACATCTCAAAGAAAACCAATGTCCGTTAGCGAAGAAAGGTAAACCTGGTGAATTTGTACTGACAAAATTAAATGATGAACTCCTTACCAAAGACTACTTGGAGATAATTTCATCTCAAATTTTAGATCTTGTAAATATTCATGATTCGAGCACTCTGGAACTATCTAAGACTGGTGCATCTGTAATCCAACATGAAGATTATAGAATAGCTATCACCCATCCTCCTTTCTCTGAATCTTTTGAAATTACCATAGTACATCCAATTGTAAAATTATCCCTTGATGATTATGATATATCTGAAAAATTAATGAAACGCTTTGCTGATAGTGCTGAAGGCATTATCATTTCTGGCTCTCCTGGTTCTGGAAAAAGTACTCTTGCATCTGGCCTTGCAAATTTTTATCACAAGAAAGGAAAAATTGTGAAAACATTTGAATCTCCACGTGACTTGCAAGTTGATTCTGGAGTAACTCAATACAGTAAACTTGATGGAAGTTTTGATAACTCTGCTGATATTTTGTTACTTGTAAGGCCTGATTATACTATTTTTGATGAAGTGCGACGACGTGAAGATTTTGTAACTTTTGCTGATCTGAGACTAACTGGTGTTGGAATGGTTGGAGTCGTACATGCAAACTCTCCTCTAGATGCTATTCAGCGATTCATTGGCAAAATTGAACTAGGAATTATTCCAAACGTTCTGGATACTGTAGTTTTTGTAAAAGACGGTGGCATTGAAAAAGTATATGATCTGGAATTAAAGGTAAAAGTTCCTACTGGTATGACTGAATCTGATTTAGCTAGACCTGTTATAGAAATCAAAAATTTTGAAGATGGTGTTTTAGAACATGAAATTTACACTTTTGGTGAAGAAAATGTTATTGTTCCTATAGAAAAACGACCTGAAAAAATTGGAATTGAAAAACTAGCCGAAGATAAAATTAAAGAAACCTTTAGACAATATGATCCTCGTGCTGAGGTTGAAATTCTATCTGCTAATAAAGTCAAAGTTATGGTTGATGAACAATACATTGCATCCATCATAGGTAGAGGCGGCTCAAACATTAATGATATTGAAAAGTCACTTAAAATCCATATCGATATTGTTGAAAAGACTCTTGATGATGTATCTTTTACCTCAAATGATCTATCTTTTAGTTTCTCAGAATTAAAAACTGCTTTACTTTTTACTGTGAATCGAGAATTTACTTCAATGTATGCCGATATCTATGCTAATGAAAAATTTGTTGCATCTGTTAGAATTGGTAAAAAAGGACAAATTAAAATTCCAAAACGTTCTGATATTGCAAGATCTTTGATGGATTTTACATCTTCTCAAAATGATATCCAACTTTATCTTAAAGATTTTTAAAATTATCAATAATTTTTGGATTTGCTTTTAGGAATGTAATAAATTTCCTTAACTGTTTGATTGTTTTTGGATTCAAATGATGTTCAATCCCTTCGGTATCTTGATTAGCAGTATCATATCCTACTCCTAGTATTTCAAAAAATTCTAATAATATTCCATGTTTTTGTCTTATCCCTTCTGCAATCTTTATTCCTTTATCTGTAAGATTAATTCCATGATACTTTTCATATTCTAAAAACCCATTTTCATCTAATCTTTGAAGCATTTTTGTAACACTTGGTGCACTTACATTCATGTATCTTGAAATATCCAACGTAGTTGCATATCCTTTTAATTCTACCAACTCTCCGATAATTTCTAAATAATCTTCCATTCGTGTACTTGAAGGTGTTCTTGTTGATTGATGTGCTGCTTTGATTGAATCTAGCCTTTTGGAATTTTTAGATTTCATGTGGTCTTTGTATCTGCATAGAATCTAGTATAATTGAGTGTCTTTTGGGTTGATTTTGGTTATTCTTTGTTGACTTGGATGTTATGGGAGTTGATCTCTGTTTCTTAACTATTTTCTTTTAAATTAAGGTTGGAATGGCTGATCCCCTAAAGGAACGTCTCGACAAATTGAGAAAATTCTCTGATTCTGCTAAACGTAGAGCAAATTTGTATACTGAAGTTAGCAGTATTGATGATAAACATACTGCTAGGTCTTTAGGCGCTCTTCAAAAAGCACCTGCTCCTGGAAAAAAACTCCAAAAAATCGGATTCTTGATGTTATGGGTTCCAGAACCTACTGGTGTGACTTGTGCTATTGGAGGACCTATGATAGTTGCAGGACGTTATCTTGACAAAAAATACAATAGTTCTACTTTACATGATATTGGCCATCAGACAAAAAATAACATGTCTGCAATTAATGATTTTAAGAATTCTGTATTCTAATCCCCCTTTAGTTTTTAAAAGGATTAAATCCAATTGATTTATGACTACTCGTGCTCAAGCATTGATTCCAATTACTATTGCTGCAGTAATTATTGGTGTTATTGGCATGCTCACTCTTCCTAGTGATAGTAAATTAGAATCAGTTGAATTTCCTCGTGGCACTATTTTAGTCGATGATGTTGCCATTGAAGTACAAATTGCTGATTCTGAACCAAGACGTGTTCGAGGATTAATGTTCCAAGATCAACTTCCATATGATCAAGGTATGATCTTTTTATTTACAGAACCTGGATTGTATTCTTTGTGGATGCTTAACATGCAGTTTCCTTTAGATATGATGTGGTTTGATCAAGATGGAAATATTGTGCATATTGAGGAAAATGTTCCGCCGTGTAAGACTGCCCTAGAAATTACAACTTGCCAAAGTGTTGTACCTGATAGTAAAGCATCATATGTTCTTGAAGTAACTGCTGGATTTATTGAACAAAACAACATCACATATGATTCAAAATTAACTATTATCTCAATTTGATCATTGTAAAGCCTTATCTTTGAATACAAATTTTATGACTTATGAATAAATTTTTTATTATTCCTGTTGTTGTCATCATTGGGATAATAATTTCTGTATCTCTTGTATTTGAAACTGATACTTCTTTTGAATCTCAATCTTCGTCAATTTATGAAACTGGTTTTACTTATTATGACATTGAGATAATTCAATCTATTTTGGCAGAAGAAAATATTGTTGTATCTACACCAACTGCAATAACTGATCATACTATTAACCAATATTGCACCTTCTTTGAAAAGGGACTTCCACGATCTGTAGAATATTGTACCACTACTGCTGTGTTTGATTCTGAAGGAAATTCTTTTGGAAATATCAACATTGGGGGTGATACCCAGTCTCCTGTCTTGGCTATAGCTAATTTGGAAACTTTTGATTTGGATTCAAATCAAGATGAAGTCTTTCTAATATTTGAGACTGTGATTGAAACTCTTGTTTGTGATTGTTGGGATGAACAAGACACTGCAGAGTATGAATCTATTTCTTCATGGTTAGAGGCGGTTCAAACATTTTCTTCTGATTCTGAGGGCCGTAATATTAAATCAAAAATTGATAATCTGGACAATCATGAAATCTCTTTAGAAATTACAACCAAAGATGATGATTCTATTTTGCAGACACTAATCATTCTAAAATAATTTAATTATATGATAGAAAATTCTTTGATTGATATTACGATGATTGATCAATTATGGTTTATTTTATTGGGGCTTGTAGCTGGGGTTTTGGGTTCTATGATTGGCCTTGGCGGTGGAATTATTATTGTCCCCGTGTTGACATTTTTGGGATTTCCTCCAACACTAGCTGCAAGTAATAGCTTATTTGCTGCATTAAGCAATGCTACTGCATCTACTATTTCATATTCAAGACAAAAACGAATAGATTATTCTCTGGGAATTAAACTCGGATTACTTTCAATCCCTGGAACTATCTTAGGTGCCGTTATCTCTACTGACACTGCTCCTGATATTTTTAAAATTTTATTTGGATTTGTATTGATTGCCTCTGCTATGTACATATTTTTAAGAAAAAAAATTGAAACTAGAAAAAAAACAATTTCAAAACAAATAATTGTATTTGCAATTGGTGCGAGTTTCTTTGCTGGAATAATTTCTTCATTTTTTGGTATTGGCGGCGGTGTTGTTTTTGTACCTTTGATGGTAGTGGGCATGGGTTTGACAATGAAAAAAGCAGCTCCTACTTCTCAAATGATTTTATTATTTGCATCTTTATCTGGTGTAATTGTACATAGTGTATTAGGACATCCTGATTTTCTTCAAGCCGGTTTGTTGGCAATTGGTTCTTTTGTTGGTGGTTTAACTGGTGCTCGATTATCTATTGACATCAAAGAAAGATATCTGCAAATTCTTGTCTCCGTTGTTATTCTAATTGCAGCTGCAAAATTATTCTTTGACTCTATGTCTGGAAATTATTTTGGATTTTAGCCTTGATAATTTTTTTGCGTTTTTATACTAATTTTGTAATGTATATTGTTCATTAGGTCTTATATGGCCTAAGGGCGGGAGAGACTAGTCGGCTCTCCTGTATTCTCATCCCCTCGCTCGTTGATTTTTATTTGTAAAACTTGATTGATGATCTGGAGATTATGAAAACAATCAAACAAATTCAACTAAACCTGTGATTATCTTGTAACACTAACTAGTCTCAGACACATGAAAACTAGTGAACTTAGATGGGTAGACTTGTTCATAATTGCAGCTATACTTCAGGGCGCATTAATTACAGTAATGGCTATAGTCATTGTTGCCATCCAGGCCACAAACAGTGAAATTAACATAATTCAATATCTCTCATTATCTTTTGAAGGAACTGCAAAGTGGTTCTTTTTAGGAATAATATTCCATCTTATCATAATTGTCGCAGTGGCTGTTACAGCATTGTTTTACAGTCATCTTGAAATCACATTAAAGAAAAAATTCTCAAGGAAATCAAACGTGTTAGCTGCAATTCATCTTGTTGGAATGAATGTTGGCGGTGCAGGTTCTATGATGATTATGACTTATGCTGGTTTGGCAGGTACTGGACTACTTTCTATTTTCACTGAAGGAAAACTAGGGCCAAAATATCCTGCTATTCTGGATTCATTCATAGAACCCATTGGTGGATTCATTGCGCTTTTAGCATTAGGTGTAATGTGTGGCGGCATGGGCTTTCTCTTGGCATATCGAAATGATTCTTAACTTGCAGTTAATTTACAAGTCTAAATGTTAAAACTTGTTTCAATAGCACTTGTAAATATATTGCTAATTAACTCAAGGATTCTATCTCCAAACATTTGATCTATTCTAGTTATATTGTCTGCAAAAACATCTTTTTTCATTATGTCAAAAATCCTAAATAATGTATCATTTACTATGAATTTTTAATTTTATTTTAGAAGATCTTTTTTAATTCTGTAAATGTTTCTTTTTGATAGTACTATGAGTTTATTTTCTTGTGATGTTCCTTCGTAATCTATGAAGATTTTCCCAAATTCTTCATCAATATCATCTGTTTGTGAAACTGTAAATTTTAATTTCAACACTTGATCTGTATACAAAGGTTCAAGAAATCTTGTGTTTCTATTTTCCCATTCCTCATCTCCATCTGTCCCCAGAAAAATTATGTCATTTCCATAAATTTGATTTAATCTTGTAAATTCCCCTTCCATTCTTGATAGAATTGCCCTTCCTGAAACTAGCTGTTGTCCTTTTTTCTTTTTGTCTTCCAAGAATGCGTTTCTAACTCTGGAAAATTTTAGATATTCTTCTAATTCTTTATCTGAAATACTACACGTGGAATGAAATGTGTCGCCTACTCTAAACTCTGAGAATTTTTTCATCCTTATCTTGATTCATCTACACAGAAAATTACTTCTGATGATAAAGCCGAACTATCTGAAACTAGGAAATTAAATGCCTCTGCAATTTTTTGATTGTTTGGTTCTGAACCTGTTACAGAACCTGGGAAAATAGTAAACATTCTGATTTGTGATTTTAACACATCACTTAATTCCTGATTAACAGTTGTTGTAAATGGTCTTAGTGCTCCTCTAAATACTTCTACCTGTGCTCTTTGTGTTCCAGTTACTTTTCTTCCAATTGGGAGGTCTGGCCCGATAATCATGATTGCACCTTTTGCATCTTTGTAAAGTCGAGGATCTTTGCTTCCTCCTGGAACAAACTGCTCTAGAGTTCTTTGTGCAACATTTGCTGGCGTTGTTATAAATTTCTCAGTCAATGCTTCCCATTCTGTACGTGATAATTCTGTTAATTTTAGATTCTCAGCTAGTTTACCTGTGATGTGAATAACTCCTAGTATTTCCCCAATGTTTGTTTTTGCTGTATTTAGCCATCTTTGAATCTCTTCTGGATTTTTGATATCTACTACATGTGAGTGGAATTTACTGCTAATGTATTCTTGAAGTTCTATTGAAGTTGTTTGTGAAATGAAACATGCAACCTTGCCTCCATTCTTTTCAACATGTTGTGCTAGAAACTTTACTCTTTCTGCATCTGTTTTATCAGTTGCATCAATTGTGAAGACTATGGCTTTTCCTGTAAAGTCTGGTTGATGTACACCTGGAGTTGTAGTTCCTACATGTGGTTTAACTGGATAAAATACTCTGTCTCCTGGAATTACTTTGCCGTTTAGTATTTTTGCAATCTCATCATCGCATAAATTCAAAACTGATTCTGATACTTGTCCTTGAGACAAAAATTCTTGGTTTGCAATCATACGTGATGTGTTATTTTGTACTTTTTCTGCTATGGTTTGAATTTTATTTAATAGATTTGTAAATGTCTCAGTTAATTTTGCAACATCTTTTCCATCTGCAAGTTTTTCAGCTGCCTTTAAAATTCCTTCTTTGATAATATTTTCATCTTCTCCTAACAATGGAAGTAATTCTTTGTTTGCTACATCAACTTCAGTTGGTATCAAATCTTCAAATCCACTAACTCTCATAAATTCTGCAGCAGCTTTAGGATACACTGTCTTGTAAATTCTATCTGAGTGTACTGGACCTGGGTTTGTGGCAATTGAAATAATTCCTTTGTCTGTTAATTCCCATGACATTAATTCTGCAAGTCTGTTCTTTGCTCCTTGAGATGCAGTATATGGACTTCTAAATCTATACGGTCTTTGTTCTAATGGGCGTTCTTCTGTAAAGAATGTTGAAATTGTAATAATTTTGCCTCCCGGTTTCATTATTTTTAGTGCTTGGACAGAGCCCCAAAATGTTCCAGTTAAATGAATTCCAACTGTATTTTTAAAATCATCCATTGATGCATTTGCAAAACATGTTACTGGACCTGAAACTCCTGCATTGTTAATGATGTAATCTACTGTGATGCTGTCTTTGCTAAGTGAATCAAACATGCCATTCATTGCTGCTTCATCTGCAACATCTACTCCGGAAAATATTCTAACTGATGCTCCGCTATTTTTTTCAGAAATGATTTCCTTTAGTATTTTTGCTGTTTCATCTAATGGCTCCCTTCTTCTTCCGAGAATTATCACACTTGCACCGTTTTCAACAAATCTTTTAGCTATAGCTTGACCTATGCCTGTACCACTGCCTGTAATTAATGCAAATTTATCTTGAAATTTTAGCATAGATGACTTTACAAAAGTTTTGTGATATTTATTTTGATCTCTGTTTTTGTCTTTTCTTGATATCTTTATTTGTGGGTATGATTCACGATTTTTGATGCATGATACAGAATCTGATACATTTCTTTATCAATCATGGCCTGAGAAATTCTCTGAAATGTTAAAAGAGATTGGTGTAGATTCTGAATCTAAAGAAATTGGAACTGATGAAATTGAAAAAGATGATTACTATAGTAGATATTTTACTCAAACGCCTAGAATGGTAACTAATAGAGGATGTATTGATATCAAAAATTCGAACATTGATGCAGTACAAATAATTCAAAAGGGATAATGATGCAAGATCCAAATCCACTCCCATGGGGTGCTTTAGATAGATTTCAAGCTCAATTCATAGTTAGGAAATCTGCTGGTTCTGCATTTAGTAATTATGTTGCAAAAACCCGACTTACTACTAAAGGCCATTTTGCATCAAAAACTATAGTCAAGGTAGAATGGGATGGTTCTGGCAGTTTAGCCTCAAAACTAAATGATGATGTTAAACTCAATGAAATGATAGCAAGGCAATCTGTTAAAGATGCCACTATCTACGTTGAACCCACTGAAGTGGCAGTCCGAATTCGAAGTAAATGGGATAATCATATATCTTTTGGAATTACCAAAGAACTTTTTGAGATTTATGACAGAATAGCTGGTCACATAAAATCTGTCTAGGCTTTCCACCAATCCAATGCTAAAAAATCTACTTTGTCCTTGCCTTTTGGTATTGCTAAAATGAATTGTTTTCTAACTGTAGTTGCCAATCTTCCTGCAAGAACAATCTCAGTTGATGTTATTGATTCACTTCTAGTGTACACTTGAATTAAAAATGGAGCATGATCAATACCTGGTCCTTTCTCATAAACTGCAAAATCACATCCAAATTTAATTCCTGGATTTATTATGTATCCTTTGTCTCTGAAATTTTTGTATACTAGATATTTTTTATCAAATTCTAAAACTTCTTTTTTACAAATTACAATTAATTGCTCTGCTGTAATTTTTTGTTTTGATTTTGTAATTGTAATTTTTTTATTTTCTAACAAGTACAAGCCTTCAATAAGATCTAAAATTAATGGTGCATCTATTTCTTCGATTTTTGGTTTTGGAATTCCTATTGGCTTTCCATAATAGCCTTGACTGAAAAGTTTCTTTGAATCTTCAATATCCCATACTATAATTCTATTTTCAATTAATTCACTTTTCATGTATTTGTAACCTTTGATTGGTATATGAATTCTCTAGTAAAATCTAATAATATTCCAAACTCAAAATAAAGTAAAAATGATGAGATTGTTAGTTGACTAGAGACTTAATGCTAATAGTATGAATGAATCTGATACTCTTTGACATTTATCTGCCATTTCTTCAATTCCTTCAATTACATCTTTGATCAACATCAATTCTTTTGTATCTGTAACTGCCGATAATAGTTTTAATGTTGCCTGTCTGTATTTTATGTCTATTTCTCTTTCAATTGTTTGCGTTTCCTGAGCTAACTCAATAGCATTTGCAGTGTTTGTGTTGAGACTACGGATGATCTCATTTAGCTTGTAAACTTCATCTACAACTAATTCAATCAATTTTGTAATATCTTTATCTAATTTTGCATTTTTCAATGTTGTAATTTTTACATTTGATAGCTTGAATGAAATTCCTGTAATGTAACCTGCAATTTCATCCATTGTATATGCTGTATTCAAAAGATTTTCTCTATTCATGATTAATCCTCCAACATCTGCAACTTCACGTGTAATTTTTCTTCTTAGATTTTCTACTTCTTCTTCAATAGTTGAAATTTGTTCTAATGTATTTTTTATTCCTGATTTGTCCTTTTTCATCATTAGTTCAGGAAGTGTTGCAAGTTCTCTGGATGCATGTAGGATTCTGTTGATTTCGTCTTGTAAAACTGCTATTGCTTTTCGTTTTGCTTGAACTTCAAGCTCTCCACTATACATAACATAAATGAAAAAACCGCTAGGTAATTTAAATCCTCGATGATTTTTGGTGTTCCTTGAGCACGAATTACATCAAACTTTTGTCATGTGCTACTTTCTTCTGTCCTTTGTATAATGTGATGACTTCTTCATTGGTAGATGCATTCTCTACTGCTTTTTCAACTCTTATCTTTCCAGTAAATTTTGGAAATCTCAAAGCCAACCCTGCATCTTTTCGTATAACATCCATTGCAGCTTTGTGAATTGGACTCAATGTAATTTCTGATGCCACCACCTCAATTACTAGTTCTGGTTCAAACCACACGTCTGCCTCCATCTCACTAATTATGCGCGGATTTCTTTTAATTGATACTTTTGGATTTAATATCTGAAATAATTGGTCTAGTGATTCATCTGTAAATCCCGTTCCAACCTTACAAATGCTTGGAAATGTGTCTTCATCTTCATCATAAGTTGCTAAGAGCAATGTTCCATAATTTCCTGTTCTTCTCCCTTTTCCAAAGAATCCGCCGATAACTACTAAATCAAGACTATCTCCTAATTCATTTCTATATTCTCTTTTTAGCTTTAACCAATGACTTCCTCTGGATCCTGCTTGGTACGGTTTGTCTAACATTTTTAGCATCAATCCTTCACTACCTGAATTGATACTGTTTTCCATAAAGCCTTCAACTTCGTTTTTATTTTTTACTATGTCCATAGGGATGTATTTTGCAAATTCATCCTCTTTGACATGTTTTTCAAGCTTTTCTCTTCTTTCTTTGTAGCTTAATTCTGTACAACTTTTCCCATTACAATACAGAACATCAAAAAAATTTACTGTAATTGGATATTCTGTAACTGCTTTTTCTATCTTGTATTTTCTTCTTCTATGCATTAACTCTTGAAATGGCAAAAACTCTCCCGTATTTTCATTGATTGCAACTGCTTCTGCCTCTAAGATTATATTGTCTGCTTGGATATTTTTAGGAATTTTTTCCATGATATCTGGATAATAACTTTCAATATTCTCTAGACTTCTGGAAAACAAAGCAACTTTTTCCCCTTCTATGTGTAATTGCACTCTCTCTCCATCTAGTTTGTATTCTGCAGCAAATTCTGCTCCCATTTTTCCAATTGCTTCTTGTTCACTTTTTACTCTGTCTGCTAGCATTGGTCTTATTGGATTAAACAAAATGATTTCAAACTTTTCAATTCCTTCCAAACCTTTTGTTGCAATGGTCTCTGCAACTTTGCCTAAATCGCTAGATACATTGTATGCATGTTGTATTTTTTTTCTATTTTCTTTATTACCTGAATATGTTATTGCTAAAGCATCCATTACTGTATTTTCTGCAACTCCTAGTCGTAATGTTCCAAGTAACAACTTTGTAACAAATTTTACTTCTATTGGTTTTGATTTATTCCACAAGCTAGAAATAAAATTAATTTTTTTATCTTGAATATTTTTACCTGCTCCTTCTAATTGAGAAATTGACCATAATACTTCGTAAATTCTTTCAACTGTGTTGGCTTTTGTGTTAAAAATTGCTTCATCATATGTGTCTGAATCAATACCGAAATCAAATAACCCTGTCTGTGTTTTTTTCTTTAGTGTATTTGAAATTGCAGTTCCAAGATCTCCTATTTTATTTAAAGTGGCAATGATGTCGTTTTCATTTATTCCTAATGATTTTTTTGCAGCTCTTAACACTAATTTTTCTGAAACCCCTAACTCAATTCCTTCAAAATCTGGTCTTAATTTTCCTTGAATGAGATAGATAATTTTAGAAATTACCTTGTTTGGAGTTTTTTCAAATAACTCTACTAAAAATTGTGTTAACTCTAATCTTTTTCTAGTTGACTCCATTTTGTTAAAAGATTCAGCTAAAACTGCAAACTCCATTTTATTTCTCTATGTGATCTTGAATAAAAGTTTGAATTAGATGTATCTGAAGATTGTTGGCTTGTCTGATTTTGGAAGATCTGAAACTAGTGCAAAGTTGTAAAACGGGTATGTTTTCTTGTATTGTTTCATAAAACTCCATGCTACGTCATGTGTTTTGAATTCTGTTCTAATTCCTTCTATCTTACTTTTTTTCCCAAAAATGTCAAATGGTATAATCGAATATTCTTTTGGACGATTATGTGGTCTTGCTTTGAGGAGCCATGCAAATGCAAATACAAACACTGTTCCCAAGACTACATATTCTCCAGCAATTTTAAAAAATGTTAGAATTATTCCTGGTATGGTTTGCCCAAATAATACTGCCACAAAACTTGAAAAAGATATGACTGCCAATGCTGTGAAAATATACGTTTTCCAATCAAACACCTTTTGAAAAGCATTCATGACCTAGTACAACTATGATGTTTTTTGATTTAACTATTTCCTATGATTGAGAAGATTTGAAATTGTCAATCTGGATCTTCATAGTTCTCTTTCTTTTCGCCACTGGACGTATCTTCCATTGCCTTCATCTTACTTTCGAGAACATTCATTCTTGCTCTGTATCCTTCAGCATATTCTAACTCTGATGGAACTAATGTTGCTGGATGAATAAATCCTTGACTTCTGATTGCCATAGCTTTCTTTGTTGCATTTTCTCTAATGTAATCCCAATCTGGTGTTGAGAATCCGTCAAACGGTCCTGTTAATTTTCCATTATGCATACTGAAAACTAGTGCTTCTACAATTGGAATGCAAAAGTTGATTGTAGCTGCAGAATTTAATTTTACAGGCATTAATGGCATATTGTGGCTGCCTCGTGTGTTTCCTGCAACATAGTGGGGATTGTTAAACACACTTCCCACTTCTTCAGTTGCTGGGAAATTTTTTTGGGTTCTTACTAGGCAAATAGGATCATCTTTTCCAACATAAGTCCCTGCAATGTTGTGCAATCTGTCAGTTGATGCGTCTAGGATTGGCTCTCCGTCTTTTGTATATACTGAATCTACAACATATCTTCCTGGATACATTAATGCAGCTTCAATCGTTGGTTTGTCTTCCCACAGATGCAATTCTGCAATTGCTGCCTTTTCTACATCCATGATGTTCATTTTTACTCCTGCTGCAAGACTCTTGTTAACAATTAATCCTGTGTTACTAAGTGCGTCTACAAACATTCTGTATATTGGATAGTTAAATGCGCCTGGTTCTGTTTTATCTGCTGCAAATATTGTAAATGCTTCATTTGGTCTTTCTTCAAATTCCATCTCTGCAACTCCTGGGCCCATTCCTTTTACGTTTCCTGAAAAAGAATCTTTAAGTAAATCTTGTCCTGCCCCATACAGCCCTTCATCTTTTGCTACTTGTGTTCCTGCCATGAATGCATCCCATGCTAATTTGTGAACTTCTTTGTTGTCTACTCCATGAGTATGTGTCATGACGATATGTGTGTCGTCTCCACAATATCCTATGTAATGATCAATTAGTAAATCTCCTGAATTTTTGACGGTATTTCTAATTGCTTTAACTAGTCCGTCACTTGGTTTTGTATGTCCTCCAACTCCGCCTACATCTGCTTTGATAACTGAAACTGTAATTTTCATATTTTTGATTTTTATCTCTTTGATTTATGTGCTTTTAGCAAAGTCTTATGATCTGTAATTTATTGAAGATTTTCTATTCTTTCTTCAAAAATTCATAACAGTAATAAATGCCCTCAGTTAGGCATTTCTTATGGCAGATAAACCACACTTGAACCTGATTGTTACAGGACATATTGATAATGGAAAATCAACTACTATGGGTCATTTTTTGATGGATCTTGGAGTTGTAGATGAAAGAACAATTGCAGCCCACGGAGCAGAATCTGAAAAGACCGGAAAAGGTGATACTTTCAAGTATGCTTGGGTTATGGATAACATTAAAGATGAAAGAGAACGAGGTATTACAATCGATTTAGCTTTCCAAAAGTTTGAGTCACCAAAGTATTTCTTCACTTTGATTGATGCTCCTGGTCACAGGGACTTTATTAAAAACATGATTACTGGCGCTTCTGAAGCAGATGCAGCCATCTTAGTACTTTCAGCAAAAGAAGGTGAAACCGATACTGCAATTGCAGCAGGTGGACAAGCAAGAGAACATGCATTCTTGTTGAAAACACTCGGTGTAGGCCAACTAATCATTGCAATAAACAAAATGGATGCAGTCGAATACAAAGAAGATGCATTTAATGCAGCAAAAACAAAAGGTGAGGGCTTGGCAAAATCTGTCGGTTACAAATTAGATAATGTGCCTATCATTCCAGTATCTGGATGGAAAGGAGACAATCTCGTTAAAAAATCTGAGAACATGGCATGGTACAAAGGTAAGACCTTACTTGAAGCATTTGATGACTTTACAGTAACTGAAAAACCAACTGGCAAGCCACTACGTGTTCCAATTCAGGATGTTTACACAATTACTGGTGTAGGAACTGTCCCAGTAGGTAGGGTTGAAACAGGTGTGATGAAAGCAGGCGACAAAATTGTTGTAATGCCTTCAGGTGCTCCCGGTGAAATCAAATCTATTGAAACTCACCATACTGAAATGCCATCTGCAGAAGCAGGTGACAATATTGGTTTCAACCTTAGAGGTGTCGAAAAGAAAGATATCAAGAGAGGAGATGTTCTTGGTAGTCCTGATGCTCCTCCAAACGTTGCAAAAGAATTCAAAGCACAAATTATTGTAATTCATCATCCAACAGCAATTGCTCCTGGTTACACTCCAGTAATGCACGCACACACTACACAAGTTGCAGCAACTGTTACAGAATTCCTTCAAAAGATCAATCCTGCAACTGGTGCAGTTGAAGAAGAGAATCCAAAATTCCTTAAAGTTGGAGATTCTGCAATTGTCAAAATTAGACCGGTGAGACCAACTTGTATCGAAACTTTCCAAGAATTCCCTGAAATGGGCAGATTTGCCCTTAGAGATATGGGTGCAACTATTGCAGCAGGTATTGTAAAGGAAATTACCGAAGAGTACAAACCATAGGCGGATTTTATGACACAAACCGCCCGTGTTAAACTCACTTCTACCAGTCTACCAAAATTGGATGGTGTTTGTGGGGAAATCATGGGTATTGGTAAAAAAACCGGTGTTAAAGTTAAGGGTCCAACTCCACTTCCTGTAAAAAGATTACACATTGCTACTAGAAAATCCCCCTGTGGTAGCGGTACTGAAACTTATGAAAAATGGGAAATGAAAATGCATAGAAGAATAATCAATATCAACGCAGATGATAAAGCAATCAGACAACTAATGAGATTAAAAATACCTGATGATGTATACATTGAGTTGTCCTTGACATAATCTGGTTAGCCTTAAATTATAGAAATTTTGATGATAAACATGGTTGAAGAAGAAATTGATAAAGTAGAAGAAACTCTTGTTGAGACTTTTGAGGTAAATTATTCTTGCTTGAGATGTGGAACTACTGTTTCTAATACTGAGCTATCTAGATTGCCTGAAATCAAATGTATTTGTGGTTTTAGAGTATTTACCAAAACAAGACCTCCTATAGTTAAAACAGTAAAAGCAATTTAATTATCTGTCTTTTTTATAACTGTGTTCTCTCTGTAAATGAGTTCTCATATCTTGCATATTTGTGAAATATTTCTTACATCCTTTACAATCATACCTTAGGTCTTTTCCGTGAATGATCTGTTTATGATTCATCAATTCTTCCTCTTTAGAAAATCCCTTATCACAACTTTCACATTTTATTTTTTTAAAAAATCCCACTTTTATCCAAACTCTGATTTTTTCTCATCCCAACATTTTCTACAAAGCTGGCCTTCAATCTTCCAATGCCTTTTTGCATTATATCTGATTAATCCCATTTTACCACTACATAGTGAACAAAAGTTTTTCTTTTTACTATGGTCTTCTTCTTTTTCATCAAAACAAGTCTTACAAAGTAATCCTTCCATGTCCCATTGCCATCTTGGTTCCCATAAATCTGTAATTTTTTGCGTGGCTTTGCACACGACACATGGCTGTCTGACTTTGCCTTCATAGTATTCTTTTGATTTATCAAAATGACAGTCTCCACAAAGTGAGCCTTTGATATTCCATTCTCTTTTTGGTTTGTGTTTATGAGTCAGTTCTTTGCTACAGACACTACAAAATGATGGCTTTTTATTAAATAATCCCATTTCCTTAGATCTACAAAATACGATATATTCTATAAATGTAAATAAAAATAGCAAAGATGCTTATTCGCTTAAGATTTTTTCAAGAGCTTGACTTGCATTAAGCATTCCGTTTCTCTTGGCAAATTCTTCGATCATTTTGTATTGTTTTTCAGTGAAACATACTGGCATTGAACGATTTTCCATGTATGATATCTGTATTTTTTATTAATATCTTTTTCTTTTGGAAAGATATTTCAATCCATTTTCTTAATTTCATATGTGAGAAAGACACGCCAAATTCTGGTTAATTGGAAATAACACTAGTGGTTGTACTTCTAAACATGAAAAAATTGCATGTGATATTGGTTTTGAAATTGCAAAATCTGACTCTGTCTTGATTAATGGAGGGAGGGGTGTACGGTTACATGAATGGTTCTTTCCACCTAGTTTCCAAAGTAGCATCATTCCATTTCCTTTTTATTGCATCTTGTAAAGTTGTGATGTTGTATGATCTGACTTTGACATAAATTCTACTGTTCATTGCATGGACACTAACAACGGATCTGGTCTGTAAAACTCACCATGTTTATCAGCTAATTTGTTTAACTCATCTACAATATTTTTAATTCCAATTTCTTTTGCAGTTTCAAATAGTGGTTTTTTTAATCCCAAGCCTAATTGAGCTGCTTTTTCTATTTCTTCAATATCACTAGCTCCGTTTGTAATTAGCCATGCTGCGTTGTTTAGGATATTTGCAACAAGTTGTATTGGATTACATTTTTCTGCCAATTCTCCTGAAAGTACCACTCGTTCGTATTTGTCATCAGAATATTTGTAATAACCTTCTCCTGACTTTTGTCCTAATTTTTTATCATCAAACATTTTTTCAACAAGTGAGTGTGGATTGATGACTTTTTTATCTCGTAAATGCATTTCTACAGTTGCTTTGTGAATTACATCCATTCCTGTAAAATCAGCTAATTCAAAAATTCCCATTGGGAATCCTAACTTGAATTTTACTGCTGAATCAATCTCTTCAAGTGTGGCATTTGTTCTCTCTTTTAGAAAACATGCTTCATGAACCATTGGTATGAATAATCTATTGATGATAAATCCTGGAACATCTTTTCTGCATAATATTGCTTGCTTGTTAATTGATTTTACATATTCTTGCGTTAATTCTGTAATCTCGTGTGATGTTTTCTCCCCTGGAATGATTTCTACTAGTTTCATTAGTTGTGGAGGATTGAAAAAATGAATTCCAATAAATTTCTCAGGACGTGATGTCGTATTTGCTATTTCTGTAATTGGTAAGGTGCTTGTATTTGATGCAAATACTACTTCAGGTTTTGCTGCTTTATCTAATTCTGCATAAACTGATTTTTTTAGATCCATTATTTCTGGAACCACTTCAATTACAAGTTCTGTATTTTTTACTGCATCATTCAAATCTACTATTGGTGTAATTCTTGAAAATATTTCATCTCTTTTTTCTTTAGATATTTTTTCTTTTGATACTAGTTTGTCCAAACTCCATTTTATTTTCTCCATAGCTTTGTCTAAAAATTCTTGTTTGATATCTCGTAAAACTACATTATATCCTGCTGTTGCTGAGACCTGAGCAATACCGTGCCCCATAACTCCTGAACCTAACACTGTGATATTTTTGATTGTCATATTTTTTTAAAATGTTGTATCCTTTTTAATGTATTTCAAACCATAAAGAATATCATTTATAATTTCTATGCTCTTATAATTTAGAATAATGAAACAGCGATCTATTTTATTATTTGAATCTGCAATAAAACCAAAATTCTCTAGAAAATCACCCTTGTTTTTACTTTATCTTTTAACTTTGATCAAAAACTATCTTGCTCAATACATCCTGCCTGATTTTTGATCTAGAACCTTGGAAGATTACTTTGCAATACTAAAAATTAAAAAGTATATTTCGGATAACTTTTAATGTATTTCAAATTTTTACTAAATAATGGGCTTATTCAAACGTAAAAAAGACGATGAAACTAAAACTAAATGTAATGTTTGCGGAACCGACTTGCATGATCCTGAACGACTAAAAAAACACATGAAAAAAGCACATGGAAATGTACCTGCTAAGAAACTAGATCCTAATGCAGGTGATGGTGGAACCTGGTAAATGGAATTTACATCCAGTCAAAAAACCAGTCTTGTATTTGTAGGTGCTTTTCTTACTGCTGGTATTGTTTTATCTACTTTGGTGTTTCCTTTTTGGAATCTAATTCGTGAAGATGTATATGAAGAAGTAACAATTTTGTCAAATGATGAAGGTATTTGTTATGTTGAAACTAGTGACACTATTCCAAAAATAATTGAAGATTGTACTTTGCAATCTGGCGACGTTACTACTATCAAATTTGGAGAGGGGCTTGCCTGGGCAACTATTGTTGAACCTTAATCGATGATTTAATATTTTGATAAATTCCCTGAACCATTATGGATTGTATTTTCTGTAAAATTATTTCTGGTCATATTCAATCAAAATTTCTCAAAGAAACTCTCCACTCTGTGTCCTTTTTAGATGCATTTCCTCTCGCAAAGGGGCATGTTCTAGTTATTCCAAAAAATCACCATCAAAAAATTCAAGATATGTCTAGTGAAGAAAACACTGATTTGTTTTCCCTTGTTTCTAAGATGACTTTGCGTGTTGATACAATTACTGGTTCTACTTTAATTGCAATACATAATGGAAAAGAATCTGGCCAAGAAATTCCACATGTACATGTTCATTTAATTCCAAGAAGTTCATCTGATTCTGCAGGCCCTGTACATAGTATGTTTGATTCTCCCCCAAATCTGTCTGAATCTGAAATGAATGATCTTTACAATAAATTAAAAATCTAATAAGGGAATAGTCTTTCTTTTGTTTTTAAATTTTCTACATTAATTGCTTTTGTGGGACATGTTTCTGCGGCATTCATTATTTTGTTAATGCCTGCCCCTTTTTGATTAATCACTGCCGATTTTGGATTTGATCTACTCTCTTTATTGATGGAAAATACATCTGGTGCAATCATTTCACAACTACAACAACCTATGCATAAGCTTTCATCTACATTTACAAAAAGTTCGGGCTGTTCTCTGGGTTCTTGGGCTTTCTCAAATTCGCCATTTCTTCCATCAGCATGTACTCGTGCATTGTAATCCTCCCAGAATTTTTTTTCATACTCTTTCCAAAAATCTGGATCTCCTTCTTCAAATTCACGCGTGTATTTGCCCCAATCTTGTTCTGGTATGCTTCCATTCTCCGGAGCCCCCCATTGTGGTTTTCTTTTAAAATCACTTTTTGGTTTATTTTGAGTTGTATCTTGATGAGGCGAATCAGTTCTTTGATTGTGGTTTTTCTTTAGATGATTATATGCTTCAGTAATCTTCTTAAATTCTGCATCTTCGGCTTTATCTTGATTTTTGTCTGGATGTAATTCTAATGCTAATTTTCTATATGCTGCTTTAATATCGTTTTGTGATGAACTAGAATCTACATTTAGTATTCTGAGTGCTTGGTATGTATTCACTAGCAATACAGATTTGTCATGTGTTAAAAATAATTGCATAATATTTGCAGTTTATTTTGCTTATTCTAAGAACACCTCATCATCTGTTTTCCAAGTCCAACAATACACAAAAATTTTAATTCATTAGATCCCGAATTCTCAATGAATTGTCTGGAATTTGACGGTACGCTGAATCATCTTTTTCTAAATGATACATCTCTTCACCTGTGTGTAAAATCTCTGTACTTTCTAAAATATAGTATATTTCAGATGATGTTATTTTGTGCTGTCTTGATTTTTTCCCTGTTTTTGGAGAAAATTGGGCCAAACTATAGTTTATTCTATTTAGTGTATATCGTGTGGATGAAAGTACTCTTTGATTTTAGTTCCTTCGTTTCCTTTAATTGTGTCTATTTCAGAACTCTTACGTAATGATATTTCATTTAGATGATAATTTTTGAAACATTGGTTTTAAAATCTGATTCATACCATTTCGTTTTGTATGTTGCATTTTTCTTTGGAAGGATGTTAATAGCAATATGGGAAAATTCTTCTTTCTTATCTATAGAACCATGTGTATGAAGTGTTTTTGCAGGAATGTGTACAGTGTCTCCTTCATTGAGGTTGATTTTTTCTATTTTTTTAATTCTAAAATTTGTTTTTCTAGTTCCATATTTTCTAAAAATCTCCAAGCTACCTTTTCCCTTTACTCCAATTAACACTTGATTTCCATTATGTTGATGAAGTTTGGTTCTTGATCCTTTTTGAAAATGAACATGATAGATGTCTTGATCTTTTGTTTTAATTTTTTCTGAAAGAACTTTCATCCATGTCTTATTTGTAAACCAGTCTGGGTTTACATCTCTTTTATCCCCTGTCCCATGTATGTTTATTTTTTCCATTCTATATTCTATCCAATATTTTTTTCTTTTTAGCTTGAAATTCTTTTTCTGTAATTACATCTGCTTTTCTTAGTTTTCCTAATTTTTTTAGTGTCTCTAAATCATCATGAGTGTTTGCTGTAACTTTTTTTGCAGTAGATAACCCTTTGTTGATTTTCTTGATTCCTTTTCTCTGCAATGATTCTTTCTCTTTTAGTGCCTGTCTGTGTAGTTCTTTGCTTGTTTTGGAAGCTTGTTTTGCAGTCATTGAGCCTATCTCGACTGCTTCTTCTAATACTTTGTCTGCTTTTCTGACTCCTTCTTGAATTGCCTTGTCTGCTTTTTTCAAAAACTTGTCAATATAGCCTCTTCCTCCTTTTTTCTCTGTCATACTTTGCAAATAATCTTAAATGTATTATCTCTTTCTTATTTGGGCTTTAGTTAGTCTTTTGGTTGTTTTTATCGCTGTTGAGTGTAAGTTGAGGGGTGATTGTGAGGAGATTTGATATGGTCTCAAGTGGCATCATTAAGATCAAATCATGCATATGCCTCATTTCCCATTTTAGATGAGAGTCTTTACAAGACAGTCATCATAAATCCCATTGATATCTTTTAGATCCATGCTACATAATGATTCCTTAAATTCCTCATCTATGAAATTGCTATTTACAGAGTTGAGAGTTTACAATATTGGATATTCTGTTTAACCTTTTCTAGTTTTGACTTTAATTCCTTGTTTTCTTTTGCTAGTTTTTGTACATCATCTGCAAGATCGAGTCTGTCTTTTCTTGCTTATGATCACTTAATCTTGATTGTAATGATATACTGTAGGCATCAAATAACTAACACAACAACAGACAAATATTTTGTTTGAAATCAAAGTTTGAGGGTATTGGCGAAAGAACATGAAATTATCACGTATTTCCCTATCTAGCCTACATGATATGTATTAACCTGTAAATTATTTATGCATTTATCCTGTTATGATTAATGATGTGGATTCAATTACA
Organism: Candidatus Nitrosopumilus sp.; assembly: GCA_965205675.1. GTDB lineage: Archaea > Thermoproteota > Nitrososphaeria > Nitrososphaerales > Nitrosopumilaceae > Nitrosopumilus. The sequence continues at coordinate 678,389 of OZ242186.1, forward strand.
TTCCAAATAGTTCATTGTTGCAATAAAATAGTTCATTGTTGTTGTAGGTAAATGATGATGCTATCAATTCTGTCTCCAAACTCTGAATTACAGATATTTGATGGTGACTGGCCCATTAATTAAGAATCAATACGAAGAAAATAATCCAAGATACGCCAGTATATCTCCTTTATCTGAATTGATTTAATAGATAGAATTGTATACTTTGTATAGTTTTGGCAAAATCCACTCATGATGTAAAGATTGTTGTTTTACGAAAAAATATTGATGAAACTGAAGCAATGGGTATAGTTGAAGGAAAAAAAACTGCCCCTTTCAAATCATTATTATCTAGACCTAAAAAAGATGATGTTCATATTCATTCTTTGAAATTATACCACGAATGTATCCTTATGATCTCAGGAAAATACGTTGCAGATTATCTTAGAAAAGCAAATCATGTTATTTCTGTAGATTCCAATGTCCATGAAATATCTCTAGGTGATGGTGTTTTTCCTATACGATCAAAATCTGGTATTACCAAAGCTTTTGTTGGTAAACGTGGCAAGAACAAAATTGACTTGAAATTAGAAGAACATGTATTTGTTGAAGAAGAAGGCGAACTATCTTTTGATCATCATGGTCGTGAAATCAAATTCCCATTTAAAATCAATTCAAAAACTATAGAGAATTATCCTAAAAAATTATTAGAACAAAACTTTTCTAATGTTAAAAAATCTGAAATCACTTATGATGCTGCAATCAAAAAACTTCAGTTAGAGCTAAAAAAACCATTAGAAACTGATGTTAGGAACCTGAATGAAGAATTTATCTTGCGTGAAATTGTAGAAGTTTATGCCCCTGTTTTTGAGGCTAGATTAACTGGACCTAAAAAGAAAGTCGGAATAATTAGAATTGATGCAGTACGGAAAAAAATTCTATAATTTTACCAATTTTCTAAATTGATCATTAGTGTGCAATTTTATAAATATTGGTTCTTCTTTTGCCCACACTCGTATGATTTTGGGGTTTTTAGAAACTGCCTGTTTTAGTAATTCTAATGACTCTGGATATTTTTCTAGTGCTGCCTTGCTACGTGATTTTGCGTAAATGACATTTACATTGTCTTTGAATTTTTTGAGAATACCATCAAAGACTACAAGTGCTTTCTCATGTTCTCCCAGTTCTGCTAATTGTACTCCTTTTTGAAAAAATGCATCTTGATTATTTGGGTATTTTTTACAAATGTTTTGAAAACAATTCAGAGCTTCTTCATGTCTTTTCATTTTGCCTAGAATAATTCCTTTGTACATCACCACATTTGGTTTTCTTGAGTCAATTGATATGGCTTTATCCAAAACAACTAGAGCTTCTTCTCTTTCTTGTAGTTTGTCTAACAGTACTCCTTTGTTAAAATATGCTGATGCATTTTTTGGATCTGTTTTTATTGCTTTGTCATAACATTCTGCTGCTGCTTGTATGTTGCCGTTTTCAGCCATTGCAATTCCTTTGTTGTTATATGCCTGAGAGTCTTGAGGATTAATCTCTAGCAAAACATCAAAGCATGTTATTGCATCACTGTATTTCTTTATCTGGTTTAATGCCAGACCCTTGTTGAATAACGCTGATGCATTTTTTGGTTCTTGTTTTAGTATTTTGTTAAATAGTGAAATGGCCCCTTTTGCTTGGTTCTGCTTCATTAGAGACATTGCATTATACAGCAAATCTTCTACGTCTACTTTTGAACCAAACAGTCCCATAATTTCCCAAAAATGATATTGCTAATGAAAGTTTGGCTTAGCTTAATGATTTGAATTTCTTTATTGCTTCTTTTGCCATGTTTTCTTGCTCTTTTGCAGATGTGTCTGTAGGATCATCTGTTGCATATGCTACCTCTTTGTTCTCTTTTTTCTTTTCCATGTTATATTTTGATTAGACTATTTTATAAAAATCTGTCATTTCCTTAAATCTTGGAATTTATACAAATATGCCAAATAGATTCTTTATGCATTTTGTTTTTTTCAAGATTTCTAAGTCATTGGGTATATACTGGCTAAAAATGAATTAGGTGCTTATCAATCATTTATCCCCAACATATAGTCAAGCAATAATAAGAAAGTATATTCTCAGATTTTCTCTACTCATAAGATAATATTTTCCAGAATCGTACTTTAGATAACATATGGAATTTGTACTGTTGAATCTTTTACAGAAAAATTCCAACGAAGATGGTTTGTATGAAATTATTTTGGATATCTCGATAATATTGATTATTTTTCCCAATAATTTCACAAAATTAGTTGCGGGCAATGGGTTTGCAATCCCCAAAATTTATTTAATTATTTTAATTACGCCATTTATTTTTGTATAATTCTTTTTTTTAATTAAAAATCCTGATGCTTTAATAAAGTCTTGATAGGCGATTTTATTCTCTGTCTAAAATCTAGCTGCATCCTTTACCTGTGATAAAATAAAATCCTTGATATGTGCAAAATTTATCTTAATAATTATGAGAATTATTATTGAGAATGCTATTGTTTTCTGTATTCTAAAACTAGATTTTTAATTTTAAAATAAGAATAATCATCAAAGTATCTAGGATTTTTTATTTAATTTTGAAAGTAACGCAGCATAAATGAAAGGCAAAATTGTTGTAACTTCTGCATGAAGTGTGGTTTGTTTTGCTTCTCGTGTAACTTTTCCCCATGAAATTGCCTCTTTAACTAATGCACCACTCAAACTTCCATCAAATTCCTGTGCAGTCGTAATGTAAAATGCATAATCTAATCCATCTCTGTATTGATTCCACCATAATGTGTGATGTTTTGAAATTCCTCCGCCAATCATAAATGCCCCTGATTTTTCAGCTTTGAAAATCAATTCTGATATTAAATTAGCATCACCTATCAAATCCAATGTGAAATCACTATGTGATTGTGAAAACATCCAAATTTGACTTCCAACTGAACCATCCATAATTCCAGGAACAATTACCTTGACATCATTTTTGTAAGCCCAATATAGATAAGAGTCCTCTCCAAGATGCTTTCCGATCATCTTGCAAATATCAGCAGTAGTCATTTTTCTAACACCTGCTTGATATTCTTCTTCTAGGAATAACTGCATTTTTTCTTCAATAAGTGGACCATAACTATCCATAGGTACCAAGATGTTTCCTAATCTGTGAATGTTTTGCTTTGCTAATTCTCCATCCTCCATGGTAAATGATCCTTCGTTATAATGTGAAAAATGTCTTGCAATATCATGATCTAATGAACCGCAGGTTACCATTGCAACATCAAACCATTTATTCTTAATCATGTCTTTGATTATGCCCCTTAATCCTGTGGATATTACAGCAGCTACAAATGAAACAAATTTGAGACATTTTTCATCTGAAATCATTTCAGTTAAAATTTTTAATCCATCTGATAGATTAACTGATTCAAATCCTCCAGATTGGGATAATTCTTGAAATATTTTTTCAATGGATGTGTTAGAATCTATTTCTATGTCTTTTACTGGACGACCTACATTAATCATCATCAAATTTTCATTATGTTATCTATAAATCTATTGTAAAGTAATACCAAAAATTTGAATCCATAACATTCTTGATTACAAGTCATGTATGTTGTTCTGATTTTTTAATTCCAATGATTATTCCATAATAATCATTATACGATATGTCTGTAATCTTCATGTTAAATTTTTGTAACATACTTTCTACGAATGTAAAATGTATTGAAATTTGATTTGTTTTAATCTGAATTTGTTCACCTGTAATTATTTTTTCCCAACTGGATACAGTTTGTTCAAGATAATTAAAAAAACTATCATATTTTTTTATTTCATTATCATTCAAAACTATTTTTCACTTGTACTTTTGATATTAAATCTTTCAAGAATATTTTTCATATAAATATAAATAAAAAGAAGTAATTAATACTAAAATATGCCCGCACATAAAGCAACTTCTGAAAAAACATTATCAATTAAAACCAAATTAATCATTATTGCAATTATGTTTGTCATTATAAATTTAATATTTTACATTGGATTTGATTCATCAAATGACTCTGAAGAATCTATTGAATTAGAAAATAATCTTCAGTCAAATATTAAAAACCAAACATCTGCAGAAATAATAACTTCAACAATACCCTAAGTTACTTGTGTTAATTTAATCAGAATTTAGAATATTTTAAATCTAATAATATTGATGCATTTGTCGTTGTTCTAATCCTTCTTGCTCAAAATGATTATGTGCTTTTCCACCATCATGATGAGCATGAACATGACCATCAATATGACAATGAGTGTTATCAATTTGATTTTTCATAAAGACATCGTCAATATTTAAGATCATATTGGTTGCCTCTACGGCTGTATTGAAAATCTGTTGTTTAACAGCTGCTGTTTCAATAATTTTTGATAAGGTCATATCTGATATTTTTCTAAAACTATAATCTACTCCATACCATTTAATTTTATTGGTAGAATTTGCAAATTTTGCCCGTAATTGGGTTTTTGTGTCAATCACATTCATTCCAACATTTCGAGCTAATGTCAATGGAATTTCTTCCACTGAATTTGCAAATCGTTCTAACACAATCTGTTCTTTATTTTCAATAGTAGAGGCATGAATTCTGATTTTCTCTGCAATGATTCCTTCAATAGAGCCGGCACCAAATACAATAAATGGACTTTCAATAAAATTTTTCAATACTTTAAATCCGTTTAAAGCATTCCTATGAATCTCATCCAAATATCGCTTTGAATTGGCTCGCAATAACATGGTGACTGATTTTGGATTAACGCCTTCGACAAATATCATTGTGTCTCCACCAATAGTTTTTTTATAAATTTTTTTGGCATGTCCTATTTCGTCAGTAGCTATTTTTTGCATATCCTTACAAGTTTTAGCACCTGTTGCTTTTTCTAACCACCATAAATCATTGTATTTCACTCTTCGAATCGTAATAATTCCTTTTTGTGCAAGAGCTTCTTGAACAAAGTCATTTATTCCCTTTCTAGATATTACAACGTTAACATTAGCATCTACAATTTTTTTTACAAGTGCTTCTAAATCCGTATTTTCTTGAATTAAAAATTGACTCATTTGTTCTGGAGAAGTAATTTCAATTTCAGATTCAGATTTTGTTTTCATTGTCTCTAAGGATTCATTAATTAGTAAAATTTTTGGATTGTCTATACTTTTAGGCATTGCAGGACTATCAATGGTTTTATCAAGTACCGTTCCTCTAACTAATTGCGTATCTGAAATATTTCCAATTTTTTCTTCAATTTTGATATCATCAATATTGATATAATTATTTTTAAAATCTCTAATGCAAGAAACAGACTCGATTATCAAATCTAAAAGTTTTTCTTGTGAATCGTATAAATCAAAAAGCGTTTTACCATTCAAACATGTGTAAAGTAACTGTTTCATTATTTTTTGATCTAAATTATTTGAACTTATTTTTACATCATCTAATACCTCTAAGGCATAATCAAGGCTTCGTTCATAACCTTTTATTATTACAGTGACGGGGATTCCAATGTTTAGCAAATCTTTGGCATTTTCAAGTAACGCGCCTATTAAAATAGCCGAAGATATGGTGCCGTCACCCACATGAGTATCTACAGTATTTACTGCTTCTATAACTGATTTAGCTGCAGGATGATCAACATCGACTTTTCTTAAAAATGCGCCACCATGTTTTGTTAAAGTATCTTCATCCAGTATGTCGATGTATATTTTCGACATACCTCTTGGACCTAAAGATGTTTTAACCAGATCTGTAACAAGTTTTCCAGAAATTAAATTTAACATTTGTGATTCTTGAATACCGATACGAGAAACATCTTCATCAAGTAAGTCTGGATATTTCATCACATTTCTTAGAATTCCTTGTTAAAAAATATTTTTGAAAAAATTAAATGTAATATAATTATTTTAAATTATCTTTTAATATTCATCAATTTGGATACGTGGTCGGATATGAAAGTGGAGAATGATAACATATGATGCAAGTGCAAAAAAATGAGCTAAAAAGTGCCTACATACTTTTGAAGTGTGATAAAAAAGAACATAGTGATTGCAGAAAAATACGTGATGCATTATTGGACAAATACCCCAATGTTAGACGTGCTCAAACTACTGATGCAAAAATTAATGGCGAACAATGGTGTGTTGCAGCAACTGCTTTAGTAAATTCTACAGATGCAGATAAAATTAAAGAGGATTTGTGGAAGTTACGTACAAATAACAAAAGATTTATTGGAATATCTAATGTTCACTTTGTTGTAGATCAACAATAAACTTATACCTTGGAGCATAATTCTTTGCAATTTCTCAAAACAAATAGCAATACTTTTTGATCAGTAGTTAGAAATAATTTCATGGACATCACAAATGACGAGTTACTCCAGGCCTACAAAAAAGAAAAAAATATTCACAAAAAAAAAACAAGATTACATGCAATGTGTATAATTAAGATCAACGAATCCACAATTGCTGAAACTGTCAACCAAATGTTTTGTACCTACAATTCTGTAAGGAATTAGCTTGATTCATTTGAAAAATACGGACTGGAGGATCTCCCTCGTTCTGGCCGTCCGCCATTAATTTCACACAAAAAATTACAAAAAATAGAGCGTACATTTAAGAAAATTTCAGATGGAATGACTCCAAAGAAACTGATACAATTCATATTTTACAGAACACGCATTACATATCATATCACTCACGTGCGTCGTTTGATGCATAAATGGAATCTAAAACCAAAGGTTCCACAAAAGGTACATGTGCGAGCAGCATCCAAGGATACATGCCGCAAGTGGAAAAACCGCATCATTTCACGCATAGAAAAGGCAAAAAAGAAAGGTTTTACAGTATTTATCCAAGACGAGTCTGTATTTGTAGACGATGTACGTCTTGGTAAAAAATACTGGACAGATACACATCAACGAATGATTGTACGTTGGAGAGGATCACATCAAAGATTTTTGGTTTATGGAAATGATGATAATCAAAGTTTTTTTAGATCGTATGAAAAATTTAATTCAATTGCATTTATAGATTATTTGGAAGCAGCTCGTAGAAAATTTGGAAAAATATTTGTTATCATCGATAGAGCGCCACAACACAAAGCTAATGATGTAAAAAAATATCTGCACAAAAACAAAGATGTCAAACTGGCATATCTTCCAAGAGGTTCTCCACATTTGAGTATGATTGAAGAGATTTGGAAACAGTGCAAACATGTTAATGTTGAATCAGAATTTTATGAATCTATTCATGAAATGAGGCATATAGTTATGGAATATTTTAGAACGCACAAATTCAATTTGAATATGTATCAGTATTTTGCAAGAACAATAAATTGAAAAGACTTATGATCTGGGGTATAATTGCGCAAGAGGCCTAATACAAATAATGTTGGTGTGGATTAGACTCAGTCAACAAAAAAATGTTTCAGATTTGTTGTAGAAACTCTTCTTTTGAGATTTCTGCTTGCTCCAGTATTAACTTTAAGGTGGACTCTCTTATTGGAGAATGTCTTGGAACTGGAACAATATTGCCCTTGCTATTTTGTAAAATTATGTGGCTTCCTCTTTGTCTGTTTGTATGATACCCAAATTTATTTAATGCCTTTATGACATCACGCCAATTGTGGTTTCTCAGACTCAATTTGGAATCTCTACAACTATCTTTTGATCTGGTTTTGTTTTTTCCTCAATGGATTCTAGAACTAATGAGATTACTTCTTTCATGTTTACTTCTAGTTGCTCCATTGTGTCTCCTTCACTGATTGCTGCAGGCAATTCAAGGCATCGTCCGGTGTATCCACCTTCTGATGATTTGATTACCTGTATAGTGAATTTTCTTGTATTCATGCTTTTCATTTTCTTGTGTTGTTTCCTTTCTAAAAAAGATTAGGAATCAAGAATGCGGTTTAATTCTTGCCTTATCTTTTTGAGTGTCTTTTTGTGCTTTCTTTGACGTATTCTGTCTTGTGCTATTCCTAATTCAACTCGAGCATCTGAAATTATCTTAGATGGATGTCTCAGTTCAATCATCATATGACACGAGGCATTGCAGTGTCTAGTGTTTTTTGTTGCAATGCCATGAATTCCATGAACTAAAAATTGATGTATACTAAATAACAAAAATTTGTCACCCTATTCTGAACTCGATTTACGTACATTGTAGATTCAAGTTTAAATTTCAGGAATTAGTATAATTTGGAAGATTTTGGTTCATGAATATTTGTTAGACAGTATAGTTCAATGCTAAAAGCAGATGGTCCAGTATGGCACAAATCAGACATTGAACAAAACCGTCTGCCAATATCAGGAATTGACACTGTTGTTCAATGGGGATCTCTAAATCAAAGGGTTGGATATTTGGATACAAACTGCACATGAGTTGCAGTACTGGCAAACTGGTTGTTCCTTTATCTGCTAATGTCTCAACTGCAAATGTTTCTGATGGTAAAATGTATTATACAATAATTGAACCGCTTTCAGGACTGGTTGAGAATATTTTATGTGATCCCGCATATGATGATAAATCATTATATCAGTTTAGCGATGAGAGACATTTGAGATTGATTTGTCCTATCAAAATATATCCATCAACGCCACCAGAGCGAATCAAACTTGCAGATTTTTATAATTCTGTACAAGGTCAAGAGTTATACTCACAAAGAAAAGTTTCAATTGAACCCCTCTTTGAGTATCTCAAAGATATTTTTAACATCAGGGTGATGCCAGTAAGAGGATTATACAATGTCAAATCATTTGTGTTGGTTTGTGTTCTTGTGTATCAGTTGACAGTGTATTACAACTGTATAATTGGGGCAGAGAATCCCAGATTTGTAAAGAGAATGCTTTACTGTTAGAAAATCCCTGAGAATTATTTTTGTAAATAATTATGCCCAAGTCTCAACTATTTTACTTTTGCTTTTTACTGCATGTTGGGTCTTGATACTTTACACGAAGATCCATAGTTGAGGTCTCATTATTTCTGTCTGGTTACTGAAAAGGTAGAGATTAGGCGTAAAAGTCATAAACCTATGAAATAAAAAAAGCGAAACTCTGATATTAAATTATTTTTTCATTGCATTGTGACTTGTGAGATCATCTCCTGATGTATCTAAAGTATTTGAATCATAACCATTTGGCATGGAATCATCAGCATTTCCAAAGTGTTTCAAATCTTCACCTGATATGACATCCTCTTCTGGTGGAACATAATCTCGTACGTCATGTCGCGTTTTTCCAGGATGTGTGTTTTGTGTTGCATATGCAACAATTACAAATAATATTGTTGCAATTACTGGAGGAATCATTGTATCTAATCCTGCCCACTCTTCAGGCATGGTAAAGAATAGAATCAATCTAATGGCAGAACCTACAATTATTGCCGTTATAGCTGCTGGCATGTTTGCTTTTTTCCAGAATAATCCAAATGTAAGAGGTGCAAATGCGCCTGCAAAAACGATGTCAAAAGCCAAAATTAGATAAATTCCAGGAGCTGGGATAAAGTAACCAATTGCAGTTCCAATCACTATCATAGGAATAATGGCAAGTCGTGTTACTTTGAGTAATTTGCTATCACTCCAATTAGATCTGCCCATCCAACGCCGTCGAATTATTCTTTGCATTAGATTTCTAGATATTACACTTGAAATAGCTAGTAATCCTCCACTAGCTGTAGACATTGATGCGCCAATTACACCCATTAGAATTGCAGCCCCAATTGCAAATGGCATAAACTCAGTAGCTAGCACCGGTAATGCTAAATCAGGCATTATGTCAGCAGGTAAATAATAAAATGCTACAATTCCTAACATGCTGGTTGGGATGACTGTGAACATTGTTAATGCGCCCCCCATCAATGCCCCTCTTTGTGCAGTTTTGGGGTTCTTTGCTGCAAATACTCTTTCCATAAAGTCAAGTGCAACAATATCTCCCAATCCTAATGCAACAATAGCTCCCCAATTTATCAGTGCTCCATTTGCAATATCAAACAGCCCTGAAAGATCCATGAATTCAGGAGGCGCATTATTATAAATTACATCCCATGGGGTATCTGAGAATCCGCCAAAGAAGAAAAGGAATGCTGCCCAAAATGCACCAATTGCAAGATACACCTGAAATAGATTTGTGTATGCGGATGCAAATAATCCTCCTGCAACTGTATAGATTACTACAACTAGAGCTGAAATTGCTATTCCGTAAAAATAATTTATTCCAAATACGACTTCTAAAATAAATCCACTAGCTGCTAAATTACCTGCAACAAGAATAAGGAAACTGATTATCATTAATATTCCTGATAATCCTTCAGCTCCATTTCCAAATCTTCTAAAATAAAAATCAGGTAATGTAATCATAGACATTCTGTTTAGAGGCTTTGCATAAAATGCAGAAACAATAAGCAGACAAGATCCCAAACCAATTGGAATTACTGCACCGGCCCAAAATCCAAATTCAAACGTGAGTGCAATATTTCCTAATGTTGAATTTCCATCTACTGCTTGTGCTGCAAGCATTGTTCCTACCATAAAAAGCGGCAAACTTTTTCCAGCAACAATTAATCTTTTCCCACTATTTTTTACTAATCTGCCAGCAAACACTCCCACTGCAAGTGTAATTACAATGAATATTGCAACTGCAATGCCAAAACCCTCCAATTCAACCAAAACAGAAATTTTTATAACAAAAAATTATTTAAGTATTAAAAATTTCAAGTAAAGTACGTTTTATGAATATAGTTTCATATGTATGATATCATTTGACATAAAATTTATAATTATTGTAGTAATTTATTGTAAAAAATAATAATTAAAGATAAAAACTACTATTGATTCAATAATGGAATATAATAAAACACACAATTTTTTTTTGATTTAATTCGTATAATACATTTATTTTAAAATTTTTAAAAAAAACTATCATTTTAAAAAAATAATTTGTAAAAAGAATATCTCATTGCATCTAATTATAAAATAATAACATTCAACAGAAATTTTTAAAAAATTAGATTTCGAAAAAATATAAATTTAATTAGTTAACTGGTACGATTATTCCCTATGGATAAACAATATGCGTTGGCAGTAATTTTAATTATATTGGGAGTTGGTTTAAGTCAATCTGGAACAACTAATGCTTTTTACAGTGGCCTTGGAATTGGAATTATAGGATTAGGAATATTTTGGGTAATAATTCGGTTAATTAAAGAATTAAAAAGATAGATCGTTTTATTTTTAAAAATTAACATAATAAAATAATATAAGTATCACCTAGAATAAAAATTATGCCTGCAAAAGGATATTCTACAATAGGAATGAAACCTGCAGTAATATCAGAATTACAAGACGTTACAGATAGAAATTATCTAGGAATGTTTCTACCTAGCACTCTAATCATCATGATGAATGAAATTAAAGCCGAACGATACTCGGTGCATTCCCACAAATTAAGATTAGATTTGACAGGGCGATACAATTCAATTACAATAAGATCAGATGTAAAAGAATGGTTGCAGGATAATTATAAAATACTGAATCAAGAATACTTGGACAAATATAGAATTACTTGTTTTACAAAATTTGTTAGCTATTTTCTAGTTAATGTAATTGAATCAAAAAATGATTCTCAAAACAATACCTTAAATCTAAAAGAGGCAGATTTTAAATTTCTTCATAAAGAATACCAAAAACAAAAAAAGGCTTTAAAAAATGAAATGAAATTAAATTTTGAGCAATTTGTAGATAATTACATTAGTGAATTATTTGATAGAATAAAAATGGCAAAAAAAGCTTTAACTGTCTAAAAATAAAAAATCAAAGAGGAGTCATAGTATCAATCAATCTTGCATTAACTATATGCCCATCTTTCTCCTGAATCTCAAGATCTACGGTGTATTTCAATGCATTTAACATGAAATTAACTTGTACATCCCAACCTCTTCTAGTTCCTTTTTCAGGAATTGCAAATGTTTCATTTATTTTGAAATCATTTACATCACCATAAAGAGCAGTTATTGCTTTTTGAGATGCATTGTGAATTTCTTCAACAGTACTTACTTGTTGCATAAAAGTAAATAAAAAAACAAATATAAAAATTTTTATTATTTTTTTAAAATTTATTGTATCCTAAAATTAGTTTGTCTTTTACTCTGTATGGTATTTTTCTCCTAGCTGCTTACAACAAATGCGATTTTCTTCTTTGCCATCTTTTGCATGAATGCTTTAGCTAGCGTTTTAAGATGATTATTCTCATCAAATAGCATGTGTGATTTTGTGTAATTGTGCCAATCAGTTAATTCGTTTATCACATCAAACCATTTTTGCTTTCTCTGAATCTCACTGTAAAATTGTCTTAGCTTACTGTTTGTCTAAAGATGACTCAGCATAGTAGCTAGAATGTGCTTAATTTTTAATGTTGTTCATTCTCGCTCAAACTCTGATGAATTTTTTTGTATTGTGATTTTTTTGCATAAAACTGAAAACTATGATTAGTTGGAACTGATTCAGATTTATCGTGTTTTGTAATTGTTTTTTTGAGTATTATAATTGCATTATTTCAAGTTGCATTTGTAAGCACTTTGTAATTGATGATGAATTGTAATACTCTATTCTGATAACAAATTAGCCAATTATCTGAGAATTTACAATCAGTATGTTGCATAAAATTGGAATATGTCTTCTCATATCTTCATGAAATCAACAACCGTTGTATTTCACATTCCATTTTTTTAAATACTCTGATTATCTGCAATACTTTGGTTGGATCTAGTTTTTGCACGACTAGATGATTCCTGTCTCTCTGCCCTATGCGTATCTTGATTTTAGTCTAGATGCCATGAGTTAATTTCAGAACAATGGACTGGTGTATTTATTAATTAAAATATAAGAATCTAAGAAAGTATAATTTGTTAAAAATATACAGATATGCATGCTGGAAATTCACGCACCAGACGGAAATATCTTTCTAGACCAAGAATTTGACAAACTAAAAGATGAAAATTTTGAGAAACTAAAAATCTCACGAACTGATTTGGAAAAAAGAATTCTGAGAAGAAAGACAGATCGTGGAACAGATATTGGTTTGAATTTAGACCCTGGAATAAAACTTTGCAATGGAGATATCATAAAAAACAACAATATGAAAATTATAATAGAGCAATTACCTGAAAAAGTAATTTTAATAAAACTAAAAACCAAAAGTATTGTAGATGTGATGGTACTTTTAGGTCATATTATTGGAAACAGGCATAGGCCAATATCAATTCAGGAAGATGAGATAATGTTTCCAATTCAAACAGATTCAGAACAAGAAATATTTACAAAACTGTTTCATAATATTATAGATCATATTGAGATAAAAGTAGATGAGAGAATATTTCTTCCACATTTGGGTGCTAACATACATGAACATTGATGATGTGGAACAAGAGCTTGGAGCCATGCAGCTATCTGACTCTTTTTTTCCTATCGGTATTTTTACAACATCAAACGGAGTAGAGCTTCTTTTTACAGAAAAAAAGATTCAAGGAGTGTCTGACTTGATAAATTTGATTAGAGTTAACATTATTCAACAGATTGCTCCTACAGACTGCGTAATACTTGCAAATGCTTTTGAGGATGCCAAGAGCGGTGACCTTGATAAAGTAATTGAAATAGATAGTATTGGGTTTGCCACAAAATCTATAAAAGAGATACGCGATGCATCTGTAAGATCAGGCATTCAGTTAATCCGATGTGTATCAGAGTTTGTGCAGGATAATGAAATTCTAAACCAATACAAAAATAAATTATCCGAAAAAAAAACACATGGTATATTTCCTGTTGCATTTGCCATCTGCTGTAATGCATTAAATATTAAAAAAGAAAAAAGCATGATGATGATGCTATATGGTTTTACTGTGGGTATGGTCAGTGCTGCATTAAGACTGGGATTGATACAGCACTTTGAGGCTCAAAAAATTATTCATAGTACAAAACCTGTTATCAGTCAGAGTATCAAAGAGTGTTCAAACAAGTCCATTTTAGAGATATGGCAGTTTACCCCTCAAATGGACATAACTCAAATGTCTCATGAAAAAATGGATTCTAAAATGTTTATTACATGAATTTTGGTTTTTTCATTATGAATCATATGCCAAAAATTGGAAATGTTGCAATTGGATGATTCATTAGAATCATATCCTCTGGAAAAATATTTGTAGAAATTGATGAGGCATTTTGCGAACAATGTCTCTAGTTGTCTTTATATTTTTTATTGGATGATTATTTCTTTGCTTGTTTTATGATAAAGTTTCAAATGGAATAATCTACTAGTCTTTACATCAATTATACTTTTGATATAATCTACAAAAATAAGCTAATTTTTTCATATTCTTTTAAAATATTTGATTTCACTTTTAGAACTGTTTCCTATCATAAAATTTCATTTTACAACCACAAGATTGAAATCTTAGATTCATGCACTACGGAATTTACAACACTGCCAAGTAATTTCCATCTCATGCCGCCAAGTCCTTTTGAACCAATAATGATCATTGTTACACATGTAATTTTTACGTTATATGGTATGGCAAGTGAAGTTGCAGTATCTGGTCTTTTTCTGATGTACCTGAAATATCTAATGCAACCAAAATATTTTTCATTTTTATCTTCTAGTTAATTAAATTGTTTCTATAATTCAGGTAAAGTACGAATTTATTTTTTTATAAAAATGTAATTAATTTAGCATTTAATAAAACTGTAAATATAATATTTAATCCGATAATAAAACTAATACCTGATACAATATATTTCAAATATTTTGTAGTTTGTTTGATTTTAGATACTAGTGCAAATGGTACGCCAATTATTCCACTAATGGTTATCATTCCAAAAGTACTTCCGATACCAAATAAAATTAAAAAATAAAGCATTGTTTCAAAATTAATCATTGTGGAAGCAGTTAATGCTACAAAACTACCGCTTCCTGCAATGCCGTGAATACAACCTATCCAGAATGTTTTGTGACTATGATCTTGACTATGATCTTCTTCATGATTGTGAAAATGTGTGTGTGAAATTCCATTTGAATGATTATGTGGATGAATATGCTTTTGTTTGAAAATCTTTTTGTTAGAAACTGTTAAAATCCCTAAAACAATTAACATGAATCCCACAATTAATTCTGCACCTAGAAAAAAATCACTATGTATATTTAATGACAAACTTGCAATTACTAATCCAACTAATATGATACTTGACGTATGTCCAATTCCCCATACTGCCCCTCTCAATGAAGAAATCACACTCAATTGTTTTAATGCTAATTTTTTTGAATTATTTCTATTCTTAATTAATAGTTGGGTTGAAACTGCACTGATATGGTCCGGTTCAAAGGCATGAATTAATCCAATCATTAAACCTGCCATAATTACCAAAAAAGGATTGTTTAGTTGTAGTACTTCAATCAAGTTATCAATCATTTGTTTAACCTTTATCCAAACAATAGATTTTCATAAAATAATGATATCTCACCATGTTCTTTATCTGCAAACATTTTTTCCCATCAATCTCTTTTTGGAATCTTAGCTTGTGGGTTTCCAAAATTATATGTATTTCCAGTACCCTTGTAGTCTTTTGGTCTTACAGGGTCTCCTCCATCTAGCCCTCTTTTTGTTAATGACAATCCTGCTAGCAATTCAACTACTAATCTTTGACCTAATCCTGAGGTAATGCCTCCATTGTAGGAGCTATTATCACTAACATCATAAGCAGGAGCAATCTCTACTAAATCCATTGCAAATCTATCTGGATCAAATGATTTGGATAATTGACGTATCATTCTAATTCCTTCTCTTGATGTAAGTCCGTTTGGTTCTGGTTCTCCAGTTCCAGGTGCATAAGAGGGATCAAAAGAATCAATATCCCAACTAAGATAAACTGCATCTGTTCCATCATTGGCTCTATCAGCTATTTCTTTTGCAATATAATCAATTCCTAATTCTTCTACATCCAACATTGTAAACCACTGGAAATCTTGATCAGACATCCATTTGTACAAATCCCGTCCTGGCCAATATCCTCTTGGACCGACTAGGGAATAATTTTTCCCCTTTAGACATCCCATCTCCATTATTCTTCTAATATGTGCCCCGTGATCATACTTGAATCCAGTTAATCCCTGTGGCGCACAATCAGCATGAGTATCAAAATGAATCATGCCTATATTTTTAAATTTCTTCTGAAAAGCTCTGACATTTGCATATGTTATAGAGTGATCTCCTCCAAGCATTACTGGAATTCCATCTGCCTCTAAAACTTCTTTGACCTTTAGGGTCATACTTTTGTGAGATCCAATTACATCTCCTGGTGAGACAACTACGTCTCCATAATCCACTGTTCGAAAAGTACCAAATGGATCAGCACCAGTTTCAATATTAAATCTCTCAAAAGGGGGAGATGGAATGGTAGAAGCCGCTCTAATTGCTCGTGGACCATATCTTGCTCCGGGGCGGATAGTGGTACCAAAATCAAATGGCTCTCCAATAATTGCAACATCTGGTTTTGCTTTTAGTAATTCTTTATGGTCTTTAATCCATGGCAAATGTAAAAATGTATTAATTCCTACAAATGGCGCAACATCTGGACCTTGAAAATCCTCACCATAAAATTCTGCACCCATAACAATCAGTTTTAATTACTAATTTTAATTATTAAATATTTCAAGTAATATACGAATATTTTCTTTTAAAATATGCTCATAGTCACTCTATTTAAAATAAAATTATAGTAATATACAACTCAATTAAAGTATAAAAATTATATTGCCTGTAATGTTATATGTTATTAAAAAAATCAAAAAACGCTTGGTATTTTTTAAATCAGGGATTAATTGCCGTTCATTATAATCAATTTAAAAAAGCAATTTCTTATTTTGATAAAGCTATTTTATTGGAACCTAAAAATATGGTTTTACAACTTCATAAAGGTCTTACCTTACATAAAATTAAAAATTTTCGAGATGCAATAGTTTGCTATGATGATATACTCTGCAATGATCCAAAAAATTTAGATGCTTTGTATAACAAGGGAATTGCATTTGAAGCTATGGGGCAACCCCATGATGCAATTGATTGTTTTAAAAAATCCTTTGCGATTGACTCTACATTTTCTAATTCATTAATTTCATTAGGAATATGTTTTAGTAAACTGGGTGATCATGAAAAAGCACTTGAACTGACAGACGATGCTCTTTCTAATAATCCAAATAATGCCGAAGCCCTTTATAATAAAAGCTTGATTTTGGGTAGATTGCACCGTAATTCCGAGTCATTGATATTTTTTAATAAGGCAATTGATGAGGACGCTTATCAATCTAATATCCTATTTGAAAAAGGACAGAAACTAACAAAAGAAAAAAAACATGAAGAAGCAATAAGATACTATACTAGATCTTTGGAAGTAGATAAAAAAAATACAAAAGCATTGGTTGCTAAAGGGTGGATCCTTGATTTTGCAGGATTTTCTAACAAAGATATTTTTGCTTTTTATGATGAGGCCATTAAAATTGATCCAAAGTGTACTGATGCATTATTTAATAAAGGAATAGTGCTAAATAAAACTGGATTACACAAAAAAGCTATAGTTTGTTTTGATAAAATTTTAGAATATGATCCTGAAAATATTAGAGCTCTTTATAGTAAAGGCGTGGCCTACATGTCATTGAAAAATATTGGCAAGGCAAAATCTTATTGTGAATTTGCACTAAATATTGAACCCGATAATGTTGTTGCCTTGTGTACCATGGTTTGGTGTCTGGAACATTCCAAGAAATATAACGAAGCGCTTGTCTACTGTGATAGGGCACTTAAAATTGAGCCAAACTATGTTTATGCCATAAGTTACAAAGCTAAATTATTTCTATTATTAAAAAACTATAAAGAATCACTTAGTTGGTATGATAAAGCATTAAAAATTGAACCTAATAACCAACCAGCGATTTTTCATAGATATAAAGTTGTAGCAGAATTAGATAAAAGAAACAAAGAATCTTTTTTTAAAAAAATTATGAAATTATAATCCAGTACTTGGGAAAGTAATCCAATTTAGATCATAAACTAACCATTATTTCATCAGTTAAACAACAAATTTGGATAGAACAATCTTGAAGGAGATGTGCTTCTCCATCAAATGTGAATCATAGCAATCTTGATTTTGCACACATTAGAAATTCAACAATTCAAGCATTTGCAAATATTGCTAAAATAATGTGCACAACGTTGTTGTTTTCATACCGAAAAACAACGCACTATACAATTCAGAGGACATTCCTCATTTTATCATGGAATGTTGCCTTGGTGACTGTTATTCTGAATCAACTACAAAGAAATTGAAGATAAGGACTGAATGTGTTATTCCATCAGGCTCTTGGATTAGAAAGCAGATCGTAAAAATATACCTCCTAACATAAGTTCGTCAACCATCTTCTCATTGCATATACTTGAGAATGTCTAAATTCAGTAGATGGGAAAGTAACTCAATTTAGATCAAAAACTATCAATCACTCAATCAATCTATTCAGATAGAAAAAGCTTGATGGAAGTATGTCACTCCATCAAATATGCATTGTACTTCATTTGATACCATGACACACCAAGGCGTGATACTATCTAAAGCATTTGAGATTATCACTAAAATAATGTACAATATCTTGTTGTTTCCATGCTCTAGTAAAAATAACTCACGGTTCCACAATGCAGATGCACATAATTCTGTCATGTCATTGTGTTTGGGAAATTCATATTCTGAATCTGGATTAAAGAGACTGGCGATGGAATCAGATAATGCTTCTCCAACTGGTTTCATGGTTGAGAAAAATCATATCAAAAATATCACAAAAAACAATGCAAATTCAATTACATCGTTCACTGGATAGTACAGTATCAAAATTACAAGAACTGGGAGTATTGGAACAACCAGTTACTGTAGCAATTGACAAACATCTAATCCCAAGATATGACAAATTGCCAAACCATTCTTTAATAAAATCAAAATCTAAAAACAGTACTACTCATTTTGAGAGTTACTGCACCATGCAGTGCGTTGAAAAAAGAATCAGGGCTCAATTAGGTTGTTATCCTTTGTATGACAACAAATCAAATGCCGATTTTGTGCGTAAATTACTCTCTGATGGCATCAATAATGGAATCAAGATTAAACTATTGCTAGTGGATAGGGAGTTTTTCACAGCTGGAACAATTTCAGAAATAAAACAAAAGAATCTGAAATTTCTAATGCCTGCATAAAAGAATTCTCGAATCAAAGATGCAATTGTACAATACGTTAATGGAGATAGAAAGTCAATCTCGCCATACACAATAAAATCATCATCAGGACATGTAGAATCATTTACTCTAGTTATTCTGCCAAACAAAAATGCAAGAAAAAAATCAGATATTATTGATCAGTATGTTGTGTTTGCAACAAATATTTCACCAAAAGAAATATCATATAACATACAAAACATTCCAACTGACTACAAGAAACGTTGGGGATTGAAACAGGCTATGCATGTGTGGGAAGGTTCAGACCAAAAACCACCAGTTCAAACCAATCCATAAGATTGTTGTATTTTTACTATTCATTGATTTTGTACAATGCATGGATAATTGCTAATTTGATTATCTCAGAAGAAACTAATGTAAAAAATCACAAACCAATAATATCAATTGAAATTCTCAAATATTTCTTTGTAAAGATAATTATTCATTATTTTAGAAATAACAAAAATAATTATTTTCTAGAATGTGTAACTTGAGTTACTTTCCCATCTACTGACACTACAGATCTTTTCACTGATTAATTTCAATCCTATAATAGTTCGATTCAAACCAAAATCTCAGATGGTAATGTTGCAGTGATCGCACTATTTCAATCCTATAATAATTCGATTCAAACATTAATAATTTCTGATATTCATTTGAATCATACAAAATTTCAATCCTATAATAGTTCGATTCAAACTTGTGCCGAAACTACTAAACTTCTTATCAATTAAGAATTTCAATCCTATAATAGTTCGATTCAAACATGCAAATTGCGTTAACACTCGTAATTATCGGATCATTTCAATCCTATAATAGTTCGATTCAAACGAAATAATCATGCGAAAAATCATAATGTCTGATGAATTTCAATCCTATAATAGTTCGATTCAAACTGGCAGTTCCTCATCATCCACTATTTCACCGTTTATTTCAATCCTATAATAGTTCGATTCAAACATATATAAAAGAACAACACAAGGTACTGGTGATGAATTTCAATCCTATAATAGTTCGATTCAAACTCGCTGTAGTTGCTGTCTTACGTCAAATGCAGTTAATATTTCAATCCTATAATAGTTCGATTCAAACTGGGCAGATTTAGTCAAGGCGGTAAATTCTATGAATTTCAATCCTATAATAGTTCGATTCAAACTTTCTGCAGTAGATGTATGATTTTTTTGGCACATAATTTCAATCCTATAATAGTTCGATTCAAACGCAATAGGGTATGATCATGGCACAATATCAAGAACAATTTCAATCCTATAATAGTTCGATTCAAACCCGCCAAATTTATGCCTAAATCAAGATATCAAACGTTTGTATTTTTATCTACCTATGATCGTGCTGATTCCTTATAAGGTCAGCAAAGACATCATTGCATCTGTTATCATTTTAGAATAGTTTAAGATAAAAACCGTTCTGTTTGAGTAACAATATTGAATGACACAACTGAATTGACGGGCACTCAGTTTAACTACTATTTTGTGTGTAAAAGAAAACTATGGCTTCACTCCCGCAATATTTCCTTTGAATCAAGCTCAGAGATTGTAAAACTTGGGAGCCTCATACATAAGGACTCTTACAAAAGAAAGAAAAAAGAGATACGCATAGGCAGCATATCTATTGACTATATTGACAAGGGAAAGATACACGAAGTAAAAAAATCAGACAAGATGCATGATGCACACACATATCAATTACTGTATTATATTCACTATCTGAGAAAGCTCGGCATTGATACAACTGGAGTACTGGACTATCCAAAACTCAAAAAGACAGTAAAGGTAACACTCACAAAACAAAAGCAGGATTTTATACATGAAACAATAAACCATGCATTGGAAATAATCTCTGCAAAAAAACCACTTGCTGCAGAATACAAGCCAATATGTGACAAATGCGCATATGCAGAATACTGTTGGTCATGAAGGATTACTATATTTTTAGTGGTGGCAGAGTATCACGATCACAAAATACTATCCAAATACTATCAAAAGACAATACAAAAAAATCAATTCCTGTGATGGATGTCAGCGCTTTGCACATATTTGGTCAGTGTGACTTTAACTCTGCACTGATATCATTCTTAAACACAAAAGGAATTACAGTACATTTTTACAATTATTATGGAAACTATGCCGGAAGCTATTATCCGCGTGAGAAACTTCTCTCAGGACTGGTTACAGTAAAGCAAGTGCAACATTATCTGGATAATCAAAAAAGACTATATCTTGCATCTGAATTCATCACATCAGCGACGCATAACATGCTTGCAAACCTGCGTTACTACAAATCAAAGAAAAAGGATGTGGTTGAGCATATGAATAAAATTCAGATTCTGCAGCAGCAAATACCGAGATACAAAAAAATTGAAGAGTTGATGGGAATCGAGGGAAATTGCCGAAATATTTACTATGACTCATTTGATAATTTTCTAAGGGATGGTTTTGAGATGGAAAAAAGATCAAGGATGCCTCCCAAAAATATGCTGAATTCTCTGATATCATTTGGCAATGGAATGATGTATAGCGATGTTCTCACTGAAATTTATCAATCACAGTTAAACACCACTGTAAGCTATCTGCATGAACCAGGATACAGGCGCCATTCTCTCTCTTTGGATATCGCAGAAATATTCAAGCCAGTAGTTGTGGATAAGACCATCTTTAAGATGATAAATAGTAAAATGATAAATGAAAAAAACTTTGATGACTCCCTAAATGGTTGCTATTTGGCAGAATCGGGAAGAAAGTCCTTTGTATCAGAGTACAATGAAAAGATGGAAAGTACAATCTATGTATCTTCATTAAAGCGAAATGTAAGCTACAGGAGACTGATAAGGCTAGAATGTCACAAGATAGTAAAGCATATCGTAGAGGGTATACGGTATGAGGGATTCAGGCAAAAGTAATGTATGCCATAT
This sequence comes from Candidatus Nitrosopumilus sp., assembly GCA_965205675.1. Lineage (GTDB taxonomy): Archaea > Thermoproteota > Nitrososphaeria > Nitrososphaerales > Nitrosopumilaceae > Nitrosopumilus. The sequence continues at coordinate 700,645 of OZ242186.1, forward strand.
TGGTGTATGATATTTCCATAGATCGCATAGATGCTGTGCGAGTCACGACAAAGCAATATCTCAACTGGATTCAAAACTCGGTGTTTGAAGGAGAGATAACAATGTCTGGACTTGCAGAACTAAAATCCAAAATATTTAGACTGATTGATGTGTCTAAAGATTCGGTGCTTATCTTTACTGTGAACAATCCAAAATGGATAGAGAAGACAATCATTGGAATCGATAAGAACGACACAGGCAACATCATCTAAATTTTGATTTGCCTTTGCAATGGCTGATGAGGCATTTTTTGTAAGAGATGCAAAGACAGGAAAAAATATTGGTCACCCGTTGCTAAGAGAATATTTCTTCCATATATGGGACGACCTGAAAGTTTGGCAATATATGGAACAATTACGGAAAATAACAGTCATCTGTTTAGAGTTATGATAAATTCAATGCTGTAACATTTGTAGAATATCTAAAGGAGTTGCACTGGAAATACGGCAAGATTGCAATCATGCTGGATAGAGCATCAGTTCACAAATCAAAGAAGGTCAAGGAATATCTTGCAAACAATAGAGATGTCAAACTAAATGGTTGCCAAAAGGTTCACCGTATACCCCAGATCATAAGTCTTTTCAATTTATTGTTCTTGCAAAATACTGATACATATTCAAATTGAATTTGTGCGTTCTAAAATATTCCATAACTGTATACCTCATTTCATGAATAGATTCATAAAATTCTGATTCAACATTAACATGTTTGCACTGTCTCCAAACCTCTTCAATCATACTCAAATGCGGGGAGACTCTCAGAAGATATGCCAGTTTGACATCTTTGTTTTTACGCAGATATTTTTTTACATCATTAGCTTTGTGTTGCGGTGCCCTATCGACGATAACAAATATTTTTCCAAATTTTCTACGAGCTGCTTCCAAATAATCCATAAATGCAATTGAATTAAATTTTTCATACGATCTAAAAAAACTTTGATTATCATCAGTCATCATTCCATAAACCAAAAATCTTTGATGTGATCCTCTCCAACGTACAATCATTCGTTGATGTGTATCTGTCCAGTATTTTTTACCAAGACGCACATCGTCTACAAATACTGATTCGTCTTGGATAAATACTGTAAAACCTTTCTTTTTTGCCTTTTCTATGCGTGAAATGATGCGGTTTTTCCACTTGCGGCATGCATCCTTGGATGCGGCACGTACATGTACCTTTTGTGGAACCTTTGGTTTTAGATTCCATTTATGCATCAAACGACGCACATGAGTGATATGATATGTAATGCGTGTTCTGTAAAATATGAATTGTATCAGTTTCTTTGGAGTCATGCCGTCTGAAATTTTCTTAAATGCACGCTCTATTTTTTGTAATTTTTTGTGTGAAATTAATGGCGGACGGCCAGAACGAGGGAGATCCTCCAGACCCTCCAATCCATATTTTTCAAATGAATCAAGCCAATTCCTTACAGAATTATATGTACAAAACATTTGGTTGGCAGTTTCAGCAATTGTGGATTCGTTGATCTTAATTATACACATTGCATGTAATCTTGTTTTTTTGTGAATATTTTTTTCTTTTTTGTAGGCCTGGAGTAACTCGTCATTTGTGATGTCCATGAAATTATTTCTAACTACTGATCAAAAAGTATTGCTATTTGTTTTGAAAAATTGCAAAGAATTATGCTCCGAGGTATACTTGAACATGATAGAACAATGCTGGAAGATAAGCAAGTATGCGTTGTTGGTATCAGAATATTATGCAATGTTTACGATGATGAATGATGCAGTGTCAAAATATTTTAGAATAACAAGATTCAAGCTTGATGTTGCAAATTATATCTTTAGAAATCCTGCAAAGATGTTCACGAACTTTTGATCGTCGCTATAATTAAACAACTGTAATTTAAGATGGAGTCTGAAAAGAATTAGAGTTTAAATGTTCACGGTCTATGCCTTGCTCATCTGAATAATACTCTTTTTTTAGTAAGGGTATTCCTTTACTTGAATCTATGATATTTGAGAGATTCTGTGAAGTATTATCTAGACTTACCATAAATTTAGAAAGTACACTGCTCCATTTTTTGGTATCGATTTTTCGTTCGATATGTCCTCCTTTAAAATTTTCAATGAATTCATTATACTTTCCCCAAACATACTCGCCAGACACAGTATTGTCATCACGATTGGTATATTTGATAAATTCTTTTTCTTCTTTTGAAAACTCATTTACTGGAATGTTAGTGTCAACAAATAAAGATATCGAGTTTTGGTTTATGACATTTATTGTGTTTAGATCTTCAAAATCTAAATGTCTTATCCCTTTTCGAACAAAAGAAGATGATCCTTCTCTAATAAAATCATCATCTCTATCTTTTATGCGTTTTAGAACTTTGTTGTAATAAGAATCTAAATCTCTTTTTTCTAGAAAGCTTTGTACCTGTGTAGATGAAACAAGATAATCCTTACTAATTGTTTGCCAGCGATGTGATTCACCATAAATGAAACTCGCTATCTGTTTGTCATTTTCCTTTAAATTAGTTACAATCAATTTGGCAGTATTTTGATATGACTTTGCATTTCGATTTATTCTACCTGCAATCTGTTCAATAGAGTCAAAGAGGGCAAAATCCCGAATTCCAAAATCGCAGTCAATATCCACACCGGCTTCTACGCTTTGTGTTGAGATTAAAATTATCTTATCGTTATTTTTCATTTTTTTAATAATCTCCCTTCGTTTATGTGGCAGAATTGTGGAATTTAAGAGATATGTCTGGAAACCCATACCCTGTATTTTTTTATCTGAATATACTTTTGCATATAGTTCTAAAGATGTCTTGATAGTGTTTACAACAAGCAATATTTTATTCATACTTTCATGAATCTCATTGTTTAGCACAGTCTGTAACTGTTCCAGATTGTTTACATCATGTCTAAATGTTATTGTAACTCGATTCTGAAACAAGCCATGGTTGTGATAGTTAGAATTAATCAAATTCAAAATACCTGATCCATCTAATAATGTAGCAAGTTTTGGAAGTGTTGCACTCATGATAATAAAGTAAATGTTGAGATATTTGGAGCTAAACATTATAAGATCATTGAAAAGAGTCCAATCTTTGTCATTTAAACTCTGAATTTCATCTATGATCACAATAGAGTTGGCCAAATTGACGAGACGGTAATTACTTGTCTTTCCAGATTTTATAAACGCATTAAAGAAATTTACATTACTCATGACAACAAACGGATGATTTAGAAATTCATTATCAATAACATGCTGAAATCCCTCTGTCTTGTTTGATTCAATATTCCAAGATGATGAAGAATATACAGAAGATAATTCTTGCTCATTTAATCCCAGTGTATCTTTTATTACTTCACGATTTTGCTCAATCAGATTGATGAAAGGAAATACGTAGAATATTCGTTTAATGTTGTTATTTGATTTTAGTAGAGTAAGAGCAAGTTTCATGGAGGTATTTGTCTTGCCGCCGCCTGTGGGAACCTTTAGGTAAAATACTCTTTGTTGAGGACTATTAGAAATAGATTTCTTAAGATTAGAATCCGATTCTAAGAGTATTTTTGTTCTTAATTCATTTAGATCATTAATATCAGGAAGATTTAAATTTTGGATCTTTTTGTAACAAGAAGCATCGTTTAGTAGATACCCATCAAATTCATATTGGTAAAAATTCTTCTCGCATCTTTCTGCCAAAGAGGGGTTTATTGTAGAGATCTTATCCAAGTAAGATACATCCTGCATAAAATCAAGAGTAGCGTAATAGTCACTTGTAATCAAAAGAGAGTAGATTGTCTTGTATAAATAAAACAAAGCCTCTTTTTGCTCGTCTTTTTTGAAAATATAACGTATGTCTTTTTGTTTATAACCATCATTTTTGAAATTATACGCATTAGGCCATTTCTTCGTAGTTAGCAGGATTTTTTTCTGGCCAGTAAAAAAAAGATCAGAAATTGTGTCTAAATCATTTAATTCCTGTTCAATTGTAGTATTGTTACGCATTTTTTTATAAAGAAAATTAATGTCTTGTAATTGTGTATGATGTCTATCTATTGTCTGAGATAATAGGAGGAAAAGAATTTGATATTTCGATTCACAAAATTTGCTGTAAAAATCGTCAAAAAACAGATGATCAAATAATATTTTACCATAAAAGGAATGATCTGAATTTAGACTCTCAGTAGAAACACACAAATCATTTTTCATCTTCTCTTTCTGAAATACAGGGTTAACCTTGCCAAGATCATGATAATATATTATGGATCGAATCAATTCAATGAAATCGGGTGTTTGATGAGCTGGTACCAACGGAGATAAAATGCAATTTAAATTTTCTTTTAAAGATAGCTTGTTAATTAGGCAATCACAGTATTTCAGTGTCTTTTGTGAATGTGCGATTAATGTCTCAGAGTTTTTATCCCATGATGATGATGTATGAGCCAAAATTTTATCATGATATTCTGGTTTTAATATTTGATCAAGAGTTTTCATTATCAAATCAGAATAGATATATTGTTTCTCCATCGATCTCAAACAGATTTCCTTTTCCTAAATCTACTGAAGAGGTATCGGATCTTTTTGCAAGTTGTGCTACTTGAAGATGATAGTGCATGTTTTCAGAATAGCCTATAGGATAATTTTCAACAAATCTAAATCCTCCCGGAAGACCCGATACTGTATGGCCATCATTAGATTCAAATCTACTTGCTGTATCGTTGCCATTGATATGGGTATTTTCATTATTTGTAAGAAATACAGATGATATGCATTCAGCGTTTTTCTTCTTCTGTTTTACATCTCCTGTGTTTATCTTGTCAAAACATGCAATGAATTCATTTTTTCCAAGGTAGGGCATGAAAACAGGCTTGTTGTTTTTTAAGCGATCTGTTAATTCAACAATTGAATCCTTTTCTGCCTGATCGTAAACATAAATTCTGTATTTGGGTCTTATCAAAAGCTGTTCATGAATAAGTACATTTTCACTTGCTAGTCCTGCTTTGACGTTAACATTGGTATAAAAATAGCTATTTCTGCTGTTGTATGTGTTTATTATTTTGTTAAATGGAAAATCACCAATTGGTTTTATACCGATCTTGAGATCTTTGAGTCTTTCATAGAATTCAGGAAATTGATTTAAATCTAAATTATTTTTTTCATTGAATTGTGATGATATCGTTTCATATTGTCTGTCAAATCCACCCATGCCCAAGATACTGCCTATCATTCCCAAAATTGCAGGTTTTGGAGGGAGATTATATGTTAGACTTGTTTTGTTGATATCTGGCTTCTTAAAGAAACCAAAATCTGAACACATATCAAAATATACAAGATTTACCACAAAAATCCCCCAGCGGTTTACTTGTCACGTATTTCTTCCAAGGTTACAATGTGTCTCTTTTTGACAGGAAACTCGTTTATTCCAATCAAATCAATTTCATTATCATCATAGTATAGTTCTATGCTGGAGATGTATTTTTTATAATTACTCTTGAATTGGGAAAAAAGGTTTGACAAGTCTATGATGTTTTTATTCTCGCCTCTCTTTATCATAACATGATCTTTCATCATTGGTAATATGTGAGATTCTATTCTACCGTCTTTTTCATCAGCATTCATTTCAATAAACAAAAACAACTCTGCATCAGATCCGATTTTAGATGCAGATGTAGTATGGCTTATGCCACGACACATGGCTTCTTTGAATAGTTCTATATCAGATTCTAATAAAAGTGATTTTTCATCTTGTCCCATACCCAATTCTAAAGAGTTGATCAGATTATTGGGGTTGATTACAAAGTCATATACATAATGAGACTCTAATGCCTTTGTTTCATTACCAAGAGTTTGCTGTTTTTTATCCTTATCTGATGCATAAGGTGAAAGTATTTGATTGTTGTAAAATAGATTTTCATCAAACCTGTCTATGCCATAAGAAATCTGAGTTGTTCCAGTAAGTGAAACCTTTTTGCCTTCTTCTGGATATGTGGCTCCAAATAAACGAACGTCTATCGTAGAAGTTAATTTAGCAATAACATCTTTTTTTGTTTTAGCTTCTTTCCCAAAGACTTGACTATAATTTTCATTAATTTCACAAGGATTGCCATCTTTTTTATATCGTCTCCAAACAAATACTTTTTCGCCTTTATTGTGCAGATACTTTCTGACACAATATTTCAATGCTTTATCTGTAGCATAAATTGTTCCATTTTCATCAGGTAACCGCCTTGGAAGACCAGAAAAATCGCTGTTAAAAGAACTATTCTTTGCTTTAACAATCAACAGACCCTGAGCAAATTTCTTGAAATGTTTCGGTGTCATTTACACATAGCCTTCTTTCTTGCATTAAATAACATTATCGTCTAGTGCTCCAACATAAAATGGAATTTTTAATTCTGTAAAAGACATACTTGGCTCATATGAAAAAACACATGTTGTAATTTTTTTAAAACGCTTGTTATCAAGTTTAATTTCATGTTTGTATTGTGCAATAAGTTGTTCGATGGTTTTCTTGACCAATTTTGTTGTGGATTTGTTGGTAAATGGTTCAAGAAGGCCATAAGTGAGCTTTTTTGATTTGGACAAACTTATCAGATAGTATGCTATTTGGCCTGCAAAGTATGCCCATCTCTCATCACTATCAATCTCAATTTTCTCATTGTTGTCAGATAGAATTTTGTCTTTTATAGATTTAACATCATCTAAAATACATTTAGGTTTACTTTCATTTGACAACAGCAAGTGTCTGTTAAAGAACAAATTAAAAGTTTCTTTATCTGGTTTTTCCTTATTTCTTATACTTTTTTCGATTCGGAATAAAATTATATTTTGCAGATCCTTGAAAGTAAGTGTCTTTTTATTCCTATAAACAAAATCAAATATCTTTTGCCTCAATGAATAGATCAAAGTCGTTTCTTGGTTATCCTTTCCTTTTATCGGACCAAAATATTTGATAAATGATTTTTTACCATGTAGTGCTTCAGCTAGTTTTCCTTCAAGTTCATAACGTTTGATTGGTTTTGGTTTTTTATCATTTCTGAAATAGTCAGTAAAACAACCAATTTCCCACGTATAACCCGATACATAATCAAAGAATAGATATTCTTTAGATATAATAACAAGATAAAAATCAAAAACATTTCTGTCGCGTTTGTAAAGTTGATTGAATATGAAATTAAATCTGTTTTCATCTCTTTCTAATTTATGATTTAACAATTTAATTTCTCCATTTACTTTATCAGATTCAACAAATAAAGGAAAAATTTTGATTTTTTGTTCGTCAAGAATTTTAAGGAATTGATTCAAACTTACTGAACAACTTCTACATACTCTAAGTGGTATGCCTCCCTGACTAACCCTAGTAATATGTTTTAAAAAAAATTTCTTCCCATCATAATTAGTTAAAAAACTAGGATTTGAAATTTCTAGATTGGATTTTCGGCATACAAAACATTCTCCTTTAACTACAGATGTTTTTTTACCTATACTAGTTCTTTCTGTAATAAATTCAGAAGCAATTTTATCCCATTTGATAAATCTTTTTTCATCAGTATGGATCAAAACATGAAAATCCAAATAATTAAAAGTATTATCCTTGTTTTTTGTTAAATCAGGTAAAGCATCATTCAGAATTTCATGAATGTTTTCAATTAATATGCTATGATTCTTTTTTAGGAATTTTGTTTTGGATATTTTTTTCTTTAAGTCATCAAGGTTTTTTTGAGAGAGTTTAAAGGCAAAAAAAGTGAATGTTATCAATCCAGACGTACTTCCTAATGCCTTGTTTGGTTCACCAGGTAAAACATAATCTCTAAAACTATCAATTATTTTTTCATAGTGTTTGTTTTTATCAATCCACCCATTAACTTTGGAATCGTCATCCAGTATTTCAAGTCCATTATACATGAGAGAGTCATCATTCTTATTTTCTTTTGTTTTAATTATGATAATTTGTTTACCTGACCTAGGTTCTTTATGCTGTGTGGGTGATTCTTTATTGTACATATCAACAAACGTAATTATTTCTTTTAGCATCTATAATATCACACAGTTAAATTGAAATTCTAAATTATATATTCTTCTAAACTGTCTTTTTCATGACAGGATTTACAAAACCAAACCCCAACGAGTTGCGTTCTCCTAGCCCACAGTCAAGGGCAAATTTTTGGATATCGGGGGAAATTCCAGCAGAAAACTTTATCTCCCACAAAGAGCCAATTACCGGAATCTTTGACAAATCCTGTTCAATCTTGGTGGAGACTTGTTTTTTAAATTCATAATGCTCAAAAATTCGTTTGTTAATTTGTAAACCCGTAAACTCTTCATATTTTTTTCGCATATTGGCTTCAAGTGCATCGATGAATAGATCGATAGGATGATCTGATCTCCATAAAACTGACTTGTACGGGGCAGTATGTATTGTTTTTCCAGAATATTTTTCAATCGGTATGCGTATAATTATTGGAGACTGGGTGATTATTTTCAGTGGAAATGTCAAATTTCTTTCAGGTACTTTGATCGCCTTGACTATCTTAAATAAACTCCCGATTGATATTAACACACAGTTGTCAATAATTTTGATCAATTGTTCATGAATCTGATTTACAAGTTCTTTGTTGGGTGATGATATGATCAGATGGTAATGATCCGACTTTGTAGATTTGAATATGTTTGAAAAACAGAAAAATTTGTATCCTTTTTTATCGTGCAATTGATCAAAATCACTATTTCTAAGAAAAGAATAGATGAATCCCTGGATTTTTGCATGATATTCAAAGTTGATTTGATAATTTTGTAATGATTTTATAAAAAGCAATATGCGCATATTGTGACTAATATTGTTTCATATTTCATCTTTTAGGTAAGAGACTAATTTGCTCCTAGTATAGTTTTGGTATTTTTTCTTTAATCTTTGTTATCTTTTTCTGCCATGTGATAGTTAAGGCATTAAATATCTGAACACTTTAACAACTCGAAACACTTCATTATCCAATCTCGTCTGCATGTGTTTTCTCATTTCAGAACCATTGACGAAGAATTGGTTTGCAGTTTCCCTTTTTCTCTTCTCTGTATCTTAATTGGGTTTAATTCTGGAGTGTATGCAGGAAAAACATCTAATGTTCGCTTTACTTTTTGATGCTTTGAGAAATTCTTTTACTATGACACTTTTGTGGCATGATGCATTATCTGCAAACAATAACAGTTTCTTACGAAATTGTTTTTGTAATGATTCTAAAAAATCAAGAAATGAATCCTGAATCTGATGCAATCCTACTTAGGATAACGCTTAATTCCAATCAAAAATTATCTGATATGTTGCCTAGTTTTGAGTTAAACTATTTTGCAGACAAAGTACACATTCATCGATGGCCCCAAAACTCACCTATCTGGGATGATTCTACAAAAAAACAATTTGTTGAATCAATCAACTCCAATCCAGGCAAAAAACAGATCATAATTAAAGACAATTACTTGAAAATAGGGGATTTTGAATTTACTTCATTGAAAAAAATTGGGGTTTCTGTACCTTTTTTTAAAAAGGAATGCACCATGATCTTGGAGGCCCAATATGGGAAATTCTTTGCACATGTGCACATTACAACAAAATCTGAGGACTATCTTGAGATTTTTAACAAATTAATTTCCTGGACCAAATCTTTTTCAAGGACTTAGAAGATACTCATCTTATCATTTTTCTGATATCTGCCTTTGTGTGCGCATTTGATATGGCACCTAGTTTTCCTGGCAAAAAGAAAATTCCGTCATGTGCTATCATTTTAAAATGATATTCATGCAGGGCCTTGATATCACACATTGCTGCTTGGCAAGCATTGGTAATCTCTGAAATCCCGTCTTTAACAAAATGAGTCATAAACAAAGACCCCTTGCCTGTAACTATGACTTTGCCATCAAATGACTTTGTTAGTTCTTGTCTTGCATATTGCCCCAAATCGTTAATCTTAGAATACACTGAACTGTTGTTTTTTAACACCAATAGAGTAGCATACCCTGATGTCATAGAAGCTGGATTTGCAGAAAACGTACCTCCCCCCACATAACTTCGCTTTGACTTTTTCTTATCTGTGGTATCTGCATGCTTCATGATTTCTTTTTTTCCACACATCACTCCAATTGCCATTCCGCCTCCTACAATCTTACCTAATGTAACAATGTCTGGATCTAACTTCATTGTAGGGTATAGACATCCGTATCTGAATCTAAATCCTGTAACAATTTCATCTAAAATAAACAATGACTTGTTTTTATGAACAAACTCTTGAACCCCTTTGAGATATTCTGGAGTAGCTGGAATACATCCTGCACCTCCCAACACTGGCTCTATGATTACTCCTGCTAAATCCTTTGCGTGTTTCCTAAGAATTTTTAGCGAACCTTCTAAATCATTGTAAGGTATGGAAATAATCTTCTCTTCATTTACTATTCCGCTACTTTCTGATTCACTAAACGGCCAGTTTACACTTTTGAGCAAATCTGATGTGTATCCGTGCCATCCTCCATCAATCTTTGCAATAATTTTTTTCCTAGTTACTGAACGTGCCAGTCTTACTGCATACATTGTAGCTTCAGTTCCTGATGTGACATAGCGAATTTTTTCAGCAACTGGAACTGCCTTTGAAATTAATTCTGATAATTTTATTGTCTGTTCATTTACAGTTCCATACATCCAACTTTTTTCAATTTGTTTTCTCAGAGAATCCTTGACATCTTTTGGAGCGTGTCCTAAAATTAAACTCCAATGTCCCATCCAATAATCTGTATACTTGTTCTCATCTACATCTACAAGATTTTTTCCAGAAGATGATTTTACTACAAATGGATATGGTTCATAATATCGTATATTGTGAGAAACACCATTTACATGAAGTCTCAATGACTTTGCAAATATTTTTGCAGAATTTTTTGTCTTTTTTTTATACTCTGTAATGTAACTCAAAAGTAATTTTTAAAATAAAATCTGTCATTTTAACTATCAAAATAACCATCTCTGGTCAGTCTCTAAAAGTAAGGCATGTTTGAGTGGATGATATGGAGAATAAAATGTGTAATTTTTACAATTTTTTGACCCGATCAGGCATAATTTCACGTATGGTTTATATGGATTCTGGTTTTATTGGCTTCTGCATACGTAACGCAATAGGCGGCGCCCGTGATGAAGTATGGCAAGATGCCACTTTGTGATTTATGGGCCTCCAGTTACGCATACAAAAATGAGGATTTGATTGCAAGATCAATATCTGAGATGTGAAGATTATGTGCATCCGTCAATTCCAATTAAAGTACAAATGTACTTCAATAATCAAAACAAAAAAATAATTCAGAATCCGGTTGATCCTGCCGGACCTGACTGCTATCGGATTGATACTAAGCCATGCGAGTCATTGTAGCAATACAAGGCAGACGGCTCAGTAACGCGTAGTCAACCTAACCTATGGACGGGAATAACCTCGGGAAACTGAGAATAATGCCCGATAGAACACTATACCTGGAATGGTTTGTGTTTCAAATGATTTATCGCCGTAGGATGGGACTGCGGCCTATCAGTTTGTTGGTGAGGTAATGGCCCACCAAGACTATTACAGGTACGGGCTCTGAGAGGAGTAGCCCGGAGATGGGTACTGAGACACGGACCCAGGCCCTATGGGGCGCAGCAGGCGAGAAAACTTTGCAATGTGCGAAAGCACGACAAGGTTAATCCGAGTGGTTTCTGCTAAAGGAACCTTTTGTTAGTCCTAGAAACACTAACGAATAAGGGGTGGGCAAGTTCTGGTGTCAGCCGCCGCGGTAAAACCAGCACCTCAAGTGGTCAGGATGATTATTGGGCCTAAAGCATCCGTAGCCGGCTCTGTAAGTTTTCGGTTAAATCTGTACGCTCAACGTACAGGCTGCCGGGAATACTGCAGAGCTAGGGAGTGGGAGAGGTAGACGGTACTCGGTAGGAAGGGGTAAAATCCTTTGATCTATTGATGACCACCTGTGGCGAAGGCGGTCTACCAGAACACGTCCGACGGTGAGGGATGAAAGCTGGGGGAGCAAACCGGATTAGATACCCGGGTAGTCCCAGCTGTAAACTATGCAAACTCAGTGATGCATTGACTTGTGGTCAATGCAGTGCTGCAGGGAAGCCGTTAAGTTTGCCGCCTGGGAAGTACGTACGCAAGTATGAAACTTAAAGGAATTGGCGGGGGAGCACCACAAGGGGTGAAGCCTGCGGTTCAATTGGAGTCAACGCCAGAAATCTTACCCGGAGAGACAGCAGAATGAAGGTCAAGCTGAAGACTTTACCAGACAAGCTGAGAGGTGGTGCATGGCCGTCGCCAGCTCGTGCCGTGAGATGTCCTGTTAAGTCAGGTAACGAGCGAGATCCCTGCCTCTAGTTGCCACCATTACTCTCAGGAGTAGTGGGGCGAATTAGCGGGACCGCCGCAGTTAATGCGGAGGAAGGAAGGGGCCACGGCAGGTCAGTATGCCCCGAAACTCTGGGGCCACACGCGGGCTGCAATGGTAACGACAATGGGTTTCAAATCCGAAAGGATGAGGTAATCCTCAAACGTTACCACAGTTATGACTGAGGGCTGCAACTCGCCCTCACGAATATGGAATCCCTAGTAACTGCGTGTCATTATCGCGCGGTGAATACGTCCCTGCTCCTTGCACACACCGCCCGTCGTTTCATTGAAGTGAGCTCTTAGCGAGGTGACGTCTGATTGGCGTTATCGAACTTGGGGTTCGTGACAAGGGAAAAGTCGTAACAAGGTGACCGTAGGGGAACCTGCGGTCGGATCACCTCCTTAGACAAGGAAAGTGTACGGGTGTACATAATCTTCATATCAAATCATCGATGCAATGCATCACCAAAAGTGATGTATGAAGGATGTAGTATGTCCCTGCCAGGGGACTTGCAATGATCGTCGTGCATAGTCGTGTAATATGTGGCTGAATATGCCGGTGTAAAGACGGTAATAGGTGGATTGCTAGGCTTGAGGAGAGATGAAGGACGTGGCAAGCTGCGATAAGCTCGGGGTAGGCGCACGCATCCTATGATCCCGAGATGTCCGAATGAGAATCTTGTGCTTATGCACATTCCAGTACACTAGTATTGGAAGTCGAACCGTGGGAATTGAAGCATCTTAGTACCACGTGGAAAAGAAATCAATTGAGATTTCCCAAGTAGTGGCGAACGAAAAGGAAAGAGCCCAAACTGAATCCTTCGGGAGATGTGGTGTTTTGGTATGATAATATGGAATCCTGGAACACAGCTGAAATGATCTGAAAAGTTCTGGCAAAGAGGGTGATACCCCCTTAGGCGAAATGGGAAGGGTCCTATTCATACCCGAGTAGTTGTCCTTGGTAGTGGGCAATGAATATGGGTGAAAGTAGCATCCGAGGCTAAATATTTCTCAAGACCGATAGTGGACTAGTACCGTGAGGGAAAGCTGAAAAGTACCCCGGAAGGGGGGCGAAAAGTGCATGAAACCTATTACTTACAGACGTGCGTGGCATGAAAGGTGATTTTTTCAGATTAGAGATTCTAGTAATAGAGTTGAAGATTTGATGTTCAAATCATCAGTGTTGCGCGTTCCGTCTCGAAACACGGGCCAAGGAGCTAACTGTCATGGCAAGCTTAAACTTTTCATAGTGTAGGCGAAGGGAAACCGAGTTCTCGCAGCTACGCAAGTAGTGAGGAGAAGCGTGTGAAAGTGCGTAGAGTCATGGCGGCTAGGCTAGAAGCCAGTCGATCTATTCCTGAGCTAGATGAAGGCGGGCGAAAGCCCGCTGGAGGTCTTAAGACGTTCTGACGTGCAAATCGTTGTTGTGACTTGGGAATAGGGGTCAAAAACCAATCTAGACTGGCGCTCGCTAGTTCCAACCGAAGCGTCTCGCAGGGCGTGCTTTGTGGAGATAGTGTTTCCGGTAGAGCACTGATAGAGGGGCGCGGGGGAGAGATCCCTCACCCCTCATTCAAACTCCGAACGGATACACATCGTAGAAGCAAGGACACGGGTTCATGTGGCGTAAGGCTCATGACCGAAAGGGGTTTAACCCAGACTGAAGTTAAGGTCCCCAAATTTTTGCTAAGTGTCAAGCTAAAGAGCGTGTTCTCGCCAAGACAGCAGGGAGGTAAGCTCAGAAGCAGCTATCCTTTAAAAAGTGTGTAACAACTTACCTGCCGAGGGGGGATGCCTCAAAAACGGACGGGGCTAAAGCAAAGTACCGATACTTTAGATAATCATCAGTTAGATGATTCGTGGTAGGTTGGCGTAGTGATTGGGTCGAAGCAGGGCGATGACGTCCTGTGGACCGGTTTCTATTGCAGATCTTGGCGGCAGTAACAGCATAGTATAGTGAGAATCTATACCACCGAAAGCGCAAGGGTTTCCAGGCAATGCGTTATCAGCCTGGAGGTAGTCGATCCTAAGATGTGCCTCAACAGAGTACACCAAATGGGAAACTAGTTAATATTCTAGTACCTTGTATCAAGCGTTTGAGCTATATGGTTCGCTTCCGGATAGGGGTTGTACAACCATCGTTGTATCTAACTATTCGAGGGGTGGGGAGTGTCGTAATGACGAGAACCATCCCGAGGTAGGAATGGCTTCGCGTTAGCGAAGTTTCCTCGAGTCCAGGAGACCATGAAAGATTGTGTAGTTAGTAAGATACAAGTTCGTACCCAGAACCGACACAGGTGCGCTGGCTTAGAAAGCTAAGGTGCTACGGGTATACCGTATGGCGAGGGAATTCGGCAAATTAGTCCTGTAGCTTAGGTATAAGGGATGCCTGCGGTCTTCATGAGGAATGGGGACCGCAGGTTGCAATGACAAGGGGGTTTCGACTGTTTAATAAAAACACAGGCGACTGCTAGTCCGAAAGGATTTGTATAGTCGCTGAATCCTGGCCGGTGCCGGTACCTAAAACTTGGGTTCAACCGAGCTAAGGGCCGGTTAACGCCGGGAGTAACTCTGACTCTCTTAAGGTAGCCAAATGCCTTGTCGGGTAAGTTCCGACGCGCATGAATGGAACAACGAGAGCCCCACTGTCCCCGCCTACAACCCGGTGAAGCCACATAAGGTGGACGAACAGTCCATCAACTTCCATCGGGGAGAGAAGACCCCGTGGAGTTTTACTGCAGCTTGTGCTTGTGGTATAGTAAGAATTGCACAGGGTATCTGGGAGCCATGCTTAACACTCTCCGGGGTGTTAAGAAGCAACGATGTAACACCAGACTCTTTTTGCAGTACCACTTATCCAGTGAAGACCGGAGACACGTGCAGGTGGGCAGTTCGGCTGGGGCGGCACCCCTTTGAAAAGATATCAAAGGGGCCCAAAGTTGAGTTCAAACGGGGCAGAAATCCGTTGAAGAGGGCAAAGCCAAAAACTCGACTGAATGGATTTCCAAACGCACGGAATTCATAGACGAAAGTCTGGCTTAGCGATCCTTCGTGTGCCCACTATTGGGGCCCGGAGGTGACAGAAAAATTACCCCAGGGATAACAGGCTCGTCGCGGGCGAGAGCTCCTATCGACCCCGCGGTTTGGTACCTCGATGTCGGCTTTTCCTATCCTGGTCCTGCAGCAGGGGCCAAGGGTGAGGCTGCTCGCCTATTAAAAGGGAACATGAGCTGGGTTTAGACCGTCGTGAGACAGGTCGGTCTCTGCCTGATGGAAGCGCGAATAACTGAGGGGAAGTTGCTCCGAGTACGAGAGGAACAGAGCAGCGTGGCCACTGGTTTACCGGTTGTCTGATAAGGCAGGCCGGGCAGCTAAGCCGTTTAGGCTAAGTGCTGAAAGCATCTAAGCACGAATCCTATCCCGAGACAAGTTATTCTTTCGTAAGATGAAGGTCGGCAGCAAAATACTGCGTTGATAGGAAGGTGGTGTAGATCACAAGCTTCGGCGAGTGGTGAGCCAGCCTTTACTAATAGACCAACACATCGGTTCAGCCACTTACATAGAGACTATGCGCGATGATTTCATTCATATCATCAAGTGGATAACATATACACGACTTGTACGATGATTTTATTTTTTAATCATACATAGCGTAAGCTATGTGTTTTTATTTTTTAATCATACATAGCGTAAGCTATGTGTTTTTAGCTCTTTGATATTTTTTACATCGATTAATTTTTTTACAAATGAGTTTAATTTGCAACAAATATTTTGTTTTGATGCTTGTAAAATCTATTATTTCAAGAAAATAATATTTGTTTAATGGTTTCCCACATGTTGATCATGTTCAATACATTTCATGTTGAAAATCCCAGAACATCATGGGAGTTTAGGACTTGCTCTTGGTGGGAATAGTTCTATCTTTGTGCTCTACAAGAACTAATTCCTTTTTCCATTTTAGAAATCGTGAGTCAGGAGGATACTCTATGTCCTCATTTATCTTGATTTCAGATAAAATGGATGTAAGCCATCTTCTTACTGTAATTGTTCTGTTATCTCTTAAATTTTCTGATATTTTTATTCCTAGATCTTTTTCTACAATAACATCGCCTCTCTCAAAGGCCGTATCACATAATCTGCAAAACAACAACCCATTAGTTGGATTCATAGAGTTTTTAGGCTCTTCTTTTTTCATAATGTTATATGGCACAATATGTGCGCCTATCATGTACTCTGGAATTTTAAATCCACATAGAACACATTTGTGGTACTGATTTTGTAAAATATTTTTAAATGCAGTCTGTTTTGTTCGAGCATAAATAGTTTGTATAGAACCATCAGAATGGAAATTCTTTTGTTTAATTTCTTGTTTAACATATTTGATAGCATATTCTTCTAACAAGGAATGATGATTTATTTTGGAACCTGCCAATCTCCATATCCCCATACCTCGTCCACTTTTTGTACGCTTCCAATCTACTAAAATATTCTTTAGACGTAATCTCCGAATTTCTCCTGCTATCTCTTTGTACAATTTGTTCCCATTTTCGTTAGTATAATCATCAAGGTTAAGACCTAAGCGTAATACTACAAATTTATCCAGTTCAGTTTTATTGTGCCATATGCACTTGCGTTCATCTGTTTTGGAATATGATTTACCATCATTTTGTATCATAAAGATTGGTTTACCTGGTTGAGTAAGATATTCCCATACATATTTTTGAAGACCGGTAAATTCCGGATATTTCTTGAACTGTCTCAATAATATGAATAAGAATTTATCATAATTAAATGAAGACATTAGAATTAGAGCAAATATTTGTATGAGAATCAGTCAACTCAAAAATTAATGATAAATGTGGAATCATGAAATGGGACAAATTATTTGTTAATGATATTTGTTGAAATCTAGATTTACAATTAAAATGATGACGCTAGTGAATCAGTTTAAATCTAAAATATTAAAATCATTACAGAAACAATCTGCTAAGGGATTGTTATTATCTGCAGATAACGCATCATACCACAAAACTAGTAGGGTAAAAAAGTTTTTCAAAAAATCAAAAAGAAATGTAATCATCAGATATTTTTCTGCATGCATGTCAGAATTAGACTAAATTGGAATTCATGGGGAGAAGAGAAAAAGAAGAACTGCAATTTAACACAGTTGAAAAAATATCAAAACAAGGAAAATACAAACTGCTAGTCTCACAGCATCAACTATCTCTGAGGAATTTGAAAAATAACATCTCCAAATATTATGGGACAAAAAGATTCAATTTGAATATTCTAAAGTTTATGCAGCCAAAAGATGAACTCATCTTCGAAAGTATACGTTTGCAATCCCATTGCCATTTAGTTGAATTCTTCTAATTCAATGTCATTTTGAAGTTCTTTTGGCAGTCCTAGCCACCATTCTTTAGTATTTTTAGATATATTTACACAAATCTAAAGTTGCTAATAGATCTGTTGGTTAATTCTTCAAAGTAACTATTAAAGAAAATATGACAAAATCTAATCTTTAATGTATTTGGTATTTTCCTCTGATTCTTTAATTTTAATTATTACTGTATCTCCTAATCTGTTAAATATTCGCTGACGTTTTTCATTAGTCAATATTAATCCAATAATCACATCTATGGGTAATAGAAATGATTTACCAAAACTACTGATTAAAATATTCTTTAAACTTGGATTTGAGTTATCAATATTCTTAATTTTCAAATTCAAAATTTTTTTCCCTATGCTTTGCCCTGTTTTGTATTCTAAAATTGTCCAATATGCAAAAAATAAGATGCTAGTTGGAATGTATTGGATGTTTTCTCCAAAAAAGCCATCATCATTAAATTCATAATCTATAGTCCCAAAGGATAAAAAAATAATTGCTGTAGAAATTATAGAAATGATGATAAAATCAATTAACCATGCAAGAAATCTGTCTGTCCATTTAGCTAAAACTATGTTTGACTCTGATTCACTCATAAGTTGATCTATTGTATCGAATTAATAAAATGTGTTAATCTTTAGCTAATGTCAATTGCGACCCAGTAACTTTATTCTAGGTTGTCTAAAGTTCTGCATGAACGCAAAATTTACAATATCTTGTGTTTCTTGTGATGATAAAATTCAACCCCGAAAAGAGATCTCAAAAAATAAAGATGAAAGTTGGATTCACAAACATTGTGTTGAAGATTCTGAGGGCCTGCCTTAGAAATTAAATAGTCTGTTCTTTTCAATACTTTTAGAATTCTTTTTGACATCGATAAATCCTCTTGATCTATTTTTATGGACATTTCGTAGAAATGAAAAAGATGTGGTTAATCTCTATACCTCCCTTTCCCCTGTCATGCAATTAGCTACTGGCGGTACCATGCTAAACTTTGGTTTTTGGTCAAAAGATCACTCTGATCCAATTTCTGCTCAAAATAATTTGTGTACAGTTTTTGCTGATATGGCAGAGTTGTCTTCTGCAAAATATGTAGTTGATGTTGGTAGTGGGTTATCTGCACCATCAAAATTCTGGCGTGATTCATATCCTCACATTCAACTGTATGACGTTAATGTTAATTTTAAGCAACTAGTTTATTCTATACCTGAAAAAAACATTGAATTTCTAAATTGTACTTCTACAAAATTGCCTTTCTCTGATAATTCTGTAGATCGTGTTTTGGCATTAGAATCTGCACAGCATTTTAAACCTCTATCTGATTTTATTTCTGAATCCAAAAGAATTTTAAAAAAATCTGGGTTGTTTGTTTTGGCAGTTCCTGTAACTGTAGATAATCCATCCTTTAGCAAATTGGGTCTTTTAAAATTTACATGGTCTTCTGAACATTACGCTATTGACTATCTTAGAGAATTGATTGCATCTTATGGATTTTCTATTATGGATGAAAAATTAATTGGTTCTAATGTTTATGAACCTCTATCTGATTATTATCTAAAAAATAGAGAACAATTACGAGCGTCTATTTTGAAAAATTATCCATCATATGTGGAAAAAATACTATTCAAATCTTTGAAAAAAATGAAAAAAGCATCTGAAGAAAAAATTATTGATTATGTTTTATTGAAATATCATTTATGATTAAATTCTGATTATATCTGTGGAAATTAAACTCTTAATGGTTTGCAAATATTTTGATTTTCAAATCTTTTTCTCTAGTATCCGACTAGTTGCAATTTTTCACCATTCTGGTATTTCTATTTCATGTATGCTCATATCATACTCTGTATCAAAAAAGCCTGCGTCTGTGATTTTAGTTTCTTTTTCTATTCTCAAAACTTTTTGTTTCATGAAACCAAAACTAAATTTCTTTCTTCATGAATACCATCTCATGTTATATGATTGTAGGGCATTACCTATCTTGAGATTTGGATAGTCTGCATGCCTGTTGTGTTGATGTACCTGTCCCCAAAAGTTGATATTCTTTATAAAAAAACTCACAAAGTTTTAAAATATCCTTTGTTGTGTTTATTTCAAAATCTGGAAATGATGTGTATGTGAATTTTCAGTGAGAACACTTACAATTGCTAATATCGTCATTGATTGTTAAAACCAATGATCTTAATAATACCCTGTCAAGTTTTTGCTTCTAGTTCCATGTAAAAATCTCTTACACTTGTGGTGATAATATGACATTATTATTCTGAATTTGATTCCATCTTTTTTTGACTATTGACTAGGTTTTTATTTTTGATGTATGCTATGAATTGTAATGTCAAGTGGTGCAGGTCTTGAATTATATGATAAAAAATGTGATCAATTACTTGCCGAATCAGAGATTCGATTTGCTGGTATTGTTGATAAAGATGGTCAATTGATTGCTGGTGGATTCAAAAAAGGCCTAATTCCTCATGAAGGTGATGAGACTAGATTACAATCTTTTCTAGAATTTGTTTCAAAAGCCTCTATCAGAAAAGAATATGATGAGAGCTTGGGGCCGATTAATTATCTTGCTGCTAGGAGAGATAAGGCAGTTTTAGTAAGTTTCCCATTTCCTATAACTCAAATTTTACTGTTAATTTCAGCTGAGCCTTCTGCCAACATCGAAAATTTGGCTAAAAAGGTTGTAGAAATTTTCACTGATGTGAATTGATATACTTGACTAATAGAACGAATTCTTTAATTATCCTAAGCGTTAATTTTTAAAAATGACTCGTATAATTTTTGTATTTTTTCTATTTTTGTTGATTCCTGGCAGTTTTGTATCTGCGTTTGGAATGGTAAATGATCTTTCTACTAACAAATCATTTTATTATGACGGCGATCAATTAATTGTCTCTGGAGATGTTTCTTATGATCCTTCAATTCCTTTTGTAACTGTACAAATTTTTACTCCTGGAAAATCAAATTTTGCTGATTTTGATACAGTTCCTGCAAATGCTGATGGTAGTTTCTCAGCTGCCTTTAATGTTGGAGGTCCTACTTGGTCTTCTTATGGGATCTATCCAATAAAAATAACATATGGTGGAAATAAAGAAATATCTATCGAGTATAGAGAATCTCTAGAAATTCCCTCTTCTGAAACCTCTACGCCTCAAACCTCTACGCCTCAAACCTCTACGCCTCAAACCTCTACGCCTCAAACCTCTACGCCTCAAACCTCTACGCCTCAAACCTCAATTCCTGAAAATGTCTCAGAACCACTTCCTTTAGAACCTGTTTCCACGTTCAGTATGCTGAAACTACAAGTTCCAAATTTTCCTGCTCTTGATAAATCTCCCCAATACTATATTGATAGATACAATGGTGAATCAAGTTACAAGTCTTGGTTTGATTCACAATTTCCCAATTATTCTATTAATGATGTTGTAGGTTACAAATCAACCCAAGTTCCAAATTTTCCTGCTCTTGATAAATCTCCCCAATACTATATTGATAGATACAATGGTGAATCAAGTTACAAGTCTTGGTTTGATTCACAATTCCCAAACTCTTCAATTTACAATGTTTTGGGATATGCTGACCCTATTTCTGTGCCTGATTGGATTCGTAATAATGCTGAATGGTGGGCAATTGGAGAAATTGATGATTCTACATTTGTATCTGGAATTGAATTTATGTTGGAAAATGACATCATTATGGTCTCATCTGTTTCATCTGGAAATTCCTCTGATGAAGAAATACCTGCATGGATTCGTAATAATGCTCATTGGTGGTCACAAGATTTAATTTCTGAAAATGAGTTTATCTCTTCTCTGGAATATCTTATCCGTGAAGGTATTATCACCATAAATTAAATTCTAATTTTACATAGTTTTAATCTAGTGTGTTTGTTGTGTATTGTATTGAAAGCAACATTTGGTGCAGGATGTTTTTGGCATGTTGAGGACTTGCTCAATAAAACAAAGGGTGTAAAATCAACTGCGGTAGGATACATTGGAGGACAACTTTCTAATCCTACATATGAAGAAGTTTGCACTGACAAAACCGGACATGCAGAAGCTGTAGAAGTTGATTATGATCCTGACGAGATCTCTTTTGAAGAATTGTTGAATGTATTTTGGTCTAACCACAATCCTACCACACTTAACCGCCAAGGCCCTGATGTTGGTATCCAATATCGCTCTGCAATTTTTTATCATAATGAAAAACAAAAAGAAACTGCTGAAAATTCAAAACAATCTCTAGAAAAATCTGGAAAATATGATGATCCCATCGTAACTGAAATTCTCCCTGCTCCGACATTTTACAAAGCAGAAGAATACCATCAAAAATATTTCAAAAAACACGGACTCTCTTAGATTATTTTACTACTAGTACTGGAATCTTTGATGTGTGGATTACATAGTTTGAGACACTTCCAAAGAACATCTCTTTGGTGGAACTTCTTCCTCTTGAACCAATCACGATCAAATCAAATTTGTTTTTTCCTTGTGCTGCTTTGACAATGTTGTATCCTATTTCTCCTCTGGCTATTTTTTCTTTAAATCCTATTCCATTTTTAGATGCTAGTATTTTTGCTTCATTCATGAATTTTTTGACCTGTGTGTTTAGGGCTTTTTCCACTGATCCTATGCCTCTAAATTCTGAATGTGGTGGGGCATAAATTGCATAAAATCCTGTAATTGTGGCTCCGCAACTTTTAGCTAATGTGATTGCAGTTTCTAGACCTCTGATCGAATTCTTAGATCCGTCTAACGGAACTAGTATTTTTGAAATTTTCTTTTTTATCACAATGATTACTTATTTTTGATATTAAAAAACATACTTGCTATCTTCAAATTATTGAAAATCGTTTTGATCTGGATATTTTTGATCGCAGGATTCACCAAAACTTATCTAGTAATAATAATTGTTGCTAAAACAGTGGAAGAAAAATTTCTAGAAATCGATGGACATAAAATTCGATATCTAAAATCTGGTAATTCTAAAAATATTCTTGTATTAATTCATGGTTTGGGCGCATCTGCTGAAAGGTGGAATCCCGTAATTCCTTTATTTGCAGAACATTTTTCTGTTATTGTTCCTGATTTAATTGGATTTGGATACAGTGATAAACCTACAGTAGATTATACTCCTGATTTCTTTTCTGAATTCCTTGAAAAGTTTTTTTCTGCTACAAATATTGTAAGACCTAGTATTATTGGTTCTTCTTTGGGTGGACAAATTTCTGCAGAATATGCTGCATCTAATTCTGATGATATTGAAAAATTAATTCTTGTATCTCCTGCCGGAATAATGAAAAAATCTACTCCTGCACTTGATGCATATATTATGGCTGCATTATATCCAAATACTCTAAATGCCAGAAATGCATTTGAAATGATGGATGGTTCTGGAAAAGACATCGAAGAAAATATTGTAAATGGATTTGTGCAAAGAATGCGATTACCAAATGCCAAACTCGCATTCATGTCAACTATTTTGGGACTAAAGAATTCTGTTTCTATTACATCCAAACTCCAATCTATTGTTGTGCCTACTTTGATTATTTGGGGTGCAAAAGATCTTGTAATTCCAATTAACTATGCTGATGATTTTGTTTCTTCAATACCTGATTGTAGCTTTTTTAAAATGAATGAATGCAGTCATACTCCATATGTTCAAGACCCTCCAGCTTTTGCCTCTAAGGTTATAGAATTTCTCAGCAGTAATTAGATCCATTTAAATATCAAATATTCACACTGTTACCTATGAGTGGTAATCAAAACCCATATGATCCATCCGAGATGTTTAAATCTTGGATTCAAAAAAGTGGACGTGCTCAGGCAGAATTTATGAAAAATTTTGGCTCTCTGATGATAAACCAATCTGGTAAAACTTTCAATCCTTTGGAAACCTTGAAAGGTGTTTCTGATAGTGCACGAAAAACTCAATCTAATATGATGGATAACATGTCTGCCATACAAAACAAAAGTATGGATGCTATGTTTAGCATCGGCCAAATGCTTCCTTCTTTTATGAATTGGGGTGCTTACAAAACTACTATCAGCAGTAATGGAAGAATCTCTATTCCTGAAGCCGAACGTAATGCACTTGGTTTAGGAGATGGTGATTTAGTCCAAGTCATTATCTTGCCAATGGGAAAAAAATCTAAAACCAAGGAGGTGAAACAATGAGTGAAAACAAAACAACAAGTAAGAACGAAACAAGTGATGAGTGAAAACAAAACAATGAGTGAAAACAAAACAACAAGTAAGAACGAAACAATGAGTGAAAACAAAACAACGAGTGAAAACAAAACAACAAGTAAGAACGAAACAACTAAGAACACAAAAGATGTATTTTCTGTATGTCAAGCAAATGTTGATAA
This sequence comes from Candidatus Nitrosopumilus sp., assembly GCA_965205675.1. Taxonomy (GTDB): domain Archaea; phylum Thermoproteota; class Nitrososphaeria; order Nitrososphaerales; family Nitrosopumilaceae; genus Nitrosopumilus. Next base: position 724,829 of record OZ242186.1, read on the forward strand.
ACTTTTCAACAGCATTAGACAATCTGTACCGCAATATCACCAATCAATTACTAACGTACAACAAGAATATCTACAAGCATATGAAAATATTGTAGATTCAACTATTGCACTACAAAAAGAATATGTCCAGAAACTAGGTGTCGCCGCAAATATTCCTGAAGCAACATTAAAAGTAATCAATGATACTTCTGAAGAATTTGTAAAAGCATCATCTATACAAAATCAAATAACTCTTGCAACTATAGATGCAACACAACAAAATATCAAAACATTCAACGATAATGCAAAATCTTTTGCTGACCTGAATAGAAATATTCTACAATCTTGGATTTTTGCATTAAGTGCTAAAACTAACTAGTAAAAAACTATTTTTTTTAATTTTTTTTATGATCTTTCAACTAGCCATTTCCCTAGCTCTGGCAAAACTTTTTTTTGTGATAATGAACTAGCTATCATTCCTACGTGTCCTGTAGGATACATTCTCAGGGTCTTGTCTTCACTTCCTATTGCATAATGCAACGGCATACTGCATTCTGGAGAAACTAAATGATCTCCTACTGCAATTTGTGTAAATGTCGGCATATCTATTTTCTTTAAATCAATATGTTCTCCACCCACATGCATTTTATTTTGAATTAACAAGTTATCTTGATAGATGTCTTTAATCCATTGTTTGAATAGTTCTCCTGGGATTGGTGGAGTGTCTCCTAGCCATTTTTCTACTCTAAGGAAGCTATCTACAAATTTTTTATTATCAATATTTTTGAAAAATTTCACATATTTTTCAATTCCTTGCTCAAATGGTTTTAGAACTGAGAAACAATAGTACATGAATTCTGGTGGCATATTTCCTATGGTGTCTACCATTTTATCTACATCCATATGTTTGGCCAAATTACTAATTACAGTAGTGTCTCGCCATCCGTCAATTACTGGTGCAGTTGCAATGTAATTTTTCACACTCTCTGGATGCAATGCTGTGTATGCCGTTGCAATTGTCCCTCCTGTACAATATCCTTGCAATGTAATTTTTTCAACAGATGATTCATTTTTGATATATTCTACTGCAGAATCTAAATACACGTTTACATAATCATCAAAATCCAAATATTTGTCCATGCTTGTTGGAGTTCCCCAATCTAACATGTATACATCAAATCCTTGTTGAAGTAGGTTTCTGACCCAACTTTTCTCTGGTTGAATATCTAGTATGTGATATCTATTAATCAATGCATATGAAATCAATAACGGTGTCCTGTGTTGTTTTCTTGTAAGTGGTTTGTAATGTAACAGTCTAGTTTTATCTAGTTCGTGAACTGTGTCGTGAGGTGTTACTTCTAAATTAATTTCATCTGGAGCTGATACTAATTTTGGAGCTTCAATAACGTTTTTACTAAATTTTAAAACTTCTTCAATTATTTTTGGATCTATTTTTGATTCACTGTTCATTTTTAGACTTTCCTTTTTTCTTTGATTCTAATTCTAATTTACTCATTCTTTTTTTAAGCGAATGTATCTCCTTGTAAACTTCATCAATTTCTTCTTTACTTGGAAGATTAACTGATTGTAATACTATGTTTGTAATGTTATTCCAGTGTTTGGTTAATTCTAATTCTTTTGAGACCAGTTTCCCGTAATTCTCTCCGAATTTTTTAGAGTCAAATAATTCTGTAAAATCATTATCAAAAATATCTATCCATATTCTTTTGAATGCTTCAATTTGCTCTACATCTTGTGGTATATCAGGAGCTTTCAGATTTACTTTCTTTTGAGCAGTTTCCCATGCGTTTGTCAATTGTTTATAATATTCTGTAAGATGCTTGTTGAATCCCATCAAATCTTCATTAATTTCTATTAGTTCTGTAGTGACTTTTTTTGAATTTGCTGCAAATGCCCTCATTGGACCTATTGATGCTAGTGCTTGTGGTTTACTTGACATTAGATGTATGATGTCTGTCCAAAATAATGACAAATGCTTGTAATAGTCGGTAATGTCTTTTGAGGAATCTGTTTGCACAGATATCTATTATTACAGATCGCAATAAATAGTTCTATTACTACATTAGACTGATGGAAAATCTTGAAGATCTTGAAAGAATCTGTCAGACTATTATCAAATTAGACCCTAAGATGCGCTCTGCTCGACTAATCAATAGTCGGGGCCATCTCACTGCTGGTGGCATGAAGGAAGGATTGCTCTCACTTGAAGATCAAAAACAAGATGAAATGATGTTCATGGAACTTGCATTACGAGTTAGAATGAGACATGAATTTGATGCTGAATTTGGAGAAGTGCATTTTTCAATGTCTTATCGTGATAAAGTCATAGTAATGAGTTTTCCATTAAACAATGATGATGTATTGCTATTATCTTGTGAAAAAGATATTGATTTTGGAAAACTGCCTTTCAAAGTTTTAGAAATTATCTACACTCTCAAAAAATCCCCCCTCAAAACTTTCTAGTCACAACAACTTGATTCTTTTTTTTAATTCTTAATCCTGTATGAAGAACAGTATGTTAATTGGAGCCAAATTGATTCTAGTAAATGTACTTTTAGATATTCTTTTAAAATACAATTAAAAATTTTCAATTATTACTATGTCAAGTAGAGGTGGATTAATTTCTTTTTGATTCTTGGCAGTTCGTTTAGGCGTTGAAATAATTTTTATTGATAAAAAAATAATTTTCTCTGATTCTTTATTTGTTGATAATATTTATGACTCTGGTAAAAATTCTGAAAAAACCATTTCCAAAGTCGATGATCTTTTAAAATTACTCTATATTTGCAAGATGTGGGAAAGAATATTCTTTACAGTTAATTTATGATAAACAGAGCATTAATGATGGATATGTTGTTTCTTCTTGGAATAAATTTGCAATCTCTGAAAAGTATATCTGTTTATTCTTCTTTTAGCATTTGTTTTAATCCTGCACATCTATTTCTGATAGTTACTTCGGTAACTCCTGATGCAATTGAAATATCTTTTTGAGATTTGGTTTCCCCTGTACTAATACATGCAAGGTATAGTGCAGCAGCAGCGATTCCCATAGGATCTTTTCCTGCAGCCATCCCTTTCTCTTTTGCTTGATTTAGAATCGTGATTGCTTTGCGTTTGCTTTTTTCACTTAGCTCTGCAACACTTGCAATTCTAGATATTCCTTTTACTGGATCAACTACTGGCATTTTTAACTCAAGCTCTCTGAAAATTAATCTATAACATCTTGCAACATCTTTCCTTCTGATGTTTATTCCCTTTGCAATATCGTCCAAAGTTCTTGGTGTCTCTGTATTTCTACATGATGCATAAAGACATGCTGCCACTAATCCTTGAATTGAACGACCTCTGACTAGTTTTTTCTCCATGGCCTTTCTGTAAATGTAAGCTGCTTTTTCGATTACTGCATCAGTTAAAGCCAATTTGTCTTTTAGTTTATCCATCTCGTTTAGTGCTTGTCTCAAATTCCTATCTGCAGAAGAATGCGCTTGACTTCTACTATCCCATGTTCTTAGTCTTTCAATAGAACTTTTTACACTTGCAGCCAATGGTTTTCCTGTGGCATCTTTGTTTGCAGCACCAATGACTGTTGATAATCCCATATCGTGCATGGTCAAAGATGTACCTGCACCGGTTCGAGCTTTGGTTCCTTCATCATTTGAAAAAGAACGCCATTCGGCACCTGTATCTGCAATTTTGTCTGTAACTACTAATCCACATTTACTGCAGAATAATTCCCCTGTATTTTGATCTGTAACCATTTTCTTGTCTCCACAAGATGGACATTTTGGACCGTTCATCATTGGATTTTTAAGCATACTATTTGATTATGATCAAGTGCCTTATTATTCATTTTACCAAATATCTGCAGGTTAGTTGTATGTAGGTTAAGCTAACCTTTATTCTATTTTTCTAGAATGTCTTAATTTTCTAAATTTAACTTAGTAAACAATATGCATATGATGGATTAAATGATGGGTACATGATGTTGTCTTTTTCATTCACATGTTGCAGTCCTATTGAATGACCTAGTTCATGTGTCATGATTGTTTCAACACTTTTTACGTCATACAATTGAAAACTTCCATCACAATTATAATCCCCCAAAGTAACTTCTACTACTCCTTTTCCAATATGTGCATGTCCTAAAATTTGATCTGGCTTACATGGTTCTTTCCCGTCTTTTACTTGGTCTTTCTGTCTGTCTTCAGAGCATAATTCTCTTACAACCCATGTTACCCAAACATTGGCATTAAATTTTTTATTTGTAATCTCAAATTTTATTTTCGCATTTTGTTCTCCTATTTTTAATTCTTGTTTCTCCCAAAACGAAAAAGAATTCTTCAACGTACTTACATGATCTAGTGGAAGTCCTGTTGGCTGATCATTGATGAATACTTTGTAATTGATAATATATGATCCTTCATCAATTTCATATGTTGGGTCTGGAAATTTACTTGATGCTTGCTTTACTTCTTGCTCAAAATTCCATTTTACATAATCTCTGAGGAATTTTTTTATGACGTCTTGACTTGGATTGGGATACTCTATGTATCTTTTTTCTTTGGATATGTTCTTTGAAATGTCTCGGAGGTATCTCTCAAATAAGTAAAATTCTTCATCTAATTCTTTCTGAGATTTTTGTGGTTTATCTTCTACATTAACAACAATTATTCCATTCTCAATCAAATGTTGAATCCCTGATACAAATGCTTCATTCTCTATTTGTTTATCTGCCCACCCTTCTGCATTATTTTTTATCCATTCTGGAATGTTTTTGTCTGGTTGGTTTAGTACTTTTACTGGTGGAATTTTGATAATTTTATTTTCTATCAAATACATTAATACTGAATTAAATTCTGAATCTTGCATACTTCCATCTGACCACCATTTGGCAATTGGTCTTACCCATTCTGGAATTGTAGTTATCTCTACTTGGCTTGAATTCTCTGGTTTTTCAGTTGCTATGTAGGGGTATTTTGAAATTATATTCTTGATGAAATTTTTATAATTATTTATCACCACACTATCTGGTTTTTCATCTGATGCTTTTTCAAAATATGATATTGATTCTTGATATTCTCCCAAATTCCCAAACCCTATACCCATACCTGTCAAAGATATGACGTCATCTGGTTCGTATTGCAATACTTTGAAAAATTGTTTTAGAGAGTTATTATGATCATTGAGATTATTTTCAACAATACCTTTCATTTTTAGAGTCGCAATGTTATTTGGAGCGCTTTCTAGTATGTCGTCATAAAGTGTTATTGCCTCTTTGTATTCCCCCTGAATGAAATGTTCCCTAGCTAAATTGAATTTGAATTCAAGCTCTTCTTCTGTTTGCGCAAATGATGTACCCTCAAGAGCTGTTAAACTAAACAACAATATTATTAAGAAATAAAATACATTCATTCTATTTTTCATATCTTCATTTTGTTTATACTTTATTTTCAATTTCTACTTTATTCAAGCCTATTTTTATTTGAATTTGTGATTAGTTTACCTTATTTCGAAAATCTTTAATTCACTAATAACCTCATAATTCCATGTTGACAAACATTGGAGCTGGTGGAATCATTTATGATCTACGTAAAAAAATCCAAGAAATTCAAGCAGATTTGGCTCAATTAGACCATCCTGTATCTGAAATTCCTGAAATGATTGAATCTTCAAACTTACTGCGTTCTAATCGATATCTTTCACAGGCAAATGATAAGAAAACTGAGCTATTATCTGCATACGAACAATATTCTGTGGCCCTTGAGGAATTACTTGCATCTGTTTTTGAGATACAAAAGGATCTTAAAGAAATTCTCAAAGAACAATCGTCGTTAATTTCAACTCCTAGAAAAAAACCCTCAAAACCAAAATCTAAGAAAAAATGATTCTATTTTGATAAATGCGTAATGTCCCCTGCAACCACTTTGTGACTTTTGCTATTGTGTAAAACTATCAATGAACCATCATCATCAATTTTGATTGCTTTTCCTTTTATGTTGGAATCTGTTGTGTTTAATTCAACTTGTTTGCCTATTGTTGATGATCTTAGAGTCCACTCTGAAATTATCTTTTTAGTTTGCTTTGCATTAAGAGAATCGTAAATTTTTTCTAATTCCATCAAAAAAGTCTGAACTAAATGAATTGGTCTGTTGCTGTGTTTTTGATTATTAAGAGAAGCTACTCCATAGAAATTTGGTGTATTTTTGAGTAGTTTTTCAATTTGTTTTACATTTATATCGAAATTTATGCCGACTCCTAAAACTAAACTTTCAATTTTATTTGATTCTAATGATGCATCTACTAATATTCCTGCTACTTTTTTACCTTTGATTGTCACATCATTTGGCCATTTTAATTCTGGTTTAATTGAAAATATTTTTTCAATTGCAATTGATAGCGCTAATGATGCTGCAATTGGAAATAATGTTGTAACGAAGATGTCAAATTTTGGACGTAGTATAATTGAAATCCCTATTCCTCCTTTTGGTGAAATCCATTTTCTTCCAGATCTTCCATGACTGTCTGTCTGTTTTTCTGCTACTATCACTGTTCCATCATTTGTGCCTTTTTCTAAGATTTTCAGTGCTTGATTTTGTGTAGAATCAATTGAATCAAAATAATATGCGTGCTTTCCGATGATTTTTGTTTTTAAATTTGCTGTTATTTCCCAAGGAAGTAATAATTCTGAATTTGATACTAGTTTATACCCTAATTTTTGTTTTGATTCTACACCATATCCTAACTCTTGAATCTTTTTGATATGCTTCCAAACTGCCACTCTGCTAATTTTCAACACATCACTCAAATCTTGCCCTGACAAGTATTCTGTATTATGAGTTTGTAAAAATGTCAGTACTTTAACTAATCCTGGGTTATCAAATGAATTATACATCAATTAGTTTTTTATTTTATTCTCAAGTATTAAACACAAACGATTGTTCTGATTTAGTAAAGGTGTTTTGCTATTCCTGAATATCTACGTCTTGTATGGTTATTTTCTCTTTAACCTTATCATTGGAGGCTAGGCAACAAATATCTATTTAATTTTAAAGTTATCTGATCTCGTTAATTTACTAGTTCCGTCAGATTGTATAAATTATTAGGAATGATTATTCCCTACCGTACAAGTTCTTATGGTCATCTAAATCTACAAGATAAACAATGCGCCCTGCATAATTTATTGCATAAAGTAAACTGATTGATTTTGTCATGTGCCTACCAAAACAATCTTTGTATTTACCCTGTTTTCTGTCACCAATCTCAGCAGAATCATCTACAAATTCTAATTCTTGAATGAAACATTTGTAATTTTTGATCAAGTTCAAATTAGATTTGAATAGTTTTCTCAATTTTCGATCTATTGTATCATCAATTGGTTATATGCCCCAAGGATTCAATCTTTCAAAATCTGATCAATATGTTGTAAATATTCAGAAGAAGTGTATTTTTTACCTTTAACGTTACCCGATTGAATCAAATCTAGTTTATCTTCAATTTCTGAATTAATCTTCTTTCTTTCTAAATTAGATTCAGAATTAAACTCAGGGGCACTATTCAACACTATGTCTTTGATTCCGCTATTTACAGTATATTTAGGATGCGCTTCATAGATATCTTTCAGAATTGAACTCATGGATTTTTTATTTAATTCGGTGAATTTTTCATGTAAAATTTTAATCATTTTATCATGATTTTCCACAAGGTTGCGCAGTACTGCACGGCCTTTAATTTTTAAAGTATAATTATGTATTAATCGATTATTGAAAGTTTGTTCAACTTGCTCATCAATCAAATTTTGTTTAATAGACGTCTTGCGTAATTATTTCTAGGCGTGAATTTTGCTGCAGGATTTTTCAAATTGGTTGAGAAATTTGAATTTTCAGGTATGAATTCTGTTAAAATACAAAATTTGAGAAAAAATCTCTATAATTACGCAAGAGGTCTAATACACATACTTAGATCTTGAGCTAGCTGCTGACTATTAGGACCAAATCTATACTTCTCAACGGTGAAGGGCTTGGCAGCTCCCTCGGTGTGAGATAGCTGCTGACTATTAGGACCAAATCTATACTGTCTAACAAATATTCATGACCCAAAATCTTCCAAATTATGCTAATTCCTGAAATTTAAACTTGAATCTACAATGTACGTAAATCGAGTTCAAAATAGGGTGACGAATTTTTGTTATTGAGTATATAGGGAACCCAATCATCATAGAAATTCAAACTAGTAGTTCTTTTGAATATAGTTGAGATGTCAAAAAACCATATTTTTGCATACGAGTGGATCCTTTAATGGTCATATCATTTACTAATAAAACAACACGATCTAAACCGGTCAATTACTATACATACATTTTTGTCATATTTGAACTAAGTGTATGTTTTGTAGGATGTCTAATAACGCCCATCACACTTTAGTTGAACAATCTATTGAAAATTACTTCCATCTTCATATGTCACATAAAAAACAATGAAGATATCGCACTTCTTATCGATAACAGTATCAAGATTTGTAGCGATGCCTGGTTAACTTACCAGTTCCCTAATCTCATGACTTTTCATTTAACAAATTTATGACTTTTATGCCTAGTCACTATCTTCTCTTCAGATAACCAGACAATATGCTATCTGCCATCTCAGTAACTTCCATATCTTTTCTCATAGCCAAACTATGCAGTTTTCTGGCATTTGTCTTGCTCAATAATATGCTGACTCGCTGTTGTAGTAATCCTTTTTTTGCTTTTTTTAGTAGCTTGATATGAGATGACTTTGGAGAACGATTCAATGTTTTTAGATACTCTTTTCTTAATTTCTGATCCAATAAAGTGATTTTTTCTGCAATCTTTATTGCTTTTGAAACATTTGGGACTGCACGATACAGTTTCACACAATCATCACGAGACAATTCCTTTGGGACAAATTGTCTTAGTTTTTCTGGAACTGCTGCAAATCCAAGGTATTTCCTCAACGTTTGAGAAGAAATTCCCAATGATTTTGCAGCCTTGCTTTTCCCTACAGACTCACTCAAAAACACACAAGCCGCTGTGGTATCTCTTGTGTTCATTTTATTTCTGTGCAGGTTCTCTACAACTGATGCTGCCTTTGCATTTTCCAAATCATACTTGGTATTATTTGTAAGTAATAGTACGGGTATCTTTTTTGCACCTAATCTTTTCAGTGCCGCCAACCTTCTCTGGCCTGACATTAACAAGTATGAATTTTTTGATTCCTTTTGTACCATTGGCGGATTCTGCAATCCCTCGTTTTTTATCGAACGTGCCAGTTCTGCAATTCCTTGACGATCAAGTTTTCTTGCCTGTGCGTCACGCCATACCTTGATGTACTTTATTGGAATCTCTTTTAATCGATAAGTAATTGGAGAATTGTATCTTTTAGCCATGATTCTATCAATATGTGACTTTTGTTAAGAGATACAGTTATTGGTAATTGACTAAAAATGAAAAAAATATTAATGGATTTTTTGCATATGGCAAGAAACACAAGTTTGTGAGTTGTTTCTCAGGCGTTTTATTTGTTTATTCGTACTTATCTTAAGATAAAATCAGCTGTTTTCCAGTTTTTGGACTCCTTTAATTCATAAATCTTGTCTTTTGACTATGCAAAATTAACGAGTCCAGATTATACACTATTTAAACCAAAAAGAGGGTATGTATCAAGCCTCATGCCTAGAATTTGTTTTTAGTTTCCATTTTTGTTCCTGATGGGGTAGATGACCTTGATTCATACAAAAGAGGGTATGTATCAAGCCTCATGCCTAGAATTTGTTTTTAGTTTCCATTTTTGTTCCTGATGGGGTAGATGACCTTGATTCATACAAAAGAGATTGAAAATATCATCGTGCCTCAGAAGAAAAAGTCGTTTCTTGACCAAGTTGTTTGGCAAAAAAATAACTGAATTACAAATCTTTCTAGTTTTAACCAAAGTACATTATTTAGCTTGTATCTCAATTCAAAGATGGATAATCTAGACAATTATCCCCCAGATCGTAGGGGTGAACACTTGGATGATGCATAGATTAGTATTATTGGAAAACCTTAATTTGTATACGAGTCCAATAAAACAGATTGGTTTGTTTTAGATGTGATGGAAAAGGTCAATACAAGAATCAATTCGGGATTATGGAAAAATGTGAATCATGTCAAAAAAAAGATATGTCTTTTGAAAAAGTAAACACTGAATCTGATTCTGATGAAGAACGATATTAAGAGATTCTTATTATCCTTAGTTGTTTCTATAAAATTCTAATTTTGATCTGTATTTTCATTGAGTTTAAATTGTAATTATTTTTAATATTTCTATGGAACAAAAAGCACTAGAATGTCCAGTATGTAAAAGTAGCAAAGCTGAGATTGCGGGAGAAGATGTTAAGCTAAGTGGACGTTTTAACAATAAAGAATTCCTTACCACAGAACTAACTGTTCTAAGATGTTCAATGTGTGGATATTATATGATGTTTGACAAAAATGCATCATCATTTACAACTAACGATAAACCTTAATCTTATTTGACTAGTTCTTGATTATCTAATTGCAACAGGTATGCTTCTATTTCTTCAGGTGTTTCAGCACCATATATGATCAATATTCTGTCATCTTCCATGATCTCATAATCTCGAATGTCTGATACCTGTTCTCTGTTGACGAAGAATTTTAATTTATAATCATCGTTTGAACAAAAAGATTTTCCATCTGGGAAAACATAGCATTGGTCATCTAGTCCTATGGATATTGTATCAAAGAGCCATCCTAAATCTACCCCAGTCGCATGTTTGTGAATTGTGGAGCCATCGTTTCCTTCAAAATGAATCCAACTAGACTTGATTTGAAATGCTGGACTGGAAAATTCAAAGGTATCTCCAAAAATCTTCACTAATAATGCGGCATGTGAGTGCTCACTTCCTAATGCTCCTGCATCTGGTGGGCCCCCTGGTGCAGTCTCAGTTATGTTCAAAAATAGGTATGCTGCATATCCTACTATTACTGCAATTACAGATAAAACTGCGATTGCAATTAGTGTTTGTTTTCTTTTTTCTGCTGAATGCTTTGTAGCGTAATTTTCACGTTTCACTTCACGCTCTCGCCTTTCTTTTCGACCCATAGGATGATTTCATTCTAAAATTTACCCTAATTAACCATTCGTCATCTGTATCATCTTCATCACATTCTGAGTATTTTTTCTCTAGTAAGAATCCCTTGAAAAGAGTTTATGTTGATCTATGCTCTTTTTGACAAGACTCTTTATTATGTTTCTAATGCTAAATTTCACGTGAATTGCAAAGAGGGATTTGTTCATGATTTTGTGTGGTTTGAGATACTATCCTCAAAAAGATGCCTGCATTGTGGAAAAGAAGAAAACTAAATCTCTGGGGTTTATTTTTTCCAGTTAGTTACTATCTGCCTGTATCGCACATACTCTATTGATTCTGCATTGAATAAAACCAATAAATAAAATTAGAATATTCTGTTATTTATGGGATGTATTTTCTGTGATATTTTAGACGGTAAAAGAAATAGTCATATGTTATATGAAGATGAATCTTATGTTGCATTCTTAGATAAATATCCTATTGATGTTGGTCACAGCCTAGTCATTCCTAGGAAACATTATGAACGAATTACAGATATGAATTCAGAAGATGTTGGAAATGTCTTTTCTTTGGTTCCAAAAATTGCCAAAGCGATATTGTCTGCTACAGGAGCTGATGCATTTAGTCTCGGACAAAATAATGGCAAAGCTGCAAGGCAAATAATTCCACATGTCCATATACACATCATTCCTCGTTACAACAGTAAAGGAACCGTATGGACTGAACGTATAATTCCAACTGATGATGAACTCTCAAAACTATCTAAAAAAATTCGTAATTTTATTTAGCGTGGCCTGGATTATATCTTAAAATCGCCCCAATCTTTCCTAAACTTGCAAGATTGTTTCCGTGTTCTGCACTTCCTGATATAACTTCTAACTGAGCTCCTGTCTTTGATGCAAGTATTTCCAGATAATCTACAATGTCTTGCTCGTTGACCTCAACTTCCATGGCGTTACATTCTGGGCATGGTTTTGATGAATATTCTGTCTTTTTTGGAATGACTAGTGGCCTTTCGATAATTTCTTCTTGAATATGTTTACAACGCTTGCATTCTCCTTCAACTCTATGCAAATTTGTGTTATCTGTAATTAGCAAAGTTTGAACTACATTGTTTTTCAAATATTCTATAACTTCTTGCAATCCATAGGATCCTTTCCCTGTGTTTGTGTTTATCTCTCTAAATAAATCCTCGATCATTTTTTTCTCTTCGACCATTCTAAAACTACTTAAAATATCTGCAGATCTTGTAAATGCTTCTCGTATGCCTTCTGCTCCTGAATATGACGCATCAATTGTATTGATGATATTGTTCTGTAATCTATATTCTAAATAATTTCCATTAATGAAATCTTCTTTTGTGGGTCCTGGTCCTGAAATAATCAGCCCTTTTACTGGATAAATATCGATAAAATATTCTCTAGTTGTTTGCGCTACTCTGTTGTAAAAATAACTCAACTCCATCTCTCTTAGTTTTTGAAATCTTTTTGCAGACTGTCCTCCCTGTCTATGTTTTCCTGCTACCCCTGAACCTGTCTGAGACAACACTTCAATTTTATCACCATGTAACAATCCCCAACCTGCATCTTTTGCATCAATTGCTAAAAATCCAATCAAGTTGTCATCCTTGAGCATGTCTTTTAGAATGTCTACATGAAAATGATCATCACATCTGTACAAATATTGATTCAAGTCTTTTGGAGGATCTATCTCCCATACTTTGACTACTTCACTTCCTAATGGTCCTCCTTCTTCTGGTGGCAATGCCCCGCAAAACATTACCAGTCCTCGTTCTGGAGTTTTTTTGTACAGCTTTAATCTCTGAACAACTTTGCCCAAAGAATCTACTACATGTGATCTTGTCAAATCTGATTTTATGTTATCTGCTGTTCCTTGTTCTTGTTGTAATGAATTGATAATTTCATGTAGTTGCTTTCCTTTTGGAATATACACTGTGATTAATTCTGTGCCTCTACCTGATTTTTTAGATAATTCTTCTAGTGTTTTTCTAATTTTGTAGATTTTTACAGAATCTTGTTTTTCAATCTCAATCTTGGGCATTGTGATTTGTCTTTAATTTACGAATATATCTTTTTGATTATTTTTAATCACAACTCATCAATTGTTTTCAGAAATACTTCTAATGGTTGATTTCCTCTGATCTTGATTACTTTTTCATCATTGAATATCAGAAATGATGGAGTTGCATCTACTCCTATCTCTTTCCCAAATTCGTAAATTAAACTCACTTTGTTTTTGTATTTGTGTTCATCCAAACATTCATTGAATTTATCCAAATCCAAATCTACTGTACTTGCAAAATTATTTAGAGATTCACTAGTAATCCATCCTGTTCTTTCCCCCTGCCAATTTTTGTATAATTCATCATGATATTGCCAATATTTTTCTTGATCATTTGCACAATAGGATGCTTCTGCTGCAAGAAATGAATCTGGACCATTTAATGGAAAATCTTTGAAAACTAATTTTACTTTTCCAGTTTCAACAAAATCTTGTTGTATTGTATTTAAAGTATCTTGATGAAATTTGTAACAAAATGTACACTGATAGTCTCCCCATTCCAATATGGTGATTTTTGCATTTGCATTACCCATAATGGGGGATCCTCCTTCAATCAACTTTGATGTGGTTAGTAATTGTGATTCTGTTTCAGACTCTGGATAAAATGCCAAAAACATTCCGGTAACAATTCCAATTACTACTGGAATTATTAATAAATAAATTTGTAACATGTATGTGTGAATATTATTTCAAGTAAATACTTTGTTTAATTTTAAATCTAATTTCGCATCATTGTCATTATTTCTGATATTTTCTTACTGATTTCTTTTTCTTTCTGATAGATATTTTGTTTAATTTTTTAAGAACTTTTGTATTATTTATCATGTGTTTTAAGACCTCTAATGAACATGCTCTTTTAATTACTACAATAGCATCGGTAATGCATCAAATAATGTTTTTTCTAAACCCTCTGATACAAATATTATTTTTTGGTAAGAATTGATATTTGGAATTTTCACTATTGGTTTTAATCCTGGCGTATCTGACATTTTTTGATCTAATGCTGTTACCATGATTTCTATCCTGGCTTTTGCTTTAATTATAATTCATGCATAAATCATCATTTTTGACGTGTAATACATTTGATTTTTTTAAATATTAATTATCTAAGCATTCACTGCATTACAATGAAACAATCTACTGTGTTTTAATTTTAATTTCTATGTTACAACTAGGAGCATTACCTGTTTCATTTTTGAAATCTTCAATTAATTGCAGTTGTATTTCCTTTGGATTTGCTACAAATATTCTTTGATATGATGAGGTTTTTTGTTTGCATTCATTTCCTTCAAATTCAGTATCTGCATATCTTGCAAATCTTTTTTCTAGATTATCTGTCTCTCCAATGTATATTGGAACTTTATTTCTGTTGTACAAAACATACACTCCTGGACTTGATTTCACATATTGGGCACTATTTGTCCATACTCTCATTTTATCATCCAATAATTCCATAATCTATTGTGATTACACTAGATATTAAACTAGATTACAGCATCTGTAATGTTATAACAATTCTTATCCTTTTAATATTGAATTAAAAAAGATGTAATCCTGTCTTTATTAGAAAAATTCCCTCCCAACTTCACTCCTAGAGAAATTCAAAAAGAGATCATTGGTCAAATTGAAGAAAAACTGCAATCTGGATTCAAAAAAATCATTTTATGTGCACCTACAGGAGTTGGAAAATCTCTTGTGGGTGCAACAATTTCACAGTATTTTGATAGCTCATTTACTGTTACAGCATCAAAACATCTTCAGGATCAGTACATCAAAGATATTCCATTTTTAAAACCTGTTAAAGGAAAGCAAAACTTTCCATGTCTCAAACTAATGGAATCTGAAAAAGTTGATAATGAAAGAAAAGCTATGAGGTGGGGTATTACATGTGATAAAGGTGCATGCCAAGAAAGAGTCTCTAAAAATGGAAAAGAAGTTTTTGAAGTTTGTAAATTCAAACCTAGTATAACTCAGGTTGAAGAAAATACTACTGATGCAAAATCTTGTCATTATTACATGCAAAAATATAATGCTCTAGTCTCAAAACACTCTCTCTGGAATTACCATGCATTTTTTACAATTATGAAATTCAATAGAAAACTCTTTGAGGATTATCTTGATAGGAAGGTAACTGTTTTTGATGAGGCTCACAAAATTGAAGATCAAATTATACAGTTTGTCGGTTTTGATATTTTTGCAGGACAAGTTGATGAATGCAATTTAAATTCTGAAAAATATGATCTTACTGATTTAGATTCTATGATAAAATTAACTGATGACATGGCATATTCTTATGCTAAAAAAATCAAAGATATCAAAGAAAGCCCTGCATTTCAAAATAATCCTGATTATGAACTAATCACTAGTCTAGAACGTCGTCATGATAGGTCTGCACAAGCAAAAATAGACATCATGTCTGATAAGGATAATTTTATTGTGAATAATCCAGTTAAAGATTTGAATGATAATTTTAGAAAAATTTCTGTCAAGCCAATTGATGTTTCTAAATTTGTCAATTCTTTTTTTGAAACTGAATATCAATTATTCATGTCTGCCACTATTGACAAATCAAGCTTTTGCGAAAACATGGGATTGAGACCTGATGATGTTGCATTTGTTGATACAATAAAATCTCCTTTTCCAATTGAACATAGAACTATTGATCTTCTTAACATTAAACGCCTTAATTATGGTTCTACTGAAGAAGATGAGATTGAAGTAATCAAAACAATTGATAGGATTATGGATGAGCACTCAAATGAACGCGGATTGATTCTCACCTCTTCAATACCTAGATGCCAAAAAATTATTCGATATCTCTCCCCAAAAAACACTCAAAGAATTCGTCTTTGTCATAGTAAGAACAAAGATGGAAAATCCCAAGATGAGGTGATTTCTGAACATGCCTCTGATCCTACAGGGGTCTTGCTTTCATCTTCTCTGTGGGAGGGAGTTGATTTGAAAGATGATTTATCTAGGTTTCAAATAATTGCAAAGGTTCCATACCCGAATTATACTGAAAAAAGAACAAAGGCCAAAATGAATAAATTCCCCTTATGGTATACGTCTCAAACTCTAACTAAAATTTTACAAGGTTTTGGACGTTCAATTCGAAGTGATGATGACTGGGCAAAAACATATGTCTTGGATACTGCTGTGAATAATGTTTTTTTCAAAGGTCAACAGATGATTCCAAAAGCCTACTATGATGTTTTAGGTATGGATGAAATTTAATTTTAATGATCATCTTCTTTCAGCACAACTGCACTTTACATATATCATCTTGAATTCTCCATTTGTTTTTACATTGTGTGACATTGGTTTTCGACATTGTTGACATTCTGTAAATCCAAAATATTCATCAACTTTGATCATTTTATAATCCCATGATTTCTTTTCTTCATTCCAAAATACAGAATTTATTTCAGACGGGCCTTCCATGTATGATCTTTAATCTATTTCATTAATTAATTTTCTATGGTCTTAGGTTTTTGAAATCAAGACATTTTGTATCGAATTCGTTTAGATATTTTTTTGCATTAATGTTTGCATCCATTATGTATAATTCACATGTTTCTGAATCAATTAATTGTTGGTGGTCATTACTATTTGTAGCTACTTGCAATGCTAAAATACTGACTAACGCGATTATGATAATTATTGCAAATTTGCTTGAATAGATATCCATAAGTTTACATTACAAATTTTAAACCTAGGTTTAATCATTTGCTATACTGTAAAATAATCCTAGATTTTATCATATGTGATAATTTTTACCAAATCTCTATTTCTTGATCTTAAATCCCGTTAATATTCAGATTTCTATCGTGAATATCTATCCTTTAGAAAAATTAATTCAGATGGCTTCATATTTGTCATTTACAGTATTGATCTATTGGGCCTTCATCATCAAATATGAGTTTTGATATTAATTTATATCTCATTTATCTATTCTGCGATATGTCTCTGTTAATTTTGTGTACTCCTGTAGATTCTTCCTTAGTGTATGTATCAAGCTTCACACATAAATCAATACCATTACACAAAAAATCAAAGATCAGCTAAATCATTCTACAATACATGTCAGAGTGTGGTCATGAGAAAATCATCTTACAATTACAAGAAAAAGTAAAACAACTCATGCAAAAATTATCATACTATGAAAATCCACACTCACCACCATCAAAAAATTCACTTGAATGGAGAAAACAGAAACAAGATGCAAAGAAAAACAGAGATTCTGATTCTGGCAAATCAAAACGTGGTGGCATACCGGGTCACAAGGGCACAACACAGAAATTCACCCCAACTAGTACCATACATCACAAATGTTTAGAATGTCCCAAATGTGGAAGTGAAGATATCCTTCAAATCAAGACTGCCAAAAGAATAATGGTTGAAATCCCTCCACCAACTCAATATAGTTTAGGCATATAAATTTTGAACGAATTATCAACTATTTTAACCCAAAAGATCTAGATCATAGTTTATACTTACAGAATCATGTCAAAACAAACTAAAGCATTAATGGTATCTTCAGGAAGCCATTTCATGAAAGGAACAAGCATTAATTTTTTAAGAAAAACATGCAAGAATGAAAAAAATGCAAAAGCGAAGATAAGATTAAAGGCTGCAATACTAAGAAAACAAGATATTCCATATTCTGTGATATGTGCCAGTTTGGATGTCATACCATCAACTCTGTCCTACTGGCTAAATCGAATGGATAAAGAGGGAATAACTGCATCACACCGTAAGGAATATTCTGGCTCTAGATGTTTCTTAAATAAAAAACAACTAGTGTCATTAAGAGATGATCTAATTTCAGGTCCAGAAAAGTTTGGATTCAATCAATTCATGTGGAGTACAAGAATGGTAATTACACATGTGAATAAAAAATACAACACGCTATACTCTGCAAGAGGAATGCGTGAATTGCTGCACAGAATCGGATTCTCATCTAAAAAACCAAGACAGACTCATCACAAATCAGCCTCAAAAGAGGAACAAACCCGTTTTAAAAAAACGCAAAAAGGAGTATCAAAAAATATTCCAAATTGGGATACACCACACTATGTCTGGACGAGTCAACAAATAAAGTAGCACCCAACATAAAGCGCGGATGGTATCTTGCAGGCAATAACATTACCACACCAATTAATTACACTCGAGAAAAATTTCAATCATTTGGTGCATTGGGCAATAACGGTGTATTTTTTTGCAGGTTCTATGATAAATCAAACACAGACTCATTTCTTGATTTTTTAGAATCACTGCAAAAACAATTTGGTAAGAAATTGTTACTGTTTGCTTTTTTGTAGATAATGCATCATACCACAAAAGTGTCCGAGTAAAAGAATTTCTCAAAGCACCAAAAAATAAAGTAATAATTAGATATTTTCCTGCATACACTCCAGAACTCAATCCAATTGAGATACAGTGGAGAGAAGAGAAAAATGGTAATGCCAATACATTCTTTGCAAATGGAACTGAAATGAGAAAACACATGCAGAAGAGACTAGATAATGGAGCGGTTCGAGTTGTTAAAGTGTTCAAATATTTAATGCCTTAACTATACATTGCAACTGACACCTGCAACTTTTCCAGATAACAGGTCAATTTCCGGTTGAAATCCCTCCACCAACTCAATACATTGCAACTGAGCATGTCTTGTATCAATACAATTGTAAGAACTGCTCTGATAGTTTCAAGACAGATGGAAATCTTCCACCATGTGGATGCTTTGATGCTTCTGCAATACGTGAGGGGGTCTCATTATTCTCAAAGAGAATGCCATACGATACCATTAGAGTAACTCTTCAAGAAAGATATGGATTGAAAATTAGTTGCACTACAGTACAATCTATTCTTCGCACTGGCAGTATTATGTTAGAACCATTGTACCATGACACTATACTTCCTAACATAAGTTCGTCAACCATCCTCTCGTTGCATATACTTGAGAATGTCTAAATTGAATCGTCTGGTTCTGTAATATTTGGAGATGTTATTTTTCAGATTACTTAGAGATGGTTGATACTGTGACACCAACAAATTGTATTTTCCTTGCTTCCATACTTCCTCAACTGCATTGAACTGTGGTGAGCCTTTTGGAAACCAATTCAATAGAACATCATCTGCATTCTCATCAAGATATTTTTGTACTAGTTTTGATCTGTGTTGTGGTGCTCGGTCTACATAGACTAGAATCTTGCCAAACTTTCTGTGCAATTCCTTTAGATAATCCAAAAAACAGTACTGATCAAATTTTTCATATTGTCTGAATAATTGCCTGCCGTCATGAGTCAGTGCACCAAAAATGATTGTTTTTTGATGTGACCCGTTTACTAGAATAATTGGACGGGTTCCTTTCTTTACCCACATCTTTTTTCTAAATATCGCATCAGCAGTAAAGATGGACTCATCTTGTGCAAGAACTGTAAAGCCTTTTGCTATTTTTGAGGCTATTTGTTCTTTGGAGTTTTTTTAAACCAGAGTTTTTCCTCAACACTAGCTGAATTTACAAATCTCTTTGCTGCAACCTTTGGAACAAATCCCCATTTGTGTAATAATCTGTACACATGAACCTCATGATATTTTACACCTGATTTTTGATAAATCAGATTCATCACTTGCTTTGCACTCCAGCCGGATTGTTTTTCTGCAATTTGTAGTTGAATGCTGACTAGTTTCTTTTTTGGTATACTAGTTGGTCTGCCAGTTCTAGGCAAGTCTTGCAGTCCTGCAATTCCATATTCTGCAAATCTATCTAACCATTTGTATGCCCATGAACGTACACGTCCAAGATTCTTTGCAACATGTGATGCAATTTGGTTCTCAAGTAATACTCGCTTTATCAAAAATAGCCTTTCTTTTACCTTGACGTTCTTTTCATCTTTGTATGCTTGAATTAATTTTTGATTATTCATGGTTTGATGTGTAATGTTTTGATCAATATGGCATTTGGTAAAATAAATCAGATCAACAGATCATAAAATTTTGTTAGAGAGTATAGTAGTGAAATTGTGACTGAAAAGATCCTAGGATTAGATGAGACGACATTCCCAATTGACGGAAAGATGGGATGGATGTTAGGTTGCAAGAAGCAAAACTGAAGCTCATTACACTTTAGAGTACAGTAGAGGTGCTAAAATATTAAAAAAGTATTGGAAAAAATTTACAGGAATTCTAGTATCTGATGGATACGCTCCATACAGAACGGTATTTTGTGATAATGTAAAACAGAGATGCACTGCACATCTGCAGCGTGATGCAAAATATCTTGCAAGAAAATCAAATGATAAACAGGCTAAAACCATTTATGGAAAACTCTCAAAACTATTGCATCGTGCAAGACGGTATAGCATACAAGAACATTCAGAGAAACAACGTAAAAGATATGCGTTGAATTTACTAAAACAAACAGATTCTATAATATGTCAATACATGTCAGGTGATAAAGAAATGATTCAGTTTGGTAAGAAACTAAAAACTGCAAGAAATAGTCTGTTTACATTTGTGAAATATCCCTGTATTCCATCAACTAACAATGACACTGAAAATTCTATTCAAAAGTGTATCATGCAGAGAAATGTTCGCGGACAGATGAAAAGCAATCAGGGAATGAGGATGCTTTCTATATTTTTAACATGCTTTGAAACATGGAGGATAAGGGAGTTGAATATGTTTTCTGAGATGGCAAAATACATCTAAAGTGCTTGATACATACTCCTTAGTTGTTATGTGTGCTGAATGACTTTCAACAGGATCTTTATAAGCACTAATTACACAAAATGTTTGTGAAAAAACCTTTGAAGAATAATGTGCCAAAGATCTACTGTGAAAAATGTGATCTTGTTTTTGACTCTAGAGAAAAATTTGACAATCATTTTGACAGACATTTTTCTGGTGCTGTATGTGAGATTTGCCCAATTGACACTGCTATTACAAAATTTGTAAATCTCTTTAAACGAAAATCCTCTCAGAATTTGGAATAAGTTTTTTTAACCAAGTCTCTTTGTTTTGAATATGAACAAAAAAGGCGTAATTTTAGGCGTCATTGTTATTGGAATTATTGCAGGTATTGCTTCCTCCTTATTTGCATCTCCTGCTGAAACTGTTAATTTGGATATGGGCAGAACTCATGGAACTATCTCAACTGCTATGGGTTCCCCAATCCTAGGTGATCCTTCTGCACCAATTACTATTGTCGAATTTGGTGATTATCAATGCCATCAGTGTTTTAATTGGTTTCACAATACAAAACCTGCAATCTTTAGAGATTATATTGAAACTGGAAAGGCAAATCTAGTTTTTGTTGATTTAGCATTCTTGGGACGTGATTCTCCAAAAGCAGCTCAAGCATCATATTGTGCTGAAGACCAACAAATGTATTGGGAATACCATGACATCCTTTACAATTCACAAGAACCTAAAATTGATGGTGGTTGGGCAAACAATGAACGATTAAAGGCATTTGCATTTAACTTGGGACTTGACATGGAATTATTTGAAAGCTGTCTTGATTCTGGAAAATATTCAAAACGTATTCAGTATAATATCCAGCAAGCTCGAGATCATGGTGTGACTGGAACTCCGGGTTTCTTCATTATAGGCCCTGATGGACAAGAACCAATTGGGGGTGCACAACCATACTCTGTGTTCAAACAAATATTGGATACAATGGTCTAGATGATATCTGCAATTTCATTAGTATTCTCAAATCCAAAATATCTTTTCTTCTCTGTTGCTATTTTTTCAGCAATGTTTGTTGGATTGTTGATTTTATCTGAATATATTTTTCTAGAGCCTTATGTTGTTGGTCATATTCCTTCTGGCACTGAATTTGGGTTTTCTCTAATTCTTACCATCTCTGCACTATCTGCTTTGGTTTTGCCGATGAATGTCTTTCGAATCAATATTCTCAAAAAATCAAAACAGAAAATGGGTGGTGGGATATTTGGCTCTGTTATTGGTGCAGTAGCTGGTGCATGTAGTTGCGGCCCTATAGGATTTGCTGTGATCTCCACTTTTGGTTCAGTTGGTGCAACTGCTACTGCGTTTCTCACTAATTATGAAATCCAAATTCGAATAATTGCTATTGGAATTTTAACAATTACTTACTTTACCACTGTAAAATCCCTCAAAAATGAATGTAAATTTGATCCCAATTCTTAATGCATTAGAAATTACCAATTAGGCAAATTTTTGCAACCTTGGAATCTATCTTCTAGTTGGTTCAAGTATTATTGTGACATTTATCTATATTCCGATTAGGCCTAGCAGGAGAGATCCTGAGGCTGATGAAATTGAAGATGCAGAAGATTGACCTCATTCTAATTTTCTATAATCTCTAATGGATTTTAGAAATTTACAAAGTTGAGATATTTATTTGCCTTTTTATGATTCCACATGATGCAGAACTGGAATTTGATTTTTGGAATTTCTATAATTTCTAGTCCTATTCTCTTTGCAATGATTGCATTTCCTGATTCTATCTCTTGGAGTTGGAATCAGGGTAGAGGTGGTTACTTTTTTGCATTGATCTTCATTGTAGCTGAATTAATTGGATTAAAAATTGTAATTTCAAAGAAAAAATTACTTGTTGTAATTCCTATAGCTCTTGCAACTATGGCCTATCTTGTTTCATTAGAGTATGGTCTACGAGAATACATAGTTGATTTTGAAATCCTCTTTAATGTACAATTAGTTGATTCTTGGACTTGGATGTGGGATTTTATTGTGATGGCAATCTTTGTAATTGTAGCTTTGAGTATCTTCTTTGGAAAGCGTTGGATTAGAATTGGTCCTGCTGCTCCGATATTTCTTACTGGTACTGCAATAATACTCTCAC
The DNA here is from genome assembly GCA_965205675.1 of Candidatus Nitrosopumilus sp. Taxonomy (GTDB): domain Archaea; phylum Thermoproteota; class Nitrososphaeria; order Nitrososphaerales; family Nitrosopumilaceae; genus Nitrosopumilus. The sequence continues at coordinate 747,873 of OZ242186.1, forward strand.
TTGATGCATTTTTCCCATATGACACACTTGGTCCATTACAATATATTGTTCCATATTTTGTTCAAGCAAATGTTTGGGTGATTACTGCCCTTGATCTTGGAACTGCTATTGCTAGAGATAATGTAATGTTCTTACGTGGTGATCATGGTTCCATGGCCCTTCAGGTGTTTTGGCCATCAGCTGGCGTTCATAGTATTATTATTTTTTCATTAGTGATTGGGGCCTTTATGCTAAAACTAAACATTCCTAGAACTCGAAAATCAATTTATTTTATTTTAGGCATTATTGGAACCATCATTGTTAATTTAATTCGAATTTTTTCACTATCTTGGTATGCTCTTAAAGTAACTACTGACCCTGTGGCATGGGAGGAATATCACAAAATAGCCGGTGAAATAATGTTTCTACCGTGGCTATTTGCGTTTATTTTAGTCGTGGTTCTCATTGAATCAAGACGTTTGAAAAACTCTAAAAGATAATTTGTTCTAAAAATAAGATGTAATGTTACTTTGTCCTTGAATGTCTGAAAGTTCAGATATTCTTACTCCTAGCCTCCTTATTGTACTAGTTTGATTCTCTAGTGCTTCTTTTAGTAACTGGTCTGCCGTTTTTTGTAATTCTTCAATGCTGATAGTTGGATTCCTTAACATTTTTGATTTTGATTTGTTTGATAAATCTGACTGTACAAAATGTATGCCTACTGATCTGAACATCTGATTGTTTTTTTTAACCACGTCATGCACTTCTTTACAAAGTGCGAGGATATTTTCAAATAAAAATTCATAATCTTTTGAATCCTTTTTCAATGTTGTAATTTTACTATATTGTATTCTTGCTTCTTTCTCTTTTACTGGTTCATTATCTATACCTCTTGCTGCATTGTAAATCCATGTCCCTGTTTTTCTACCAAACTCTTTGTTTAATGTAAAAATGTCTATTTTTTTTAAATCTTGAATTGTCTCTAGATTCATCTCTAAAAATCTGGTTTCTGTTTTTTTACCAATTCCTGGAATTGCTCTGATTTTCAATTGCTCTAAAAATACCTCAATTTTTTCTGGAAATACTATAGTTAATCCATCTGGTTTTTGAAAATCTGATGCAATCTTCGAAATTAGTTTATTTGGAGAAATTCCTATTGAACAACTAAGCTTTGTTTTGTTTCTTATGGTGTTTTTGATTCTTTGAGCTATGTGATTTGCTTTTTCAAAATCTCCCTCTATTTTTTTTGTTATATCTAAATACGCTTCATCTCTGCCGACATATTCAAAAACATCTGCATTCTCCTTCATAATCTTCATCGCTTTCTCTGAGACTTTTGTATAGAAATCAAAATCAACTGGTAAAAATACTGCATCTTTTCTCTCTTCTAGTCTTTTTTTTGCAAAAACAATTGGCATTCCTGATTTGACCCCGTATTCCCTTGCTGTATAATTTGCAGTTGCAATCGCACCACTATCTCCGCCCCTATCTGAAAATACACAAACACATACTGGTTTTGATTTTAATTCTGGTGATCTTGTTTCTTCACATTGAGCATAGAAATAATCAAAATCTATGTGGAAAACTATTCTTGTTTCCAATATCTTTCTAATCTATTATGATTATTACAATATTGTGTATTCATCTAAATATTGATAAAAGAATCATATTTTATGGAATATCCTGTATCTGTTGATGAAAATGGTGTAAATTTGAAACCTGAAAAAATGGAGAAAGAAAAACTCTATCACTGTATTTTCAAGAATAAGGCGATGCTACTTTTCAAAGATTCTCAGGATGTTTTGAACTGTTATGAAATCGAAGAAGCAGATTTGGTCGAACAAATTAAGAAATGTGATAATGATGACGATCTTGAAAAATTATTTGAGGACTATCTGAAAGGAAATACCTGAAAAATTAAATAAAAGCGAGAGGGAAATTTGTTATAGCAGGAATTTAAAATTGAGCAACAATAAATCTAATGATGCAGAAGATATTTTATCAGAATTTGATTCTAGAAATAAACCAGAACCAACACCAGAACCAACACCAGAACCAACACCAGAACCAACACCAGAACCAACACCAGAACCAACACCAGAACCAACACCAGAACCAACACCAGAACCAACACCAGAACCAACACCAGAACCAACACCAGAACCAACACCAGAACCAACACCAGAACCAACACCAGAACCAACACCAGAACCAACACCAGAACCAACACCAGAACCAACACCAGAACCAACACCAGAACCAACACCAGAACCAACACCAGAACCAACACCAGAACCAACACCAGAACCAACACCAGAACCAACACCAGAACCAACACCAGAACCAACACCAGAACCAACACCAGAACCAACACCAGAACCAACACCAGAACCAACACCAGAACCAACACCAGAACCAACACCAGAACCAACACCAGAACCAACACCAGAACCAACACCAGAACCAACACCAGAACCAACACCAGAACCAACACCAGAACCAACACCAGAACCAACACCAGAACCAACACCAGAACCAACACCAGAACCAACACCAGAACCAACACCAGAACCAACACCAGAACCAACACCAGAACCAACACCAGAACCAACACCAGAACCAACACCAGAACCAAGTTCCCCGGAAACTTCTAAATCTCCAAAAGCACCAGAAGAACGTGATGTAATCTTTGTTGGAACTAAACCCATAATGACTTATGTTTCTGCAACCTTAACTCAACTTTCAACTAGAACTATTGTTACTATCAAAGCAAGAGGTAAACGAATTACTCAAGCTGTTGATGTCTCTCAAATGATTGTAAAACGAATGGATTTTGTAGGATATGTAATTAGTGATGTAAGAATTACATCTAATTCTTTAACCTCTCAAGATGGAAAAAAACGTAATGTTTCTACTATAGAAATTGATATTTCAAAAAATTAATCTAACATTCTTAATCATACTTTTAATTGGGATTTTGTTTGTTGTTGTAATTGGATTTACTTATGATCCTTGTGGACTTTCACATGTATTGATTTTAAATGAAATCTCTTCATACGAACAATCCTTAGATCCTGAATTTTGTGAAAATGTTGTTGAAAGAATTGATTTACACAATGATCAATGTAATTCATACATAGAAACTTTAGATTGTGGTTAAGGTATGATATCTGTTATGAATGTAATTCCAAAATACACTAACAACAAACTTAATCCAACCATCATGATTTTATAATTTCTATTTGAGATTACCTTTGAACTTTTTGATGCTAGAAATGATATTCCTCCTAACCAAACAAAATCCATCCAAATATGTAAGAAGAACATTATCACTATGCCTGAAAATGCCCAAATTAGCATGGCGTCTGAAATCAATTTGAATCCTATTGTTAGCCACCATATGATGAAAAATGGATTTAACGCACTAAGTAATATTCCTGTAATTAATGGTCCTTGCTTTGATTTTGTTGTGATCTTTTTGTTATTTTGTAATGTTGTTTTGATTTGAATTAATGCAAACACAAAAAGTGTAATTGCACCCACAACAGAAATTATTATTCTAAACTCTGGGAATGTTTTTAAAGAAAATGCCCCTATGCCTAACAAAACAATTAATGGAAATTCGACAATCGTATGGCCTATTGCCATCTTGATGCCTGATTTGGTTCCTTCTCGTAATCCATAGGATATATTTGCTGCAAAAAGTGGTCCTGGTGTCATCACTCCTGATGCAGAAATAACAATTACCATTATAGCAAATTCAAAAATTTGAGTCATTGTTTTACTATTATCTGATTATGCAATAAATCCAGTTGAATTATTTTATCTATACATTGAATCTTTAAGATGTCTTGATTCTTCTTGCGTCTCTTTGATTGTGATTTCTGCTCTTTCAGCTTCTCTTTGTAATGATGGAATATCACAAGATGCTCCTGGAATTAATTTTGACATTGCCATACATAACTTTGCACTTGATTTAAAATCTGGACCTTCCCCATTGGTATGAAAAATTATCACTATGACATCTTGATTTATCATGTTTCCTTCATTTAGTAATATTCCTGGAATTCCTGGTACAGTTCCGTGATCTAATATTTTGAGATCTGCTTTTTTTATTTTATTTCTTGCAGATTCGGTACTCCCAATCCCCATCATTTCTTCATTACCGTCTGGTGATTTTATTGCGACACTGCTTACAATTAATTTTATTTTTTGTTTTTTTGCCCATGACAACATTGTTTTTGCTATAACTCTGTGTAGTGATTGATCTAATGTTAAATATGACAAAAATATGCCGACTTTCAATCCCTCATTTACAAAAATCCTTGTAGGAAATTCTGGCTTTCCTTTTTTTATTACGCTGATTGGGGGGAAACTATCTGAATCTATAACTCCCCCTAATTCAAATTGTGATGTATGAATCATTGATTCTGTTGCAATGGCGCTGCTGAATCCTATTGAGGGAAATCCATCTATGAGATATCCTTCTTCTAGATTCACTTTTTTAATTTCCCTAATTCGAATTCTGAGGCTCAATGATTACTTTGTATATTGATCAAATAATAGTTTTTATCTGATTCTATTTTTATAATTTTGAAATTAATACCGCATAAATGAATGGCAATATTATTGCCCCTTCTGCATAAAGTGTTGATTGTTTTGCAATCTGCGCTACTTTCCCTCCCCGAAATGCCTCTCTTACTAATGCACCCCTAAGACTCCCATCAAATTTTTGTGCAGTAGTTATGTAAAACGCATAATCTGACCCTTCTCTATGTTGATTCCACCAATTGCCCAATAAAGAAAAGAATCTTCTTCCAAATGCATTCCAATCATCTTACAAATTTCTGTGGCACTCATCTCTTTGGCTTCTTTTTGATATTCTTCTTCCAAAAATCCCTGTATTTTTTCTTCAATTAACGGTTCGTAACTATCCACTGGGACGAGGACGTTTCCTAATCTATGTCTTGATTTGTTAATTTCATATCGTCCATTGTAAATGACCCTTCTTTATAATGTGAAAAATGCCGTGCAATGTCGTGATCTAATGCACCACATGTTGTAATTGCAACATCAAACCATTTGTTTTTGCTAATGTCTTTGATAATGCCTCTTAGGATTGTTGATACACAACTGCTTCTACAAATGAAATGAATCTTAAACATTTTTTATCTGAAATCATCTCTGTTAAAATTTCTAATCTGTTTGATGGGTTTACTGATTCAAATCCTTTTGATTTTGATAATTCTTCAATTTTTTTTAATGTGATGTTTGAATGAATTTCTATATCTTTAACTGGACGACCTATAGGTCTATCGTGAATTTGTGTGTTGGTGTCAAGTATAAAATCCTGCCTTCGTCAAAATGATTTTTCTCTATTCTCTAAGAAAACTTTAAACCCATCTAATAACACCAAATTTAGAATGACGGGAAGAATTAAAGTTGGTTTGGTGGGTATTGGTAATTGTTTTTCTGGTCTTATTCAGGGAATTGAATATTATAGAAAAAACCCTACTCAAGAAGTTACTGGAATTATTCATGATAAATTAGCTGGTTATGGTATTCATGATATTGATTTTGTTTGTGGTTTTGATGTTGGTGAAAATAAAGTTGGAAAACTTCTTCATGAAGGAATCTATGCATTTCCCAATATGGTTGATTGGATTCCTCAAGATGAATTACCAAAAAACGATGCCAAAATTTACGAAAGTCCAATTCTAGATGGTGTTGGGCTGTGGGTTGAAAATCGAATAAAACCTATTGAAAATCCAAAATCTGTAGAACAAATAACTGAAGAAGTTAAAAAAGTAATCAAAGATTCTGGTGTTGAAATAATTGTATCTTATTTGCCTGTTGGTTCTGATAAAGTAACTGAATATTGGGCACAGATTTGCCTTGATACTAATACTGCATTTGTAAATTGCATTCCTTCGTTTATAGCGTCTGATGAAACATGGGCAAAAAAATTTGCAGACAGAAATATTCCTTGTATCGGCGATGATATCAAAGGACAAGTTGGTGCCACTATTGTTCATAGAACTTTAGCTAAATTATGTAATGATAGAGGAACTAAAATTGAAAAAACATATCAAATCAATGTTGGTGGCAACACTGATTTCTTAAACATGAAAGAACAAGATAGACTCGTTTCAAAGAAGATTTCTAAAACTGAAAGTGTTCAAAGTCAGCTTGATGAAAGATTAGATGATGATCAAATTTATGTCGGCCCTTCTGACTTTATTCCTTTTTTAGGTAACACAAAACTCATGTTTATGCGAATTGAAGGTCGTCAATGGGCAAATATCCCTTACAATATGGAAGTACGTTTAGAAGTTGATGACAAAGCTAATTCTGCAGGCATTGTAATTGATGCAATCCGATTAGCACGAATTGCACTTGATAGAGGCGTGGGCGGACCAATCAAGCCTGCTAGTGCATATTTAATGAAACATCCTATTGAACAAACTTCTGATGTTAAAGCAAAAGCTGCTTGTGAAGAATTTGTTGCAGGTGACTAGTCACTGAAATTATTCATGTGAATTGTTTTGATACATTTCATCTCTTTCTAAACATTAGGGCATGGCTTTCGTTAGAGAATGGTTTCAATCAAAAGATGGCAGACATGTATCCATACGAGACTATTCTCTCAATGCTATCTTCATCCTAGTTAGGATTGTTCGCAGTTATTAGACGAGGCCTTGTCCCTCATAAATTTCAACGCGACTTGCAGTCCTAACTATAATTTTGTACAAATTCTCTCCTCTCCTTTAACATCCAATAAATAACACGCAATAACTTTGATGCACCAGCTACTGCAGCTTTGGATGATCCTCTTTTCTTTTTAATGCGATTATAAAATTTTGTAATGTCGCTATCTGGTGCGTATCTAACATGTGCATGAATTGCCTCCACTAGCAACCATCTTAGCATGGTGCTTCCTCTCTTTGTAATTCTTCCGTGATGTATTGTATCTGCAGAATTTCTCACCGATGGAACAATCCCTGCATATGCACATAACTTGTGAGAATTTGAAAATCTACTAATCTCTGCAATTTCTGAGAATATGCTCAATGCTGTGTATGGTCCAACTCCAGGTGTTGATATCAAAATACACACATCAGGATTATCATTTACCATGCGACGTATCATGGAATCTATTTTTGCAACCTCCTTTTTGTGAAATTTTATGCTTTGTAGGTACGAATCTATTCTATAACTCTCCAATTTTCCAAGTGCACGTATGTGTTCTGAGGAAAATGGTGTTGCTTTGATATGGATTCCCTCCTGTAGTGTAATACCATGTATGGAATTCTTCATCTTTACAATAACGCGTATAATCTTGTGTCGATGTCTTACAAGCTGTCTGTATTGCACAATTGTGTGATCTGGCACAAATGATTCTGCAATGTATCCCTCCTCGTAGCAAATTTGCAAGATGGTACGCATCAATTTTATCAGTCTTTTTGAGTGATGATGCTATTATCTTTGTGTTGTATGGATTAGATAGTATAACATCAAGATGTAATTTGTCTGTCATGTGTCTATAAAGGCCATACCAGACAGATGATGACTCTAAAACATATTTTGCGTTCTTTGGAATTTTGGATGTAATTTTGCTAATAGCAGAAAAATCACTGGAAATCTTTTTGTTAAATAATAATTTGCCAATCTCATCTACTGCTGCCACCTGTACAGAGTTCTTGTGAACATCCAATCCTACAAACATCAAATATTTTTTTTCAGGAAGGGTAGTGTGTTTGTTTGCATTTCTTACTTTCTTGATACGAATGCAAGTACCATCTAATTTCCTAGCTGATTTTGGCACATATGGTTATAGTTATTAGACCTCTTGCGTAATTATAGAGATTTTTTCTCAAATTTTGTATTTTAACAGAATTCATACCTGAAAATTCAAATTTCTCAACCAATTTGAAAAATCCTGCAGCAAAATTCACGCCTAGAAATAATCACGCAAGACGTCTATTATTAGAATCTGAAAATCTAACTCTTCTACTCTCTTCATATTTGTCCAAATCAAATTCTTCACTTGATCCACATTTCCCATTTAGTCTCATAACTTTTGTTGTCATTACTTTGTTATTTTTGATTAAATCTATGGTGAGACTACCGCCAAATCTCTGATTCTCTACATTTGCTGCTAAAATTGGGACTCTTCTCCAATGCTCTAACTTGAACATACATCTGTCATGGTTTAATCCCCCGTTGGACTATTCGACTTGGTGAAAACAATGCTTTGGCTCCTTTTTTTACAAATGTGTTGGCTACTTTGCAAATACCCTGTCGTAACAAATCACCACTCCAAATTTGCAGGCTATATCAAAAATTTTAGCCTCTTTTCTAGGCTTGACATTATCTCGTTTAGTCAAAAGGATGGATTTTTTCTTATCTGCCTATGACATCGTCTTTGGGTCAACCCCCTATTATTGGAGAAATTATTGATGACTTAGCCTTGATGATTCCATAAAATGCTCCTAGAATTGTGGTCGTGGAAAATTCTTTTGTTATTTTCTTAAACTCTGAAAATTCTACATCAGAATCATCTATCTCGTTATTTCTTAGCCATTGCTCTGGCAGGCATACAATGTTCGTGTCTGTCCTTCCTAATTTTTTTAAAATTTTTGAAACTTGTTCAATTCCTTTTTGATTTGTACTTTGTGATGTAATTTGAATTAATCCAAGCTTTGCCACGAATTTACAATTCTTTATTGGTAATTATAGTGGGTGTAAACACGCGATCAATTTACAAATTTATCTTTAATATGATTTGACCACTACGAAAAATATCATAACACAACAAGAAAAATTATGCAATTATGTCAATTAAACTTGTTAACTACCGATTATCCTTCGTATTAAGAAATTATTATCATTGGTTCATGTAAAAAAAGTTGAGATCTTTGGTTTCAAGTCATTTGGATTTAAGAATACTACAGTTCAGTTTGAACCTGGACTTGTTTCAATTTCTGGACCAAACGGTTCTGGTAAAAGTAACATCTTGGATGCCATTATTTTTGCAATGGGTGAAAATAAGCCAAAAGTTATGAGAGTTGATAAACTCCGATCACTTATTCACGATATTGAAGGAAATAGACGTGGACCAAAAATGGCCCGATCAAGTGTCCACTTTGATAATTTGGATAGAAAAATCCCTGTAGATGCTGACATTGTTGAAATTACTAGAGAGATGGATGGAAATGGTGAAAATACATACTATCTAAACAAAAAGAAAACAAACCGAAGCCATATTCTTGATTTACTTGATATGGCAAATGCTGGTTTAGGGCAATTAAATGCTATACAACAAGGAACCGTTACTCGAATTTCTGAATTCACATCTGAGGAAAAACGAAAAACTATTGAGGATTTAATTGGTCTTTCATATTTTGATGATAAAAAAATAGAATCTATAAAACAACTAGATGAAGCAGATAGAAGACTGGAAATTGCTCTTGCCAAAATGGGTGAAATCAAAAAAAGAATTGATGAACTTGAAGAAGAAAGAAACCAAAAGCTACGTCATGATATCCTTGAAAGAGAACTAAATCGGTACAAAGCTATTGATGCGGCCAATAAAATGAAGGATATTTCTGGCAAAAAAGCTATCAAAGAGACTACTTTACACACTTTGACTACCAAAGTCACAAAATTTGAAGAAGAGCGGATTTTTCTACGAACAGAAATTGAAACGCTTGAAACTAAAAAATCGAAATTGATGGGGGAAGCTGATGCTTACAATCAAACAAAATCTGCCTTAGATTCTGAAATTGCTACAGCAATGGAACAATATGAAACTGACAATAGTTTAATCTCTGTATCTCAAAAAAGAATTAAAGTAATTTCCACAAGAGTTCCTGAACTTAAGATAGAATTAGACTCTATTAGTAATGCACGAACTGATATTGATACTCAAATTCAAAAAATAAAAGAATCTATACAAGAAATAAATGAAAAGAAAAACAACATTGATAGAGAATTAGAGATTGTAGATTCTCAAAGACAAAAAGTATTATCCAAACAATCCGAAGCTGCCGCTAAAAAGTCTATGATTGATGAAAAAATTAAAACACTTAATGTACAACTAAACGATGCAAAATTAAAATTTTCCAAAGATCAATATGAAAAAAAACAATCTTCACAAATTATTGAAACAAATTCTTCAAAATTATCTGATATAGAATCTGCAATTGAAGACCTAAGTAAAGCACAAACTCAACTGGAATCCTTAATGCAAAATAATAAAGCTACAATCACTGAATTAAAATCTAGAATAAAAAAATACTCTGTGAAAAAATCTCGCATTCTTACTGATTTAGACGAATGGGGACAAATTATTGAAAAATCAGATCAACAAGCAACACGTTATGAATCTAAAATTAAAACTGTTAAAGGATTCATGCATGAAGACTATACTGTTGCAAAATTAAAAGAAGATGCACAAAGACTTGGTATTGAAGGACTAGTATACGAAATGATTTCTTGGGATAAAAAATATGAACGTTCAGTTTTAGCAGCTAGCTCTGATTGGATTAAAGCAATTGTTGTCAAAGACTTTGCAACACTATTGGGAATAGCCGAAGTTGCAAGGGATAAAAAACTTCCAAAATTAAAAATTATTCCACTTGATGCTATTCCAAAGTTCAAATTAACTCTTCCAAAAGAACCTGGAGTTATAGGGGTCTTATCTGATAATGTGAGATGTAATCCTGCATATTCTGCACTCAAAACTTTTCTGTTTGGTAATATTGTTCTAACTGAGACTAGGGAATCTGCCTATAATCTATCTCAATCTGGCTATAAAGCAGTAACTCTTGGTGGCGAATTCTTTGAAGTTAAAGGCAGTACTGTCACAATTGATAACAATTCTAAAATTTCAAAACTTACGAAATTAATTTCTCTAAGTAGCGACATTGAAGGTTTGTTCCAATCTATTAGTTTAGTCAAAAAAATAATGCTAAATAAAAAACAAGAAATCAAAAAACTAGATAATGCCATTAAATTAAACAACGACAGACTTTCATTATCTGAAAAATCTTTGTCCTCTGCCACAGAAAATCACTCTAATTTAAAATCTAGACTTTCATCTGTATTTGTTATAAAAGAACAATTAACAAAAAGGATTTTGGATTTAACTGCCAAAAATAATCTCCTTGAATCTCAAATTAGCGCTGATGAATCTCACATTGATTCTATAGATGATCAAATCTCAATTGTTGGACAAACTTATGCAAGTGGTGAACAAACTAGAATTGCAAGTGAATTACAAAGCATCAATCTTAAAAAAACAGAGATTGAAAAATTACATACTACTATTATGACTGAATATCGTGATCAGTCATATCAACTTACAACTATGGAGACACAGGATAATCTGGAAAAATCTCAATCTAGCCGTCTTCATGATGAAGAAAATTCCCTCAAATCTGAACAAGAAGAATTAGAAATAAAAATTAAAGAGCTAGAATCTCAAAAAGAATCAAAAAATAAAATTCTTGTAGAACTTAGAGAAAAAGAACAAGAACTTATCTCTTCATCTGGTTCTTCTATTGGTCAATTAAAAGAATATGATGATAAATTAAAAATTGTATCTGAAAAGGATAAAGAACTTACAAAACAGATCAATGCTATTGAACGACAATCTGATTCTTTGAGTCGTGACTTGTCTGATTTAATAGAAAAAGAAACTAAATTACGGCAACTATTGTCTGCACTTGGGTTTGATAAAGATGTGGAGACATTTGATGTTGAGTCTATTGTACATGGTTTAACAACTGAGTTGTTATCTCTTAATGCATTAAATGCCAAAGCTCCTGAAACATACATTGAAGTATCTTATGGCTACCGTTCAATGTCTACTAGAAAGAACTCTCTTGAATCTGAACGAAACTCTATTGTAAAATTCATTGAAGATATTGAAAAAGACAAACGTCAAACTTTCTTGGATGCCTTTGATAAAGTCGATAAAGAGATTCGCTTAATTTTCAATAAAATGACTGATGGTAATGCTTGGCTAGAATTACAAAATGAAGATGATATTTTTAATTCTGGAATCTCTTATTTGATTCAATTCCCAAATAAACCAAAAAGAGAATCTACTTCGATTAGTGGTGGTGAGAAAACATTAGCTGCAATTGTATTTGTTTTGGCTTTACAAAAACTAAAACCATCCCCGTTTTACTTGTTTGATGAAGTTGATGCACATCTTGATGCGCCAAACTCTAAAAGACTGGCAAAAATTTTAGAGGAAAGATCTAAAGAAAGCCAATTCATAATGGTGTCTCTTAAAGATTCTGTTATACAAAAAGCAAAACTGATCTATGGTGTATTTCCAAAAAACGGCGTATCTAATGTTGTCACTTACAAAGATAAGCGATTGCCTTCTGTGAAAACTTCCTAATCTAATTCCACATAACATGCAGAATAATGTTCATCAATTTGTTCTAATTTTGGCTCTTTCACACATTTGTCAATAACATATGGACATCTTGTTCTAAATCTACATCCTTGGTAAATATCCTCACCTGTTGATTCTTTTATTCTGATTTTCTTCTCCCTGTGCAAATTATCTGGATCTGGCTCTGAGATTGCATCAATTAACGCCTGAGTATATGGGTGTCTTGGTTTATTTAGCACTTGGTTAATTGGGCCCATCTCCACAATCTTCCCCCTATACAAAATTCCTATTCTCTGACCAAAATATTTGGCAGTAGCTAAATCATGTGTAATATAGATAAATGAAATATCGTATTTTTTTTGTAGTTTATGCATTAACTCAAGTATTTCTGCTCTAATTGATACATCTAACATTGATACAGGTTCATCTGCAAGAATTATTTTTGGTTTTAATGCAAGTGTTCTTGCTAAGACTACTCTTTGTCTCTGTCCTCCTGATAACACATGTGGATATTTATTCATAATTTCTCTAGTTGGTTCTAGTTTGACTTCTTGTAAAACTTCCATCACTCTTTTGTCTCTGTCTTCTTTATTTCCTATTTTGTGTATTTCTAATGGTTCTGATACAATGTCTTTAATTTTCATTCTTGGGTTAATCGAGTCATAAGGATCCTGATGGATCATTTGGCAGTTCATTCTAATTTTTGCTATGTTGTCTTTTTTATTGTCTATCTCTTGTTCTTCAAAAAATATTTTTCCAGAATCTAATTCAATTGATTTTAAAATCAACTTGGCAATTGTAGATTTTCCAGAACCTGATTCTCCTGCTAAAACAAACACTTCCCCTTTTTTTAATGAAAAAGATACATCATCTGTAGCTCTGACAGTGTTTGATTTTGTTCCAAATATCCCTTTTTTTGTAAAATATTTTTTTAAATGTTCTACTTTTAATATCTCATTCATTACTTGTTGTTATATCTCAAAGTATATCAAGAAATATCTTTTATGCATAAAATTTGGGATAACGCATTTATGCTAAATAAAGATCGATCTAATACTTGAACAAAACAATTCAGGGAAATCTAGATTACAAAAAATATGTTGTAGATTCTAAGCTTCAATACTTTAAGACTCATGCCAGTAAAGTTGAGAAAACATTTGCTGAAGAGATCTTTTCTAGTCTTAATGGGGATTCCAAATCTATTAGTCCTAAATTTTTCTATGATAAAAAAGGCTCTGATTTGTTTGAAAAGATTTGTGCTCTGCCTGAGTATTATCCTACAAGAACTGAAATTAGTGTTTTAAAAAAATTACAAACTGAACTATCTTCATTTATTGACGAATCTTTCCGATTAGTGGAATTAGGTAGTGGTGCATCAGTTAAGACTAGGCTTATTCTTGATATTTTTACAAAATTACAAACTCAAACTGAATATTTCCCAATAGATATCTCTGAAATTTTGACTGAGAGTTCTGAATTGCTTCTTCAGGATTACGACACTCTTCACATTACTGGTATAATTGATACCTATGAAGGTGGATTGGAATTTTTAAAAAACTATGATGACAAAAATAATTTTATTATTTTTCTAGGTTCTAGTTTTGGTAATTTTTCTCCTGATGACGGACAAGTATTTCTAAAAAAAATAAACTCTACAATGAAATCTGGTGATTTATTCCTCATTGGTTTGGATTTGGTAAAAGATTCAAAAATTTTAGAATCTGCATATGATGATGCTCAAGGTATTACTGCACAATTCAATCTTAATGTTCTTGCTAGAATAAATGATGAACTTGATGCTAATTTTGACTTGAATAATTTTTCACACTATTCATTTTACAATAAGAAAGATCAAAGAATTGAAATGTATCTAAAATCTTTGGTTAACCAATCTGTAACTATCTCAAAATCTAATTTTTCTTTAGATTTAAAAAAGAATGAATTAATTCATACTGAATATTCTCACAAGTACACTCTGAATCAAATCCACACTCTTTTGGGAAAAACAGGCTTTAAAATTAATCATATTTGGTTAGATGAGAAAACTCATTTTTCTTTAACACTAGTTTCAAAAAACTAGTTGTTCTCTGCACATCTAAACCCTGCAAATAACCAACGTTCATCTAATCTAAAGAAATTTCTATAACTTCCCCTGATTGACATTTTTGGAGTTCCAAAAGAACCCCCTCTCAAAACTTTTTGGTTTGTAAACCATTTGTCATTATATTCATCAAATCCTGATTTGAAACCTGGATATCCTGTGAATTCTGATGCAGTCCACTCCCATACATCCCCAATCATTTGTTGACATCCTAGATGACTAATTCCATTTGGATATGATCCTATCTCTGAGCATCCCCAATGATATGACTCAAGTAAATTACATCTGTCTTGAGTGGGATTTTCGTTTCCCCATGGAAATGTTGTTTTTTCTTGTCTATCTTCATTCCAACAAGCAGCTTTTTCCCATTCTGCTTCTGTTGGGAGTCTTTTACCTGCCCATTTACAGTATGCATCTGCTTCATAATAACTAACATGACACACTGGTTCATTTGGGTTTATTTCTCTAATTCCTAAAAAGTCTCTTACGTGCCATTTATCATCTATTTTTTCCCAATACATTGGAGAATTCCATTTGTTATTTTTTACTCTCTCCCATCCGTCTGACAGCCAATACTTGTATGTTTCATAACCTCCATCTTCCATGAATTTCATATACTGTTGATTTGTTATGGGAAATACATCTAATTTGTAATCCTGAAGGTATACTTTATGTTCTGGTGATTCTATGTCGTAACAAAAATCTTTTTTGTTATTTCCTAATGTGTAGAATCCTCCTTTGATATCTATTGATTTTTTCTCAACATTATTTGGTTTCATAATTTCATTTTTCTTTATTGGTAGGTACTGCTCTGCAAGTAAATGTTGTAAATCATACACTAGTAACTCTTGATGCTGGCATTCATGATGAAATCCCATAACTATTAGTTTTTTGATCTCTTCATTCAAAACTTGAGTTTCAATAAACTTTACCACTCTTTGATTAATCACGTCAAAATATTGCAAGATTTGGTCTGTTGTTGGCCTTGATACAACTCCTCGTAATCTTTTATCTTGTGGCACTCCAAATTGTTGATAATACGAGTTAAGATACTCTGAAAATTCTTTAGAATAAAATTCATAATTTTTATCTATTTTGCTCATGATTGCTTCATAAATCCAACTTACATGACCTATGTGCCATTTTGGAGGACTCGTAAAAAATGCAGTTTGAACTACAAGATCATCTTTTTCCAAAGTCTTTACCAATTCTAATGTTCTACTCCGTGTTTCCTTAAATTGCTCTAATAATGAAACCTCTGTTTGTAACTCTGGATTTGATGTCATAATTGAAAAATTATTTATTTCTATTATTATGTTTGTGGGTATTCTCTCTAGTACCCTCTTGCAAAAATTGGTATGGCTGTACTTTGTTCTTGACAATAGATGCATTTTTGGTTTGTATTCTCACTTTCAAATGGTATGGCTCTAATTTCTGCACCTGTTTCTTCTTTGATCTTATTTTCACATTCTAGTTTTCCACACCATGGTGATCTGAAGAAACCTCCTTTCTCTATTTTTGATTTAAATTCATTATAATCTGAAATTTCTAATGTGTTGTTTTCTGCTTCTCTTTTGGCTTTTTTTAACATCTCTGTTTGAATTTTATCTAGCATGATTGATATTTTATTTATTTCAGAAAAATTTAAATTAATTTTTTCTTGATTGTATCTTTTTGCAACAATGACACTCTGTTTTTCTATATCTTTTGGACCTATATCTATTCGTAAAGGAACCCCTTTGAGTTCCCAATCGTTGAATTTGTATCCCAGTGATAATCCTTCCCTGTCATCTACATGTGTTCTAATGTCTTTTGACTCTAACTCTGCCTTTATCTCCTCTGCTTTGGGCAATATGCTATTTTTTCCTTCATTGTTTTTATAAATTGGAACAATTACTACTTGCATTGGTGCCACTTTAGGTGGTAGCACTAATCCTTTATCATCGCCATGAGCCATGATCATTGCCCCAATCAATCTCCAGGAAATTCCCCACGAAGTTTGCCATGCAAAATGTTCTACGTTATCTTTATCTGCAAATTTTACTTCAAACGGTTTAGAAAAATTTTGTCCTAAAAAGTGAGATGTGCCCATTTGTAATGCTTTCCCGTCTGGCATTATTGATTCCATAGTTGTTGTATATACTGCACCTACGAATTTTTCTTTTTCACTTTTTCTACCTATTGTTACAGGAATTGCTAACTCTTCTTCCACTGTTTTTTTGTAAATATCTAAAATCTTCATTACTTCTTCTTCAGCTTCTTCTTTTGTTGCGTGTACTGTGTGTCCTTCTTGCCACAAAAATTCTGATGTTCTAAGAAATGGTTTTGTGGCTTTGATTTCTGCTCTTAATGCTGTATTCCAAAAATTAATTTTTAATGGCAAATCTCTCCAGCTTTGAATCCATTTTGAATACAATGTATATGCTAATGTTTCAGAAGTTGGTCTTAACGCAAGTCTGTCTCCTACTTTATTGGTACCTGAATGTGTTACCCAAAACACTTCTGGATTGAATCCTGCAAAATGTTTTTGTTCTTTTCCTAATAGTGACTCTGGAATTAATATTGGCAAAAATCCATTCCTGATCCCATTTTTTGAAAACTTTTTGTCAAATGTATTTTTTAATGATTCCCATATGGAATATCCGTCAGGCCTAAGAACAATCAATCCTTTAACTGGTGCATAGTCTGCAAGCTTTGCTTTTAGCACAACTTGTGTATACCACTCACTAAAATCCTTATTTTTTGAAACTGTAATTCCCACATCTTCTTTTCCCAAACTAGAATTTATTGAATTAATTTAATTAATGAGCCTTTCGTGAGCAGTTATCATCATATTTATTTATCAAAAATCCCAAAATTTGTGCTACTACATTTAATTTTAATTGTATTTTCTAACAAAATTTCATGATCCATGGTTCTAATTTGTTTTATCAAACATCATGTAGATCAAAACATTGTACATCAAACCATGAATAATCAGAAATTAATTCGTAGTGTGGTGCTGTCTGGTTACCTGAAGCGAAGGTGAATCAAACCCTGAAATCATTATTTGAATATAACTCCAACTGAGAAGACTCGTTATGTGATGAACCTTTTCATCCGAATTTGAATTATTTTAGCTTGTCGCCTTTGCAGAGCACTTTGCCCATTACCCTGCTTTGGAAATTTGTACACACAAAACATTGTATGAAATGAACATCTTCTTTTAAGACTGGACATTCTACAAATTCCTGTTTCATTCTTTTGAGCATTTTTGGACTGACTCCTTTTAGTTTGAGTTTTCCTTTTTCATCCATCATTCCTGATGCTTTTAGTTCTGTCTTGATATCGTCTGGGAGTTTTTGTCTGCCTTCTCTTTCTTTGATTTCTACTTCGAATTTATGTTCTAATTCATCAGCCATATCTATTAGAGCATATTCGGTGATTTATTACTAGCGTTTTTTTTGATCTAAAAAAATTTAAACTTTAATACTATTGATGATTCCGATATTAAATACCATAATTAATTGAGACTTGGGCATAACTAATTCTAATTTTTGAGTCAATTCTCAAATTATTCAAATAGAAAAAGCTAAGGATCTTATCATGTTTTGTTCATTGGAATGTCAAAACAAATGAAAATTCCTAACAAGATTCTGTCGGAATCATTTCTTATTGGTGTGTTATATTTGGTGGGAGTGTTGTCTTTGTATGAGGAAGTATTCAGATCTGGTAGACCATATGCCCCAGATCATAAGTCTTTTAATTTATTGTTCTTGCAAAATACTGATACATATTCAAATTAAATTTGTGGGTTCTAAAATACTCCATAACTGTATGCCTCATTTCATGAATAGATTCATAAAATTCTGATTCAACATCAGTAGATGGGAAAGTAACTCAATTTAGATCAAAAACTATCAATAATTCAATCAATCTATTCAGATAGAAAAAGCTTGATGGAAGTATGTCACTCCATCAAATATGCATTGTACTTCATTTGATACCATGACACACCAAGGCGTGATACTATCTAAAGCATTTGAGATTATCACTAAAATAATGTACAATATCTTATTGTTTCCATGCTCTAGTAAAAATAACTCACGGTTCCACAATGCAGATGCACATAATTCTATCATGTCATTGTGTTTGGGAAATTCGTATGCCGAATCTGGATTAAAGAGACTGGCAATGGAATCAGATAATGCTTCTCCAACTGGTTTCATGGTTGAGAAAAATCATATCAAAAATATCACAAAAAACAATGCAAATTCAATTACATCAGTCACTAGATAGTACAGTATCAAAATTACGAGAACTGGGAGTATTGGAACAACCAGTTACTGTAGCAATTGACAAACATCTAATCCCAAGATATGACAAATTGCCAAACCATTCTTTAATAAAATCAAAATCAAAAAACAGTACTACTCATTTTGAGAGTTACTGCACCATGCAGTGCGTTGAAAAAAGAATCAGGGCTCAATTAGGTTGTTATCCTTTGTATGACAACAAATCAAATGCCGATTTTGTGCGTAAATTACTCTCTGATGGCATCAATAATGGAATCAAGATTAAACTATTGCTAGTGGATAGGGAGTTTTTCACAGCTGGAACAATTTCAGAAATAAAACAAAAGAATCTGAAATTTCTAATGCCTGCAAAAAAGAATTCTCGAATCAAAGATGCAATTGTACAATACGTTAATGGAGATAGAAAGTCAATCTCGCCATACACAATAAAATCATCATCAGGACATGTAGAATCATTTACTCTAGTTATTCTACCAAACAAAAATGCAAGAAAAAAATCAGATATTATTGATCAGTATGTTGTGTTTGCAACAAATATTTCACCAAAAGAAATATCATATAACATACAAAACATTCCAACTGATTACAAGAAACGTTGGGGGATTGAAACAGGCTATGCATGTGTGGGAAGGTTCAGACCAAAAACCACCAGTTCAAACCAATCCATAAGATTGTTGTATTTTTACTATTCATTGATTTTGTACAATGCATGGATAATTGCTAATTTGATTATCTCAGAAGAAACTAATGTACAAAATCACAAACCAATAATATCAATTGAAATTCTCAAATATTTCTTTGTAAAGATAATTATTCATTATTTTAGAAATAACAAAAATAATTATTTCCTAGAATGTGTAACTTGAGTTACTTTCCCATCTACTGAACATTAACATGTTTGCACTGTCTCCAAATCTCTTCAATCATACTCAAATGCGGGGAGCCTCTTGGAAGATATGCCAGTTTGACATCTTCGTTTTTACGCAGATATTCTTTTACATCATTAGCTTTGTGTTGTGGTGCTCTATCGACGATAACAAATATTTTTCCGAATTTTTTACGAGCTGCTTGCAAATAATCTATAAATTCAACTGAGTTAAATTTTTCATACGATCTAAAAAAACTTTGATTGCCATCATTTCCATAAACCAAAAATCTTTGATGTGATCCTCTCCAACGTACAATCATTCGTTGGTGTACATCTGTCCAGTATTTTTTACCAAGACGTACATCGTCGACAAATACTGATTCGTCTTGGATAAATACTGTAAAACCTTTCTTTTTTGCCTTTTCTATGCGTGAAATGATGCGGTTTTTCCACTTGCGGCACACATCCTTGGATGCGGCACGTACATGTAGTTTTTGTGGAACCTTTGGTTTTAGATTCCATTTGTGCATCAAACGACGCACATGAGTGATATGATATGTAATGCGTGTTCTGTAAAATATGAATTGTATCAGTTTTTTTGGAGTCATTCCATCTGAAATTTTCTTAAATGTACGCTCTATTTTTTGTAATTTTTTGTGTGAAATTAATGGCGGACGACCAGAACGAGGTAGGTCCTCCAGGCCCTCTAGTCCGTATTTTTCAAATGAATCAAGCCAATTCCTTACAGAATTGTAGGTACAAAACATTTGGTTGGCAGTTTCAGCAATTGTGGATTCGTTGATCTTAATTATACACATTGCATGCAGTCTTTCCTTTTTCTTACCGTACTTTTCTTTTTTGTAGGCCTGGAGTAACTCGTCATTTGTGATGTCCATGAAATTATTTCTAACTACTGATCAAAAAGTATTGCTATTTGTTTTGAAAAATTGCAAAGAATTATGCTCCGAGGTATATCTGATATTATTTAGAAACGAAGTTCTTAAACTCATTCTCTAGACGTCTTGCGTAATTATTTCTAGGCGTGAATTTTGCTGCAGGATTTTTCAAATTGGTTGAGAAATTTGAATTTTCAGGTATGAATTCTGTTAAAATACAAAATTTGAGAAAAAATCTCTATAATTACGCAAGAGGTCTTCTGTATTCACCTCGTTACTTATCTACATCTAATCCAAATCAATATCACAGAGTATGAAGATAGTACATTTTTCAGACACTCACTTAGGATATTCAGATTATGGCAGATTTGACTCCGAATCTGGAATCAACAAACGAGAGAATGATGTCTATGGAGTCTTCAAGGAAATAATAGACTACATCATCGAGACAAAACCAGATCTTGTCATTCATGCAGGTGATTTGTTTGACAGTATACGTCCGTCAAACAGAGCAATTTCTGTTGCACTGGAACAAATATCCAGATTATCAAAAGAACATGTTCCTACCGTTATAATAGCAGGAAACCATTCTACACCAAGACAAAAATCAACCGATACGATATTCAAAATACTACAATATTTTCCAGATGTCTATCCTGTTTTTGGAGGCAAGTATGAAAAACTAAAGATTGGAGAATGTGCTATTCATACAATTCCTCATTCTTATTCTGATGAAGACTTGCAAGAGAGTATCAAAAAACTAAAAGTAGACAAATCTTTCAAGTACAATATAATGGTCGCACATACGGCCAT
Organism: Candidatus Nitrosopumilus sp.; assembly: GCA_965205675.1. GTDB lineage: Archaea > Thermoproteota > Nitrososphaeria > Nitrososphaerales > Nitrosopumilaceae > Nitrosopumilus. Next base: position 769,237 of record OZ242186.1, read on the forward strand.
ACGCGATGTGGATGAAGCATCATGGGGAGAGTTCAAAGAACAAACAATTCCTGCATCTTCTCTTAAAAGTGATTTTGATTACATTGCACTAGGACACTATCATAAATTTTTGAAAATTAAAGACAATGCGTATTATTGTAGTTCCCCTGAAAGGCTTAGTTTCAACGAAGTCAAAGACAAGAAAGGTTTCGTGGAAGTAACTCTTAGTGATTTTTCAGTTAAACACATTCCTACAAATGCACGTGATATGATAGTATTTGATCCAATTGACTGTGAAAAACTTAGTGCGTCCGAAGTTCTAGATGAACTGGAAGAGATGGTTTCTGGAAAAGTAGATGGAAAAATTATCAAAGTGATCCTTGATAAAATTCCACGTCATGTCCATTCGTCTTTAGACTTGCAAAAAATCAGGCAGATAATGTCTAACGCGTTGCATTACGAGCCGATATACAATTGGAAATTTGATGAAAATAGTAATGTTTCATCTTCTCAAATTGGTTCCATCAATGAAGAATTTGAAAATTATTTGCAAAAGATTGAACTTGAATCTGAAGAACTAGAAGAAATCAAGACATTGGGAAATGAGTATCTTAGTAGAGTGATAGAGGAGGAAGTATAATGTTTCTGAAAAATATTCAACTCAAAAATTACAGGAGGTATCAAGATGCAAATATTGAATTTCCAACAGGCCTGATAGGCATAGTAGGCAGGAATGGTTCTGGAAAATCCTCTCTAATCGAGGCGGTTGGATGGTGTCTATATGGGAACAATGCGTCTAGAACAAAAAAAGACCAAATAAAGACAACTGGAATTCCAGATACTGAAAATTGCAGTGTCACACTTGAGATGATGCTTGGGTCTGACACTGTAAAAATCATCCGAGAGTTAAAAGGCAAAAATAATTCTGGACATGCTAGTGTCTTTGTCAATGGAAATACAAATGCAGAAGTCAGAGGAATGAATGAGGTTTCTGAGTTCATAGCAAAAAGAACCGGGATGGATCATGTTGCATTTTTTACTTCTGTTTTTGCAAAACAAAAAGAACTTGACTCTCTGTCAAATCTACAATCCGGTGAAAGAAAGAAAACCATAATGAAACTTCTGAGAATTAACAAAATAGATGATGCGATAAGTGCAATACGAAATGATGTAAGAATTAGCAAAGACAAAATTTCATCTTTGTCAAGTAACTTAAAAGATATAGATGCTCTTGAAAAAGAATCAAGTAAAATATCTGAAGAGAAAGAAGACATATCAAAACAGATCAAAGAACATGACAGTAAAATTAAATCATTGTTGGCAGAAGTAACGAAAAGAAAAATCGAATTTACAGTGCATGAAAAAAAATATCGGAACTATAACAAAGTAAGCAAAGAACTTGCAAAAATTATAGGGGAGAAAAAATCCAAGGTATCTGAGAAAGAAACGATAGGATCAGATCTAGAATGTGCAAACCTTTCTAAAAAAAGAATGAACCAGATTGCTCCAAAAATAAAAAAATATGAAACAGTGAAAAAAGAAAAGAATGAACTTGATTCATTATTTGGGAAATTCAAAGAAAAGGAAGGATTAGAACAACAACATGCCGCAATTTCTTCTAAGATTAGAAAGCAAGATAGTGTCAATAAAAAAATTGAAAAAAACCTTGTTAAATTAAAAGGACTTGATCAAGACCTCAAAAAACAGGATAAAGAGTTAGAAAAACAGGAAACAAGAAAAGAAAATGTCAACAAGTCGATAAGTGCAATCTCTGCTAAGATGAAGAGTAATCGGGCACGAAAATCAGAACTAGAAGAGGAATTTTCCGTGATAAATGAACTAGGGAAGGATGGAGAATGTCCTACGTGTAAACGACCTCTAAAAGATCATCTTCCTCCCGTTTCTAAGTATTTTGACCAAGAAATATCTAAGATTTCAGATACAATCAGTATTGATTCTGGAGAAAAGAAAAAACTTGATTCAGAACTTAAATCCGTTAAAAAGAAAATTGAAGAACTTGATGAGAATATTGGAAAACTTGAAGGCATGAAAACTGAGAGGACCTCTATGCAAACTCAGTTAAAAGAAGGCAAAAAAACAATTGCCACATTGAATCGAAATAAAACAAATTTGGCAAAGAAACTAAAGAAATTCTCTGGTTTGAAATACAATCGTAAGCATCATTTAACAATGAACAAACAATATGATGAACTATCGAAAATCAAAGACGAGTCAATGAAATTATCTGCTGATGTAAAAAGAATCCCTACATTGTCAAATAGGCAAAAACAATCTATGTCTTCCATTTCAAAACTAGAGAAAAAAGAAAGAGTAGAAGAAAAAAAATTTGATTCTATCGGATACAATGAATCAAAATATGAAAAGTCTGAAGAAAGTTTGGATCAAGCAAAAGAAGACCATGCTGAAACTAGAGAAAAATGGATTAAGCTAAAGGGTGAACTTACAAATCTGAACTTACAAATACAACAAATCGTAAAAGACATTGAGGAAGAAAAAGAAAAACAAATCATAATTGATAAAGAAAATGAGAAAATAGATTCAAGAAGCAAACTAGAAAAAATAATGAATAACTTTAGACTTGATCTTATTTCCAGAATAAGACCAATACTCTCACAGAGATCTTCTGAATTATTTAGAAAAATCACGAAGGGGAAATACCCTTCTATGGAACTAAACGAAGATTACAATATACTAATTGAAGATGAAGGGAATAGTTTCACAACTGAAAGATTTTCAGGAGGTGAAGGAGACCTGGCAAATCTTTGTTTGCGTATTGCAATTTCACAAGAATTGGCAGAACGAGCAGGCGGAATGCAGGCTAATTTCATAGCACTGGATGAGATATTTGGAAGTCAAGATGAAGGAAGGAAAAACAACATACTGGAGGCACTTTCTGAGCTTTCAAACCAGTTCAAACAGATCCTAATCATTACTCATGTGGAAGACGTGAAGGAGATATTGCCATATGTACTAACAGTAAAAGAGAATTCTGACAACACAGTAAAGATAGAAACAGAAGGAATAGCATCTGTTGCAATTACGTAGAATTTTCTAAAATATGGAAGAACATATGTTTTGAAATTTGTTTTCATTACAAATGTCTTTTTTTCTTATCTACAATGTCGTAACCTATTTTTTTCCAATAGTGTCCAACACATTTCTTAGGTCGCTTCCTTTTTTGTAGTTTCCAGAATATGGTCCAACCGTGGTTCTTTTTCCTCGAGCAAGTTGATATCCTTTGTTGACTGGATGTTTTTCTACTATTCCAATACAATTTCCGCCATATCCTTTTACAGCAGAAAAGCAGGGAATGTTCCCTGGACTGTCTCCCAAGTAAACCATGTATTCAAAAGGAATACGTCTATCTTCATTTTTCATTGAATCATTAACACTAAATGGACACCGTCTAAGTTCTTTTCCGGTAATTCCTTTGTTGATTGCATAAAGGAATTTTGTTTTCTCTGTGAATGTAACTGTTGATTTTATTCCATTGATTTTTTTAGTTTTTAGATCTTCGTTAAATCTTCCTGCAAAAATATCTGTGAAATGTTTTGATAATACACTTCTTTTAATCAAATCTTCAAAGCCTGAAGAGATTATGTAAAACTCTATGTTGACACCTGCCTCAACAAAATCTTTGTTTCTATTTATAAGTGAATTTAATTGTGGAATGAAATCTGGCACATCATCGTATGGGGCTACTTTCTTCCCTAGTTGAAGATACTAACAAAAAACTTGTTGCTGTATTTGTCCAGATTGCATCATTTTGTATATTTCAGTCATCCATGCAATAGGAGGATCCTATCCTTGAGACACCATTTTAGTAATATTTTTCCAAAATTGTTTTACTTTGACACCATTCTGTTCTAGTAAGAAATTTGTTGTATCTGGCGCAAGTGTCTCATCACAGTCACATATTATCGCAATCGTATTCTGCATTATGTAAACTCAAGAACGGGACATCATATTAAAGGAATTTTGATGTTTTACTTTGTGTTGATATTATTATAAGATTGGATTACAAATAATCAATATGGCTTCTTTCAAGATTGCTGCAATCAAAGTCTTAAGAAAATCGAAGGAATCACTACACTATAACGAAATCACAAAACAAGCAATAGACCAAAATCTTATCGTGACATCTGGCGCAACTCCTGATGCTACTATGAATGCACAAATTACATTAGACATCAAACACAAAAAAGACAAATCTGCTTTTATCCGAATAAAACCCGGCATATTTCAATTAAATCCAAAATATTCTCAAGAAGAGCAAAAGCAAGAAGAGAAACAAGAAATCATAGAAATTGAAGAAAAAGAAATTGAAACCAAACGTTCTCAATTCATTGGAAAAGCAGGTGAACATCTTGTGGTGAGCAAACTACTCTTCCAAGAGTTCAATGCAAATATTATGAGTGTTGACGATGGAATAGACATCGTTGCCACAAGGAAAGACAGACTATACAACATTCAAGTTAAAACTGCAAACGAAAAATATGGAAAGTATGTAGCTGATATCAACATAAACTCATATCAAAAATACAACTCTTCAAACACATTTTACATCTTTGTTCTCAGAGGCAAGGAAGAAAATTTTTTGATTTTGCCTTATGTAGAAGTACAGAAAAGCATTGATCAAAAAAATATTCTAGTTGTTGATCATGGAAAAAGATACCGAGTCAACTTTACACTGAGGGATGGTAAGATATATCTTGGAAATCTCAAAAACGATGCAACATATTTCAAAAATAATTGGGATTTAATTATTTGATTTTTACTGCCGATTCTCATTCCTATATTAGTTAAAGATCCTCATTACAATCCATGCAATATAATTGACCATCACAGTTGTCGTGCATTTTCTTTGGATGTTTGCATTTTGACAGAGGAGGGAGTTGTTTCTTTATTGCTTTTATCCATTCTATATCGTTATCAAGATCTTCAACAACCATTGAAACAATATTTTTCAAAAATTCATCCCCTGTATTCCAAGGTCATTTTTGTCTAATAGAATCCTTCCTCTTCTCTTTTTTATTTTTAAGTATGAGATTATCAAGTTTGTATGTTTTTGATATAGTCAACAATCATAGTTGAAAGTTATGATAAACAAATTGTTGGTAATGTGATAATAAATTCAAATTTACACAACATCAAAGTTTTGGATACTCGTAAATACTAAAATCAATTCCTTCTTCTGATTCAAATCCTACGAGCCTCTTTTCACAATTAATTTCAAAAATCAAATCATCCCTATCATCCTCAATTAATCCTAAACCTTTCACTGTTTTGGCACGGTCTATAAAATCTGGAAAAACATCACAGAATATTTTTAACATATTATCAGGTTCTTTGGTTTTTCTGCCTTCAACATCGGTATCTGAATGGAGATTGAAACAAACATCAAATGAAAGTCGTTTTCCCCCATACATCTTTTTTGAATCTCAGAGACATCGTCTATTTTTAACAAAAATATCTTTGATCTTAGATCGCATAATCTTTTCTTCTTCAAAATTTTTTTCAAAACTTTTTTCTAACATATTTGTCTAACTGCCTTATATTGATTGGAGTTTAATCACGAAAAGTTTACCCTCAACTTTAATATAATTAGCGATTTTTTTTGAAATCAGAAATCTATTGTTAGTAATTTTTGATGTTGAAGGAGTTTTGTATGATGAAGAATATCTTCCAATTCTTGCCGAAAAACTCAACAAAGAAGATGAAATTTGGGAAATTACAAAACAAGGTATTCAAGGCAAAATAAATTGGGAAGAAGGCCTTCGAACTAGGGTTGCAGCATTAAAAGGTCTTGATGAAAAAACATGTCAGGAAGTATCTGATGGACTGCCTATAATGACTGGTGCTAAAGAAGCATGTAAAGCATTAAAAGCTGCTGGTTGGAAACTCATGGCCATTTCTGGTGGTTTTACCTTGATGATGCATAGGTTACAAAAAGAATTAGATCTTGATTATGTATATTCAAATGAATTGATATTCAAAGACGGCAAACTTGATGGTGTTACAATCAATGTTGACTCTGATAAATCAAAATCTGCAAAAATAAAGATTGCAGAGTGGGGTGAGAAGGAAAAAAACATTGTTTGTGTTGTAGATGGTGCCAATGATGTGAAGCTGTTTGATGTTTGCGGATTAGGTATTGCTTATCGTGCTCAAGACATTGTCAAGGATTTGGCTACTACTACCTTAGAAGAAAAAGATCTTTCAAAAATCCTAGATATTATTAATAAACACTACAAATTAAAATTACAACCTGTTCCTTTGGTGTAAACAATTTTTTAGTCCTCTCTTTGAGATACTATGTTTGCAAATTATTCCAATCTTTGTTCAAAAAGAGATCGAACCATCTGACGATCTTTCTGACATTATTTTAAAGTCTGAACAATTGCGTGATGGTGACATAGTAGTAATTGCTCAAAAAATTATCTCTAAACAAGAAGGACGTTTAATTGATTTATCTACGGTCGTTCCTTCTTTGTTAGCTGAAGGTATTGGCTCTCAATATCAAAAAGACCCACGTATCATTGAATTGATTTTATCTGAATCAAAACGTATTGTTAGAATGACTCGTGGAATTTTAATCGTCGAAACACACCATGGATTTATTTGTGCAAATGCTGGTATAGATGAAAGTAATATTGAAGATGGTTTTGCAACTTTGTTGCCTGTTGATTCTGACGTTTCTGCCCAACGAATCCGAAATAAAATTTTAGAACAATCTAAAAAAAATATTGCAATTATTATCTCTGATACATTTGGACGTCCTTTTAGAATGGGTCAAACTAATCATGCTATTGGAGTCTCTGGACTGAATCCTATCTTAGATTATGAGGGAACTCTTGATTCTTTTAATAAAATTTTACGCGTTACTGCTATTGCCATCGCTGATGAGATTTCATCTGCATCTGAATTAGTCATGGGAAAATCCCTGAAATGCCCAATTGCAATAATTCGTGATTATTCTTTCAAATCCGAAGATCATACTATCTCAGAATTGATTCGTTCTCCTGATGAAGATCTTTTTAGATAATCTTTTTAAATTCTTTTTTTATTCCAATAAGACAAGATATAACTCTGTATAGATTTTAATATAACAAATCAATCTTTAGGAGTTGATTACCAATGTCTGAATCTTCTGAAAAGAAATTAGATGCCACTGGATTGTTTTGTCCAGAGCCTGTATTTCGGACAAAAATTGAAATTGAAAGAATGCAAGTCGGTGACATCATCATAGTATCTGCTGATGATCCTGCTGCTGAAGACGATATTTCTAGATGGGTTACAAGAAATGGTCATGAATTACTTGATTTATCCAAAGACGGTGACACCATCACATTCAAAATTAAAAAGGTGAAATAACTAAACTGTGACTGTTGTTACTGATACAGATGTATTGAATCGTGTAGGTGATACTCCTCTCGTACATTTGGATTCTTTATCTGGTGAACATGCTAATTATTTTGCAAAATTGGAAGGTCATAATCCGTTTGGCTCTGTTAAAGATAGGGCAGCATATTGGATGATTAAAGATGGTGAAGAAAAAGGAATTCTTACAAAAGGAAAAAGTATCATAATTGAACCTACTTCTGGTAACACAGGAATTGCACTGACTGGAATTGCAAATGTTTTAGGTTACAAAGTAGAGATTGTTATTCCTGAAAAAGCCAGTAATGAAACTAAAGAAATCATTAGAAATCTTGGTGCCAAAGTATTTGAAACTAGTGATGATTTGTGTCCTAAAGTTGGTGCAGGCACTGATCAAAGTATTGCACTTGCAACATCTATTGCATCTTCTAGACCTGACACATACTATTCTCCTAATCAATATGCAAACGAGGCTAATTTCAAAGGTCATTATGTTGGAACTGGTCCTGAGATATGGAAACAAACTGAAGGTAAGATTACCCATTTCTTTACTGGTGTTGGTACTGGCGGCACCATTACTGGCATAGGTGCTTTTCTTAAAGAAAAAAACCCTCAAGTTAAAATTATCGGATGTCAACCCCAACAAAACCATTTGATTCAAGGTTGGAGAAATTTTGAAGAATCTGCAAAACCTGATTTATTTTTAAAACGTGAAAATGTGGTGGATGATTGGATTTTTGTTGATAATGATGAAGCCTTCTCTGTTGTAAAAAAAGTGTATGCAAAAGATAAACTTCTCATCAGCCCTTCGTCTGCTGCTGTTTATGCATGTATGAAAAAACATTCTATTGATGGAGATGCATGTGTAGTTGGAATCTTTGCTGATGATGGAAGAAAATTCAAAAGTGTATATGCCACTCAAAACATAATGACTGAAGAAGAATTTGATAATTCTCTTAAAGATGCCAAGCACATGTCTCAATTAGCTTACTAGTCATTCTAAAATTTTCTTCAAATGTTTATCATAAAATTCTCTAAATAAAGAATTCATATCCATTTCATGTTTTAAACATGAATTACTTTGTTCTGTAATTTCATTTTTGATTTTTTTACTCCACAGACTGTGTTGTTTGTCTTTAGAATCTATAATTGATGGATTTTCTTTGATTTTCTCTATTGACTCTAGTAATGATGTACTTAATTGTTGAAATCTACTAATTTGTAATAGAAATCTATTTGACTCCTCTTTGTTTACTGTTCTAATTATTGCATAAACTTGTTTGTAATATTCTAAACCTTTGTTGTTGTATTTTTTAAAATCTTCCATTCTTTTTTGCCAGTATTCTTTTGTTACTTTTCCTTCAATTTTATAACTGAATTGAATTTCTCTTAGATCTATGCCTAATTTTGCTAATTTGTTGCTGTGTTCCTTAACTGATTCTCTCAAATCTTCAAATTCATTATTCATTGCTATTAGTTAGTTTTATGCTATCCCATAAAGAGCTTGGATTTGTTCCATTCCTCCTCTAATTTTTTTGAATATGCTAACACACATTTTTCACAAAATGAATCCCATTCTGTAATCCCTAGTTTTTTAAAAAATCTTACTGACCATGTATAACGTGGTTCTTTTCTATACTGAAATTGCTGAATTGTGTAGATCTCTTTTTCATGAAATTTATTCAAGCATTTTTTACACTGTGCATTTTTCATTGTTACTTATCTGCACTTTCTGTGAGATATTTATCAACATCAATTGCAGCCATACATCCAAATCCAGCTGCTGTGACTGCTTGCCTGTAACTTCTATCATGTACGTCCCCTGCTGCAAAAATCCCTTTCATGTTGGTGTATGTTCTATTTTTTAACACTATGTATCCTTCTTCATCTAAATCAATTTGATCTTTGAATAGTTGTGTATTTGGTTCGTGTCCGATAGCTACAAACAAACCTCCTGCATCTAGTGTTGTTTCTTCATTTGTTTTTAGATTTTTTAATACAGCTTGTTGCATTTTTTGATCTCCTTTGATTTCAGTTACTGCCGAATCCCAATGAAATTTTATTTTTTCATTCTTTAATGCTCTTTCTTGCATGATTTTACTTGCACGTAGTTTATCTCGTCTATGAATTAGATGAACATTTGTAGCAAATTTAGTAAGAAACGTTGCCTCTTCGATTGCTGAATCTCCTCCCCCTACTACGATAATTTCTTGGTTTCTAAAAAATGGCCCATCACATGTAGCACAATATGATACTCCTTTACCTCCAAACGTCTCTTCTCCTTCTAATCCTAATTTTCTAGGATTTGCACCTGTTGCGATGATCACTGCCCGCCCTTCGTATTCTTCTGATGCAGTTAGCACCTTGAATGGTTTACGTCTAAAGTCTACATCTACTACAACATCATCGACAATCGCTGTTCCCATTCTTTGAGACTGTTTTCTCATATCTATCATCAAATCTGGACCCATGATCCCATTTTCAAATCCTGGATAATTTTCAACCTCTGTGGTGTTGACTAGTTGCCCTCCTGGCAAAAGTCCTGATAAAATCAAAGTATCATAACCTGCCCTTGAACAGTAAATCCCTGCTGTGTATCCTGAAGGTCCAGCACCAATTATGACCACGTCAAATTTTGTCTTCTTTTTATCTGGAATTTTTGGTCCTTCATCTTTCGTTTCAAGAACTGCTGCACCTGCATCTCCTGCCATCATGATGTTTATGGTCTTAATTTCATTAATTTAAGTGAATATCCTTTTTTGTATTTTCAAATTAAAAACAGATCTATTCATTTTTAATTTGATTTATGATTTTCATGTGTTTTTGGCATATTGTTTTGTTCTCAATTTGTGAATGAAGCAAATCTTTTTGCCAATGTGCATTAAACAACCTGCAATTCCTGTCCTTGCAAAATATTTCTCCTGTCTTGTAATATACTATTGATTGTAATAGATACCCTTCGATAATTTCATTTAGACGTAGATCGTGGTATTCTAAAAACTCTCCTTGATATTTTTCTCTTATTTCTTTGATTTTATCTTTAGAAAAACTTGTCATTAGTTCCAAATAGTATTTCTTTGGTTTTGCTGGAGCCTCTATTATTCCGGTTGTCGAAATAATTGTTGGATTTGAACTAATCAATGCTCTAGCATGATATCTAAAATCACTCTCATCAAATGTTGCAGTTATCTTATTTGTGAGAATAATATGTAATACTTTTCCGGTAATTGGTATATTTTTTATAATTATATTTTGTAGTTCAAATCCATCATATATTGTCATTATTTCCTCTTTAGACATGTCTTTGTTTTCTTTTTCAACTTGAATCTCTTCTGTTGATGGCATGTGTTTTTTGTAACGATTTTTTAAATCAAATATCCGTGTGGATGCTATTTTTTTACACGTTTCATTATTTATTTTCTCAAAAAAATTCCCTCTCTTTTCCACTTTTATGTTAAACGTATCTATGATGAATTTTTTTATTTTTTCAATCTGTATTTCTGGTACTGTAGGCTCATCATATAGAATAATTTTTGAAATTTTCACTAAAAATCTAATGATTTGATTGTTTATCTTTCTAACTCTTTGATTTTTTCAGCTGCAATTTCAGCAGCTCGTTTTCCTGAGAATAACATTGAACCAAATGTCGGTCCCATTCTTGCCAATCCGTGGGTTTCAGTAACTGACATACCTGCTGCAATTAATCCTGGATACACTTCGCCTGTTTTATGAACTACGTGTTCTTCTCCATCATTGACATACATTGGTTCCATTCCTTTCCACTTAGCTAATCCTCTATCTACTAGTCTTTTCACTGCAACAGAATCATGGCCTGATGCATCAATAATTAATTTAGCTTCAAAAGCAACTGGATCTACACATGTAATGTTACGTGGTAATGCTGAAACTGGCATCCAATTAACTACAATCCCTGCAACTCTTTCATTCTTTAGTACCAAGTCATCAAATTTTGTTAATTGAAGAAACTTTACTCCTGCATCACATGCGCCTGCAATTAATTTTGAAACTGCATGTGGTCCTGGTGTTAAGTATAATCCGTCTTGTACTTTTTTGTATGGTACGCCCAATTCATCCCATATTTTTTGAGCCGGCTCTCTAACTGTTACAGGATTCATCATGTAACCTCCTAACCAATAACCTCCTCCTAGGTAGTTGTTTTGTTCAATGACTAAAACTTTGTAACCCATGTTTGATAATTCTCTACTTGCTGTTAATCCTGCAGGACCTGCACCAATAATGATTACATCTGATTCTGCCCTGTCAATTAAAACATCATGAAACTCATTTGCAATTGCACGTGTAATTTCAACTTCACGTACATCTGTAAAAATTTTGTCTGATTTTTCTGCAACTGTTGCTTCTTGCATATCTTGATGAACTCTGTGATTAATTAATACCTTCCCACATCTGTTTTCAATAAATTGGGTAACTAACGGTTCTGGCCATTTCACCTCTGCACGAAAGTAGGAAAATATTGCACTTTGATGAAAATATTTCTCCCAAAAACTGCAAATGTCAAAAATTTATATCCAAACTAAAAGAAATTTCATTGTATTGACTACTCTTAAACAATCTGTTCCTGATTCTGTAAAACCAAAAATTAACTGGGCTAGAATTGAAGAATCTGATAATTTTGCCAAGACTGTGAAGTTATTCCGTCAAGGGAAATATGATGCAGATAGTTTTAGACGATTTAGACTTCAACATGGTGCATATGGTACTAGGATGACTGGTGATTATGCCATGGTTCGAGTCAAATTACCTGCTGGAGAGATTTATCCTGATCAAATTGAAAAAATATCTCAATTAAGTGAACAATATTCTATTGGAAGTGCTCATTTTTCCACTCGCGAAAACATTCAACTCCATTGGGTAATTCTTGAAGATGTCTCTGAAATTTTTAAAGGTCTTGCAGAAGTTGGACTAACCTCTAGAGAAGCTTGTGGAAACTCTGTTAGAAATGTAATGTGTAGTCCATTATCTGGTGTTTGTCCTGATGAAAAATTTGATGCAACTCCATATGCTCTTGCAACTGCTAGATTTTTCTTACGAAATCCAATGGCTCAAAACTTACCTCGTAAATTTAAATTCAATTTCACATGCTGTGAAAAACATGGTATGGTGAGAATTGTCGATGTTGGATTAATTCCTCAAATCAGACAACTTGATGGAAAACCTCAAAGAGGATTCAAAATTTTCCTTGGTGGTGGTTTGGGAAACAAATCATATGTTGGACATCAACTAGAAGAATTTACTCCTGAAGAAGATTTGCTTTACACATCAATTGCTGTAATGCGAATATTTGATAGACTTGGTGATAGAAAGAATCTTGCAAGAAACAGAATGCGTTATCTTGTTAATGACATGGGCTGGGAAAAATTCCAAAACCTTGTTTTCAAAGAAAGAGCAATCGTTCGAGCTACTCAATCTGTCATCACGCAATTAGATGTTGATCCCACTCCTGATGAAATTAAACGCACTATTCGAATCTCTGATGAAAATGGTGGTGAGACTATTGCTGATGGATATACTAGATGGCTTAAAACAAATACTGTTAAACAGACTCAGGATGATTATCGTTCTGTATTTCTCACTCTTGAGGCAGGTGATATTACTGCAAGTCAACTTCACACACTAGCTGATATTATTCGTAATTTCTCATCAGAGCAAAAAGCAAGAGCTGGATTTAACCAAAATATTGCCTTACGCTATGTCCACGAAGATGATCTCACCCGTTTGTATTCTAAACTTCTTGAGGCTGGATTGGCAAAGTCTGGCGCTTTGACTATGGCTGCCCCTATTGGTTGTTCTGGAACTACTTCTTGTAATCTCGCCTTGACTAATTCTCATAGATTGGCAAAAGAGATTCAAAGAAAATTCCTTGAGTTACATCTAGATGAGGATGATGATCTCAGTGATTCTTCAATTAAAATCAGTGGTTGTCCTAATTCGTGTGGACAACATGGTGTTGCAACTCTTGGATTCTTTGGCGGTGGTGGACGTGTTGGAAAAAACATGTATCCTAATTATCAAATGTCTCTGGGTGGACGCTCTGATGGTGATACTATGCTCGGACAAACACTTCTCAGAGTTCCTGCAAAACGTGTAATCCCTGTCATTCTAAAAGTAATTGAAATTTTCAAAGAAAATAAAAAGTCGGATGATACTTTGAAATCTTGGATTCATAGAGTTGTTAATGACAATGAAGATTCTCAAATCAAATCAATCACTGATATTAAGAAAATACTTGAACCTTTAACCATTCCTCCAACAATAGAAGAAGATTCTAACTTCTATTTGGATTATGGTAGCGATACTAGCTATCACACAAAAACTGGAAAAGGTGAATGTGCTGCTTGATTGATTCTGTTAAAATAACCACGGATGTAGATTCTTTGCGTTCTGAAATACGAGATAAAAGTGTTAGAGTAATTGATGTTAGAAGAGAGGATGATTATAAACAAGATCATATTCCTTCTGCTGTAAACTTGCCTCTGGCCCATCTCTTATCTGATGATAGTCCCGAACGTGTTTTGAAACTTGTTAACTCTATGGGAATTGATGATGAAACTTCTGTGGTAGTTTACGATGACACATTTGGTGCTTTAGCATCTAGAGTTGCTTGGACTTTGGAGTACTTGGGACATTCTCATATTACTCTACTAGACACTACGTATAGTCATTGGAAATCTCTTGGTTTGGAAAGTGATTCTCTTACTCCTGATCTTCAAACTAAAGATCATTCTATGAAATTACAACCTGATATTTTAGCTACTTCTGACTATCTAGAAACTGCTAAAACCCGAGATGATGTAATTTTAATCGATAATAGAGAACGTTTGAATTTTCTTGAACAACACATTCCTGGAGCAATCAATCTCCCATATCGTACTTTGGCCTCTAACGATAAAATTTTGCGCTCAAAAGAGGATATAACACGACTATTGGATAATCGTGGAGTGACTGACAGTTCTGAAATTATTACTTATTGTGGCAGTGTGGGAACTCTTTCTGGTTTGGCATATTATGCACTAAAATCTGCTGGACTAAACGCAAAACTATACGTTCGTTCTTTTAAAGAATGGAAAAATCTCCAAAAACCTACTGAAAAACAAGAAGATGCTAGTTATTGGGATTTATCTGCTGAATAATTATGCGATTTCATCTCTGAGCTTTTTTGTAACTGTTCCTTCAATGTTGTCAAATAATACCATCATCTTCTCTTTGTTGTCTATTAGATAATCTACTCCTCTATCTTGCAATCTTATTTTCCATAATCTAATTTCTCTATGTTCATCAAAGAAATTTTCTATCATCTGTTCCCCTGATTTTGTTGGATCGATAAATTCTTCAAAAACTTCAATGGTTTTATCTACATCTTCTCCTTCTATTGATTCTTTAACTGATTGAATTGCTTGACTGAGTCGTTTTAAATTTTTAACTGGCTTAGGCAATGTCTTTTTTGTAATTCCAAACAACCCTTTCTTTTCTTTACCTAATTTCTCTGCAACATTATCTGCAAGATCATAAATTGGTATTCTGCTTAACCCATCACGTTTTTCATTTTGTACAATTAATCCTTTTTCTAATAATTTCCGTAAAGCTGTTTCTGCATCAATTTTATCTAAAAATGTAGTCCATACAATTGCACCTATTGTGTGGTATCCTTGTCTAATTGATTCTAAAACTACTACCTCTTGAATTCTTTTGAATCCTTCTTCTATTCTAACATTCATGAAATCTTTATCTCTGATTGATTTTCTTGCATTCTTGACATCAATTTCTATGGAATGTTTTAGAGCCTCTAATGCTTCTGGAATTTGATTAAGTAATGACAAATAGCATGCTTGATTATACCATGCCATCCCATATGTTGAATCTGATTCTATTGCTTTTTGAGCTGCATCTAATGCTTTGGCATAGTTTTTTTGTTCATAATGTACTAATCCTTTAAGATTCCAAGCTTCTGGATTTATAACATCAATGTCCAAAATTCTATCATATACTTTTAGAGCTTCTCCATACTCTTCTAAATGAAATCGTGCATATCCCATTTTCATTAAAGTTTCAACATTGTCTGGGTCAATTCGTAATGCTTGTTCAAAAATTTCTATGGCATCTTCTAGTTTTTCATCTGCCATTAAATTAATTCCTTTTTTAAATAATTTTTTACGGTTGTAATCTATATCTACTAAACTTTTTTCCTGTGGTATTGTTTTTTCAATTTTTACTTCTTTTACTTTTTTTGATCTTTTCCCAAACAATTTCTTCACAGCTCAAATAGCCGTTTTCTCTAGATAAATACCAACCTTAATTGAGCCTATTATCTGCTACATTGAAATCTGAGATAGATTTAGCGATCTAAATATAGAAATACTTGAAATATTAACAAACGATGTGTCATCTCAGCCACGATTAGAGATTAAAGGACAGGCACCTTTCAAACAATCTGGTGTCTATGAAGCTCAAATTGCCATTACTGATAGTAAACCTTCTGACGCTGATATTCATACAAAACAATTTCCATCTTTATGGCATGGAAACTTTCATCTTAGAGTAAAAGATGGATTGTTCTCTGAGACACTTGGCTCTCCTGCAAATCCTCTTCCATCATCTATTACCAATCTTGATAAAATTTGGATTGTTGTTACGGATCTATTTTCTTCATCACACACTGTTTTTGATATTCCTTTATCCAAACATGCATCACAAACTGAAATAAAATCTGAAACAAAACCTGTTACTGATACCCCAAAACCCAAACATTCTGCAAGAACAAATGTTATAGGTGCATCTGGGCTTTCTGGTGAGAAAGGTGCAACTGGTCCAATCGGTCCACAAGGTGACAAAGGTCCAATCGGCCCACCTGGTCTGCAAGGTGTACCTGGTGTTAAGGGCCCTGATGGTCATAAGGGACCTTCTGGTGAGAAAGGTGCAACTGGTGACAAAGGTTCACAAGGTGACAAAGGAATTTCTGGAGATAGGGGATTAACTGGTGATAAAGGAATTGCTGGTGATAAAGGTGATAAAGGTGACAAAGGAACTACTGGCCCCGTCGGTGACAAAGGAGAAAAAGGTGCTACTGGCCCCGTCGGTGACAAAGGTGCTACTGGACTAAAAGGCCCTCTTGGTGACAAAGGAGAAAAAGGTCCAACTGGTCCTGTGGGGGAAAAAGGATCTGTTGGATTGCGAGGAGTCCCTGGAGAAAAAGGCGACAAAGGCCCACAAGGTATTGTTGGAGATAAAGGATTAACTGGTACTACTGGTCCCCCTGGAGAAAAAGGTCCTACTGGATTATCTGGTGTACAAGGAGAAAAAGGAATTCAAGGTGGTCCTGGCCCTATTGGAGAAAAAGGTCCCATTGGTCCACAAGGTGACAAAGGTCCAATCGGTCCACCTGGCCCTCATGGAGATAAAGGATTAACTGGCCCCGTCGGTTCACAAGGTGACAAAGGTCCACTTGGTGGTCCTGGCCCTATTGGAGAAAAAGGTAATAAAGGTCCTGAGGGTCCTATTGGAGAAAAAGGCCCACAAGGCCCACAAGGTCCAGCTGGTTCTAAAGGATTAACTGGAGTTCCTGGCCCTCAAGGAGAAAAAGGTAACAAAGGTGTAACAGGCCCTATTGGGGAAAAAGGTCAAACTGGTCCAATCGGCGTCCCTGGAGAAAAAGGCCCACAAGGCCCACAAGGCTCGCAAGGTGAACGTGGTACTACTGGTCCTCCTGGAGAAAAAGGCCCACAAGGTCCACAAGGAATTCAAGGTCCACAGGGTGAACGTGGCCAAACTGGTCCAATTGGTACTATTGGTGAACAAGGTCCCGTCGGAGGACAAGGCCCTGTCGGTCCTGCTGGTCCGAGAGGTCCACCTGGTTCACCTGGAGAAAAAGGTCCCTCTGGAGGAATGTCTTCTGAACAAAAAGCTTTGTTCAAAGATTTGTTAGAACTACTAACTAACAAAAATGTAATCTCCACTGAAGAACAAATTAAATTAATGAGTTATCTTTACTGAGCAATTATAATTTTTAATCTATTGTTTATTTTAAAAATTTGTATTTGAAATTTATCCTTTGCTTGTTATGCTAATTTTATTTTTCTAAATATTGTATCTCAAATTTTGCTGTGTTTCCCAACATGACTAGTTGATCCAATTAATTTCATCACCCAAGCTTTAGATCAGAATATTCTGTATTATTCCATGAACAGAAACTGGAAAAATTACAACAAAACACTAGTTAGACGTGGAGAAATCATGTTGTCCTTTGACGCAATGGAATCATGGAGTATGGAACTAAAAGAGATGAATCACAAAAAGGAAGGTCATCGATTTGTCTATCCTGAATCCTTCATGGAGGCACTAGGATACTGTCATCTCTATTTGCATCTTCCATTCAGACAAACAGAAGGTCTGATAAAATCACACCTCCAATCCAAAACAAAGACTCCCACATATTCTGCCATTTGGAAACGTGTCAACAAACTTGACATCAAGATGAATCCAAAACTAGGAAAAGACATTGTCATTGCAATAGACTCAACTGGAATCAAGGTTGCAGACAGAGGTGAGTGGATGAGACAGAAATGGCAGAAGAGAAGAGGATTTCTTAAAATTCATGTGGCAGTAGATGTGAAATCTAAACAGATCACAGGGATTGATATTACAGATGACAAGTCACATGATTCAAAACATTTCATATCGCTAGTTGAGCAATCAAAACAGTTTGGCAATGTCACTAAAACTTTGGCTGATGGTGCATATGATACAAAGGATAATTTTTCATATCTGTATTATGATAATGATATTCTACCTGCAATTAAAACAAGAAAAAACTCATCAGTTGTAACTGATTGTTATCCTCGGAGAAAGTCTGTTTTGGCACAATTGTATAACTTGGATCTATGGAAGCTCAGCGTAAGCTATGGGGATAGATGGATTGTAGAGGGAGTATTCTCTGTATTCAAAAGAATATTTGGAGAGCATGTGACATCGCACAAGAGAGAAAACATGATTCATGAATTGAAAATGAAAGTTTGTCTGTACAATAAAATGATTGCAATGCAATAGAATCAGAAATGATTTCAAAGCATCAAAGAGTGTTGATGGTTATTTGGGGTTGGGAAACAAAGCATCAAATTTTTATATTTATTGTACACTGATATTTTGTTTATGTTTTATAATTGATTTTATAGTTAACACTGATATAATTTAGAAAAATGAAAACAATTCGTCGTCTTTATGACGATTGTTAGTTTGTTGACGGGGTTATCGTCTTTTTGCTGCTTTTCTCTTTGGAGCGGCTTTTCTTTTAGTTGCTGCCTTTCTCTTTGGAGCTGCCTTTCTCTTTGGAGCGGCTTTTCTTTTAGTTGCTGCCTTTCTCTTTGGAGCTGCCTTTCTCTTTGGAGCGGCTTTTCTTTTAGTTGCTGCCTTTCTCTTTGGAGCTGCTTTTTTAGCTGCAGTTTTTCTTTTAGTTGCTGCCTTTCTCTTTGGAGCTGCCTTTCTCTTTGGAGCGGCTTTTCTTTTAGTTGCCGCCTTTCTCTTTGGAGCTGCTTTTCTCTTTGGAGCTGCTTTTCGTTTAGCTGCCATTAATGAATCGGTAATTTCATTGTTTTTCAGTGGTTAAACTAAAGAAATTTACACAATTTGATTACAATTTGTCAAGTAGTTTTTTTCAAATTGTTTTTTATTTTGATCGTAATTTTTTCTACAATTGTTTATTTGATTTTTTTTGCATTCTTGAGATCAGTTATTTTTCTATGGATTGAACATTTATCCTATTTCCATACCTGTTATTGCCATTTTTTTTCAAATTGTTTTTTATTTTCATCTCTGAATTTTAAATAAAACTTTTTTGCAAAAGAATTTGCAGATCGATTTTGTATCACATGCCACGTCTTTTGATGATTGTTAATACATCTTCATCAATCATAACGTGACTCAGTCCCACTCTCTGTCCTCCAAATTTAACACTTTTCCCCCAAACTAAACCGTATCTGAATTCTCTTCTTAATCGTCTATGTAATTTGTTACAAATATCTTCTACTGTATCCCCTTCTCTTGCAATCAACGGTTCTTTGAAATCTGTTTCTCCGCCTTTTGGTCTCATGTAAATTCTAATGAATTTCAATTTTTCATAAATTTTATCTTTCAACACATCTATATTCAAATCAGAATTTGCAGATACTTCTATGACATTTGATTTTATTTTTGTCTTCAAATCTTTTAGAAATGCATCGTCTACTAAATCAATTTTATTTAAAATTGTTAGTGCTTTTGAATAGCTAATGTTTCCTGCAATGTGATCAGATAATTGCTCTGATGTTAGGTCTTCTCTAATTACTACTCGTGCACTTACTATTCCATATAGATGTAAAATATCTTTAAGATGTTTCTCTGTAATTTTTGTTAGCTTTATTTGTTGTGCTATTGCAATTCCTCCCATACCTGCTTTTTCAATTGTAATGTTTGGTGGTAATTGATTTAATCTAATTCCTATGTTTCCTAATTCGTTTGTTAATACATCTTCATGGTATGGCTGAAACACATCTAGCACCAATAACACAAGATCAGCTGTTCTAGCTACTGATAGAATCCTTTTTCCTAAACCTTTACCTGTAGATGCTCCTTTGATAATTCCTGGAAGATCTAAGACTTGAATTTTTGCACCTCTGTACTCCATCATCCCTGGCACAACTGTTAATGTGGTAAACTGAAATGCCCCTATAGTTGATTTTGCACCTGTCATTTTATTGAGTAATGTGGATTTTCCTACACTTGGCAATCCTATGAATACTACTGTTGCATCTCCACTTCTTCTTACGTCAAAGCCGTCTTGTTTCATCCCTGATTTTTTTACAACATCAGCTTCTTGTTCTCTTTTGAGCTTTGCAATTTTAGCTTTTAGTAATCCTATGTGGTGCTCTGTTGCTTTGTTGATCTGAGTTCTTGCCATTTCGTCTTGAATGGCTTTGATTTTTTCAGGAATTCCCAAGACTGATCAATCTCTTTCATATTCTTTTCAAATAAAACCGTATAACTTTACAATTAGTAGCAAATATTATTTGGTTCATAAAACAATTCTTATGAAAAAGAAAACGTTTGCAGTTGATATTGATGGTACTATCACTGAAAATGGCGTAGGCCGGATCCACCTTGACGCCCTTGAATCATTACGTCATTTAACTAACATGGGTCACGATGTAATTTTTGTAACTGGACGTTCTTCTGTTGAAGGGTTTTTACTATCTGTTTTTGGCGGTACTACAAAAATTGCCGTAGGTGAAAATGGTGGTTGTATCACAATGGATACTAATGATCATGTTTTGTTAGGTGATCTCAAAGAATGCAAAAATGCCTTTGAAATAATTAAAAACAATATAGACAATGTTAAAGAAAAACATGTTTTTCCTCGAATGACTGAGGTTGTTTTGGAGAGAACTTTTGATTTGAATCATGCAAGAGAATTATTGTCTGAAAAAAATATCCATGTTCAATTATCTGATAGTCAGTATGCATACCATATCAATTCTCCTGGAATAGACAAGGGTGCTGGATTTACTAAAATTATGAATGAATTGTCTATCTCTCGTGATGATGTTATTGCCATTGGAGACAGTGCAACTGATATTCCATTATTCAAAGTTGCAAAAACAAGTGTGGCATTAGGTAATGCTTCAGATTCTGTAAAATCTGCAGCCACTATGGTAGTTTCAGCAAAATCTGGAGATGGGGTTCTTGAGGCATTAGATAAATTAGCACCCAAGTTATCTGAGATATAGTAATGACTTTCAAATCCATTCTTGATGAAATTGAAAATAATCTCAACAAAATAATATCTGATCTATCTGTCTCTAATGTGAAATTCTCTGTTGAACCTGCAAAACCTGGATTTGGTGATGTAAGCTCTAATATTCCATTTTTACTTGCAAAACAACTCAAAAAATCCCCGTTTGAAATTGCTAAAATGTTATCTAAAAAATATGTTAATTCTACAAACACACTTGTTTTAAAATCTGAGGCACATCCTTCTGGGTATCTTAACTTTTTTGCAGATTGGGAGAAATTAAATCAATTAATTCTATCTGAATCTTATCTTGATACCTGTGGTGATGTTGATATTGGAAATGGTTCTACAATTGTAGTTGAACATACTAGTGTTAATCCAAACAAAGCGCTTCACATAGGACATATTAGAAATATTATCATTGGTGATACGATATCTAGAATTTTAAAAAAATCCAATTACAAAGTCAATGTCTTAAACTACATCGATGATTCTGGACTCCAGGTTGCCGATATAATAGTTGGATTCAAACATTTTGGATATGATCAAGAACCTCCTGATGGAAAAAAATTTGATCACTATTGTGGTGATGATGTTTATGTTAAGACAACTGAAAAATATGAAGCAGATTCTAGCCTTGAAGAGATTCGAAAAAATGTTCTCAAAGATCTTGAAGATGGGGATACTGAGATTGCAAAGTTTGCTGATAAAATTACTCGACGTGTTTTGGCCGGACAGCTTGAAACTTGTTGGAATCTCGATGTAACTTATGATTGTCTAAACTTTGAATCTCAAATCATTCGTTCAGGTCTTTGGGCTAAAATCTTTGAAAAACTCAAAGATATGAAACTCATTGAATTTGAAAATGAAGGTAAGAATGCTGGTTGTTGGATAATTTCTGGTGATAATAATGAAGAAGATAAGGTCATAGTTAGAAGTAATGGGACTGCAACATATATTGCTAAAGATATTCCATATGCTGCTTGGAAACTAGGTTTACTTGAAGATCCTTTCAACTATGAAAAATATGATAAAAACCAACCTGGTTCTCGAGTTTTATGGCAAACTACTTTGAATGGATCTGACAAAATCTCTAAAAATTTTATTGGTGAAAAAGTTATCACTATAATTGATTCAAGGCAAACTCGATTACAGAAGATAATTACTTTATTGATGGGCAAATTCAAATCAGTCCCCGATGCATATCGTCATCTTGGATACGAATCTGTCACTTTGAGTTCTGAAACTGCTAAAACTCTTGGTTTAGACACTGATGGTAAACAAGCTCAAATGTCTGGCCGAAAAGGATTGTATGTGAGTGCTGATTCTGTATATGCTTTTCTCAAAGAAAAAACACGTGAAGAAACTAAAAAAAGACATTCTGAAATGAATGATTCTGAAATTGAAACAATTGCTCATTTGGTTTCAGTTGGAACATTGAGATATGAGATGATAAAACAAGATTTAGACAAAATCATTACTTTTGATTTAATAAAATCCCTTAGTCTGGAAGGAGATACATCTTCATATATACAATACACTCATGCCAGAGCATCTAGAATTTTAGAAAAATCTAATCGTACTCCTACTATCGATGTTGATTTCTCATTATTGAAAGAAAAATCTGAATTGGATTTGATCAAAAATATTGGTCTTTTCAATTTACACGTTAGAGATGCTGCAAATAATTTATCTCCCAAAGTAATTGCAAGATATTGTCATACTCTAGCTGTAACATTTAATTCGTTTTATGAAAAATCTAAGGTTTTGGATTTGGGTGATGTTGACCTTGAAAACACTCGTCTTTGCTTGGTGAACTCTTTTAAAATTGTCTTAGAAAAAGCATTATCTCTTTTAGGAATCAAAGCTCCTGATAGAATGTAATGTTTTAGGCAAAAAATAAAAATGATTCATTAAAAATGATTCATTAAAAATGATGACTAAATTCCTTGCCTCATTAGAATCTAAAAAAGAATTTGCATCAAGTGGTCGCATCTTTGATCTTATGATAAAAATCCATATCTCTATTATGGTGTTTTTTTTCGTATGTACCAATCATTTTAGATGTATCCTGCCACATCCCAAAAACATGTTCAATCCCTATTTTCCATGTCTCAAAGCATGTAAGAAATACTGCAGATATTCTCATGGCCTGTTCATTCCTCATCTGTTCACAAGCATCTCTCTGCATCATGTATTTTTAAATCAAGTTTAGCATATCTTGAAAATTCTACTCCAAAACTCTAGCTAGTTACACTTGTTTTGAAAATAATAATTTTGATATATGTGTGATTATTATTTTAGTAGATCTAAAAAATAATTTGGATGATAAAAGAAATTATTGAGGATTAATTTCCATTTTACCAAATTTGCCTTTGGTTAGGGATACTTCACCTTTGAACTCATTGGTATATCCATTTGTAATGACAACGGTATCTCCTACATTAACTTCTTTGATATCGTCTCCCCACAAAGTGAGTTTCATTTGGTCCTCTTCAGCCTCGCCGCTAAAAATTACTGCATCACAGACATCTACTGTACCGCCATTTTTGAGATTGACAGTTCTAGAGTCTCCCTTGCTTTTAACATCGGCCTTAACATTAACTCCGCTTCGCATTTTTTTTGCTTCAGAAATTGGTATGAATTCTGACATGTTTTTGAAATTATTCTGCATGATTATAAGCTTTGTTAAAAAAGGTTCTATCGGGTTATCGTGACCTGATCATCTATTCCAAGAATCACGAATATGATCTGGTAGTGAATCATAATCTGAGTCAAACACTTCATCCCAGTTAATTGAAACATGGGCATAACTAATTCTAATTTTTGAGTCAATTCTCAAATTATTCAAATCAAAAAAGCTAAGGATCTTTACAATATCATTTCATTGCAACATGAATGTAAAAATCCCCAACAACATAAGGTATGAATCATTTCTTATTGGTGTGTTACATTTGGTGGGAATGTTGTCTTTGTATGAGAAAGTATTCAGATCGGGCAGGGACCGTATGTCTATTCAACTATTCTAACGGTGCAACTATTTATCATAAAATCTTGGATGAAAATTCCAAGCAACAATACATTTCATTATTTTCTTTTGACTAAAGGTGCTGATGATAAATTGTTCAAGGTTTGCAGACTAACTCAAATTCCAAACAGAAGAACCATTGACAGACGATTCCAAGTTCTGCCAATTGGTGATATAATCAGTAATATGAGAAATCAGTTTATCTTCAATAAACTAGTTGATGACGTATCTGCATCAGTTGATAGTTCAATGCTAAAAGCAGCAGAGTCCGACATGGCACAAATCAGACATGAAGAATAATCGTTTACCACTTTCAGGAATTGATACTGATGCAAAATGAGGTTTTTTAAAATCAAAGGGTCAGATATTTGGGTACAAACTATACATGAGTTGTAGTACTGGCAAACTGGTTACTCCTTTATCTGCTGATGTCTCAACTGCAAATGTTCATGACGGCAAGATAGATACGCCTAATCATTGATGGAATCAAAGCATATTACAATTTCACAAAGAAACAATGGTGCATTGAAAGGTAAGACTCCAAGTGAGGAAGCCTTGATCAAAGTTGATGGTAAGAATAGATGGAAAACCACTATTGAAAATGCCTCACTTTACAAAGAAAATTCAATCTAGGTCACGATAACCTGACAGAATCTTAAAAAATCAGCACAAAATTATAGATCATATTTTTAATCTGCCAAAATAGTAATCGAGAAATATTGGTTTATGCATAATCTTGTTGCAGAGGTATCGAAGCCCGGTCAACCGAGAGGGACTCAAGATCTTCAAAATAGGAAATCCCTTCTCTTAGGAGTTCGTGGGTTCGAATCCCACCCTCTGCACTAAATTTCTATTAAAATGATTAGTTTTTGGTAAAAATTTTTGAAATTATGCAACAAGTGTCTTTACTTTTCTCATAGAATGGTCTGAAATTTGTTTATGCATTTCAGCTAGTTGCTCATCTTTGAAAGATAGATTGCATCGAAAACACTTCCAAACCATTTCAGTCATGTCTAGTCTAGGTATAAATTGCTTATAAGGATATTGCATGATTGATCCAATTTTTTACAATACATGATCAATGTTTTAAAAAACTTGTAATTTTTATAATTTTTTTGCTCATAATGAAATTTTTCATGCCTGAATGTAAATCCAAGGGTTTAGAAAACAAAAAAGTACTATGATTTTTGAAAGATGTTTGATATTTTTGAAATTTTTGGAGAATTTTCATATCTTGGAATTTTTCTTGTACTAATTGGAATAAATTCTGCTCCGATCCTAATGCCTCCCAGTTGGATTATTCTTACATCTTTCTATCTTCTAGATCCTACACTAAACGTAGTTCTCCTTGCTATGGTGGGTGCTACTGGCGCAACTATTGGTAGGTTCCTTTTAAAAAAAATTAGTGGGTTGTTTAGAAAATTTGTATCTGAAGAACCAAAATCAAATCTTGATACTATTGGAAATTATCTTAATGGAAAAAAATACGGTTATATGGTTGCCTCTTTTTTGTTTGGTGCAACTCCTTTACCCAGTAACATGTTGTTTATTGCATATGGATTAATGCGTGCAAAGAGTCTTGGCATCTATGTTGGATTCTGGTTTGGTAGAACTATTTCATATATCATTATGATCTATTTTGGAAATGCGGTATTGACACCATTTTTAGAAGTCTTTGAGGATCGTTTTACCGGTATCTTATTAATTGATGGTGTTGGTATCGCTTTGATTGTTTTGTTTGCTTCTATTAATTGGACTGTGTTGATCACTCAAAGAAAAATAAAATTCGTCAAACCAAAAATTTGGAGATTTTAAATGAAAGTTCTTGATTCTATTAAAATAGATATTCAAAAATTAATAGATAATGATCCTGCCCATGATTTTGAACATATTATGCGTGTGTATCGTAATGCTCAAAAAATGTGTAAAAACGAGAATGCAAATCCAAAACTCACTCTGAGTGCTGCATTATTGCATGATATTGTATCTTATCCTAAATCTGATAAACGTTCAAAAATGTCTTCTCTAGAAAGTGCAAAAAAATCAAAATCTATATTAAAAAAATATAATTTTTCTAATGAAGAGATTGTAATTGTTCATGATGCTATTCGCGATCATAGCTTTTCTCAAAATAAAACCCCTACAACCCTAACAGGTAAAATTCTTCAAGATGCTGATAGACTGGATGCGATTGGTGCGATAGGGATTGCAAGAGTTTTTGCAACTGGCGGTTCTTTAAAGCGCCCTTTTTACAATATTGATGATCCTTTTTGTAAAACAAGAAAACCTGATGACAAAACTTGGACTGTTGATCATTTTTATCAAAAACTATTAAAATTAGAATCTTTGATGAACACAAAATCTGGTAAACTAGAAGCGCAAAAGAGAACTAGAGTCTTAAAAAATTATTTAAAACAACTAAAACAAGAACTTTAGCCATAATCCACATATCTATCATAACGTGTTTCAATCTCTTTATTCTCGCCTGATTTTATTTTCTCATATTCTTCTTTTTTTCTAAATTCAATGTATTTCATAATTTCTGTAAATTCCTTATCTTTTGGATATGATTGAAAAACAGGTTCAATTAATTGCAAATATTCCAAAGTCTTTTCACGAAATTCTTCCCTAGTTGGTTTTTTGATACCTTTCATTCTAAACCATACTGCTGTCCAACTTGCACCTATTACATGTGGCAGTAAATCAAATGCACGTTGAATTTCAAAACGTTCGTCGTTTCTCATGATTCTTGAAGGAATTTTGAAGCTGATTTTGCAAAATATGTTACGATCATATCTGCTCCTGCTCTTTTAATTGAATGTAAAATCTCTAATGTGATATCTCTCTCATTTACATAACCTAGCTGTGCAGCAGCTTTTACCAATGCATATTCGCCTGAAACACTGTATGCTGAAACTGGTATGTTGAATTTTTTCCTAGCTTCTGCAATTAAATCCAAATATGATAATGCTGGTTTTATCATAACAATGTCTACCCCTTCTTCAATATCTGTTTCAACTTCCATCATTGCTTCTCTTGCATTGGTATATGGAACTTGGTACGTTTTTCTATCTCCAAACTTTGGAGCACATTCAGCTGCATCTCTAAATGGTGAGTAAAAGTTTGAACGATGTTTTGCAGAGTGCGACATTATTGAAACATCTGTAAATCCTGAATCATCTAATGCTTTTCGTATTGCAGCTACTTGACCATCCATCATTGCTGATGGTGATACTGTATCTACACCTGCTTTGGCTAAACTCACAGCTATTTTTGAAAGTGTGTTTAAACTAATGTCGTTATCTATTTTATCTCCTTGAATAATTCCACAATGTCCTGTAGATGTGAATTGACATAGACAAACATCTGCCATAATTACAATTTTATCTCCAAATTTCTTTTTAATTTGTGATGCTGCTTTTTGAACAATTCCATTATCATCAAAGGCTGAACTCCCAGCTTCATCTTTTTGAGTTGGAATCCCAAAAATCATAATTGCAGGAATTCCTAATTGAATTATTTCCTCTACTTCGTCATTTACATCATTTAATGGCAATCTCTTAATTTCTGACATTGATTCTACTTTGACTCGTTGATTCAAATCTTCTTGAACAAACACAGGACAAATGAAATCCTTGGGAGATAGCGTTGTTTCTTGAACCAACTCTCTCATCTTCTCAGATATTCTCAGTCGACGAAGGCGTTTTGTTGGAAATGACATGATGAAATTCTCTTTAAGTAAAATATAATCCTAGTCTGATTGATTCTGTTTATTATAGTCAAATAATCTGCTTGCCAATTCTACCACATCTGGTTTTCCCTGCTCAGATGCTTTTCTGATATTGTTCATTGGAGTTGATACTATGATTTCTACTACGGCTTTTGTCAGTTCTTCAATAATCTTAATTTTTTTCTCATCTTTTTCATCAAGCATTTGAAGTGCTTTTTGTAATTCTCTTTCTCTGAGATTCTCTATGTTCTTAAATACATCTTTTACAAGTGGCTCTGCATCTAGTCTTTTCATAGAGGCTTCTAATACAGATACTTCTTCATTAATTATATTTTCAATGGTTTTTACCTTGTTTAACCGTGCATTCATGTTTTTTTCAACCATTTCTGCAATCTGGTCTAGATTCATTAGTTTAACACCTCCTATGGTTGCAACTTTCTCATCAACTGTTCTAGGATTTGACAAATCCAAAATCATCATTCCTTTATTTTTATTTTTCATAGCTTCTGTTATTCTCTCATTAGTGACAAGAAAATATGGTGCAGTAGTTGCTACAAAAATAACATCATAGTTATCAAATCCTAAAAGTACTTTTTCAAATCTGATTGCATTTCCTCCCATTGTTTCACAAAATGTTTTTGATCTTCCAATGGTTCTACTTGTAACATCAAATGCATAGCCTCGTCTTTGTAATGATTTTGCAACTAGAGTGGATACCTCTCCTGTTCCAATAAGTAATACTTTTTTTGTTTTTAATTCATCAATGTTTTCCTCTGCTAACTTTACTGCCATGGATCCCACTGAAATTCCTCCAGCTCCTATGCCACTTGAATTTCTAATTCTTGTTCCAATTCTAATGGCCTTGTCAAATAATGTGTTGAGATGTTGACCTGATGCTTTTACTTCTCTAGCTGAAGTAATGGAATTTTTTATTTGTCCTAGAATTTGCTCTTCTCCTAATACCATGGAATCTAATCCTGAAGTTAATTTCAACAAATGATGTAATGCTTCTTGATTTTCTGCAAATTCGATATTTTCATTAAATGCCTCCTCTTCAAGCCCTGTGATTTCTGCCCATGTTTTTTTAATTTTGTTTGAATCATATGTCTTAGATTTACCAAATAGTTCAATTCTGTTACAGGTCTGAATAATTACACACTCATCTAGTCCTGAATGGTTTTTGAATTGCTCATATGCATCATTCATATCCTTAATTGTAAATTGTTCCAGAATGTGAATTGGTGAATTACGAAAAGTAACACGTGCATTAATGATATTTTGATTCATTTCCAATTCCTCAATATTGTACTAGCTCGTCTTTCAGCTTTTTTCATCTGCCCGTCTTTTATTAACTGATCAATTTTATCATCATTCATGATATTGCATAGACATTCTCTTCTTTGATCTTGTGTGGGTATAGTTTCTTTAGCTATCTTTCTTGCCATTTTTTGAATTCTAATTTGAGAAATGTCTTCTTTTGTGATTATTTTTTTGAAGAGCTTCTCAGATTTACTTTTAATTTTCTTTGACATTGCAGGACTTTTCCCTCCAGTGAAAATTGCAATTTGAATGATATTCTCAAAATCAATTATTGCTGGATTTGAAAAATCGCTATCTTCAGGATTATCTGAACTATATACGATAATCTTTTTCTTTTTAGCAGCATTGATGATTTTTTGATTTATTTTTTCATCATTTGTTGTTGTAATGATCAAATCAGGTTTTAGTGTTGAAATAAATTTTATATTTGTAATTTTTTGTTTTTTTAATTTAATTTTTTTTGTTTTCACTAGCTTGTTAATTTGAACATTTACTGAATCACTAATTATTATAATTTCACAATCTTGTTTTAATATTGAATTGATTCTTTTTTGTGCCTCTTTGCCTCCCCCAATGATGATTACCTTTTTACCTTTAAGATTAAGATCAACTATCATCGATCAAAGGGATCCCAGTTTCTATTTATGTATTAAAAACCAGAGCGTAAAATACCAGCTACATTTTTAATTGAATAGGCAAGGTATTGATTTATTGTCTTCTATTGATGAATCTGATAAAGAACTTTTAAATGAAATTCAATGGACTTTTCCATTAGTTACAAGACCATTTGATGCTATTGCTAAAAGATTTGATACTACTCCTGAAAATATCAAAAAACAACTAAATCAACTAAAAGAGATTGGGATTTTACGACAACTAAGTGCAATTTTTGATACCCGAAAACTTGGTTACACAAGCTCACTTGTAGCTATGGAAATTGATTCTGATAAACTGGACCATGTTGCAAGCCAAATTAACCGTCATCCTGGTGTTAGTCATAATTATGAACGAGATCATCAATTCAACCTTTGGTTTACATTAGCTGTTCCTCCTGGTGCTGATTTGAAATTTGAACTTGAAAAATTCAATGTTCTAAAAGGAATTAAAAAAGTAAGAATGCTTCCAACTTTACAATTATTCAAAATTGGTGTTAAACTTGACATGGTAGATGACAAGAAACATGAGATTGCACCAAGTGAAGAGAAAAAAGAAATTAAAAATATTGAGTTTATCCCAACTGAAGAAGATAAAGACTTTATTCGTGAATTGCAAAAAGATATGGAAATTATTGACGAACCTTTTGTTAAGGCTGCAAAAAATCTTGGAATGACTGAAACTGAATTATTTGAAAAAATGAAACATTATGAGGATATTGGCGTCATGCGAAGATTTGCTGCAATTTTGAGACATAGACAAGTTGGATTTACTGCAAATGGTATGATTGTCTGGAAAGTTCCTGAAGATCGAATTAAACAAGTTGGGGAAACATTAGGCTCATTTCCACAGGTAAGTCATTGTTATGAGAGACCTACGTATGCTGATTGGCCTTACAATGTTTTTTCTATGATACATTGCAAAACTCATGATGAGGCATATAAAGTGGCAAAAACTATTCAAGATCAAATTAATGTCGATGAATACAATATTCTTTTTAGCTCGCGCGAATTCAAAAAAACACGTGTTGAATATTTTGTAGAAAACTCATTTAGCTTGGAAGAAACACTTTCAGTATCTTAGATCTCATTTTTATCGTGTCCTACAACATGAATTATACAAAAATATTGATCATTCATGTTGCAATAGTATAGCGAATCTTTGCCACATTCTTTACATGGTGGTTTTTTATCCAATTCTGATAATTTCGTATGGTATACTTTACTTCTAGATGTAATTGTAGAATCTTTGTAAATTCTAGTTATATTTGAATAATATTCTAATTCTTCAGGATTCAATGTTTGGTTATTTCTGATTTTTTTAATCATTGATTCCCATTTTTTATATTTGCCAATCTTGGCCTTTTTCATTCTTTCAATAACTTCTATAGTTTTTTTTGAATTTATTGACAAATCCCTTTACTAATTTGCTTGAGGTGTTGATTTTAATTCGTAAGGTGGCCATGTGTTATACAATTCTTCTATCTCTTTGATGTCTGATGCTGAAATATATTCTCCTTTTGTCATTTCTACATAATTTACAATCTCTTCTTCACTTACTACTGTTGGAAACACTGATGCAAATCCTTTCTTAGACATGATAAACTTTATTGCTAATTCTGTTATGGTTAATCCATTTCTATCTGCAATTGGTCTGAGCATTTCTACTTTTTTTAATGATGCTTTAATCCATTCGCCTTTTCTAACAGATCTATGGTCTTTTTCATCTATTTTTGTTTCAGCATTTATTTTTCCCGTTAGTATTCCTGAAGCTTCTGGGACTCTAGCTAAAATCCCAACGCTTTTTTCTTCAGCTTTTTTCATTAATTCATTACCTGGGGTTTGTTCTAAAATATTGTAAACTGTTTGAACTGCACTGACATTTGGTCTATCCATGGCCTCCATTCCTTCTTGTGTCCATCCTATTGCTGGACCCAAAGCTACTTGATATGTCTTGATAGATTCATCTGCAACGAAACTATCTAAGACAGCAAAAATTGAATTATCTCTGATGTGTTCTAATTTTGGATTATGCAAACCATACATGTCTAAATGATCTGTCTGTAATCTCTCTAAACTATTCCTTAATGCATTTCGTGTAAAATCCTCATCAAATTTTTGTGGTAATTCACTGTGACCTATTTGTTCTACTTTTGAAAAATCATAACCATATTTTGTAGATATGACTACCTCCTTTCTCATATCTTTGAAAACTTCTCCGATGAGTTTTTCGCTTTTCCCCTTACCGTACATATCCCCTGTTTCAAAAAAGTTAATTCCTAAATCATATGCCTTTTTGAGCATTCTTTTAGCCTCATCCTCTTCAATTTTTTTGCCCCACCAATCTAGAGCAATTGACCAAGCACCAAACCCTAACTCTGATACTCTGATGTCTGTTTTACCCAGTTTATTATAGTTCAAAACTTGTTTTTAAATTCAAAATTTCATCATTTATGTTTATCCGAGATTTGCATCTCTGGTATTTGAATTAAATTCACTCGATTTTATCCTAAACTAGAAATCATTGGAACAATGTCTTTTTTTACACACACAATCATTGGTATGTCGTTTTTAACATATGTTGAGACTTGGGTTTCTCTTAAATCCATGATCAAATCTTGAAAATCTCTGATATCATCTACTTCAAATGCCAGCATGAAATCTTCATCATGAATTCCAAAAGAATATGTGGTGTTGAGTACTATTTGTGGATATTTTTTACTTACTTCTATATGCTCATCCATTATTTCTTGACGTTTTTCTTTTGGTAGTAGATACCACTCTCTAGTTTTTGTAAATGGATAAACTATGACATGTTTTTTAGGATTGTTTCCTGTGAGAAAACCATGTGCTTTTTGTTCTTGTACATAAAGTGATGGCCTTGTACATGACAAATATGTCATTGATGGCATGATATATTTCCCAAACACTGTTTTGTAAATTTTTTCTATTACCACTTGAATTTCTTCTACTGTTTTTGCTGCAAACCAGAATAAGAAATCTGCATCATCTCTTAATCCTAAATTTGAATATGATCTAAACATAATTTTTGAATTGTTGATTACGTTTTCAACTTCTTTTGCAGATTCTTCTTTTGCTAAATCTGCCATCCATCTCCATTTTGGATCTACTTTGAAAAATGAGAAATTAAAGTAATATTGTTGATTCTCTTCTGACATGTTATTTTCAATTTCAAAACCCTATTTAAACAAAAACTAGATTTTCTATTGCAGAACTTTGATAATTTTTTCTGGCGTTATGTGGCCTGAGTTAATCTTCACTAATGATGTTGACATGTTGAAATATTTTGCAATTTTTTAATAATCTTTTTACTTATTTCTCCTTTGCTTGGTCCTGTTTTTATTCCTATATTGATTTGCTTATTTTTTATTTCAAAAAAACTTTTTGGAAAATTCTATATGAATTTTACAAATCAATATTATTTGAAAAGACAAGAAAGTTATCTTTGATCAGGCTGATTGCTCTAAAGCCCATTCGTAACCTTCTGCTTCTAATTTATCTGCAAGTGTTGCATCTCCTGTTTTCAATACTTGACCTCTTGCAAATACATGTACAAAATCTAATTTATCCAAGAACTTTAAAATTCTTGCATAGTGTGTAATGATGATAACTGTTGCATCTTTACCTGAAACCTTGCTAATTGCTTGTGCTACTGCTTGAACTGCGTCTATATCTAAACCTGAATCTGGTTCATCTAAAATTGAAATTTTTGGTTTAAGTACTGCCATTTGCAAAACTTCTGCACGTTTTTTCTCACCTCCTGAAAATCCTTCATTAAGATATCTTGAAAGAAATTCTTCTTTCAATCCTACTTTCTCTAAATTCTCTTTAAGATATTTCTGAAATTCTCGTACTGTGATGAATACTTCTCTATCATCGCCTTCAAGTGCTTTACTTAGAGAATTATATGCGGTTCTTAAAAAGTGAGAAAATCCTACTCCAGAAACTTCGGTTGGATATTGAAATCCTAAGAATAGTCCTTTCTTTGCTCTCTCATCTGCTGTTAAATCTAAAATGCTCTCCCCATCTAACAAAATATCTCCCTTTGTAACTTCATATTTTGGATGTGCAAGTAATGTGTATGCTAGTGTGCTTTTCCCTGAACCATTTGGTCCCATAATGGCATGTACCTCTCCCGGACCTGTTTTCAAATTGACTCCTTTGAGAATCTCTTTGCCTTCTCTTGATACGTGAAGATCTCTGATTTCCAATACTGCCATATTGCGATTTGTTCTGGTTCTCTATATAATACCGACGAAATTTAGCTGATCCTAATCGTAGCATTTGATAATAAAATGAAAAGGGGGGGGGATTAATTAGTTGGTCAGAGATGGTCTCAAAGTAATTTTGAGTTTGTAACATGTCAGAATTTCTTTACATCTGTTTCTGATGGTAACTTCTGTAACTCCTGCAATACTTGAAACGTCTCTTTGTAGAACGCTTTGCCCAAGTAAGACTGATGCTACATACAGATACGCTGCGGCAATTCCGTTTGGAGCCTTTCCGTCTGCGATATTGCTGTCTTTAGTTTTTTCAGCAATTTCTAAGGCTAGTCTTTCAACTCTTACCTCAGTATGTGTCATGTTTGCTATCTTTGAGATGTATTTGTCCATGGTTACAACTGGGGCATGTAATTGCCCCATTTCCATTACCATGATTCTGTAGTATCTAGCTGCAAGTTTTGTTTTTGACTTAACATTTTTTGTTGAACAAATTCCTTGGCAAATTTCTTCTAATGATCTTACTACGTCACATTGTTTGCATGCCATGTAAATTGTAGATGCAGTAATGCATACTACTGATCTTCCCTTCACATCAACATGTCCATCCAAGTTTCTGTATATCATAGATGCAGTCTCTAACACATTCTTTGAAAGATTTAGACTGTCACATGCTTCACCCATTTTTGCTAAAACATTTGCCAGTCTCCTCTCTCTTGGTGTGGTGATTCTTACTCTTTGTTGCCATTTTCTGAGATTGTGCATTTTTTTTGCAACGTCGTGGTTGATTGTTTTTCCACTAAAGTCTTTTGCACTGATTGAAATCTCAGTTGCTATTCCCAAATCATGTTGGGAATAAGTTGTTTGTCCTGTTGCCCTTGCAAGCTTCATTTTGTCTTCAAA
Organism: Candidatus Nitrosopumilus sp.; assembly: GCA_965205675.1. GTDB lineage: Archaea > Thermoproteota > Nitrososphaeria > Nitrososphaerales > Nitrosopumilaceae > Nitrosopumilus. The sequence goes on from OZ242186.1 coordinate 804,290, forward strand.
GTTTGAGCTTATTGTTTCTGGACCAAAATCTGCAATCTGATCATCGACTACTACGCCGCAACCAGAACAGATTATTTCACCATTCTGCATGTCATCTACTAATGTAGATTTACATTCAGGACAGTTTTGTTTTTCTAGTATGTTCATTATTTTCTTCTCCTAAATTTTTCTGGTTTGTTTGCAGGATATTCTTGAGATGCGAAAACATTTCTGCCAATGTATTTTTTAATATTGTTTGTTAATGGCGTTGCTGATGCAAACGGTCTACTTATTGGACCTATCAGTTCGTTTATTTTTGCAATTCTAGTTCCCCTTTCGTCACAGAGTATCTGTCCTTCAACTAATTCTTTTGATAGTTGAACGATTACCCTGCCACTACCGGCTAGGTGCATTATTTCGCCTACCTCCTGCAATTAGAATTATTAATCACTGTGTCCCTTTCATAGACTTCTGTCAACTTTACTTTAGCTAAGAGCTAGATTTCATTTTATTTTGATTGTTTTGTTCTTTTTGCTACTAACTTTTCAGAAATTTTGTTAAGAATTTTTGTCTTGGAGGATCTTTTTGGTACAACCACGTAGCCTGACCTGACAAATGGTTTTTTGGGAAATCTAACTTTGTCGTCTGATTCTGCTATTTCTATTCCGCTGGCTTTTGTTGCATTCATTAATTCTTTTAATGAGGGGTCAAAAACACATTTTTCCAATCTTATTCTTCTTCCTTCGGATTTTTTTAAATTTTTATTAAAATAATCCAGCCAGACTACGACATGTTCGTAATCTTTCATTTTATTTCTTTAGTAAAATTGCGTTAACGATTCCGTTTTGACCTGGTTTTGAAACAACTCTGCATTTGCCTTCTGCTGTTTCAAGAATTGCACCTTTTGTAATTATGCCTCGTCTTTTGTAATCATTGTTTGTAGCATTTTCTAAAACTTTGATAATTTTTGATTTTTTTACTTTAGCTTCACCTGTTGCTAAATTAACAAAGTCAATTGATTTCAAAGCCGTTTTTCTATTATTGCCCCGAATTCTTCTTGTTACTGTAACTTGAGCTCCGTTAACTGGTTCATTTGGATATCTATCAGTTTCATACTTTCTTCTAATTCTAAGTGGAATTCTTCTTCCCCCAGTAATTTTACTTGTTGCTAAATTTTCTACTGATTTTCTCACGAATAGTCTTTGGATTACTCTAATTTATACAAAACGCAAAAAGTTAGCCGTGAGTCAAAAAAATCTGGTTTACTTTTGATGTTATTGGTGGTGAAGGATTGTCTGTCTATTTGCTGTTTTTCTTACTTTGTTGAATAGTCTTTGTTTGAGATCTTCTGCGTCTCCTTGAATGCCAAAATATTTTTGGAATTTTTCAGTTGTCGTGTAAATTTTTAATCGTCCTACATTTTGATGACTGATGTAATCTAATTGTCTTAGTTCTTTGAGATGTGCATATACTCCAGATCCTCTTGTCTCAACAAGTTGTTTTGATGATATCGGTTGCATGTATGCAATGTATGATAATGTCTTTAATGTTGCATTTGGAAGAACTGGTTTTGATGCATATCTTTTGACTGTTGCACTGTATTCTGGTTTTAATTGCATTACATATGAGCCATCTGGAAGAATTACTACTTCTAATGCTTTGAATGCTATTTTTGTCTTTTTCATAATGTTGTTTAGTAATTCTTGTGTTTTTGTTCTAGATTCTGTGCCTGAAGCTCTGACAATATCTTCAATTTTTAACGGTCTTCCTGCTGAATACAATGCCGCCTCAATCCTTGCTGTTGCCTCATTTAAATTCTCAATTCTTGCCAATTATTCTCTCTCTTCTTAATTTTTTAACTCTTCTTTCATTATGATGATTTTAATGTCATCTTCAACTTGCTCCAAGTCTACTTTCTGGTCTCTTGCCAAAAATAATGCTGCAAAGAAACATCTGATTGAATCAACTTGGTCCAATTCTTTTATAATATCTTGTAGTAGTCCAAATCCTGCACTGCTAATTTTTTTCATTATGAGGTCTTCATATTTTCCAATAATACTCTCAAGTGAGATAAAACATTCTTGAAAATCTGGTGGTGAACTTGGCTCTATGTCTATTTGTCCCCTCTGTCTTGATCGAGGGTTTGCTATTGTACTGATAAGATTCTGCAATAATCCCAACAAATCATCTAATGATACTGGATATGTTGATTCATGTCTGTATGGGATATCTATTAATTCAATATCTACATCGGTTCTTTGATGCATTGGTTTTTTCTCCATTGCAGCTTTCTGCAAAGCAAAAATACTCTCAACTTTCATTCTATAGATTAATGATGATGATAATGCAGCCATTCCTGCAACTTTGAGATCTTTCTTATCTGTTTTTTCAAGAATTTTTACTAATAAATTCAAAATCTGAATTAGATCAATTTCCCAAACGTTTTTTTTAACAACTGATGCGGGACTAAACAGAATGTTTACTGGTTCCTGAGAAATACTATTGGGAGTTTGTGTCTCATTCACATTATTTCTCTTTGATTATTCAATAATATCTAAGGGCTCTATTTTTTTCTCACATCCAGTCAACTCTTATATTGTTAACCTGAAAAATTCAACTATGAAATCTGCTAGAATCACTGGTCCTAACGAGCCCCTCACAATATCTGAAAGCGAGACCCCTAAACCTCAAGGTACTCAGGTTTTAGTTAAAGTAAATTCTGTAGGCGTCTGCCACAGTGACTTGCACTTGTGGGAAGGTGGATATGATCTCGGTGACGGCCAATTCATGAAAGTCACTGATAGAGGTGTAAAATACCCTGTAACTCCTGGACATGAAATTGTAGGTTCTGTTGAAGATGTTGGCGATGATGTTTCTGGTATTTCGAAAGGAGATCAAGTTTTAGTTTTTCCATGGATTGGCTGTGGAGGGTGTCCTGCTTGTAAAGTTGGAAATGAAAATCTGTGTGATACCCCAAAATCCATGGGTGTTTTTCAAGATGGTGGTTATTCTGACTATGCCCTAATTCCAAATTTTAAATATCTGGCAAAACTTGATGGTGTTGATCCCGACGCTGCCACTTCTCTTGCTTGTTCTGGACTCACTGCATACACTGCAATCAAAAAGTCAAATCAAAACTCTCCTGAATTTATTGTAATTGTTGGAGCAGGTGGCTTGGGATTGATGGGAGTTCAAATTGCAAAAGCCATAACTAATGCTAAAATTATCTGTGTTGATTTAGATGATCAAAAATTAGAAACAGCTAAAAAAATGGGTGCTGATTATACAATAAACTCTAAAGATCCTGAAACTGCCCAAAAAATAATGACTATTTGCAATGACAAGGGAGCTGACAGTGTTGTAGACTTTGTAAATGCGCCACTCACTGCAAAACTAGACTTTGCAATTCTCCGAAAACGTGGTAACTTGGTACTTGTTGGTCTATTTGGAGGCTCTATCGAATTATCCCTTGTAACAATTCCACTCAAAGCTATTGTCATTCAAGGTGCGTACACTGGAAATTATAGTGATATGATAGAATTACTTGAACTTGCCAGAACAGGTACAATCAACCCTGTAATCTCAAAAAGATATTCCTTAGATGACGCACATATTGCACTTGATGATCTTAAGGCGCGAAAAATTATTGGGCGTGCCGTAATCAATCCCTAGTTCATTTCATCACTGCAAAATTTTATAAAAAACATTGTGTACTCTTGTTAAACACAAACAAATCATAAAATATGTGCGAGTTTGCATCTTTACTCATATTCATTCAAGAATCTAATGCCTTTTTGAATTTCTTAGAATTTTTAACTTTGAGGTTTCTAGTCTTCTGGAATCCATCCTGATTCTAATATTTCTTGATCCTCTGTTTCTCCTACATTTGTTGCATATCTCCAAATTTTTTCTTTATCTGGAATCATTTTTTCTTTAATTTTTATCAATGCCTCGATTTCTGAATTTAAATTTTTATCGGCATTTCCATGTTCTTTACAGAATTTACATTTTTGATCTAGTGTTATTGGCTCTGATTCAATTAATGGGTATGCTGTACAAGCAAGCGGTCTTTTATTGTATATTCTACACGGGAATCCTCCATGTGGTGATTTATCCCCACTGTTTGTATCCAAAAATGGACATGTATTTCCATTTTCATCTGATCCCATTAACTGATACGCTAAAATTTTTGCAGGATGTGAATCTAATTTTTCAGAAATCCCAATCCTTGGCAAGATTTTAATTTTTATTCTATTTTTATCTGCAAGTTTTTCTATTCGTTCTTTTTCTTCTGGAAGAATTAAGACTCCTATTTTACCAAATCTTTTACTTGGATAATATTCTCTTTCAACACAGCATTGAGAGCATTCATCCACACATCTAAATTCCATATCTTTTCTAATTCTATTTGATAAAAATCTCTTATGCTTAATCGCTGCCAATTTTATTTCTATGCTGACCCTACCAGTTATATGCTCATAATGAAAACAAACAACATGGGTAAGCGTCAAGTAAAAAATGAGAGTGCATTAAAAGAAATTAGATTGCCTGAAGAGGGTGAACTCTTTGGCCGTGTTTTGAAAATGCTTGGAGGTGAAAATGTTATGATAAAATGTGATGATAACGTTACCCGTAGAGGAAGAATTAGGGGCAAACTAAAGAGACGAGTATGGATTCGAGACAATGATATTGTTATAATTGCTCCTTGGGATTTCAAAGAATCTGAACGTGGGGATATTGTTTGGAGATTCACACTTCCACAAGTTGAATGGCTTAAAGCAAATAATCACATTCCAAAAGATTTCTAATCTTTTATCTTTGAGTTAATTTTTTGCTGATGCTTTAGTTAATATAGTGAGTTAATTGTTTGAGAATCAAATGGAACAAGGCACCGTAAAATGGTTTAACCGTACTAAGGGCTTTGGTTTTATCGAAAGAGAAGGTGGAGACGATCTATTTGTTCACAAATCAGATGTTGACGGATTCATTAACGAAGGCGATAAAGTCGAGTTCGAAATTGGTGAGGGTCAAAAAGGACCAGCAGCCCAAAAAGTCAAAAAATCAGCATAGGCAACAAGTTTTTTAAATTTAAGATTTCATCTTTGTTTTCTTAAACTAGTCTATCTTTTTATTATTTTTAAATTCATTTTCAAAAATTTGTGGTCCCGCGGGGCGGAATTGAACCACCGACAACCCGGTTTCTGTATGCCTGATATGCTGTTTTTCGATCAGCCATCTAAAGCCAACAACTACAGCCGGAAGCTCTACCAGGCTGAGCTACCACGGGACAAAAAAACGAAGATCTCTACTATTAAAAAACTATCGTAGATGATTTTTTCTAAATGATCTCTAAAAGATAAATAGCCTAAAAAATTGATGTCCTCGTGTCTCAACTAACACTGTCTTATTCTGGATATGTCTGTGCGCCTTACTTACACAATCATGAATCCGTCGAATTAAAAGAAACTTGGATTCGTTCAAAAAATATTGAGAAATTATACTTTGTTACAGGAACCTTCTCTAGTGAAAGTAAACCGTACTTTTCTGATTCCACCAATCATTATATTTTAGCTAAATTCAAAAATAGTGAACAAATTTCAAAAGATCTCACCTTTCACAATCAAGAAAAAACCTCTTTTGTCTTTAACATTAAAGATGATCTCTTCCAAAGAGAAGTTCAAGGAGATACGAATTTTGTCTCTGTTTACTATTTAGAATATAGTGACGATGGCGATGATCTACAAGAAATTGCAAATCTTTTACTAAAAAAAGACAAAATTGAGATAGCTGGACTAGGAAATATGAACACTGTTTGCTTGCATTCTTCAAAATTTACATTTCCATACTCTGAAAATATTGTAGTCATTGAAGTTGCAAGTGAAAAGAGCCATCAGAGTGTAAAAAAGTATTGTGACCAAACCCGGCGAGATATTAATCGAAAAGGAATGACAATGACTAATTTGATGAATCTTTCAATTCTTGATACACTAAAGTAGAAAAGTTAAAACTTTTACTTGTGAGCCAAATATGGTGATATTTTTACTTTATAAAAAATCATGAAACAACATTTACTTTTATTATTTGTACATGGCATTAAATCTAAATCTAGAAAGTAGAATATCTTAAAAATCTTGACTGCTTCAAAGATTTTTACAAATTAAAAGACTATGATCCTATTTTATCCATCCAGAGAAAAAAACTTCAAGAAATGATTGAAGATTGCACTATCAGTACTTGGGAAAGTAACTCAATTTAGATCACAAACTAACCATTATTTCATCAGTTAAACAACAAATTTGGATAGAAAAAGCTTGAAGTAGGTGTTGCTGCTCCATCAAATGAATCATAACTATAGCGAGAAGCAGAAGTTTGTGAGTTATTTTTTAGGTGTTTCAATTTGTTTGTTCGTATTTACCTATAGGTAAGATCAACTGATTTCTAGTTTTTTGAAATTTGGTTCACGAACTTTGTCTTTTCGCTATAATATTGTTCCTACAAGGATTACTACAAACCTTCTTTGAAATTAATGATGTGGAAATCAAATGGAAAAAACTAGACGTTTGTTTCCTGCAAAGGGTGAGACACTGATCAAAATCTTCATCTTGTTCTTCTAGCACTTTAGAAAGTAAAATAAAAAAATATGTAACTGTCTAGAGTTTTGAAGTACTTTCTTTAATATTTTTTATCTATATCTTTTCTGATCAGTGACAAATTACAATATACAATTGTCAGTATATGATGAGCTGGAATATTATCGTAACAGATGTCACTCGTTGGAGCAAGAAAACCGTCAGTTACACAGAGAAATTGCAGAACTAAAACAAACAGTGTCTACACTTGTTGCAAGAAATATCAAAGCAAAACCAAACAAGACTGAAACTGCAAAAAAGAAGAAAACATCAAGACATCCTAGAAAAAGCAGAAGCAGACGGGCACACATTGATGATGCCATTACAGTTGACCAAAAAGAGTGCAACACATGTGGCAAATCACTCTCAGAACCAACTGATTCATACACCAGAATAGTAGAAGACATCATTCCTGCAAAAGCAGTTGTGACAAAATATACGATAGTTAGACGATACTGCACAAACTGCAAAAAACAAATCTCGGGTAACATTCACACTGCGCTACCCAATGAGAGATTTGGGATTAGGCTCATGGTGCTAATCATATCACTGAAAACTATCGGATTATCGTATGGTAAAATATCTCATCTTTTGCAGATGCTCTTCTCACTGCACATTACAGAATCTGCAATTAATCATGCAGTATCAATAGTATCAAAAGCATTTGGGAGCAGATATGATACAATGATTGTAGAGTTAAAAGAAGATCTAAACATACATGGTGATGAGACAAGTTGGAGGGTAGATGGCCAGAACCACTGGTTGTGGGCATTTGTGAGTAAATGGACTGTAATTTACGAGATTGACAAATCACGTTCAATGGATGTTCCCAAGAGAATTCTCAAGGGATATGATGGCAACATTACAAGTGATTCGTACCCTGCATGGAACCATGTTGGAAGCACTCACCAGAAATGTCACATCCATTATCTCAGAGAGGTTAATGATACTGGAGTGGACCCCTGTTTTTAGTACCACTTTTTGCATAATCTTACATACAGTCTGATTCATTTATGTTTTCATCTCCCATAACTCCATGAATTCATCAGGAGTAAGGTATCCTAACGCTGAATGAATCCTGGAACCATTGTAATCGATTCGTGCTTTCTCTAGAGCAACTTCGGCTTCCTGATAGTTTGCAAACTCGTACCTCCACAAGTATTCCTTCTTGAGTGTCTTGTGGAATGATTCGACATGTCCGTTTTGTTCTGGCGTGTGGTGCCAGATGAATTCGTGTCTTATTCCAAGTAGAACAACTGCTTTTCTGAAATCTCGGCTGTTGTATTGCGAACCGTTGTCAGTTCTGAGAATCAGTTTTGTGCAATCAGGCTTTGCAGTAGCTACTGCATTAATGATGCTGTCAATTGCAGTGCTCTTTGGAGCTGCCACATCAAATGAATGCCAAATCCATTTCCTGCTAAATGCATCAATCACGTTAAAGCAGTAGCACCATCTGTCAACCCCACACCAGACATATGTGATGTCTGTCTGCCACAACTGGTTTGGTGCATCAGGCTTGAATAATGTTCTGGCAGATTTGATGATGTCATTTTTGGTCTTTTTAGGCCCAATCCAGCCCAATTTGTGAAATATTCTTCTGATTTGTTTTCTGTTTACAGGCTTGTTCAGTTCCCTTGAGACTTGGGATGCCATGCGTCTGGTTCCATAAGTTGGCCTTTGTTTTCCAATCTTTTGAACTACATCAGTTACTGCAGGATCTGTCTGAATCCTTCTTGGTGACTTTGAGTAATACCATTTGGATTTTGAGACTCCAATTAATAACAATGACTTGTTCAAACTGATGTGTTTGTTCAGTTGATTCACTGCAGTCATCTTTTCTGGTTCTCCAACGTTTTTTTTAAAATGTCATTGGCAATTGTGATCTCGCCGATTAGTTTTTTGAGGGAATCATTTTCCTTTTGCAGATTCTTGCAGACATCTCCGTTTGGTGTGCCATTTAATGATGCCTTGCCACCTTCTACAAATCGTTCCCTCCATTGGTAGAATGTCTGTGGATGAATATTGTACTTTCTGCACAACTCTGCAGTTGCAATGTTTGTGTTTAGTGACTCTAAAACCACTCTTGACTTTTCTGCTGATGTGAATTTGCTCTTTACCATGAGGGTAAGCCTCCCAAGTTATCTGAAAAGTGTATGTATGCTACCGGTCCTACTCTAGAGGGGACCAGACCAATACCATTAATCACAAGAATCCCGGACCAGAATTTGCACCATTTGCCAAGAATCTCAAGAAAATAATTTATGACTCTCATGGTGTGGCAAAAATAAAATCAGAATCAGAAAGAATCCATGCAAAAAAGAATCTTGAAAGGAGAATTAATCACATCATATCAAAAAAATACACAGAGAAAAACTGTATCAGGTTTGTAAAAAGATTGAAACGTGAGAGAAAAATGCTTTTTACATTCCTAATTACTGGAACTGATTCACACAATAACACAGCAGAGAGGGCAATCAGACCAAATGTGATAATTCGTAAAATTACAAACGGTCATAGAACCATTCATGGTGCTGATTCTCATAAGATACTGATGAGTATAAAGGAGACATGCAGATTACGAGGATTAAACTTTCATGATTATTCTTTAGAATATCTTGGAGATTTTACTTCAAAACTCTAGACAGTTACAATTTTTTTAGTATTTAATTCATCTTAAAATCCTCCAATACATCAAAATTGATGCAAGGTAAACAAATCCCAGATAATTCTCACAGTTCTTTTCATATCTGATTGCAGTTCTATGAAAACCCCACTTGAGCCATGCAAATCTCTCTACAACAAATCTTGTTTTGTTGTAATTTTTCAGATATGGTGTATTTGGAATTACTCCTGTATGTGATACAACAACTCATTCCATTCCATAACATCTCAAATAATTTCTGATGTATTTTGCATCGTATCCCTTGCCTGCATATGCTGAGATAATCTGCGGCATCAAACCATCATTTAAAAAATCTGAAATGTTTTCTAACACATCAATGAATCTTGTACTATCATGTTCATTTGCAGAAACTCATTATCATTGAAATTGGCAGACCATTTGATTCAACTGCAAATGTACTTTTGTTCCTAGAATCTTCTTAAATCCATCATATCCTATTTCATCTCCCCTTTTTTGACAGCAATAGATGAAGAATCAATTGAAATCTTTTGCAAGTTGATTTTTCCTTGTCTGTGTGCCAATTTAATCAGATTTGACAGAATTTTTTTTCCATATTCCTTTTTGCTGCAGTTCTGAAAATCTGAGACGTGCAGTAGATTTTGAACCGTATTGTATAGGCATGTCTGCCCATCTGCAACCCGTAGTCAAGACAAACAATATTCCGTTAATTGTGCTTCTGTCATCACATCTTGGACGTCCTGTTCTTGCCGGTTTTGGTAAATGCTTTACAATGGTCTTCTATTGAATATCTGAAATTTCTTTATGAATCATGTAAAAGATTTGAGGGTATTATTGTTAGATCTATATTACCATCAAATGTTTACAAAATGATCTGTTTTAGGATGAGTTGCTAATCCATCACCTCCAACTTTGTTTATCGTTATTAACGTATGTGATGATGTTTTCATCGCATCAAATATTATTATAAAAATGAATTATTTTTGAATAAAAATATTCTTGGTGTCAAGCTTAAATTGGGCAATTTTCTGGTTTTACTGGGATCGTGGTCTAGCTTGGTATGATTCTGCGTTTGGGACGCAGAGGTCGCGAATTCAAATTTCGCCGATCCCACCACTCAAATATAAAAAAGCTATTGTATAACACAACTAGATAATTTTTCTTACAGTTCACACTAGTGAAATATTGAATTAATCCTCATGTGATGACCTACAAATATTCCATGTTGAATCATTTAATCTAGTTATCTTGCCAAATCCCAAACCTGTCAAACCAAATATTATAGATCAATATCTGAGTTTTGCAACAAATATCAAAAGCGCAGAGATATCAAAAAACATTTGGCAAATCCAGGACCAGTATCGCAGAAGGTGGGAATAGAGACAGGTTATGCATGTGTTGGTAAATTCAGACCAAGGACATGCAGTGTTAATCCGACTGTCCTGTTTTTGTATTTTTTCTATCTTTTGATTTTGTTTAACACATGGATTATTGCAAATTGTACGTTGGGAAATATTTGTTCCATCAATCACACAAATCCAATAACTATATGTGAATAAGAAAGCAAGGAAATCAGATAGCATAAAAAATGAATCTAGTTCCAAGGTTCGTAAATACTCGGCTCCAAAAAAGATTACAAACAAACAGATTAGGAAGAAACCAAAGAAAGGCATGTTTGTGGGCATTGACCTGCACAAGAAGTTTCTTCAAGTAATAAATGGATGATGCAGGCAAAGTATTACAAAATGACAAAGTGGATAACACTCATGAATCTATCAGGAAGCATTTTGCAAAAATACCAATTTCTGCAAATATTGTAATGGAATCCTCATCAGTCTGGTATGACACGTATCGATTTCTCACAGATACTTTGGGATACAAAAACGTCACACTCTCAAACCCATATTTGACAAAGGCAATTGCTACATCAAAAAAGAAAACAGACAAGATTGATGCCAAGATATTGGCAGATCTTTTACGAGGAGGATACATTGCCACATGTTATGTTCCAGACAAAAAGATTGTACAACAAAGACAGCTTGTAAGATATAGGAAAAAACTAATCCAATGGAGAACATCTGTCAAGAATTCAGTTCATGGAATATTGTTACAGGAAGGAATCAGGATTCCAGGAGTTACATTCACTGAAACATACAACAGAAGACTCAAGGCACTAGGAGATTACAGAATAGACGGATTCTTGCAACAAATCAGCCACCTTAATTTACAGATTGCAGAGATTAATTCCAAAGTGTATGCTGCTGTAAAAGTTAATCCTGATGCAATTTTGATAAACTCGATTCCGGGAATTGGGCATTATTCTTCGCTTGTCATTGCATCAGAGATTGCAGATATTGAGAGATTCAATGATTCTCACAAACTGTGTGCATATGCAGGAGTTGTACCATCAGTTAGAAACTCTGCAGATACAATACACCATGGCAGAATAACAAAAAGGGGAAGCATGACATTGAGATGGGTTCTAACAGAATGCATACACACTCATGCAATTCATGCCAAGGATAGTGACATTACAAAATTTTACAATCGCATTAAAAAGAAAAGAGGATCATCCAAAGCTGCAGTAGCTGGTGCATCAAAGATCCTGAGGGTGATTTATTGGATGTTAAAGGAGAGGAGAGAATTTGTACAAAATTATAGTTAGGACTGCAAGTCGCGTTGTAATTATTGAGGGACAAGGCCTCGTCTAATAACTGCGAACAATCCTAACTAGGATGAAGATAGCATTGAGAGAATAGTCTCGTATGGATACATGTCCGCATCTTTTGATTGAAACCATTCTCTAGCGAAAGCCATGCCCTGATGTATAGAAAGAGAGGAAATGTATAAAAACAATTCACATGGATAATTACAATTGAGATCCTCAAGTGTATCTTTGAAATTACTATTGTTGATTTCTTTAGGAGAATAAAATCAGAATAATATTTGGAAGATGCCGGGTAATTACTTTCCCAAGTACTGGTATACGAATCAAGTAAAAATGATTGGCAATGATGAAGCCGTAACAATCATACCTGTGGGAAGCAGAGATGGTGTATTATTACTTTCTAGCTATCTGAGCCAATCATTTTCTTTCTTACTTGGTTCTATTTTAATTTTCAAGAGGTTTCATATACGAATCAAAGGAAATTTGAAGAAAAACAAATCATAGAAAGACAGTTCTATTTTTGTGGCTCTGGCATTCATTTTAGATAGATGAATGTCTTTACATCAGATACAATGATATCTTGGTTTGTAGAAGATCTGCATTTCTGCTTTCTGTAGCCTGTACAGAACGATTGATATTATTACTTATTTGAGACTTGGGCATAATGATTTACAAAAATAAAATCTAATTTCATTCTAAATTCTCTAACAGCAAAGCATTCTCTTTACAGTTCTTGGATTTTCTGCTCCAATTATACAGTTGTAATATACTGTCAACTGATACACCAACACACAAACCAACACAAATGATTTCACGTTGTCAAATCCTTTCACATGTACAGTTCTAATGTTGAACGTATCTTTGAATATTTCAAATAAAGGTTCAATTGAAACTTTTCTTTGTAAGTATAACTCTTGACCTTGTACAGAATTATAAAAATCTGCAAGTTTGATTCGCTCTGGTGGTGTTGATGGATATATTTTGATAGGACAAATCAATCTCAAATGTCTCTCATCACTAAACTGATATAATGATTTATCATCATATGCTGGATCACATAAAATATTCTCAACCAGTCCTGAAAGCGGTTCAACTATTGTATAATACATTTTACCATCAGAAACATTTGCAGTTGAGACATCAGCAGATAGTGGAACAACCAGTTTGCCAGTACTGCAACTCATATGCAGTTTGTACCCAAATACCCAACCCTTTGATTTTGAAAAACCCCATTTTGCATCTGTGTCAATTCCTGAGATTGGAATTCTATTCTTTTTCATATCTGACTTGTGCCATACTGGACCATCTGCTTTTAGCATGGAACTATCCACTGATGCAGATATGTCATCGACTAGTTTCTCTGATACAAACAGACTTCCCATATTACTGATTATATCACCAATTGGCAGAACTTGGAATCTCCTGTCAATGGTTCTTCTGTTTGGAATTTGAGCTAGTCTGCAAACCTTGAGCAATTTATCATTGGTACCTCTAGTCGAAAGGAAATAATGTAATGTATTGTTGCTTGGAATTCTCATCCATGACTTTATGATGAACAGCTGTACCATCAGAATTGTAGAGTATACGTACGGTCTACCAGGTTTCAGTATCTCCTCATACAAAGACAACATTCCCACCAAATGTAACATACCAATAAGAAATGATTCTGATAGAATCTTGCCTAGGGATTTTCATTAGACCTCTTGCGTAATTAGACATATTTTACCATATTACACAAATTCCTTCACAGCAAGATCCAAAGCTAAGAACAACTTAACACATTTCATGTTAACATACAAGCAACTCTCAAAAAAGCCAAAATCCCTTCTCTCTTTTACTGGAGTGACTAGGCAACAGTTTGATGTGATTCTAAAGGATGTCAGAAAGAATCACCGTATAGAAGAAAAGAAGAGACTATCCAAAGCAAAGAGAAAAAGAAGTATCGGAGCTGGGCGAAAGTTTGATTTGAGTCTTGAAGACCAGCTTGTAATGTTGTTTGTTTACTATCGGATGTACCTGACATGTGAATTGACAGGATATCTGTTTGGATTAGACCAGAGCAACGTCTACAGAAACATCAGATATTTAGAGCCTGCAGTAAGAAAAACAGTTCCTATTCCTGCAAAACTATACTCTGATTCTAAAAAAATAAATGTTGTACAGCAACTCCAACTGTTCTTTCCTGAATTAATTGCAATGACTGATGGTACTGAACAACCAATCCCAAGACCCCAGAACAAAAAGAAAAGAAAGACTCACTATTCAGGCAAAAAAACACACAATAAAAAACCAAACACCGTAAACCAGAAAGGTGAGATAATCCACAAACCCCCACATTCTTCAGGTAACATGATTATGCCATACTGAAAATCAGACATCCAGAACTGCCCGAAGATGTGATGATATTTTATGACATTGGGTATTTGGGAGTGGAAAAAGATTTCCCAGAACAGACAAGCATTCTACCATACAAGAAAAAGAAAGGAAAAAAACTGACCATACATCAAAAGGAATGGAACAAGATACAGTCAAGAATCCGAATAAAAGTAGAACATATTATCTCTCAAATCAAAAAGTTTAGGATTAATTTTGAGACATTTAGGAACAGATTGTGCAGGTATGATGCAATAAGTGATATCGTATGTGGAATTGTGAATTTCAAGACAAGATGGAAGCAAGAGTTTGCTGTGATTCCATAAGATTAGAAATTATTTGAAATTAAATTCAATGAAAGATAAGATTTTGTTTGTAATTACGCAAGAGGTCTATTTGTTTTGACATTACAATGAACAAAACATGATAAGATCCTTAGCTTTTTCTATTTGAATAATTTGAGAATTGACTCAAAAATCAGAATTAGTTATGCCCATGTCTCACTTATTTAGGAAATGATGCTCATTAATACAGAATGAGGATTATTGATTTACATCAACCTGATAGGGTTAATCGAGTTCCTGATGCTGTGAATGTTTTACTTTCAAATGGAAACTTTACTCAAAATGATTTTAAAATTTCTAGAGTTGAATTACGCCTCTATCATGAAAAAACAGATGAAAAATTAGGCCCCTTTTCTTTGATAACTTCCTTTGTTGAAACTGACCGTGGTTCTGTTGAAATGATTTATGATGAGGGGTTTCGTGGTGAGCACTCTCTTTTGAGGGCAACTCAATTCCTAACATCAAATTTGGGGATTTCTGGCTTGATTTTACGTTCTGTGATTACTCTTCAAGAAAAATCAAAATAATTTTTGGTAATTGTAACCCTACTACCACCAACTAATTTTAGATAATTATTGAGAAAAATAATCAATCTAATTGAGTTATCTAAAATAATCTGTAACAAATCAATAACACTAGAATTCTTGTGTAAAGAGTTTCAAAAAAACACAATTTATTGTACATCGTGGGATTCCAAAAATTACTATATCATCTCAAGAGAAAAACTAAGATGTAAAGATTCTAAAACAGATTACAGGCCATTTAGTAGAATATGGCTTGATATCATAAACACTGATTTTACAAAATGACTGGCTCTAGTCAAACTGTTTGATCTTGGGATTAGTACAAGACGTGCAGCTAGACAAGCAGATGTTAGTTACTGCACTAAATGCTCTTGATTGCATTAGATATGCCATACTGTATTCATCTAGCAAAATTAGACAAGAAACTAAAAGACAAAATTGAGGCTAACAAGGTGTATTTTGGAGGAAAAAGAAAGGGAAATCGTGGTAGAGGTGCAAAAAACAAGACAATAGTATTTGGCATACTGGAAAGAAATGGCACGGTCCATGTAGAGATTGTCACTAATGTCAAAGCCAAGACACTTTTGAAAAGTACGATTAGAAAAGTCAAGAAAGAAAGCATCGGGTATACAGACAAGTGGAAAGGATATGACTCTCTAATCTTCAATGGTTACAAGCATCTCTTAATAGACCGCAACACGATGTTTGGAAAAGATGATGTGTACATTAATGAAATAGAAGGCTTTTGGAGTTTTGCAAAAGAGAAGATGGCAGAGCATCACGGTGTCAGTCCAGGAAAATTCTTGTTGTACATCAAAGAAATGGAGATACAACAACAGAGATGGTGGATACTTTCTCATTATTGATTGATTATGTCTTGGTGGTGAATAATTGACAATCTCCTATTTTTTAAAATCCCTATAATTCTACCACAGCTTGCCTTGTCTTTGCAATTCTGTTTTTGTGTTATCTGAAATTGTATTTAGAGTACTTGAATCATAATTGGCCCCTTCAAAGCTTGTATCTTCTAATATGGCCCCTTCAAAGTTTGTATTTCTGATATTTGCTCTACTAATATTTGCCTGACTCAAATCCACACTTCGTAAATCTGTATAAAACAAATCTGCCCCTCGTAAATCTGCCCCTCGTAAATCTGCCCCATACAACTCAGCATCCCATAGCTTTGCATTTGATAAATTTGTATTTTGCATTTCTGCCCCTCGCATTTTAACGTAAAATAATATGGCTCCGCTCATGTCTGCCTCATTAAGATTTGTGCAACTCATATTTGCATGATGAATATCTCTATTTTTCAAATTCACTCCCTGCATGTTTGAATCTGATAAATCCCGCCCAATCAATTCCTCATACTCAAAATTGATTTTTGAAAGATTTCTTTTTCTAAACACGTCTGATTGATTCATTTTACATTACTCTACGATCTACTACATTTGAATTTAATTTTTAATTTTGTACTGGTACTTATTTGTTGTATAGTTCTAATTCTTGTAAAATTTTACCCATGGTGTGTTTCCATCGCCTCATTTCCTCGATATCGTGAGGTCTGCTCTCATCTAATTCTTTTTTTCTTTTGATTAATTCCTGATATCTATCTTTATTTTTTTTATTCTGCACGCGTGATTTATGTCCATTCTGAATAAATTTCAATAGCAGCTATCGTATTTGGCTTGAAAATCCCCTCTAACTGATGCCCTAGGGCAAATTGTACCTTTTTTGAGAATCGTATATTTATGCCTGTTTTAACATTTCTAAACATGCGTATATTGCAACTGCATTGTGATCACATTGAATATACTCCTATAAAAAAAGAAATAAAATCTGCTGAAGATATTGAAAATCCCCAAACCCAAAGATTAGAAGAACTTGTAGTGGCATTTGTTGCAATTGAAGACGATGATGACTCGTCAGTGGCACAAAATGCAATATCTCAAATAAAAACATCCATGGAAAAAATCAAATGCAAAAAATTATTGTTATATCCTTATGCTCATCTTAGCTCAAATCTTGCAAAACCTTCTACAGCTATGATATTGCTAAAAGAAATGGAAGATGGTGCATCTGAACTTAAAGTATCTCATTCACCATTTGGTTGGACTAAATCATATAAAATTCAAGTCAAGGGACATCCTCTCGCAGAAAGTTCTAAAGTTGTTACAAAGGATTCTGCAAGTACAAAACCTGATGAAGAAATTACCTCTGATGCTCTAAAAGACGAATCTAAAATTCGTTCATTTTGGAAGATACTTTCCCCGGATGGAACAATGACTGCCATTGGAGATTTTGATTTCTCAAAACACAAAAAACTAGAAATTTTAGCAAAATATGAATCTGCCAAAAGTCGTAAAGTAGACCAGCCTCCTCCTCATGTCGCATTGATGAGAAAAATGGGCATCTCTGACTATGAACCTGCATCAGATTCTGGAAATATACGATTTTATCCTAATGGACGCTTGATCAAATCCTTGATTGAGCAATATGTTACTAATCGAGTTAAAAAATATGGCGGATATGAAGTTGAAACTCCAATCATGTATGATTCTGAACACCCTAGTATGGTTAGTTACTTTAATCGATTCCCTGCAAGACAATACAATATTGACTCTGAAGGCAAAAAGCTCTTTTTGAGATTTGCTGCATGCTTTGGCCAATTCCTTATGGCCAACCAATATCAGCTATCCTACAAGAATCTGCCCTACAAACTCTACGAGTTAACTCGCTATAGCTTTAGACGTGAACAATCTGGAGAACTAGTTGGTTTAAGAAGATTAAGAGCATTTACCATGCCTGACTGTCATGCCTTTTGTAAAGACATGCCTCAAGCAGTTGATGAGCTCAAGACTCGATTTGATCTCTCCCAAAGTGTTCTCAGAGAATTGGGAATCAATGAGACCGATTATGATATGGCAATTAGATTTACTGAGGATTTTTACAATGAGAATAAATCATCCATTGAGGAATTAGTCAAAAAGCATGCTAGGCCTGTATTAGTTGAAATGTGGAAAGAGAAATTTTTCTATTTTGTCCTAAAATGGGAATTTAATTTTGTTGATGCGCTTGGAAAAGCTTCTGCTTTGTCAACTGATCAAATTGATGTAGAAAATGGAAATAGATATGGAATTGATTTTGTTGATGAAAACAACACAAAACAAAATCCGATAATTTTACATAATTCCCCCAGTGGTGCCATTGAAAGAATCATCTATGCTTTATTGGAAAAAGCAGCTAAAGATTCCTATGAGGGACGAAAACCCCAATTTCCTCTTTGGTTGTCTCCAACTCAGGTAAGAATTATTCCCCTAACTGAAGAATTTAACAAATTTACAGAAACTCTGACTGATAAAATTTCAGCAAGGGATATTCGTGTTGATATTGATGATAGAAATGAAAGTGTTCGAAAAAGAATTCGTGAAGCTGAAAAAGAATGGATTCGATATATCCTAGTTATTGGTGAAAAAGAGGCAAACTCACAAAATCTTAGCGTTCGTGACCGACAGACAGGAAATGTGCGAGAATTATCTTTTGATGCTTTTATTGCTGAAATCAGCAAGCAAACTAAAGGAAAACCTATCTCTGGTTTGAATTTACCAAAATATCTTTCAAAGAGACCAAACTTGATGGTGTGAGAAATGAGTTTCCTTGATTTATACATGAATAACAATCCTTTGATCACTGCCTCTGATGATGATTCAGAGCCTGTTGCAACCATATTTGGAGTTCCTTTTGATGCTACCCATTCTTACAAGCCTGGTTGTAGATTCGGACCTGATGCTATTCGTGATTCTTTTAACAATATTGAGATTTTTCATCCTGAACTTGGCATTGATTTAGAAACTGTCAACATTGAAGATCTGGGCAATACCCGTCACACTGTAGTTGCATCTGAGATGATTGATATGGTAAAAAAAATTATAACCGAACTCATTTCAAAACAAAGACAATTGTTCATTTTGGGTGGGGAACATTCTATCACATATGGTACGTATACTAGTTTTCCAAAAGAAACTGGATATGTTGTTTTTGATGCCCATTATGATTTACGTGATGAATTTGCCGACATAAAGTTTAGTCATGCATCTTACTTGAGACGAATTGTTGAGGAAAGAGGTGCTGAAAATATCTTACATGTTGGGGCAAGAGCCTTTGTTAAAGAAGAGCTAGAGTTTCTTACAGAAAATAAAATTAAAACAATTACTGATAAACAAATTCGTGATGGTGAGGGGCATGGTCTTCTCAAAGATCATGTGTCTACTTTTGATACTGTTTATTCTAGTTTTGATCTTGATGTTTTAGATCCTGCTTTTGCCCCCGGTGTTGGCAATCCAGAAGCTGTGGGAATAACTTCTAGAGAGTTATTTGATATGATTAACACTTTTCAAGAAACCAAAATCACTGGAGTTGACATTGTGGAGCTGAATCCTTATCATGATAATGGTTCTACAGCCTCGTTGGCTGCAAAAATAATTTCTACTTTAATTGCAATGAATTTATCTAAAAATAACTAATATCGTAACTGTCTAGAGTTTTGAAGTACTTTCTTTAATATTTTTTATCTATATCTTTTCTGATCAGTGACAAATTACAATATACAATTGTCAGTATATGATGAGCTGGAATATTATCGTAACAGATGTCACTCGCTGGAGCAAGAAAACCGTCAGTTACACAGAGAAATTGCAGAACTAAAACAAACAGTGTCTACACTTGTTGCAAGAAATATCAAAGCAAAACCAAACAAGACTGAAACTGCAAAAAAGAAGAAAACATCAAGACATCCTAGAAAAAGCAGAAGCAGACGGGCACACATTGATGATGCCATTACAGTTGACCAAAAAGAGTGCAACACATGTGGCAAATCACTCTCAGAACCAACTGATTCATACACCAGAATAGTAGAAGACATCATTCCTGCAAAAGCAGTTGTGACAAAATATACGATAGTTAGACGATACTGCACAAACTGCAAAAAACAAATCTCGGGTAACATTCACACTGTACTGTCAAATGAAAGGTTTGGAATTAGGCTCATGGTGCTAATCACATCACTAAAAACTATCGGATTATCGTATGGTAAAATATCTCATCTTTTGCAGATGCTCTTCTCACTGCACATTACAGAATCTGCAATTAATCATGCAGTATCAATAGTATCAAAAGCATTTGGGAGCAGATATGATACAATGATTGTGGAGTTAAAAGAAGATCTAAACATACATGGTGATGAGACAAGTTGGAGGGTAGATGGCCAGAACCACTGGTTGTGGGCATTTGTGAGTAAATGGACTGTAATTTACGAGATTGACAAATCACGTTCAATGGATGTTCCCAAGAGAATTCTCAAGGGATATGATGGCAACATTACAAGTGATTCGTACCCTGCATGGAACCATGTTGGAACAACTCACCAGAAATGTCACATCCATTATCTCAGAGAGGTTAATGATACCATTAATCACAAGAATCCCGGACCAGAATTTGCACCATTTGCCAAGAATCTCAAGAAAATAATTTATGACTCTCATGGTGTGGCAAAAATAAAATCAGAATCAGAAAGAATCCATGCAAAAAAGAATCTTGAAAGGAGAGTTAATCACATCATATCAAAAAAATACACAGAGAAAAACTGTATCAGGTTTGTAAAAAGATTGAAACGTGAGAGAAAAATGCTTTTTACATTCCTAATTACTGGAACTGATTCACACAATAACACAGCAGAGAGGGCAATCAGACCAAATGTGATAATTCGTAAAATTACAAACGGTCATAGAACCATTCATGGTGCTGATTCTCATAAGATACTGATGAGTATAAAGGAGACATGCAGATTACGAGGATTAAACTTTCATGATTATTCTTTAGAATATCTTGGAGATTTTACTTCAAAACAAGAGTTTGTTGTGATTCTAGACAGTTACCTAATATCTTCAAAATATTTTATTTCCGTATCTGTTAATCTGTTAATCTGTTCTGGCATAGTTTTCATACTTGTACTAGTGATGCTATCTGATTCTAAGGATTTTGCTTGGATTCTGGGATCTTTGGGTTATTTTACCTTGATTTTATTCCTATTCACTTTATTAGATAGTATTTTGGGGGGTATCTCATGTTAAACAAACTACGAGATACTCTAAAACCGACTTTGGAGAAAGTTGGTAAAGGATTTGCATCCACAGGACTGTCTGCAAATTTCTGGACTTTTGTTGGATTGGGATTTGCACTATCCTCTGCTGTAGTTTATGGAATGGGAGTTGAATTTGGGTTAATCCTTGGTGGCATCTTATTACTTGTTTCAGGATTCTTTGACATGGTTGATGGCCAGGTTGCAAGAGTTACTGGAAAGACTTCCAAAAAAGGCGAATATCTTGATTCAATGTTTGATAAAATTGCAGAAGTTGCAATATTTTTAGGAATCCTTGTTGGGGGGTATGCTGAATCATATATTGTATTACTTGCAATTACACTGTCTTTGTTGGTAAGTTATGCTAGATCAAAATCTGATATTATTAACATAAAACTTCAAGGAATTGGAATTGGTGAACGAGCTGAAAGACTTTTGGTCATTGCAATTATTGGAATTGTTGGTTTTATGGATTATGCTGTTATTATTGTAGTAATTATTGCTAGTATTACTCTTATACAAAGAATGATTTACACTGTAAAAAACATTAAAGAATAGTATTAACGAAGTTTTCCGCGTTTTCTTCTATTGTCAGCGGATCTGATTTTTAGAATCTTGAAATGTATTGCACATGAAATACAGTAATGTTTCAAAACTGTTGGTGATGCAATATATGCTCCTTGTGCACGTAGTTCTTTTGCTAATGTGTGTTCTACCAGATTTAATCTGGATGTGACCTTTTTTGCCTTGTCTTTTGGCACTGTTTGTCCACAGTTTGTACATTGTACAACTCCTGAGGATCCTTTTCCTCCCTTAGTACGACCTCTACTTGCACGTTTAAGTGGCATGAACATGAGCACATTTGCTTACTTATATTCTTGTAGAATTTTCATAAAATTTTATTATTTTGTGCCTAAATCGTCGATAAAAAACATGCATGTTTTAATCTTAGATCGACGAAATACAATTGATACATCATGCGTGGTCTCTGTCATACTTGCTTTCGTTCTGGAGTTAAAGTGGTTGTAATACATGGGGATATCATTTGTCAGGACTGCATAAACCAAGAAAATGCAAAAAACTAAATCATGACTGGGCAAACCCAAATAAAATGAAGTTATCTATTTTCTCTCACTGTGCAATTGATACCATAACTGTTGGTGGAAATAATTATGAACAAATTGGAGGATCTGCGTGTTATTCTAGTATTACTGCCAAACAATTCAAATTTGATGTAGATGTGTTTACAAAGTTTGGTCCTGATTTTCCAAAACAATATCTCAATGAGCATAAAATCAACCTTGTAAATCCTGAATCACAAAAAAATACCACAAAATTTGATATTTCTATTAATGGTTCAGACCGGACTCTGAAACTTAAAAATGAGTGTGAAGAAATTGACTATTCTCAAAGTAATGCTGATGGTCATATTGTTAGTCCAATTTATCATGAAATATCTGATAATACTTTTAAAAAAATCAAAAATGACTCAAATTTTCTTTTTGTTGATCCTCAGGGATTCTTGAGACAAAAGGATTCTCAAAATAATATTTTTTTAAAAAATGCTGAAATTGATCTGTCAAATGTCAATGCAATCAAAGTGAATCCTGAAGAATCTAGAAAAATAGTTGATGGCACTTTTGATGAAATGATGCTTGCGTTGCAGAAGAAAGGTATCAAATATGTGCTGTTGACTGATAAAACCAATGTCTCTTTACTAGTTAAAGATAAAATTTATTCCATAGTTTTACCGAATCAACAAATTTATGATACCACTGGCATTGGCGATATTTTTTGCTCTACATTTACTTGTACTATGCTCAAAGAAAAAGATTTTTTGTGGGCACTTTGTTTTGCAGGAGGTGCTGCCCAAGCTGCACTAGAATCCAGAAATGTGGGACTGCAAAAAATCCCTAAAAAAGGAACAATTCAAACAAATGCCTCTTATTTTTACAATTTGGTAAAATTCAGAGATTTGTGATGCATTATTTTCTGTGTGCCAAATTGCCTGATTCTTTTAGGCCTATGGAGATTTGCCCAATATTTTTTTAGATTCTGATTTAACAAAGAGTTTTACAAGTATTGCAATCCTCCAACAAACTCCTATTTGTTTATGTTCAGAATTTATTATCAGTTGAAAATCTGTCTAGTTCTGATCACTAAAATTTTTGGATATATTTAGCAGAAATCTCTTGATTTTTCCTAAAAGTCGGCAAAAAATCATAATTCTTGGCAGTATGTGCATTCTGTACGAATTGATACCTTGCCAACCGCACCTCTCTTTTTATCAACTTTGCCAAAATCCACACTAATTTCTGTTGCACTGGGTTATTTTTGATTCTTTGTTAGAATATATGTCGAATTTACAGAGTAAAAAGTAAATTATGATAGAAACTGAATTAGGTACTTTACGTCGATCTCATTATTCTAATGAAATCAACTCTTCTATGGATGGGAAAACAGTCACTGTAATGGGTTGGGTCTTGACAATTAGAGGTCATGGAAATATCAGTTTTGGAACAATTAGAGACAAAAATGGTGATCTCTCAATTATTGCAAAAAAAAATGATTGTTCTGATGAAATCCGTGAGAAAATATCTTCACTTAAAGCACATTCTTCTATTGCAGTTACTGGCACTGTAAAATCTTCTGAAAAAGCACCTAGTGGATTTGAAATAATACCTCAAGAATTAAGAGTATTCTCAGAGGTTGAGAAAATCCCGCCCTTTGAGCCTACTGTTAAAACTGTAAAAAATATTGATACCCGACTTGAGGTAAGACCTATTGATTTAAGACGTAATGTCTTACAACATATCTTCAAAACTCGAAGTTTAGTTTTAAAATCTATTAGAGACTATTTTGGAAATCAGGATTTTGTTGAAATCAACACTCCTAAAATGATTGCAACAGCTACAGAAGGTGGCGCAGCATTATTTCCAATATTTTACTATAACAAAGAAGCATTCTTAGCTCAGAGTCCGCAATTGTACAAGGAACAACTCACAATGAGTTTTGAAAAAATATTTGAGATTGCACCTATTTTTAGAGCAGAATCATCTAGAACAAATAGACATTTAGCTGAGGCAGTATCTATTGATCTAGAAGAAGCATTTGTAGATTACAATGATGTAATGAATAGAATTGAAGAAATCATCAAAATTTCAATTCAAACTGTTCATGATTATGTAAAAGAGAACCCTTCCTCAGAATTCCCTGCTTTGATCATCCCTGAACATATTCCACGATACACTTATGATGAATTAGTTGAGAAGATGCAAAAAGCTGGAGCAAACACTGAATGGGGTGATGATTTGTATCCTTCAAATTTGAAAAAAATCGGCTTGGATGGATTTTATTTTATTATTAATTGGCCTATGGCGCCAAAACCATTCTACGTTAAAGGTAGCAAATCCAATCCAAAAATCTCCGAATCCTTTGATTTAATGTATGGTGATCTAGAATTATCTTCAGGAAGTACTAGAATTGAAAAAAGAGATGAGTTATCTCAAAGAATGAAAAATAAAGGGCTCAAAACTGATGCTTTTGAATATCACCTGAATGCTTTTGATTACGGTGTTCCGCCTCACGCTGGATGTGGAATTGGTTTAGAGCGATTAATTATGGTTCTTACAGGTACAGAAAACATCCGTGATACGACGTTTTATCCACGAGATGTGGATAGGTTAACTCCATAGGTGCATTGAATGGTATCTGAAGAAGAAATAGCACATGTTGCAAAATTAATGAGAATTGATGTTGATGATCATCAAGAGTATCTAGATAAAGTTCATACTATGATTAATTATTTTGATCTTTTAGATTCTGCAGGGGTCGAATCTGAAGAAATTTCAATGCCTGAAATCTCTATTTCTAATTTACGTGAAGATAAACATATTCCCTTTGATGACAAACTAATTGAGAAACTTAATCACTATAAAGGAACATACGTTCGTGCACCAAAGATGTCTTCATGAATTTAAAAATCTCTGCCCTTGATTACATCCAAGAAGTAAAATCTGGAAATATTTCTGCTGAAGATTTTGTTGCAAGAACTATGGAACAAATTCAAAATGTTGATGACAAACTTCATGCATTTTTATCTGTAAATGATGATGCAATCAATCAAGCTCGTAAAATTGATAAAAAAATAAAAACTGGAGATGGTGTTGGCGATTGTTTTGGCATGCCTATTTCCATTAAAGACAACATGTGCATCAAAGATTCAAAGACAACATGTGCATCAAAAATGCTTGAAAATTTTGTAGCGCCATATGATGCAACAGTAATTACAAAACTAAAACAACAAGATGCAATTTTTGTCGGTAAGGCAAACATGGATGAATTTGCAATGGGACTGACTACCGAATTTAGCGCATTTGGTCCTAGCAAAAATCCTTGGAATGTTGAATGTGTTCCGGGTGGCTCTTCTGGTGGCAGTGCAGTCTCTGTTAGTGCTTTTGAATGTGTTGCATCCCTTGGTTCTGACACTGGGGGTTCTGTAAGAAACCCTGCCAGTTTTTGTTCAACTGTAGGCTACAAACCAACATATGGTTTGATTAGTAGATATGGACTGATCTCGTATGCAAATAGCATTGAACAAATTGGCCCTCTTACTAGAACTGTAAAAGATGCTGCCTTTATGTTAAATATGATTGCAGGACTTGATTCTAATGACAACACAACTGTGGATAACCACAATGAGGATTATCTCTCAGGTATAGATTTGGGCATAGAAGGCAAGAGAATTGGCATAATCCGGGAGATGATTGGCGATGGCATAGATTCTAAAGTTTTATCTGCAACAAAGACTGCTATTTCAAAATTAGAAGGGTTGGGGGCAATGTGCGAAGAAGTTTCCTTGGATATGGTCCGATATTCTGTTGCTGCCTACTATACAATCACTGCCACTGAAGCCGGCAGCAATCTTGCAAGATATGACAATTTGAGATATGGTTATGATTTTCCAGTTGAAGGCTATGAGTTTAATTCTTACATTGCAAAGGCTAGACGTAATTTTGGTCCAGAAGTAACAAGAAGAATGATTATTGGCGGATTTGTTCCTTCTGCAGGTCATGCAGGGAAATATTTCTTAAAGGCACTAAAAGTAAAAAGTAAACTCACTAAAGAAATCAATGAAGCATTCACAAAATTTGATCTACTTGTAGCACCTACGGTTCCAATTTTACCTTTCAAGTTGGGTGAAAAAATTAACGATCCTATCTCTTTATTTTTAGTTGATATTAACACAGTTACTGCAAATCTTACGGGAAAACCTGCTATCTCCATTCCTTTTTCTATTTCAAATGGACTTCCTATTGGAATCCAATTAATGGCAGATTCAATGAATGACAAATTACTTTTGCAAGCAGCACATGCTTTGGAACAAACTGTTTCTTTACCGGAGATTCCATTATGACTATGATAGGCTTAGAAATTCACTGTCAGCTAACTAATTTGAATAGTAAGTTATTTTGTTCATGTAAGGCAAACTATAGGAAGTTTGAGATTAATGAAAACATATGCCCTGTTTGTATGGGATTGCCTGGAAGCCTGCCTCGTCTAAATCAAGAAGCTGTAAAGAAAGCAACAATTATTGCCATGGCATTGAATTGTTCAACCCCAAAACAAATTGCATTTTTTAGAAAAAATTATTTTTATCCAGACTCTCCAAAAAATTTTCAAATTACACAACTAAACATTTATGGTAATACCAGTGTTGGAGGTTCTGGCTCAATCATGGTAGGTGATAAAAAAATTAGAATTACTAGAATTCAGCTTGAAGAGGATCCTGGCAGATTAATTTACGAAGGGAGTTCTTCTAAAAACCAAATAACTTTGGTAGATTACAATCGTGCAGGCACGCCTTTAGTTGAAATTGTAACTGAGCCTGACTTTGAATCTCCTAAAGAAGTAAGGGATTTTCTTAATATTCTGTCAGATATTCTTGCAAATCTTGGAGTTGCAGATCCTAGTCTGGAGGGGGCAATGAGAGCTGATGCCAACGTTTCAATTCAAGGTGGTAAAAAAGTTGAAATAAAAAACATTGGCTCGTTTCATGATTTAGAAAAAGCAGTTCATTTTGAAATTACAAGACAAGAAAGCTTGAATTCTCGTGAAATAAAAATAATCCGAGAGACACGTCATTGGGATGATAGACGAAAAATTACAGTGTCTTCTCGCTCTAAAGAAGAAGAACTTGATTATCGCTATCTCTTAGAAGCTGACATACCATGGATTACAATTGATCCCCAGATTCAAAAGAAACTTGAATTAGCAATGCCTGAAAGTATTAGTTCTAAAAAAGAACGCTATACTATAAAATATAATATTCCTCAACAAGTTGCAGATGTATTATCTTCTGATAAATATTATTCTGATCTATTTGAAGCAGCACACACTGAATCTAATGCAAAAGAAATTGCAAATATTATTACAACTGATTTGATGGGCCTAGTTGATACTAGAGAAAAACGTGAATTATCAAAATTAACATCTACACATCTAAAAGAATTAGCTGATTCCATACAATCTGATAAAATATCTAGAAATTCTTCAAAAAAGGCTTTACATGAGATTTTAAAAACTGGAAAAGACTTATCCACTGTAATATCCGAATTAGATCTGGGTAATGTCTCTGATGAATCACAACTATCTGAAATTATCTCTCAAGTCATTTCTGAGCAACCCCAAGCAGTAGAGCAGGCAAAAGTAAATCCACAAACAATTAACTATCTGGTCGGAAAAGTAATGCAAAAAACACGAGGCAAAGCTGATCCTACATTAACGTTAGATTTATTGAAAAAACAAATTGGTATCTGATGTCTGATATTTCATTAGAGGCTGTAGAATTTATCAAAATTTTGGCAAATACTGATTCAACAATACTTGAGGCAGGGATGAATGATGCAACTAAACATAGATTAGATGGTGAAATAGGCGTGATTTTGAGGGAATATTATCGTGAAAATACATTAAATCTTGGAACTAAATGGACTGAGAAACTACTTGAATTTGGAATTGATGAAGATACAGGCAAAGCTGCCATTGCGTGTGCAAGACGTCTTGGCATCGATATTTTATAACCAAAAATCTTTTACCTTTCTAAAATTTAAAAAATTAAAGATTGTCTGATTTTGAATTTATTCCTAATGATGCTCAAATTACAGAATCTAACATTTACAAATTTATGCAAAAATGTAATGTTTCATCTTTGCATGAATTGTCTAAAAAAGCAAATGAAAATTTGGAATGGTTTTGGGAATCTGTCGAAAAAGATATTGGCATAGTTTGGAATGAACCTTATGCAAAAACTTTGGATGTTTCAGAGGGCATACCTTGGTCTAAATGGTTCGTAGGTGGCAAAACAAACATCTACACTTCCTCTGTTCAAAGATTTTCTAAATCCACACCAAATAAAATAGCATATCATTTTGTATCTGAGGATGGACATACTTCTAAGATTTCATACGGTGAATTAAATGACAAAGTTTGCAAGTTTGCAAATGGACTAAAATCACTTGGAATTACTAAAGGTGACGTCGTTGCAATCTACTCCCCCATGATTGAAGAAGCAATTTTATTAATACTTGCAGCTGCAAAAATTGGTGCAATTCAAACTGTAATTTTTTCTGGATATGGCACAGCAGCATTACATGTTAGATTAAAAGATTGTAATGCAAAATTACTTTTAATCACTGACGGATTTTATCGTAAAGGCAAACCTGTATCTCAGAAAATCTCTGTTGAAACTGCAATTAAAAATACGTCCATTGAAAAGATTGTTGTTGTATCATACAAAGGAGTTGATAAATATGTAGAATCTGATAAGATTATTTTTTATGATTCTTTGATTTCATTGCAGAATGATTCTTGTGATACAGAAATTCTTGATTCCGAAGATCCCTTGTTTATTTTGTATACTTCAGGTACTACGGGTACCCCAAAGGGTATAGTTCACGCCCATGGTGGTTTTTCAGTATTTGCTGGTCATCAATCGGCATATCTTGTTGATATTCAGGCACAGGATACTCTCTTTTGGCCTGCAGATATTGGGTGGATTACTGGTTTAGTATGGAATGTTTATGGTTTATTGATGCTGGGGGCGACTGCTGTAATTTATGACGGTGCATTAGATTTTCCAACATCTAAACGAATATGGGAGATACTGTCGCACTATAAAGCAACTATCTTTGGGATCTCTCCAACAGCTGTAAGATTATTTAAAAAAAATAATGTAGAGCCTCTAAAATTATTTGCACTTGATCACATTAAGAACATTCCTACTACTGGGGAACCTCTTGATGAAGATTCTTGGTGGTGGCTGTTTGAAAAAGTTGGAAATAAAAAAATACCTATCATGAATTTATCTGGTGGGACTGAAATTGGTGGTGCAATGCTGTCTGTATTTCCTGGCATGAAACTAAAACCAACCACTGTTGGCATTCCAGTGCCGGGTATGAATCTGGATGTATTTGATGATGATCAAAACTCTGTTAAAGAAAAAAATGGTTACTTGGTAATAAAATCCCCTTGGCCTGCTATGACTAGAGGGCTATTAAATGATAAAACAAAGTACATTGAAACTTATTGGTCCCAATTTGATAATATCTGGCTTCATGGAGATTATGTCTATGTCGACAATGATAATTTATGGTATATGCGTGGCAGAACAGATGATGTGATCAATGTATCTGGACATAGAATGAGTACTGCTGAAATAGAACAGACTGTAATTTCTCATAAAAATATATCTGATGCAGCATCAATTGCAATACCTGATGATATAACTGGTGAGGCAGTTGTAATCTTTTTTGTATCTGATGATAAAAATGAGATGATTTCAGATTCTATAATTTCTGATTATGTGTCTAAAACTATTGGAAAGGTTGCAAAGCCTAAATTTATTTTTCAACTATCTGATCTTCCTAAAACTAGAACAGGAAAAATTATGCGTAGGTTGTTAAAATCAAAATTACTTGGAACCGAATTGGGGGATTTATCTTCACTTGAAAATCCTCATATCTTAGATGAAATCCAAAAATTAGGTTGAATAAATCTCACTCTTTGATATTTTCTATTTCACGTTTTATCTATAATCTCATTTGAAATAAGATAACTCATTGAAATTTATAGTTGATCAGCAAGTAGAAGATATTGAGATGCCTGAGAATCTCAAATTAAACACGTTTTTGCAAGAATTTCACTCTGATTGTCTTCACACTGAATGTAATTTTGGATTTTATGGATTTGCATTTGGCCAATCGCCATTTCCAGTACCTAAAATGATCCAAAATGCACTGATAAAAAATGCGGACAAGGGCGAATATGCTGCTGTTCCTGGCATTCCAGAGTTACGTGATGCCATTTCAAGATACAACAAATATTATTTTAAAATAGACATAGCTCCTCAAAGAATCTATGTTGGTCCGGGAACCAAAGAATTAATTTTTAATCTTTTAGAGATCTTACACGGTACTGTAATTTTACCTACACCTGCATGGTTAGGCTATCTTCCACAAATTAGATTCTTGAAAAAAAATTATCATATGTTGCCTACTCGCGCAAATAAAAAAATTTCTCCACAAGATCTACGAAAGTTAGCATTAAGATTACAAGACAGGCAGAAAATTTTAATACTAAATAACCCTCACAACCCCACTGGTCTATTATACGATAAACTAGAATTAGAAGAAATTGCTGATGTGTGCAGAGAGCAAGACATTACTGTAATTTCTGATGAAATCTATGCCTTGACAACATATGATTTTTCTAAATTTGTCAGTATGGGAAAAATTTACCCTGAAGGAACTTTTGTTACTAACGGACTATCAAAATCACACGCATCTGGCGGTTATAGACTGGGCTATGTTATTTTTCCACAACATGCTGTAGATCTTAAATTACAGTTTAAAAAAATTCTTGCAACTGAATATACAGCAGTGTCTACTCCAATCCAACATGCTGCAATTGCAGGATTTGAAATAAGCAAAGACATGGATGAGTATTTCAATACAACTCGTAATATTCATCAGATGATGGGAGAATACACATATCATACATTAACTGCAATAGAAGGTGTCAAAACTACCAAACCTGAAGCAACTTTCTACTTGCTAGCTGATTTTAACGCATTTGCAAGTGATTTACAAGATGCAAAAATTACCACATCGCAAAAATTATCTGAATCTCTCATAGTTCATCCATACCATATTGCAATTGTAGGTGGGGATAGTCTGGTTTTAGAGCGAACTGATTTTAGTGCCAGAATTGCTTATATTGATTATGATGGATCTCAAGTATATCAAAAATATCTTCAAGAACGACCCAAATCATCTTCTGAAAAAACTGAATTTGTAAAAAATTATGCCCCCAAAGTGGTAGCCGGTTTAGATATGCTTGCAGAATTTTTTAGCAATCTGCAAAAGAATAATCTTTCTGAATTACAATCTAAGCGTTTTATGGCTACTAATTAAGCTAATTTTGATTTTAATAGTCAGTACTCTTCTAAACTAATTTCTCCTTTGGCTGGCAGTGTTTGAAGAATTTCTTTTCGATTTGAACTTGTTACTGGTTTGATGATTTCTATATGTGGGATTGTCCAGATTGTTGTAAGCTAGGGATATGATAAAATTAATTAAATTTTGTGAATGCTTAATTGCAGATCTCAAAAAAACTTGTTTTATTCTACAAAATGTAAATGCTGTTCAGTTTATGAACTGCTTATTATTTCAGAGATAAGACTTTCCATCGTTGTCTATTGGGAATTTATACAAAACCCTCCAAGAACAAGATATTATTAATACTCTAATATTTTTTATCCATCCAACACATGTAGAAAAGATGATTGTATGATTTTTTTCTTTCAGCAATCTTGACATATTTTATTAACTTGCCAAGATTTACAGATGTGTGAGACCTTGAGCATGGTCAGTTTTTATTTTTGACTAGTCTTTCAAATTATCCAACTTGCAAGACTAGTTGAGAATATCTTATATCTCCCAACATATGATGATAAATCCCTCTAACATTTTAGCAATAAGAAACATTTGAGATTAATTACTCTGATAAAGCAAATCTCCATACTCCGCTGCCAGACCAACTAGCATGCAATGTCTGAATATTTTATAGTAACCTGATTCAAGCCTGATGTTGTAAATTATACATTTAGAAATTCTGCAAAAATATTCATAAACTTTTGATCATCAGGCACACTGTAAAGTCAATTCAAAAAGGGGAAATTCTTGCCATCTTTGATAGTTTCTTAGAGAATTCTGGACTATTTCCCATTCTTTAAATCACTATTTCAGTTTTCTTTAGTTTATGCTTGTACAACAATCCTCTGAACTTAAAGAAGAGATCATGCGACTCAAAAAAGAAAAAGATGTGGTAATTCTAGCACATAATTATCAAATTCCTGATGTACAAGATGTAGCTGATTTTACAGGTGATTCTCTTGGATTGTCTAGAAAAGCCGCAACAGTTCCTCAAAAAACAATTCTATTTTGTGGCGTAAATTTTATGGCAGAAACTGCAGCAATCATCAGCCCTCAAAAAAAAGTCCTACTTCCAGATTTAGAAGCTGGATGTTCATTATCGGATTCCATCACTGTGGATGAATTAAGAAATTGGAAAAAACAACATCCAAATGCAATTACAGTTGGATATGTAAACACTACTGCAGAAATTAAAGCAGAGCTTGATTATTGTTGTACTTCATCTAATGCTATAAACGTTGTAAAGGCAATTTCTGATGAGAAAGAAATTTTATTTTTACCTGACATGTTTTTGGGATCGTATGTAGCAAAAATGACTGGAAGAAAAAATATGTATATCTGGGCAGGTGAATGCCATGTACATGCAGGAATTACTCCTGAAGATGTAACAAAAAAATTAGAATCTATGCAAGATACAGAATTTGTAATTCATCCTGAATGTAGCTGTACTACTCCAATGATGTATGATGTTGCAGATGGATGTTATGATGATAAAAAAGTTTCAATACTTTCTACTGAAGGAATGCTAAATCATGTGAATGAATCAAAATCAAAAAATTTTGTTGTTGCCACCGAAACTGGAATACTTTATCGTATGAGACAACAAAACCCTGAAAAAACATTCATTCCTGCATCTGAAAAGGCAGAATGTCAATATATGAAAATGATCACACTTGAAAAAGTATATGATACATTGATAAATGAAAAAAATGTTGTCAAAGTCCCTAAAGACATTGCAGATAAAGCTCGTTTAGCAATTGATAGAATGCTTGCAATCAGCTAACCTATCTAATTATGACTGGATTATTTTCACGAGGATCTAAAGACCCTCAATTAAAACAAAATACTCAAAAATTAAAAGAAATCAAAAAACTTGTTAAAGAAAAAAAATACACTGAGGCTTTAAAATCTGGCACAGATTATCTGCGAAAAGTTCCCCACAATCATGATGTTTTATTCACTGTCGGAGGAATTTACTATCTGAAAAATAAACATAGGATAGCTATCTCATATTTTGAAAAAGCACTTCAGATTGGCACTTATGATATTGACGTGTTATTCTTGAAAGCTTACTCTCACCAAAAATTAGGAGAAAATAAACGAGCTATACAGTGTTGTGAAAAAATTAAAGAAATAGATCCTAAAAATAAGGCATTGTCTAATTTGCTAGATGAGTTAAATTCTTAAATCTCTAAACTCATATCGATACCTTTAACCGCATTTGTAATGCTTCCTACAGAAATAATGTCTACTCCTGTTTGAGCATATTTTGAAATATTTTCAGAGTTAATTCCACCTGATGCTTCAAGCATGACCTTGTCTCTTAGTCTTTGATTTTTCAAAACTTGGATTGTTTTTTTGATCTGTGTTGGGGTAAAGTTATCTAGCATAATTATTGCTGCCCCTTCTTTTGCAGATAATACGGCATCTGTTGTGTTTTCAACTTCAACTTCAAATTTTTTATGTTTTTTCCTTGTTTTTTTAATTAAAGATAATAATGAATTTTCGATTGCGATATGATTATCTTTGATCATAACCATTTCGTCTAGTCTGAGTCGATGTTTTTTACCTCCTCCAATTTCTACTGCTTCTTTATCAAAATATCTTAGTCCTGGAGCTGTTTTTCTTGTAGCATACAATTTTGTTTTCTTTGGAATTTTTTTCACAAGAGTATCTGTTTGGGTTGCTATTCCGCTCATTCTTGTTAATAGATTGAGCGCTGTTCTCTCACAAGTTAAGATATTCCCTGCATTTCCTGTAATTGTCATTATGATTTGATTTGCTTTTACTTTTGAACCATCCTTTTTCAATATTCTGGAATTGCTTCCTTTGATTTTAAAAATCATTTTTGCATGTGATGTTCCTGCAACAATGGCATTTTCTCTGGAGATAATTTTCACTGAAATTTTTTTCTTAGTTAAAAGATTACTTGTAATGTCTCCTTTCCCAATATCCTCTGCAAGGAATTGTGATAACTGTTTTTTTAAATTAAATATCAATATAATGATGAAATGTTAATGTAATTTTAAATATTTTATGTCACTTTAATTGCATATTTGCCCTTTTGAGTAATGCCTAATGTTTTTGAGATCTCTGAGTTTGTTGGATCAACTACTAACACAATCCCATTCCAATCTGGTGTCAAGTCTGATGATTTGCAATTTGGACATACCTTTAGTGTTGTAACATGTTTACATTTACGGCATGCCATTTCTCGTGCCATTTCTAACTTGCCTCTATTACGGACTCGTCTTTGCCGCCATCAGCTTTCTTTATCTCTTCTACAATCCAATCGTCTGCACCAAGGAATGGTTGCCTGCATGTAATTCCAATTTTGCCCATTGCAGCGGCTTTACCTAATGACACTGCAGTGATTCTTGCACGAAGTGTGGAGCCAACTTTAAGTGTCCTGCCACTCTGATTTGCTAAAATCATTCCGGATTTAACATCACTCTTGAGATAATCATCCATAACTTGTGATAAGTGAAGTAATGCATCAGTTGGACCGATTCTTACAAATGCTCCAAAGTCTGTAATGTCTACAATTTCCCCTTGAACAATTTCTTGTAATTTTGGATAAAATGTTAAAGCTTCAAATTCAACTTTGTGAAATGTTCCACCGTCTCCTGCAATCATCTTTCCCATTTCGTCAACTTTGGCATCTAAAATCATGATGATATATCCTAAATCTGCATTAATCATACTTTCATATTTTTCTTTGAGAATATTCAATGCCGCCTTTTTGAGGGTAGTTCCAAACAAGCTTGGAGGAATCCTAACAACATCAACTAGGGTGGATATAGAAAACAAATGTACAGTTTTTCTCGAATTTCAATTTATGAATGTTTAGGTATTTTTAGGCTTGAAAACCTAAAGATTTCTCTTATTTTTTTAAGTAAATGCCAATTTCTTTTGATCTCAACTTATGTTTAAATAAAGCAGACTGACTTTTTGACGCAATGGTTGGAATCGATCAAGTTCTTGAAAAACTTAGTACTGTAATTGATCCTGATTTGAAAAAAGATATCGTATCTATGGGTATGATTAAAGATTTAGAACTTGATGATGGCAATCTCAAATTTACTTTAGAATTAACAACTCCTGCATGTCCTTTCAATGTCGAAATTGAAGATGATGTCCGAAAAGCAATTGCTGAAATTTCTGACTTGAAGAATTTTGATTTGAATGTAACTGCCAAGGTAATGGAAGGGCGTTCTCTTGAGGATGATACTGGAATGGCAACTGTCAAAAATATCATTGGTGTTGCAAGTGGAAAAGGTGGTGTTGGAAAATCTACCGTTTCTTTAAACTTGGCTCTTGCACTATCTCAATCAGGGGCCAAAGTTGGTTTACTTGATGCAGATATTTACGGTCCCAGCATTCCATTGATGCTTGGAATGAAAGATGGATTTATGGAAGTTGAAGATAATAAACTACAACCTGCTAATTCAAATGGATTAAAAGTTGTTTCATTTGGTTTCTTTGCTGACCAATCAAACCAAGCTGCAATCTATCGGGGTCCTATTATTTCTGGTATATTGAAACAATTTCTAGTTGACACTAATTGGTCTGAGCTAGATTATCTTATTGTAGATCTTCCTCCTGGAACTGGGGATATTCCATTAACTCTTGCACAAACGATTCCCATCACTGGAATCCTTGTAGTAACAACCCCTCAAGATGTTGCAAGTGATGTTGCAGTCAAAGCAGTTTCAATGTTTGAAAAATTAAACGTTCCAATTATTGGTGTTGTTGAAAACATGAGCCATTTTATTTGCCCTAATTGTAATGACAAACATTACGTATTTGGTGAAGGTGGTGCAAAGAAAATTAGTGAAAGATTCCACATGCCTTTCTTAGGTGAGATTCCACTAAATTCTGGAATTATGTCTGGTTCTGATTTAGGTAAACCAATTATGATTACAAATCCTGATTCCCCAAGTGCAGATGCTTTTAGAGTGAGTGCAAAAAATATTGCAGCACAGTGTAGCATACTTGCAGCCAAACTTCAAGATGAAATTGCATCTGAAGATTCTGGTGAAGAATCTACACCTGAGCCAAGTGTTAATTAATTTAGATTTCTGTGAAATTACCTGATTCTTTAAGAAATCAATTGAAAATACCTCTGGGGGTATTGCTACCTAACAGACAAATTAACAAAAACAATATTGAGAAGTACCTATCAAAAGACTCGTACATAATCACTGTTGGTGATAGAACCACAGAAAAAATGATTAATTTTGGTTTGATTCCCTCATTACAAATTATTGATGGTCAAGAAAAACGAGAAAAACGAGAACCGCCAACATTAGAAAATGCCACAGAGTTAACTGTAGATAATCCTGCTGCAGAAATTACCTCTCAAAGCATCACTGTTATCAAAAAAGCATTTACATTGGAATCTCCAGTACGCCTTTTTGTAAATGGCGAGGAGGATCTCTTGGTCCTTCCTGTATGTATTCATGCCCCTGATAATTCTATAGTTTTGTATGGTCAGCCACATGAAGGTTTGATAATAGTCAACATCACTACCGAAATTAGAAATAAAGTACAAACACTACTTGATTTAATGAATTAACTGGGGTGTGATGAGACGGTGGCTGTATGATTGATGATTACCTCACTAAAACCTCTGACCCTATTAATTCATAATCTGCCAAATCAAAATACACCCAATCTAATACAACAATTGACATTTCAAGATAAACATAGATTTGAAGATGTATTATTGTGAAACTTGATCCTGATCTTGCATTACAAATTTTAGAAAAAGTTGGCATTTACTCAAATCGTTTTTCTATTTCTGAACCTCAAACTCTATTAACTACTAGAGATGTCTTAGATGCCCCAAAAGAAATGACTGAGGGCAGACGCACTTCTGCTTACAAGTATTATGGTGTATCTTATCTTCAACATAATCTCGTCTTCATTAATGTACGAAAAATACCTGACGAGAAAACTCTAGAAAATACAATCGTTCATGAATTGATCCATATGAGATTCCCGTACCTTGCACATGGAAAACGATTCAACAAATTAGTTCGACAAGGACTTGGGGGAGGTATATTTCCTCCATATCGAAAAAGAAGTAAGATCACTACTATTTGATTTATATTTACTAGGCTTTGGCAAGCGAGTATATGCTGGAAATAGAAGCTGAGATTCTGCCTTTTATCGCAGGTATTGCATCATTTCTAGTAGCTGGTGGCTTGGTTGCATGGATTGCAAAACAATCTGCAGGAACAAAAGAGATGATGGATATTTCCAACGCCGTCAAAGAAGGTGCTTCTGCATTCTTGAAAAGAGAAATGAAAATTATTGTTCCAGTTGCTATCGCATTATCTTTGATTATTGGTATTTTCTTAACTCCTTCAAATGGAATTGCATTTGCAGTTGGTGCTACATTATCTGCAGTAGCCGGAATCATTTCATTAAAAATTACAGTAAAAGCAGCAGTAAGGGCTGCAAATCTTAGTGGCAGTGGACTTGGACAGACATTTGCTATGGCCTTTAGAGGTGGTGCGACTGTAGGTTTAGCTGTTCCTGCAATGGCTTTATTGGCAATAACTGGACTTTATTTGATTTATCCTGACCCAATTACAATTGCAGGCGTAGGAATTGGAGCAAGTCTAATTGCGTTATTTATTCGAATTGGCGGCGGTATCTTTACAAAAGCAGCAGATATGGGTGCTGATTTGGTAGGAAAAGTTGAAGCAAACATTCCTGAAGACGATCCTAGAAATCCTGCAACTATTGCAGACAATGTTGGTGACAACGTAGGTGATGCAGCAGGAATGGGCTCTGACGTTTATGAGTCTTATATTGTAACTATACTTGCAGCCTTGCTAATTGCAGCATTAATTGGTGCATCAAACTTTTTCCTTTATCCTATCTTAATTGGTTCATCTGGAATGATTGCATCAATTATTGGCGTTGTCATTATTGGCTCTAAGAATATCACTGATGTTATGAAACCTCTTAACCGTTCATTTTATGTTTCAGCTGCAATTGCAATTGGACTGAATTATGTATTCATCACTCAGTTTATTGGAGATAATGTAACATCTTATGCTCTCTTTGGTTCTACCGTTATTGGTGTTATTCTTGTTCCAGTGATTCAAAAAATTACAGACTACTATACTAGCTACAAACAAAAACCAGTCAATGAAATTGCAGACTCTGCAAAATGGGGATATGCATCATTAACTTTGATGGGAATCATCAAGGGAATGCAATCAACTGGACCATTTATGATTGCTTTAGTAGTTGCAATTATCGTATCTTATAGTCTCGCATCTGCTGCAGCTCCTGAAGGTGCAGACTCGGTACTTTACGGAATCTTTGGCACTGCTTTGACTGCTATGGCAATGCTGAGTCTTGCAGGAATTGTTCTTAGTATTGACGCATTTGGTCCAATTGCAGATAATGCAGGTGGAATTGTTGAGATGACTGGAATGGGCGAAGAAAATCGTAAAGTTACAGATGAAATTGATGCTGTAGGAAATACTACCAAGGCTGTTACCAAGGGCTTTGCAATTGCTAGTGCTGCATTAGCTGCATTAGCGATGATTCAGGCATTCCAATTCGAAGCAGCACATGTCTTTGACGGTGTTTTGGATTTAGATTATAGTTTGACTAATCCTGCAATTATTGTTGGGTTGCTAATTGGCGGTTTGATTCCATTTATCATTACAGGACAACTCATCAACGGTGTCTCAAGAGCTGCTGGGAAAATGGTTGATGAGGTCAGACGTCAGTTTAAAGCCGATGCCGAAATCCTTACTGGAAAATCAAAACCAGATTATGCTAAATGTGTAGATATTGCTACTGTAGCTTCACTTAAAGAACTATGGAAACCATCTATTGTTGCAATTATTGCTCCAATTATTTTAGGAATTTTACTAGGTCCTACAGCAGTAGCTGGACTGCTGATGGGTTCAGTTGTTACTGGAATTTTACTTGCATATCACTTGGCAAATACTGGTGGTGCATGGGATAATGCAAAGAAGCTAGTTGAAATGAAAGGCAAGAAAGGCTCTGAAATTCACAAAGTTGCAGTAGTTGGTGACATCATTGGTGATCCTTACAAAGATACTGCCGGTCCTGCATTAAACACTGTCATCAAATTACTAAACACAATTGCAATTGTTTTTGTATCTGCTTTTGTTGCAGTTATTACTATCTAACTTTCCACAGTTATTGTCATATCTAATTCATCAATTTGTTCTTGGATTGCTCTTTGTAAAGTAGTATTGTGCATGTCACAAAATTTGAAATAATTGTCAGCTGTTTGAAAACATCCACAAATCCACTTTGTTTTCTTTTCTCCTTCAACTGTCCACTTTGAATATTTGGTATCAGGCATGTTTTATTTTATTATCCTTGATCTAAAAATATGTTTTTGAATAAAAAGTAAAAATGATTAAGGACAGCCTTCCATCTTTTGGATAAAGTAGCCTTTCTCCTTAATTGCCTGCTCAACAGGTTCTGGTGCTCCTTGTGAATGACAGAATTGACATTCGTTAGTAGTCATCTCTGTATTTCCTTCACCAATGGATTGTAACCATTCTTTACCATATGTAATGGCTTTATCGTGATCTTTTTCACCAGTAATTACATCAAAATGCATGGTGTGACCATCTGCTGCTTTGACATAAGTGTCGTATACGTGAATTTCCATGATTGTAATCAAAAAGAGGGATATTTAATAATATAGACCTCTTGCGCAATTAGACATAAGACCTCTTGCGTAATTAGAACCAAAATCTCACCTTCTGTCTCATTTAACATTCAATCATTCTAAGACATTACGGGATCACAACAAACTCTTGTTTCTGTCTTGTTCAAGTTGACAATTCCACACATGATCACTTATTCCATCATATACAATCTATTCCTGAATGTCTCTGAATTAATTCTGAAATTTTAATTTGAGAGATGATGTGTTCCACTTTTATGATTTTTGACTGTATTTTGTTCCATTTCTTTTGTGATATGGTCAGATTTCTTTCTTTTTCTTGTATGGTGGAATGCTTGTCTGCTTTGGAAAGTCTTTTTCCACTCCCAGATACCCAAGGTCATAAAATATCATTACATCTTCGTGCAGTTTCAGATGTCTGATTTTCAGTATCACACAATCATGTTACCTGGAGAATGGGGAGATTTGGATTATCTCACCTTTCTGGTTTACGGCGATTTGGTTTTTTATTGTGTGTTTTTTCTTTTTGCCTGAATAGTGAATCTTTTCTTTTTGTTCTGGAGTCTTGGGATTGACTGTTCAGTACCATCAGTCATTGTAATCAATCCTGGAAAGAACAGTTGCAGTTGCTGTACATCATTTATTTTTTTAGAATCCGAGTATAGTTTTGAAGGAATAGGAATTGATTTTCTTACTGCAGGCTCTAAATTTGATGTTTCTGTAGACGTTGCTCTGGTCCAATCCAAACAAATACCCTGTCAATTCACATGTCAGGTACGTCCGATAGTAAACAAACAACATTACAAGCTGGTCTTCAAGACTCAAACCAAACTTTCGCCCAGCTCCGATACTTCTTTTTCTCTTTGCTTTGGATAGTCTCTTCTTTTCTTCTATACGGTGATTCTTTCTGACATCCTTTAGAATCGCATCAAACTGTTGCCTAGTCACTCCAGTAAAAGAGAGAAATGATTTTGGCTTTTTTGAGAGTTGCTTGTATGTTAACATGAAATGTGTTAGGTTGTTCTTAGCTTTGGATCTTGCTGTGAAGGAATTTGTGTAATATGGTAAAATATGTCTAATTGCGCAAGAGGTCTATTGAGTTGGGGAAATATTGATGATTTCTAGGAAAGATGCCGTATGTGCCACAAATCAGGAGACAAATGTGATCTAGCAAATTTCACATGTAGAGAGGAGCGTCTAGATTAAAGAATTAGGAAACAAAGTTGTGTTAGTTACAGATATAATGAAACAAACTTTTTCATAAAATATGTCAGCAGGACCGCAAATGCCCCCATGGATTCAAGAGCAATTAATGAAGATGCAACAGTCTCAACAAAGCCTTCAATCCCTAATGACTCAAAAACAACATCTTGAAATTGAAAAAGCCGAAACTGAGAAAGCTCTTGAAGAATTAAAAAAAGTCACTGATGGGGATACTGTCTTTAAACAGGCTGGTACTGTTTTAATTAAATCAAAAAAACAGGAATTAATTGATGAATTAGAAGAACGAATTGAACTCACAAAAACACGTGTTGTTGTTCTTGATAAACAAGAAATACGTCTCACAGAAACTCTCAAAGAGCAAGAAGCTAAAATCACTGAATTGATGAAAAGCAGCTCTAGTGGCCGTGCTCCTGATTCCTCCCCTTCAGAAGACAATCCTAGAAAATAGTTTTCCAACTAATTTCATACAAAATATTAACAATTCTTTCTTAGATGTACTGTGAATTTAGGAGATCTTCGTATTGTTGTCGATGAGAGAGAAAAAAAAAGTGGCATTCCTGATTTACTAAAATCTGTTGGATTGAACCTTGAGATGAAAACCTTGCCTATCGGAGATTATATTGTTGCGCCTGAAACCATTGTTGAACGAAAAAGCATTCGTGATCTAATGGCTTCTGTTTTTGATGGTAGGCTCTTTGATCAATGTTCTAGATTAAAAGAACATTTTGAACATCCTATAGTTCTAATGGAAGGAAACGTTGATGAAATTGAAGAGATCACTGAAAATCCTATGACTTTTTATGGTGCTATTTCCACGGTAGTACTTGATTTTAAAATTCCTGTAATTCCTACTCCTAGTGCAGCACATACTGCTAAATTATTAATCTCTCTGTGTTCTAAAAAAGACTCTTCAAAAGGCCCATATCTCAAAAAAATTAAAAAATCTTCCAATTTAGAAAAACAACAGCTTTCTATTCTTTGTAGTTTGCCTGGAGTTGGAGAGAAATTTGCAATTAGAATGCTAACAAAATTTGGTACTCCACTGAAAGTTTTTAGTGCAACTATTGCTGAACTATCTAAAGTTGAAGGTTTGGGTGAAACTCGCGCCAAAAAAATCAAAAAAGTTTTAGATTCTAAAAATAAATTTCTAAAGACATCTAATCAAAAAACTTTACATGATTCTTGAATCTATTTTTTAAACTTGATTGTTATTCGTATGATTTATGTACTGATCGTATTTGGACACTCGTATGAATTGTTGTAAAAATTCCTGTATGGATTTTCAAAAAGGGGATAATTCTAGAGTTTATACCGACAATGGGTGCTTTTGCAGAAATTGTGACTATTATTTTAAAGAGTTATTCATACGATGTCCTTGTTGCAATACTTTGACCAGACATAATACTAGAAACAATAAAGAACAAAAAACATTTTGTAGAATCTGAGTCTCTACAGTTTTTCTAAGCATTTGTTTTTAATAATTTCCTTCTCAGTGATGTTCCACACATTGGACATTCTTTCCCGACTGTATAATTTGTTCTACATCCTGGACAATAATGAATCCATTTTCCAACATCTTTTATCCCCTTTGTCATAATGGGTAAAATATCCAAACTTAAATTTTTAGCCACATTTGAGACTGCAAAATCATCACTAATTATTTGTCCTTTCATCTCAATACATAATGCGATAATTGAGATATCCTGTTTTGATAATTGTGGAAAATCCCCTGTATTTTTTGATGCTTTAATCGCATTTTTTATTGATTCTGAGTCTGGCTCTCTTATTTTTAGTCTGTTTGTTTCAAGTAAGATTCCTATTGCATCATGATTTTTTTTAATGTGTTTTATTTCATCATAAACTAATGATGTTGTATAGCAATCTTCAGATGTTCTAAATGGAACTCCTGCATAAAATGCACTTGCATCTAAAATTTTAAAATCCAAGTTTGCCCATCTGTCTTAATCCTCTTTTCTTCAATCTTAAAAAGACTGCATGTTTCTTGTATTTTTTAATGGTTATTGCTTCTTCATATCCTGCTGTTTTTACAACTTGTGCATCCATTGTAATGTTACAATCATGTGAACACACAATTTCAATTTGTTCATCTGGAACAATTAATGATGCCAATCTGTATACTGGTGCAACCGGTGTTATGATCAAAACATCTAAACTTTCATGTAGAATTGG
Source organism: Candidatus Nitrosopumilus sp. (assembly GCA_965205675.1). Taxonomy (GTDB): domain Archaea; phylum Thermoproteota; class Nitrososphaeria; order Nitrososphaerales; family Nitrosopumilaceae; genus Nitrosopumilus. Next base: position 848,189 of record OZ242186.1, read on the forward strand.
ACCTCCTAATGAAAATGAATGTCCTGTAGAACCACTTGGCGTTGCAATTATTACTCCGTCCATCTTTTGTTTTACTGTATCATCTTGAAATTTTATCTTAATTTCTGCTGTTTTAGTCAAGTTTGTTCTACTGATGTAAATTTCATTTAATGCTGGTGGAAATTCTTTTCCTCCACAAGATGCTATCACGCGTGTTCTTTTATCTAAAAAGAAATTATCTTTTAAAATTTGGTTTATTGCTTCATCTATTTCCTCAATAGTAATCTCTGCTAAAATTCCTCTGTTTCCTCCTACATTGATGGTAAGAATCGGTGTTTCATTTTCTAAATTCCTAAATACACGAAGAGTGGTTCCATCTCCTCCAAGTGTAATTACCAAATCAAGTTTTTCTTTTCTCAATTCCTCTAACGTCTCCATTTGTTTGGCTCCTTCAACTTCTACTGGAGAAATTGTGTATACTGTTGATTTTTTTGTTAACAGCTTCTTTGTAACTTCTTTTGCAGCTTGTTCTGAATCCTTTGATCCCACCTTGCTAACCACTGCTACTTTTTGTAATTTCAAGCCCGTTCTTCTAAAGTCTGTTTACATAAATACTCTCACCTGAAAGGGTGTGTCCTAAAACTATCCTCTAACATGTTTTGTAACCTCCATCAAATTAACAACTCGTATGTTGTAACAAATTACACGCAACGCCAACTCTTTTCTTTGAACCAGCTTGTTTTTTGATGACAAGCTATTTCCAAAGATTCCTTTGAGTACTGCAAATCCTGATTCAACAAGTGACCTCTTGTGACAATGTCTGTCAAATTCATCTTGATTGTCCTGGAATAATGTTATCATTTTTTTCCATGATGCAGAGCCTTTGGGATTTCTAACTGTGTTCTTCTTTGGTTTGATGTATGGTATCTTTTGCAGAGTAGCTACCATATTGCAAATGTCTCGTGACAAATATGCAGGATCTGCACAAAAATCATCAATTCCCTTTGGAATGTCTTTGATTAGTTTTTTGAGAATTGGTGCATCGCCACGAGTTCCTTTGGCAATGTCAAAAGATACTATTGCCATGGACTGTATTGCAATTAGGATGTGCAGTTTTAGATATAATTTCTTGGATTTGTGCGTGTTTGTCTTGATATCAAACCAAGCCTCACATCTTTTGGTACCAAATCCTGAACTGTCAGGAACTATGTCTTTTTTTTGATTGGTTCTGTGAGTTTTGCGTTTACCTTTTTCAAATAAGGCATTGGAATTCTTTTTAGACTGTCATTAATGACAGTCTTGCTTGGTAACTGTCTAGAGTTTTGAAGTTGTTTATCTGATATTTTTCATCAATATCTTTTCTGATCAGTGATAAATTACAATATACAATTGTCAGTATATGATGAGCTGGAATATTATCGCAACAGATGTCACTGGTTGGAGCAAGAAAACCGTCAGTTACGCAAAGATATTGAATCACTACACAGAGAAATTGCAGAACTAAAACAAACAGTGTCTACACTTGTTGCAAGAAATATCAAAGCAAAACCAAACAAGACTGAAACTGCAAAAAAGAAGAAAACATCAAGACATCCTAGAAAAAGCAGAAGCAGACGGGCACACATTGATGATGCCATTACAGTTGACCAAAAAGAGTGCAACACATGTGGCAAATCACTCTCAGAACCAACTGATTCATACACCAGAATAGTAGAAGACATCATTCCTGCAAAAGCAGTTGTGACAAAATATACGATAGTTAGACGATACTGCACAAACTGCAAAAAACAAATCTCGGGTAACATTCACACTGTACTGTCAAATGAAAGGTTTGGAATTAGGCTCATGGTGCTAATCATATCACTGAAAACTATCGGATTATCGTATGGTAAAATATCTCATCTTTTGCAGATGCTCTTCTCACTGCACATTACAGAATCTGCAATTAATCATGCAGTATCAACAGTATCAAAAGCATTTGGGAGCAGATATGATACAATGATTGTGGAGTTAAAAGAAGATCTAAACATACATGGTGATGAGACAAGTTGGAGGGTAGATGGCCAGAACCACTGGTTGTGGGCATTTGTGAGTAAATGGACTGTAATTTACGAGATTGACAAATCACGTTCAATGGATGTTCCCAAGAGAATTCTCAAGGGATATGATGGCAACATTACAAGTGATTCGTACCCTGCATGGAACCATGTTGGAAACACTCACCAGAAATGTCACATCCATTATCTCAGAGAGGTTAATGATACCATTAATCACAAGAATCCCGGACCAGAATTTGCACCATTTGCCAAGAATCTCAAGAAAATAATTTATGACTCTCATGGTGTGGCAAAAATAAAATCAGAATCAGAAAGAATTCATGCAAAAAAGAATCTTGAAAGGAGAATTAATCACATCATATCAAAAAAATACACAGAGAAAAACTGTATCAGGTTTGTAAAAAGATTGAAACGTGAGAGAAAAATGCTTTTTACATTCCTAATTACTGGAACTGACTCGCATAACAACACAGCAGAGAGGGCAATCAGACCAAATGTGATAATTCGTAAAATTACAAACGGTCATAGAACCATTCATGGTGCTGATTCTCATAAGATACTGATGAGTATAAAGGAGACATGCAGATTACGAGGATTAAACTTTCATGATTATTCTTTAGAATATCTTGGAGATTTTACTTCAAAACTCTAGACAGTTACCTTTTCATCTAATATCGACATAAAAATAATATCTTTTCATCTAATATCGACATAAAAATGATATTTCTGTCATTTTTTGGAAAAACAAATAAGTATGAAAACAAATCCGTACAAATTATGAGTTATGCACATCCTGAAGTTCTCGTTGATACAGAATGGGTATCACAAAACCTTCCAAGTGAAAATAGAAAATTAATTGAAGTTGATTATGATCCCGTAAACGGATATCAAAAAGGCCACATTAATGGTGCCAGTTTAATCTGGTGGAAACGAGACATCAATGATCCTGTTAGAAGAGATATCATTAGCAAAAAAGAATTTGAAGCATTAATGTCAAAAAATGGAATTACAGCAGATACTGAAGTTATTCTTTATGGTGATTTTAACAATTGGTTTGCAGCATTTGTCTTTTGGGTCTTCAAAATCTATGGACATGAAAATCTAAAGATTATGAATGGTGGAAGGAAAAAATGGGAATTAGAAAACAAACACTATACTACTGATGAACCGCAAATAAATGCAACGAATTATGTTGCACAACCTCCAGATGAGGGATTACGTGCATATCTATTTGATGTTAATAGGGCATTAGGAAAAGAAGACACTGTCATGGTTGATGTAAGATCTCCTGCAGAATTTACTGGTCAAATCACTGCCCCTCCTGAATATCCAATGGAGCATGCACAACGTGGAGGCCATATTCCTGACGCAAACAATATCCCGTGGATAACTGCAGTTAATGATGCAGATGGAACATTTAAGACAGTTGAAGAGTTAAAACAAAACTATGAATCAAAAGGCGTTACTCCTGACAAAGACGTAATTTGTTATTGTAGGATTGGAGAGCGTTCATCACATAGTTGGTTTGTATTGAAATATCTACTTGGTTATTCCAAAGTCCGAAACTATGATGGCTCTTGGACTGAGTGGGGAAACATGATAGGCAGCCCCGTGGAAAAATAAATTGCTTTTAGATCTTCCTATACTTGAAAACGGTTCTTTCTATTTTATCAAAGATGGTGAGTCTGATATTATTATGGAGGATAAAACAAAACGTGGTCTTGAAATTAAAGAAACTTCTATTGATGAAAAAATTAATGTCAAAGCCGACAAAGGAATGATTTACGATATGGATGGAATTGGCCATTGGGTTCCTATTCGCTGGTATTTCTCAAAAGATCTCTATAATCTACCTCAAGTACTCATTCATGCAAAAGCAATGGAAAAAAAATACATAAAACTACGAGAACTTACCTGCCCTGATGACTGATAACCTTTTTAACTAAAATAAAATTAAGAGCATTAGATGTCTTTACTTTTAAAAGATCGAGTATGGTCCATGGAAGCGCCAACTGCAAAACGTGGCGTATATCCTTTACATGGATTCAAACTTGGATTATACAGATTACCGATTAAACTAGAAGAGCAGATAGAACTCAAATCCGTTTACGATGGCCTCAAAAAAGCATTCGAAATGGACATGTATGCTGATAGAATTTTTGCAACATATCGTTGGAAAGAACAAAACATGGATGATCCTGATATGAAAGGATACGAAGAAGTTGACTTGTCAGTTACTGTGGAAATTGTAACTGGCGAAGTCGTAGATATTATTTATCAAATTTTCCCAATTGAAAAATTTGGTGATCCTAACTGGGTTAAAGATTATAGAAAGAAAGCAGATCATTTTGCTAAAATGGTAATTGATACTATTTTACGAAATACTATCTTAGCTGACAAAATGATTTCATATTATGCAAAAACTGAAAAAATTTCTGAAGTTGCAGCTATTCAAAAATTAGAAGAATTAACTCCTCTTGCAAAAATTGTTTTGGGCGCTAAAGTAAAACCGGTAGAAGCAACTGAGGGTGATGATGAGGAAGAAGATGACAGTGTAATTGAAATTCCTGACGGTGCAAAACCTGGACCAATTGATGTTGAATACAAATCAAAGATGAAACCTTCTACAGCATATGATGCACCAGAACATACTATCAAAACTTGGGGTAGGAGAGGTACAGGTAATGGCATAATGGGTGTTTGGGGTGAATTTGTTTCGGTGGATTATGATATTTGTGTTGCAGATGGTGGATGTCTTGAAGCATGCCCTGTTGGTGTATACGAATGGTTTGACACTCCTGGAAATCCTGCATCTGAAAAGAAACCATTAATGTCAAAAGAACCTGATTGTATTTTTTGTCTTGCATGTGAGGGTGTTTGTCCTCCCCAAGCAATCAAAATCTATGAGCAAAAATGATTTTATTTTTTGCAACTATAAATAGCGACTAATAATTCTGTAAAACTAGGGATATGTCTGTTAATCCTTTTACTCAGTTTGTATTTGATTTGTTTATCTTATCTGCCATCATAATCACTGCATATACTGTTAATTTCTACTATCTTGCATTTATTTCTAGAACTCGAAAAGAATCACATCCTACGATTGATTGGGGGACTCCTTCTGTAACCATTCAATTACCCATTTACAATGAAAAATATGTTGCAAAAAGATTAATTGATGCAGTTTGCAATTTGGATTATCCTCAAGACAAAATGAAGATAATGGTCTGTGATGATTCTGATGATGACACTGTGGAATTACTGCGCAATGTAGTTGATGATTATAAAAAACAAGGATTCAAAATTGAACATATTAGACGTGGAACAAGAAATGGATACAAGGCCGGAGCGTTAAAACATGCCATGCAAACAACTGATACTGATCTCGTTGCTATCTTTGATGCTGATTTTATTCCTCCCGTCTGGTTTCTTAAACGGGCAATACCGCACTTTTCAAGATCTAACATAGGACTAGTTCAATGCAGATGGGGACATGTAAATGAAGATTATTCTGCACTTACACAAGTACAGGCACTTAGCATCGATTTTCATTTTCTTATAGAACAAAAAGCAAAAAGCAATTCTCACCTATTTATGAATTTTAATGGTACTGCTGGAATCTGGAGACGTGATTGTATTGAGGATGCTGGAGGATGGCATACTGCAACTCTTGTTGAAGATCTTGATCTTAGCTTTAGGGCACAAATGAAAGGTTGGAAGTGTTTATTTTTACCGGACATAGTCGTTGATGCTGAATTACCTGCACAAATGAATGGTGCAAAACGACAACAGTTTCGTTGGGCAAAAGGATCTATTCAATGTGCAATAAAACTACTTTCTGATATCGGGTTAAAACGTCATGTTGCAGTTGAAGCAAAAATTCAGGCTTTTATCCAACTTACTCGTCATATTGTCTATCCCTTAATCTTAATACAATTTTTGACTCTCCCTATATTGCTTGCAGCTCAGGTTAATCTTTATGTTGTTAGCGTTCTACCTGTCCTTACCATTGTAACATATCTGGCGATGGGACCTGGCGCATATGTTCTAGTTATACGTGGCATGTATCATACATATTGGAAATCAAAAATAAAATTACTTCCTGCTTTACTTGTCTATAATGCTGGCATGTCTGTCAATAACACTGTTGCAGTTTTTGATGCCATATTGGGAAAGAAAAATGAATTTCATAGAACGCCAAAGTATGGAATTGTAACAAAAAAAGATGATTGGCGAGGCAAGGCATACAATTTGCCTTTCACTCAGACAACATTGTTGGAAATATTTTTTGGTGTTTATGGAATTATCGCAATTTTTATTTCAGTTTTTTCTAATAATCCTGTTTTTGTACCGATAATTGCCATTCAGACACTGGGTTTTTTCTATATATCTTACATGAGTTTGTCTCATACCAAATTTAAAAGAAATAAATCAAGGGATAATCGCCCAAAAACTAAGAACGAAAAAATGGCAATTACTGTTTACAAACTTTCGATGATTGGTATTCTTGGAATAATTATTTTTGGCGTATCTATGGCATTTTCTGGCTACAATTCTGATATTTATCCTCTTGATAGGATGAGAGGAAATCTTGATGGAGTTGTATCTTCATCAGATCCTGTTATGATGCGTGAGCATCTTGTAGCCATTCAATCTGATTTGGATATTATAATGCACAATATTCCTGAAACCATTGATTCAGATGGCAAAGTAATCTCTAAAAACCCTGTATGGATATTTGCTACTGAATCAACTAATTTCCTTAGAATTCAGAATAATATTGCTTCTATGATTGGTGATATTGATCGTTCGACATCTCTTCCAAAACCCACTGATGATTATAGTACTGGAATGCTGGATATCAATGATAGAGCGTTATTGTTAAGAACTAACATTATGGATGCCACTCCATACATGTATGTCAGTCCTGCAAATATGCTGTTTAGTGTTTTTTGGTTTGCAGCAATTATAGGAATCTTTGCCATATTGAAAAGAAAGAAAGAACAACTCAATAAATCAGATGAAGAATAATCAAGAAATATTCAAGTCTTTTCTAATCTCATCTACTGCTCTAATTCCATAAATATCTCGTACTTGTTGAATTCTGATTGATTCTTTTAACATGTCTCTGCCTATTGAATTAGTTAAAATGGAATATACATCGCTGAATCTAACTTCCCATTTGTCAGCACAGTCTAACATTTTACTAATTGCCCATTGTCTAACTTCATGAGGTAGTGGTATTTTCTCCCCCGCTTCAATTGAAACTCTATCAAATAAATTGACAATATCTGCAGTTTGTTTTGCCATATTTTCAATATCTTTTGCTACTCCATATTTTGATTCTGTGTTCATTCTGATAGACGATTGATATTCTGAAAGTTTTAGTAATGCCATTACTTCTTTTGATGAATCATCTGATGCCTTGTTTGTTGTCTCTTTTATTGATTGTAATTCTTGGAATAATTTTTCTGATTTTTTATGGAATTCCATTGCAGATTCATCTTGTCTCTTGAGTGTATCTGAAACTGAAGATATTTTTTGCTCTATGCTGTTTGTTTTATCAAACACATTCTGCTTGAAACTGGACATTTCTTCTTGTACTGATTTGAGTCCTTCTCCAACAAATGCTGTTGAATCTGCTCTTTGTGATAGTGAACTAATTTCGGTTTCAATTTTATCAATTTTACCTCCTAGATCTTTGATAGATTCTAGGTTCAAATTATCTACTGAATTTGCTTTAGATGAGATTGTGTCAAACTGTTGCTTGAGACCGTCAATTATTCCTCCCAATGAATCAATTTTTGATGCTTTAGATGATATGGCATCAATTGTTATTTTGATTGCATCTAATTCTGTATCAAGATTTAAAGTAGAGGAAATCCCTTCTGTTATTTTTCCTAATTCTTGTTTTAAGCTTTCAATTATTTGAGAATCTGTATCTAGTTTTGCAGTTTTTCCTGAAATTTCATTTATAGTATTTTTGAGATTATTCATTTCTGCTCCAGTTTCCAAAAATAAATCTGTTTTTCCAGAAACTTTTCTTAAATCATCTCTTACTTCATCAATCCTTTGTGCAATCTTGATGATCATCTGAGAGTTGTTCTTAATTGAATTCATGCTGTCTTTTACTTGTTGAGATAATTCTTGAGATTTTGATGCCTTTTGTAATTCTGAAATTCTAGTAATTTCTTTTTCTAATTTAGATGTCTGATCGTTTATCTTATTTACAAGACTTGATTGAGTTCTAACTTGATTTAATCCTGCGTATAGTTTTTGAGTATCGTCTTCTATAATATTGATCTGTTTTGATTGTTTTTGAATATGTTCTAGTGTTAACGTTAATGTGTCAATCATTCCTTTCATTGAAACTAGTACTTTTTGATTTTCTCCAAATATTTTTGACATTACTTTGATCTCTTTTTGTAATGCCTTGTTTGAATCTGAAACTAATGCCACTTTCTTTAATACTGCTGATGGTGTTGGTTCCTTCTTTACTGTCTTTTTTATTTTACTCTTTATTTTCTTTGCAGTTTTGATAGCCATGTAATTCCAATTAAAAATTTAGAAATAAAAAAGTTGGGTATAAAATAAAAAATGTAAAGAGCTACTTGTTTACAACTCTTGGTTCATGAAGTAATTCATGAAATGTCTTTTCAACTAAACCATTTGCTGTTTCAATAAACCCTTTTGGACAATATTCGCATTGAATCATATAGTACGGTATGGTACCGTACTATTAATATCGAGGTGATTACAAAGTAACCAATTATACAGTCAGATACCCCAAGGTCATATCTCTTCATATTCCTCAGTAGACCTAATCATCATTCTGTATATCGATTATAATTTTTGAGCATAAAGAGGTTAAAGATTTTTAAAATTATTGAGCCTAGTGTTTTCTGATAGCTGTTCCCAAATTTGCAATGCGTAATGATTTTTAAACAAATTTGCTAACTGATATCATGCAAAACATTTCATTTCAGTTAGATTCTAGTGGAATCCAAAATTCATTTAACAATACTTTTACCAGTCTGATTGATCAAATAACTCCAGAATTACCTCACACCAGCTTTGTTACTGATTTAGCATTCATTATGATCATTGGAGCTGTTGTAACTCTTGCTTTCTTTAAAATTAAACAACCTCTTATCATAGGCTATCTTTTTGCTGGAATGTTGATTGGCCCTTTCTCTTTTTTATGGGCTTGGATTTTACCTAAAGGTAGTTCTTCTTCTGATGTTTTAGAAAGTGTTGGAATTTTATCTGATATTTCTGCATTGAATCTATTTGCAGAAATTGGTGTCATCTTACTTCTTTTTGTAATTGGCATTGAATTCCCTTATGCAAAAATCCGAAGCATTGGCCGTGTAGCTATTGGTGTTGGCACTGTAGGACTATTTTCAACATTAGGTGCTTTATTTTACACTGCAAGTGCTCTTGGTTTAGAATTTATGGATGCATTATTCATTGCTGCTGCATTGTCTATTTCTAGTACTGCAATCATTGTTAAACTGTTAGAGGAGATGGGCAAAATCAAAAAAGAATCATCTATTTTGGTTCTTGGTATTTTAATTGTAGAGGACGTTATAGCAGTTATTCTAATTTCATCTTTACAGTCTGTTGCTTTAGTTGGAACTGTATCAATAGAATCTATCTTAGTTGTTGTATTGGTTGCAACTAGTCTAATTGTTGGTACATTTACTATTGGAACTCGTGTAATTCCACCTCTGATTGATAGAGTTGCAGCAGCAGAAAATCGTGAAATCTTACTTCTTAGTGTACTTGGTGTTTGTTTTGGTTATGCTTTATTTGCAAATCTTGTAGGATTGTCTGTAGCAATTGGAGCTTTTTTAGCAGGAGTCTTAGTCGCTGAATCTAAATCTGCTGAAGTTGCAAAACTGCTTTCTAGTCCGATTAAAGATATGTTTGTGGCCATATTTTTCATTTCAGTTGGTGCTTTGATGGATGTCTCACAACTCGAAAATTACATTTTCGTAGCCATAGCTCTGATTGCTGTTGCAACTGGAATGAAGTTTGGTGGCAACATGCTTGGAAATCTGATTTTCAGACAAAAACGTGGCAAGGCGTTACGTTCTGCATTTACTCTTGGAGCTCCTAGGGGTGAATTCTCTATTGTCATTGTCAAAGTAGGTGTTGATATTGGTGCCGTTAGTGCATTCTTATTTCCTTTGGTTGGCATTATCTCAATTATTACTGCATTCATTTCTCCATTTCTGATGAAGGCAGGCGATAAAATAATACCTGCTTTGGAGGATAAAGAAAATGTCTGATGAATTAGAAAAACTTTTAGATCAGGTACATCCTGGAATAACTACTTTTGATTTTGATGGCAATGAGACTCCTTGTATTGAATTGGATGGTAAAAAATATGATGAGATATTGTCTAAAGTTAGGGGACAATCTTTGTCTATTAATACTGATTTGAATATTTTACAAGATGGGTTGGGTAATGTGTTTGTTGAATTTACATTAACTTTCTCAAAAGGCAATATCGTTGAAATTTTTCTTGTAAATGCAAAAACTGATCTTGCTTTTTTTCAAGCTCTTACAAAGACTTCGATGCTTGCTTTGTCTTCCCCAAAATCTAATTATGGAAAAGATAACGTGTTTATGATTCAATTGCCTTGTCCCAAGAAAGCTCAGGATGCTCTTGAGATTATTCAAAGTGCATTAATTCCAAAGAATAAGTAAAAAGTGGTGCAGTTACCGGGATTTGAACCCGGGTCACGTACTTGGCAAGCACGAGTACTAACCAGACTGTACTATAACTGCAACAACCCTCAGGACTGAATTTGTATATTAAATGTTTTTTAATCAACATTTTTCATTGTACTATATGGAAATTATGTCGCTTATCCATTTGTATCCTCTTCAGCCCAATTGGGGTTATCATCTCTGATCGTTTTTGTGGCAATTCTTGCTTTAAATGCATCTAGTGGTCGTTCACCTGCATCAATATCTAGTGAAAAGTGTAGTCTGCGTTCATTGTAATATTTGACATATTCAGACAGACTATCATAGTGAAATATCTCTTCTTCAATACTTCTGTGGAATCGTTCTAGCTTGCCATTTGTCTGTGGATGATATGGTCTGGAGTTTATCAACTCAATTCCCATGTCTAGCAATGCTTCTTCAAAAGGTGTTGGACTCCATGAACCTTTTGGTTTTTTTTGATGTCTTCCAACAAAGCATAATCCGTTATCTGAAAGTATTGTAGCAGGGACACCAAACTTTTTGACTGCTTTATACAAGACTCGTACTGCATTTTCTGATGTAGCTTGAGTGAATATTTGTGCTGCCATGATACACCTTGAAGAATCATCAAGATATGTGACTAGATTCAGCCCTCTAAAGCGTGGGTCCTTCATCATATGCCAATCCACATGCCACATTGCATTGGAATACTTGCGTTCAAATCTTACCCATTTGCGTTTACGTGATTTTGCAGGGGATGGAATTGATAGATGATTCGCCTTCATTATCTGGTATACTTTATGGTAACTTATAATGTGACCTTTTTCTTTGAGTTCTTTTGTAAGACGTACTGCACCTATTGGTTGTTCTTTGTGTTTTTGTAATACTAGATTGGTTTGGGTCTCTGATGGTGCTGATGAATGTCTTCCAGGAGTTTTTTGTACATGTGGTACCACCTGTTTTACGAAATTCTGCCCAAATACGTTGAATATGTCTCTGTGTTACATTCGTTTCATATGCAATTGTAGCTGTTCTACGACCTTGTTTACACTGTGCAATGATGTAACGTATTGATTTCTCAGTAAGATATTTCCTCATAATTTTAGATCGATATAGTCTATAGTATTCCTTTACACAATGTCTAATCTTAGGACGACCTAATTTTCGTACAATAGAAAGATAAAGTTCACACAACAAATCTTTTATATGTAGAGTTTTATTTTCCAATTAAATGACTTTGCCATATAGGCTCTTAATCTCACAACTATCTGTTCCCTTTTACATGCTTTTTGTCGTTTTACCCTGTTCTTTATACTATCTGGCAGCGCCTAAACATACAAACGAGGCATTTCTCAGAAAATCTCTTGCCGTATTCGTATCTGCCGTGTTTGTCTCTGGCAGTATACTTGGTCCTATTGGATTAACCTTTTCTCCCCAATATGCTTTTGCAGATGATATATTTGCAGAGATGAATTCTTTTGAAAATATTTTACCAAATACTGTATTACCTGATCATGAATTTTTGAAAAAGAAGCTGCATAGTTCTGAGGCAAACTCAGATATTGCTGATTCACTGTACAATAATAATGATAATAATGAGAATCCCCTCAGTGAATCTGAGAAAAAGACAGTGCACGAATTTCTCTTGGCGTTGCATGGCGATATCGATGTATTAAATGAACAGTCATATCCTACTGTGGGAGGATACTGGACTGTAGAGTTTGTTACAAAGGGAACACATGACCTGATAGTCTCTGCAATTAATGCAACAAGCTTTGGAGCTGGATTGCCTGATGATGTAGAGTTTATCTCACTTTATGATTCTGATGGAAGTGAAATTGCACCTGAATTTATTTATGATGACTCTGGTTCTAAAGGAGAAATTACCTCTGTTGTATTTCCGGATTATTCAAACGATGATGTTGGTTCATTTAAGATGCTCGTACACACTCCTGGCAAACACCATCTAAAATTTGAGTTTGGTAATGGTGTTGCATATGCAAACAACAATGCGTATCCGAATTCTACTATAGAAATAAACAGCTCAACTACAAATGGCCCAGACCTATCTAGTCATGACTCCTTTGGTACCTCTATTGCAAACATTGGTGACCTTAACGGTGATGGTACATCTGATATTGCAGTAGGTGCAACAGGTGATGGACATGGAGGATCTAACAGTGGCGCCGTACACATCCTGTTTATGAATGATGATGGCTCTGTAAACCAAACCATAGAAATAAACAGCTCTACTGCAAATGGCCCAGACCTAAATATTCTTGACTTCTTTGGCTCCTCCATTGCAAACATTGGTGACCTTAACGGTGATGGTACATCTGATATTGCAGTAGGTGCAGCAGGTGATGATAATGGAGGAGATGACAGTGGCGCCGTACACATCCTGTTTATGAATGATGATGGCTCTGTAAATAATACCATAGAAATAAACAGCTCTACTGCAAATGGCCCAGACCTATCTCAAACTGACATCTTTGGCTCCTCCATTGCAAACATTGGTGACCTTAACGGTGATGGTACATCTGATATTGCAGTAGGTGCAACAGGTGATGACCATGGAGGAGATGACAGTGGCGCCGTACACATCTTGTTTATGAATGATGATGGCTCTGTAGAGCAAACTGTAGAAATCAATGATTCCACTGCAAACGGCCCAGAACTATCTGATGACGATTTCTTTGGTAGTTCCATTGCAAACATTGGCGACCTCAACGGTGATGGTACATCTGATATTGTAGTAGGTGCAACAGGTGATGATGATGGAGGAGATAACCGAGGCGCCATACACATCTTGCTTATGAATGATGACGGCTCTGTAGACCAAACTGTAGAAATCAATGATTCCACTGCAAACGGCCCAGAACTATCTGATGGCGATTTCTTTGGTAGTTCCATTGCAAACATTGGCGACCTTGACAATAACGGTACATCTGATATTGCAGTAGATGCGCAAGGTAATGATGATGGAGGAGATAACCGAGGCGCCATACACATCTTGTTTATGAATGATGATGGCTCTGTAGAGCAAACCATAGAAATAAACGATTCTACTGAACCAGGCCCAGTACTATCTGATAATGACATCTTTGGCTCCTCCATTGCAAACATTGGCGACCTTGACAATAACGGTACATCTGATATTGCAGTAGGTGCGATAGATGATGACCATGGAGGACCTAGCAGTGGCGCCATACACATCATTTATCTAAGTACTGCCGTTTCTCATAGTGGCGCTATAGAGCAAACCATAGAAATAAACAGCTCTACTGCAAATGGCCCAGACCTATCTCAAAATGACATCTTTGGCTCCTCCATTGCAAACATTGGCGACCTTGACAATAACGGTACATCTGATATTGCAGTAGGTGCGCCAAGTGATGATAATGGAGGAAATAACAAAGGCGCCATACACATCTTGCTTATGAATGATGATGGCTCTGTAAATAATACAATAGAAATAAACGATTCTACTCCAAATGGCCCAAGCCTAGATGCTGGTGACAACTTTGGTACCTCCATTGCAAACATTGGTGACCTCAACGGTGATGGTACATCTGATATTGCAGTAGGTGCGCCAAATGATAATGATGGAGGAGATGACAGTGGCGCCGTACACATCTTGTTTATCAATGATGATGGCTCTGTAAATAATACAATAGAAATAAACGATTCTACTGCAAATGGCCCAGACCTAAATATTGCTGACTTGTTTGGCTCCTCCATTGCAAACATTGGTGACCTCAACGGCGATGGTACATCTGATATTGCAGTAGGTGCAACAGGTGATGATAGTGGATCATTTGGCAGCTCAGGCGCCGTACACATCTTGCTTATGAATGATGATGGCTCTGTAGAGCGAACCATAGAAATAGACAGCACTACTGCAAATGGCCCAGACCTATCTAGTAGTGACTCCTTTGGCTCCTCTATTGCAAACATTGGTGACCTCAACGGTGATGGTACATCTGATATTGCAGTAGGTGCAATAGGTGATGATGATGGAGGAGATGACAGTGGCGCCGTACACATCTTGTTTATCAATGATGATGGCTCTGTAGAGCAAACCATAGAAATAAACAGCTCTACTCCAAATGGCCCAAGCCTAGATGCTGGTGACAACTTTGGTACCTCCATTGCAGGCATTGCTGATCTTGACAGTGACTCCGTATCACATATTGCAGTAGGTGCAAAATTTGGAGATGATGCGGGAAGAGGCAACATGCACATCTTGTTTATCAATGATGATGGCTCTGTAAGCCAAACTAGAGAAATTAACAATTCAAACACTCCTAGCCTAGATGTCACCGGCCCTACCCTCTTTGGCCGCTCCATTACAACCATTGGTGACCTCAATGGCGATGGCACATCTGATATTGCAGTAGGTGAACCAAACCATTTCTCCCCACACAATGGCGGCGTCATACACATTATTTATTTGGATAAAAGCGTGGTTGTAAATACGGTATCCTCTACTACTGCCGATGGCGAATATGATACTGGAGCTCTAGTCGACATTACCATAGTATTTTCTGAACCTGTCACTGTTACTGGAACTCCACAAATCACACTAGAAACTGGTGATAATGACCGAACAGCTGACTATACATCTGGTAGCGGTACTGATACCTTAACATTCCAATATATCGTACAGTCCGGTGACGTATCGCCAGATCTTAATTATGTTGATGTAAATTCTCTAATGCTAAATGGCGGCAGTATTATCTCAGTTGACTCTCAAAGTAACAGGGCAGTTTTAACGTTGCCTCCCCCAGATCTTGTTTTGACAGTTACCCCTTCAGATGCATTTGGTTCTTTGGGAAATTTCAAGGACCTTGCCATTATCAGTGGTGCACCTCCAACCTTTGAATCAGCTACGCTGCAAGAGGACATAGGTTTACTCTCTGTAACTTTCTCAAAGGCGCTAGACCAAGACTCCGATACTGTTGCAGTGGACGGATTTACAATAACTGATGATTTGCCTGAAGGTATTGAGGCACGCCTGTCCGTATCCCTTGATGGTGCAACGCACGCCCTTGACTCTGGCTCTCCTAATACCATTACAATAACTCTGACTGAAGGACAGCGACAGCAAGTAGTAGCTTACACCAGTACTAATGCTAACAGTGTCTTGCATCTGGACATTGCAGCAGGTGCCGTACAAGACACTCTACAAAATGACATTGAATCTTCTGAGGATAACGAGATTACAAGTGTCAGTGACGGTGTGGCACCAACCTTTGTCTCAGGTGTGATGGATGAGGGCACAGGCATTCTCTCTGTAACCTTCTCAGAGGCAATTGACTCTGATGTTACAGTGGATAGCTTTACAATATCTGATACTGTGACTGGCAACGCACTACCACCTGTATCCCTTGCAGGTGCAACACCCGACATTGATTCTACCTCTACTGATACTCTTACAATAACTCTGACTGAAACACAACGACAGCAAGTAATAGCTTACACCGGTACTGGTGATAACCTGCATCTTGACATTGCAGAAGGCGCCGTACGAGACACTGCACAAAATGATGTTGCAGCTTCTGAGAATAACAATATTACAAGTGTCAGCGATAGTATCGCACCAACCTTTGACTCTGCTGTAGTACAAGAGGGCACAGGTGTACTGTCTGTAACCTTCTCAGAGGTAATTGACTCTGATGTTACAGTGGATAGCTTTACAATCTCTGATACTGTAACTGGCAACGCACTACCACCAGTATCCCTTGCAGGTGCAACGCACGCCATTGATTCTACCCCTACTGATACCATTACAATAACTCTGACTGAAACACAACGACAGCAAGTAATAGCTTACACTGGTACTGTTAACAACAATGACATAAACTTGCATCTAGACATTGCAGAAGGTGCCGTACAGGACACTTCAGAAAATGATATTGCGGATTCAGAGGATAACTCATTTAGAAGTGTTGGTGATAGTATCGCACCAACCTTTGTCTCAGGTATGATGGAGGAGGGCACGGGCATTCTCTCTGTAACCTTCTCAGAGGCAATTGACTCTGATGTTACAGTGGATAGCTTTACAATATCTGATACTGTAACTGGCAACGCACTACCACCTGTATCCCTTGCAGGTGCAACACACGCCGTTGACTCTGATACCATTACAATAACTCTGACTGAAACACAACGACAGCAAGTAATAGCTTACAATGGTACTGTTAATAACAATGACATAAACTTGCATCTAGACATTGCAGCAGGTGCCGTACAGGACACTTCAGAAAATGATATTGCGGATTCAGAGGATAACAATATTACAAGTGTCAGCGATAGTATCGCACCAACCTTTGTCTCAGGTGTGATAGAGGAGGGCACAGGTGTACTCTCTGTAACCTTTTCTGAAACAATATCTTCTGATAGTATCATAGTAGGTAACTTTACAATATCTGACACTGTAGGTAACAGCATACCTGTATCCCTTGCAGGTGCAACCCGTATCATTGACCCTGACTCTGATACCATTAGAATAACTCTGACTGAAGTACAGCGACAGCAAGTAATAGCTTACAATGGTACTGTTAATAACAATGACATAAACTTGCATCTGGACATTGCAGAAGGCGCCGTACGAGACACTGCACAAAATGATGTTGCAGCTTCTGAGGATAACAATATTACAAGTGTCAGCGATAGTATCGCACCAACCTTTGTCTCAGGTGTGATACAAGAGGGCACAGGTGTACTGACTGTAAATTTCTCAGAGACAATATCCCCTGATAGTATCATAGTAGGTAACTTTACAATATCTGACACTGTAGGTAACAGCATACCTGTATCCCTTGCAGGTACAGCATCTGCCATCGACCCTATCTCTGCTCATACCATTACAATAACTCTAAATGAGCAACAACGACAGCGAGTAATAGGTTACACCGATACTAACTTGCATCTGGACATCGCAGAAGGTGCCGTACAGGACACTTCAGAAAATGGCATTGCAGCATCAGAAGACAACCCACTTGAAATGGTCGATGATACCATTGAGCCAACCTTTGTCTCAGGTGTCATACACAAAGTAACAGGACTGCTAACTGTAACCTTTTCAGAAACAATAGACCCTGATAATATCACAGTTGATAGCTTTACAATATCTGGCACTACAGGTAGCAGCATGTCTGTATCCCTTGCTGGTGCCATACATGCTAGTCCCAACTCTGATACACTTGAAATAACTGTAACTGAGCAGCAGCGAGAAGAGATAATCTCTTACATCGCTAATAGTAACAGTGATGACTTGCATCTGGATATTGCAGCAGGTGCCATACGAGACACTGCACAAAATAACATTATATCCTCAGAGAATAACCTCATTACTAGTACTGGCACTCTTCCCCCACCCCCCACATCCTCTAGTGGCGGTAGCGGCAGAATCAACGTGGCAGTATCTGAAGAGTCCCACGCTGAATTCTTACACAAAGATATCAACAAATCCAGTTGTGACTCTAAGGGATTTGGAATGGGCATCTCGCTTCGAATATTCAGTATAGGATATGACAGGGAAACTAGCACTGTCAATGTGGAACTGCTCTCTACATGCGGACCTGCATCTGTCTCTGTCAACACTGATGCAGGCGTGCACCTGGCAGCATTGTCTCTGACATCTGAGCAGTCACCACAGTCCTCTGCAAATGAAGCAGAGAAACAGCACCTCGTATACTCTGCCACAATTAATTCTGATGCAGACTCTTTTGCAGTTACAGCAAAAGACAAACGAGACACATTTACTCAGACCATAACGCTAAGTGATGACTTTGTTGAAAAGAAATACCATCATCGTACAGGGTATACTAGCGAACAGCAGAGTTCACTTGATATTCTAAATGCAATAGAAGATGATCCAAGACCCATAGCAGACAAGGCTGTTCAAAAAAATACTGATCCTATACCTTTGTGGATAAAGTCTGATCTAAAATTGTGGAATGGAAGTCCTGCACGTGACATATTCTTCTTTAATTCCATTGACTATCTAATTGATAACCACTATATTGTCTATGAGGACTGGGAAAAATCAAAAAGCCTGCAAGATATCGATACCTATCCACAGTGGCTGCTTAATGATGTAGGTAACTACACTGATGGCAATCTCACTGATATGGAATTCACCGAACTCATTGAGACTCTCATAGAAGAGCGCGTCATTAGAATTGCAAAATGATGATATTTTGAGACTTGTGATGATGATTTACAAAAATAAAATTTTAGGTGATTATCAATTATTTACCCCCAACATATAATCAAGTAATACTGAGAAAGTATCTTCATCTCCGTTGTTGTATCTCCATTTCTTTGATGTACAACAGAAACTTTCCTGAGCTTACTCTGTGCTTGTAACCATTGAAAATCAACGAATTGTATCCTCTCCACTTGTCCGTATACCAAATGTCTTTTTGAAAATGATTCGTTTGATAACTGTGATGCAAATCTGTTGGAATTGAACCCAAATCTCTTCGTTTTCAGGGAAGTAAATGGGGAAAAATTGTTCTATTTCGTGTTGGCTTGTAATTGTCACAGAATGTGACTGGTTTTTAGTTTGGGTTATTTCTGAGAAATCTTCTCCTGTTGACCACACTTTTTTCATTTTTCTTATATTCATTATTTACCATTATTTGGTTTTCATTACCATTTATTACCAATACTATATATACTCGAAATATTGTGTTGAGATATGAGTACCCAATCTCAATCAAGTGATGCATTTGCAATGTACAAGCAAAATGTACAAAAACATTTTGAAAATATTTCAAAACTAACTTCACAATATTTTCAATCTGCTACACAATTGCAAGATGAATGTATGAAAACTTGTCAAAAAACAATTGATGCTACCGTGTCAATGCAACAAGAATTTGCAAAGAAAACTGGATTAAACACTGAAATTCCAGATGTTGCAAAAACTGCAATCGTTGATACCAACAAGCAAATTGTCCAGGCAAGTACCGTAAATAATCAATTGGTAAAAACAACCCTTGATGCAACAGTACAAAATTTCAAAACATTCAATGACAATGTTAATGCATTTGCTGAATTAAACAAAAACATCATCCAATCTTGGATAACTCCTTTCACACAAAAAAACTAGTGTGATTGATTTTTCTTTTTTTATTATTTTATCAAAATAATTCATAGAATTTGATGATTTATCAAACTCCATATGTGTTACGTGCTCTGTGTTGCAAAACTCGTATGTGACACTGATGGGTAATTTATCCTTGAATTATCTTAGATGTGCGACGCCTCTATTTGTCTGATAACTTCCAACAGAACTTCCTATTGCAGTAGCATACAAGTCTTTAGGGTCGATACCGGTCTGCTCCGTAGGTGTTTTCCTATTTTTTCTGTCACTCCATACAAAGAATCCTATGGCAGCGACAATTCCTATGCCTGACATTGTATACATTATTGGAACTTGTGTGTATTCTACGCCTCCTGTTGTTGGTGCCTCATCTGTAATTAAAAATACCTCTGTTCCTTTGATGGTGCCTTCTTGAACATATCCGTCAATTATTATAGTTCCGTCATCTTGAGATTCAATGAAACGTATGGTGTATTTTTCTCCGTTAATTTCAAATGGCTCTGTATGGTCTTTATCTTGACAAAATCCGATGTATATTGTACAAATTCCCATGGAATAATTTGTAATTACTGTGCCTGTAAATCCATATTTTTCAGGTTCACTCATTTCTGAAGTAGGATCAAACATTGACTCCCATTTTGATAATGGCAATTCAGAGAGTCCGTTGGTATCTATTAGTTTTAAATCTAATACTCTCATTGCCGCAGATCCTGAAAGGTATTCTAATAATTGAGGTATTACAATCAAAGCCGATTGGGGTGAGTTGATATCATATGTGCCATACTTTGTCTCTATTGGAATTTCTTCAAGAATTTCAAATCCTCTCCATTGTGAATCCAGTGTAGAGTCTGAAATAAAGTGTCCCTGTATGGTAGGACGAATAATTATTTTGTATTCTATACTGACTGATTCTTTTTGTGGTGAAATTACTGCAGAGTACATTCCATCAATGTCAGTTACTTTGGTAAAAGATTTCTTATACAATTCAGCGTTTATCTTCTCTACTAGTATTCCTGCATTCTCTGAATTTATGTTAAATTTCACTTTTTGTTGTACGTCTCCAACTAGTTCTGCTAGATTGCTGTCTGCAGAAAATTGCATGGTTATAATTCTTGTAAACTGAAAAGTTGGAACAATCTCTTCAGAATCCCTAGGAATTCTCACATCTAACTGAACTGCATATGCAGGGATTATTCCAGATATAATTATTAGTGTGGCAATTACTGCAACAACTTTTGACATGTTTGATATATTGTAATTATTATATAAAACAAAACCAAGAAATTATTTTCTTTGAGAAAACGACTTTGTTTTTTTATATTATATTTGCAATTGTTCTCTTATGCAAAAACACACAATCCTTGCCGGATTCATTTTAGGTGCATTAGTTGCTATTTTAGTACAGCAGCCTGCTTTTGCACAATATGATGTTTTAGACAAGGGGCTATACCAAAGAATGGAAAATTCAAAAGACAAGGTAGAGATTGCAACAAAAGAGGGAGCAGTTGGTTCTGGTACCCCCTACTTTGCTGCTGATGGTGTACTTGGTGCATCTCTTCTCTCTGCTGGAATATTTGGAGGAATTGCTGGAATGCTGTTCATTCGAGGTAAAAAAGGAAAATACGCTGCAATGGGTCGTGGATGATCCCCTTTTTTTATGCCTAGTTTTTCTCAATTATTTAAAGAAATTTCCGTTTCTTAGAAAAAGGAAAAAGTAGTATTTCTTAAGTAATATTCTGACATATTGTATGGTGATGCCAAACCAGTTCTCTCAATTATTGTGCATAGATACAATAAGAAATGCAAATAATCATCTTGAACCAGGACAGCGGACTATGCTTGCTTGTGAGAACAAGCTTCCAGAGTCGCCTGTAACTGCTGCATTAACGATCTTAAAAGATCATGATTATGCGTTATGGATTGAACTCCATGAACATAATCTAGCTGAAAAAATTATTGGAGTATATTCTGATCCAGTAAAGCGTCACATTCTTTTGTTAATAGACAGTCCTATTTCAAAAGATGAATTGCTTAGTCATTGTGGTGCTTCTCAATCTTCAGCTTATCGAAAGTTCAATGAATTGTTCCGAGATGGTTTTATTTTGCCTGTAGGGTATACAAAAACTGCAAAACGTGTACGTCTATATGACAAAATAATCACAAAGGCTGAGTTTAGCGTTTCTACCAAAATAAGTCAAATACGACTTCAGGTAAATCTGTCGCGTTTGCCAAAACTTCCAACAGGGGAGGCCATTTATCCATGACTTTGATGGAAACTCTCCTTGCCACTTCTTTTGAGAAAACATTTTCAGATAACGTGGGCCCTGATGAAATAACTAAAATAAAAAATTCTGTTTTTGAACAATACAATATGACATTACTTTCATCAATCAAAGATTTTGAAAAATTTGAATTGATCACAACACAGGTCTTGGGTGATTGTGGAACTCCATTAATTAAAAAAACACTAGATGCCATATGTCGTTTACAATCAAAATCTGAACACACTATAGAAATTAAAGACGAATACTTGAAAAATGCAATTTTAAAATCTTTTGATGATAATACTAAAAAACAAATTCTAAATATTGCTTTTGATTACCCTCTAACTCTTTGGGAGATTGCATCTAAAGCCAATATTGAACCTGCCATTGTTTCTGAAAATGTATCTTATCTTATCTTTCATGGATTACTTGCAACAAGTGATCTGAAGGATTCAGAACATAATAAAAAATACTGTTCTACAATAGATAATTTTTCTGTCAAAATTGAAGGTGATGAATTTCACATGTATGTTACAATTAATGAAATTGCAAATGTTGATCCTCTGAAAATTATCTCTTAATTTACAAAGACCTTATTTCTAACTTGTATGAGTTTGATTTGAATTCTTATTGTAAAAAACTATTGAGGAATACATTTCAAAAAAACCCATTAAAGGAGAATCTGCTAAAGAATGTCTCTCTCTAAAGCAAAAAGTGACAAAAGCCATCAAAAAGAACCTTGGTTTTTTTCTGATTCTAAGCCTAAATCATAATTTTCTGAATCCTACAATACGAATTATCTTGCAACATCTAAATCTGTTGAAAAATAAGTAATATGTTGAAAATCCGTAAAAATGATCTGATGATTTACAAATGAAATTATTTAAGATATTGTTGACAAATTGATAGAGCATAGCATATCCATTAAATTAAAAAATTAATTTACAATGAGTTTATTATTAATGCATCCAAAGCATGAGATGCAACAAATATTTCTCAAAGATAACAACATGAATCACACAAAAATAATTCTAATGGCTTTGTTTGCTGTGATATTTATCATTGTAACAGGTATACTCCAAAGGTTGCAACAAAGAGATTTGTAAAATCAATAGGCCTCTTGCGCAATTAGACATATTTTACCATATTACACAAATTCATTCACACCAAGATCCAAAGCTAAGAACAACCTAACACATTTCATGTTAACATACAAGCAACTCTCAAAAAAGCCAAGATCCTTTCTCTCTTTTACTGGAGTGACTAGGCAACAGTTTGATGTGATTCTAAAGGATGTCAGAAAGAATCACCGTACAGAAGAAAAGAAGAGAGATGTTACACCAACTCCTCTATAGTAAGTAATTTAGAAATAGTGATGCCTTTAGTTTCACTGAATAAATAACATTTTATCTAGTTATTTATTCAGGTTAGTTTTACAAATATTTCATGGGACTATTGTACACTAAATTTTATATGGATTTTGAGGATGATGAATGGAAACAAATCTCAAATAATCCTATAATCTTTCAAACTATTAAAAATGATGTAAGTGTGGAAATTGAAGATGATTCTCATAAATCATACAAGCTTGAATTTAAAAAAGGGGGAAAGTTACACATGTTTCGAGTTACTGGAAAATTCCGTTTAACTTGGGATGATGATGATTTGTTAAACTCTATAAGATAACAATGGATGGTATTTGATTATTATCATGTCTTTAGAATCTAAAGTCAAAGCAATTCTAGCTGATTTTGAACATACTCCCCCGGAGAAAATTCTTGAAATATTAACTCAAATCGAATCTTTTTTTAAAAATGAATTAATTCGAGAATATCTCCAAGGCAAAACCCAGAAAATTCAAGATTCTACAGATGAACAAGAAAAAAAGAAACAATGCAAGGCACTAATGCCTTATTTTGATTGGTATCTTCAAGGTCTGTAGGTTATTCTGAAAACTGATTAATTTTCCCTAGGGCTGTTTTGATAGTCTCTATGTCTTTTCTTCCTTGTACCATATCTCCAACTAGCTTTACAAAGTATTCATGTCCTGTATCCTCTGCTTTGTGTATGTCTGATTCATAACATGATAGGGATTTTTCTAAAAATGACACTTCGTATTCTAACTCTTTTCTAGTATTCTTATCGTTTAGACTGGTGTGGATTTTTTCAATGACTTTATTTATTTTTGGAATTGTTTTTCTTGCTTGTTGATTCAAAACTGATGCAAACATTGCAGCTGACTCTTTTAACTCTGGGCTTTCATTGAGTGTTTTTAATCTACTTTTGTAGTGATTTAATGCCTTTAGAATTATTTCATATCCTCCCTCATCTTTAAGATATATTCCACCTAACCAAACCTTTTCAGCCATTTCTCATTATCTTTTTCTTGTGTTATTATAATTTAGTTCTTAACTCATGATTAGTCTTAGTTCTACCTGCTTTCTAATACATCAGAAAACACTACTATGAATAATATGTCTTAATAATGACTTTGGAATAGTTAAGCTTGTTGTAAATTGCGCTTTTTTTCAATATGGAATTATTTTGATATGTTGTGAAATGATTCCTACAAAGATCAAAGCATTACCAAACAAAGAAATATTCTAGGTGATTGTAAATCTATTAGATGAATGCAAGGAATTGTTATTCCAGTCTTAAACGTCAGAGTGTTCTTTAACTGTTGGTTCATTTTTACTAATCAAATATAGTAATACTCCTGCCAAGCTTACTCCCATTCCACTGATGCCTACAAATGTGCCTATATTTTTGATCAGTCTTAACATCTCTTTTGATTCCCCTAATTCTATTGAATAAAACATTATGAGTCCTGCTATAAACATGCCAATTCCTGTAACTGCTATCCCTATTGACATCTTCATATTACAAGTATTTTTATCTAATTAATAAACAACAACGAAATATGTGTTCTGATAAATAATGTCCCATTTTAATTAATTCCAGGTCTGAGATTGTAAATGATTTACTTGTTTTTTCATCTATTGTATTTTTACTTGTAATCCCATTATCCGTTGAGATTTTTGCTCAAACAAGTTACGGTGTAAATACTCCTACAGAATATGCTATAGCGACGATCAAAAGTTCATGAACATCTTTGTAGGATTTCTAAAGGTGTAATTTGCAATATCCAGTTTGAATCTTGTCGTTCTAAAATATTTTGACACTGCATCATTCATCATCGTAAACATTGCATAATATTCTGAAACCAACAACGCATACTTGCTTATCTTCCAGCATTGTTCTATCATGTTCAAGTACGGTGATCCTTTTGGCAGCCATATTAGTTTGACATCAGGATTATTTGCAAGATATTCTTTTACTTTTTTTGATTTGTGAACTGATGCTCGGTCTAGCATAATTGCAATCTTGCCGTATTTCCAGTGTAACTCTTTTAGATATTCTACAAATCTTCCAACATTGAATCTATCATAGACTCTAAACAACTGACTGTTATTTTCCGTAATTGTTCCATATACTGCCAAGCTTTCATGATTGCCTGTGTATGGAAGAAATATTCTCTTGGCAACTGATGACTGGGTATTTTTTTCCTGTTTTTGTATTCCTTAGAAAAAATGCCTCATCAGCCATTGCAATGATAAATCCGTTCTTTTTTAGGCGTAAAATTCTCTTTCTGATGCGTTGCTGCCAGCTTCGCACAGCAGATACACTTGCATGGTTGATGTGATATTTTTGTGCAGTTTTTGCAGATATCATACTGTGCATTATCTTTCGGATGTGAGTGATATGAAATTTTACTCTAGTGGAATGAAAGATACTTTGCTGTAGCATCACAGATGTGAACAAAGTTAGCATTGCCTTTGAGATGATACAGTTCATTCTGGTCTGGGAGATTGTTCTTGGTCTTCCACTCCTTGGATGGTCGTAGAGGCCATCGATTTCAAAACGATTCACTCATTTTCGTACCCAGATTGTGCAGCGGTGCAATGTCTTTGCAGTGTGTTCTATTTCCTTACCATCTTTTAGAATCATCAATACTGCCAAGCATTCTTACTGCAACTTTTGAATTTTTTGTAATGCTGCTTTCAAGGGATTCTAACTTCCATGTATTTTGTTGTGTTGACTGATCAAAAGGTTTTTTGTTTTGGAATTATTTAGTTCACGAACTTTGTCTTTTCGCTATACCATTTATTTTAAAAAAAATGTAAAAAGATAGAATCTTAAATTAAAATAAAAAATTAAAAGCTGAGAAAAACAATCAAAATCAAAAAAACAAATTGTTCAAAAAAACAAAATTAAAACTTTCAAAAAACCCGCTAAAAAATGATTATCTTATTTTTATTGTGATCTCCTCTCCGTTACCTATTGGAGACGTTATTGTTACAAGATTAAGATTTGTTTTTAGATTTTCTGAAAATTTCTTCATTTTTGTCCTGTATTTTTCTGGATATAACATATTGTCTGTAATTATCACTCCTTTTATTGTAACCATTGGAAAAATTAAATCAAAATATTCT
Organism: Candidatus Nitrosopumilus sp.; assembly: GCA_965205675.1. Taxonomy (GTDB): domain Archaea; phylum Thermoproteota; class Nitrososphaeria; order Nitrososphaerales; family Nitrosopumilaceae; genus Nitrosopumilus. The sequence continues at coordinate 874,818 of OZ242186.1, forward strand.
TTGATGTTTTCTTTGTCTGCATCAATTAAAACAAAATCAAAATAATTTTGATACTTTTCTTGTTTGTTTAGTTCTTTTAGAATTTCTAATGCTTGTCCTTCTCTGATTGTGACTGTATTTGCAATACCTGCTTTCTGAAAATTTTCTCTTGCCCTTTTGGTTTTTTTCGAGTTTTGCTCTATTGTGATTATCTTTCCTGCGTTATCTGAAATTGCATCTGCACACCAAATTGTTGAATATCCTACTGATGTACCAATCTCAAGCATGTTTTTAGTATTATTTAGGCGCAAGAGAATGTTTAACATCTCTCCTGTCTCTTTTGTGATTGCAAGCATTCTATCTACTGGCATAACGTCTATTTTTCTTGTTTTTTCAAGCGTAGACTGTGTTTCTAATTCATTTAGAATCTCTTGAACCCTCTCTTTCATCTGATCGGAGGTGATCTTGAATTAATTTAACTCTGTCTTACCACATGATCTTTATAAAAAAAATTTGATAGCTTATATTTGCCAAATATTTTTTTAAAATAGATGGCTACAAAAATAGATTTACTTGATATTGTTCAAAAAATTCTCAAATTAGACAATAAAATGAGATTTGCTGCAATCATTGATCCTAAAGGCAACATTCGTGAAGCCATTATGAAAACCGGCAAAACTAACTTGAAAAATCAAAAAGAAGAAGAACATTTCTGTAAACAAGTAGCTCAAAGACGTTCTATGAGAAAAGAATTTGATAGATCCTTAGGAAAAGTACGATATGTTCATGTAGAAAGAGAAAAGGTTTCTCAAATGGTAATTTACACAAAAAAAAATATTGTATATTTTACAATGGAGCCTGAAATGCCAATTAACACTAAAATCAGATTAATTACAAAAATCAAAAAAATCACTACTAGTCTTTAGACTTTTTTTAATAGCCCTTTATTTTAGATATTGATGGTATTTCAAAAATATCTCGGCGATTCTAAAATGTTTGAATATGATAAATATTATCATGATTGTCAACAACAAAACAAACCCTTCATCAAAGCAAAAACAAATCCCCTTCATGGGAATTATTATGTCCAGTTGGATTTGATGACGTGTGATTTTGAATTATCTGATAAAATACAAAAACAAATCTATGAATTACTCCTGTCTGAAATTCAATACGTTAATGATACTTTGAAATATTCTTTTGAATGTTTCAGTATTGATAAGGAATTATCTTGGTTTGATGGCATTTCCTCTGAACATGTTGATAGTTTTTGTAATTCATTGTATGATATATGTACTGCAAATCATGATTAGAATCGTATGAGATTTTTTAAAATTTTATCAATTACTTGAACCTCTTCTTTTCTTTCTTTAATTGTAGTTTGATTCCATTGCTTTGCAAATTCTGAGTGTCTGTCCATTTTTTCCAACATTTCAATATACTTTAGAAGGTGAATTTTGTAATCCTGAAGCAAGTCTAGGTGTTTGTTGTGGTTCTTTTCAGTTGATGTGGCCATTCCATTCCGCTTCTGTTATGTCTGGAAACATATCTCGTATCCTTTTTTTGTCTTTCTCCATTGCATCTATTCTGTTATCCAGATGACTTTTGATTGCATGTTCTCCCTCCTTCTCCCTTTCTTTTTGAATTTCTGATATTGTATTGTCAAGGGATCTATAATATGAAATATGATTTTTTTTAGATTCTTCTGACGTGTCTTCTTCTTTTACATCCAATATCTTCTATAGTATTTTGGAAAATAAGTACTTGATCATCTCATCTGTTTACACTAATATTACAATTACTATATGTGATAATGTATGAAAATTCTCATTGATGAAATGGATGATGGTTGGGATGATAAACTCAAAGAGTTGGGCTATGATGCTTATAGTGTAAAGAAATTACGTACAGATGGCCACAAATTACGAACAGACTATTCTGTAATTAACTATGCCAAAGAAAACAATATGGTGCTAGTTACTCGTGATACTGAAAGTGGTCAAGCCTGTGAAGAAAATGGTTTGCCATACATTCTATTAGATAACAATGAAATTTTCAAGATTGTTGTAGAAAAATTAAAAAATTCTTAATTCACATTCTTTGCATCCGTGTGCAAAATTCTTAAATTTGCAAGTATTTCGTTGAGAAAATCCTCTTCTGGTTGATGTGAAATGCTATTCATTATTGATTCCCAACAATCATTTATCTTTCTAATAATTTGAGAATACATTTTATCTTTTTTAAAACTTGGATAGTATGACAATAATTTCATTATTCCATCCGTTGATTGAACTATGTGTATTTGATGAATAATTGATCTTAATCTTTCATGATATGAAAAATTCCCTGTTTTTACTGTAATCTCAAAATTCATAATTTCTTCAAAAATAATCTCAATTTCCTTGTGTAGATTTTTGAGTTGATTGTTTACTGATTCTGAAAGGCTGATCAATTCGTATTCAATATGTGATCTACTGTGTACTCTTTTTTCAATATCCCCTGATTCTACAAGTGCACTAATTTCCCTGTATACTATTTTCTCATTGCCTACTTTTTCTATTGCTCTTTTTGCCAATTCCGTACCTCTTATTCTTCCATTCTCATTTAGTATCCTGATAATTTCGGTTTTGATGATTTCTGAATTTTTATCCATGATTTTTCTCTAAAATTTATTTTTGATATTTCTCTATTGTTGCTTTTTCTCCGTTATTATTGATTTCTAAAATTAGTTCTTCTAATATCTTGATTCCTTTTTTAATTGGTCCTTTTTCTAAATTTTTGTACTCTAGTTTTTGTTTAAGGACCATCTTCTCATTGTTTACAAAGCTCAAAAGTGGAACATTTTCCCCCATGTTTAAATTTATGAAAAAATCAATGTATTCTTTAGTTGATTTTATTGCCATGATTTACAATAATTATTCTCGTATTTGTTAAGTTATTCATACTAGGTTATTTACGATTTTGATTGTACCTGATTATAGATAGTTGTGATATGCATATCGGTACGTATACCTCGGAGCATAATTCTTTGCAATTTTTCAAAACAAATAGCAATACTTTTTGATCAGTAGTTGGAAATAATTCCATGGACATCACAAATGACGAGTTACTCCAGGCCTACAAAAAAGAAAAGTACGGTAAGAAAAAGGAAAGACTGCATGCAATGTGTATAATTAAGATCAACGAATCCACAATTGCTGAAACTGCCAACCAAATGTTTTGTACCTACAATTCTGTAAGGAATTAGATAGATTCATTTGAAAGATATGGATTGGAGGGTCTGGAGGACCCCCCCTCGTTCTGGCCGTCCACCATTAATCTCACACAAAAAATTACAAAAAATAGAGCGTACATTTAAGAAAATTTCAGATGGAATGACTCCAAAAAAAAACTGATACAATTCATATTTTACAGAACACGCATTACATATCATATCACTCATGTGCGTCGTTTGATGCACAAATGGAATCTAAAACCAAAGGTTCCACAAAAGGTACATGTGCGAGCGGCATCCAAGGATGTGTGCCGCAAGTGGAAAAACCGCATCATTTCACGCATAGAAAAGGCAAAAAAGAAAGGTTTTACAGTATTTATCCAAGACGAGTCTGTATTTGTAGACGATGTACGTCTTGGTAAAAAATACTGGACAGATGCACATCAACGAATGATTGTACGTTGGAGAGGATCGCATCAAAGATTTTTGGTTTATGGAAATGATGATAATCAAAGTTTTTTTAGATCGTATGAAAAATTTAATTCAATTGCATTTATAAGACATCTTGCGTAATTACAAACAAAATCTTATCTTTCATTGAATTTAATTTCAAATAATTTCTAATCTTATGGAATCACAACAAACTCTTGCTTCCATCTTGTCTTGAAATTCACAATTCCACATACGATGTCACTTATTGCATCATACCTGCACAATCTGTTCCTAAATGTCTCAGAATTAATCCTAAACTTTTTGATTTGAGAGATAATATGTTCTACTTTTATTCGGATTCTTGACTGTATCTTGTTCCATTCCTTTTGATGTATGGTCAGTTTTTTTCCTTTCTTTTTCTTGTATGGTAGAATGCTTGTCTGTTCTGGAAAATCTTTTTCCACTCCCAAATACCCAAGGTCATAAAATATCATCACATCTTCGTGTAGTGCAGGATACTTTATTTTCAGTATGGCATAATCATGTTTTTTACCTGGAGAATGTGGGGGTTTGTGGATTATCTCACCTTTCTGGTTTACGGTGTTTGGTTTTTTATTGTGTGTTTTTTTGCCTGAATAGTGAGTCTTTCTTTTCTTTTTGTTCTGGGGTCTTGGGATTTGCTGCTCTGTCCCATCAGTCATTGCAATTAATTCAGGAAAGAACAGTTGGAGTTGCTGTACATCATTTATTTTTTTAGAATCAGAGTATAGTTTTGCAGGAATAGGAACTGTTTTTCTTACTGCCGGCTCTAAATCTGATGTTTCTGTAGACGTTGCTCTGGTCTAATCCAAACAGATATCCTGTCAATTCACATGTCAGGTACATCCGATAGTAAACAAACAACATTACAAGCTGGTCTTCAAGACTCAAATCAAACTTTCGCCCAGCTCCGATACTTCTTTTTCTCTTTGCTTTGGATAGTCTCTTCTTTTCTTCTATACGGTGATTCTTTCTGACATCCTTTAGAATCACATCAAACTGTTGCCTGGTCACTCCAGTAAAAGAGAGAAGTGATTTTGGCTTTTTTGAGAGTTGCTTGTATGTTATAGCGACGATCAAAAGTTCGCAAACATTTTTGCAGGATTTCTAAAGATATAATTTGCAACATCAAGCTTGAATCTTGTCCTTCTAAAATATTTTGACACTGCATCATTCATCATCGTAAACATTGCATAATATTCTGAAACCAACAACGCATACTTGCTTATCTTCCAGCATTGTTCTATCATGTTCAAGTACGGTGATCCTTTTGGCAGCCATATTAGTTTGACATCTCTATTGTTTGCAAGGTATTCCTTGACCTTCTTTGATTTGTGAACTGATGCTCTATCCAGCATGATTGCAATCTTGCCATATTTCCAGTGTAACTCTTTTAGATATTCTACAAATGTTACAGCATTGAATTTATCATGTACTCTAAACAGTTGACTGTTATTTTCCGTAATTGTTCCATATACTGCCAAACTTTCATGATTCCCCGTATATGGAAGAAATATTCTCTTTGCAACTTTTGACCAGTATTTTTTTCCTATTTTTGTATCCCTTACAAAAAATGCCTCATCAGTCATTGCAATGATAAATCCATTCTTTTTTAGGTGTGAAATTCTCTTTCTGATGCGTTGCTGCCAGCTTTTCACAGCAGATACGCTTGCATGATTGATATGATATTTTTGTGCAGTTTTTGCAGACATGCCATACTGGTGCATTACCTTTCTGATGTAAGTGATGTGAAATTTTACTCCAGTGGAATAAAAGATACTTTGCTGTAGCATCACAGGTGTAAACAAAGTTAGCATTACTTTTGACATAATAGCATCTATTCGAGTCTGGGAGATTGTTCTTGGTCTTCCACTCCTTGGGTGGTCGTAGAGGCCATCAAGGCCATCTACCTCAAAACGACTCACCCATTTTCGTACCCAGTTTGTGCAGCGATGCAATGTCTTTGCAGTGTGTTCTATTTCCTTACCATCTTTTAGAATCATCAAAGACTGCCAAGCATTCTTACTGCAACTTTTGAATTTTCTTTTTTGTATGCTGCTTCAAGGGATTCTAACTTGTTCATGTATTTTGTTGGGTTAACTGATCAAAAAGTTTTTTGTTTTGGAATTATTTAGTTCACGAACTTTGTCTTTTCTCTATAGTACTGTTTTTTGATTTTGATTTTATTAAAGAATGGTTTGGCAATTTGTCATATCTTGGGATTAGATGTTTGTCAATTGCTACAGTAACTGGTTGTTCCAATACTCCCAGTTCTCGTAATTTTGATACTGTACTATCTAGTGACTGATGTAATTGAATTTGCATTGTTTTTTGTGATATTTTTGATATGATTTTTCTCAACCATGAACCAGTTGGAGAAGCATTATCTGATTCCATTGCCAGTCTCTTTAATCCAGATTCAGAATATGAATTTCCCAAACACAATGACATGATAGAATTATGTGCATCTGCATTGTGGAACCGTGAGTTATTTTTACTAGAGCATGGAAACAACAAGATATTGTACATTATTTTAGTGATAATCTCAAATGCTTTAGATAGTATCACGCCTTGGTGTGTCATGGTATCAAATGAATTACAATTCACATTTGATAAAATGACACACTATCATCAAGCTTTTTCTATCTGAATAGATTGATTGAATAATTGATAGTTTTTGATCTAAATTGAGTTACTTTCCCATCTACTGATTATATTGATTGTTTTTTCCAATAATTACTCAAAAATAGTTGGTGGTAATAGGTTTACAATCACCAAACTATATTTTATTGCCCCACATTCGCATAGGATCACTACGTGATCCTATGCAAACGTAGCCAATAAACATTTTTGAGCACCAGTGTGATCGTAATGTTTTTACGTATATTCTTTGTACAATTTATAACATATGTATGACACTGAATATACACAAAATATACGTACAGGTATATCTGGAAGAGAAGCATATCTTCTTAGCTCTCTTGCTGGCGAAGGAAAATCCACTATAACTTTACAGGATATCTCTAGGATATGGGGAGCTACCTATTCAAATGCCAGGGTAATTGCAAACAGATTACGTAAGAAAAAATGGCTTATCACATTGACTGCAGGAAAATATCTTATTGCGCCATTAAGTGCTGGTGTGGATTCTGAATATACTGAACATGAATTTATTATAGCATCAGAACTTGCTAAAAGCAGACCTTTTTACATTGCATATTGGTCTGCATTAAATCATTATGGATTTACTGATCAAACTCCATTTACAGTATTTGTCGCAACAACTGCAAGAATCAAAAATTCTGTCCTTCATGATGTAAAATACAAATTTGTTACAATAAATAAAAAAAAATTTTTTGGTATCAGGAATAATTTTATTGGAAATAAAAAAATTATAATTTCTGATAAAAACAAAACAATTGTAGATGCATTAGATCATCCTGAATATTGTGGTGGTATTGCTGAAGTTGCAAATTGTTTATGGGCTGCAAAAAATGAATTATCTTTTGAAAAAATATTTGAATATTCTCAAAAAATGCAAAATAGTACTGTAATCAAAAGACTTGGATTTTTAATAGATGTTCTTAACATAAAAATCTCACCTTCACTTTATGATGATATGTGTAATTCAATAAATTCTGGACGTTCATGGTTAGATCCATATTCAACAAAAAATAAAAAATCAAATTTAAAATGGAAATTATTTGTAAATATTCCAATAAAATCTATTTTAGAGGCAAAGACAATATCATAGGTGATTAAAATTCTAACAAATGATCAAATTCGTGTATATGCAAAACAATTTGGAAAACCTGCAGGAGTAATTGATAAAGACTATGCTTTAGAATGGCTTTTGTTTGGAATATATCATAATGAATCTCCACTCAAAAATGTTCTAGTTTTCAAAGGGGGAACAGCAATTCGAAAAATCTTCTTTCCTGAAACATGGAGGTTTTCTGAAGATCTTGATTTTACAATAATCTCTGAGACTGAGCCTACCGTAATTGTAAATGGGTTCAAAGATGTTTATGACATTATAGAAAATGAATCTGGAATAAAATATGAAGGTGATATCAACGTTCCACAAAGTGGATTAGCAATTTTTGGCCATGTTCATTTTACAGGTCCTATAGGACAGAAAAATAAAATCAAAATTGATGCTTCACGTGTAGAACAAATGATGGATTCCGTTACCGAGCAAACTGTTACTACTTCGTATAGTGATCTTCAAAATTTCTCTATTGTTGGATATTCTCTTGATGAAGTGATTGCAGAAAAAATTCGTAGTTTAATGCAACGTAGTAAAGTTAGAGATTATTATGATATTTGGAGGATGTTTGGGCAAGAAAATAATTTTGATCAAGAAAAAATTGGCAAAATGGTTGTAGAAAAATGTACTAAAAATAATATTGATTATGTTCCTGATACAATCTTTGATTCTCAACGACTAACTGGTTTAGAAGAACATTGGGAAAATGAATTAGGCAGACTGGTTATAGATGATTTGCCTGAACCTAGAGCTGTATTTACTGAAATTGAGTCAATTTTGACATTCCTTCCAACTATCAGGTAATTGAGACATGGGCATAACCAATTCTAATTTTTGAGTCAATTCTCAAATTATTCAAATCAAAAAAGCTAAGGATCTTATCATGTTTTGTTCATTGGAATGATGTGGCAAATTCTAGTGATCTGTACAACAAATCATGAAATGTGAGTCTTTTTACAATTATCTTTATATTGAAATTTCTTTGTGACACGATTAGAACATGAATAAGCTAAAGTATAGACGTCTTGCGTAATTATTTCTAGGCGTGAATTTTGTTGCAGGATTTTTCAAATTGGTTGAGAAATTTGAATTTTCAGGTATGAATTCTGTTAAAATACAAAATTTGAGAAAAAATCTCTATAATTACGCAAGAGGTCTTATGCAATACTATTCACTCTAATATTAATTCCTGTAGCAATGGGTGATACTTTGGCTCAAAGTGTCAATGATGATTTTGCCATATCAAATAGTACCTTGTCTGGATTTATTTCTGATGATGAACCGATAGGCCCTGTAGGCATAGTCAGCGAACTGTACAAGGTACACAGTGATGTTACTGATGTAATCATCGAGAACACACTTGCAATAAACAGTGTAGGGTACGTAGATGAGCAAGTATATCTTGAGGGCACGTGGGTTGATGAGGCAAAAAACAAGCTAGTCTTATTGCTAGACCCGGTGCAGGCCCTTGATCCTTTAGACATTGGTGACATATACCTCGGAGCATAATTCTTTGCAATTTTTCAAAACAAATAGCAATACTTTTTGATCAGTAGTTGGAAATAATTTCATGGACATCACAAATGACGAGTTACTCCAGGCCTACAAAAAAGAAAAGTACGGTAAGAAAAAGGAAAGACTGCATGCAATGTGTATATAGTTTAGGCATATAAATTTTGAACGAATTATCAACTATTTTAACCCAAAAGATCTAGATCATAGTTTATACTTACAGAATCATGTCAAAACAAACTAAAGCATTAATGGTATCTTCAGGAAGCCATTTCATGAAAGGAACAAGCATTAATTTTTTAAGAAAAACATGCCAGAATGAAAAAAATGCAAAAGCGAAGATAAGATTAAAGGCTGCAATACTAAGAAAACAAGATATTCCGTATTCTGTGATATGTGCCAGTTTGGATGTCATACCATCAACTCTGTCCTACTGGCTAAATCGAATGGATAAAGAGGGAATAACTGCATCACGCCGCAAGAAATATTCTGGCTCTAGATGTTTCTTAAATAAAAAACAACTAGTGTCATTAAGAGATGATCTAATTTCAGGTCCAGAAAAGTTTGGATTCAATCAATTCATGTGGAGTACAAGAATGGTAATTACACATGTGAATAAAAAATACAACACGCTATACTCTGCAAGAGGAATGCGTGAATTGCTGCACAGAATCGGATTCTCATCTAAAAAACCAAGACAGACTCATCACAAATCAGCCTCAAAAGAGGAACAAACCCGTTTTAAAAAAACGCAAAAAGGAGTATCAAAAAATATTCCAAATTGGGATACACCACACTATGTCTGGACGAGTCAACAAATAAAGTAGCACCCAACATAAAGCGCGGATGGTATCTTGCAGGCAATAACATTACCACACCAATTAATTACACTCGAGAAAAATTTCAATCATTTGGTGCATTGGGCAATAACGGTGTATTTTTTTGCAGGTTCTATGATAAATCAAACACAGACTCATTTCTTGATTTTTTAGAATCACTGCAAAAACAATTTGGTAAGAAATTGTTACTGTTTGCAGATAATGCATCATACCACAAAAGTGTCCGAGTAAAAGAATTTCTCAAAGCACCAAAAAATAAAGTAATAATTAGATATTTTCCTGCATACACTCCAGAACTCAATCCAATTGAGATACAGTGGAGAGAAGAGAAAAATGGTAATGCCAATACATTCTTTGCAAATGGAACTGAAATGAGAAAACACATGCAGAAGAGACTAGATAATGGAGGGTTCGAGTTGTTAAAGTGTTCAAATATTTAATGCCTTAACTATAATTAAGATCAACGAATCCACAATTGCTGAAACTGCAAGCCAAATGTTTTGTACCTACAATTCTGTAAGGAACTGGCTTGATTCATTTGAAAAATACGGACTAGAGGGCATGGAGGATCTCACTCGTTCTGGCCGTCCACCATTAATCTCACACAAAAAATTACAAAAAATAGAGCGTACATTTAAGAAAATTTCAGACGACATGACTCCAAAAAAACTGATGCAATTCATATTTTACAGAACACGCATTACATATCATATCACTCACGTGCGTCGTTTGATGCACAAATGGAATCTAAAACCAAAGGTTCCACAAAAACTACATGTACGTGCCGCATCCAAGGATACATGCTGCAAGTGGAAAAACCGCATCATTTCACGCATAGAAAAGGCAAAAAAGAAAGGTTTTACAGTATTCATCCAAGACGAGTCTGTATTTGTAGACGATGTACGTCTTGGTAAAAAATACTGGACAGATGCACACCAAAGAATGATTGTACGTTGGAGAGGATCGCACCAAAGATTTTTGGTTTATGGAAATGATGATAATCAAAGTTTTTTTAGATCGTATGAAAAATTTAATTCAATTGCATTTATAGATTATTTGGAAGCAGCTCGTAGAAAATTTGGAAAAATATTTGTTATCGTCGATAGAGCACCGCAACACAAAGCTAATGATGTAAAAAAATATCTGCGTAAAAACAAAGATGTCAAACTGGCATATCTTCTGAGAGGCTCCCCGCATTTGAGTATGATTGAAGAGATTTGGAGACAGTGCAAACATGTTAATGTTGAATCAGAATTTTATGAATCTATTCATGAAATGAGGCATACAGTTATGGAATATTTTAGAACCCACAAATTTAATCTGAATATGTATCAGTATTTTGTAAGAACAGTAAATTGAAAAGACTTATGATCTGGGTATACAAAAACGATAAAATCCTTGATCAATATCGTGAGATTGCCAAATCCCTGAATTTTGATTTTAAAAAAATTCATTGCATATAACAAAAGTTTTGTGGGCTATACTTTTGGAGAAAGTTGTTCATGATGAAATTCTCCCCCCAAGTTAACTTTCAAGTATTTGTGTCATAATGGTCATGATACTGGCAATCATAAAATTCCTAAAGTAAAAGAGTTCTAATCTGGATTTATTTTACAACTTCCATCTAAATTTCGTAATTTTTTTGCCATTACATATGGAGTTACAAGTAATATTGGAATTGAAATCGAAATGAATAACGTCTGTAATTCTACTAATGCAATTGACAATGCAATTCCACTAGCTGTTCCAACAAATATTGACAAAAATGATCCTGCACAAGTTGGACATGCAATGAATAATCCTACTATTGCTCCTACACTACTTGCACCTCTGCCTTTCTTTGAAATTGTATATGCATTTACTGCAATTGCTGCATTTAATCCTACCAGGTATGATACAATAATTTGTAGTATTAAATTGATTGGAATTATATTTAATCCGATGTGTTCTGTGAGATATATGATAATCTGAGGCATATATCCTGGCTTTTCATCACAACATGGTGCAATAAAACCTGATGGGATTACAGCTCCGTAGTGATAAGAAAAATCCACTTCTGGTTGGTAAACCAGTGTTCCCGATACTAGTGAAAAAAATACTCCATACCCAATAAATGTGGCAATAAAGATTTTTCGGGATTTGGAATTCCATGTTGTTAGCGCAATTATTGAAGAAAGATCTTTGTCTTTTTTCTCTACTTTTTCCCTATGGTATCTGTACATGCCTAATGCAATAGCTCCAAAAGATACTATCATAATCATATAAAATCCATAAGATATTCTTTGTATGATGTCAAGTACACTTGGTGTTAAAAGCCCCGAGTCTTGATATCTGCTATACATCAAAAATAAAATTCCGATGGTAAGACCGCCTAGAATGATTAATCTTTTGCCTTGATTGGAACTCTTAACTTGCATAGTCATGATCTTTATTATAAGAAATTAAATCCTACCTTAACTGAGTTTGGGAACAAAAATGTAGATAATTGCAATTATTTCCAATCTGCCAAAAATCATCAAGAATCCCAACACTATTTTTGTTGCAGGATCTGTGTCAAAATCAATTACCCCTGCAGATAGTCCTCCAGTTGTAATCACACCTGCTGCTTCAAAAAATGCATCTTGGAATGGAACGTCTTCTATTGCCGCAAGATGTAATCCTGTAATTGCTGAAATTGTCGGAAATAATGCCAAAATGATTAGGGTGGAGATGAGTTCTTTTTTTGATTGACTTGAAAGTTCTGCCCTTTTTACTTTGTTTAGAAATGGTCGAATATCTCTTAGATGGAATAATCTAAATATCTTTAAACCTCCTGCAGTTGAAAATCCACAACCTCCCACAAACATCAAAATTACCAAAATCGTATGTGATATCCCGTTTAATCCTGCAAGGCTTTCTATTTGTAACCCTGCCGTAGTACTAGCTGATACCGAATAAAATGCACTCTGCATTGGTTCTAGACCGCTAACTGCTATAAACAAAATAGTCGCACTGCCTAAAATTGCAAAGTATGTCAAAACTTCTTTTCCAAGTTTTGGTGAAAGGAATTTCTTTCTTACAAATGCATAGTGAAATGTAAATGGTAATGCTCCTAGTATCATTGCACCCATCAAAATCACATCTTCTTGCCAAACTAGATTATCTAGAATTGTCGATGTCGGTGTAAATCCTCCTGTCGCCAAAGTACTCATCGCCAATGAGAAATTATCTATCATTGACAGTGAAAAAATATCTATAATGTTACCTTCTCCAAATATGTGCAGCAAAAATGCCACAATTATAATGTAAATTGCAAAGATGACTGTAATAGTTAAGAATAACTCCTTCATATGTAGTGTTCTGCCAGAAATAAAACCACGCATTGATTGTAATTTTGATTCTGGATAGAATGCGGTAATCACTAGATAAATGAAACTCATTCCTCCTACCAGTTGAGTATAGCTTCGGAAAAATGTAAAACTTTGAGAGAGTTGTTCTGGTTCATCAAATAATGATATTCCTCCAGTGGTAAATCCTGCTGCACTGGAGAAAAATGCATTACCAAACACTTCCACGCTGGTCTCGTCACTTGGGAATACATACAGATACGGGACTGTTCCAAACAATGATAGCAAAAAGAGGCTTGAAAATACTAAAATTGACGCCTGTTGCAAATTAAGACTTGATTTTTCACCATAAGAATTTAAAAAAAACCCTGTAACTAGTAAAAGCACTGTTGTAAGATAAATTCCTGTTGCAGTTGTTGTATCCTCTAGAACGGTTGCAACTATGGCTGGAACTAAAAGTAAAACTCCTGCAAATTGTAACACAAATCCAAGATTACCTAAAACTGCTTTTACTGGTGGACTAAGTAAACGAGGTGCTGTTGCAGTTGCATCTCTAATTACGTTTGCAATAACTGTTTGAAAAATCATTCCGATTACTTGATTTTTCTTTGATATTACAGGAAGCTTTCTAATGTTATTATCTCTCATTTTGTGTAATGCATCTTGTAATGTTAATTTTTCATTAATTGTAATCAGTGGCGTACTCATGATATCTTTTAGCGTTGTAGCTTCTGCGTAAACTGTGACGTCACTCACTTTACTTAGAATGTCCTCGTCTGTAACAATTCCTACTGGGAGATTATCTTTATCTGTAACTATAATGTCATCTGTTTCATAGTGACGCAGCATTCTTGCAGCCTCTCTAGTTTGTGTGTTTGATCCTAGAATTAGCACATCATTATCCATGTAGTTTGTTACAGATTTACTAAGAACGTATGATACGGCACGTTCTGGATTAGTTGACATTAAAGCTACCATAGTTATGGATTTTAAATAATTTGGGGTTAAACATGAGTGTTGATCGTTAAAAAATAATTTACCTATTCATGTTATTGAAATTGATCTTAAACTTTTTGCTATCTTTATAAGCACTAAAGTTGATATTCATGCGTAATACGATGAAAATTGATCAAGCACAAGAGCCTGATTATGACTCTGTAAAAATTAATTATGTTGGATTCGTTGATCCTTATGCCGTAGAGGGCATGGTTGTCCTAAAAGCTGATAATGGAAAAGAATTCCATATGAGAGCTTTTTCAGGCGAAGTTGCAAAACACATCTCAAGTTTTGGCGAGACTGAAGGTAAAGTTGCTCCATCTATCTACAAAATGATTGAGGAAATCTGTGAGGAAAATGAATTGGTTTTAGTCAAAGTTAAAATCTATGAAAGCGGTGATGTGTTGCGTGCAAATTTGTATTTTACAGGCAAAAAAGACTTGGTATTGCGAAATTATCGTGCTTCAGACGCTATGGCACTAGGTGTATTTTACAACATCCCTATTCTTGTTAGAAAGAATCTTTTAAAAGAAAGCATAGAGGCTGAATAAAATCGCATTTGATTAGAATGGTTTCTCTTTTATCTCTTTGACGGGAAATCCTAAATGAAGAAGAAATATCCATATATAGTTTAGGCATATAAATTTTGAATAAACTGTCAAGTATTTTAACCCAAAAGATCTAGATCGTAGAATCAATTAATGAAACCATGTCAAAGAGTACAAGACAATCCAAGGTTTCCTCTGGGAATCAATTCATGAAAGGTACAAGCATTAATTTTTTGAGAAAAGCATCAGTAGATGGGAAAGTAACTCAATTTAGATCAAAAACTATCAATTATTCAATCAATCTATTCAGATAGAAAAAGCTTGATGGAAGTATGTCACTCCATCAAATATGCATTGTACTTCATTTGATACCATGACACACCAAGGCGTGATACTATCTAAAGCATTTGAGATTATCACTAAAATAATGTACAATATCTTGTTGTTTCCATGCTCTAGTAAAAATAACTCACGGTTCCACAATGCAGATGCACACAATTCTATCATGTCATTGTGTTTGGGAAATTCATATTCTGAATCTGGATTAAAGAGACTGGCAATGGAATCAGATAATGCTTCTCCAACTGGTTTCATGGTTGAGAAAAATCATATCAAAAATATCACAAAAAACAATGCAAATTCAATTACATCAGTCACTAGATAGTACAGTATCAAAATTACAAGAACTGGGAGTATTGGAACAACCAGTTACTGTAGCAATTGACAAACATCTAATCCCAAGATATGACAAATTGCCAAACCATTCTTTAATAAAATCAAAATCAAAAAACAGTACTACTCATTTTGAGAGTTACTGCACCATGCAGTGCGTTGAAAAAAGAATCAGGGCTCAATTAGGTTGCTATCCTTTGTATGACAACAAATCAAATGCCGATTTTGTGCGTAAATTACTCTCTGATGGCATCAATAATGGAATCAAGATTAAACTATTGCTAGTGGATAGGGAGTTTTTCACAGCTGGAACAATTTCAGAAATAAAACAAAAGAATCTGAAATTTCTAATGCCTGCAAAAAAGAATTCTCGAATCAAAGATGCAATTGTACAATACGTTAATGGAGATAGAAAGTCAATCTCGCCATACACAATAAAATCATCATCAGGACATGTAGAATCATTTAATCTAGTTATTCTGCCAAACAAAAATGCAAGAAAAAAATCAGATATTATTGATCAGTATGTTGTGTTTGCAACAAACGTTTCACCAAAAGAAATATCATATAACATACAAAACATTCCAACTGATTACAAGAAACGTTGGGGGATTGAAACAGGCTATGCATGTGTGGGAAGGTTCAGACCAAAAACCACCAGTTCAAACCAATCCATAAGATTGTTGTATTTTTACTATTCATTGATTTTGTACAATGCATGGATAATTGCTAATTTGATTATCTCAGAAGAAACTAATGTACAAAATCACAAACCAATAATATCAATTGAAATTCTCAAATATTTCTTTGTAAAGATAATTATTCATTATTTTAGAAATAACAAAAATAATTATTTTCTAGAATGTGTAACTTGAGTTACTTTCCCATCTACTGAGCATGCAAGAATGAAAAAAATGCAAAAGCAAAGATAAGATTAAAGGCTGCAATACTAAGAAAACAAAATATTCCGTATTCTGTGATATGTGCAAGTCTGGATGTCATACCATCAACTCTGTCCTACTGGCTAAATCGAATGGATGAAGAGGGAATATCTGCATCACGCCGCAAGAAATATTCTGGTTCTAGATGTTTTTTAAATGAAAAACAACTAGTATCATTAAGAAATGATCTGATTTCAGGTCCTCAGAGATTTGGATTTAATCAATTCATGTGGAGTACAAGAATGGTAATTACACATGTGAATAAAAAATACAACACCCTATACTCTGCACGTGGAATGCGAGAATTGCTACACAGAATTGGATTTTCATCTAAAAAACCACGTCCCACACATCATAAATCAGCCTCAAAAGAGGAACAAACCCGTTTTAAAAAAACGCAAAAAGGAGTATCAAAAAATATTCCAAATTGGGACATATCACACTATGTCTGGATGAGTCAACAAACAAGATAGCACCTAACATAAAGCGCGGATGGTATCTTGCAGAGAATAACATTACCACACCAATTAATTACACTCGAGAAAAATTTCAATCATTTGGTGCATTGGGGAATAACGGTGTATTTTTTTGCAGGTTCTATGATAAATCAAACACAGACTCATTTCTTGATTTCTTAAAATCCTTGCAGAAACAATTTGGTAAGAAACTGTTATTATTTGCAGACAATGCATCATACCACAAAAGTGTCAGAGTAAAAGAATTTCTCAAAGCATCAAAAAGAAATGTAATCATAAGATATTTTCCTGCATACACTCCAGAACTCAATCCAATTGTGGAGTGGACCCCTGTTTTTAGTACCACTTTTTGCATAATCTTACATACAGTCTGATTCATTTATGTTTTCATCTCCCATAACTCCATGAATTCATCAGGAGTAAGGTATCCTAACGCAGAATGAATCCTGGAACCATTGTAATCGATTCGTGCTTTCTCTAGAGCAACTTCGGCTTCCTGATAGTTTGCAAACTCGTACCTCCACAAGTATTCCTTCTTGAGTGTTTTGTGGAATGATTCGACATGTCCGTTTTGTTCTGGCGTGTGGTGCCAGATGAATTCGTGTCTTATTCCAAGTAGAACAACTGCTTTTCTGAAATCTCGGCTGTTGTATTGCGAACCGTTGTCAGTTCTGAGAATCAGTTTTGTGCAATCAGGCTTTGCAGTAGCTACTGCATTAATGATGCTGTTAATTGCAGTGCTCTTTGGAGCTGCCACATCAAATGAATGCCAAATCCATTTCCTGCTAAATGCATCAATCACGTTAAAGCAGTAGCACCATCTGTCAACTCCACACCAGACATAGGTGATGTCTGTCTGCCACAACTGGTTTGGTGCATCAGGCTTGAATAATGTTCTGGCAGATTTGATGATGTCATTTTTGGTCTTTTTAGGCTCAATCCAGCCCAATTTGTGAAATATTCTTCTGATTTGTTTTCTGTTTACAGGCTTGTTCAGTTCCCTTGAGACTTGGGATGCCATGCGTCTGGTTCCATAAGTTGGCCTTTGTTTTCCAATCTTTTGAACTACATCAGTTACTGCAGGATCTGTCTGAATCCTTCTTGGTGACTTTGAGTAATACCATTTGGATTTTGAGACTCCAATTAATAACAATGACTTGTTCAAACTGATGTGTTTGTTCAGTTGATTCACTGCAGTCATCTTTTCTGGTTCTCCAACGTTTTTTTTAAAATGTCATTGGCAATTGTGATCTCGCCGATTAGTTTTTTGAGGGAATCATTTTCCTTTTGCAGATTCTTGCAGACATCTCCGTTTGGTGTGCCATTTAATGATGCCTTGCCACCTTCTACAAATCGTTCCCTCCATTGGTAGAATGTCTGTGGATGAATATTGTACTTTCTGCACAACTCTGCAGTTGCAATGTTTGTGTTTAGTGACTCTAAAACCACTCTTGACTTTTCTGCTGATGTGAATTTGCTCTTTACCATGAGGGTAAGCCTCCCAAGTTATCTGAAAAGTGTATGTATGGGACTGGTCCTACTCTAGAGGGGACCAGACCAATTGAGGTACAGTGGAGAGAAGAGAAAAATGGTAATGCCAATACATTCTTTGCAAATGGAACTGAGATGAGAAAACACATGCAGAAGAGACTAGATAATGGAGACGTTCGAGTTGTGAAATTATTCAAATATTTAATGCCTTAACTATATTTTATGTTTGATGAATCTAAAAATAAACATTATCGTGCAAAACTCCTTTAGATCTATTATGATGATGTTTGAGTTTTGAACTTGTTAAAAATAAATTCTTCTTAAACTTTCAATCGAAATTTCTCATATGCTTCTCTTGATAATTTAATTTGCTTAAGAATTTCATTAATCAAACCTCTGCCTAATATCTCATTACCGTGCACTGGAACGACTGTTTTACGACCATCATTATGAACATATCTTACATGACTTCCAACTTGATGAATTCTTGTAAAACCTATTTTTTCAACAATTTTACACATATCTCTACCAGAAATAAGATTGAGTTTCATTATGCTTGAATCTGTTGTATTCCCACAAATCTCAAGGGTTCTATATTCTCATCTTTGTTGCAAGATGATATTGCTTCTTTGATTCTCTCTGTTGCTTCTGCTACTGTTTTTCCTTGTGTGTAACAGCCTGAGATGTCTGGAACCTTTGCTACATACATACCATCTTCATCCTGTTCTATAATTACGGTGTATGTTTTTCCTTGTGTGCTCATACGATAGAATACTTTGATATTTCTTTAAACTCTTACGATCTATCTTTTGATTTTTTAGATGATTTTATGATTTGTCAGGCGTGAATAAATTACGGATAACAGATCTCCAGAATACCGCCGAGGACACTCTTAATCGTATGTATCAAGCCTCACGTCTAGAATTTGTTTTTAGTTTCCATTTTTGTTCCTGATGGGATGGATGACCTTATTCATACTCTTAATCTTGTTTAAATCCATCTTTTTACCTTATACACTAGACCTCTTGCGTAATTAGACATATTTTACCATATTACACAAATTCCTTCACAGCAAGATCCAAAGCTAAGAACAACTTAACACATTTCCTGTTAACATACAAGCAACTCTCAAAAAAGCCAAAATCCCTTCTCTCTTTTACTGGAGTGACTAGGCAACAGTTTGATGTGATTCTAAAGGATGTCAGAAAGAATCACCGTATAGAAGAAAAGAAGAGACTATCCAAAGCAAAGAGAAAAAGAAGTATCGGAGCTGGGCGAAAGTTTGATTTGAGTCTTGAAGACCATCTTGTAATGTTGTTTGTTTACTATCGGATGTACCTGACATGTGAATTGACAGGATATATGTTTGGATTAGACCAGAGCAACGTCTACAGAAACATCAGATTTAGAGCCGGCAGTAAGAAAAACAGTTTCTATTCCTGCAAAACTATACTCTGATTCTAAAAAAATAAATGATGTACAGCAACTCCAACTGTTCTTTCCTGAATTAATTGCAATGACTGATGGTACTGAACAACCAATCCCAAGACCCCAGAACAAAAAGAAAAGAAAGACTCACTATTCAGGCAAAAAGAAAAAACACACAATAAAAAACCAAACACCGTAAACCAGAAAGGTGAGATAATCCACAAACCCCCACATTCTCCAGGTAAAAAACATGATTATGCCATACTGAAAATCAGACATCCAGAACTGCCCGAAGATGTGATGATATTTTATGACCTTGGGTATTTGGGAGTGGAAAAAGATTTCCCAGAACAGACAAGCATTCTACCATACAAGAAAAAGAAAGGAAAAAAACTGACCATACATCAAAAGGAATGGAACAAGATGCAGTCAAGAATCCGAATAAAAGTAGAACATATTATCTCTCAAATCAAAAAGTTTAGGATTAATTCTGAGACATTTAGGAATAGATTGTGCAGGCATGATGCAATAAGTGACATCGTATGTGGAATTGTAAATTTCAAGACAAGATGGAAGCAAGAGTTTGTTGTGATTCCATAAGATTAGAAATTATTTGAAATTAAATTCAATGAAAGATAAGATTTTGTTTGTAATTACGCAAGAGGTCTAAGATACAATTCCATAATGAAATATACGAGTTAAAAGTTAATCATAAAGATGATATTATGACTGGAAAACTCTATGCAAAGTATCGATTTTTAGAAGGAGATAAAATCATAATTATCAAGAAAAAAGATGGTCAATACATGTTAGAAGCACCAGACACAAAATTATATCCTGAATTAGATTAGTCGTATTAGGTCACTAACCTTTCCATTAGAAAACGGGTCACTGTAACTTACCAGTCCCTTTTTACTGCATACTGGGTCTTGGTACTTTACATGAAGATCCATAGTTGAAGTCTCATAGATATCATACTGTCTGGTTACTGAAAAGGTAGAGATTAGGCGTAAAAATCATAACCCTATGAAATAAAAAAAGCGAAACCCTGAGATTAATGCTGATTTTAAAACAACTAATATTTTTAGAGAATTATCTCCAAGAATTATTTGGGATTTGTTTACTCGTCATCAATCATAATGTATTGGGATAAATTCCATACGATGATGTCATAAAAACAAGAAAGTTACTCTATCAAGTATTGACTTGGAATTGTCATCAAATGTGTTTGATTTTTGCTTTAGTTTCATTGATGATTTTCTGGGAAATCTGTTTTAGAGTGTCTCTTGAGTTTTTACTATGCAATTTTTGTAGAATTTACAAAAACACCTTTTTTGGGAATTATTTGTCCAATCTCTTGACTTGAGATCCTGTGTTTTTTGAAAATTGATTTTATTCTTGTTGCTTGATCTTTTGGTGCAACCACACAAAATCCTACTCCCATGTTGAATGTTTTGTACATTTCTTTTGATTTTACTCCCCGTTCTTCTATTAATTCCATTATTGGTGGGATTTTTGGTAATGAATCTATTTCATAGCCTATGCTTTTGAGACGTAATAATTTTGTAAATGAGCCTCCTGTTATGTGCGCAAATCCATTAATCTTGCATTTTTGATTGATTTCCAGAACTGGTTTTGTATAAATCTCAGTTGGCTTTAGCAAGGCCTCTCCAATAACTCCTACTCCTCGGACTTTGTCTTTGACTGAATATTTTCTTAATATTGCTTTTCTTGCAAGTGAATATCCGTTTGAATGAATTCCTGAACTGCTAGCTCCGATAATTACATCCCCTGCTTTAATTTTGTTTCCTAGAACCATCTCTTTTTTATCCAATATTCCTACAACCATCCCTGCCAAATCAAATGCAAATCCCTCTCCTTCAATTACATCTGGCATTATTGCAGTTTCTCCCCCCACAATTGGCATTGCTGATTTTCTTGCACCTGTTACTAATCCCTTCACAATTTTTTTAAATATAGTTACATCATTTTTATTTGCAGCAATGTAATCTACAAATGATATTGGTGTTGCACCAATACATATTATGTCATTAACATTCATTGCAACACAATCAATTCCTATGGTGTTGTATTTTTTCATCATGTTTGCAATTACAACCTTGGTTCCGACACCGTCTGTATGTGTAGCTAAAAGTTTTCCTCCTGGAATTTCTACTATTCCTGCATAATGGCCAAATCCGTGTGTTATCTTTGCTTTTTTCTGGAGTTTGTGAGTCGATGCAATTAGTTTTCCAATAGCTCTTTGACTTTGTTTAATTTTTGAGATGTCTATTCCTGCTTTTTTGTATGTTAAAGCCATAGTTTGTTGCGTATCTGCTGTGAATAAAAGAATTTGCTTGCTGTTTCGATCACATGTACATTCCAGATGTCTCTTCTCTATGCTCTGCATATTTTTGAGATAACTCGCTAAATTCTGAATGAATTCTATCTTTTTCTTTTTGTAGTTCTGTTGTATTTATTTTCATGTCATAAAATCGATTCAGTGCTTCAATGAGGGTAGACGCTGCTTCTGAATCTGGTGCATCTTTGTTTGCTTTTGCCAATAGGGTTAGACCCTGTATCTCTCGTACTAGGCACTCATTTAGTATGCCCCCTGGTATCCCTGTGATGAATCCTTGTGGAATCATACTGATATCTTTGTCTGCCATTATTCTTACTAGATCCTCCTCTGCTGCACAATATGCTTTATCGTCATGTTCTGTACTTGCTACTCCGTCTAAGATTACAATTTCTTTGCAACCTTTTTGCGCTGCCCAATCTAAAATTGATGCCACTAATGTGTATAGTCCATCGAGCTTTAGTGTTATCTCGCAAATTATCGCACATATTGTTCCTTCACTGTTTGCATAAAATCGAAATGGGTGTCGTAATCTACCTCTCATAAAAACTGTTGATGGTGGCAGGTATTTTGATCTCATCACTGCAATTTCTTCCATTTCTAATTCTGTAATAATGTGGTTAATTGCAACTGGTCCTACCAACCCTGCACCAACAAATCCTGCAAAAATTATCGGATTCTTTAATTCTGTTTCTTTGATCTCAAAGACTTCAGCTTTTGGAAATTCTTTTTGCACAGTTTACGTCGATTTGTCCTGTCTAATTACCTTTGTTGATGAAGAGATTCAACATAACTCTCCCTTTGTCTGTTATTGTGTAGATCCTGTTTGCCCCCACTGCTTCTTTCTTGATAAAATTGTAATCTACACATAGATGTAGATAATTTAAAAATGATTTTTTCATTCTGATCTTTGATTTTGAATATAGATCTGAAAATGTCATTGGATTCCCTTTGAGTTGGTATAACAATTTCAAAAGTGATAATGTGCTGTAATCTCTTGTTCTTGCTTTTACTGCTCCGAGAATTTCTTCATCTCTTTTTATGATAAAATCATCAAATTGTTCTGCCACTTCTAGTGGTACATATGTCAGTCTTGCTCGCATTATACCGTATAGTACGGTACGTTACTTTATTAGTCTTTAACTTGAGCTTTATTGATCTTTTAAGATGGTTTTTTTACACCTGATCGTGCCTAAATTCTCTTTTTCAGAATTAGCTTGAATTGTGAAATTATAGTATATCATCTGATTTAAACGACTACAGTCCAAAATCAATTTGTGGAAATTGCAACAAGTGCGATATTGACTGTAGTTGGTTTAGTTATGTTATGTTTTGGTGGTAGTTGGTTAGTTAGTGGTAGTGTTACGATTGCAAAGAAATTCCGTATCAGTAATCTTGTAATCGGGATGACCATTGTTGCATATGGTACTTCTGCCCCTGAACTAGCCGCAAGTATTGCAGCAACTGGTGAACACAGTGCAATTATTTTGGGAAATATTGTTGGTAGTAACATTGCAAATGTTGGAATGGTAATTGGCATTTCTGCTTTACTTGTACCTCTAGCTGTACGTAGCTCTGTTTTAAGAAAAGAAATTCCAATAATGTTGGGCGTTTCGCTACTTCTCATTTTACTTTCTATTGATGGTGAACTTTCTCATTATGATGGAATCTTTTTGCTAATTGGATTGGGTGTGTTTGGATTTTATACATACAAAGATGCAATGAAACAAAGATCTAAAAATATAGAAACAATTGAATCTACTAAAAATATAGAAACAATTGAATCTACTAAAAATAATGTTTATTTAAAATCTGCAGGCTTGATTACAGTTGGCATTGTTCTCTTATATGTTGGTGCTAGACTTACAGTTGATAATGCTATAGTTTTAGCCGTAGAGTTTGGTTTATCTGAAAAAATTATTGGTCTAACTGTTGTGGCAATTGGAACTTCCCTTCCAGAATTAATTACATCCATAATTGCAATCAGAAAAGGCCATGCTGATATTGGCATAGGCAATATCATTGGAAGTAACATCTATAATATTTTGATGATTATGGGAGTTGGTGCGGCTCTTGGCGGTGTACTAGTTGGAGTTGATGTTTATGTTGATTATGCAATTATGATTGTCTTTAGTTTATCATTACTGATTGCTTTAAAGACAAAGTTAATTGGCAGGGTTATGGGGGGTTGTCTGACTACAGGCTATGTTGCCTATCTGATAATCATATTTTTCAAGTAATTTATGCCTGACTTTAGGTGGAATTTACTGAAACTTTCTCTACTTTTAATGAATGGGGATTAATAGAAGAGATGCTTCACCAAATGATATTTTTGATTATTGCTGATATCTAAAATATTTTTCATCATTGTTAGAAGACTGAATTATTTTAATCTTGAAATTTTCATCAAAATTGTATTTGATCTCTACACTCCTTGAATCTGTTATTCTGGCAGTTGTAATTTTTTTCTTAATTTTGATAATGACTCTTTCATCAATTCCTACTTTTCTAAATGATTAAATGCCTTTCCCAGGCCCTGATAATTATTGCTTTCTTGGATTTTTATAATTAAATTTATTTATCTTTATCAATTCTACATAAGATCCAAACTGGGTATCTGTAACATTGTCTAGTTTGTCTTCTATTTTGTTATCTTTATCAAATTTTTTCAAAATTTTATAATGTGTATTTCTTTCAGCAGGGATTCTTCCAATCTCTTTTGTCATCCTTCTAATTTCTCTTGGTTTGAGTAATTGACCATACTCTGAACCTGCTGATGTTGAAATACTTTCATTTATTAGAGTTCCCCCAAAGTCATTTGCTCCCCAATTTAGTAATAGCTGAGACATCTTTTGTCCTTCTTTTACCCATGACATCTGAATATTGTCAATTGAATTGTTCAACATTATTCTTGCAACTGCATGAGTAAGTAAAACGTCGTTTCCGCTTCCTCCTTGTCTTATTCCTTCATATAATTTATGTTTGTACATTGGTGCTTCTGTATGTATAAAGTTTAATGGTACAAACTCTGTAAATCCTCTTGTTTCTTTTTGAATGTCTCTTAATTTTGCAATATGTTGTATTCTGTCTTTCAATGTTTCCACATGTCCAAACATCATAGTTGAGGTTGTCTTGATTCCCATATTGTGGGCACTTTTGATTACTCTCTCCCAATCTTTTACACTAATTCTTCCTGGGGATATTTTATCTCTTAATTTTTGATCAAGTATTTCTGCTGATGTACCTGGAAGTGTATTTACTCCTGCCTCTTTCAATCTTTTCAAAAATTCCTCAACTGATACGTTTGAGCAAGTTGCCCCGTATAGTATCTCTTCGGGAGAAAATCCATGAATATGAATATCTGGAATCTCTTTTTTGATTTCTCTACAGATATTTTCATACAAATCCCCTTTCATGTCTGGTGGAAGTCCTGCTTGAATGCATACTTCTGTTGCTCCTAATTGATGTGCTTCTTTTGCTCTGCGTACAATCTCCTCAGTTGGTAAGAAATATCCTTCCTCCTCTCTAAAATCTCTACTAAATGCACAAAAACCACATTGTTTGATACAGACATTTGTAAAATTGATGTTACGATTAACTACATATGTTACAGTATCTCCTGCTCTTCTTTTTCTTAGTTCATCTGCCACCAGCCCAACTAGATGAAAGTCTATTCCTTGAACATTGAATAACTCTAATCCTTCTTTTACAGATGTTTCTTTCTCTGATAAAGCATTGTTTAGAATTTCTGTTATTATGGGATCTGCATTTCTGAAAAGCGAGTCTATGTTTATTGTCATCTCCAATATTGCTCCTTTACGAATCCTTCCTCATTTCCAATAACTGATATCTTATCTCTTAACTCTTTGCTAAGAAACGAAAAATATTCTGGATATGCTGGAAACCTGCATTTTAAATCAAATCCTGCTTTCTTTGAATTCTCTTCCACTTTGCCAATTTCTGGCCAAGAAAATTCTGGATTTACAAAATCTAATGTAAGCGGTGATATTCCTCCCCAATCATTTATTCCCACTGTTAAGAAGCTTTGATATGACTTTGGGGATAAGTTTGGTGGAATTTGTATGTTCATTTGTGGCATGATGATTCTAGATAGTGCAACAACTAGTTTGAAATATTTTTCATCAGCTGATGGTTCATCCTTCATTGGTGTATCTGGTTTTGGCTGAAAGTTTTGTAAAATTACTTCCTGAATGTTTCTATGTTTGTCGTTAAGTTGTTTTATGGCAAACAATGAATCAATTATCTCATCCATAGTCTCACCGATTCCTACAAGAATACCTGTAGTCATCGGGATGCCTAATTTTCCTGAATTGTCTAGGATGCTCAATCTTGTTTTTGGTCGTTTACTTGCAGCCAAGTAGTGTGGCATTCCTTTTTCGGTTAATCGCTCACTTACATTTTCAAGCATTACTCCCATTGACACATTTGTTTTTTGTAATTCTTTCATTTCTTCATAGCTTAGATTTCCTGCATTTGTATGTGGAAATAATCCCATCTCTAATGCAAGTTCTGAGCAATGAATTAGATACTCTGCTGTGGATTTGAATCCGTTTTCTTTTAGCCAACCTCGTGCTTCTTGGTATCTCTGTTCTGGTTGCTCTCCTGTAACAAAAAGTGCTTCTGTACATCTGTATTTTTTTGCTAGTGTTAATAGCTCAATTACTTGTTGGTTTGACATTAAAGAAAGTTTTCTCTCTCCTGGTTCAGACTTGTAAGTACAGTAAGAACAGGTATCTTTGCATAAATTAACAATATTGAAAAATGCTTTTTTAGAAAATGTTACTGATTTTTTTTTGAATTTTTTCCTTAAACTTTGTGCAGCTAAAAACAGGTCATCAGGATTCTTTGATGATTTGTGATAAATTTCAATTGCATCTTGGCGTGAAATTGGTTTATCTTCTAAAACACTATTCAAACTCTCTGAATCAAAGACAAGATTGTTCAATAGAAGAATTCCTTATTATGAAGTATTTATGCTTGTATTGACTTAATTCTCATTAGGTCTTTCTTGTA
Organism: Candidatus Nitrosopumilus sp.; assembly: GCA_965205675.1. Lineage (GTDB taxonomy): Archaea > Thermoproteota > Nitrososphaeria > Nitrososphaerales > Nitrosopumilaceae > Nitrosopumilus. Next base: position 901,873 of record OZ242186.1, read on the forward strand.
GTACTATTGTGATATCTGTAGTCCTTCCATCTCTTAGAATTTCTAACGTCATTTCGTCCCCCACTGATTTTGCTCTTTGTAGATGGATCAAAATATCGTCAATTTTTCTGACTTCGATCTCATCTACTGCTAAAATGACATCTCCTCCTATCGGATAACTAATTCCGTCAACTTCTATAGTTTCTTCTGAGCCAATCAATCCTGCATGAAATGCTGGACTGTCTTCTACTATTGTAATTACTAAAAATCCTACTGCTTCTTTTAGATCCAACACTTCTGCCATGTCTGGATCAATGTCTCTACCTGAAATCCCAATCCATGGGTGCTTGTACTCTCCACTTTCAATTAATGTTGGAACAATTTTTACAACTGTTTGCGATGGTATTGAAAATCCCACCCCTGTAAACTCTCCTGTTCCTGATTGTATTGCGGTGTTAATTCCAACTATTTCCCCTCTCATGTTGAGTAATGGTCCTCCTGAGTTCCCCGGATTGATCGCTGCATCTGTTTGAATTACATCTGGAATCTGATAGCCTGCATCTGATGATGGTAACAGTCTGCCTAGTTGACTAACAATTCCTGACGTCATGGATCCTGACAATCCAAATGGATTTCCAATTGCTGCTATCTGCTCTCCCACTTTGAGATTGGATGAATCTCCTATTGACAATGGTTGTAATAAGGCCAAGTCTGCGTTAACTTTGATTATTGCAATATCTGTATATTCATCTATTCCAATAACCTCTGCATTATATGATCTTCCATCAAGGAATGTGATGATGACCTTTGTTGCATCATCTATCACATGTGCATTTGTAATTATATGTCCTTTTTTATCAAAAACAAAACCTGATCCCACACCTCCTCTTGTTTCTTCTGATTTTTCTCTTTGAACATTTACTCTAACTACTCCTGGCTCTGTCTTTTCAAAAATTTCAATTAATGATAGGTTCTGATAAAATAATGGAGATGTTTCTACAACGGCTTGTTCGATTTTATTATCATTTATACTGGTTTCTGCTTTTAATGCTTCTGGCGGTGCAATGAATAAGACTGTAACAATTGCTAATACTATTCCAGCTCCCCCAATTGCTCCTACAGATAACCCTGATTTATCCATGAGATTTTTTATTCTTTATTTTCTATCTAAAAGGCTTACTATATCTTGATTGAATTTTGAGTATGATCTTTCATTGAATAACTTCTTCCTCTCCATGTAACTGATGATTCTCTTTTAGCCTGTAGTAAACCACTTAGGAATCCTAAAATCACTACCAAGCTTCCAAGTGGTGCAAATATTGCATATTCTAGTTTTAATTTTAAACCTATTTTCACCTCAATAATTGTTCCAATGTAAATTAAGATTGAAGCAATTGCTGATGTAATACATAATATCTTTCCTGATATTGTTTCTATTGGCAGTGCGGCTGAAATTGCAAATATTGGAAATGGAATAAATAACAAGAACGTTACTGCAAAAAATACCCCTATGGCAATCTTCCCACTTTGAAGATAAAGTGGAACCATTAGTCTCTTTAATCCATTCCATAATGTACTCTTATCTCTGGCCCATATTGCATCTACGAGATGTTCGCCACGTACCATTTTCATTTTATATCCTGATTCTTTTACCTTACTTCCCAATGCCCCATCTTCAATGATCTCTTGTTTGACTCCCTCATGCATGCCTATCTCTTCGTATGTTGTTTTTTTCAAAATAAAAAAACTACCAAAAAAATATCCTGTTTTTTTAGATGGGTTGTTTACATTTAATGCTGAAAATCTAGTGTGTAAAAATGTTGAAATCATTGGAAGGCTGATGTTTGTCCAAAAATCAAATGTAAGCATTTTTGGTATTGCTGATAGTGCATCTAAACTAAATGAATTCAAATGAGACACTGCTAATGTTATGATGTTCTTAGCATGTCTTGTGTCTGCATCTGTAAATAATAGCAACTCTCCCTTAGCTTTGTTATATCCTTCCATACATGCCCAATTCTTCCCCATCCATCCGTCTGGTTTTGATCTTGCAGAAACTAGGATTATGTTTGGGTATTTTTTTGCATATTCTGCAATAATTTCACTTGTTTTATCTTCTGATGAATCATCAATTGCAATTACTTCATAATTCTCATAATCTTGTTTAGCTAGAGATTCTAGGCATTTTCCAATGAACTTTTCTTCATTTCTAGCTGGTAAAATTATTGAAACTTTGGGAGTTGTTTTTGATGTGTTTTCAAACTTGTCCAAATATGGTGTTAGTCTAAAAGAGTCAAGCATTGATTTGAGTAAGAAAATCCATGCACCACACACTCCAATTAAAATTGCAGTTAATACATAATTGAAAATGTCTAAAACAAAATCCATAAAATCTATCGCTCGATCTCTTTTTTGATTCCTTGCATTGCTTGCTCTGTTCCGCTTTTGATATGCTTTTTAATCATACCTGTAAACATTCTCATCATTCCTGTTAGTCTGATATCCCAATATGTTAAGAGCATTGTTTTTTCATTTTTTGCTGTGAGAGTGATTATTTTCTCTCCGTCGATAATCCCTTCTGTGAACCTTACCTCGATCTTCTCTTTTGGATGAATTTTCACTTGCTGTAAACATTTTTGATCTCTAAAAGCAATTGTAACTTCTCGTTTGATTGTATTTCCTTCTTTGGAGATGTTTCTGACTTTTTTTGTTCCCTTCCAAAATTTTGGTTCATTATCAATGTCTGAAACAATTTCCCACACTTTGTCTACTGTTGCATTAATTTCCACTTTTACCTGAATTACAGTCATGTATATTCCCTGACAATTGCGCATTAAATATAATATGTGGTATCAAAATACCGCATTATCAACTCATCCTAAAACAGATCATTTTGTAAACATTTGATGATAATGCAGATCTAACAATGATATCCTCAAATCTTTTGCATGATTCATAAAGAAATCTCAGTTATTCAATGAAATACCATTGCACCACAATTACCAAACCTGCAAGATCTAGTAGACCAAGAAATAATGATAGAATGATAATCAATGCAATATTGTCTGTCTTGACTAATTGCAGATGGGCAGACATGCCTACACAATACGGTTCAAAATCTACTGTTCATCTGAGATTTCAGGAACTGCAGCAAAGAGGAATTTGGAAAAAGATTCTATCAAAACTAATCAAATCTGCACACAGACAAGAAAAGATTAATCTACAAAAGATCTTAGTTGACCCCTCTCAATTAGTAATAAAAAAGGAGTGATTCTGTAGGATATGATGGATTTAAAAAGATTCTAGGAACAAAAGTACATTTGCAGTTGAATCAAATGGTCTGCCCATCTCAATTAGAACCAGTTCTGCAAATCAACATGATAGTACAAAATTCATTGATGTGTTAGAAAACATTTCAGAATTTTGGATGATGGTTCCATACAAGAAATAGTGTCAGCATATGCAGAGAAATTGTACGATGCAAAATACATTAGAGATTATCTCAGATGTCATGAAATGGAGTTATTGTTTTTAGCTTTGGAACTTGTTGTGAAGGAATTTATGCAATGTCGTAAAATTGATCTAATTACGCAAGAGGTCCTGCTGGAAATAGCATAATTGAACTGAAAATAGGCTTGAAATGGATTTAATGCGGTATTTTTCTACAGCATATAATATATTAGATTCCTATCACATTTAAAATAGACTGTGATGGGTAACATGCCTAAAATCCGGAACATTAACTCCAGTTCCAATGGCGTTTGCCATTCTTCCGTCACAGTCACTTAAAATTTGAAATAAAATGAAACCCACAAAATACATGCCAAAAATTGAAACATTCGACGGTGCTGGTTTTTGGAAAAATGCGTATGCTCATCAACGAGGAAAATTATTAAAACAAGTTAGTGTACCTGAGGATCAAATTATAGAGCTAGTTAATAAAAAATACATGGATATTCCTGCAGCTCTAAGATATGAGATTGAAACAAGTGGAATAACTAAAAAAGAATTACAATAGCATTCGAAATTCATTTTAATGGGTGAGTTTTGTATTAATCATGTCTACAATATCTTATGATGATTTTACAAAGTTAGACATTAGAGTTGCAAAAATTATTGGAACTGAACCTATTGAAGGAAAATCTAGAATCATTAAAGGTAGAATTGATTTAGGAACCGACGATCAACGTGATGTTATAATTGGTGGTGCTCAATATTATCAACCTGAAGACATTGTGGGAAAAACTGTAATCGTTATTGTAAATCTCGAACCTAAAAAACTTGCAGGTGTTGAATCAAATGCAATGTTGTTGGCAGCTGATGTTAACGATAAACCATTTTGGTTAACTGTTACTGGAGATGTTCCTTTGGGCAGTCCCATCAAGTAAATACTTTTAAATTCTAAATTATGATGTATGTTATTTAATTAAAAATTAATGAAAATAGGTTTTAGATTTATGATGTTAATCATAAATCATTAATTTTTTTTCTTCTAGTAATGCGTGTAAATTGTTCACAGAACGATATACATCTGGTTCTTGTTTAGCTCCTGTACAAACAAGTTTTCCTGATGAGAATAACAAAATGACTGTCTTTGGATCTAACATTCTATGAATGAGTCCTGGAAATTGTTCTGGTTCATACATACTTCGTGGCAGTGTTCTTGCAGCTTGTTCTAGATGGATTTTTCCACCTAAATTGATGGATGCCACAATATTCTGAATTGTAACTACTGCGTCTTTCTTCACTTTGATTCCTCCTTTCCGAAGTTTTTGTACTACTGTTTTTACTGCTTTTCTTGCCATTTCTTCGGATTTTGAACCCGTACACACCATTTTACCTGAAGTGAAAATCAATGTTGCCGTTTTTGGGATCTTTAATCTAAAAACTAGTCCTGGAAATTGATCCGGATGATACTCTACATCTGGAAATGTCTTGGTAATTTCATTCAAATCCATCTTCTGCATTACATCCGCAGAGGCTACAACATTTTCTACACTTACGATGGGTTTTGTTTGTGCCATTTTGGCTTTTTCTGTATTTGAACTATATAAAAGCACTCGCTATAATTTAGTCTCAAAAACATTCCTTTTTTGACTCGATATGGGTTTTTTTCTTTGAAATTAAGACGAATGTTTTAATTTAGTTCTAAAAAATCTTGATTCTAGTGAATTTTACAAATTTTGATTTTGATCAATTATTTTCGATGAATGATGATTCGAATCCTTTAATAATGCTTGTTTGGATTCTTCCAATAATTCTTTTTGTATTTTATGGACAACAAATTCAGTTACTTGTCACTTCTCGAGAAATTAAAAAAGGAATTAAAAAATTAGATGGTTTCAGAAAAGAATCTAAAACTGAATTGCTTAATTATGTAAACAGTAATTTAAACGTAGAAAATGTTCCCCTAAAAAAAATTGATAAATTTTTAGATTATTTTACAATATTGCCTGTGGATATGGATCCTAATGGAATAGTTGATAAAGTTCATCATACTATACGGTCTAGAGAAGACTATACTCGAGAACATGTAAAATCTCTTTATCCAGAAATGACTAGCGTTGAATTAACCAAAGTTCAAACTTTACTTGAGATTGCATCCTCTTTGCAAATGATTTATAAAATAATTAATCACATGTTCTTAACTGCTAAAAAACAAAATAACTATCCGTTGATCTTGCCTCTACAAATGATTCTTCCATTCATCATGGAGCAAGCAGAAGCCATGAAAGAAGCAATCCCTGCATTCAAGGCCAGTCAACCCGTTGGTGATGGCATTGGACCTATGATTGTGGGAAAAATGATGTTAGATCACAAAAAAAACACCGTTGCATTTCAAACATCTCTTGCAAAAACTGATTTTAAAAACAGAAAATTATTTTTATTAAAAGCTGAAGGTCCTGGTTCTACTGTTGGAAGGCCTGCTGATGGATTAGAAAAAATTGTTGGTGAGAATAAGATTGATGTAATAATCATGATTGATGCTGCGTTGAAAATGGAGGGTGAGAATTCTGCATCTATTGCACAAGGATTTGGTGCTGCTATTGGTGGAATTGGTACTGAACGATTCTATATTGAAGCTATAGCAACTGCTAAAGATATTCCGATATTTTCTATTGTGATAAAACAATCTGTTAAAGAAGCAATAACTCTGATGACTAAAGATATTGCTGATACTGCAGAAATTGTACGTACTCAAATATTTGATATGATTCATGAAAATACTAAATCTGGACAATCTGTGGTGATAATAGGTGTAGGTAATACTTCGGGAGTGCCCCAATGATCTTCTCAAAGAAAAAAATTACTACTGAATACACTGTAGAACAATGCACAAAATGTGGAACTTTAACTAAGCGTAAATTTGATTCTGCTGATATTTTATTTGCAGAATTATCAAAATGTAATTCATGTGATGGCAGAAACCGAATTGAGAAAATTTTTGGTGAAACGCTTGAACAATAAATTCTAAGTTATTTTGTTTTATATTTCACATTGCATGAAGGACAAAACCATGTTGCTGCTTCTCCTTGTTCTCTAAACATAAATCCTCCACATTTTGGACATGGTGCTACTTCGTCACTCATGTATTTTCATATTGTTTTATTCTGCTCTAGTTGTTACTGTAACTCCGTTTTCATTTGGAATGAATGTGTGTTCTGCTTGAGCCACTCTTTGTTCATTAACTTCAACTAATACTGGGTATGCCTGAACTGTTTTTTTCTTTATCAGAAAATCTAATAGTTCCCTTGCCTCTTTCTCTTCCCATTCTTTTGTAATCCATCTTAATGCAAATGGCAACATATTGCAATTCTCCCATATGAAATCAAGTAGATTATTGGCTTTATCGTTTTTTGTTTTCTTTCTTGAATTTAATGCAAAAATATTTTTTATTTTCCCATTTCTCACAAATCCTCCCCCTTGCTCTGTTGTCACAAACGGCTCACATGCATAGGCAGAATTTTCTGAAAGTGAAAAACCCCCAATTGACCAAATATTTGGAATTGATTTTCCTGCATGAATTGTATATTGATCTAATGAGTGACCACTGAGATTTGCAATTGGTCTGAATCCCATCTTCTTAATTGTTGTTTCAATGGTTCTTCCAATGTCGCTTGCTTTGACCCCTGTTTTTATCATTGACATTGCGCTTCCCAATGCTTCTTCTGCGGCTTGTACTAGTCCATCAAATTGTGCATCATAACAAACAGTGACGGCTGTATCTGCAATATATCCCTCAATTTGTGCACCCAGATCAATTTTTACTAAATCTGTATCTTTGATTGTAATCGGATCATTTGGCTCTGCTGTATAGTGAGCTGCAATTTCATTTATGCTGGCATTTACTGGAAATGCACACTTTGCACCTCTCTTTTTAATTTCATTTTCAACTTCTTCACAAATCTCAAAAACTGTTTTACCTATCCAGTTTTTCCCTCTTACCATTTCTCTTACTTCTGCTGCAATTTTACCTGCTTTGATGTATTGTTCTGGTTGCATGATTTTGTTCATTATTTTACCCTTAAAATGATTGCTTCAATTATTGCTCTGTGAATTATTTGATTATCTCCGGAAAACTAGTTCTCTTTAATGAATCATTTTGTATCCGTATCTTCAATCCTTTTGAGAATGTTTTATCTCTTAGTTTTTAATGCAATACTAGATTTTTAAACCCCTTTGAGGTTTTGATGATTCTAATCCTACTATTATTGAATTTATTAAATGAAATATGGTCTAAATAACGACAATGGAAATAATGATGAAATTACATCCCTTACCCAAGTAGGAAAAACATTATCTCCGATAGAAAAAAAGCACAAAGAATAACTACAAAATAATTAAAAAACAAAAAAATCATTAGGTTCCACCTTAGAAAAATATACAATCATTAGAAATGATTATTAGAAATGATTATTAAAAATAGATATTAGAATAAAACATTTGTACTCTTTAGATAGAATTGGTTTTTATCTTTAAAAACTATTCAAACCTTTCAACTTTTTTTTCAAATCTACTATGTGATTATGTTCATTTATGATAATGTTATTTGTCTAGTACAATTATATATTTAGATGTGACTTGATACCAACCCTAGTTGCTGTAAGTGATCTTCTTGCAACAAATGAATTCTATGATGTGACATATCTCAATTTTTAAACATAAATTATCATCCAAACTTTTGATTCAAAAATAAATCTATACAGAAAAAAAGTACAAGTTCGTCTTCTTTGTATTGATTTTATTGCTGATCATTTTGCTGTTGCTGTATGTTATCTGGAAAGTCATGATTTACAATCAATTTTACAATTGGCAGATATCCACTTTGATTATCTGGATTGAGAGTATGTGGCATAAATCTGCAGAAAGTGGCAAAGTCTATTTTAGTAGAATTCACATCATTACACGAGACGCACACACATACAAATGACTATTTCTTAGTTGAAATTAACTTTCACACAACTCTTGTTTTTTCATTTTTCTCTTTATTCGAATTTTATTTTTAATGCCATATTTGTTGAATTTTTAATATTTTTTGTTTCTGATTGATTATGTGACTCTTAAATTGGATAATTTTATTGGTTTGTTGGGATTGTGGTCTAGCTTTGTATGATTCTGCGTTTGGGGTGCACTGGCGGAAATCCAAATTTTCCCAAACCTCCCCCCGCACCATTATCTTATTATCGAATCATCTCATAGTATAATTGCCGGACGATGAAGAAGAGTTAGAGTAATGACTTTGATATGAAGTAAACTAATTGGGTCTGAGTTCCGGCATCTTTTTATGAATTATCCTATTTTTTGGATTTATTGAAATTCGAAAGACGCGATATTGTGTTAATTGCTGGGATTTTTCTAGTTGTACTTGGAATCACACAATATGTCCCTTTTCAGTATTCTGTCTTGATTGGAATTGCAATATATTTTGGAATCAAAATGTATGTGACAAAAAGGCAGCGATCTATTGAAGATGCTGTTGGAGATGGAATATGTATGGAATGTGGTTCTAAAATTATTGGAGGAAAATGCTCAAACTGTGACTATTTTCAAGGATAATTCCTACGTGTATCTTAATAGTAAAAAACCCCGTTAATTTTTGATGGTTTTAATATATTGGACTTTAACAACTAGCTCAACTTTTCCTCAATTCCATTCTAAAATGAGACTTTTAGTCAATCAAATCAGGAATCAACATGAATTATAATCTAATACTGATATTTTCTATACTTTTTTCTGTTGGAATTTTAATTCCAGCTTATGCTCAAACTAGTGAAAATATTGTAATTAATGAAGTTGACATAAATCCGTCTGGTGATGATTCTGCATCTATATCTGAATGGATTGAACTTTACAATCCCGCTGATTCTGATGTTGATATTGGTGAGTGGAAAATTGCATCCACTACTGCCCTTAAAAAAACCCTGATTATTCCCTCTGGTACTGTTATTGAACCTGAGGAATTTCTAGTATTTTCATATCAAAATCTCTGGTTTACTGATACAAATGAGTCTGTAGAGCTATTAGATAGCAATGGCATTGTAATTGATAAAACTCCTGTCTTCTCTGATCCTGAAAATAGTTTTATTTCTTGGCAACGACTTTATGATGGATATGATTCTGATTCTGATAGTGATTGGAAATTTGTACAGTCTAGTACTGGTTCAACAAATGGGAAATTAATACAATCCAAAAATTCTGATGAAGTTGGTGTATCTGTATCTACAACCAAATCTTCTTATGTTTTTGGAGACTCTGCAATAATTAAAGGAAGCATTTCTAAAGAAATTGCTACTGTTCAATCTTATTTCTTACCTGTTCAAATTTTGGTAAATATATCTGGGCCAAATTTTGACACCGTTGTTCCTTTGTATCCTGATTTAAATTTGAATTATAAAACAACGCTTAGTTTACACCAAATTCTTGGTATCCATGAAGGTAATTATGATGTCGCTGTAACTTATGGTAATGCAACTGCTAACACAAGCTTCTCAGTAGGCTATGAAACAATTAAACAAGAAACAACACAAGATGCAGAACTAAGTATTGTTACTGATAAATCTCAATACATTCCTGGACAGTTAGTTTCAATAACTGGGTTTACATCAGATGTGATCCCATATGAGGGAATGAAATTTACTCTTACTGATTCAAGCGGCAAATTAACTGCAAACGGCAACCTTTTCCCTACTGACGGTAAATTTTTGACTAGTGTTTTTCTCAATAATATTGATCCTGTTCTTGGTACTTATAATATAATTGCTGAATATTCTGAGAAATCTGCTTCAACTAGTTTTGAAGTTGTCGAAGATGTAAAAGAAGATGTTCTCATTTCTCTCTGGACTGACAAAGCTGCTTATGGTACTGGCGATAAAGTACAAATTACTGGTAGGTTGAACCATGCTTGGGTTAGTGCTCTTGATTTAAAGATTGTACAAACCAAGCAATCAACTGCAGGTTCTTCTTTGAATGGAAGTGATACTGGATTTAAAATTCTCGACGGTGTACAAGTTCTGGGTGATGGATTTTTCACTTATAGTTTTACAATCCCAGATCATATGAATAGGCTTGGTGATTACAGAATTAGCGTCTCTAAAGATATCGGCGCTGCTGATATCATTGTTTATGTAGTTGAAAATCCTGACGAGTTTGTTGTATCTGACATTCCTTTGACTGTTACATCTGATAAAGCAATCTATGACATTAATGATAAAATAGTTCTAAGTGGATTTGTTAAAGATTCTTTTGGTGATTCTAGTTCCCAAAATAACCCTGTTGTAAATATCTCTATTTCTAATGAAGATGGTGCTCCTTTAGAAATTACTGCATTAGCTTCTCGAGATGATAGTGATGATGGTAAATCTGTTGATTATGATTTTACAGCTGTTCCTGAAACATCTGGTCGTTATTCTGTACAAATCGATTTATCTCCGAGTATCTTCTCTGTAGGAACATATGTGGTAAAATCTCAATATTTGGACGATGTTGCAAGAAGCACTTTCATGATTATTGATCCTCTTGATTTAACTGATGGTGCAATTATCACAACTGATAAAGAAGTTTATGGTTTGGGGGAGACTGTTTTCCTTACTGGTGTTGTTCCTCCTACATCTATTCAAGGAATTGACATTTTTGTAACCAAACCTGATGGCACTGTAACAAAATCTGGAACATCTTTTGATAACCAACGCTTTTCATGGTCCTGGGATACGCCTAAATCTGAATCATCTCAGCACACTGACTCTGCTAAAAGATCTGCGCTGAAATCTAATTTTGGCATATACAAAATAACAGTGTATATGGATAGTTTCAGAGAAAATATCTTCTTCAAAGTTTCTGAAGATCCTGAAAATGATTTCTTATCTGATGTTCCTCTCTTTATCTCTACTGAAAAATCATTATACAAAGCTGGTGAAAAATTAAAAGTAATTGGAAATGTTATCCAACATGATCAAGGTGATGAAGGTCTACGAGTTCCTCCACGTGTAACTATTCAAATCTCTGATGATACTTTACCATTTAAACACATTCATGAATCTAGTGTTTATCCTACCCAAGGTGGTGGTTTTACCGGTCTTTTTGAATTACCTGCCACCATCTTTTCTGAGGGATCATATACTGTAAAAGCGTCTTATCTTGGTGCCTCTGATGATGTTTCTTTTAGTATTGTAAATGATTTTGCTTTTGGCGGTGATGACGATCTTGCTCTTTTGTTATCTACTGATAAATCTGAATATTATCCTGGTGATGTTGTACTGATTACTGGAAAACCAAACAAGTTAATTTATCTTAACGGATTTGATGTAAGTGTTACGCAAAAATCTGATGATGAGATAACATGTGGTTCTTTTGTTTGTGGTGTTCATGACAGTCCTTCAACATTTATTCGCCCAAGCTCTTCGGGTTCTTTTACACATCAATTTGCGATTCCTGATACCTCTTCTGCTGTAGGAACTTACAAAATAACAGTCGATGCTGATTTTGAGAAAAAATCCATTGAATTTAATGTAGTTGAAAAGCCACAACCTCTAAAACCTGGCACTATAGTTGAAAAAGTAAATAGGATTTCTGAATCTGCCATCCTTGTTGCTACTGGAGAAAAAATAATTGATGATATGCCTGTCATACCTCGAGTACTTTCTGGCTCTCTATTAACTCCTGATCGTGGAGATGAATCTGATGTCAATCTCAAAGTTTTATCTGATTCTGGAATTTGTATTATTGGTCCTGATGATGATTGTTTAGTTAAAGAATCTACTAGAAAGCGTGGTCAAATCTATGACGTTGTTAATGTAGATGGAATTAATTTCAATGTTAGATATAGTGGGCCTGATGTACGTTTAGAAAAATTCAGTATTCTACCTGAATCTTTAGAATCTTTCTTGCCTGATGTATATTGGGTTGTTAAAGTACTAAAAGATGATCAAGTTTCACAATTTTATTATAAAATAACTTACAAAATTTCAGAGTAAATTCCAAATACTCTGATTATTATCTTTGTTTGCAGTGAAATTACAAGTTTTAATGTTTTACCAAGACGATCCTAAAAAATGCACAGCTGCTAAAATGATAAAATTTGGACTTGCACAAAACATCAAAAAAATTGGCTCAAATGGGTTGGTATTAGATCCTTTTTCTGAAAAAACTTTGTTACCTAAAGATAAATCTGTGATTCGTTCTATAATTGGTATTGATTGTTCTTGGAATCTTGCAGATCAGGCATTTTCTAAAAATTTTGCTGGAATTAAAAGAAAACTCCCTCCTTTACTTGCAGGTAACCCTGTGAATTATTCTAAATTAAATAAATTAACTACTGTTGAAGCACTGGCTGCATCCTTGTTTATTCTTGGTTGTGGGAATCAAGCTTTAAAATTACTTGACAAATTCAAATGGGGTCATACTTTTTATGATCTTAATGAAAATCTAATCCGAGAATATTCGAAGCTAGAAGATGAGTCTCAAATTGAATTAATTTTAAAAGATTATAGACTGGGTTGATCTCTTTTTTTCAGATATATTATAATTCCAATAATGATAGCTATTGGAACTATGAGTAATTCGTACTCTTGATTATTTTCTGAAAATTTGATATTTTCATATGTATTTTTTGGTAATTCTAATTGATTCTCTGTTACAATGAAACTTGACTCATAAAAATCTGGTTTCAACACTGAATTTGACACTGCAAATATTTTGATGCTATTTGCTCCTGCCTCTAGTTCTTCTGTATGCTTAGAGTCTATGTTAATTACATTGTTATTATCCTTAATGTCTAGTTTGTCTGAAATTATTTTCTCCCCTTGACTATTTGTTAAAAAATACAATATTGAGTCTGTATTCTTTGTTTCAATTTCTATTGTAATTATATTTCCTCTTTGTATGATGTCATCTATCTTGATCTTTGTAATTAATGGAAATTTTGTGTTTTCAAATCCTGACCATTCTCCTTTTTTAAATGGATATGATTTATCTTCAAATGAATTAATCCTGATTGTTCTTGATTCTGGGGAATATTCTTCTAGATAAAATGGGCCATTGCTAATTATTGCATGATTCTTTGCATCAATCCATTTTATTGATGCATCATATCTATTTTGATAATATTCTATGTTATCTTCATTTTCTTCTAGTGGCTTTGGAATGTGATTAATATTTTTGAATTCATGTAAATATTCTTTGATAATCTTTGCATCATTTGGAATAATCAATGATAACCAGTTGACATTTTTACTTACTGCCCCTGATCTTGAAAATGATACTTTTCCATCTATTACTGATTTTTCCATAGCTGCTGTAATTTCCCATGGCATTGGAGTTGTTATACTTGCCCAATCTGCAATTTCCCCCTCATCAAAATGCCAATAGTCTACATATACTTCAACGGTGTCTTCGTCAATTGGCTTTATTCCTTTAATTGTTTGAATGCTTTGCGCTGCACGTGGTGTGAATTCTGTATCAAAAGTTTTATCATTCTCATCTTCTTGTGTTCCCCACTCTATTGTAAAGTATAATGCATACATGATGTCATTCATATCCATCTTTTCTCCGTTGTGCCAATTACTGAGTTTTACATCAAATGTTACTTTACTGGTGGCAAATGTACCTGCTTTGATCTTTTCCCATTTTTGTAATGTTGGGTCCCAAATTTTTGCATCTTGAGGAATTGCTAATTTGTTATTTGGTCCTGCTGTATCTACTTGCCAATCTGCCCTAATTGGGATGGTCTCGCCTGTAAATGGATGTTTGAATGTTGGAGGATCTGAAATTGTATTCCAAATTTGTACGCTGTAACTATCTGTCATCCCCATTACTGGATTCCATGCTCCTTGATAGATCTGCTTTACTCCAATCACTAATTCCTCATGATCACTTTTTGCATTTATTGGTGTGAACCTGCTTGGAACCCCTGCCCCAAAATCATTTACCACTCCGTTGATTTTTTCATTTACTACATATTGATCAATTTTGTTTGCAAGAAAGATTCTAACTGACTCATTGATTCCTTCTACTACTGCTTCTTGAATTAGCTCTACTCTTTGTTCGGATGTCTCAAAATCACTTGTGTATATCTTTTGAGTAATTGTATCTAATTTTTCATTTTCATAATTCCAATATGCTGGATCATTAAACCCTGGCATGTTTGAAAACCAAGGTGAATACATGTGTCCTAGCCCTGTAGAATCATATTTTACAAATGCCGAACGTTGCCATGCTTCTGTATATAAATTCCATTTCACATCTGATGGATCTGAACCATAAACTATGACAAATGCTTTATTCAAATCACCAAAATCTTTTTTGACTGTAAATCCTATTTTTTCTAGTTCTGTTCCTAGTATCTCCCCTATCGATTTTCTTATAGGATCATCACTTCTGATAAAAATTGTAATTTCTATTGGTTTTTCTTTGATGTGCCATCTCCCTTCTTTTTTAATTGCTCCTTTTTCTATTAGTGAGTTAGAAATAATTTCTTTTGCTAACGTTGGATTGTATTTGAAATTAAACGTCTCTAATTGTTCAATTATTGTAAGGAATTCTGGACTTGTTGTGCCATAATATGAAATACTTGCAAATCCATATCCTCCCATTAACTCATTTACTATCAAATTCCTGTCTACTAGATAATTTAAGGCAAATCTGATATTCTTGTCTGAAAAAGGATTGAATTCTTCTGATTCTGCAGGGTTTACTAGTATGCTATAAAATCTGCTTGTTGCATCAAATACTTGCAATCCTTCTCGGTCTTGATGATCTTCTAACCTTTCTGCAGAGATCGTATCATAATATATGTCTAGATTGCCGTTTCTTACTTCTTCTAATGCTGTATTCTCATCAAGATATTGAATAAATTTAACTGAATCAAAAAATGTGTTCTTTTCTGCAAATGAATCATAAAATCCTATCGATGTTACTAAAACAGCTAGTATGATAACTAGCATTTTTTTCATATTCTTTCTTTTAAAACCATGTACTAAAACCTATGTTATAACTTCTGTATTGCATTTCTTAAAACCTATATTTCCGTGATGAATCAAAAACTACAATTGAAAATTCACCCTAAAATGATAACTGGTTTGCAAGGGATAATTCCTGGTGGCATATCTGTTGAAGATTTTTCCGCCGTTACCAAAATACATGATGATGAATCTAAGATAATTTTAGATGAATTCATTAAAAATAATATTGGTTTAGAACAAGAAGATTCTTACTATTTTGAAGATGGAGATAAGTTAAAAATTGCTGTTTCTTTATTAGAAAAAGGATGTCCGATTGATGAAATATCTATCGCTTTAGGATGGCGAGATTTTGAGGGTTTAACTGCAGAAATTTTATCTGAAAAAAATTTTGCAGTAATTAAAAACATGATGCTCACGAAACCTAGGATGGAAATTGACGTTATTGGTATTAGACTTGGCATTGCTATTTTGATTGATTGTAAACACTGGAAATACTATAGTTCTTCTGCTTTATCCACTGCTGTTAAAAAACAAATTGCGAGAACCCGACAATATGTTGCAAAAACTCCCGGAGCAGTTGCAGTACCTGTAATTGTAACGTTATACCAAGACAAAATTGATTTTATTCAAAATGTCCCAATAGTTCCTATTTTCCAATTTGCATCATTTATTGATGAATTTTATGGAAATATTGATCAGATGGCTACTATAGGAACAAACTAGTTACAAAAAAGGCTACTCCTCCTATCACAAATCCCTTGGTGATTTTCAAGGAATTATCTAATGCTTTTGAATAATCCTCGTAGATGCCCTGGCCCATCACTTTAACACTTGTCTCACTTTCTAAAATCTCAAATTTTGTGGTATTGATATTTTCTTCTGCATTTTCTGCAATGGCAAAAAACCATTTTGCAAGTTTTTCTGCACTTGTAACTAATCCTAATTGATAATACCCATTTCTGTTTCTAGCTTTAACTGGAGCGTAATGTGTATCTGATGTGCAAATTTCTAATAATTGATAATTCTTTCTTGCAAAAATATCTGTGATTTTCTCTCTTACTCCGTTCTCCATGTTGTTTGCATCTGCCCATCCTAGAAAATATTTTTTCTGATTAATCCTCAGACAGATAATTCCTAATCCACCCATTCCCAAATCCTCGGTCCATACGTCCATGTCTTCTGTGTTTGAATACCCTAATTCTATTGGAAATCTTTCTTTTGAAATTAATGTGTCTAGACAAGATTTTGCAGCTTTTAACATGTCTTTCCCATCTTCTTTTGAAATCTCTTCGCCCATTGCATTATGACAATCAATGATCATTGTTCGTCCATAGTTTCGATTGTTTGCATATTGCTCAATCTCTGTTTTCATATAGCTTGGAATATCCTCCATACCGTGTGGAGACAATGACAAAAATAATAGCGGGTTGTTTCCAAAAAGCAAGCCTGTAACTCGTGATTTATTTATTTGAACTGTTACTGGCTCTGTACATTCTACTCCTTCCTCTTTGACTTTACCATTCTCTAAATTTTTCAAATATTTTTCGACTTCATTTCTTGATGGGAGATTTAATGCATGATTTGATATGCTATGCATGACCATGGCTGATGATGCTAAATTCTTGTAAATTAGGTATGGAATATTACTTCCTCCTACTGGATGATATGGCCCCGGATGTATTCCCGGTAATACCATGTTGAATTCTTTATCTCCTTTCTGTGTTGAGAATTTGATTTGTGATGTGGATACTTTGGTTTCATTAGAACGGCCTTCCATCAATTTTTCAGCGTCTTCAAAATCATTTCCTTGAGATGCCAGATATGCTTGAATTGTTTTATGTGTGCTCTCCATTGCCGGTCTTCCTGCTCTGTCTGTCAGTATTGACCATACACTTGCAATCATCATAAATGATATTCCATATGCCAACCCCGTAGGTTCAGTTAATATCAAAATCCATGATTCTTGTGGAATTAAGACTAGATACATTGCTAATGGTTGAATCAAACAAATGGCCCAAGCTCTTTTGAGACTGACTCCTAATGTTGTTGTGTAAATCCCTATTCTAAAACTGGCAAATAATAATAATCCAAACACTATGAAAAATAATTCAATATTTTTTGATAATACTATGCTTGATAAAATTCCCATTAACAATGTAACTGTCCAAAGCATGTTTGCAAAAAGTGATGAGTGTAAAGATTTTGAATATTCTTTCTTCATTGTAAATCTGGTGTCAAGTAATTGTGTTACATACAGCACTCCTAACACTAGTGGCAATCTGTACCAGTTATTCTCAAATCCTAATTCTGCTAAATATCCGAAATATACTGCAAATACTGTAACTGAAGCAACTACTAGTGAAACAACTAGTGAAAAATAATGTGATGATGGATTCAGTAAAGTAAGGGAAAATCTATTGTGTATATTTGAAACATCATCTGGATCTTTTTCCATGGTTTATTCACGGAGCTAGAAATCTATCAATTACCCACGAAACAACAATTAAACCAATTGGGATCGATACTACGATTTTTGGATCTAGTTTGAATCCTTTTGTCTCATCTTCAAAGAATCTCATGAGACCTCCACTTGATGCTGGGAGTGGCGCTGATTTCTTATTACTGCTCATTATAATTCGAGATGACAGATTTTAACATAAAAACTTTATTCCTTGTGCAAAATTAGACTTTAACTCCAATTTATTCCTGTTTTTATTTGATTTGGATTAGATCTGACATATTCATTCATTATTTGACTTTGTACCTGAATCCATTCGTATTTGGAATTCTTTTTACCTAAACTCTTTTTTTAATCCTGTTTCTACTGATCTTTCTATCTTGAATTACTAGATGTGTCTTCCACAGATATTTCCAATATGCTTAAAATCTCTTTTCAAGATTTTTTACGAGTTCTCATTTGTTGACCTGATACGCTAATGTCTTTTATTGCTTTTATTTGTTCTTCAATTGATGCTGAATCTTTTTTTGATGCTGCAGCATTTTGTTCTGATGCTGTAGATATCTTTTGTATTCTTTGCCCTGTATTTTTTAATGCTTGAAATGATTTCTCTATCCTCTATATCCTGTTTTGATTTTTTTTGCTGATTCATCAATTCTAGTTGTTGTGGATTTAATTTTATCTTGAATTTCTCCAAATAAATTATTTATTTCTTGAGATGATCTGGCAGATCATTTTGTTAGTCTCCTTACTTTATCTATCATCACTGCAACAATGCCGCGTCCTACTCTTCCATACGTTCTGTCTTGATTGCAGTATTTGGCGCTAATAAGTTAGTTTTTTTTGCGATACTTCAAATAACTTTAACTATTGTGATCTTTTTACTTTTTTCAGATAATATTTGTATTTTATCTGAGAAATCTTTTATTGTTTTTTCACTTTTTCTATTGTTTCTAATAATGAATTAATTGTTTTCAGAATAATTTGTTGTTTTTCATGATTTTCTTCCTCTTCTAATTCTTTTGAGAGTAATTCCAATTTTTTTCTTAATGTTTTTTCTATTGGTATGTGGCTCTCTGATTGACTTGTCTGTGAAATGTCTCTTTTCTCTGGTTGTCTGCCACAACTAATGCATAGTGCTTGACCTTTTTTCATCACTCTGACTCCTTTACAATATGGGCACGGTTCACTAAGCAATGTGGCCCCTTTTAACAGCATTTCAGCTGCTTTTTTTGTAAGTTCCTCTACCACTATCTTCTTTTAATTTTCTATCTAAAAAATCCGTTTATTTTCCCTTTTTCTTAATAACCAAACAAGGCTTAATAGTATGAATAATCAAATTTAATTCGAACGAATGGCAATAATTTGTAATACTTGTGGTCTTCCAGAAGATTTGTGTGCATGTGGCGAACTTGCCAAAGATAGTACTAAAATTATCATCAGACTAGAAACTAGACGTTTTAAGAAAAAAGGCACTATGATTGACGGGTTAGATCCTAAACTGAATAATTTAGAAATTGTTGCAAAAGAACTTAAAAACAAATATGCTTGTGGCGGTACTGCTAAAGAAGGTTATATTTTCTTACAAGGTGATCACAGAGATACAATCAAAGACACTTTGATTAATTTAGGATTTGCAGAAGATACTATAGAATTACATTAAAATAACTTGCAAAATTCAAATAAATTACTTCAATTAATTGGAATTCCTTTTACTGCATTACTTTCAGTGATTCTCGGTTTACTGCTAATTTCATTCCCTGTTGGGATTTATGTTATCTTTGAAACTGATGTTGGTGGTGATATCAACTATGAATACCCTTTAACTCATTTAGAATTTTTTAAAGGAATTGATTTTTATCAAATTTTTACTGATGTGAGTGTTGGCGATGTCTTTGTTGTCTTGTGGATTTTTTATCTTGTTCTTTTTGTAATTGCTATTTTAGGACCACGTCGTGATTTTCTCAAAACTCTTTCTCTGATAATTTCAGTTGGGAAATATGAAACTCGAGTAAACTATATGATGGGAATCACCAAATGGTTTTCAATTTTAATTTTAGTTTCCACTCTGATAACTTTTCTTCAAAAATGGATAGGTGTTGATATTGTCCCCCCTTTAGTTGACAATGATTTAATCCAATTTTTTTATGTTAGCTTATCTCCTCTGCTTGAAGAGTTTGGATTTCGTCTAATCTTGACCGGCATCCCGTTATTTGTATTATATTCATCAAAATCCTCTATGAGATATTTTATAAGATGTTTGTGGACGCCGGATGCTTTGGATATCTTTGATTCAAAAAAGGCCATTCTTCTGATAGTGTTTGTAGGTGTTCTTTTTGGATTTGCTCATATTGCGTTTGGTGATTCCTGGAGTGAGGGTAAATTTGCTCAAGCTGCTGCAGGCGGAATAATCTTAGGTTGGGTTTATCTTAGATATGGTTTTGTTGCCTCTTTGTTGATTCACTGGGCTACCAATTATTTTGTTTTCTCGTATGCCAATTTTATTTCTCAGATTAATCGGATTTCAATCGAAGATGCATTTTCACATTCGTTAATGTCTACTATGGAAATTTTGTTGTTAGCTGCAGGTTTATTTTCAATTGTTATTTTACTTGTCAATAGATTTTATTCTAAAACAAAATCTACTCTAGAGGTCTAGTGCTATTTTCAATCCTTTGTATCTATTTCTGATTGTAACTTCTGTTACTCCGGCTGCTTCTGCAACATCTCTTTGTGTTTTATTTTCTCCATTGGTGACACATGCTACGTACAATGCAGCAGCAGCTAGCCCCATTGGATCTTTACCTGCTGAAATTTTTTGTTCTTCTGCTGTTTGTAGAATTTTTGTTGCTTTTCTTTTTGTTTTCTCAGATAATCCTGCTTTGCTTGCAATTCTTGAAATGCATTTTATTGGATTAACTACTGGCATCTTTAGATTTAATTCCCGAAGTAATAATCGATAACATCTTGCAATATCTTTACGTTTGATGTTGCTTGCTTGACCAATGTCTTTTAGAGTTCTAGGCGTTTCTGTATCTCTGCATGCTGCATAAAGTGCTGATGCAATTAATGCCGAGATGGAACGTCCTCTGACTAGTCCTTTCTCTAAGGCTTTTCTGTAAATGTAAGCTGCCTTTTCAATAACTGAATCCCCCACTGCAAGTTTATCTTTTAATCTGTCTAATTCACTAAATGCTTGTCTAAAGTTTCTATCCACTGGTTCATGAACCTGGCTTCTACTGTCCCATGTTCTTAGTCTTTCAATGGTGCTTTTCATTGCAGCAGTTAATGGCTTGCCTGTTGCATCTCTGTTTTGTGGATTGATTACAGTAGCTAGCCCCATATCGTGCATTGCAAGTGATGTTGGAACTCCTGCCCTGCTTTTGTTTTCACCTTCGTTTGAAAATGATCTCCATTCTGGGCCTGATTCTTCTACTTTATCAGTAATGACAAATCCACACCTGCCACAAAAATTCTCACCTGTATTTGCATCTGTGACTAGGATTCCTTTTCCACATCTGGGACATTTGTCTTTTGGATTTGTTGCTTTAACCATTTTTTTCAAAACCTTTTATGATAATATTTAACATTTTCTAAATTATTACTTATAAGTATTGTGGTCTTCGGTTCTGTGTAATCTTCGAGACCCAAAATATTGATCTTCTTCAGATTGAATTTTCCTTATGTAGACTAGCATTTTCAATGATAGTTTTCCACTTGTTCTTACCGTCAATCTCAATCATTGAGGCCTCTGCTGGTGTTCTACCCTTTAATGCCTCATGTTTCTTTGTGAAATTATAGTAGACCTTCATTCCCTCGATAAGTGGCGTGTCTATTCTCTTTAATCCCCTGAATACCTTTTCTCTGTCTCTAATAGTTCCATTGATTCGCTCCATCTTGTTGTTGTTATCACGATCTCTTTTACCTGCAATGTGAATATGCCTAACGTGGTTTGTCTTCTTTCTAAAAACTTTCTTTGAGGATTTCATATATGCCTGTAATCCATCAGTTATGAAATTTCTTGGAGATTTCCCAGCTTGTCTTTTGGTCAATTCTAGTAAATTATCCGTATTATGATGAAACTTGTTATCTGCCATGTCTGAAGCCAACCAATATCTAGTATCATCATCCATTGAGGCAAATAGATAACACTGTTCACCATTTACCTTAACCCATACCTCATCAGCACGAAACCAGTTTCCAACTCTTGGAACTATGCAATTAAGATAAACTGATGTTAGTTTGGAATATTGAGTTATCCAGTTATAGATAGTCTTGAATGATACATCAACACCCAACATCTCATAATGATCTGCAATTTTTCTAACGGACATTCCTGAATAGTACATCTGTAATGCTCCAGTTATGGTATTTTCATTTGACTGTTTTTTCCCAAAACCAAAGTTAGCAGTAAACCTACGTTTGCAGTCCTTACACTTGAAAACTTGAACATCACCAGATTTAGTCTTACGCATACCCTTTTTTATTATCTTACCTGAATCACAGTATTTACACAGAGCTAGTTTGGAACGCTCTAAAATCTTGAAAGTATTGTTTTTCCTACATTGATTATTCTTGATTACATCTAAGACTATTTTGATGTGTTTACAGTCTGCTTTTCGGACTTGATGGTCTTTGCACTTACATCTTAACCCATTATCAGTTCTTGATACAGTATAGACGTCTTGCGTAATTATTTCTAGGCGTGAATTTTGCTGCAGGATTTTTCAAATGAGTTGAGAAATTTGAATTTTCAGGTATGAATTCTGTTAAAATACAAAATTTGAGAAAAAATCGCTATAATTACGCAAGAGGTCTTATAACGATTTTTTGGATTCGTTTGAGAACGAACACTAAAATTATTTGAATCTAGTTGAGAACAATATCCTTTTGTTTCCATAATTTGTTTGGCTCTTTGTATTCTTGCGTTCATGTATAAAACCCCTTGAAAAAATAAATAGAACCAAGTGGGAAAAAAAGTACGTGGCTCAGATTGTACGATCCAATTTCGTCATTTCCCATGACGGATAAGAGGGTCACGGCTTCATCATTGCCAATCATTTTTACTTGATTCATATTCTATATTATCCGTATGCTTATTTAATGCTTACTATTAACCGTATGCAAAACTAAACGATCGGTTAATATGTATCTATGATGATTAAAAATATAAGTTGACTCGTTGGAAAAAAGACGAAACAAATTTTTCTGTAAAACTCTCTGATGATGGTAGACATAGTACGATTTGCAGAATACCCAAACCGATCTTAGAATTCCTAAATAACCCTAATTCAATCAAATTTATAATAGATGGAAAAAAAATCATGGTTAGTAAAGGGAACAAATAAGAATTGAGTGTTTTTTCGTCTACAAGAACATTGACTACGCCAAAAGTAACATTACCCCCACGTCTAAAAATCAACAAGAAATTAAAAATGGATGGATTGAAATTTCTTTCAAACATACCTGATGATAGTATACCAGTATCTTTTTTTGATCCTCAATATAGAGGAGTATACGAACAAATGAAATATGGTAATGAAGATACTTCAAGAAATCACAAGCGAGTTGAAATTCCTCAAATGAGTAATAATACAATCTCTGAATTTATCTCTGAAATTGCACGTGTGTTGATTCCATCGGGACATTTGTTTTTATGGTTGGACAAATTCCATTTATGTACGGATCATAGAGAATGGTTTGAATCTACGTGCCTCAACACTGTTGATATGATAACATGGAACAAGAAAAAGATTGGATTGGGGTATCGTGCAAGACATACTAGTGAGTTTTTATTAGTTTTACAAAAAGAACCTAAAAGAGCTAAAGGATGTTGGACATTGAGAAATATTCCTGATGTGTGGGATGAGAAAATCCCCCCCCCCCAACACAAAAAATATCATCATACAAAACCAATAGATTTACAGACACGACTTATCAGAGCTGTAACCAATGAATTTGACTTGGTTGTTGATCCAGCAGCAGGTTCATTTTCAGTTTTAGAGGCTTGTAATACTGCTAATCGAAACTTTTTGGGTTGTGATATTAGAAGATAAAATGGTCAAATTATCAGATACAAAAATAAAGAAATGTCAAGGTGAGGCATATTTCAGATGTTTTGGGAATCAACAGTTAGCGTCTCTTTTGAGTAGAACTCAGTCATTGGTGATAAAAAATGGTAATGACCTTGAAGATATGATTTTAAAAAGAGTGAACATCATAGACAATCTTGATAAATACCTTGAAACAACAAACCATCAAGGAATATCAGTAGTGCCTAAGACAAGTATTAAAAAATCAAACATCATCAAGTTTGATGGTGTTGAACCTGATTTCATGGTGTTTGTAGAAAAGGATAACAAAAAAGCATGTCATTTGATAGAACTAAAAGATGGATGTGAATTTGATACAAAATCATCAAGTGCAGAAAAAGAACATTTGTATGAATTTATCAGAAAAAACGCACAAAAAATGCAATATACGTTTGATGGCCATATTTGTTGTTTTAATAAAACATCTCGTGAGGAAATAGTAAAAGGATTCAAGAATAAGATCACAAAAGACGATGCCTTGACAGGTCGTGAATTTTGTGAATTGTTAGAAATTGATTATGATGATATTGTCAACACTCGTAAAAAAGACAGAGAATCCAATTTGGATTATTTTCTTAAGGTTGCAATTATTGATAAAGAATTACATCTAAAACTAACAAGTTTACTTGCAAGATAGCCAAACATAACGTCTTTCCCTCAATCTGAAGAAGATCAATATTTTGGGTCTCGAAGATTACACAGAACCTGGTCTTCGGATTCTGTTGTTGTATCCCAAAATCAGTTCGTCCCTTATTTGACATCGTATTCTTCTCCTGTCTGCTCATCAATAACTCTTGTTCCTTTCCCTGGCATCTTTCTTGCATATGCCTTTACAGGGGTCTCAAGATTATCCCAGTCAAGTGACATGTGTGGCTTTATGTGGTTGTACCAGTGGACCAGCTCATCAATGGTGCCAAACCATTTCTGCTTTCTCTGAATCTCGCCGTGAAATCTTTCGAGCTTGCCATTGGTTTGAGGATGGTTCACTCTTGCCATGATGTGTTTTATTCCAAGTCTAACCAGTTCTTGCTCAAACTGTGATGCTCCTTTTCTCTTGTATTCTGATTGGTTTGCATAAAATTGGGAGCCATGATCAGTTAGAATTGATGCAGGCCTACCGTGCTTTGCAATTGCCTCATGTAATACTACAAGTGCGTTATCTGTTGTTGCCTCTGCAAACACTCCATGAGAAACGATAAACCTTGATGCGTCATCCTGGTAACACAGAAACCATCTGCCATCGTCTAACTGCTTCCAGTCAGTATGCCACATGGAGTTTGAATATGTCCTTTCATATCTAACCCACTTTCGCCTTCTCCTCTTCTTTGGCTGATCTTCTGCCAACCCCTCATCTCTCATAATTTTGTGTATGGTATTGTGAGGTATGTGTGTTCCAGTGGTATCAATTATTTTCTCCAGGAATACTGCAGAACACCTGAACTTTTCAAATGTAGACTGGACAGTCTGTACCATCTGCTCTGTAATTATCCATGTGAATTGTTTTTATACATTTCCTCTCTTTCCATACATCAGGGCATGGCTTTCGCTAGAGAATGGTTTCAATCAAAAGATGGCAGACATGTATCCATACGAGACTATTCTCTCAATGCTATCTTCATCCTAGTTAGGATTGTTCGCAGTTATTAGACGAGGCCTTGTCCCTCAATAATTACAACGCGACTTGCAGTCCTAACTATAATTTTGTACAAATTCTCTCCTCTCCTTTAACATCCAATAAATCACCCTCAGGATCTTTGATGCACCAGCTACTGCAGCTTTGGATGATCCTCTTTTCTTTTTAATGCGATTGTAAAATTTTGTAATGTCACTATCCTTGGCATGAATTGCATGAGTGTGTATGCATTCTGTTAGAACCCATCTCAATGTCATGCTTCCCCTTTTTGTTATTCTGCCATGGTGTATTGTATCTGCAGAGTTTCTAACTGATGGTACAACTCCTGCATATGCACACAGTTTGTGAGAATCATTGAATCTCTCAATATCTGCAATCTCTGATGCAATGACAAGCGAAGAATAATGCCCAATTCCCGGAATCGAGTTTATCAAAATTGCATCAGGATTAACTTTTACAGCAGCATACACTTTGGAATTAATCTCTGCAATCTGTAAATTAAGGTGGCTGATTTGTTGCAAGAATCCGTCTATTCTGTAATCTCCTAGTGCCTTGAGTCTTCTGTTGTATGTTTCAGTGAATGTAACTCCTGGAATCCTGATTCCTTCCTGTAACAATATTCCATGAACTGAATTCTTGACAGATGTTCTCCATTGGATTAGTTTTTTCCTATATCTTACAAGCTGTCTTTGTTGTACAATCTTTTTGTCTGGAACATAACATGTGGCAATGTATCCTCCTCGTAAAAGATCTGCCAATATCTTGGCATCAATCTTGTCTGTTTTCTTTTTTGATGTAGCAATTGCCTTTGTCAAATATGGGTTTGAGAGTGTGACGTTTTTGTATCCCAAAGTATCTGTGAGAAATCGATACGTGTCATACCAGACTGATGAGGATTCCATTACAATATTTGCAGAAATTGGTATTTTTGCAAAATGCTTTTTTATGGATTCATGCGTGTTATCCACTTTGTCATTTTGTAATACTTTGCCTGCATCATCCATTTATTACTTGAAGAAACTTCTTGTGCAGGTCAATGCCCACAAACATGCCTTTCTTTGGATTTTTTCTAATCTGTTTGTTTGTAATCTTTTTTGGAGCCGAGTATTTACGAACCTTGGAACTAGATTCATTTTTTATGCTATCTGATTTCCTTGCTTTCTTATTCACATATCCATGTGAATCCCTTTTAACTATTGTCGGTATTTTTGCCATATTAATTACAGCTTACGCTAATACACTCATACTTTCAATCACAGATGAAACCAGACACATATCCATTCGGGGTTCTCCCCCAGTACCATCTTCATCCATTTATTAGGTGAAACCGCGGTTATAGTTTCGAGGTATTATGCATCCTCAATGTGAAAACGCGGCCAAACTCCTAACTGTAATGTTTTACAAATTATTGATGACATTGAATAAATTCTCTCCTCTCCTTTAACATCCAATATATGACACGCAATAACTTTGATGCAGCAGCAACTGCTGCCTTTGAGGTCCCCCTCTTTTTCTTAATGCGATTATAAAATTTTGTAATGTCGCTATCTGGTGCGTATCTAACATGTGCATGAATTGCCTCCACTAGCAACCATCTTAGCATGGTGCTTCCTCTCTTTGTAATTCTTCCGTGATGTATTGTATCTGCAGAATTTCTCACCGATGGAACAATCCCTGCATATGCACATAACTTGTGAGAATTTGAAAATCTGCTAATCTCTGCAATTTCTGAGAATATGCTCAATGCAGTGTATGGTCCAACTCCAGGTATTGATGTCAAAATACACACATCAGAATTATCATTTACCATGCGACGTATCATGGAATCTATCTTTGCAACCTCCTTTTTGTGAAATTTTATGCTTTGTAGGTACGAATCTATTCTATAACTCTCCAATTTTCCAAGTGCACGTATGTGTTCTGAGGAAAATGGTGTTGCTTTGATATGGATTCCCTCCTGTAGTGTAATACCATGTATGGAATTCTTCATCTTTACAATGATGCGCACAATCTTGTGTCGATGTCTTACAAGCTGTCTGTATTGCACAATTGTGTGATCTGGCACAAATGATTCTGCAATGTATCCCTCCTCGTAGCAAATTTGCAAGATGGTACGCATCAATTTTATCAGTCTTTTTGAGTGATGATGCTATTATCTTTGTGTTGTATGGATTAGATAGTATAACATCAAGATGTAATTTGTCTGTCATGTGTCTATAAAGGCCATACCAGACAGATGATGACTCTAAAACATATTTTGCGTTCTTTGGAATTTTGGATGTAATTTTGCTAATAGCAGAAAAATCACTGGAAATCTTTTTGTTAAATAATAATTTGCCAATCTCATCTACTGCTGCCACCTGTACAGAGTTCTTGTGAACATCCAATCCTACAAACATCAAATATTTTTTTTCAGGAAGGGTAGTGTGTTTGTTTGCATTTCTTACTTTCTTGATACGAATGCAAGTACCATCTAATTTCCTAGCTGATTTTGGCACATATGGTTATAGTTATTCCCTTTGGCCTTCCAGGCTTGCCTAGAATCGGAATTGCACCAGTACGGCGATACCGTGAGTAGAGTTTCTGCACCCACCGAACAGATATCTTCATGGATGAGGCTACGTCTGCGTTCTTGGCACCATCCTCTTTTGACTTGATTATCCAGGGTAACTGTCTAGAGTTTTGAAGTAAAATCTCCAAGATATTCTAAAGAATAATCATGAAAGTTTAATCCTCGTAATCTGCATGTCTCCTTTATACTCATCAGTATCTTATGAGAATCAGCACCATGAATGGTTCTATGACCGTTTGTAATTTTACGAATTATCACATTTGGTCTGATTGCCCTCTCTGCTGTGTTATTGTGTGAATCAGTTCCAGTAATTAGGAATGTAAAAAGCATTTTTCTCTCACGTTTCAATCTTTTTACAAACCTGATACAGTTTTTCTCTGTGTATTTTTTTGATATGATGTGATTAATTCTCCTTTCAAGATTCTTTTTTGCATGGATTCTTTCTGATTCTGATTTTATTTTTGCCACACCATGAGAGTCATAAATTATTTTCTTGAGATTCTTGGCAAATGGTGCAAATTCTGGTCCGGGATTCTTGTGATTAATGGTATCATTAACCTCTCTGAGATAATGGATGTGACATTTCTGGTGAGTGCTTCCAACATGGTTCCATGCAGGGTACGAATCACTTGTAATGTTGCCATCATATCCCTTGAGAATTCTCTTGGGAACATCCATTGAACGTGATTTGTCAATCTCGTAAATTACAGTCCATTTACTCACAAATGCCCACAACCAGTGGTTCTGGCCATCTACCCTCCAACTTGTCTCATCACCATGTATGTTTAGATCTTCTTTTAACTCCACAATCATTGTATCATATCTGCTCCCAAATGCTTTTGATACTATTGATACTGCATGATTAATTGCAGATTCTGTAATGTGCAGTGAGAAGAGCATCTGCAAAAGATGAGATATTTTACCATACGATAATCCGATAGTTTTTAGTGATGTGATTAGCACCATGAGCCTAATTCCAAACCTTTCATTTGACAGTACAGTGTGAATGTTACCCGAGATTTGTTTTTTGCAGTTTGTGCAGTATCGTCTAACTATCGTATATTTTGTCACAACTGCTTTTGCAGGAATGATGTCTTCTACTATTCTGGTGTATGAATCAGTTGGTTCTGAGAGTGATTTGCCACATGTGTTGCACTCTTTTTGGTCAACTGTAATGGCATCATCAATGTGTGCCCGTCTGCTTCTGCTTTTTCTAGGATGTCTTGATGTTTTCTTCTTTTTTGCAGTTTCAGTCTTGTTTGGTTTTGCTTTGATATTTCTTGCAACAAGTGTAGACACTGTTTGTTTTAGTTCTGCAATTTCTCTGTGTAACTGACGGTTTTCTTGCTCCAACGAGTGACATCTGTTGCGATAATATTCCAGCTCATCATATACTGACAATTGTATATTGTAATTTGTCACTGATCAGAAAAGATATAGATAAAAAATATTAAAGAAAGTACTTCAAAACTCTAGACAGTTACTATCCAGGATATCTGGATTGGATCTAACTTTTGCATAATCTTGTGATTCTTTCCTCTTTTCCAAACGTATCTTGACTTTAGTCTGGAAATGATGGGGTGAACTAATTTGAGGATAATAGAGTCTTCGAACTTTGTTTCCCAATTCTGCTTAACACTTTCATTCTCAAAACAAATCAAACATCTAATTCTGATTCATCTCCTGTGCTAATGCATCATCAATCATCAAATTGTAAATCATGACCTTGAATTTTATCTCCCTTATCACGTTACACCAAACTCTGGCTGAAATATTCTCTCCAAGAACTCTCTTGAATGTGGAAATTGCAATCTCTGCAGACCAGCGTCTTCCATAACCAACTCTAATTTTCCATTTGTTTCTATTCTGTATCTTTTGCTCATTTGTTAAATGATTAAACATTTTCACATTTTTACGATTCATTTTACAATTGCCAAGCTGCATGAAACCTTGCTTCTTTCTTGCAGTGCTTTTATTTGCCTTACCTGAGAAATTCTTTCTTATTGGAATAATTGGAATTGCATTTCTCTTTTCACATTCATCAAAATTGTCTTTGGAATCATATGCACCATCGGCTAGAACCTTGATTACATTTCCT
Source organism: Candidatus Nitrosopumilus sp. (assembly GCA_965205675.1). GTDB lineage: Archaea > Thermoproteota > Nitrososphaeria > Nitrososphaerales > Nitrosopumilaceae > Nitrosopumilus. Next base: position 932,160 of record OZ242186.1, read on the forward strand.
TTCTGTGATGCTTATGCTGGCCGTTTAGTATTTCTTTAATTTTCTCTGAAATCTCTGGCTTTTCATTTTGTTCTAGTAAAAATTTCAAGTCTTTTGCATTATCTACATCCCACATTATTCGTTTGACAAACACCATTGCAACATTTAGGGTCTTTTCTTTTGCAGTGTTCATGTGAATCTTATAGCTATCCTCGTCATAGTGGGTCTCCATCAAATCAATTGGCATTCTAACTAGTGCATTAGTCCCATCAAATCTTCTAGATGGAACAATGATTGCAAAATTTGGGTGTGTCTTGTAGTTTAGCATAAAGTCAATATCTTGAGTTTTGATAAATGGTATGTCTTGTGGAAATACAATTGATGCATCAAAGCTCTTCCCTAAAAGATACTCATCAGCTAATGCCACTGCATTATTGACACTTTCTTCTTTTTCATCAATGATGGTGACTGTATCGAATTTCTTTCCAATCTTTATTGCTTTTTCTTCTTTTGTAACCATTATTGTTTTTTCAATTTGAGGTGAAATAGATAATGTATGTAAAATCTCCTCTAACATAACAATGCATAAATCTTCAACTTGTTGTGGCGATAAACCTAGGCGTGTTTTTGCTTTAGAGAAAGTCTTTACAGGAATTATTGCTGCTATTTTCAAATTATACGTGTACTTGTTTTAAAATGAAATTTGCTAATGCATCTTCTGCTAGTTTATTTTTCATAGTAATTTTTGTCTCAAACACTTTCATGTCCAAACTCTGAATTTTCTTTGATAGCATTTTGTCTTTGGTATCTATAATGATGTTTGAGCATACATCTGAATACATTTTTGCTAATCCATATGCGTTTGATTCTATTCCTGCTGCTTGCATGTATTTTGCAGCAGGACCGCTAATTGCATTGTCTCCAATTAATGGACTGATTGCAACTACTTTCTTTTTTATTTTTGATAGTTCTTTTCTAATTCCTTTTATCTGAAGCATTGGACCAATTGATGTTAGTGGATTTCCCGGTGCTAAAATTATCATGTCTGCATCATGAATTGCATTTATTGCTTCTGGATTTGGACGAGCTTTGTCTGCTCCGATATATTGAATTCCTTCTACGGGGTCTTTTCCTCTATGTTTAACCCAATATTCTTGCAAATGCAATTCTCCTTTCTCTGTAGTAATTCTAGTTTCTATACTGTTATCTGTAACTGGAATGATATTTGCACTAACTGCAAATTTTTCACACATCCATTTTGTAATGTCACTTAGATTTTTTCCATTCTTTAACATGTTAGTTCTAATCAAATGAGTGGCCGCATCTCTGTCTCCCACTCTGAACCATGTCTCCTCCCCAAAAACTTCCATTTGACGTAAAAAGTTGAATGTGTCTTTTTTCATCCCCCATCCCCTTTCTTGATCAAGCAAATCTGCTAATCCGTATACTATGGTATCAATGTCTGGACATACGTACAATCCGTATAACCAATAGTTATCTCCAACATTACTAATCACGTTGACTTTGGATTCTTGAACAACTAGTCCTCGAACCAGTTTAACTGACCCTGTTCCTCCTGCTAAGACTGTAATCATACCATATTCCTCTAAAACTGAATATTGTTGTATCTTTACTTAATATTACTTTTTCAAACACTGCCGATCTAGGTAATTGGGATAAGTTTATTAGCACAATTTCATGGATTTTACTCGTGTCTCGGGCTGTAATATTGTCTGTTTTGCTATCTGCTTTTATCATTGTTGGTATTGTTACTCCTGTTTGGGCCGCCCAATTAGATGCTAGGATTAATCCTAACGATGAACTATCTCCATTTAAAATAAATTATCAAAAAACTATCTTCATTGAATATCCAAACGGTGGAAATCTCTTTGATGAATTACAAGGAAAAGAGTGGACTATATCTGGAATTGCTGATTCTTCCGATCCTGGTGTGCAGATTCTGATGGAAGAATTGAATCGTGGCATTGCAAATGATGGAAGTCAAGCTCAAATTGATGACTTGGTTGTAACTTATGATTTTCATCTCAAAGCAAGAAACATCCAAACTTCAATTGATTATCGTGTAGTTCTAGAAGGTACTCTAGGTGATTATGTAATTACAGATGATGGTCAAAGAATTTTAGTTGACTTAGGTTGGAGAGGAATGACTACTGATAAAGAAATTACAATTGATGGTGTTGAAATTAATATCCCAATCAACCTTTTACGAGATCAAGAACCTGAAGTTTATACTTATTTTGCTAACACTGAAGCCGAAGAAGTTTTAGGCAAACATCTTATCAATGCTGATTTTATTTTAGAACAACCATTAACTAACTGGCACTTTTTATTTGATCCAACTGGCATCAATGTAGATGCTGGAACATTTGGATTAGATGATACGATTGCAGGATTTGTTGTATCTTCATGGACTATGGGTGAAAGTAGTATTAGAGAAGGAAGACAAGTCGAAAGAGTTTTTGAAGCTGTCGTTATTTCTGATCAAACTTACACTGTAAGAAGTATTCAATCCTCAGACCAAGCAAATCTGTCTGCAATAGGATTTGGCGCTTTGGATGTTTTAGATGGTGTCGAAATTATCGGTGTTACTCCAACTCCTTCTGAAGATTATATGACTACGTCAACTGGTGACTTTCCAGTTTTCATTGTTTATGGTATGGCTGGAATTGCAGCAGTTGCCGGTATTGCATTTTTCTTTATCAGTAGCAGATCTCTTAAAAATGAAAGACAAGGTCAGCAAGGAATTGATCCAAATAGGCTGGTAGGATACGAAACTAGTGATTCCTCTGGAGGTTACAAGACCAACAGAGGGGAAGCTCAACTAAAAGATGATGCAGATTATCAACAAACTCGTAGTCATTATGATAATTCTTCACAACAGAACTCCCCTCCCCCTCAAATAGATTCTTCGTCTGAAGAAGAAGCTGCATGTGGGTGTGCCGCATCTGTTGAAATGGGTTCTGAATGTGATTGTGTCATGCAAGGTGCATGTCTTTGTGATGGAACTTGTAAATGTGGTGCAGATATCTGTAAAGAGTACGTCAGTTCAATGAACTAGTCTTTCATTCTTATTATTTTCTACACAAGACATATGCGACTTGAAAGATACTTGTTTTGATGAGACAAAATATTCCATACATGGTAAAACGAGATGGATTTCCACCTTGGGGAGTACATGAGGATTTATGTCACATTACAGTTAAAAAAAAGTAGAGGTACAAATGCATTGCAAAAACGTTTCCCATCATTTGCAAGAGTTACAGTATGTGTGATGGATAAACACCATGTGGAATATTTGATGCAAGACCGAGATGATGCATAAGTCCATATATTGTGTGAGACAAGACATACATTTAAAAAACTAGAAACAGACAATGCTTTGTTTCCCAACCCCAAATAACCATCAACACTCTTTGATGCTTTGAAATCATTTCTGATTCTATTGCATTGCAATCATTTTATTGTACAGACAAACTTTCATTTTCAATTCATGAATCATGTTTTCTCTCTTGTGCGATGTCACATGCTCTCCAAACATTCTTTTGAATACAGAGAATACTCCCTCTACAATCCATCTATCCCCATAGCTTACGCTGAGCTTCCATAGATCCAAGTTATACAATTGTGCCAAAACAGACTTTCTCCGAGGATAACAATCAGTTACAACTGATGAGTTTTTTCTTGTTTTAATTGCAGGTAGAATATCATTATCATAATACAGATATGAAAAATTATCCTTTGTATCATATGCACCATCAGCCAAAGTTTTAGTGACATTGCCAAACTGTTTTGATTGCTCAACTAGCGATATGAAATGTTTTGAATCATGTGACTTGTCATCTGTAATATCAATCCCTGTGATCTGTTTAGATTTCACATCTACTGCCACATGAATTTTAAGAAATCCTCTTCTCTTCTGCCATTTCTGTCTCATCCACTCACCTCTGTCTGCAACCTTGATTCCAGTTGAGTCTATTGCAATGACAATGTCTTTTCCTAGTTTTGGATTCATCTTGATGTCAAGTTTGTTGACACGTTTCCAAATGGCAGAATATGTGGGAGTCTTTGTTTTGGATTGGAGGTGTGATTTTATCAGACCTTCTGTTTGTCTGAATGGAAGATGCAAATAGAGATGACAGTATCCTAGCGCCTCCATGAATGATTCGGGATAGACAAATCGATGACCTTCCTTTTTGTGATTCATCTCTTTTAGTTCCATACTCCATGATTCCATTGCGTCAAAGGACAACATGATTTCTCCACGTCTAACTAGTGTTTTGTTGTAATTTTTCCAGTTTCTGTTCATGGAATAATACAGAATATTCTGATCTAAAGCTTGGGTGATGAAATTAATTGGATCAACTAGTCATGTTGGGAAACACAGCAACAGACAATTCAGAATCATTGTATTGTTCCTTGCAGAAATTATTTTGCAACATAAAAGATGCGCATGTAAATCAGTTGAACGAAGATGACGGTGCTACAATAAATCCATCTGAGAGGACTGCCTCTGAGCATCCAAACAAAAAAATTAAAAAAAGTTTTGTGTTACACTAAACAACGCAAAAGACGATCTGTTTACGTTTTTGTTGTATGACAACATAGAACCTGCAAACAACAGGCAGAGCTGAACCCTGCATTACGAGAATTTGTCATTTACACGAAGATTAGAGTATGTGTTAGAATTAGAAAGAAATGGACATGTCTGGAAATCTGATGAGTTACGTCATGACTGAAAATATGCAAAGATGCAAATCTTTTGCATGAGATTGTAAAGTATGTGTTAGTTGGGACATAAGCACACACGTTTTTTGTATGTATTTTAAAAATAATGTGTGCTGGGAGTAACCCTCCTTCTGTTTTCACGATATTTCGCTTTGCAGCCTACCTGAACCTAGTACAAGAACTTTGAGTTCTGTTTGGCTTTGCTCCATGTGGGTCGTCTTTTTCATTCCTTTTATGGAAACCTCAGGTTTTGCCATCACTGTGCGCCATATTGGATTTTTTTCTGTTACGTTGCCAACCATCTCTGGTTATCTATCTCCAGATCACATTTCTTGTATGGAGGGAGGAGTTTCCTCTGCCGTAGCAGCGTGTCGTGCTCCAGCTCACATAAAGAATATACAAAGTTATAGAATTTATGTATTATTTCGTAGGTTTTGTGCCTGTGATAAATAGTGTTCCATATTCATGTTTCCACTTTTTCTTGCTTTTCAAATCTTTGAGATGTTCTGTTTTGACCTCAAAGCCTGTCTCTTTGAAGAATTTCCTCCATTCTTTTTTTGAATGCAAATGCATCTGAATTTTCATAATTTTTGCCCATCTTGTTGTTGCCTTGTTGTCTGTGTAAAAATCAGTTCCACAAAAAAATTGTCCTCTAGGTTTTAACAATTTGTATATTTTTTCAAGTGCAATTTCAATAGAATCTGCATAGTATATAGACTCCATGGAAAAAACAAAATCAAATTTTCCTTTGTACCTCATTGATTCAATATCTGTATGAATAAATTCTTCTTTCTTATTTTTTGCCTTTTTTTTAGATTGAATGATCATCTTTTTACTTTTATCAATTCCTATGGCTTTTTTACAATTTTTCTCCGCGGCTATTCTTCTAATTACCCATCCATTCCCACATCCAACGTCTAAAAATGTAAATGGCTTGTTAAATGATATGGATTTTAAAAATCTCAAAACATTTGTTCCGTGTTCTATTTCCATTAATTCTGCTTTTCCGTTTTGAGCCCACTTGTCAAAAGTTTTTCTTACTTTGTCCATTTTCTTGTTTTTTATCTCTACGGTAACTGTAAATAATTCTAACTAAGATAAAGGCAACATTGAGGATATGTGAGTATCGTACGAATCCATGTCTGCCATTCTTTGTTTGGACCATGCCATGAAAACAAAAGAGTTACTCTGCCTGAGTATTGGCGTATGATTGTTACAGAATATGTTTGATTTCTGCTCTAGTTTTGTTGATGATTTCTAGGGCGTGCCGATTTTGGAGAAAATTTACATGTACTGAGTTAACAGCAATATTAAGAGATCTCAAAGTTAGCCGTTTCAAAATATCCTCATATCATAACTGCTTAAGTTTTAAGTATAACGTATATCGTTTTGTATCGTTATGGGCAAAATTCCAGTCGTACTAAGCATGTTTGTCTTGCTTTTGATGCCTGTATATGCATCTGCTCAAACTCCTGATAACATCACAATTCTTGAAAATTTTGGAGAATATGACAGGGGTGAACCTATGTTTGTCTATGGCCGAATTGCAAGTTTGGTGGATGACTCTTTTCTAATAATGCAGATTCATAATTCTCAAGGAGATTTATGCCAAATTCAACAATTACTTCCATTGCCCAATGGTGATTTCATCACTGATGTAATTCCACTAAAGGGCAGAATTTGTGGTATTTCTGGAGAATATGAAATAAAATTATTCTATGGTGATTATTCAAAATCTACTGGTTTTACTGTTTCATCCAATGCTTATTCTCAAGCAACTGAGCCTCAAATGATCTCTGTGGCTCAGGATTTGATATCTTCTCAAAGTTCTGTCATTGGCAAACTATTTGATATTCCTCCTCCTATTCCTAATTCTGCTTCCAGTGATCTAGAAGAACTCAAATCTGATTATGTTGAATTGTGGAGTGAATTTTTTGTAGATGACCTTATGATTGAAATTGATCCCTTGATTAGACCTGCAGTATCTTCATCACTACATTCAGTTCAAAAATTACTAGGTGAAGATGAGATTTCTTTTGAAATTGCAAAGTCTATAGATAAGATGATTTTTGCTGCTGTATTTCATTATGAAATTGGAGATAAAACCACTGCAATTAATTTAATCTCTGATGCTTTTGTAGATATCAAAAATGTTAATCCTGAAAAAATCACAAAGAGAACTCCTACTTTTGATGAATTAGAGGCCACACTCTTAAGTTTAATGAAAAAATCTAACACTGTTATGAGTAAACTTGTTAAACATGAGATTGGGTTTATTTTTGCAAGGGGAACAGCTCCTATCTATTCTGATGAATTAAACCAACTCATTGATGTTCTTTCCAAATCAAGATATCTTGATGTAGTTTCTAGGAAGCAAAGTGATTTGTACAGCCTAGTTCAAAGCGATTGGGAATCTCTCAAATCTATTCTGGTGGAGATAGAATCTCTAGCCGAATTGCTTAATTCATCTGCTCGTGTTGCTGAATTACACCAAGCAGCTATTCTTTTAAGGGAATTAGACAATGTTGATAGATTTATCTTCTCTGATTCTGAAGAAAATAGTGATCTTGCTAATTTGATTCAGCCTGACTGGAATGCTTTAGAACGGGATCTGACCTCGGCTAATTCTGTTGCAGACATTTTGGAATTTGAGTCTGAGATTCATCAGATGACACAAATCATTGATATCTCATCTAGAATCCACAAAAGCGTTGAAATTTCTCAAAGCACTGGAGTCAACTCTGTATTTGTCAATGATTGGGAGTCTCTTTTAGATAGAGTTGAAAGTGCTAATTCTGTTGATGATATCTTGGATATTGTCTCTGAATTTGATCAATCCATGATTGAACTCAGAGAGAAGAGAAACCCTCTTGTTGTTTTAGAATTTGAATATAACACTATGAAAGAAAAAGCAAAGCTTCAGGCTGATTATCAAAATTTGGTTTTAATTGATGATGCACTCCAAATTTTAAAGACTGCCAAAGACATGGAATCTGGCAACCCTTCCATTACTAGAATAGACAGAATTGAGGTCTTACTAAGTTGGATTAGTGATATAGCTCCTCAAATAAAAGAGGATTTGAATTCATACAATAAAGATGCATACAAAGTTCGTGCAAGTGACATTTTACAACGTGCAAAATCTCTTGAAAATTTAGTCGATCTCAGTTTAACTAAGAATAGATTCCTTCCAAACTATATCGAATTCACTGAAACTTTCGGTGAGAAAATTGATGATGTGCGTGATCTTGTAATCCAAAATCATCTTGATCAAGCTGATGAATTAATTCGTGATTTATTTGACGAATGGAGTTTGGTATCTAAAGCATACGCTAATGACCCACTTGGTTCTGATGTCGGTTATACCACAGATGAACTCAAACGTATTGATTTTCGTGAAAAATTAGATGCTTATTCAAATATGGTATCTAAATTTTACAACTCTGGTTTTTCAGAATATGTTGATGAATATGATCAAAAGATGGCTCAAGCAAACAAATTCATTGATCTGGCAAACTTTGTAGATGCTGAATCAAAGATTCTAGAAATTGGCGATTATCTTAGTGATCATTTGGTACTCAATGATGAGAATATTATTTATGATATTTTCTTTGATGCTGAAAAAGACATTTGGGTGATTAACGGTGCAACTGAGAAATCTGTCTTTGATAGGCGTGAGAATCTGTATGTTACAGTGTATGATATGGATGGAACTACTCATAGCAGTCTTGAATTTACTGATACTAAACAAGGTAATTTCTTTACTCAATGGATAGCTCCTACTGATCCTGGCTTGTATGTTGTCATGTTGCAGTATAAGGACTCCAAGGCATCACAAATTGTACATGTTGAGGAAGAATTTGAGTATGAATATGATGCTGTTGATTTGAGTATGGTTGAATTGGCTCGAGAATTTTCAGAATTAGAATCATTTGTAGAAAGATTTGGCAGTGATGACTTTGTTCAAAACCCTAGATTTGCATCTGTTATAAATGAAATTGAATTTGCAATTAGGGATAAAGATAAAGATGATGTTAATGACAATCTTAACGAACTAAAAACACTAATTGAGAGATATCTTCCTGTAAGATCCCGTGATGCAGTAGTTGAAGCAATCTATGATGATGATAAATTAATTGTATCCGGAGCTGTCCAGAAAACTCTTGCCTTTAGAGAAGATCTTTTTGTAGATGTTTATGATCAAAGAGGTACTTTAATTGAAGAGATTGCTCTGAAAGATAATTCTTCTGGATTATTTACTGAAGTTCTCTCTCGTTCTTTTGATCCTGGTGTATATGTAACACAATTACAATACCATGATGTAATAGTTACTGGATTTTTTAATGTAAAATAATTACTTTTTATTTTTAATCAAACTAAAGAGTTGTCTGACTGCCAATTTTGGATGATGTGCTGCTAGCTTGATCATGCTAGATAATCCAAAATCTGCTTTAATGAAATCAATAAACTCTTCTGGTTTTAATTCCTTGATGATATCTAGTTCTTTATCCCACTCTTCATCTGTAAGGCTAATCCATCTATTTTGAATTTTGCCTGCTGAATTAATTTTAGATTCAATTTCTTTTCTCCAACTATCTTCATAGGGATATAGTGATGCTTTGTCTGTTTTACCTGATTTTATTGCATCTGAGGCTACTTTTCCTGCAACTCTTCCAAATTTTATAGCATATCTTATTCCCTCCAATACCAAAGGATTTGCTTGACCTGCTGAATCTCCTACCAATATCAAATTATTAAAAACAGTTTTTCTAGACAATCCGTCATTTGGAATTAATCCGTAATGAAACTCAATTTCTGTCATTTTTCCTAATTTTTTTATGGGTCCTAATCTTTTCTTCATTATTTCTTTTAGTCTTTGTGTGGGGTCTACACTTGATTCTGGCTTTCCGATCCCCACTCCCACTCTTACAATGTTACCTCCTAATGGAAAAATCCACGCATATCCTGCAGGCGAATACTCTTGTCCTACCATTAACCACCATGTGTCTGCATCTTCATTTTCTACTCTGACCTCATATTCTGCACCTGCCCCAAATCTTTCCCATTGTGGTGCAAAATTCATGGCTTTGCACACTGTTGATTGGAATCCACTTGCGTCAATTACTACTTTGGAATAAAATGTTGTTTCTCCTTTGGGGCCTATGCCTTTCACTCCTACAATGTCTTCATTTTCATTTTTGATAACATTCTTGATGTTCATTTTTACAAAAATATCTGCACCTTGCTTTTCTGCCTCATTTGATAGCCATCTGTATGTCTTTCTTACATCTAATACGGCTGCTCTTGGAACCGTATCACTAATTGTTACTTTGTTGTTTGGAGAACAAAATGAAAAATTTTTGATTGGGTTAAAACAATCATCTGGTATGTCAAACTCTTTGATATTTTGAATCCATGTCACTCCGCTGGTTCTGACTGTTTCAGCAATTGAATTTTCTTTTTCAAGTAGTGCCACTTTGATTCCATTTTTTGCAGCAGCATGTGCTGCTGATGATCCTGCAGGACCTCCACCAACAATTACTAAATCATAATGATATTCTTGAGACAATTATTCTAAATGATAAATCTCTAGGATATAATTTTGAGGAATTATCCCTGTTATTTTTTTAACACTGGGGTTCCGGTGGAGTCGTTTTCTCTTTCTGAATCAAAAGTTTCCATATGTCTTGGGTCTCTGTGCATAAAACTGTGAGTTTCTCCTTTTGCCTTTCTGCAGAATTTAGAATGAATTGTCTCTTCAACCTTTAGAGTTGTTTCATTTTCATGAAATAGCCGTTTTCCGCAATTTGGGCAGGTTAATTCCGGCATAAATCCCGTCAACATTAAATCTATTTAGATGTTTCATACTTTGAAAATAACTCATTTTAAACCCAAACTTTAGATGTTTATTGATTTGTTATTAATTATGGATGAATCTGATCTTGGATCGTTTTTCATATGGTCTGTCATTACAGGAATTATTATGCTAGTTACAGGGATTAGTTACAGGGCTTATTCTAAAAAAAATAAAATATCTACTTAGTATTGTTTTTGTTAATTAAGAGATGATTATCCTTCAGAAGCTGTTTTTCCACCATCTATATTTAGAATGGTTCCAGTAACCCAATTAGCTTCATCTGATGCTAAATATAATACTGCATTTGCAACATCTTTTGGTTCTCCCACTCTTGCTAATGGTAATCTTTCTTCCAATATTTTCCTTGCTTGAGGATCATCCAAGTATGGCTTTATCATTCCAGAATTAATTATTCCGGGATTGACCCCGTTACATCTTATGTTTTTTCTTGCATATTCTACTGCAATTGACTTTGTAAACATGGAGATTGCAGCTTTAGTTGATGAATATACTGCCAAATGCACTCGTGGTATTGCTCTTTCTCCTGAAATTGAACCGATATTGACTATTGCACCATTTTTTACTTCTGACATTTTTGACAATACTGCTTTTGTCATGTGAAATACCCCTAGCAAATTCACATCAATTAATTTTTTAATTTCGGAATATTGCATTTCATGGAAATGTACTGGATCATTAATTGCTCCTGCATTGTTAACTAGTATGTCTATTTTTCCATATGTGTCCATAATTTGATCTACTGTTTGCAATACTTGTGATTCATCAGTTAGGTCACATGATATTGACACTGTTACCTCTTCTTTTTCTATCTCCTTTCTAGTTGCCTCTAATTGTTCTAAATTTCTTGCAATTAAAATAACTTTAGCTCCTTCTTCTACAAATCGTTTTACAATGCCTTTTCCTATGTCACTTGATGCTCCAGTAACAATAGCGACTTTATCATTTAATCGCATAATATTGTATTATTTTCATAACTTATAGAATTTTTGCTGAATTTCATTCATGTTTTACTTTTTAGTCGTTAATTTTTTTGAGATATTCTATGATTCCGGTATAGTCTATATCCCCCAATCCTTCTTTGATTGCATTCTCATACACTTCTTCTGCTTTGGTAAGCATGGGAAGCTCAATTTCTAGAGATTTTGCAACATTGGTCATAATTGTAATGTCTTTTTTTAAATTGGCAAGTGTAAATGTTGTATTGTATTTGCCTTCTATCATTTTGTATGCCTTTTTTTCACTCATTCCAGTTTTAAAATAAGTTGAGTTTAAGATTTCTAGGAATATTTTTGGATCAATTTCTGATTTTTTCATCAAAGTAATTCCTTCAGATAATGCTAATGCTAGCATAGTGATTTGAAGATTCATAGCTAATTTGACAGAATGTGCAATTCCGCTTTCTCCTAGGAAAAATATTTTATTTGCAATTGTTTCAAATATTTTTTTGCAACTATCAAAACTTGCTTTATCTCCTGATGCCATCATCATCAAATTTCCTGTGATTGCAACATTTGGACCTCCCATTACTGGAATGTCTAATTTAGCAATGCGGGCATCTAAAAATTGTTTTGAAATATTTTTAGATTCTATTGGGTCAATTGTACTCATATCTGCAACAATCAATTCTTTATGATTTCCTTCAACAATTCCATTTTCTCCAAATGAAATTTGTCTTACTGCATCTGCATCTTTGACTATCATTATCACCAACTCTGAATCTTTTGCTACTTCTTTAGGCGAGGTTGCAATTGCAGCTCCTTTATTTTGCAAATCTATTGTTTTTTCTTTTGTTCTGTTGTATGCTGTGATTTTAAAACCCGATTTTATCAAATGCAGTGCTACTGCACTTCCTAGCATCCCTAATCCTATAATTCCCACTTTCTTCATTTGGATTCCTCTGGTTTTTTCCTATCAATGCCTTTCTTCATTTTGAATCTCCCAGTGTTTATTTCCAAATCTAGATGCCACAAACTCTATTTGGCCTATTGTTTTATCTCCTTTCTTTACTTTAGCAAAATCTGATTTCTTCATTTTGAATATCTTTTCTTTAGGTTTGTATCCGCCTTCGATAACTTTGACTTTGAATCTTTTACTTGCTTTTACGATCATCTTTCTTGCATTCTGAACGTTGCCAATCCATGAAAACATTTCAAAATCTCCAAAATTCTCAGTAGTTACATCATATCCATACAGTCGCACTTCAAGTTTGATTGATTGTGATTTGGCTTGTTCATTTAACCATGAGATTACTTCTTTCCCATGTCCTTTTTCAACTCCAAATGTTTCAGAATCTTTCATATACCTACACCCACAATACTAAACCATAATAATCATTTTCAAATATCTGTTAAACTAAAATATTGACTCTACAAAGATATCTTATGCTTACAGTTGATTGTACAGACATCATTTCCATTAAAAATGATTTGCTTGTTTATGTTGCAGATGAAGTTGCCGCTATTCCTACTTTGAAACACAATCAATTCACTTTATCTACTTTTGATGATGAAATTGTTGATGTCTCTAAAGTAATTTCTGCCATAAAGGGATATTTAGATTCCATAAATGAAAGCGAAAACTTTGCAGTAATTTCAAATAATGATGTGATAAATATCACATCTATTTCTGGCAGAGTAATTGAAAATACTTCTAGTGAGTCAAAACACGAAATGTTTTCATGTACTCATTGTGGATTTGTAACACAATATCAAGTTGAACTAAATGTTCATATGAGAATCCATTATATCTAAATCTTTTTCAAATTACTAAACAATCAGTTTCTTTTAATTACTGACATTTTAGTTGCCATTGAAAATCCATAATGTAAAAATTTATTTTAGTATCCTAAGATGTAATTATTTGCAACCTTGATGGTGTTAAAATCTGTTCTAATCTCATCTATGTTGATTTAGTTTTCCAAAATACCATAAATTACAATTCTGTATTGATTTTATTGACAAGTATTCCCATCTGAGATATTTTTGTACTAGTCTTGATTTGTGCTGCAATGCTGTATTTGCATAGACTAGAATATTTTCAAACTTTTTGTACAATTCCTTGAAATAATTTCAAAAACAGTGCCTGATCAAATTTTTTGTATTGCTTGAAGAATTGTGTGCCATCCTGACTCTCTGCTCAAAGATGATCTCTTCTTTTGTATGTTACATTTACTAGAATAACTATGTGTTCCTTTCTTTACTGCCCACCATATCTTATTTCTAAATGTTGTATATGCTGTAAAGATGAATTTCATCTTGTGCAAGAACTGTAAACTTTTTTGTTATTTGTGAGGCTATTTTCTTTTTAGAGTTTTTTTTAACCCAAAGTTTTTCCTCTACAGTTAGATGAATTTGTAAATATTTTTGCAACAATCCTTCCCACACAAACCTACTTTTTCCTAAAAAGTTTGCAATGTTCTATTTTACCATGTGGTAAGAATCTCTTGAGTTGTTTATCTGTAGTAGACAACAGTAATTTGATAAGCTCAAGTTGTTTCTTTTTTCTGTTATCTCTGATAATTTATTCCGATTGTGATCTATAAAACTTGTGGATGAATTGTTCTTTCTATGGGTTTGCCGTAGTTATTGCACCTTGTGCTGCTGAGCCTACAAGTGTTGCATATTTTGCTAATGCTCCTGACAAATAGTTTGCTTTTGGCTTTTCCCAAGACGTTTTTCTTTTAGTCAATTCTTCTTCTGAAACATGAATATCAATAACTGTAGTTTCTGTATCTATTGTAATTTCATCCCCGTCTCTTACTAGCGCAATTGGACCTCCAACATATGCTTCTGGTGCAACATGTCCTACCATAAATCCTCTTGTGCCGCCTGAAAATCTTCCATCTGTAACCATTGCAACTTTTTTACCCAAACCCTGTCCTACAAGTGCGGCAGTTGTTGCAAGCATTTCTCTCATCCCTGGTCCTCCTTTAGGTCCTTCATATCTGATAACTACAACATCTCCTTCTTCTACATCGCCTTTGGCAACTGCATCAAATGCATATTCCTCTCTGTCATACACTTTGGCTTTTCCAGTAAACTTTGTCATTTCTACTCCTGCTGTTTTAATCACTGCTCCTTCTGGTGCAAGACTTCCTTTGAGTACTACTGCTGTTCCCGCTGAATGAATTGGATTATCCACTGGTCTGATGATTGATTGCTCGGGTTCTGGAATGTTCATTGAATCAAGATTTTCTTGTATTGTTCTTCCTGTAATTGTAATGCAGTTTCCATTTAGAAATCCTTTGTCTGCTAATTTTTTGAGAACAAAAGGAATCCCTCCAATTTTATCAAGACTATTCATAACGTAATTGCCTCCTGGCTTCATATCTGCAATATGTGGTGTCTTTTTTCTAATCCTTTCAAAATCATCATATGTTAATTTTATTCTAGCTTCATTAGCCATTGATAACAAATGTAAAATTCCATTTGTAGAACCGCCAACTGCGTTAAGTATTGCAATTGAATTCTCAAATGCTTCATAAGTCATAATGTCTCTTGGCTTGATATCTAATTCTAATAATTTTGCACATGTAGCACCTGTATCATAAACCATTTTGTTTCGTCTGTCATCTTCTGCAGGTGGACTTGCACTTCCTGGCAATGCTAATCCTATGGCCTCTGAAATTGATGCCATTGTATTTGCAGTAAACATTCCTCCACATGATCCTGAATTTGGACATGCAGTATTTTCAATATTTTCTAGCATCTCTAAAGAAATTTGTCCTGCATCATACGCTCCAACTGCTTCATACACATCAACTACTGTCAATTCTTTACCGTTTAGAATTCCTGGCATGATTGTTCCTCCATAAACAAATACTGATGGTAAATTCAATCGAGCCATTGCCATCATTGTTCCAGGTAAACTTTTGTCACATCCTGCAATACCGACAATTCCATCATATTGATGGGCTCTTACCATTAATTCAATAGAATCTGCAATCACTTCCCGTGATATCAAAGAAGATTTCATTCCTTCATGTCCCATTGCAATTCCATCACTTACTGCAATTGTTGAAAATATTCTTGGGGTTGCACCATTTTCTGCAACGCCAAGTTTTGCTTCCTCAGCTAAAGTTGGTAATAATATGTTACAAGGTGTTGCTTCATTTCCTGTGTGACATACACCTATGAATGGTTTACTAAGATCGTTATCATCTAATCCCATAGCTTTGTACATTGCTCTGTGTGGTGCACGAGATGTTCCCTTTACAACATTTTGACTAGATATTTCCATAACATGTCAAATTTGGATTTCCATAATTTAGACTTTCGGGACTGTTCTGATCTCTTACTTTTGGTTTTCAATGCAAAATTTCCATACTGAACAAATTTGTTTTTTAAAAGATCTCTGCAAGATTGTATAGGCTTTTTAAAATGTATGATTCGTTCTCCACAGTCCCTATATTTGCCATGTATGTCTCCTTTTGGAATCTCATCTTTGCCAATATTTTCATATGGTATAATTCCAACAAATCAAGCCAATCATTTAATGCTTTTTTTGATAGATTAGCATTGTTTGTTGTATCTCAAAATCAATTCATTCTCTAGCCTGCATAGTATTTTTCTTCCATCTGCAACTTTGTCTTCCAATTATTCAATCATGTTTCTTTAGATGTTTTGTCTTTATTTTATCATATTTTCAGTATGTCAACTATGAATGTTTTTTCTAATGTGTTTTTAATTATTCTGCAGTGAGTTCTTTTCCTAATGCCTTGCTACATGATTTACATTGTATCATTTTTTATCTCCTTGGTTTTTTTCTTTTTTGATTTTATTATTGGATGACATTGTGTTGGTAAATTTTCTTCTTCGTTTAGCATATTCTTAATGTTAATCTGAAACTAAAAAAGTTTGTATTGTTTTTCAATATTTATTTATTCTTAGTTTGTTTTTTGTATTTTTTATGATATTTTTCTTTTTTTCTCTTTCTTTCTAAATCTATGATAACGTATGTTTTTTCAGTTTCACAAAGCTTCATTTCTCCTGTATGTTCATCATGAATTGCTTCAACTAATCCGTCTGATAACAATTCCCCAACAATTCTCCATGCCACATCTTCAGATACGTCAAATTTGTATGATATTGTTGAGACCTTGGTAAAAAAACCATTTTGGGAGTTTCTAATTACAAATTTTTCCACTTTTTGTTCTGTAGTTAAATTTGATTCTCTTTTTTTATATTTTTTATATGGTTTTCTTTTTAACATTATTTTTTATCTCCTTTCTCAAACCTCTGTGTGTAGTGTGTCGGGGTCGTTATTGCCTGACAAATATCTGTCTCCCAACATGTTTTGCATTCTTTGATCAAATTCTTCTTGTAATCTTGTAAGATATATTTCTGCTTCTGTTTCATCATCTGGAATTCCAGTGTCTGTATCAAAATTAAATCCTGTTGCCAAATGGTAGAATTCTTCAAAAAATTCTTTGCAGTCAATCACATCGGCTTTTTCATCAATTGTTGCTACGAGACA
Source organism: Candidatus Nitrosopumilus sp. (assembly GCA_965205675.1). Classification (GTDB taxonomy): domain Archaea; phylum Thermoproteota; class Nitrososphaeria; order Nitrososphaerales; family Nitrosopumilaceae; genus Nitrosopumilus. Next base: position 949,237 of record OZ242186.1, read on the forward strand.
ATTATTTTCCAATCTGAAATTAAGACAAATTTCTTCCTCTATCATAATATCGGCCATTACTGACATGATGTATGCAACATGCTCTGAATCTATTTTTCCTTGATCTTTGTTTGATATCCATAATTCATAACCTTCTAAGAATTCATCAAATGTTTTAACTATAACATCACGTATGTTTGAATCTGGATGAGATAGTTTTGATTTCCATGACTCAAAATTATTTGATTTTGCATATGTTATGTCATATGTTAATTCTTTACGAGTTTGCTCAAATTCCCAAATCTCTTTATTGGTCCACATTGGTGAATGGTTTGTTATCAATTCTCTTGTTAGTTGATCCAATGATTCTTGTCTTTTCTCCTTCTGTTTAATCTTATCTTGTATTAGTTATTAATCCCCGATTTGAGAAATTCTATGGTACACTCTGTAAGTTCTTTACTTGAGTGTTTTTTAATATCATGTTTACAATTAGGGCAAACCCCCGTACTCTCATCAGAAAATCCTTCTCCTACTTGTTTCATACAACACTCCGTCAATTCTTCTGTAGAATGGGATTCCATTGTAAGCTTACATGTAGGACACTCTGTCAAATTAGTACAATTTTCTTAAAACTCTGTTGCTAATAAATCATATTTGATCTTTCAAATATTTTCATGCAGTTGTTACTAAAAAATTTTAAAAAAACACAAAAAAAGTATCAGAAGGTATTCCAAATTGGGACACACCACACTATGTCTGGACGAGTCAACAAATAAAGTAGCACCCAACATAAAGCGCAGATGGTATCTTGCAGAAAATAACATCACCACATCAATTAATTAGACCTCTTGCGCAATTAGACATATTTTACCATATTACACAAATTCCTTCACAGCAAGATCCAAAGCTAAGAACAACCTAACACATTTCATGTTAACATACAAGCAACTCTCAAAAAAGCCAAAATCCCTTCTCTCTTTTACTGGAGTGACTAGGCAACAGTTTGATGTGATTCTAAAGGATGTCAGAAAGAATCACCGTATAGAAGAAAAGAAGAGACTATCCAAAGCAAAGAGAAAAAGAAGTATCGGGGCTGGGCGAAAGTTTGATTTGAGTCTTGAAGACCAGCTTGTAATGTTGTTTGTTTACTATCGGATGTACCTGACATGTGAATTGACAGGATGTCTGTTTGGATTAGACCAGAGCAACGTCTACAGAAACATCAGATATTTAGAGCCTGCAGTAAGAAAAACAGTTCCTATTCCTGCAAAACTATACTCTGATTCTAAAAAGATAAATGATGTACAGCAACTCCAACTGTTCTTTCCTGAATTAATTGCATTGACTGATGGTACTGAACAACCAATCCCAAGACCCCAGAACAAAAAGAAAAGAAAGACTCACTATTCAGGCAAAAAGAAAAAACACACAATAAAAAACCAAATCACCATAAACCAGAAAGGTGAGATAATCCACAAACCCCCACATTCTCCAGGTAAAAAACATGATTATGCCATACTGAAAATCAGACATCCAGAACTGCCCGAAGATGTGATGATATTTTATGACCTTGGGTATTTGGGAGTGGAAAAAGATTTCCCAGAACAGACAAGCATTCTACCATACAAGAAAAAGAAAGGAAAAAAACTGACCATACATCAAAAGGAATGGAACAAGATGCAGTCAAGAATCCGAATAAAAGTAGAACATATTATCTCTCAAATCAAAAAGTTTAGGATTAATTCTGAGACATTTAGGAATAGATTGTGCAGGTATGATGCAATAAGTGACATCGTATGTGGAATTGTAAATTTCAAGACAAGATGGAAGCAAGAGTTTGTTGTGATTCCATAAGATTAGAAATTATTTGAAATTAAATTCAATGAAAGATAAGATTTTGTTTGTAATTACGCAAGAGGTCTAATGAAATGTATTGTTGCTTGGAATTCTCATCCATGACTTTATGATGAACAATTGCACCATCTGGATGGTTGGATACGCGTATGGTCCTGCCAGATCTGAATACTTCCTCATACAAAGACAACATCCCCACCAAATATAACACACCAATAAGAAATGATCCTGATAGAATCTTGCCTAGGGATTTTCATTTGTTTTGACATTCCAATGAACAAAACATGATAAGATCTTTAGCTTTTTTGATTTGAATAATTTGAGAATTGACTCAAAAATTAGAATTAATTATGCCCAAGTCCCATTCATATCTACAATTGATGTTATCGATATTGCCACAAAGCAAAGAGGAACACAGTCTCTCTAAATTCTTAAATGCTTTTCTTCTCACATTATACTATGAAAACAAGTGACCCCAAGTATCGAAAATATATGTATGCATTAATTGGTGTCTGTGCTGCAATAATACTGGTTGTAAACATCTAACAGAGAAAAGTCTTGAGGAGGAAATTTACAACTGGAAAAATGTCTAATCTCTTTGGTCAGTAGATGGGAAAGTAACTCAAGTTACACATTCTAGAAAATAATTATTTTTGTTATTTCTAAAGTAATGAATAATTATCTTTACAAAGAAATATTTGAGAATTTCAATTGATATTATTGGTTTGTGATTTTGTACATTAGTTTCTTCTGAGATAATCAAATTAGCAATTATCCATGCATTGTACAAAATCAATGAATAGTAGAAATACAACAATCTTATGGATTGGTTTGAACTGGTGGTTTTTGGTCTGAACCTTCCCACACATGCATAGCCTGTTTCAATCCCCCAACGTTTCTTGTAATCAGTTGGAATGTTTTGTATGTTATATGATATTTCTTTTGGTGAAATATTTGTTGCAAACACAACATACTGATCAATAATATCTGATTTTCTTCTTGCATTTTTGTTTGGTAGAATAACTAGATTAAATGATTCTACATGTCCTGATGATGATTTTATTGTGTATGGCGAGATTGACTTTCTATCTCCATTAACGTATTGTACAATTGCATCTTTGATTCGAGAATTCTTTTTTGCAGGCATTAGAAATTTCAGATTCTTTTGTTTTATTTCTGAAATTGTTCCAGCTGTGAAAAACTCCCTATCCACTAGCAATAGTTTAATCTTGATTCCATTATTGATGCCATCAGAGAGTAATTTACGCACAAAATCGGCATTTGATTTGTTGTCATACAAAGGATAACAACCTAATTGAGCCCTGATTCTTTTTTCAACGCACTGCATGGTGCAGTAACTCTCAAAATGAGTAGTACTGTTTTTAGATTTTGATTTTATTAAAGAATGGTTTGGCAATTTGTCATATCTTGGGATTAGATGTTTGTCAATTGCTACAGTAACTGGTTGTTCCAATACTCCCAGTTCTCGTAATTTTGATACTGTACTATCTAGTGACTGATGTAATTGAATTTGCATTGTTTTTTGTGATATTTTTGATATGATTTTTCTCAACCATGAAGAGAAGCATTATCTGATTCCATCGCCAATCTCTTTAATCCAGATTCAGAATATGAATTTCCCAAACACAATGACATGACAGAATTGTGTGCATCTGCATTGTGGAACCGTGAGTTATTTTTACTAGAGCATGGAAACAACAAGATATTGTACATTATTTTAGTGATAATCTCAAATGCTTTAGATAGTATCACGCCTTGGTGTGTCATGGTATCAAATGAAGTACAATGCATATTTGATGGAGTGACATACTTCCATCAAGCTTTTTCTATCTGAATAGATTGATTGAATAATTGATAGTTTTTGATCTAAATTGAGTTACTTTCCCATCTACTGGATATGGTTTTTTGCCAAGAGTAGTTTTTGATTTTGTGCATTTTTGATACTTGCACTTGTACTTGCACTTGTACTTGCACTTGTAACCATAACCATATGTGCCAAAATCAGCTAGGAAATTAGATGGTACTTGCATTCGTATCAAGAAAGTAAGAAATGCAAACAAACACACTACCCTTCCTGAAAAAAAATATTTGATGTTTGTAGGATTGGATGTTCACAAGAACTCTGTACAGGTGGCAGCAGTAGATGAGATTGGCAAATTATTATTTAACAAAAAGATTTCCAGTGATTTTTCTGCTATTAGCAAAATTACATCCAAAATTCCAAAGAACGCAAAATATGTTTTAGAGTCATCATCTGTCTGGTATGGCCTTTATAGACACATGACAGACAAATTACATCTTGATGTTATACTATCTAATCCATACAACACAAAGATAATAGCATCATCACTCAAAAAGACTGATAAAATTGATGCGTACCATCTTGCAAATTTGCTACGAGGAGGGATACATTGCAGAATCATTTGTGCCAGATCACACAATTGTGCAATACAGACAGCTTGTAAGACATCGACACAAGATTGTGCGCATCATTGTAAAGATGAAGAATTCCATACATGGTATTACACTACAGGAGGGAATCCATATCAAAGCAACACCATTTTCCTCAGAACACATACGTGCACTTGGAAAATTGGAGAGTTATAGAATAGATTCGTACCTACAAAGCATAAAATTTCACAAAAAGGAGGTTGCAAAAATAGATTCCATGATACGTCGCATGGTAAATGATAATCCTGATGTGTGTATTTTGACATCAATACCTGGAGTTGGACCATACACTGCATTGAGCATATTCTCAGAAATTGCAGAGATTAGTAGATTTTCAAATTCTCACAAGTTATGTGCATATGCAGGGATTGTTCCATCGGTGAGAAATTCTGCAGATACAATACATCACGGAAGAATTACAAAGAGAGGAAGCACCATGCTAAGATGGTTGCTAGTGGAGGCAATTCATGCACATGTTAGATACGCACCAGATAGCGACATTACAAAATTTTATAATCGCATTAAGAAAAAGAGAGGGACCTCAAAGGCAGCAGTTGCTGCTGCATCAAAGTTATTGCGTGTCATATATTGGATGCTAAAAGAGAGGAGAGAATTTATTCAATGTCATCAATAATTTGTAAAACATTACAGTTAGGAGTTTGGCCGCGTTTTCACATTGAGGATGCATAATACCTCGAAACTATAACCGCGGTTTCACCTAATAAATGGATGAAGATGGTACTGGGGGAGAACCCCGAATGGATATGTGTCTGGTTTCATCTGTGATTGAAAGTATGAGTGTATTAGCGTAAGCTGTAATTAATATGGCAAAAATACCGACAATAGTTAAAAGGGATTCACATGGATATGTGAATAAACAACGAAATTTAGATGGTACTGCTGATTCTATAGTTTCTAAAAGATACATCTCCAAGAAAAAGCCAAAGAAAATCATTAGAGCTAGAAAGACAAAACCCATGACCTATGTCGGAATTGATTTGCACAAAGAATTCTTACAGGTCGAAACAATGGATGATAAAGGACATACATTATTCAATGAAAAAATTACAATAGTTTAGGCATATAAATTTTGAACGAATTATCAACTATTTTAACCCAAAAGATCTAGATCATAGTTTATACTTACAGAATCATGTCAAAACAAACTAAAGCATTAATGGTATCTTCAGGAAGCCATTTCATGAAAGGAACAAGCATTAATTTTTTAAGAAAAACATGCAAGAATGAAAAAAATGCAAAAGCAAAGATAAGATTAAAGGCTGCAATACTAAGAAAACAAGATATTCCATATTCTGTGATATGTGCCAGTTTGGATGTCATACCATCAACTCTGTCCTACTGGCTAAATCGAATGGATAAAGAGGGAATAACTGCATCACACCGTAAGGAATATTCTGGCTCTAGATGTTTCTTAAATAAAAAACAACTAGTGTCATTAAGAGATGATCTAATTTCAGGTCCAGAAAAGTTTGGATTCAATCAATTCATGTGGAGTACAAGAATGGTAATTACACATGTGAATAAAAAATACAACACGCTATACTCTGCAAGAGGAATGCGTGAATTGCTGCACAGAATCGGATTCTCATCTAAAAAACCAAGACAGACTCATCACAAATCAGCCTCAAAAGAGGAACAAACCCGTTTTAAAAAAACGCAAAAAGGAGTATCAAAAAATATTCCAAATTGGGATACACCACACTATGTCTGGATGAGTCAACAAATAAAGTAGCACCCAACATAAAGCGCAGATGGTATCTTGCAGGCAATAACATTACCACACCAATTAATTACACTCGAGAAAAATTTCAATCATTTGGTGCATTGGGCAATAACGGTGTATTTTTTTGCAGGTTCTATGATAAATCAAACACAGACTCATTTCTTGATTTTTTAGAATCACTGCAAAAACAATTTGGTAAGAAATTGTTACTGTTTGCAGATAATGCATCATACCACAAAAGTCTCAGAGTAAAAGAATTTCTCAAAGCACCAAAAAATAAAGTAATAATTAGATATTTTCCTGCATACACACCAGAACTCAATCCAATTGAGATACAGTGGAGAGAAGAGAAAAATGGTAATGCCAATACATTCTTTGCAAATGGAACTGAAATGAAAAAACACATGCAGAAGAGACTAGATAATGGAGCGGTTCGAGTTGTTAAAGTATTCAAATATTTAATGCCTTAACTATATCCTTTGATAAACGTAAAATCTAGCAAGAGAATCAAAATCCTTGAATCCTAATGCCTTTGCAAGTATGGGATTAATTGCACTTTCATCAATCATTCTTTCAGCAGATAATTTTTCAATAATTACGGATGCATTCTTTACAAAATTTGCCAGAAGTTCCTCAATTTGTGCCTCTTTTGACATGTGTTATAATGTCATGAATGCCTAAAATCCAAGGAATTAGTTTAAGATGACCAATCACTTTCTTTTCATCCATCCGGAGATTTATTTTTTGATTTTCTAAAGTTTGAAGTCTAAATTATGTTTTCATGAATTGTCTCTGCAATGATCTTTGCAAGTTTAACTGGAACAGCTTCTCCAATCATTCTGTATCTATCAGCAAGTGAACCTTGAAACTTCCAATTTGTAGGGAATCCTTGAATGATAGCATATTCCTTTACACTTAATGGTCTGTCATATTCAGGATGAGCCATGCAAGTCCCTGTTGGTGTTGGTGATGTAACAAGCGTTGGGGAAGGCTTATCCCAACTTAATCTTCTATAAAATCCACGCCGTCCTCCCTGTTTTCCTTTTCGCTTAGGATCATCAGTATCTGCAGCTCCCCCCATTGCCTCGACTTGCAATTTCTGTGGTAAATCTATCCAACAACCTCCTGTTTTTTTTGGAACATGTTTAAGAAATTTCATTGTGTTTGGTGAAAATTTAACGCATTCTTCAGGAAATTCACCCTCAAATTTTTTTTCAAGAGTTTTCAATGTTTTCCATTCTTTTTTGTCAAGTCTTTTTGCTTTTGTTTTGTACTCGTCTGCTTTCATTTGATATTTTGCAGCTTTTTCTGGTTTGTCTTTTTCCAAAGCTTTGTCAGCTATTGCTTGATACCTGTCTGCTTTTTTCATCAGATCTTTTCTGATACTAATTTTTTTTGGATCTGCATACTTTGCTTTTGATTTAATCATATCCATCACTTCCTCTGCATTTCCAACATCTTTTCTGATTCCAATCATGACAAATCGTTTTCTGTTCTGTGGAATTCCATAATCTGCGGCATTCAGTATTTCATGTTTGATGGTATATCCAATTCCCTCTTTTGGTTTTTTTAACTCGTTGAACTTGTTTTCTATATATCTGAACAAGGATCCTTTCTTTTGTGAATGCCTTAATTCTGAATCATTCATTTCGACTCTATCGTAAAATGACATTGGGTCTTTTGCCATAGAAATTATCCCATGGACGTTTTCAAAGACAAATGCCTTTGGTCTTATTTCATTAATTTTTTTGATATATTCCATCACTGCCATTCCCCTGTCATCTTTGAGTCCCTTTCTCATGCCTGCAGTAGAGAAAGACTGGCATGGCGGGCCCCCAATAATCAGGTCTGGCTCTCCCTCCTCAAGTCCGATGTTTTCCAAGATTTTTTCAGATGGAATGTTGAAAATACTTCCCTCATCAAGATGTAGTATTTTTTTTCCTATTTCCTCCTTCTTTACATTTCTAATTGTCTCACAAGCAAATTTTGTAATGTCATTTGCATAAACAGTTTGAAATCCTGCATTCTCAAACCCTCTATCCATTCCCATGCCACAGGTAAATAAAGAAATTACCGTTGGACTGTCATAATGTTTTTTCTGTTTCAGCTTGGTTGCTTGCACACTTTTAAAAGATATTTGATGTTTAAAAAACGATTCCTTGATCTGACGTTTACAAACTGACAGCTACTTTTCCATAACCTTCGCAATTATCTTACCTATGCATACATCCATCCGTTTTTCTATGTCATGTTCCCAAAATCTGAGGACAGACCACCCTTCCCTTCTCAGCTTTCTTGATATTTTTTTGTCTCTTTCCATGTTTCTTTCGATCTTTTCCCTCCAGAATTTTTTTGGGTATTTTTTTTCCGTGTAATTATAACCGTGCCAGAAATCCCCGTCACAAAATATTGCAATTTTTTTGTCTTTTAGTACAAAGTCGGGGTTGCCAAATGTCTTCGGATATAGCGAGAAGCATATGTTCATGAACTATTTTCAAGGTGTTTCAGATTGTTTATTCGTATTTACCTTAGGTAAAATCATCGGCCTTGTAGAAACCATCTGATTTTAACCCAATTGTGATACATTTTAGCTAATTTAGATCCATTAGGATTGTATTTGCAGATTACAGTATGGTCTCATCATACGTCAAAATGTGCAAAACACTACTCAATATAATCACCAGATGCAGAATTCCCAGGTTCTTACATCCAAAATCAAATCATATCTATTCTGTTTGGACACATCTCATACTCTTGGCAATACGACAGTACGAATCAAAGAGTTATAGAAGATTTACAGAATTTTTAGAAGAATGTGTAGGAATTCAGGAATATCTTGGTTTGTCTACCATTCCACATTACACCACACTACAAAAGGCAGCTGCAAGACTGGAAGGAAATCTGTTACATAAAATGTTGCAGGAATTCATTTTGTACAAAAAAGTCAGACTGGTTCTAGCTGGAATTGATGGTAGCGGATTCAGTTACAGTACAGCATCATACTATTATACAAAAAGAGTACAGTTACGCAGGAATTTCCTAAAAGTTGTTGTTTGTGCTGACATGAATACACAGCTTGTTTGCTGTGTCATGACACACCACAACATGCAACATGATAATCCTGATTTTCTGCCATTGTTGTACAAAACCAACAATATTGTTCCAGTTGATATTGTGTTAGGTGACATGGGTTTTGATGATGAGAATAACCATGTTGGTGCAGAACAGATCAACACAGCTGCAATAATTCCAACTCGATATGGAACAGTTCCAATTTACAGAACCAGCGGAATTCACAGAAAGGAGATGAAGAGGAACTTTCCTGTACAATTGTACCATCAGAGAAACAAATCTGAAACAATCTTTTTTGTGATCAAACAGATAATGTCAGGAGATGTCACATCAAGAAATGTTACAACTCAGGACAATGAGATGTTGTACAGGTTAATTGCATACAATGCTTACAGGATTAGAAAATTAGATTTTGTTATTTTATTATGGTTTCTACAAGGCCAAAATCATCTAATCTCTAGTTTTTTGATGATTTTTAGTTCACGAACTTTATCTTTTCGCTATAATAAATGAAATCCATTTTGAATTTCCAAAAAATGAATTCTACGGACCTAGTTTTAGAGGAAACATCAACTGGCAAAAAACATTACAAAAATCAAACACTCCTCATCCGATGAACTTTGTATCTGACATTCCAATTAGAAAATTTGTCACACCTGGGAATATTTTGCTAATTCTATGTGTTTTATGGATGCACAGAGAAGCCTCCCGAATTTTACAACTGAATTTTGTTGAACCGTTATCTAAAAAAGACCGATATCTTCTTCAATCCATATTTGAAAAAACAAAAAACTTGTTGAAAGGTTTCCCGTTTCAAGATGTAGTAAAAGAGTCTATGAAATATTGGAAATTACAAAATGATGAAAAACGTAACTGTCTAGAGTTTTGAAGTACTTTCTTTAATATTTTTTATCTATATCTTTTCTGATCAGTGACAAATTACAATATACAATTGTCAGTATATGATGAGCTGGAATATTATCGTAACAGATGTCACTCGTTGGAGCAAGAAAACCGTCAGTTACACAGAGAAATTGCAGAACTAAAACAAACAGTGTCTACACTTGTTGCAAGAAATATCAAAGCAAAACCAAACAAGACTGAAACTGCAAAAAAGAAGAAAACATCAAGACATCCTAGAAAAAGCAGAAGCAGACGGGCACACATTGATGATGCCATTACAGTTGACCAAAAAGAGTGCAACACATGTGGCAAATCACTCTCAGAACCAACTGATTCATACACCAGAATAGTAGAAGACATCATTCCTGCAAAAGCAGTTGTGACAAAATATACGATAGTTAGACGATACTGCACAAACTGCAAAAAACAAATCTCGGGTAACATTCACACTGCGCTACCCAATGAGAGATTTGGGATTAGGCTCATGGTGCTAATCACATCACTAAAAACTATCGGATTATCGTATGGTAAAATATCTCATCTTTTGCAGATGCTCTTCTCACTGCACATTACAGAATCTGCAATTAATCATGCAGTATCAATAGTATCAAAAGCATTTGGGAGCAGATATGATACAATGATTGTGGAGTTAAAAGAAGATCTAAACATACATGGTGATGAGACAAGTTGGAGGGTAGATGGCCAGAACCACTGGTTGTGGGCATTTGTGAGTAAATGGACTGTAATTTACGAGATTGACAAATCACGTTCAATGGATGTTCCCAAGAGAATTCTCAAGGGATATGATGGCAACATTACAAGTGATTCGTACCCTGCATGGAACCATGTTGGAAGCACTCACCAGAAATGTCACATCCATTATCTCAGAGAGGTTAATGATACCATTAATCACAAGAATCCCGGACCAGAATTTGCACCATTTGCCAAGAATCTCAAGAAAATAATTTATGACTCTCATGGTGTGGCAAAAATAAAATCAGAATCAGAAAGAATCCATGCAAAAAAGAATCTTGAAAGGAGAATTAATCACATCATATCAAAAAAATACACAGAGAAAAACTGTATCAGGTTTGTAAAAAGATTGAAACGTGAGAGAAAAATGCTTTTTACATTCCTAATTACTGGAACTGATTCACACAATAACACAGCAGAGAGGGCAATCAGACCAAATGTGATAATTCGTAAAATTACAAACGGTCATAGAACCATTCATGGTGCTGATTCTCATAAGATACTGATGAGTATAAAGGAGACATGCAGATTACGAGGATTAAACTTTCATGATTATTCTTTAGAATATCTTGGAGATTTTACTTCAAAACTCTAGACAGTTACTGAAAAACCTATTTTGTCCTTAGAACAGCAGTTGGAAAAAGAAATACGTGAAAAAAAAGTTAGAAACAAAAATTATTCTAGAATTTCACCTTGGATTGATCAATTCAGACATCTAAACTTGATGATGGTTACAGAAAAAACCCCCGTTAGAAACTTGTTAAAATCTAAACATGCGCAAGATACCGTTTATGAAGCATGGATGTTTTTCGAGTTCTTTGACTACTGTCATGACCAAGGAATGTATCCGAGATTAAAGATTGACACTATAGTTTAGGCATATAAATTTTGAACGAATTATCAACTATTTTAACCCAAAAGATCTAGATCATAGTTTATACTTACAGAATCATGTCAAAACAAACTAAAGCATTAATGGTATCTTCAGGAAGCCATTTCATGAAAGGAACAAGCATTAATTTTTTAAGAAAAACATGCAAGAATGAAAAAAATGCAAAAGCAAAGATAAGATTAAAGGCTGCAATACTAAGAAAACAAGATATTCCATATTCTGTGATATGTGCCAGTTTGGATGTCATACCATCAACTCTGTCCTACTGGCTAAATCGAATGGATAAAGAGGGAATAACTGCATCACACCGTAAGGAATATTCTGGCTCTAGATGTTTCTTAAATAAAAAACAACTAGTGTCATTAAGAGATGATCTAATTTCAGGTCCAGAAAAGTTTGGATTCAATCAATTCATGTGGAGTACAAGAATGGTAATTACACATGTGAATAAAAAATACAACACGCTATACTCTGCAAGAGGAATGCGTGAATTGCTGCACAGAATCGGATTCTCATCTAAAAAACCAAGACAGACTCATCACAAATCAGCCTCAAAAGAGGAACAAACCCGTTTTAAAAAAACGCAAAAAGGAGTATCAAAAAATATTCCAAATTGGGACATATCACGCTATGTCTGGATGAGTCAACAAATAAAGTAGCACCCAACATAAAGCGCAGATGGTATCTTGCAGGCAATAACATTACCACACCAATTAATTACACTCGAGAAAAATTTCAATCATTTGGTGCATTGGGCAATAACGGTGTATTTTTTTGCAGGTTCTATGATAAATCAAACACAGACTCATTTCTTGATTTTTTAGAATCACTGCAAAAACAATTTGGTAAGAAATTGTTACTGTTTGCAGATAATGCATCATACCACAAAAGTGTCCGAGTAAAAGAATTTCTCAAAGCACCAAAAAATAAAGTAATAATTAGATATTTTCCTGCATACACTCCAGAACTCAATCCAATTGAGATACAGTGGAGAGAAGAGAAAAATGATAATGCCAATACATTCTTTGCAAATGGAACTGAAATGAGAAAACACATGCAGAAGAGACTAGATAATGGAGCGGTTCGAGTTGTTAAAGTGTTCAAATATTTAATGCCTTAACTATAAACCGTATTGTTTTGAATTTGAATATGATGGAAAAGAAATTATCTTTTGGTATGATAAGCAATACAATCCTCCAAGACCCCATGCATGGGCAGTTCAGCAGAGACCTGATTTCACTGTAATGGTAAATGGAAAAATTGTAGGGGTGTTTGATGCAAAGAATTTCTCTCAAGGACAAGAAACATCTCCTGCAAGAGTTAAGATGCTGTCTTACATGAGTAACTTTAATTCTGATTTTGGAGTGTTGTTTTTTCCATTTGTGCCTGAGTTTTGGGATGAGATGAATAAAAAACAGAAAAGAAAGGCATTGTTGTCGCATTATTCAAAACGATTTTCTAAAAAATCTGAAGATGAACTACTTGTATTAGATGTGGTGGGTTTGAAAAGAATTTGTTTTTAATTTATTCAAATAAATAATTTCAATTAAGTGAATATTCTGATTCTCCACTAGTGTTAATTTCCCAGTTGACTAGTCTTAATTCTGATATTCTGCCCATGGTTGCAACTCTCCATCCAACTATTCTCTTTTTGGTAGTCTCGTCTGCCAGCGTTTCAAGATTATTCAATTCGTAATCTTTAACCATTTTTGGATTTTTAGCCTTGAATTTCTTGAATGTCTTGAGGAATTCTTCATCTAAACTATCTGTGATTTTTGAATTTTTTGGAGGATTTTTAATTACTTTGAGTGCAGTGTCTATGAATAATTTTTCTAATTCTAAATCTGGAATCAATTCATCTAAGATAAATTCTGATTCTTCTTTGGTTAATGCATTTTCTTTATAATTTCCAGCAATTACTGGATTATGTTTCAAGCTGAAATCTTTTCCTTTTTCTGTTAATGAAACAAACATTTCTCCATTCTCTTCAAAAATATAAATTAATCCTAATGCAATCGGTGCACCTTCGGCATATTCTTCCTTTGTTTCTCTATCTTTACGAAGTTTACCGATGTATTGGTCTTTGTATCTTTTTTGAGACTGTGCAATTTTTGTAATATCTTCTCTGTCTTTTCCTTTTTTAGGAAGGCCCGTCGATATTTTTTTGTTTCTTGGCACATTATCTGATTTTTCAATTTCTGTTAGGTGATTTGAAATTTCTTCAGAAATATCATATGCTTCTGTTCTAAAATCTGAATATTTTATTTTAGTGACTTTTTTTTCATATAACATATTTGATAAAACAGCAATTACAATTTTTACTGGAAAGAATCTACTGTAGAATCTAAATAATAATGGATAACCATCATATTCATACACACAATCTGGTTTTTTGATTTCTAATTGTGAAATATATTTTAAAGTTTCATCAAGATTATGTTGTAATCTTATGTGATCATGGTCTGAAATTTCATGTTCTTTTTGTTTTTTATATTCTTCATCTGCTTTTTCTTGTTCTCCTTTTCCAAAGTGTCTTTCCCTTTCTGCTTCTTTTACAAATCCTAACATGAATTTTTCTTGTTCAGTAGTAAATGGCATCATGGATTGCATGATTTTGATTGAATCTTCGGGATGTTCACTTTCCCATGTAAGTAAAATATTGACTGCAGTATCTATGAAAATATCTGAATTTCTGTATCTTTCCTTATCTACAAGTTCCTTGATTTTGGATGCATGTTTGTCCATTATTTCGTATTGAACTCTATTTCCCATACCCTTTATGTGAGAAATATACTATATAATGCTGTGTATATGTGGAATAATCTCACTTATGTTGTACGATCGCATTATTGTATGAATTTAGGCATGGAAATTAGTTATTCCGATCAACTTTATTTTTGATATAATGATCCTTATGTTGTAGATAAAGTATATACTTATATATCGTACTACCTATTACTTAGTATGGAAAACGGGTCAAACAAACATAACTACACACTAGATACATGCGTAGGTATCAAGATTTGTGAAAATGCAAATGTTGGTGATCTACTATCTTGTAGAATTGACTTTGAATCCTCAACAATTCATATCTCTTCACAAACCGTTTTGGAGGCAACTAGATTAGGATATGATGTAGATTACATTTCAAAACAAATCAAAAAATCAATTGAAGTTAAGGTCATTTTTGGTTCTATTACAAATTCAATGATTCAAGATGCAAAATATCTTGAAACAAAATGTCCAACATTACATGATGGGGATTCTAAGATTTTGGCCTATGCCAGGGCAACTGGTACTACCTTGGTAACTTGTGATAAAGGATTAGCAGAGGCTGCAATATTATCTGGAACTAAAATTGTTAATCCAGATCTATTACCTTGTGATAAAATTGGACTAGGAAAATCCAAGATGCAAAAAATTGTTGATAAAGCAATTAGAAAACCATCTGAGGCAAAACAAAAAGTAAAATCGTTTGTACTTAAACCAGGACAAAAAATCGTTTGGAGGTCATTCCAATGATAAATTTTGATGAAAATGGAAAACGTCTTAGAAGCGTATGCGTTACATATCGTACTCATTATACTCATGATGTAGTAGAAGAGGATCTAAGTTCTAAATTTGATGGATTATCTGATAAATCAATTGAAATTGTACGTGGAATGGTAAGTTCTGAGAAAGTTGAAAAATTAGATGCTTTATTAGTTACATTGGGAACTATTTTAAAATAATTTTAAATAATGACAATCTTTAATTCATACTCTCATATGATAGTCTATTAATTATGATAAGAAGTCACCTTGTTAAGGCGTTATATCAGAATCTTTTAGGACCATTATACGGTCCTAAAGAAATTATTGAGGAACCTTTCTTAAAATATGAATTAGGTATTCTAAATTCATCTTATTCAATTGATGATGATATTGCTCAAAACCAATCATCTACAAATGCTGAAATAAATCCAAATGTTGCTGAAATTAAGCAAGAAATTCATGAATTAAATAATTCTGAAAATACTCAGGGCTCTGAAAATCTACGACAGGAAGTAGATACAGAATTAAACCTAAAATCTGGTGCGTTATCTCTTGGACTATCTTTTGTATTGGAAGGTGCTCACCCTAAATTTCAAATTTGTTTAACTTGGGCTAGATATGTTAAGACTGTAGAATTTGGTTCTGTTCCTAATTTATTTATGAGGAAACCCAATTTTTTTGTCACTGATTGGATTGACGCTAGCAAAAAATTTGATTCTGTAAAATTGAGTAATGATGTCAATGGAAGTATAGTTACACATTCTGGTGTTTTTCTTCATGTTATAACAAAAAAGATAGAACATTTTGATAAATGGACTGTTCAAATATTTTTGGAAAACAAATCTGAATATGATGTAACAAAAAGTCAATCCGAAGTTACTAGAATTTTTCAACCTCAAATTAGAGTAAAATCTGAAAACGAACTTTTAGATTTAGATTCTAGTCATAATCAACATACCACATACAATGATGATTTACTTTACCATAATTTGAGAACTAAAGCAAGAGGTTACTTGTGTGCTGCAGTATGGAATGATGTTGATCCTGAAAAAAATTCTGACGGTGATATTGGAAAAATCTCTTGGCCTGATTCAGAAATTGTACCTGAAAAAATTAAATCATTTTTTACATGTCCTGATGTACGAACTGAATATCTTCCACTTTATTCTATTTTACAACCAGATCAATCTGATAAACCTATTTTCAATGCAAATACACTTTCACAAACATGGAAATCAACTGATATTAAATCCCAACTAAGTTCAATAGAAAAAAATTATACAAATTGGATTGATGATCGAAAAAAAACTCTTGACAATGAAGTACAAAATAAAATCATTGAACCCCAACTTAAAGAAAAAGGTGAGTCAAATCTTAGAGATTGTTATAGTTCTAGGGACCGAATCAAACATGGTATTGATTTTTTAATTGAAAACAAAAAGGCTCGGGCTGCATTTTGCTTTATGAATGCTGTCATGAATGATAAACGAGTAAATGAAACAAAAAATAACGCAAATCCTGATGGTGCAGATTTGGAATGGAGGGAATTTCAAATGGCATTTATTTTACAAAGTCTTAAGGGCGTTAGTGGAGAATCTAAAGATGAACGTGATTTATCTGATGTATTGTGGTTTCCTACTGGTGGTGGAAAAACAGAAGCTTATCTTGGAATCGTAATTTTCACTCTAGCATTTAGAAGATTATCTATTGATGAAAACCAAAGTAATGAAGGAGGGGTAAATGTAATTTCCAGATACACTCTGAGATTGTTAACTATTCAACAATTCCAACGTGCACTTGGAGCAATTGTTGCAGCAGACCTTAGACGAGTAAGGAATTGGCTTCCTTCTGAGGCAATTGAAGGAGAAGAAAAAATTTCTGATCCTGTTTTAATAAAAAAAAGAGATGATTGTTCCTTTTGGGGAAATCATAGATTTTCAATTGGAATGTGGATTGGAAGTGGTATAACTCCTAAAGATTTTGCAATAACTACTGGCCCTGAAGGTAAAAAATTTCTTAATTGTGAGGGTGCATTACGTCCACAATGGCATAAAGATAGAAGAAATTCTGATGAAGATAGTGGCCCTGATCCTGCGCAAGTCCAAAACTGTCCTGTCTGTAAAAATATACTATGTATCCCACGAGAACAAAAAGAATACGGTTCTCCTAAAAAACTCACTTGGATTATTTGTTCTCCTCATTCTTTAGAGATTCTTCAAAAAATTACTAAAGAAGATATTGAATCTCAAAATCAAATTGCTCTTAGAGAAAACCCTGAATTTGAATTACTTTCAAAATCTACTGATGGCTTTTCGTATTATCGTTTAACCATGGAGCTTTTACCAGTTCGAAAAAATCAAGTTCTTGATAGAACATTGATTGATAGTTGGTGGAATTCCCATGTGAAAGGTAGATTGGATCCTGATGACGACCGTGACCCTCTTGAATCAACCAGTCCTTCTATGCCTGGATATTTTTTCCTTCATCATGGTCATCCACGACCTCATGACTTTGCAATTTTTTGTACCAACAAATCTTGTGAACTCAATAAAAAAATACAATGGTTTGAAAAATTAGAAAATCAAGTTGACACTTTAGTTCCAAAACCTTTTCAAATTCCTGATTCTCCTCACCTTTCAATCTCTGTCCCAATTTCTGCATATGTTTCAGATGAACAAGTTTATGCAAAATGTCCTAGTTTTCTAATTGCTACAGCAGACAAATTTGCAAATCTTCCTTTTGAACCTCGATGTGCATCTTTATTTGGAAA
Source organism: Candidatus Nitrosopumilus sp. (assembly GCA_965205675.1). Lineage (GTDB taxonomy): Archaea > Thermoproteota > Nitrososphaeria > Nitrososphaerales > Nitrosopumilaceae > Nitrosopumilus. The sequence continues at coordinate 967,209 of OZ242186.1, forward strand.
TGTCGATGTTCTTCATCGAAGTTTTGGATATGGTCGAAGAATTGCATTTACTGCTCCTCTTCAAAATAGAAGTGGAAATCAAAGAATTCAAGTTCCTCCAGAAAAACTTATTGATGTACGTGGATTTAATCCCCCTTCTTTGATACTACAAGATGAATTACATCTTATCGAAGGACCATTGGGAAGCATGGTTGGAATTTATGAAATGGCTGTAGATGTATTATCTAACAATGGATCTAGACCAAAATATATTGCTTCAAGTGCAACAATTAAGGAAGCAGAAACTCAAGTTGGAACAATTTTCAGACGAAAAATTTCTATTTTCCCTCCTCCTGGAATCGATTCTTTTGATAATTATTTTTCAAAAATTGAAGAAGATATTCCATGTACTGCAGAAAAATTTGGAAGACTTTACCTTGGAATCTCATCGACTAAATCAACTGTGTATCTTCCAATAAAGGCTCAATCCATTATAATGAGTGAAATTTTTAAAATTAGAAATAATCCTGATAATTATGATTTAAATGAAATTGAAAGAAATGATCTTCAGTCATCAATAGATCCTTATTGGACATTTGTTTCTTATTTTACAGATTTACAATTATTATCAAAATTCACTGACTATTACCCTGAAAATATTATAGAAAATGTATCTAATTGGAGTAATACCCGAGTATCTAATTCTTTAACTCGTTTACCTAACAAGCCTATTGATTCTGGTTTGAAATTATTTCCTTTAATTTCTGATAGAGAACTTGAAGTTTCAAGTATTTCTATTTTTTGTGCTAATAAAATTGGGAAAATAAAAATTGCATTATATCGAAGTGACAACCCTGTTGGAAAATTAATTTATTCTTCTGAATTTCAGGATTGTAGATTAAATGAAAATATTTTTGATTTAGCTGTTGGTGATTTTCCTAAAATCAATAAAGGTGAAAAAATTTGGGTTTCGGTGATTAGTACTGATCCAAAAACCATTTTTCAATTAGTTGAAATAACTGAAGATTCATTAGAAGACAAAACTTTTGAACCCACTACAGAAAACTTCCCTACTGATTTTAAGGAACTTTCCTCTATTGAAGAAAATTTTTCTATAAAATTCACTCTCAATTCATCATTTCGATTATTAACTGATGAAAAAAATATTCAACTTTCTAGTGAAACTAAACCTGAAGATCTTACAAAAAATCTAGAACAATTACAGTCAAAATTCTTAATTGATTCACTTCAAACCTCACCTGTTTTTGGAACTGGTATTGATGTTGATCGACTTGGTGTGATGCAAATTATGAATCAACCAAAAACAAATTCGGGATATATCCAATCTTCTGGTCGTGTAGGTAGATCAAATCCCGGTCTTGTTATAAGCTGGCTTCGTGCAGGACGTGCAAGAGATCTTAATCATTATGAAAATTTCATAGGTTATCATAGAATGCTTCACAAGTTTGTAGAGCCTGTAACTGCTTCTCCTTTTTCTGATGAGGCAATGAGATTGTGTTTGGGTCCTATACTGGTTGCAATTTTGATTAACGCACGTAATGTTTCAGGCGTTTCTGTTAGTAATAGGTGGGTATTGGATTCTGGGCCTGATAGGATGAGGGAACATCACAATGACCCTGATGTGGAATCTGTAAAAAATGCATTATCTGAAATTTCTAAATCAAACACTATTGCTGATTATAGAAAAATGCCTCCTGAAAGATTTGAACATCTTTTCAACGAACTCAAAGGACTATGGCACAAAATTGCAAAAGATTTGGCTGATGATAAAACTAGACCGTTTACTTATCATGAGAGAAGACCTAACATTGTTCCTGAGAATAACGTTGTGCTTGGTACGCCCAATCATAAAGATCTTGGATTGGATTATGTGTATGATGATACCCCTAATTCTCTAAGACAAACTGAATCCAGTTCTGTTTTTTATGGTCCGAAAAATGATATTACTCAAATCAGACCATCTCAATTCACTACCCGTTATGGGCCAGGTACATTGATTTCTGGAAAAAAATCTACTTGGGTGATTCCTCCAATTCAAGAAATTGTTTCAGATCTGAAAGACACTGGAAATTTTGAAGCACCAAGTACCTCGGGGTATAAAAGATTATACAAATATGAAATTAATGATTCTAGAATGAAACGTCTTTTACATCGATTCAATTCTGATATTGATTGGCAAAAATTAAAACTTTTTTCATTACCTACAAATTCTTCATTAACTGTTAAAGAATTCCAACCTCTTTACCGTTGTAATCAATTTCCTAGGTGGGCGGTTTGTCATAATAAAGTTCATCCTTCCCGAAGAATATTAGCTGAGATGACTCCTGCTCAAAAAGGAATTGTTATCAAATGTCCTGCATGTCAAGAACATTCTGATATTGATGATGAAAAAAGTACTCAATTTTTTAATGCTCGATATGTTTTAGCTTGTTGCAATGGTCATTTAGATGATGTAAATTGGCAATATGAAATTCACCGCTCTGGTGTAAAATGTGGAGGAAATGTTTTCGAATGGGTTTCATCTGGAAGTAATGATGATGCAGAAATTGTTTGTTTAGGACATTGGGATTGTAATGACCCAAATAGATTCATTAAAAGTACTTGTAAGTCTAGTGCCACATATTTAGAATTAAAAGGAAGATCTAAACTTGGTCAAATGGATTGTTCTGCAAAGTTTGCTGAAACAGGACTGACTGATCCTGATGGATGTCCACGTCCAATTGATAATATGTCTCAAGCAAAGATGATCAGTAAAACCCAGATGAGTTTACGAATGCCTATTGTTGCAACAACGATGGAAATTCAAAAACATAAAGGAATTTTATATGAAATGTATGAGCCCTTGGCCTCATCAATTGTTATGGGAATTTCAATGTTGGAAAAAATTAATCCAAATTGGACTAAAAATGATTTTCTTGAAACCGTTCTACGTAATAATAGAGGCAGTATTAGAGGAATAACTAATCAAATTTTAAGGCAGACAGAAAATGCGTCAGAAAATATGTTTAGAGAGGTCATAGAAGCTGTTAAAAAATTTGCAAAAACTTTGGACAACCGTTCTGAGTCTTTATCTGAATACGATTCATTAAATGAAGAATTAATCAGTCTTGAGAATCTGACCCTTGATAATGGAACTGGTGCCCAAATCAGTCCTGATGATCCTGAACCTGATATGCGTTTTCCAATTCAATTCGAAACTAGTATCGATTTAAATTTTGAAGCAATGCCTTTTGGTGACATTAAAGTAACTCAAGTACAAACTGGATATACTAGGGAAATATCTCCTCCAACATTACGTGGTTCTCTTTCTCAAGATGATACCAATGATGGTGTAAGGATTGGTAAAGTTATTTCTTCAAACGAAAAATTTGTTGATGAAAATGATGGTAGGTGGTATCTTGGAAATCAATCCAGAGGTGAAGGAATTTTTATACATTTAGATCCAAAAGTCCACGAAGATTCTATGGATGTCTTTAATGGTAATACTTTTGATGATCTTAAAATTTGGGAATCTATTCATCAGAAAATTTTGGAGAAAAATACACCTCTTCTTGAAAAATTAAAACAAGAAGAAAGCAATGAACAACAGATTGATGCATTAGAAAAAGAAAATATGCAAAGCAATCCTCTTTTTGTTTGGTGGCATTCCTTTGCTCATGAACTAATTAATCAATTATCCATTGATTCAGGATTTATGGGTGTTTCACTTGGAGAGCGAATTTATTGTATTGAAAAACAAAATGGTACATTTGGTTCTGGAATTTTCATATATGTTTCAAGTCCAGGTGCAGATGGAACTCTTGGCGGTCTCACAAGTTTAGTTAATTTGAAAGTACTTCAAGAAATTATTGAAAAAACTTTACAGAAAATTTCTACTTGTTCTAATGATCCTGTATGTTCTGAAAGGAAAATTAATCTTAAACGTAGAACTGGTGCTGCTTGTCATATTTGTTTGATGAATTCAGAAACATCTTGTGCCTACCAAAACAAGTTTCTAGATAGAAATTTGATTAGAGGGACTTTATGAGCGGGTATTCTATTGGAAATATAGAGTCTATTGGAGCTTCTGGTAAGGCATGGGTTGGATTTCATGCCGTTGATATTGCTGACCTTTTCTTTTCTGAATTAAAAAATGCAAACAGGTCCATACAAATTTCTTCTTTTTCTACAGGTTACGAAAGCTCTGAAATGGTGAATTTTTTTAATATTCTTGAGGAACATCTTGAGAATCCACGAATGAAGATTAGTATTATTATCAATGATGATGGAAAAGAAAAAACAATTACTCCATATGCGCGAAAAAAATTAGGAAAATTACAAAATGATTTTCCTACACAATTTTTTCCACAATATTTTAAACAGACAAAAGTAAAAAATCTAAATAAAATATTACATGCAAAACTTACGGTAATTGATGGAACTACTGCTTTAATTGGCTCTGCTAACATTTCAAAAGGTGCATTAGAATCAAATTATGAAATAATGTTAAAAGTAACTGGACAAGTAGCAGTTGATTTTTCAAAAATGCTTTCAGAACTATCTAAACAAATAAGGTTGAATACAGCATGACTCAAAGAAGATTTGATCCTGAAAAAGCAGATGTTAAACGAGAAAATAATTTCAATATTAATTTATTTGAGAAATTAATTCCCAAGTTTGACACTATCTACAAGAAAGATCTCAAGACTAGTATGATTCGTGATTGTGAATCTATAATTCAAAGTGTTGAAAGATTATCATTTAAAATACCTTCTAAAAAAAGAGATGATTCTAATTTGATAAATCCTTGGACTATTCAAGGAGAATTTGGAGATTATGCTTACTTTACAATAAAATTACCAATGCCCATTATCCACTATATTCATCCTATATTCAATCGTCTTCATTTTCAAATTGGATATTATGAAATGAGAAAGGATGTTGAATTCATTCCATGCTATTTGATGAATTTTAATCATGTTTCTCTTTCAAAAATAGAAAAACCCCGTCATTCTCCTTTAATTTTTAGTTCAATTAATGATGGATTATACACGAAATTTAGTCATCAAAATGGGAAATACATGAATTTTTCATCATCAAATATAGTACAATTTGGTGCAACAAATGAAAATATTCAGATTTCAGAAAGAGAAAGTATTGCCAAATGTTTTGAATATGCATATTGGTGTTTACCTGCTCCTAAACGAATAACCAATTTTTCATCTATTCATAATCTGATTTATCATTCGTATAGTGAAATTAAACGAGGTGGATTTATTCAGTTGAATAAAACTTTATTAAAAATTCTAAAAATAAACAGAAAAGAAACTTTGCGAATTTTACCTACAGCAAAAACTATCAACTGTTATTTTGCTGATGTTGTATTGCTTGTAGATGATGGTGAAAAAATATCTTCTGAAAGACGTCCACTATTGTTAGCGGACAGTATTGTAAATTCATTTAAAGAAGGAGATATGTTTAATGCACTAATTATAACACAAAACGTTTCTACTCCAAAATATTCCCTTGTAGTTGGAAGTATTGGTAAGGTAATAGAATTGAATAATATTATTCCTCTATTAAGTATTATAATGTGGAAAGAGCTCCAGTATTTGGAAGAAAATTCTAGTATTACACGTGTAAATAAAATAAGTAAATTAACAAATAATATTCTAAAATTTATTGAACATAATTCTGGAGAAGTAGGAATAATGAATCCTTCTTTAGAATGGAATTCAAATATTGGAAAAAAAATTGAAAAAGCGATTAATGATCTTTTCCCATTGTATTTTATTGATGATGATACTATCCATCAATTATCTCCAACAATCATTTCTTTTCTTTTAAGTTATGATCCAAAAATTTTACGAAACAGAGATGCATTAACAACAATTATAAAAATTCTTAATTTGATTAGCGTTAATTCAGAACAATGGGAAGAATCTACACGTTCACAATTAGAAATATCAAATAACCAAAATAATCATCTTACTTCTTCTACAATAAATCTACTCCTTGATAATTTACCTATTCTAGTAAACATGATGATGTATTCTAGAATCTTTTCGCAACACTATTTGGACTGATGAGGATGTTTATTCTTGATTAAAATCAACAAAGAAAATGATATTACAATACTAACTGCATCAGTTACTGATTTTGCAGATTCTTTAGGATATTGTGAATACAAAATTCCATTATCTATTCAGGGAGTAAAGCCCAAACCCTCACAATCCTTGATTCTAGGCACAAAAGCTCATCATGCAGAGGAAAAATACGAGCAAGAGCATGTGGAATTAGAGCCTGTATCAGTTGAGCAAATCGAAGACAAACAGGAAGACATTGAGTTTGCCCGAGAAAACATTCATTCTACTTTGATGATGCCGTTTGAATTTCCATCCGAACATGTTCTAGTTACCCTCTCAGGAAGGATTGACAAAATTCTAAGAGTTGATGAAACCCTGATAGTTCAGGATGACAAGTTTGCAGGGCGGCCGCAAACCTATGACAACAAAACACAGCCATATCCAAGCCAGCTGTTGCAAGTATTAGCATATCTTAACTCCAGTTTTTCTGCAAAGAGAAGCAAAGACCCGGAGGATTTCTTTGAGATGCCACACACACAAAAGAAATGGCAGATTAGAATCTGTGACAGGAAAACTAGGGAGCCCTATAAAATATTCTCAGAAATTCAAGATGCTTTTTCACTCCATTATTTGCATACATCATTAAAAAAATTTGCAACAATATCTCTTGGAATTAAAAATCCTGAACATCATAACAGTGTAAACAAATGCAACGCATGCAATTTGAAAACTTTATGTGATTATAAAATATAGATTTTGTGACATCATGGCTAAACTAATTTGCAATTCAAAAGAATTCACATATTTCATCGAGCCTAGAATACGAAACAATGTTGCCACAATGACAAAAAAATCAAAAAATAAAGTAGATTCTAGGTGTCAAAAATGTAACCAGAAAAAAGAACTAGATGCCGCCCATAAACATGGAAGTTCTAGAAAAGAGATCATCAAGATGGTTCTAAGTGATTATGAAACAGATGGTAACTGTCTAGAGTTTTGAAGTAAAATCTCCAAGATATTCTAAAGAATAATCATGAAAGTTTAATCCTCGTAATCTGCATGTCTCCTTTATACTCATCAGTATCTTATGAGAATCAGCACCATGAATGGTTCTATGACCGTTTGTAATTTTACGAATTATCACATTTGGTCTGATTGCCCTCTCTGCTGTGTTATTGTGTGAATCAGTTCCAGTAATTAGGAATGTAAAAAGCATTTCTCTCTCACGTTTCAATCTTTTTACAAACCTGATACAGTTTTTCTCTGTGTATTTTTTTGATATGATGTGATTAATTCTCCTTTCAAGATTCTTTTTTGCATGGATTCTTTCTGATTCTGATTTTATTTTTGCCACACCATGAGAGTCATAAATTATTTTCTTGAGATTCTTGGCAAATGGTGCAAATTCTGGTCCGGGATTCTTGTGATTAATGGTATCATTAACCTCTCTGAGATAATGGATGTGACATTTCTGGTGAGTGCTTCCAACATGGTTCCATGCAGGGTACGAATCACTTGTAATGTTGCCATCATATCCCTTGAGAATTCTCTTGGGAACATCCATTGAACGTGATTTGTCAATCTCGTAAATTACAGTCCATTTACTCACAAATGCCCACAACCAGTGGTTCTGGCCATCTACCCTCCAACTTGTCTCATCACCATGTATGTTTAGATCTTCTTTTAACTCCACAATCATTGTATCATATCTGCTCCCAAATGCTTTTGATACTATTGATACTGCATGATTAATTGCAGATTCTGTAATGTGCAGTGAGAAGAGCATCTGCAAAAGATGAGATATTTTACCATACGATAATCCGATAGTTTTCAGTGATATGATTAGCACCATGAGCCTAATCCCAAATCTCTCATTGGGTAGCGCAGTGTGAATGTTACCCGAGATTTGTTTTTTGCAGTTTGTGCAGTATCGTCTAACTATCGTATATTTTGTCACAACTGCTTTTGCAGGAATGATGTCTTCTACTATTCTGGTGTATGAATCAGTTGGTTCTGAGAGTGATTTGCCACATGTGTTGCACTCTTTTTGGTCAACTGTAATGGCATCATCAATGTGTGCCCGTCTGCTTCTGCTTTTTCTAGGATGTCTTGATGTTTTCTTCTTTTTTGCAGTTTCAGTCTTGTTTGGTTTTGCTTTGATATTTCTTGCAACAAGTGTAGACACTGTTTGTTTTAGTTCTGCAATTTCTCTGTGTAACTGACGGTTTTCTTGCTCCAACGAGTGACATCTGTTACGATAATATTCCAGCTCATCATATACTGACAATTGTATATTGTAATTTGTCACTGATCAGAAAAGATATAGATAAAAAATATTAAAGAAAGTACTTCAAAACTCTAGACAGTTACTATTTTTGTTATTTCTAAAATAATGAATAATTATCTTTACAAAGAAATATTTGAGAATTTCAATTGATATTATTGGTTTGTGATTTTGTACATTAGTTTCTTCTGAGATAATCAAATTAGCAATTATCCATGCATTGTACAAAATCAATGAATAGTAAAAATACAACAATCTTATGGATTGGTTTGAACTGGTGGTTTTTGGTCTGAACCTTCCCACACATGCATAGCCTGTTTCAATCCCCCAACGTTTCTTGTAATCAGTTGGAATGTTTTGTATGTTATATGATATTTCTTTTGGTGAAACGTTTGTTGCAAACACAACATACTGATCAATAATATCTGATTTTTTTCTTGCATTTTTGTTTGGTAGAATAACTAGATTAAATGATTCTACATGTCCTGATGATGATTTTATTGTGTATGGCGAGATTGACTTTCTATCTCCATTAACGTATTGTACAATTGCATCTTTGATTCGAGAATTCTTTTTTGCAGGCATTAGAAATTTCAGATTCTTTTGTTTTATTTCTGAAATTGTTCCAGCTGTGAAAAACTCCCTATCCACTAGCAATAGTTTAATCTTGATTCCATTATTGATGCCATCAGAGAGTAATTTACGCACAAAATCGGCATTTGATTTGTTGTCATACAAAGGATAACAACCTAATTGAGCCCTGATTCTTTTTTCAACGCACTGCATGGTGCAGTAACTCTCAAAATGAGTAGTACTGTTTTTTGATTTTGATTTTATTAAAGAATGGTTTGGCAATTTGTCATATCTTGGGATTAGATGTTTGTCAATTGCTACAGTAACTGGTTGTTCCAATACTCCCAGTTCTCGTAATTTTGATACTGTACTATCTAGTGACTGATGTAATTGAATTTGCATTGTTTTTTGTGATATTTTTGATATGATTTTTCTCAACCATGAAGAGAAGCATTATCTGATTCCATTGCCAGTCTCTTTAATCCAGATTCAGAATATGAATTTCCCAAACACAATGACATGACAGAATTGTGTGCATCTGCATTGTGGAACCGTGAGTTATTTTTACTAGAGCATGGAAACAACAAGATATTGTATACTTCCTAACATAAGTTCGTCAACCATCCTCTCGTTGCATATACTTGAGAATGTCTAAATTGAATCGTCTGGTTCTGTAATATTTGGAGATGTTATTTTTCAGATTACTTAGAGATGGTTGATACTGTGACACCAACAAATTGTATTTTCCTTGCTTCCATACTTCCTCAACTGCATTGAACTGTGGTGAGCCTTTTGGAAACCAATTCAATAGAACATCATCTGCATTCTCATCAAGATATTTTTGCACTAGTTTTGATCTGTGTTGTGGTGCTCGGTCTACATAGACTAGAATCTTGCCAAACTTTCTGTGCAATTCCTTTAGATAATCCAAAAAACAGTACTGATCAAATTTTTCATATTGTCTGAATAATTGCCTGCCGTCATGAGTCAGTGCACCAAAAATGATTGTTTTTTGATGTGACCCGTTTACTAGAATAATTGGACGGGTTCCTTTCTTTACCCACATCTTTTTTCTAAATATCGCATCAGCAGTAAAGATGGACTCATCTTGTGCAAGAACTGTAAAGCCTTTTGCTATTTTTGAGGCTATTTGTTCTTTGGAGTTTTTTTAAACCAGAGTTTTTCCTCAACACTAGCTGAATTTACAAATCTCTTTGCTGCAACCTTTGGAACAAATCCCCATTTGTGTAATAATCTGTACACATGAACCTCATGATATTTTACACCTGATTTTTGATAAATCAGATTCATCACTTGCTTTGCACTCCAGCCGGATTGTTTTTCTGCAATTTGTAGTTGAATGCTGACTAGTTTCTTTTTTGGTATACTAGTTGGTCTGCCAGTTCTAGGCAAGTCTTGCAGTCCTGCAATTCCATATTCTGCAAATCTATCTAACCATTTGTATGCCCATGAACGTACACGTCCAAGATTCTTTGCAACATGTGATGCAATTTGGTTCTCAAGTAATACTCGCTTTATCAAAAATAGCCTTTCTTTTACCTTGACGTTCTTTTCATCTTTGTATGCTTGAATTAATTTTTGATTATTCATGGTTTGATGTGTAATGTTTTGATCAATATGGCATTTGGTAAAATAAATCAGATCAATAGATCATAAAATTTTGTTAGAGAGTATACATTATTTTAGTGATAATCTCAAATGCTTTAGATAGTATCACGCCTTGGTGTGTCATGGTATCAAATGAAGTACAATGCATATCTGATGGAGTGACATACTTCCATCAAGCTTTTTCTATCTGAATAGATTGATTGAATAATTGATAGTTTTTGATCTAAATTGAGTTACTTTCCCATCTACTGAATTACGCAAGATGTCTATAGATTCGGGCATTAAAAGGAATAAAAAAATTACGAACAAGAAAAAACAGGCAAGAAAAATGAGATTTTAATCTAGACTAAAAAAATAGAGTAAAGGTCAGATTTTTGTAAATTCGGTATGGAAATAAGAATTATTTTTATATTCAATATGGATTGGGTTGAAACATTATTGCAAAAATCATGTGATAGAACACTTACAAAAAGCGAAGTTTTGCACAGTCTTTTTCACATGATAGAAGTAAATGAAGGTGTACTAAATCACATTAAAACAAACAAAACAGATTTTGGTCCAGAACTAGAAGAATTAAAACAAACCGAAATCAGAGACTTGAATTTTCATTTGAAATACTATAGAAGTTTAGTAAATTATATTAATTTAGTACCAAAAAATAAGATTGTTGAACATAGAACATGATCATCAATTATAACATAATTACGATTGTAGTGATTTAAAAAGAGAATCATATTTAGATTGCTCTTTAATATTTTGACCATAATTAGTCTCAATTTGATAGTTTGAGGATTTTTCATCAAAAAGTTTTTGTAATTTTTCTACTTCTTTATGAATCATTTTTCCAGAATCTTCTTTGGCAAATTGTTTACGTTGATCTTCATTCTGACCTCGGGTTGGAAAAGATTTATTGTAAAATTTTTGTTGCAAATAAGATATATTTTTACGTTTTATTAGCTCGGCTAGATCAAAATGTCCTTGCTCATGATTAAGCAAAGAATCATTGGCCTCAGATGTTCGTACCCAAGAAAGCAATGGATGAAATTCTACAAAAAGAGAAATATCTTCAATCAAGAAAACAATTTGTTCATTAACTCTATCTGAATTCACAGTCCAAGTAAAACTATATTTGATGATGCTGTGGCTGTCTTCAAATACAGCAGGGTTGAATTCTGCTTGAAAGTCACTCCATTTAAGAAAAATACCAGACCTCCATTCCAAGAGGGTTTTTTTACTCATAACAGATAGCATTTTTACGATAATAAAATTATTTTTTATTTTTACTAATTAACATGAGACATGGGCATAATTAATTCTAATTTTTGAGTTAATTCTCAAATTATTCAAATCAAAAAAGCTAAAGGTCTTATCATGTTTTGTTCATTGGAATGTCAAAACAAATGAAAATCCCTAGGCAAGATTCTATCAGGATCATTTCTTATTGGTGTGTTATATTTGGTGGGGATGTTGTCTTTGCATGAGAAAGTATTCAGAGCCTACAGGCATAATTCACAGCAAAACCACTTGTGAACGTGACAATTTGTTTTCTTTGGACTGGCAGTATTACTGTTACAGTTTGGACAAAAGTTAATTGCCTTTTCAGATCTTTTTCCTGAATATACCCCAGATCATAAGTCTTTTCAATTTACTGTTCTTGCAAAATACTGATACATATTCAAATTAAATTTGTGGGTTCTAAAATATTCCATAACTGTATGCCTCATTTCATGAATAGATTCATAAAATTCTGATTCAACATTAACATGTTTGCACTGTCTCCAAATCTCTTCAATCATACTCAAATGCGGAGAACCTCTTGGAAGATATGCCAGTTCAACATCTTCGTTTTTACGCAGATATTCTTTTACATCATTAGCTTTGTGTTGTGACGCTCTATCGACGATAACAAATATTTTCCCGAATTTTTTACGAGCTGCCTCCAAATAATCCATAAATGCAATGGAGTTAAATTTTTCATACGATCTAAAAAAACTTTGATTATCATCAGTCATCATTCCATAAACCAAAAATCTTTGGTGCGATCCTCTCCAACGTACAATCATTCGTTGGTGTACATCTGTCCAGTATTTTTTACCAAGACGTACATCGTCTACAAATACAGACTCGTCTTGGATGAATACTATAAAACCTTTCTTTTTTGCCTTTTTTATGCGTGAAATGATGCGGTTTTTCCACTTGCGGCATGTATCCTTGGATGCTGCTCGCACATGTAGTTTTTGTGGAACCTTTGGTTTTAGATTCCATTTGTGCATCAAACGACGCACGTGAGTGATATGATATGTAATGCGTGTTCTGTAAAATATGAATTGTATCAGTTTTTTTGGAGTCATTCCATCTGAAATTCTCTTAAATGTACGCTCTATTTTTTGTAATTTTTTGTGTGCGATTAATGGCGGACGGCCAGAACGAGGGAGGTCCTCCAGACCCTCCAATCCATATTTTTCAAATGAATCAAGGCAGTTCCTTACAGAATTGTATGTACAAAATATTTGGCTTGCAGTTTCAGCAATTGTAGATTTGTTGATCTTAATTATACACATTGCATGCAGTCTTTCCTTTTTCTTACCGTACTTTTCTTTTTTGTAGGCCTGGAGTAACTCGTCATTTGTGATGTCCATGAAATTATTTCTAACTACTGATCAAAAAGTATTGCTATTTGTTTTGAAAAATTGCAAAGAATTATGCTCCGAGGTATATGTACTGATATCAGTTGCAAATATAGAGTCCAAAGTATCAGTAGAGCAAACAATAGGTAGGATACTGCGATTATCAAAACAAAAAGAAAAGAAAAACCAAGAATTAAACTGCTCTTATGTGTATACATCATCACGAATCTTTGAGGAATCAGCTAAAGCATTAGAGAAAGGATTACTACAAAACGGATACTCTAAAAAAGATTTCAAGCAATTAACTGAAAAAATACAAAGCAGGGAAATCTACAAGAGAGCAATTACTGATAAGGATATAAAAATTCCATGTATTGGAATAAATGATAAAAAACTACGAAGAATAAACTTTCATGATGATTTTTTGGGTTCTGACTTTACATTAAGCAAACAAAAACCTCCTGAGAAATATCTTCTATACTTTGATGAAAATAAAACAAAGAAAGTTGACATAGAATATGGAGATAAGTTGAGTAGTTCTGTGCAAACATCACTTGATGTTACATATCAAAACAAGGATTTTGATGAAACTCGCCTGTTAAATTGGCTTGATAAAAAAATAAAACGCATAGAATATTCTCAAACAGACAAAAGAGAATATTTAGCAAAAATCATTAATCATGCGACAAAAAAAGAAAATATCTCACTATCTGAATTATCAATTAATTGCTACACTTTACGTAACATCATAAACAGACAGATTGACAAACTAGAGCAGACAAAAGCAGAAAAAACATTCCTACATCTTGAAGAATCAAATAAACTGATAATGGATAAAATACAATATTCCCCAGAACAAACACTTGAGATTAGCAATGTTTCTGAGGAACCATTTAAACTGCATCTCTTTGAGCGGGCAGGAATAATGAATAGAGAAGAATTAAATCTTGCCTTGAAAATTGATGGACTAAAAAACATAAAGTGGTGGTATAGGAATATGGATAAAAATGATTTCTACATACAAGGATGGCAAAAATTCAGATTCAATCCTGATTTTATAATAAAGACTAAATCTGGTAAATATGTCATTACAGAGTACAAAGGGGAAAATTTACTTAGCAATGATGATACAAAGTACAAGGAAAAACTAGGTAAAAAGTGTACACTGTTCAATCTTAGTGTCATTTCTCGATTTTCACCCGAGTGTTCAATCAGGGTGACGGGTGTTAAGTTAGGGTGCTATAGCGAGAAGCATATGTTCATGAACTATTTTCATGGTATTTCAGATCGTTTATTCGTATTTACCTAGGTAAAATCATCTAATCTCTAGTTTTTTGATGATTTTTAGTTCACGAACTTTATCTTTTCGCTATAGTCATTAACTGTAAATTCAAACAGTCCTTTTTTACCCGTGATTATTTTAAGTTCATCATCTTCTGTAAATGAATGCTTTTCATATAACTGGGTCAACATAATGCAATTTTTGTTATTTACTCTCATATTGTAAATTTTCCCCATGAATTTTACCTTAAAAATTTCATCTTTTGGTGGAAATTCTTCTCTAATTATTTTTGGTAATCCTACATACTTGTATTTAGCTTCACTTGCAGACAAGCTCTTTACAAAATTAACAACCATTACCCCATCACCTTTTCTCTGTTTGAGAAACATAAATCAAGATTGTCTGGAAATACTCTAAACCCAGTTCCATGATCATGAGGTCTACCATCTGGATATTGTCCAATTCTTATGTCAACTAGAATTTTACCTTCTTTGAGTAATTTTATAAAATTATCAAAATCAAATCCGTTCATCAGCCATGCCTCATTGTAATGAAATTCTTCATTTTTGCCCCTACCTTTAGAATCAGCTTTG
This sequence comes from Candidatus Nitrosopumilus sp., assembly GCA_965205675.1. GTDB lineage: Archaea > Thermoproteota > Nitrososphaeria > Nitrososphaerales > Nitrosopumilaceae > Nitrosopumilus. Next base: position 982,262 of record OZ242186.1, read on the forward strand.
ACATACAAAAGGTTCTGTGGATATTTGCGATTAAATTGAGTTTCAAGTTCTTGTTTTTCCCAATATGGGGTTTCCATGTCGCCATAATCACAATGATCAATTTCTATTCTGGAATCATTGATAGTTAGAATAAATCCATCATTTCCGTAAAGAGTATTTCTTGAAACTGCATCAAAGGTTGTATGTAATTTCTTTCTACCATTATCTGCTTTACGACCAAACCGTTCAAGCAGTTTGACATTTATTTTTTCAGGCATTGGTGCTTTTGTGAATAGTGTAAGCATACTTGGCGAACCTTTTCTTGCTGATTTTAATTCTGTAAAATGTCCGTTAGGTCCTGGAATATTATTTTCCTCAATGCCCAACAAATCCTCTAATGTTTTGCCAATACCTGTGTTTCCAGATCTATGGGTTGTTACAAATCCTGATTCACTGACTTTTTTTAGATCTACAAGAAGCTCATCATATCTTTTCACAAATCAACTCAATATTTCATAATAATAACACTTTCTCGGGTCATGGTTTTGCCTGTCTCTTTTGTGATGTTCTCAGGTGCATTCTTTGAGGGCATTGATTTGTTTGGTATGTTTCTCTGAATTATCTTATCCACCTTGAACCCATATTTCATCCCTAATTCAATGGTGATTAAGTCAGTTGGTATGACTACACGCCTTACTGTCCTGTTTGCCACAACAAAACAGCAATAACTTTTCTTAGGAACTAGATTCTGAGATATTTCATCTAGACACTTGTCTAAATCATAAAAGAATGAATATACTGCCTCTGTTCTGCATGGTTTCTTATTTTTTGTCATTGCAATGTCATTTTTTCTAACTTTATCTAGTGTCGTGTTTAGTATTCCAGAACCCAAATCTCCACCTATTCTGTATTGACCACCCAAGCCAACAGAATCAACAGTTAGTGCTTTTTCTTCTTGTAATTCTAACCAAAGGCTAGAATGCTTTGAGAATTGACCATAAGCTACAGTGGTTCCATGATCACCATAAGGCGGTGAGGTTACTACAAGATGAACTTTTTTGTCTTGTAGTATGTTGTTGTTAATTTTTTTAAAATTACCTGTAATGTCTCTTGAATCTCCCAACAATATGTGAGCTTTACCTTTAGGCATTGCATCAACCATCTCAGTCATTTTGATTATGTTGTTTTCTGCAATCTGTTTGAACATATCCATTGGTTGTGGGTTAAATTCTATCTTGTCTGAATCTGAAATTCTATGAATTTTCCAAGCACCGTTACGCTGATAGCTTGATTTCCTAACCGTCAAAGAGAAACATATTTTGAAAAAATCCCTTACGTCTTCATCACGAATCTTAAAGACATTGTGTTTTAGAGTAGTGAGTATTTTTATTGTATCTGGTTTGTACCAATTTTCAACATCTAGTTTGTTTGGAAGACATTCTAAATGATATTCTCGGTTAAGATAATCTCTAGCTGAATTTGAAAGTATTCTTGTCAGTGTTGGATTCAAGTCTTTGTGTATTGGAGTTGTTTTTACCTTTGAAAGTAATGTGGCAAAGGGGTTTATGTCAATTCCAATAGTTTGGTTTCCGTGCATCATTGCTTCAAGCAATACGCCACCTGAACCCATAAACGGGTCAAGAACAACATCTGTTTTATCTTTGGAATATTTTTCAATTACTTGTTTGGCAATTTCTGGATGCATCCTTGCGGGGTACAAATGCAAGGCATGAGTATATTTTTTGGTGCTTACATCTGCAAACGTCCATTCCATTTTTTGCAATTGTGATTTGTACAGAAATTCAGTATTTGTAATTTGTGCCATCAGTCGATCACTTTTTTATCGGCTTGACATTGATTATAAGATTACTTTTCTCAGCTTTAATCTCCCATTCCAACTGATCCTTTTCTTTTAGATCAAAATGGGTTATGATGCTTTGAGGTATTGTTGTTCTCAAGCTCATAGAAGTAGTGGTAGCTTTGTTAATCGATGTCTTTTCTCCCATAGGTAACAAGATAAGGCATTGTCTATTATAGTTACCTATTACCTATAACGTTACCTTTATATCAATGGGTAACAGTATAGGTAACATGAATAGAAAACAAAAAGCAAATCAAATATTCTCAAAAGCAAATAAGATTAGAAAAATTTCAAAGAATCATTACGCTGTAGATTCTCAAAACTCAGACAAATCATACAATGTTAGAAAATTACCAAAATCGGATGTATGGACTTGTGAGTGCAAGGATTTTCATTTCAGATTACGAAAACTAGATGATAAACATTGTAAGCACATTAAATCATGTATCCTATTACAAGATAGTATAAACACAGAAAACAAAATAGAGCAAGTATCACAACCCAAAGTTTGTCCTAAATGTCAATCATCATGTATTGTAAAAAATGGATTTAGAAAGCTAAAGAATGGAGGACAGAGACAAAAGCACAGGTGCAACCAATGCAAGTACAGATTCATTTTAGGTGAAAATGGATTTTCCAAAGTTTCATCTGATCCTAAAATAATCTCTGAATCATTGAATCTGGTTATGAGTGGAATGTCATATCGTAACATTGCACGACACATTGAGACAGTACACCAAATCAAGATTAGTCATGTATCTGTGAATAACTGGATTAGTAAATACACACAACTAATCAAAGATTATGTTGATACTCTAAACCCTGAGTTGTCTGATGTGTGGAGCTTGGATGAAATGTATCTCAATGTCAAAAATACAAAAAAGACTGGAAAGGGATTTCATGATTGGTTATGGAGTATCATTGATCCTAAAACTAGATTTCTTATTGCTACAGAAGTATCAAAGAAAAGGGAAATTTCTGATGCAAGAAAGATTATTTCAAGTGGCAAGAAGATAATATCTAAAAATCCAAATTATGTATTAACTGACTGTCTAAATTCATATCAAGAAGCAATAAGAAAAGAGTTTGAAAATAAGACTGCACATATCAAGACAAAGTCCCTCAAAGAAGGATTTGTGAACAGACCTATAGAACGGTATCATAATGAAATTAGAGAAAGACTCAAAGCTAGACGTGGATTAGGCAATGATGAATCTGCACAGATGTTTTCAGAGTTGTTAAAGATAAATCATAACTTTGTCAAGCCACATCAAGGGTTAGATGGACAAACACCAGCTCAAGCTGCAAATATTGATCTAAATCTAGGTGATAACAAATATCTAGATTTGATAAAACTGTCTGGAACTAAAGTGAACTTTGTAAACAATTTAGGAAAGAGAATTAAAAAAGTTACAATAGTTAATGAGGGTGATTCCATTAAAGTTACTCCTACAGGATGGATTGATAAAAAAATATGGAGGGAGATAAACGATATTTTGAAACTTCATAAATTTAGTTGGTTATCAAATGGAAAAGATAGCTGTTGGCTGAAGATAATTTCCTGATTTTCTCATTTCTTGCACTTTGTTAATTGCGTTTAGTGTATGATTTGTTATGACCTCAATGATTTCATTTTGAGAAACATCATAATCCATTTCATCATCTACAAACATGAATAATATTTCATCTAATTTTTCTTCATATTGGTTTTTAGTTTCTGTCTTCCTATTTTTTGACATACTCTTGATGTATCTCAGTATCTAATATGTTGTAACTACGATCACCCTAACTTAACACCCGTCACCCTGATTGAACACTCGGGTGAAAATCGAGAAATGACACTAAGATTGAACAGTGTAAAAAAGTGGGCAGAATTGGCAGGAGGTAATTATTTCTTTTATCTCGTTAACAAAAACAGTGTCGAACAATTTATGACAGATATTGGAAAATTATGATTTGTAAATAGTTTAGTGCATTAATATCGTAATTGTTCTAATCCATCACACCAATTTAACACTCATCACCCTAATTGAACACTCAGTTGAAAATCGTGAAATTGATAAAATGATACTAAGATTGAACAGTGGACTATTTTACATAAATTCATTGTATCAATTCAGGATATAATGAAATTGCACCTTTTGCAGTGATTATTCCCATCTCTGAGAGATAGTATTTTCTCCCTTTTCTAATTACATGTTCTGCTGATACCAATTCATCTAAAATTGCATTGGAATTCATATGTATTGCAGATGATGATGTAATTGCATGATTTTGTAATAGATACACAAGAACTTCTTCATTTCTATCAGGTGTAGGATAGTATGTTGTACGCATTAACATTTTTTGTACATGTATTGGCATTGATGTTATTCCATTTTTTGATTTCATCTGAATATGAGTTGCCTGCTCCAAATGTGTTATGTTAATCTTTTTTGATTCTAATTGTTTTTGGCATGCTTCAATCAAAGCAAGTGCTTTTTGTACTGTTCTAAAATTTAATTCTGTTTTTTCACTTAATTTGTTTAATGTGTATGGCTTTCCATTTGCAATAGTTTTCATTATTTGTAGAGTTGCACTGGTAAGATCTGTTCTAGACATTATGTATAATTATACAATATCATTATATAATACTTGTTGTATAATTATACAGTATGGATGACTATGAGATTGCGATATTATTGCAGGCATACAACAAGGGAATAATTGGAATGCGAAATTATGTTGCCATAGAAAAATTCTCAAAAATGATTAATTGGAAAAAGATATCCTCAGTATACAGAATAAAAAAAAGATTCAAGTCAGTTGTCCAAAAACTAGTCAAACATAAACTACTTTCAGATGATGGTAAAAGTATGGCAGTATTGTATCTTGACAAACTTGGGGTATCATACATTATTGGTATGATTGAGAATGAACCTGAACACATATCAAAAATTTCATCAAAGATAGAGTGAGATTACAATTCAATATTTTATAAATTTAGATTTTGATAATACAAATTTGATTCTTTAGATATTTCCTCACTGGTGCTGAGATTTTTATTTTGAATTTTTTCCAACACATCAACTCTTTTTTGAAAGTTTTCTCTGATGTTGCTAATACCTGACACACTGCTTACATCATTTAATTTTGTGCTTTTCTCTAATAATTCGTATGTATCAAGCTTCACACATAAATCAATACCATTACACAAAAAGATCTAAGATCAGCTAAATCATTCTACAATACATGTCAGAGTGTGGTCATGAGAAAATCATTTTACAATTACAAGAGGAGATACGACAACTCAAAGCAATCATAGAGAAATTAGTAGAATCAAACAAAGATTTGCAAAAAAGATTATCATACTATGAAAATCCACACTCACCACCATCAAAAAATTCACTTGAATGGAGAAAACAGAAACAAGATGCAAAGAAAAACAGAGATTCTGATTCTGGCAAATCAAAACGTGGTGGCATACCAGGTCACAAGGGCACAACACAGAAATTCACCCCAACCAGTACCATACATCACAAATGTTTAGAATGTCCCAAATGTGGAAGTGAAGATATCCTTCAAATCAAGACTGCCAAAAGAATAATGGTTGAAATCCCTCCACCAACTCAATACATTGCAACTGAGCATGTCTTGTATCAATACAATTGTAAGAACAGCTCTGATAGTTTCAAGACAGATGGAAATCTTCCACCATGTGGATGCTTTGATGCTTCTGCAATACGTGAGGCAGTCTCATTATTCTCAAAGAGAATGCCATACGATACCATTAGAGTAACTCTTCAAGAAAGATATGGATTGAAAATTAGTTGCACTACAGTACAATCTATTCTTCGCACTGGCAGTATTATGTTAGAACCATTGGAGTGGACTCCTGTTTTTAGTACCACTTTTTGCATAATCTTACATACAGTCTGATTCATTTATGTTTTCATCTCCCATAACTCCATGAATTCATCAGGAGTAAGGTATCCTAACGCTGAATGAATCCTGGAACCATTGTAATCGATTCGTGCTTTCTCTAGAGCAACTTCGGCTTCCTGATAGTTTGCAAACTCGTACCTCCACAAGTATTCCTTCTTGAGTGTCTTGTGGAATGATTCGACATGTCCGTTTTGTTCTGGCGTGTGGTGCCAGATGAATTCGTGTCTTATTCCAAGTAGAACAACTGCTTTTCTGAAATCTCGGCTGTTGTATTGCGAACCGTTGTCAGTTCTGAGAATCAGTTTTGTGCAATCAGGCTTTGCAGTAGCTACTGCATTAATGATGCTGTTAATTGCAGTGCTCTTTGGAGCTGCCACATCAAATGAATGCCAAATCCATTTCCTGCTAAATGCATCAATCACGTTAAAGCAGTAGCACCATCTGTCAACCCCACACCAGACATATGTGATGTCTGTCTGCCACAACTGGTTTGGTGCATCAGGCTTGAATAATGTTCTGGCAGATTTGATGATGTCATTTTTGGTCTTTTTAGGCCCAATCCAGCCCAATTTGTGAAATATTCTTCTGATTTGTTTTCTGTTTACAGGCTTGTTCAGTTCCCTTGAGACTTGGGATGCCATGCGTCTGGTTCCATAAGTTGGCCTTTGTTTTCCAATCTTTTGAACTACATCAGTTACTGCAGGATCTGTCTGAATCCTTCTTGGTGACTTTGAGTAATACCATTTGGATTTTGAGACTCCAATTAATAACAATGACTTGTTCAAACTGATGTGTTTGTTCAGTTGATTCACTGCAGTCATCTTTTCTGGTTCTCCAACGTTTTTTTTAAAATGTCATTGGCAATTGTGATCTCGCCGATTAGTTTTTTGAGGGAATCATTTTCCTTTTGCAGATTCTTGCAGACATCTCCGTTTGGTGTGCCATTTAATGATGCCTTGCCACCTTCTACAAATCGTTCCCTCCATTGGTAGAATGTCTGTGGATGAATATTGTACTTTCTGCACAACTCTGCAGTTGCAATGTTTGTGTTTAGTGACTCTAAAACCCCTCTTGACTTTTCTGCTGATGTGAATTTGCTCTTTACCATGAGGGTAAGCCTCCCAAGTTATCTGAAAAGTGTATGTATGCTACTGGTCCTACTCTAGAGGGGACCAGACCACCATTGTACCACAGTAGATGGGAAAGTAACTCAATTTAGATCAAAAACTATCAATCACTCAATCAATCTATTCAGATAGAAAAAGCTTGATGGAAGTATGTCACTCCATCAAATATGCATTGTACTTCATTTGATACCATGACACACCAAGGCGTGATACTATCTAAAGCATTTGAGATTATCACTAAAATAATGTACAATATCTTGTTGTTTCCATGCTCTAGTAAAAATAACTCACGGTTCCACAATGCAGATGCACATAATTCTGTCATGTCATTGTGTTTGGGAAATTCATATTCTGAATCTGGATTAAAGAGACTGGCGATGGAATCAGATAATGCTTCTCCAACTGGTTTCATGGTTGAGAAAAATCATATCAAAAATATCACAAAAAACAATGCAAATTCAATTACATCGTTCACTGGATAGTACAGTATCAAAATTACAAGAACTGGGAGTATTGGAACAACCAGTTACTGTAGCAATTGACAAACATCTAATCCCAAGATATGACAAATTGCCAAACCATTCTTTAATAAAATCAAAATCTAAAAACAGTACTACTCATTTTGAGAGTTACTGCACCATGCAGTGCGTTGAAAAAAGAATCAGGGCTCAATTAGGTTGTTATCCTTTGTATGACAACAAATCAAATGCCGATTTTGTGCGTAAATTACTCTCTGATGGCATCAATAATGGAATCAAGATTAAACTATTGCTAGTGGATAGGGAGTTTTTCACAGCTGGAACAATTTCAGAAATAAAACAAAAGAATCTGAAATTTCTAATGCCTGCATAAAAGAATTCTCGAATCAAAGATGCAATTGTACAATACGTTAATGGAGATAGAAAGTCAATCTCGCCATACACAATAAAATCATCATCAGGACATGTATACCTCGGAGCATAATTCTTTGCAATTTTTCAAAACAAATAGTAATACTTTTTGATCAGTAGTTAGAAATAATTTCATGGACATCACAAATGACGAGTTACTCCAGGCCTACAAAAAAGAAAAGTACGGTAAGAAAAAGGAAAGACTGCATGCAATGTGTATAATTAAGATCAACAAATCTACAATTGCTGAAACTGCAAGCCAAATGTTTTGTACATACAATTCTGTAAGGAACTGCCTTGATTCATTTGAAAAATATGGATTGGGGGGTCTGGAGGACCTCCCTCGTTCTGGCCGTCCGCCATTAATTTCACACAAAAAATTACAAAAAATAGAGCGTACATTTAAGAGAATTTCAGATGGAATGACTTCAAAAAAACTGATACAATTCATATTTTACAGAACACGCATTACATATCATATCACTCATGTGCGTCGTTTGATGCACAAATGGAATCTAAAACCAAAGGTTCCACAAAAGGTACATGTGCGAGCAGCATCCAAGGATGTGTGCCGCAAGTGGAAAAACCGCATCATTTCACGCATAGAAAAGGCAAAAAAGAAAGGTTTTACAGTATTTATCCAAGACGAGTCTGTATTTGTAGACGATGTACGTCTTGGCAAAAAATACTGGACAGATGCACACCAACGAATGATTGTACGTTGGAGAGGATCACATCAAAGATTTTTGGTTTATGGAAATGATGATAATCAAAGTTTTTTTAGATCGTATGAAAAATTTAATTCAATTGCATTTATAGATTATTTGGAGGCAGCTCGTAGAAAATTTGGAAAAATATTTGTTATCGTCGATAGAGCACCACAACACAAAGCTAATGATGTAAAAAAATATCTGCACAAAAACAAAGATGTCAAACTGGCATATCTTCTGAGAGGCTCCCCGCATTTGAGTATGATTGAAGAGATTTGGAGACAGTGCAAACATGTTAATGTTGAATCAGATTTTTATGAATCTATTCATGAAATGAGGCATACAGTTATGGAATATTTTAGAACCCATAAATTTGATTTGAATATGTATCAGTATTTTGCAAGAACAGTGAATTGAAAAGACTTATGATCTGGGGTATAGAATCATTTAATCTAGTTATTCTGCCAAACAAAAATGCAAGAAAAAAATCAGATATTATTGATCAGTATGTTGTGTTTGCAACAAATATTTCACCAAAAGAAATATCATATAACATACAAAACATTCCAACTGACTACAAGAAACGTTGGGGGATTGAAACAGGCTATGCATGTGTGGGAAGGTTCAGACCAAAAACCACCAGTTCAAACCAATCCATAAGATTGTTGTATTTCTACTATTCATTGATTTTGTACAATGCATGGATAATTGCTAATTTGATTATCTCAGAAGAAACTAATGTACAAAATCACAAACCAATAATATCAATTGAAATTCTCAAATATTTCTTTGTAAAGATAATTATTCATTACTTTAGAAATAACAAAAATAGTAACTGTCTAGAGTTTTGAAGTACTTTCTTTAATATTTTTTATCTATATCTTTTCTGATCAGTGACAAATTACAATATACAATTGTCAGTATATGATGAGCTGGAATATTATCGTAACAGATGTCACTCGCTGGAGCAAGAAAACCGTCAGTTACGCAAAGATATTGAATCACTACACAGAGAAATTGCAGAACTAAAACAAACAGTGTCTACACTTGTTGCAAGAAATATCAAAGCAAAACCAAACAAGACTGAAACTGCAAAAAAGAAGAAAACATCAAGACATCCTAGAAAAAGCAGAAGCAGACGGGCACACATTGATGATGCCATTACAGTTGACCAAAAAGAGTGCAACACATGTGGCAAATCACTCTCAGAACCAACTGATTCATACACCAGAATAGTAGAAGACATCATTCCTGCAAAAGCAGTTGTGACAAAATATACGATAGTTAGACGATACTGCACAAACTGCAAAAAACAAATCTCGGGTAACATTCACACTGTACTGTCAAATGAAAGGTTTGGAATTAGGCTCATGGTGCTAATCACATCACTAAAAACTATCGGATTATCGTATGGTAAAATATCTCATCTTTTGCAGATGCTCTTCTCACTGCACATTACAGAATCTGCAATTAATCATGCAGTATCAATAGTATCAAAAGCATTTGGGAGCAGATATGATACAATGATTGTGGAGTTAAAAGAAGATCTAAACATACATGGTGATGAGACAAGTTGGAGGGTAGATGGCCAGAACCACTGGTTGTGGGCATTTGTGAGTAAATGGACTGTAATTTACGAGATTGACAAATCACGTTCAATGGATGTTCCCAAGAGAATTCTCAAGGGATATGATGGCAACATTACAAGTGATTCGTACCCTGCATGGAACCATGTTGGAAGCACTCACCAGAAATGTCACATCCATTATCTCAGAGAGGTTAATGATACCATTAATCACAAGAATCCCGGACCAGAATTTGCACCATTTGCCAAGAATCTCAAGAAAATAATTTATGACTCTCATGGTGTGGCAAAAATAAAATCAGAATCAGAAAGAATCCATGCAAAAAAGAATCTTGAAAGGAGAATTAATCACATCATATCAAAAAAATACACAGAGAAAAACTGTATCAGGTTTGTAAAAAGATTGAAACGTGAGAGAAAAATGCTTTTTACATTCCTAATTACTGGAACTGATTCACACAATAACACAGCAGAGAGGGCAATCAGACCAAATGTGATAATTCGTAAAATTACAAACGGTCATAGAACCATTCATGGTGCTGATTCTCATAAGATACTGATGAGTATAAAGGAGACATGCAGATTACGAGGATTAAACTTTCATGATTATTCTTTAGAATATCTTGGAGATTTTACTTCAAAACTCTAGACAGTTACCAAAAATAATTATTTCCTAGAATGTGTAACTTGAGTTACTTTCCCATCTACTGGTTATTGAGAGTAGTGATAAAGGTGATTTGTATGGAATTGTCAACTTTAAGACAAGATAGAAACAAGAGTTTGTTGTGGTATCTCAGAAATTATTTGAAATTAAATTCAATGAAAGATAAGATTTTGTTTGTAATTACGCAAGACGTCTAGTGTTACCAATTGCTTTGCAGTCATACTGTAGGTGTCCATGATATGCTCCATCAAGGAAAGTATCTACAGAATCTTCATTATGATATTTCTGTACACCATAGATATTGTAGACGGTTTCATCAGAACTGACCTCAAAATAGACATTTCCATGTTGAACTGTATTGGTTAAACATATTTTGGATTCAAAAAGCATGTCTCCATTCACAGGTACAAACCATACTTCTACATGAGATGTTCCAGGACCATATGTAAGATGCCCAACAGGACAACGTATAGGAACGTCAAATGGACTTGGAACGCATGGAAATAATTTCCAGCTTGGTTTGATAAACTGATGTCGTCTGTATGAACATCAGTTATTGAAACTGGGTGTCCTTGTTCCTCAAAATGCTTTATTGATTGATGATATTTGTTAAAATAATATCCAGAATCTTCAAAGGTTTTATCTTGTGGTCCTACACCAAATTCTTCTAATTGACTTAGAATCTCGTCATATTGTATTTTGAGTTCTTCCAATTGTTGCTCATCAGTAGTTAATTTGATTTGTATTGTTAGTTGACTTGCTTCAATTAGCAGTTGGTTTCTGGCCAATTCGTATGCGTTTTGAGCAGTGATAAACTCATTTGTATTTTGGATGTATGTTTCCTGTTCAGTAGATGTCATGTTTTGGTAACTAGATTCTAGTTTTAACAAGTCGATATATGCATCATTATTGCCTACTGCACCTATTTCACCATTAAATTCTTCTTCACCTGGTATTTGTGCAAATACCGATCCTCCTGGAATCAATAAGACTGCCATCAGGACAGGTATTGCGTATTGAATTTTTTGCATAGTTCTCGTGATCACGATCTTAGGCTTTGTTAATAAATCGGATCATGATTTTGTGATCAAAAAATTAATCTCTTTTTGGCACGGATGTGGTAAATTCTAGTGATCTGTGTAACATAACGTGAAATATGGATCTTCTCCAAATTGGACTTGATAATTTCTATAGATAATTTGGAAGAAATTATCTAAATAGAACCCTGCTGGTAAATTTTGGTGATCCTTGGAATAAGTTGAATCTGAAAAATAATTTGCTTATACTTTTTTCAAAAAATCTTCTTTCTTGATTTCTGCAAGTGATTAAATACCAAAAATGGTTCCAATCTTCACATCTTTGTGCAACGGAATTACTGTAACTATTTTTCTACCGTTTAGAAATCTATGCAGAACAACATGACTTCCTCTCTGACGAGAGACTTGAAAATCAAAGTTGTCGACAAGAATTTTTGTAACTGTCTAGAGTTTTGAAGTACTTTCTTTAATATTTTTTATCTATATCTTTTCTGATCAGTGACAAATTACAATATACAATTGTCAGTATATGATGAGCTGGAATATTATCGTAACAGATGTCACTCGCTGGAGCAAGAAAACCGTCAGTTACGCAAAGATATTGAATCACTACACAGAGAAATTGCAGAACTAAAACAAACAGTGTCTACACTTGTTGCAAGAAATATCAAAGCAAAACCAAACAAGACTGAAACTGCAAAAAAGAAGAAAACATCAAGACATCCTAGAAAAAGCAGAAGCAGACGGGCACACATTGATGATGCCATTACAGTTGACCAAAAAGAGTGCAACACATGTGGCAAATCACTCTCAGAACCAACTGATTCATACACCAGAATAGTAGAAGACATCATTCCTGCAAAAGCAGTTGTGACAAAATATACGATAGTTAGACGATACTGCACAAACTGCAAAAAACAAATCTCGGGTAACATTCACACTGTACTGTCAAATGAAAGGTTTGGAATTAGGCTCATGGTGCTAATCACATCACTAAAAACTATCGGATTATCGTATGGTAAAATATCTCATCTTTTGCAGATGCTCTTCTCACTGCACATTACAGAATCTGCAATTAATCATGCAGTATCAATAGTATCAAAAGCATTTGGGAGCAGATATGATACAATGATTGTGGAGTTAAAAGAAGATCTAAACATACATGGTGATGAGACAAGTTGGAGGGTAGATGGCCAGAACCACTGGTTGTGGGCATTTGTGAGTAAATGGACTGTAATTTACGAGATTGACAAATTACGTTCAATGGATGTTCCCAAGAGAATTCTCAAGGGATATGATGGCAACATTACAAGTGATTCGTACCCTGCATGGAACCATGTTGGAAGCACTCACCAGAAATGTCACATCCATTATCTCAGAGAGGTTAATGATACCATTAATCACAAGAATCCCGGACCAGAATTTGCACCATTTGCCAAGAATCTCAAGAAAATAATTTATGACTCTCATGGTGTGGCAAAAATAAAATCAGAATCAGAAAGAATCCATGCAAAAAAGAATCTTGAAAGGAGAATTAATCACATCATATCAAAAAAATACACAGAGAAAAACTGTATCAGGTTTGTAAAAAGATTGAAACGTGAGAGAAAAATGCTTTTTACATTCCTAATTACTGGAACTGATTCACACAATAACACAGCAGAGAGGGCAATCAGACCAAATGTGATAATTCGTAAAATTACAAACGGTCATAGAACCATTCATGGTGCTGATTCTCATAAGATACTGATGAGTATAAAGGAGACATGCAGATTACGAGGATTAAACTTTCATGATTATTCTTTAGAATATCTTGGAGATTTTACTTCAAAACTCTAGACAGTTACGAATTTTTACTATTTTATTTCCTGCAAGTCTAGGGAATTTCGACACTGGACATCCCAACCATATCCATATTTTGTATGGTATTTTTTACATCTGGCATTTCTTCAAGATAAAGGCCTACTGCCTCTTTGATGTTTGTTAATGCTTCTTCTATGGTGGAACCCTGTGTAGTCACTCCTGTGGACGCTTCCTTTATCACGTACGTGTCATCTTCTCTCCAAAATATTGTCTGTAATTTCATATCTTTTTTTAGAAGTCAAATGATTTTAATCTTTTTGGTTTGATTGTTCATGCTCTATTATCCTCAAATTAGTTCACCCCATCATTTCCAGACTAAAGTCAAGATACGTTTGGAAAAGAGGAAAGAATCACAAGATTATGCAAAAGTTAGATCCAATCCAGATATCCTGGATAATCAAGTCAAAAGAGGATGGTGCCAAGAACGCAGACGTAGCCTCATCCATGAAGATATCTGTTCGGTGGGTGCAGAAACTCTACTCACGGTATCGCCGTACTGGTGCAATTCCGATTCTAGGCAAGCCTGGAAGGCCAAAGGGAATAACTATAACCATATGTGCCAAAATCAGCTAGGAAATTAGATGGTACTTGCATTCGTATCAAGAAAGTAAGAAATGCAAACAAACACACTACCCTTCCTGAAAAAAAATATTTGATGTTTGTAGGATTGGATGTTCACAAGAACTCTGTACAGGTGGCAGCAGTAGATGAGATTGGCAAATTATTATTTAACAAAAAGATTTCCAGTGATTTTTCTGCTATTAGCAAAATTACATCCAAAATTCCAAAGAACGCAAAATATGTTTTAGAGTCATCATCTGTCTGGTATGGCCTTTATAGACACATGACAGACAAATTACATCTTGATGTTATACTATCTAATCCATACAACACAAAGATAATAGCATCATCACTCAAAAAGACTGATAAAATTGATGCGTACCATCTTGCAAATTTGCTACGAGGAGGGATACATTGCAGAATCATTTGTGCCAGATCACACAATTGTGCAATACAGACAGCTTGTAAGACATCGACACAAGATTGTGCGCATCATTGTAAAGATGAAGAATTCCATACATGGTATTACACTACAGGAGGGAATCCATATCAAAGCAACACCATTTTCCTCAGAACACATACGTGCACTTGGAAAATTGGAGAGTTATAGAATAGATTCGTACCTACAAAGCATAAAATTTCACAAAAAGGAGGTTGCAAAGATAGATTCCATGATACGTCGCATGGTAAATGATAATTCTGATGTGTGTATTTTGACATCAATACCTGGAGTTGGACCATACACTGCATTGAGCATATTCTCAGAAATTGCAGAGATTAGTAGATTTTCAAATTCTCACAAGTTATGTGCATATGCAGGGATTGTTCCATCGGTGAGAAATTCTGCAGATACAATACATCACGGAAGAATTACAAAGAGAGGAAGCACCATGCTAAGATGGTTGCTAGTGGAGGCAATTCATGCACATGTTAGATACGCACCAGATAGCGACATTACAAAATTTTATAATCGCATTAAGAAAAAGAGAGGGACCTCAAAGGCAGCAGTTGCTGCTGCATCAAAGTTATTGCGTGTCATATATTGGATGCTAAAAGAGAGGAGAGAATTTGTTCAATGTCATCAATAATTTGTAAAACATTACAGTTAGGAGTTTGGCCGCGTTTTCACATTGAGGATGCATAATACCTCGAAACTATAACCGCGGTTTCACCTAATAAATGGATGAAGATGGTACTGGGGGAGAACCCCGAATGGATATGTGTCTGGTTTCATCTGTGATTGAAAGTATGAGTGTATTAGCGTAAGCTGTAATTAATATGGCAAAAATACCGACAATAGTTAAAAGGGATTCACATGGATATGTGAATAAGAAAGCAAGGAAATCAGATAGCATAAAAAATGAATCTAGTTCCAAGGTTCGTAAATACTCGGCTCCAAAAAAGATTACAAACAAACAGATTAGAAAAAATCCAAAGAAAGGCATGTTTGTGGGCATTGACCTGCACAAGAAGTTTCTTCAAGTAATAAATGGATGATGCAGGCAAAGTATTACAAAATGACAAAGTGGATAACACGCATGAATCCATAAAAAAGCATTTTGCAAAAATACCAATTTCTGCAAATATTGTAATGGAATCCTCATCAGTCTGGTATGACACGTATCGATTTCTCACAGATACTTTGGGATACAAAAACGTCACACTCTCAAACCCATATTTGACAAAGGCAATTGCTACATCAAAAAAGAAAACAGACAAGATTGATGCCAAGATATTGGCAGATCTTTTACGAGGAGGATACATTGCCACATGTTATGTTCCAGACAAAAAGATTGTACAACAAAGACAGCTTGTAAGATATAGGAAAAAACTAATCCAATGGAGAACATCTGTCAAGAATTCAGTTCATGGAATATTGTTACAAGAAGGAATCAAGATTCCAGGAGTTACATTCACTGAAACATACAACAGAAGACTCAAGGCACTAGGAGATTACAGAATAGACGGATTCTTGCAACAAATCAGCCACCTTAATTTACAGATTGCAGAGATTAATTCCAAAGTGTATGCTGCTGTAAAAGTTAATCCTGATGCAATTTTGATAAACTCGATTCCAAGAATTGGGCATTATTCTTCGCTTGTCATTGCATCAGAGATTGCAGATATTGAAAGATTCAATGATTCCCACAAACTGTGTGCATATGCAGGAGTTGTACCATCAGTTAGAAACTCTGCAGATACAATACACCATGGCAGAATAACAAAAAGGGGAAGCATGACATTGAGATGGGTTCTAACAGAATGCATACACACTCATGCAATTCATGCCAAAGACAGTGACATTACAAAATTTTACAATCGCATTAAAAAGAAAAGAGGATCATCCAAAGCTGCAGTAGCTGGTGCATCAAAGATCCTGAGGGTGATTTATTGGATGTTAAAGGAGAGGAGAGAATTTGTACAAAATTATAGTTAGGACTGCAAGTCGCGTTGTAATTATTGAGGGACAAGGCCTCGTCTAATAACTGCGAACAATCCTAACTAGGATGAAGATAGCATTGAGAGAATAGTCTCGTATGGATACATGTCTGCCATCTTTTGATTGAAACCATTCTCTAGCGAAAGCCATGCCCTGATGTATGGAAAGAAAGGAAATGTATAAAAACAATTCACATGGATAATTACATAAAATTAGTTTGGGGGTAATAGGTTTACAATCACCTAAAATAAAACTCTAAATTTTATGCGCCAGTTCTGTACAAAGTTACCATACAATATGCTATTTCTTCAACAAAACGTTCATCTTCACTAACTGAAGCATATTTTGTAGCATTATTCCAAAAAGATGGTTTTTTAGTATGATTTTCTATGAATAGTTCGCTCAATACTTTTCATCATACTTTGATCGGATAATCATTCACCTCAATCAAAATTAACCTATTGCTAAAACAGATACACTTTACTTTGTTTTCAGCATTGTTTATTTGAGATACAGGCAGAATGATTCACAAAGATGAAGGTTTGGATTATAATTTCCAGGACGCCCAAAAATTAGGATTAATTATGCCCAAGTCTCAATTATTTACGAAAAATCCAACATTGCATCATTTTATTCTAGTCGTATTTGTTCAGATAATTTTGTACTTCTTCAATGTCTTTATCTCCTCGCCCTGAAAGAGTTACAACTATGTTTTCTGATCTTTTACTCTTTCTTGCAACTTTAATTGCTTCTGCAATTGCATGTGATGATTCTAAAGCTGGAATGATTCCTTCTGTCTTTGTTAATATTAAAAATGCATCAATCACTTCTGCATCTGTTGCTGCATGATATTTTACTCGTTTAGTATCTTTATAGTATGAATGCTCTGGACCGACTCCGGGATAATCTAATCCTGCTGAAATACTATGCGTCTCTGTAACTTGTCCTTCTTTATCTTGAAGTAGATATGTCATCATGCCGTGTAATACCCCTTTACTTCCAGATGACAGTGTAGCTGAATGCATCTTGGATTTTAATCCATGACCTGCAGCTTCTACGCCAATAATTTCAGAATTTGAATCAATTAATGGATAAAACGTGCCGATCGCATTTGACCCTCCGCCAACACATGCAATTACTGTATCTGGTGTTTTATTGTTAATTTGTTTCATCTGTATCTTTATCTCATTTCCAATTACACTCTGGAAATCTCTGACCATTACTGGATATGGATGAGGGCCTACTGCTGATCCTAACAAATAGTATGTATTCTCCACATTTGTTATCCAATCTCGAATTGCCTCATTAATTGCATCTTTGAGTGTTTTTGAGCCGGATTTTACTGGATGTACCTTACACCCAAGCACATTCATTCGAAATACATTTTGTTTTTGTCTTACTGTGTCTCTATATCCCATGTATACTTCGGCCTTTAGACCTAATGCGGCACAGGCCATGGCAGTTGCAACACCATGTTGCCCCGCACCTGTTTCTGCAATGATTCTTTTTTTGTTCATTTTTTTTGCAAGTAATGCTTGACCTAGGGTATTGTTAATTTTATGAGCTCCTCCGTGTAGCAGATCTTCTCGTTTAAGGTAAATTTTAGCACCGCCTAATTTCTTAGAAAGATTTTCTGCATAGTATAATGGTGTTGGTCTTCCTGCATAGATTTTAAGATAATACTCTAACTCTTTTTTGAATTTCTCATTGTTTTTAATCTTGAGATAATTTTCTTCTAATTCTTCAATTGCTGGCATTAGTGTTTCAGGAATGTATCTTCCGCCAAATTCTCCAAATCTGCCATTTTTAGGATATTTCAATACGCATTCACCATTTTTTTTACTTGTTCTTCAATGTTGTCACTTTGCATTATACTTGAACCTATCAAAAAAGCATCAGCTCCGCATTTTTTTAAATATTGTATGTCTTCTGGCGTATTAATTCCACTTTCGGATATTATGGGTCTTGATTTAGTTGTTTTAGAAAGTATGGCTTTTGTGGTTTTAAGATCAATCTCTAACGTGTCCAGATCTCTATTATTTATCCCAATCAAATCGGCTTTTGTTTCTAATGCATTTTTTAATTCTTGTTTTGTATGTACTTCAAGTAAAATCCGTAACCCTTGTTTGTGACCATATTCTATGAATTCATCAATATCTGCAAGAAATTTCTGATCATACAATGACTGAATCACTAGCATATAGTCTGCGCCCATTTTTTTTGCAGCGTCAATTTGGATTTTATCAATCATGATGTCTTTCATTAACATTGGAATATCGACTGCCATCCTTACCTTCATAAAATACTCTGGCGAGCCATAAAATAGATGGGGTTGAGTCAAAACTGAGAGTGCTTTTGAACCTCCCAGAATCATCTGATTTGCAATGCTAACTGGATCTGTTAATGTTCTAATCTTGCCTAGTGATGGGGATGCAAATTTTATTTCTGTAAGTAGTGTTGCATGAGGATTTGTTTTAATGATATGAAGAAAGTCTCTGCTTGATTTTTGTAGATTTGCTTTAATTTCATACACTCCGTCGTCTATTGCTATTTGTGAATTGTTTACAAGTTTTCGTAGAATATTTTCAGCCATCATTGATCTCCTTTAACTTTGAAATGTTTCCTGTGTCTTGTATGAATTTTTCCAACAATGAAAATGCCTTACCGCTTTTTATTGTCTCTAGTGCAAGTTCAACTGCCTCTTCAAAGTTTTTAGAGATATTTGCAACAATTAATCCTCCTGCTGCATTTAATGCAGTCGTTTCAATCATTGCTCTATTTGCAGTATTATTTAGTACTCTTACAAATGATTTTACTGCTTCTTCTTTTGTCTTTATTTGAATTTCTTGCAGTGTTGATTTGTGTAATCCTATCACTTCTGGATCAATTGCGTTTGTCAATACTTTGTCTTTTTTTAAGATACATACGCGATTAACTGCGCTGGTAGAGAATTCATCCATTCCATTATCAGAACGAACTGTCATGATATTTTCAGCACCTCTTCTTTTTAGAATTTGTGGCAATCTATCTAAATATTCAACTGAAAATACACCCACTAGTTGGTTTTTTACATTTGCGGGATTTGATAGTGGTCCTAGTAGATTAAATGCAGTTCTCTTTCCTAATTGTTTTCTTGCATTTGATACGTGTTTCATTGCCGGATGAAACTTTTGTGCAAACATGAAACAAATGTTGTGTTTTTGCAGAATTTCTGAAATTCTTACAGGCTCTGAATTCAAATCATATCCAAAATATTCAAAGATATCTGAACTGCCTGAAACCCCTGAACTTGAACGATTTCCATGTTTTGCCACAGTTCCTCCTGCTGCTGCTACTACAAATGAGGCAGTAGTGGATATGTTAAATGTCTGAAGTCCGTCTCCTCCTGTACCACACATGTCAATTATCATTCCTTGATTTTCAGCCTCAATTTTGAGTGAAAGATCTTGCATTTTATTTAGCATTCCTAGTAATTCATCGTCAGTTTCTCCTTTGTTTGCAAGATTTGCCAGAAAATCGGCATTTTCTACATCATTTGTTTTGCCAGATAATATCTCTATCATAACTTTATTCATCTCATCATATGTCAGGTCTGTCTTTTCTTGTAATTTTGAGATAACTTTTGAAATCATTGCCTCTTCTCCTTGACTTGATTGATGAAATTGCCTAGAATTTTTTTTCCATCTTCTGTCATTATTGATTCAGGGTGAAATTGTACTCCTTGAATCAGATATTCTTTATGTTCAATTGCCATAATTTCCCCATCATCAGATGCAGTAGCTGTAACTTGGAGCATATCTGGAATTATTGTCTTGTCCCCTACCAAACTATGATATCTTGTAGCTCTGAATGGGTTTTTTACATTTGTAAATAATTTTGATTCTGCATGATCAACAAGACTTGTTTTTCCATGCCTTACACATCCTGCGTTAGTTACTTTGCCTCCAAATGCATCAATGATTCCCTGATGTCCCAGACAGACTCCTAAAATAGGAGTCTCAAACCCCATGTCTTTGATGACGTTTGAACATATTCCAAAGTATTTTTTATCTTCTGGAGTTCCCGGACCTGGTGAAATTATTATAGCATCATAGTTTTTTTCTTTGATTTGAGATATTGTAATTTTGTTATTTCTGATAACATCGCAATCTACTCCTAATTCTCCAAGATACTGTGCGATATTATACACAAATGAGTCATAATTATCAATGATTAGAAATTTCATTTTGATGTCTCTTTTAATGCTTGAAGCATAGCTCTTGCCTTGTGTTCTGTCTCTTTGAATTCATTTTTTGCAATGGAATCTGACACTATGCCTGCCCCTGACTGCACAAATCCTTTATTGTTTTCTATGAATATGCTTCTAATTGCAATTGCAAAATCACAGCATCCATTATATGAGAAATATCCCACTGCCCCCGCATATGGTCCTCTGGACTCTGTTTCTAATTCGTCAATAATCTCCATTGCTCTGACTTTTGGTGCGCCAGATACTGTTCCTGCAGGAAATACTGCCTGAAACGCATCAAACATATCTTTTTCAGGCGCTAAATTGCCTACAATATGGCTTACTATGTGCTGTACATGACTAAACTGCTTTATCCGCATCAGAGATTCGGGATGAACTGATCCATATCTGCACACCCTTCCAATATCATTTCTGCCTAAATCTACAAGCATTGTGTGTTCAGCTAGTTCTTTCTCGTCCTGGATTAGTTCTTTAGATAAGGCCTTGTTCTTTTCCTCATCATCTGTGATCTTTCTTGTTCCTGCAATGGGAAATGTTTCTACCTTGTCCCCTGTAATTCTAACCAACATTTCAGGCGATGCCCCAATAATTGTTTTGTTTTCTTGTTTTAAATGATACATGTAAGGGGATGGATTTAATTTTCTTAATGTTTTGTAAAGTGTAAGATTATCTCCTTTTGTATCAAAAGTAAATTTTCTTGATAATACTGCTTGAAAAATATCTCCATCACAAATGTATTTTTTTGCTTTATTTACAATTTCAGAATATTTTGTTTCATTCATGTTTGGCGTAACACTACTTGCGTAAAATTCTCCAAATGAATCTTCCCCCATTATGAGTTTATCAAATCTATTCTCACCATGATAAAAATAAAATAACTTTTCATGTATTTTATCATATAAAATCCCGTCATCATAAATTCCAAATTCTATTAATGGCTGTGTGGAATTGTGTGAATCGTTGATATTTTCCATTATCCTTATTGCATCATAGTTGACTACCCCTACTGCACCTCCGAGATATCTATAACTTTGATCATCTGATTTCCTTAGTAGTTTTTTTAATTCTTCAAACGGATTTGTAGTTTGGATTGTTGTAATTTTTTTATTTTCAATAATATCTACTTTGTCTGAATATCCTTTGAGGATTATTTTTGGATCAAAACCCATAACGGATGTTTCAGCTAGAACTTCAGGTCCAGTTAGAGATTCAAATAGAAATGAATGTGAATAGTTTCTAGAGATTCTATTATAAATTTGAAATTGATTTTCAGATAAATCTAGTGGCATTACTTTTGCTTGTGTTCTTCCAAATGTGTCCACCCATAAACAAGATTTTGATGGTTTATTATTTAAATTGATAAGATGGCACTGTCTTGATTTGGTTAAAATAATTGATTTGTTAGGCACACAGTATTACGGTATAGTACGGTACCTTTATAATCTAATTGGTAATAGTATTCTCATCATGCAAAAGGCAAATCAAACAGTAATGCAAGAAGCACATGTCAAGTCACAGACGCTCTCTACGACTGTAAGTAAAGTAGAGTGCTATATTTGTGGAAAAGGACTATCTGATGGTCATTCTATTACTGCAAAAACACTGCCTAATGGCATCGTGCTATTTTGCGATGTTCATTATCCCTTACAGTAATTCTACGATTTAAGATTCTATTTTGAAATATTAATTTTATTTTAAATTCTATCTTCATTTACTATTTTCTTTTATTGCATATTTAGGATATGATACATCCCTCATTGTAAAATCTAGTTGTGTAACAATGGATTTCCAAGTCGTCATGGTAAAACAATACATGCATCTAAGAGACCAATCTCAGCATTACCATAATTGAAATGCAGAAAAGAATTCTTTTGCACCTTTTTTAGATAATTCTTTGTTTTTTGTTTGACAATAGTTGGTAGTAAATGTACATTTTGGACACCCTCCGAAATCTTCTTTTCTTTGATCCTTATCTGTTGTACAATCACAATTATTTACCATAGAAGATCCTATGGCAAGCATCTTTTCAAATTCATCATAGATGATTTTACTACATCCATTAAATCCATCTGATGTATTATCGTAAATGTAAATCACACCTTTTTCATAATACACATCAATATCACTTGATTCTGATTTTGTCAAAATCTTACTTGCATTAACTAGAACATGGGAAATTGTATGGACTTTGGGATCATTAGCTATGGGGCTTTTTGAATCTGAAATATGTTTTGAGATAAATTCCACAGGAAGTGTTATGCTAACTGCTGAGTGTTTTGACTTCCAATGAAAGTTTCGCCATAATGAGGTTTGAGCTCCATTGTGTAGCTGATACTTGTCTGCAGATTCGTTATAGTTTCCTTTCATGTATCCTGTAATTGTTCTATCTAGTGAAATTATCCCATAACGCAAGGCCATCTTCTTTTCTTTGATCTTGACATCTCTGTGAATTGCTTTTCCTTCTGATGTTGGGATAATTGTTGTTTTTACAATTGGGATTGTTCTTTTTTGTTTTTCATACGATCTTATCAGATATGCTCTAGCACCATTTGGGGATTTAATTAAAGCGTTTACTTCATAGTTTTGCTTGTTAAAATGATAGAGAGCCTTTTGATGTAATTGATAGTACCCTACAGGTACTCCCCTGGTTCCTATTTTTCTTGAGTTATAGTATATTGAAATTTCTTCTGATGCCCCTCGTAAATTTACACTGTTTGCAAAATCAAAGAACTGTGCCTTGTTTGAATCGTCTGCGGCTTGGTCCTCGATTTCTACTGATTCTTCATGTTTCTTAGATATGATTTGATTTTCTTTGTTAATTGAAATGATGTGGTTCTGTGAAAGATATTCATCAATGTGACGTGCAAAATAATGACACGCCGCATCTTCTGGATCAAATACGCAAATGGCATATGATTTCTGCCCTCTTCTGCCGGCCCTGCCGATTCTTTGAATAAAAGAATCAAACTCATTTTTGAATGCAGAAATGACTACATCTACGTGCCCAATATCAATGCCTAGTTCTAGTGTCGGGGTACATGATAAGACATCTAGTTCTCCTGCCTTCATTTGAGATTCATACAATTTCCTATCATTTTGATCTAATCCTCCTCTGTGAATCTGTATTCTAATTCCATCATTTGCATCCTCCACATTGGATGCAAAAAATTCTGCATCATTATGGGAGTTGCTAAAGACTAGTTGTGTTGACTTGTTCTTGTAACAAATTGAGGATAACATTTCCATTGTTGTTCTTTGTTTGAATTTCCTTGGCATGATAAAAAACATGTGCATGTTTTGTTTTCGTCCAAGTTTACTCTTGATATATGCAAATGAATTTTCTGGCAAATCAAACATGTTTGAAAAAAACTCTTTTGAATTATCTAATGTTGCAGAAGAACCTACAAATTGAACCTTGCCCATATATCGTTTCATCCTTTTTAATACATGATACACGTTGGATCCATGAAAGCTAGTGTAGGAATGTGCTTCATCCATCACTATGATTTTTGCATTTTTGAATAATTCATTCCATTTCTTATCTTGTAAAATTAAATGATAGTTAATAAAATCAAAATTAGTTGCAATGATTAAAGACTTTTGACTGGAATCTGAAATTATCATATCTTTGTAATCTGGACTTTGTCCTCCGTGAATGGAGTATGCTGTTATTTTGTCATTTAACTTGCATTTTTGAACCAGATCTGAAATTTTGGCTACTTGGTCATCAATTAGTGCATTTAGTGGATACACAAGCAATGCAAAAACTCCAGGAGTTTGATGCTTTGAAATTTTCTCCAAAATTGGAATTGTAAATGCTTCGGTTTTTCCAGACCCTGTTGGTGCTGAAATTATAGTGTTTTCTCCTTTTAGAATTGCTCGGACGGATTCTTCTTGAAATGGTAACAGTCCTATAACTCCATATTTTTCTAATCCTTTGATGATGTTCTCAGATAGTACATCTTTTAGAGTTTGAATTGGGATTTTTTCAGCTTCTGGTACGATTAATCTTTCATAATGAACTAGTGCAAGGGATTCTTCTTTATGTCCTTGAATTATTTCTCTAATCACAGAATCATTTTCAATTAGTGATTTTGGAATTTTAGAAATATCATACAGTATGCTTTGTGGTAGTGAGATCTTATTTTCTGGGCTTTTTGGTTTTAGATATTTTTTGATTTCATCTGGATAATAAGATATACCTGATTCTGTTGGTTCTTTACATCTGTGTGGTTCATCTGTTCTTGAATCAATGGGTATGAATTTTCCACTATCGGACTTGAATCTTTCATCCCAGTAAATATCCACACCGCATCCTTTGGAGCATCGCTTTGTTTTTCCTGAATAGTTCACACCATATGTTGTTGTTTTTATCATGACCTTCTCTGGATTACACTTGGGGCAAACCTGCGGGCCTCCTACATCATCATAGCTTTGGACCATCCTAGAATCACAATTAGGGCAAAATTTCATGAATGAATTTCAAGACTAAATTACTATTAATGAACCGATAAGAATGAAAAATTTTATATTAATTTTAAAATTTGACAGATTTTTCATATTCCCAAAGATACACAAACATAAGAAGACATTGCAGCAAAAAGACGATTCGTTTTGGATATTTGACTGGGAATGAACCACACAAACATCCGGAGAATTATCTGGGACTTGTTTATCTTGCATCAATTCTGATGTATTGGAGAGTATTGAAATGAATTGAATATGATACTGATTAGACGTCTTGCGTAATTATTTCTAGGCGTGAATTTTGCTGCAGGATTTTTCAAATTGGTTGAGAAATTTGAATTTTCAGGTATGAATTCTGTTAAAATACAAAATTTGAGAAAAAATCTCTATAATTACGCAAGAGGTCTATTATTAGTCAGGATTAATGAAAACTTTTGAATTTGATGTTGTTATCGTTTTTACCATATTAATTGATATTTTTTCTTTTTTTGATATCTCTAAAATTTCTGTTTGGTGTTTTTCATCTAGATGTTTTAAAAATTCCTTCTCTTCAATGTTATTATGTTTAAAATCACAAGATGTGAAAATGCAGTTAAAATTCATTGTTGTTATTTTAATTCCCTGCTACAAAAATCAATACGCTTAAGTTCATCATTTTCATAAAAAATCTATGAGTGTTAGAACAGGCGTCTTTTCAACAAAAGAACTGGCAATAATTATAGGGATTTCCGTTGTTGTATCCATAGCATTGTACGTCATTTATGTTATAGGTAGATGATAGAATTCCATCCTCAAGTTATCAATACGCTTAAGTTATTAGATTTTCAATTATAAATATGGCTAATTTGGATAATGCAAAACATGATCATCAAAAAAATAAATCAAATATTGTAAATTTAGTAAAACAAATGTTTTCTTTGGATAAATGGGGTGATGAGGAATATCGTAGAGAATTACAGGAACTGGTAAAAAAAGATGAGGATTTAGTTAGAGAAATTACTAGAATTATCAAACTAAAACACAATGCAAAATAAAGTTTGCATGGTCATTTTGATAATCTAAACGTATAAGACTATGTTTTTTATATCATAATTATGGGATGGAAAAAAACCTTGGGAAAATTTTGTATTATGAAAAAGGTGCGAGACAAAGCAAACGAACCTGAAGAAGATTAGTTTTACAATTTATTTAAAAAGTTATTAATCAAATTATTTGAATTTTACACATGCCTTTAGATAAGATGCTTGATCCTGACGAATTTATTCTCACACATAATTCCAAAGTATTACACGTAAAGGGAACTCCTGCAGCGTGCATTATTGACACTCAAAATGATCTGCAACATGCCTTACATGATGATCCTTCGTTGAGGGCCAGTTTAGTCGGATTCTTAAACAAGCATGATGATCTAGGCTTGTTGTTTGGTTTCAAATTAAAAATCCAGACCAATAGTGAATTTTTTGAATACACCGCATATCCTGATGAAGAGTTTATCGATACTGTGATATTTGATGAAACGATTCATATCATAAATGATTCTATGGAAAATATGCTCTCATTACGAAAAATTGTAACAGACCAGTTTGTAAAAACAAGATCAGAGTTTGAAAAATTCAAAAAAATGATATAATATCCAAATCATTCAATAGTTGTCATTGTAGGAAATTTTTAATGGCAAGTTTTACACAAATGATAAAGGCTCGAGAACCAGTATTGTTGGATCAAGAAGACGGGCATTGGTATCAAACCAAATTTGGTAAAACATATCCTTCAATTAGCACCATATTGTCTGCCACTGCTTCAGAAGACAAGAAAAAGAGCCTAATATCTTGGAAAGAAAATGAACCTGCTCACAAATACATTACAAAACAAGCTCAAGATACCGGTACTCAATCTCACAAGATTATTGAGGATTATTTGAGTAATAATTTAGAATTCAGTGAATTTGACTTGCTACCGATTGCACATTTTAATAATTTGAAACCGTTTCTTGAAAATATTTCAAATGTCATATGTGTAGAACAACGGATGTATTCAGATAAACTTCGGGTTGCAGGTACCAGTGACTTGATTGCAGAATATAATGGGGAATTATCCATTATAGATTACAAAACAAAAAGAAAACCTCAAATTGATGAATATATGTATGAGTATTATCTTCAAACTACATGTTATGCTCACATGTTTGAGGAGACAACTGGTCACAAAATTAACCAAATAGTAATACTAGTTAGCAGTGAAAAAAATACACGACAAGAATTTATCAAAACATGCAGTGATTATGCAGACCCCATGATCAAAAGAGTTGAAA
The DNA here is from genome assembly GCA_965205675.1 of Candidatus Nitrosopumilus sp. Lineage (GTDB taxonomy): Archaea > Thermoproteota > Nitrososphaeria > Nitrososphaerales > Nitrosopumilaceae > Nitrosopumilus. Next base: position 1,009,930 of record OZ242186.1, read on the forward strand.
AATACTATCTTGATAATTTAAAATAAGACAATTTTTACTCTTTTGAAACATATTTTACAAACATTTTTGTCAATATTTCAAAGACATTCTCATCTCGGTTGTCGAATCAAAACTCTACACTTTTTAGCAGGATTTTATTATCTCTCATTCTAATTTTATTAAAGATAATTAACTGTACATTTTTCTTATTTTGATTTATTAAAATCATCTTATTTTGTCCTCAATCTTCTCTTAAGATAATCCGATGATGTGACATGTCTGGCCAGGATCCAGCTAGGGATTCATTTTGAATATTACTTTTTTAATTCTGAGAGTTTGCTGTTTTTTCATAATAGTATTCTTGTTTCTTTAACTCTTTTTCAGACACTATTCTACATTTTCTCATTGGTACTAGGCGCGAGATTTGTTCATATGTGTTCATATCTCTAACGTCTGCGGCATATGCAATTTGTAATAACGGGGATTTTTCTTTAATCATGGGTTTTGCTTGATCATACCCCCCGCTTTGTCTCATTCCTGTTCGGAATAATCCCAAATGATTGTTTTTCTTTGCAATCTGAGGGTCCTGATAACAGCAAATTGCAAACTCGTCATTTTCTTTTTCAATTATAGTCAATCTTGTAAATTTATCACTCCAATCTTCAATTTCTCTGGCAATGGTAATTGCTTCTTTTTTATCCTCAAATACTGTAGATACTACCAATCGGTCTTTTTCATAAGCCCAGGATATTCCATAAAAATTATTTTTCCAGTTTATATCCAAAGACATGATTTTATTTAGATGCAATCAAATTAATGCTTTCTAATTCCCAATATGCCTCTGCACTCTGTGTCATGATTTCTTCTATGATACATTTCTAAATCCCATTTACAGTTGTTTTTTAGGCTACATGAAAATCATCAATATTTTACCTGATGACTCATTAAACTACTCATTCGTCAATTATCAGATATTCATCATTTTATGAAAAACAGATACCACTGTATGATTTCTCTCATGCTACAAATTTTAAAGAAAATAAATGTTCCGCGGGTTTTTCATTTCAAATCAAAACATACATTTTCAATACACCAACACATCATACTGCTAGTTTAAACAGTACGAGTCAAAAAATTATGAGAGTTTTGCTGTATGGTTAAAAGTTACAACAGAAATTGTCATCCAGTTACAACTCAAGACCATTTTACAACATTTCAAAGGGTAGCAGCTAGATTAAGTGACGTTTTACTGGATGTTGCAAATTATATCTTTAGAAATCCTGCAAAGATGTTCACAAACTTTTGATCGTTGCCATGTGATGATTTTAACAAGTAAAAATGCCAGAAACAAATAATTAAATCTAGATTTAATTTAATTTAGCATGCATTGTGATGATAAACGAACATTATTTGTATTAAAAGAAGAGATTGAGAAAAAATGGTTAGAATTAAAAGAATCAAATTTTGATGAAAAAAAATTAAAAAAATTTAGCGATGCATTGACTGAGTATTTTGAGTTAAAACAATCATCAGAATAACAAGTAACATAAAAATTATCAATGTCAGACATGGAACACACCAAAGAATGTAAATATCGCATGAATAATGATATGCCTCATATGAACTGCTATTGTCCATGTCACAAAATTATAGTGTTTGAATCCATGAAATTAGAGTCAAGGACTTTTTGATTCAGGCTCAAAATTATCTATAATTTCAGTGATATTTGCAAGCAGGGTCTCTTTGATTCGCACAGAAGACATTCCGGATTTGTGCATCAATTTCATTTGATCCATAAGAGCAAAATGAACCCGACCTTGTAAATAATCAACAATTCCAAATCCTTTTTTTGGAAAGTCTGTTACAAACACATTATGTTCTGAAAAATCCTCAGAATCTTCACTCATAACTCAGGCTTGGAAAAAACCCATTATAAAATTTCCAAAATATTTTTTAAACCAAACACGAGATAAAAGTTATGACTGAATTTGTTTACAAACCATATGATAAAATATATGTTCGAGATATGATAAAGTTGAATTTAGATGATCTTATTGGCATGATGTCATCTTTAGAAGCTGCTAATGCATATTGGGTAGATGGGGTATTATTTGCTAGTTTTGCAATGACAGAGTCCGAAGAGTTGGCAAAAAAAGAAATGCAAAATGAAATGTTTCTAGATAAAATAATTTTCGCAGTATATGAAAAGTATACAAAGACGGTAAAATCATCCACCAATCTAGAAATAGGAGTATTAAACATGCAAAAAAGTAAGCTTTGCAAAGATTTGATCACTTGGCTTAAAACTCAAGCCACGTGGACTGAATGAAAAGTAAATCCATAGACAGAATTAATTTACAAAGGGATTTGAAGAGTCGACAGAATTAGACACAGAAGAGTGGAAAGGATTTATTGATATTTTAGCTAATTGTGGCAGAAAAACTCTATTGTTTGTTATTGAGGCAAAAAGAGACCGAGTAAAGATTGCTCAAAGATATAAGAACCAAGCTATCGACTATGGAAAAAGCTAAAAGTGTCTTTTTGCGGCCATTACTAACGGAAAACAATTTGAGATTCTCAACACAACAACTGAAAGACCAATTAAATTAAACGGTAACGCATACAACAAAATACCAAACAAAAGGGATTTGATGAAAATTTTTATTCCTCAAATAAAAAGAGAATCCAAACTAGAAAACATCTCTACTCTTGACTATAAGCAAATCCCTTTTTGGTGTCTGGGTTGTCGGCAAGCTAAATCATCTTTTTAAAAAAATCCAAGTATCATACATGTCAGCACCTAATGATTTTACCAGCATGCAGTCTATTCCAAGAGTCATATATGCTCAAATTCAATTTTATGGGGATTGTACCGGATATTCCTCAACGCAGACAAATTTTCCAATATCTGCATCATCTGTTTTGATGTAAATTACCACATCAGATAACTGGAACAAACAGTCATTGTATATTTCCAGATGGTGCAATTACTTATCATAAAATCTTGGATGGTAACTGTCTAGAGTTTTGAAGTAAAATCTCCAAGATATTCTAAAGAATAATCATGAAAGTTTAATCCTCGTAATCTGCATGTCACCTTTATACTCATCAGTATCTTATGAGAATCAGCACCATGAATGGTTCTATGACCGTTTGTAATTTTACGAATTATCACATTTGGTCTGATTGCCCTCTCTGCTGTGTTATTGTGTGAATCAGTTCCAGTAATTAGGAATATAAAAAGCATTTTTCTCTCACGTTTCAATCTTTTTACAAACCTGATACAGTTTTTCTCTGTGTATTTTTTTGATATGATGTGATTAATTCTCCTTTCAAGATTCTTTTTTGCATGGATTCTTTCTGATTCTGATTTTATTTTTGCCACACCATGAGAGTCATAAATTATTTTCTTGAGATTCTTGGCAAATGGTGCAAATTCTGGTCCGGGATTCTTGTGATTAATGGTATCATTAACCTCTCTGAGATAATGGATGTGACATTTCTGGTGAGTGCTTCCAACATGGTTCCATGCAGGGTACGAATCACTTGTAATGTTGCCATCATATCCCTTGAGAATTCTCTTGGGAACATCCATTGAACGTGATTTGTCAATCTCGTAAATTACAGTCCATTTACTCACAAATGCCCACAACCAGTGGTTCTGGCCATCTATCCTCCAACTTGTCTCATCACCATGTATGTTTAGATCTTCTTTTAACTCTACAATCATTGTATCATATCTGCTCCCAAATGCTTTTGATACTATTGATACTGCATGATTAATTGCAGATTCTGTAATGTGCAGTGAGAAGAGCATCTGCAAAAGATGAGATATTTTACCATACGATAATCCGATAGTTTTCAGTGATATGATTAGCACCATGAGCCTAATCCCAAATCTCTCATTGGGTAGCGCAGTGTGAATGTTACCCGAGATTTGTTTTTTGCAGTTTGTGCAGTATCGTCTAACTATCGTATATTTTGTCACAACTGCTTTTGCAGGAATGATGTCTTCTACTATTCTGGTGTATGAATCAGTTGGTTCTGAGAGTGATTTGCCACATGTGTTGCACTCTTTTTGGTCAACTGTAATGGCATCATCAATGTGTGCCCGTCTGCTTCTGCTTTTTCTAGGATGTCTTGATGTTTTCTTCTTTTTTGCAGTTTCAGTCTTGTTTGGTTTTGCTTTGATATTTCTTGCAACAAGTGTAGACACTGTTTGTTTTAGTTCTGCAATTTCTCTGTGTAACTGACGGTTTTCTTGCTCCAGCGAGCGACATCTGTTACGATAATATTCCAGCTCATCATATACTGACAATTGTATATTGTAATTTGTCACTGATCAGAAAAGATATAGATAAAAAATATTAAAGAAAGTACTTCAAAACTCTAGACAGTTACCTTGGATGAGGATTCCAAGCAACAATACGTTTCATTATTTTCTTTTGACTAAGGGTACCGATGATAAATTATTCAAGGTTTACAGACTAACTCGGAATTCCAAACAGAAGAACCATTGACAGACGATTTCAAGTTCTGCCAATTGGCGATATCGTTAGGACAATGGAAAGTTGGTTTGTATTAGAGAAACTAGTCGATGACGTATCTGCATCAGTGGATAGTTCCATGCTAAAAGCTGCAGGATTCAGTATGGCACAAATCAGATATGAAAAAGAATAAAATTCCAATCTCAGGAATTGACACTGATTGTTCAATGGGGTTTTTCAAAATCAAAGGGTCAGATATTTGGGTACAAACTATACATGAGTTGTAGTACTGGCAAACTAGTTGTTCCTTTATCTGTTGATGTCTCAACTAGACCTCTTGCGTAATTAGACATATTTTACCATATTACACAAATTCCTTCACAGCAAGATCCAAAGCTAAGAACAACTTAACACATTTCATGTTAACATACAAGCAACTCTCAAAAAAGCCAAAATCCCTTCTCTCTTTTACTGGAGTGACCAGGCAGCACTTTGATGTGATTCTAAAGGATGTCAGAAAGAATCACCGTATAGAAGAAAAGAAGAGACTATCCAAAGCAAAGAGAAAAAGAAGTATCGGAGCTGGGCGAAAGTTTGATTTGAGTCTTGAAGACCAGCTTGTAATGTTGTTTGTTTACTATCGGATGTACCTGACATGTGAATTGACAGGATATATGTTTGGATTAGACCAGAGCAACGTCTACAGAAACATCAGATATTTAGAGCCTGCAGTAAGAAAAACAGTTCCTATTCCTGCAAAACTATACTCTGATTCTAAAAAGATAAATGATGTACAGCAACTCCAACTGTTCTTTCCTGAATTAATTGCAATGACTGATGGTACTGAACAACCAATCCCAAGACCCCAGAACAAAAAGAAAAGAAAGACTCACTATTCAGGCAAAAAGAAAAAACACACAATAAAAAACCAAATCACCATAAACCAGAAAGGTGAGATAATCCACAAACCCCCACATTCTCCAGGTAAAAAACATGATTATGCCATACTGAAAATCAGACATCCAGAACTGCCCGAAGATGTGATGATATCTTATGACCTTGGGTATTTGGGAGTGGAAAAAGATTTCCCAGAACAGACAAGCATTCTACCATACAAGAAAAAGAAAGGAAAAAAACTGACCATACATCAAAAGGAATGGAACAAGATACAGTCAAGAATCCGAATAAAAGTAGAACATATTATCTCTCAAATCAAAAAGTTTAGGATTAATTCTGAGACATTTTGGTCTGGTCCCCTCTAGAGTAGGACCGGTAGCATACATACACTTTTCAGATAACTTGGGAGGCTTACCCTCATGGTAAAGAGCAAATTCACATCAGCAGAAAAGTCAAGAGTGGTTTTAGAGTCACTAAACACAAACATTGCAACTGCAGAGTTGTGCAGAAAGTACAATATTCATCCACAGACATTCTACCAATGGAGGGAACGATTTGTAGAAGGTGGCAAGGCATCATTAAATGGCACACCAAACGGAGATGTCTGCAAGAATCTGCAAAAGGAAAATGATTCCCCCAAAAAACTAATCGGCGAGATCACAATTGCCAATGACATTTTAAAAAAAACGTTGGAGAACCAGAAAAGATGACTGCAGTGAATCAACTGAACAAACACATCAGTTTGAACAAGTCATTGTTATTAATTGGAGTCTCAAAATCCAAATGGTATTACTCAAAGTCACCAAGAAGGATTCAGACAGATCCTGCAGTAACTGATGTAGTTCAAAAGATTGGAAAACAAAGGCCAACTTATGGAACCAGACGCATGGCATCCCAAGTCTCAAGGGAACTGAACAAGCCTGTAAACAGAAAACAAATCAGAAGAATATTTCACAAATTGGGCTGGATTGAGCCTAAAAAGACCAAAAATGACATCATCAAATCTGCCAGAACATTATTCAAGCCTGATGCACCAAACCAGTTGTGGCAGACAGACATCACATATGTTGGTCTGGACCCCTCTAGAGTAGGACCGGTAGCATACATACACTTTTCAGATAACTTGGGAGGTTTACTTTCAGGGTAAAGAGCAAGTTTACATCAGCAGAGAAATCAAGAATTGTATTAGAATCCCTCAACACCAACATCAGTACTGCAGAATTATGCAGAAAGTACAACATCCATCCACAGACATTTTACCAGTGGAAAGAACGATTTGTAGAAGGCATCATTAAATGGCACACCAAATGATGATGTTTGTAATTTTGAAAGAGGTAATTCATATACACTCTCAGCAACTTCCATACGTTTGATTTTCTAGTTGTATATTTAATATTTTTTTGTTCTATATTTTTTATAGTAAAAAATCATACACTGAAATTCTGTCCAATCAGGATTATTGTTTTGTAGAGTTTTACCGTTGTCAACCTAGGTTGTTTATTTCAGAGAAGAGGATAGTTATTGATTGAAATTAGTGAGGGTTTAGAACTTCGAGTTTACAAAAAATGGAATCAGAAGATTCATCATAAACCATACGTAAAAGTTTGTTTTTAGGTTTAATTGGAAATATTCTTTCTTGTGATGGCACATGACCTGAATTAGTTGCTTTTCTCTGAATTATAGTTAAGGCATTAAATATTTGAACACTTTAACAACTCGAACCGCTCCATTGTCTAGTCTCTTCTGCATGTGTTTTCTCATTTCAGTTCCATTTGCAAAGAATGTATTGGCATTACCATTTTTCTCTTCTCTCCACTGTATCTCAATTGGATTGAGTTCTGGAGTGTATGCAGGAAAATATCTAATTATTACTTTATTTTTTGGTGCTTTGAGAAATTCTTTTACTCGGACACTTTTGTGGTATGATGCATTATCTGCAAACAGTAACAATTTCTTACCAAATTGTTTTTGCAGTGATTCTAAAAAATCAAGAAATGAGTCTGTGTTTGATTTATCATAGAACCTGCAAAAAAATACACCGTTATTGCCCAATGCACCAAATGATTGAAATTTTTCTCGAGTGTAATTAATTGGTGTGGTAATGTTATTGCCTGCAAGATACCATCCGCGCTTTATGTTGGGTGCTACTTTATTTGTTGACTCGTCCAGACATAGTGTGGTGTATCCCAATTTGGAATATTTTTTGATACTCCTTTTTGCGTTTTTTTAAAACGGGTTTGTTCCTCTTTTGAGGCTGATTTGTGATGAGTCTGTCTTGGTTTTTTAGATGAGAATCCGATTCTGTGCAGCAATTCACGCATTCCTCTTGCAGAGTATAGCGTGTTGTATTTTTTATTCACATGTGTAATTACCATTCTTGTACTCCACATGAATTGATTGAATCCAAACTTTTCTGGACCTGAAATTAGATCACCTCTTAATGACACTAGTTGTTTTTTATTTAAGAAACATCTAGAGCCAGAATATTTCTTGCGGCGTGATGCAGTTATTCCCTCTTTATCCATTCGATTTAGCCAGTAGGACAGAGTTGATGGTATGACATCCAAACTGGCACATATCACAGAATACGGAATATCTTGTTTTCTTAGTATTGCAGCCTTTAATCTTATCTTCGCTTTTGCATTTTTTTCATTCTGGCATGTTTTTCTTAAAAAATTAATGCTTGTTCCTTTCATGAAATGGCTTCCTGAAGATACCATTAATGCTTTAGTTTGTTTTGACATGATTCTGTAAGTATAAACTATGATCTAGATCTTTTGGGTTAAAATAGTTGATAATTCGTTCAAAATTTATATGCCTAAACTATATGTGTTGCCAAAAAGAATCCATTTGAACATGAGCAGAATAATAAAGTAAAGTGCCTATTTTTTGTAAGGCACGTTCATCTGATGCACTAATTGATATGCTTGTCAACGTTATCTAATAAATCTGAAAAACAATCTCCCTTTATTAGATCTTCTTGCTTTACAAATTGCTCCTTTAGTTTTTCTACTTCTTCTTGTGATAACAGTTTGGTTTGTGATAGAATATCATCCATATGATTTACACAAAATATTTAGTTATTAAATCTATGGTCTAGACCACTCTAGAGTAGGACCAGTCCCACACATACACTTTTCAGATAACTTGGGAGGTTTACTTTCATGGTAAAGAGCAAGTTTACATCAGCAGAAAAGTCAGGAGGGGTTTTAGAGTCACTAAACACCAACATCAGTATTGCAGAATTATGCAGAAAGTACAACATCCATCCACAGACATTTTACCAATGGAAAGAACGATTTGTATAGCGACGATCAAAAGTTCGTGAACATTTTTGCAGGATTTCCAAAGATATAATTTGTAACATCAAGCTTGAATCTTGCTACTCTAAAATATTTTGACACTGCATCATTTATCGTAAACATTGCATAATATTCTGATACCAACAACGCATATAGCGAAAAGACAAGTTCGTGAACTAAATAATTTCAAAAACTAGAAATTAGTTGATCTTACCTATAGGTAAATACGAATAAACAAATTGAAACACCTAAAAACAACTCATGAACTCATGCTTCTCGCTATATATGCTAGATGAGTGCGTAATAATATCTAGGCACAGATTTTATAGTTGGTTTTTTAAAATATTCCTAATAATTTAGATTTTCAAGCATGAATTTTGATAAAATCAAAAATATTGCAAAAAATATCTAATTCCACAACTTGTCTGCTCTCTAGTAAAATTAATGTCGAAATCAGTTTCATCTGTTTTGTAACATATTATTTTCGCAAGAACTGTGTATTTGAAACAATACTATTTTGTTTTGTCAATCTAAATAAATGGGTCAGATTAATCTACAATATGAAGAAAGTTTTTGTTAATGGCTATGGCTCTATTGGAAGTAGAATTGTTTCATTTCTAAAAGACGATCCTGAAATTACAATTATTGGAATTGGCAAATATTCTCCAGACGAGAAAGTCAGTGAAGCAATCTCTAAAAAACTAGACGTATATGTTCCAGAATCAAAACTAAATGCTTTTTCAGATTATAAAATTGCAGGATCTATTGAATTTGCATTAGACAGTTCAGATTTAGTCATTGATGCTTCTCCTGGAGGATGTGGTTACAAAAATAAAAAAAATCTTTATGAACCAAAAAACATTCCTGCAATTTACCAGGGTGGAGAATCTATAACGGACTCTAAATCAGTTTCTGACTTGTTGTTTAATTCTAGAGCAAATTATGATCAGGCATTAGGAAAACATCATGTCATGCAAGGCAGCTGTAATGTAACAGGCATGGGTAGAATTTTAGAGCCGTTACGTGATCATTTCGGCGATCAACTAGCTAGATTTGATGTAACTCTAGTAAGGCGTTGGGCAGATATTGACCAAACAGAAAAAAAACTTTCAGACACTATCGAAATGACTGAAAAACCTCATCATGGTGATGATGTCAAACTATACTTTGGAAAAGATGTGCCCCTTTATGTACGTGCAATCAAAGTTCCTACAAGACAAATGCATTTACACATTATGGATATAAGATTCAAAGATATTGCTCCAAAACCTTCAGAAATTCACGACATCTTTACAAATGAATTCGGTGTTGCAACTCTGTGGACTTGTAAAGGAACCAAAGATGTGAGAGATTATGCTCAAAATATGGGATTTAATTTTACTGATACTAACATGATCCACATTCATGCAAACATGACTACATCCATCGGAGATACTGTCCAGATGATGTATTCTGATGATCAGACAGGAATTGTGATTCCTGAAAATCACATGCTAATGCAAGCAATGCTGTTTAAAAAATCTTACAAAGATGCATTTACTCATACTGAATCAATATTTCACATGATTGAGAAAAAACAAAAAATACAAGAGCACTTTGCCAGATCTAATTAATTTTTTATTTTTTCAATTCTAATTTTTCTTGGGATGTTTTTTATAACTTTTTCCACAATTATTCGTAATTCATCCACTTCTACTTTATCTCCTTCCTGCGGTATGTCTTGTAATCTCTCATGTAACAATCCATTTAGTGATGCATAATCATCCCCTTCTGGAACTCTTGTTTTAAAAATTTCATTGATTTTATCTATCTCGATATCGCCATTTGTGATGATTGTGTTCTGATCAATTTTTTCATATCCTGCATGTCTTGTCAAATCTGTTTCATCTTCAATCTCTCCAACTATTTCTTCTAAAAGATCTTCTAATGTCACTAATCCTTCTACTCCCCCATGTTCATCTACCACTATGGCCATGTGTGTTTTTCTTCCTTTCATTTCTTTTAACAGTGCACTGACCATTTTCTCTTGAGATGCAAAGACGGGGTTTCTTGCAATTTTCTCAAGACTGGTCATTTTGTTGTCTTTTTCTAATTCTTTGAGAACGTCTCGGACATGAATAAATCCAACAATATCGTCACTAGTTTGTCCATAAATTGGAATTCTTGAATGTCCGCTTTGATTGATTTGAGGCAGTGCCTCAAAAAGTAACATTTTGGAATTTAATGAGAACATTTTTGTTCTTGGAGTCATGACTGAACGAATTACTGTGTCATCAAATTTTAAAGCACCATGGACTAACTCCATCTCATCTTTTTCTAACGCTTTTTCCTCTAATCCTTGATCAATAACTCCTTTGATCTCTTCTTCTGTAATTGGCGGTGGTGTAGAACTGCTTCCAGTTATTTTGACGACGCCTTTGGTAATAATTTCAAAAAATTTCACTACTGGATAAAATGCATAACTAAACCCAAGTAATACTGGAGCATATCTTAATGCAATTTTTGTTGAATTTGCATTACAGTATGTTTTTGGAGTAATTTCACCAAACACTAGAATCAAAAATGTCATGATTCCTATTGCAATCCCTAATCCATCATCACCAAATAATCTGATTGCTAAACTTGTTGCAAGAGCTGATGCGCCAACATTTACCAAGTTATTGCCCAGATTTACACTTGACATCATCCAACTTGGATTCATTTTTAATTTGTGTAATGCCTTAGAACCTTTTTTACCATCATTAAATAGCTGAACGACTTTAGATTTTCTTACTCCTACTAGTGCAACTTCTAATCCACTGAAAAATCCAGATAATCCAATAAGTACAGATAAAGAGGCAATCTCAATCCATAAATCTACCATGATTTTCTCCCAGAAAATTTCTTAGAACAACTGTAACAATTACTCATTTAGCTTTTTTGCACCATCTTTTGGTTGCATTTGTTTTGCAAAACATGGATTTAACTCTTAAGATAGAAAATCCCCAAGAGCCTAAATTAAGGCTAATTTTTAGGTGGAATTGCAAATTTATTCTCAGAATTTCGATGATAATCTACGGGTATCATTGCATCTTTTTGTCTACCTGTAAGTATTCCTACAACAACATCATCTTTTTTGATAATACCTTCACTTACTAATTTTTTAATACCCACAACTGATGCGCCTGATGCCATTTCACAGTCAAATCCATTTAGGCCTACAACAGACATTCCATCTAACATTTCAGAATCAGACACTGTTGTTGCCACTCCATTTGTAAATTCTAATGCACGTAAACCTTTTAAAATATTTGCAGGCCTGCCAATCTGTATTGCAGTAGCTTTAGTTTTTGGTCTTAATCTTTCTTTGTCTAAATGATCATAATATCTAGAAATTAATTCGGTGTTTGGATTACCTTTATTCCATCGCAATTCCTCATTTTCAAATTCGCCATTATACAAATCAGATAACGTACTTGCTCCTTCTGAATTAATTACTGCAATTCTTGGAATTTTTTTAATCCATCCCCATTCATACAATTCCATTAATGCTTTACCGCAGCTTGATGTATTTCCTAAAGCTCCTCCAGGATAGACAATCCAGTCGGGCACTTCCCAATCCAAATATTCTAATGCCCTAAACGGAATTGTTTTTTGTCCTTCAATTCGGAATGGATTAACAGAGTTTACGGTATATCCATCATGATTTTGTGCATCATCTAATGATTGTTCTAATGCATCATCAAAATTACCGTCCACTTCTATAATTTGTGCACCAAATTGATATGCTTGACTAAGTTTTCCGGGAGCTATCTGACCTGCTGGAATATACACATCACAATTAATTCCATCATTTGCTGCAAACATACCTGCTGATGCAGATGTATTTCCAGTTGATGCACAAACAATTTTTTTTGCACCTACCATCTTTGCATGAGTTACAGCAGTTGCCATCCCATTATCTTTGAATGAACCACTAGGATTGTATCCTTCTGGTTGTAACCACAAATTATTATTTGAAATATTGATAAATTCTGCAACCTTTGACATTTGATATGGTTTTGATTGTCTTCCTTCTGCGCCATCCAAAGAAACTAAATTCTTCGAACACTCTTCAAGATTTTCAGTATCTATTTGACAGAAATTTAACAATTCCCTAAATCGCCATACCCCACTTTCATTGAATATGCTGCCTTCAGAATTTCGTCTTTTGTAAAAGACGTCTTTAAGCGATGTTGATGGTTTATTCTTATATTTTACATCTAATAGATGGCCTCTCTTGCATTGTACAATTGTCTTCTCAATTGGGTATTCTAATCCACATTGTGAATCAACACATTTGAGATAAGCATCTCCTTGCATCGTAATTACAGATAATTGGTGATAATTTAAAGGAAATACTGTAAAAATTGTTCGAGTTTAGATGTTTTTGCTAAACTTTAGATTAGATGTATGTAAATTGTATCTGTGGTCACATATAATGAACATCTACAGAAAATTCTTTCCCAAACTCTTGATTCATACAACAATCTTAAAGAAATTCAAGGTAAGCCCGAAGATCTTAATACAATCAAGTTAGAAATGCTGAAAATTAATGGCTTTCTTAAAGTAATCACTAACAATATTGATGAATACAAAATTACATTGTCGGACTTTAAAAAATTAAAATCTAAATTTAATCATTATTTAGAAAATTATTTTTTTGAAAAAGAGATTGAGACGATGGCTCCATTGTATGCAAATGATATGCACCGAATAAAAAATATAAAATTTAAAATTATTGAGGCCCTAGAAGATAAAAAAATGATTGAGGATATTGAGGATTTAATAGAAAAACTATGACGGATAAAAAATGTATTATTTGTGGATGTCATGATCATAAATTTTTTGGCTGTAATCGACACATGTCAAAAAAATGTAGTTGTTATGACAATGATAATTAATTTTAAAAATATTATTTGCGCTTAGGCCCTGATCTTTCGTGGAAATTTAAACAACATTTGCATTCTTTTTCTCGACATTCTGTTTCACTATGGTGTCCGCATATACCACATTCGCAGCTGTTTGACATGATATTGATTAATTGATTCAGAATATAATTTATTCACCAATTTTTTATGAGTTTAAGGTCAAAATGGAATTATTTTTTAGATTTTGATTTTTTTACAGGTTTTTCTTCTAATTCTTTTTTGATTTCATCTGCCTTGTTATCTACTGCTTTGATGATCTCTTGAATAAGTCCATCCAAATCACTATCTTCGGCGTTTGGCTCTATGGTACTTGCAATTTCAGTAATTGTTGATGATATTTCAGAACTTACATCTTCAAAACTTTCAGGATCTTCATATGCTGCGTCATAGAGGTTTTTTAGATTATTGACATGGCCTATTACTTGTTCTGTTAGTACAATTCTATAATCAGTTCCATTAACTTCGAATTCTTTTGAACTCATATTATTTTTTCAATATCTTTTGTTTATAATGTTTTCAGCTAAAAATTAATTATGTATAATGTGATTAATGATCAAAATTCTATATAGTCTAGTGCCGAAGCATCACTGATTAATCTTGTATGTTTTGAACCTACAACATATCCATTTTTAATATCTTCTACAGGGATCCATCGGTTTGTAGACGTATAGTGTCTTTTTTCAGCCATCTCTCTTTCTATGGCCTCTATGTCAAATTCAGCTTCTTCCACTTGTTGAGTAGTGAGATGTTTTACAGTTATCATTATTTTTGTAACTTTTACACGATCTCCGAATTTCCATTTAAGGACGGGATTCTCATCGGATACTTCAAGTACTTTGATCTTCATCTGTTTTTTGCCAAACGCATCATGACTGATGAGTATTCTCTCATCGGTAAATTCTTCAAAGCTGATTCGGGAATTCACTTCTGCATCTGAGACTGTTTCAAGTAACGATTCAGTAATTTTATCAGCTGATTCGTCATTAACCTTTTTTTCAGACATATCCTTGCTTGCATCTTATCCTTAAAAAATGATTTGAGAACTATTTTGTATTAGGCACCAGTTTCCTGTTCATGGAATAATACAGAATATTCTGATCTAAAGCTTGGGTGATGAAATTAATTGGATCAACTAGTCATGTTGGGAAACACAGCATAATATTTTGCCTGCATCATCCATTATTGCTACTTGAAGAAACTTCTTGTGCAGGTCAATACCCACAAACATGCCTTTCTTTGGTTTCTTCCTAATCTGTTTGTTTGTAATCTTTTTTGGAGAAGAGTATTTACGAACCTTGGAACTAGATTCATTTTTTATGCTATCTGATTTCCTTGCTTTCTTATTCACATATAGTTATCACTGATCAGAAAAGATATAGATAAAAAATATTAAAGAAAGTACTTCAAAACTCTAGACAGTTACCAAAAATAATTATTTTCTAGAATGTGTAACTTGAGTTACTTTCCCATCTACTGAATATCCAAATTGTAATTTTTTTATCTCTTAACATTATTTATTTTCAGTCAGATAATAATGAAGCTCTGTATAACAATCAACACAATATTCCTCAAAATCAGTATGATCACAATCATATACTTTCTTTACGTCACTTTCACACTTTACACAAGTTGGCATGGTATGTTAATTAGGATTTTGCGATTTTGGTGCCACCTAAAGCTAATTGGATTACTGCGGGAACAAACATCATCGCCATCGACGTTATTGGATCTTTATCTGAAGATTCTACGGTAGGACTGTTTACTAAAACCACAATTCCGCCAATAATGATTAAGATGCCTGAAATAATTATCAGAGCTCCTAATTTTTTTGAAGGTTCTTTTCTAGATATGAAAAATGCAATTATTGGCAATATCAATGCAGGTCCGCCAAGACCCATGCCTCTCTGTATATGGTCAAGTGGTAAAAATCCATGATCTTCATTTAAAGACATTGCAACTGCTACATCAGCAGCATAAAGTACCAGCAATCCTATTGAAATTCCTGCAAGTATTAGTGAAACAGTTAATGCCATACAGTATTTTTTCCTCCACAATTAATAAACCTAGTCAGATAGATTGCACTATTGCCTTGTCTTTGAGGGTGTCAAGTTTTTTGATCAACTGATCAATTGATTCATCATTATTTCCAACTAAATTGAAATGGCCTAGTTTCCTTAGTGGTTTTGAAATTTTCTTACCATACATTTTCAAAAATAAATTATCTTCTGAGATTTCAAGAGGTTTGTATTCGCCTTGAAATTCTTTTGAACCAAGTATATTGTACATGATTGTGTTATGGATTAGTTTAGTACTTCCCAACTCTAATCCCAAAATTGCTCTTAGATGTTGTTCAAACTGAGACGTTTCACTTGATTGCAAGGAATGGTGCCCAGAATTATGGACTCGTGGTGCTATCTCATTAATTACTATGGAATCATCTTGTGTAACAAACATTTCTATTCCAAATGTACCTGCTCCCTTTAGAACCGTCATTGTTTTTTTAGCAATAATTTCTGCTTTTTTGGCCACTTTTTCTGAAACTCTTGCAGGAGCTATTGTTTCACGAAGAATATTCTCCTCATGAATATTTTCTACTAGAGGATATGTTTTGATCTGACCCCCAGTATTTCTTGATGCAATTACTGAAACCTCCATATCAAATGGTACAAATTTTTCTAAAAGAAGGGATTGTCCTTTAAAATAATCGTATGCTTTTTGAATTTCGTCCTCAGAATTTATTTTATAATTTCCTCTTCCATCATATGCATCTTTACGTGCTTTTAGCATTGCAGGAATACCGAACTGTTTCAAGCCTTTTTTTACATCTTCTACGTTCTCTATTTTTATAAATTTTGGAATTGGAATACTATTTTCATCTAAAAATGATTTTTGTAAAAATTTATCTTGAATAATTTTTAATGTGTCTGGTGATGGATTGATTTCGGCTTTATCTTCCACTGATTTTAAAACATCACTATCTCCAGATTCAATTTCGTAGGTGATAATGTCGGATTTGTTTGCCAAATCAATTATGGCATGTTTATCTTTAAAATCCGCAACAATCTGTGTAGCTCCCACCTGAGATGCAGGACAATTTTCTGTAGGGTCTAAGACGATAATTTCAGATATTTCATCAGGTATTTTTTTAGCAGCTTCTGCAATCATCATGCCCAATTGTCCCCCTCCAATAATTCCCAGAATCCTTCCCATTAGCGAATCGTGTGTTTTTGGATTAAAAATATCTAATGTTACTCTGAATAACTTATACCTTCTTTTGTAATAGAATTGTTAATTACTCTCTAGTTTTTTCTATTATTATGGCATATGCTAAAAAACCTCTAGTTGGAATCATTATGGGATCAAGTTCAGATAGTAGAATTATGCAAGGGGCGGCTGAAATTTTAGATGAATATAAAATCAAACATGAAGATCAGATAGTATCTGCTCACAGAACTCCTGCAAGATTAGTAGAATATGCAAAACATGCTGAGAAGATGGGATTTAAAATCATAATAGCTGGTGCAGGCGGTGCTGCACATCTGCCTGGTATGATTGCATCACATACAACAATCCCTGTAATTGGAGTGCCGATACTAGTATACAATGACAAACATCCAAAAAAGTCCCACACTACAAAATTTTCGGCATTTGGGGGGTTGGATTCGTTATTATCCATCACCGAAATGCCTTCTGGTTCTCCTGTTGTGGCAGTTGGTGTAAACAAAGCTGAAAATGCAGGAATTTATGCAATAAAGATTCTTGCTAGTGAATTTCCAGATTTGAAAGAGGTGCTAAGACAACACAAATCAAGCCAATACAACTCTGTTATGAAAGAATCCGATCAACTCAAAAAAGAAGGTCTTGCAAAATTTGCCAAAAAAAAATTCAAATAATTTATGTTAATAATGTAAATTGAATGTTTTTCTTCTTTAATGAACTGATGAGTAACTCTGTTTGTTCTTTTCCTTGGGTTTCAAGACTTAGAGTGACTTTTGCAAAACCTGCATTAATTTCAGAACTCAATCTATCATGTACTACTTCTACGATATTTGCATTAGCTAGCGTTATTTCATCAACAATCTCTTTAAAAGTTCCCGGTCTGTCTGGCAATAGAATCAATAATTTTAATAATCTTCCCATTGCTGCAAGACCTTTGTCTACTATTTGTCCTAATAGATACATGTCTACATTGCCTCCTGCTAAAACGGCTACTACTTTTTTCCTAGGTGAGGGTTTTTTTGAAATCAAATAAGCTAAACTTGATGCACCTGCAGGCTCTACGACAAATTTCATTCTCTCCATTAGTAAAAACACTGCTTTTGTAATTTCTGCATCATCGACTAAAACTATATCATCTATCAACTCTTTAATTATTTCAAATGTTAATTTTCCTGGAACTTTGACTGAAATACCATCGGCTATAGTGTGTCCTCCTCCGCCACTTGTAATGATGTGCTCTTGTTTTATTGAATCATGCATGGATGGAAATGATTTTGATTGAACTCCTATGACTTTGATTTTGGGGTTTTTTTCTTTAATTGCAATTAATGTTCCAGCTGCTAAACCTCCCCCTCCTATTGGAAGATAAATTTCATCCACATCTGGCAAATCCTCTAATATTTCTAATCCTATGACTCCTTGTGCCGCAATTATTTGTGGATCATCAAATGCATGAATCATGATAGCTCCAGTACTTTGGGCAATCTCTTTAGCTTTGGCAGATGATTCATCATAATTGATGCCTTCCAAAACTACTTTTGCACCATAGCCTCGTGTAGCTGCAACCTTTGCAGGTGATGCATTTTTTGGCATAACAATAGTGCATGGTATTTTTTCTAAAGAGGATGCAAATGCAACCCCTTGTGCATGATTGCCTGCAGATGCTGCAACTACGCCATGTTTTTTTCCTTCATCTGATAATGTTTTTATTTTAAAATATGCTCCTCTGATTTTAAATGATCCTGTCTTTTGTCGAAATTCAGCTTTGAGGTAAACCTGAGATCCTGTCAAATCACTAAATGTGGGCGAATGTATCAGAGGTGTCTTTTTAATTTCATCCCCTCTTGATGCGTTTGCTTTTTCTATTTCAGCATATGTCGGATTCATTGGAAATGATGCTATTAGTTTAGTGTATTTTACTGCTTCGACAGAAAAGTTGTATCTCTAGTCAAATTTCATGCATGAAATTTAAAGAATACCCAAATAGTAAAAAATTCTTGTTCAATGTGTGTTTAGAAGGCTGTCTCTTCCTTTTGAGACGTTGTCTCATTTTCCAACTCCTTAGGTTTTATTCTATTGTGATAATTGTTTCAAGTTTTGATAGTTGTTTTAAAATATTTTCTTTAACTTGATCAGACATTTTTCTAGGATCAAATACGCCTTCACGATTATTATTTTTAATAAATTCTAAATCCAATGTAAGCAAACATCCTTCTTCACCCCCAACTATTTTTGGGTCATCAATTAGTACAGATGATGTTTGATATGTTTCAACTAAAAGTGAATCTAACTCTGAAAATAATTTGGTCTTTTTTTCAGACAACTCTTGAAAGTCTACTCCTGTATCTTTTTGAATTTCTGTAAATATCTTTTCTCTAAATTCATCATTTTCATAAAACACTTCAAATAATTTCTGATGATCAAAATCTTTGTATCCCATATCTTTTAATTTTTTTAAAACAATTTGATCACTATTATCAGAAAGCTGTTCTTGTTTACTTTTAGTTACGTCCACTACTTTTGCTAATTCTTTTTGACAATCAATTACTCTTTGATCAGGTTTGTAATATAACAAAACATGAAATTGTAAAGACAGATGACCGGATATCCGATAGTTTCCTTCTTGAATTTCAAATTTTGTAAAAATTCTTCTAATGTCCTGATTGTTTGTAATAGACACTTTGTGTGTGGACCATTCTTTTAGTGCGCCATTAATTTTTTGAAAATAATCTAAAACTTGTTTTGGATCAAATGTTTTTTGTTCTGTAATTGTGGAATCACCCATCATTACTTTAACATCGATCATTTGTGTTAAATCAGTCATTTTTGAAAGATATGTTTTTTGAATTAACTGATTTTTTTCATTTAAAATCTGAATAAAATCATTAGATGATCTGGACCCTAATCTCACAGGAAATATTTAACAAATCCTCTCCTTAAACCTTCATCCTTAAATCCGCATAGTCCATATGAGCATCATAGGCATGAACTCTTTTACCATAATATGTGAACATTGTAATACAAATATTTCAGAATATTATCATAAAGGTTACAAGGGGAGACGAGGCAAATGCCCTAAATGTGGAGTAGATTTTCCCTTAGAATGAGGTAATTTAGATGAGTGAAAAAGATACTAAAACAAATCAGGATTCAGAAAATACAGATCACACTAACAATGTAGTGGATATGCTGCTAAGTAGAAACCAACAAAAGACATTAGATTCTGAGACCATGATTTTAGAAACCCAAAAACGTGTTTGGGGCGCATTGAAAAAGGGTTATCAATATTCCGGAGTGATTGATGATTCAGATAAATTTTTGCGAAAAAATGTTTTTTTAAAATTAGACATGGTTGTATTGTATGTAGATTTAGTGGGTTCTACTACTATGACATTAGAAATGCCTGAAGAAAAAATTGCAATAATTGTAAGTTCATTTTCACAAGAAATGGCATCCGTGATTAGACAACATCATGGGTATGTACTCAAATTTGTAGGAGATGCTGTAATTGGTTATTTTATTGCAGAAGGGAACGGATTACTTGCAGTAGACAATGCAGTTAATTGTGCAAAATCTATGATTTCCATAATCCAAAAAGGTATCAATCCAATTCTTAACCAATACGACTATCCAGATTTGATGGTAAAAATTGGTGTTGATTTTGGACAAAATATTGTAGTAAGATATGGTGCAGATGTTGAAAATTCTCATGTAGATTTAATGGGACCTGCAATGAATATTGCATCAAAAATTCAAAACATGGCAAAGCCTGATCAAATTTTAATTGGCAACGATGTATTCCAAAGATTACACCCAAGTTCTCAAAAAGACTTTACACAAATAGTGTGGAAAAACGGCGAATGGAAATATCGTTCTAGAGCAACGGGTGAAATTTACAATGTGTTTGAATACAAGGAATAAATTTTATTTTAAGACTATACTGTAAAATTATCTGGGCATTCTACATGTTCATAATGATGTTCTGTGAATTTTTCTTGAACAACATAAATTACAATTTTGTGAAGATCCTTTTCTTGAATGTCTTTTTTACATTTCAGACATGACTTTTTCAATTGTTCCATGTGCATCAACGATCAAAATTACGAATCTATAAGGATCTGCGATCAACTCAAATTGAGCTATAATGCCTCAAATTTAACTAAAGAGTATATCAAATGACTGGTTTTACTGCACTAAGATCTAGAGTTCTTTTATTTCTGGTTCAAACCCCTCCCTTCATGACCAAACAACCAAAGGTAAGATGCATTGTGGGGATTTTTCTTCAGGTTTAACTATCGGATCCTCAACAGGTGGTTTTCTAAGAGGTACTGTTGGTAGTTGTAATATCAGATTGCAGCAGATCTTTTACAATCTTTAATTTCACTATTACAATAAATTCTAAATTCATTTGTTCATTATGTATTTCTGCTTGAAATTACAGTAGCAATCAAGTATTATTTTAGAATACAATAGACCTCTTGCGTAATTACAAACAAAATCTTATCTTTCATTGAATTTAATTTCAAATAATTTCTAATCTTATGGAATCACAACAAACTCTTGCTTCCATCTTGTCTTGAAATTTACAATTCCACATACGATGTCACTTATTGCATCATATCTGCACAATCTATTCCTAAATGTCTCAGAATTAATCCTAAACTTTTTGATTTGAGAGATAATATGTTCTACTTTTATTCGGATTCTTGACTGCATCTTGTTCCATTCCTTTTGATGTATGGTCAGTTTTTTTCCTTTCTTTTTCTTGTATGGCAGAATGCTTGTCTGTTCTGGAAAATCTTTTTCCACTCCCAAATACCCAAGGTCATAAAATATCATCACATCTTCGGGCAGTTCTGGATGTCTGATTTTCAGTATGGCATAATCATGTTTTTTACCTGGAGAATGTGGGGGTTTGTGGATTATCTCACCTTTCTGGTTTATGGTGATTTGGTTTTTTATTGTGTGTTTTTTTGCCTGAATAGTGAGTCTTTCTTTTCTTTTTGTTCTGGGGTCTTGGGATTTGCTGCTCTGTCCCATCAGTCATTGCAATTAATTCAGGAAAGAACAGTTGGAGTTGCTGTACATCATTTATCTTTTTAGAATCAGAGTATAGTTTTGCAGGAATAGGAACTGTTTTTCTTACTGCAGGCTCTAAATATCTGATGTTTCTGTAGACGTTGCTCTGGTCTAATCCAAACAGATATCCTGTCAATTCACATGTCAGGTACATCCGATAGTAAACAAACAACATTACAAGCTGGTCTTCAAGACTCAAATCAAACTTTCGCCCAGCTCCGATACTTCTTTTTCTCTTTGCTTTGGATAGTCTCTTCTTTTCTTCTATACGGTGATTCTTTCTGACATCCTTTAGAATCACATCAAACTGTTGCCTAGTCACTCCAGTAAAAGAGAGAAGGGATTTTGGCTTTTTTGAGAGTTGCTTGTATGTTAACATGAAATGTGTTAAGTTGTTCTTAGCTTTGGATCTTGCTGTGAAGGAATTTGTGTAATATGGTAAAATATGTCTAATTACGCAAGAGGTCTACTAATCTAGGGCATTAAGGTATGTAAAAGATCTGAACAAAGAACAATGGTAACTGTCTAGAGTTTTGAAGTACTTTCTTTAATATTTTTTATCTATATCTTTTCTGATCAGTGACAAATTACAATATACAATTGTCAGTATATGATGAGCTGGAATATTATCGTAACAGATGTCGCTCGCTGGAGCAAGAAAACCGTCAGTTACACAGAGAAATTGCAGAACTAAAACAAACAGTGTCTACACTTGTTGCAAGAAATATCAAAGCAAAACCAAACAAGACTGAAACTGCAAAAAAGAAGAAAACATCAAGACATCCTAGAAAAAGCAGAAGCAGACGGGCACACATTGATGATGCCATTACAGTTGACCAAAAAGAGTGCAACACATGTGGCAAATCACTCTCAGAACCAACTGATTCATACACCAGAATAGTAGAAGACATCATTCCTGCAAAAGCAGTTGTGACAAAATATACGATAGTTAGACGATACTGCACAAACTGCAAAAAACAAATCTCGGGTAACATTCACACTGTACTGTCAAATGAAAGGTTTGGAATTAGGCTCATGGTGCTAATCACATCACTAAAAACTATCGGATTATCGTATGGTAAAATATCTCATCTTTTGCAGATGCTCTTCTCACTGCACATTACAGAATCTGCAATTAATCATGCAGTATCAATAGTATCAAAAGCATTTGGGAGCAGATATGATACAATGATTGTGGAGTTAAAAGAAGATCTAAACATACATGGTGATGAGACAAGTTGGAGGGTAGATGGCCAGAACCACTGGTTGTGGGCATTTGTGAGTAAATGGACTGTAATTTACGAGATTGACAAATCACGTTCAATGGATGTTCCCAAGAGAATTCTCAAGGGATATGATGGCAACATTACAAGTGATTCGTACCCTGCATGGAACCATGTTGGAAGCACTCACCAGAAATGTCACATCCATTATCTCAGAGAGGTTAATGATACCATTAATCACAAGAATCCCGGACCAGAATTTGCACCATTTGCCAAGAATCTCAAGAAAATAATTTATGACTCTCATGGTGTGGCAAAAATAAAATCAGAATCAGAAAGAATCCATGCAAAAAAGAATCTTGAAAGGAGAATTAATCACATCATATCAAAAAAATACACAGAGAAAAACTGTATCAGGTTTGTAAAAAGATTGAAACGTGAGAGAAAAATGCTTTTTACATTCCTAATTACTGGAACTGATTCACACAATAACACAGCAGAGAGGGCAATCAGACCAAATGTGATAATTCGTAAAATTACAAACGGTCATAGAACCATTCATGGTGCTGATTCTCATAAGATACTGATGAGTATAAAGGAGACATGCAGATTACGAGGATTAAACTTTCATGATTATTCTTTAGAATATCTTGGAGATTTTACTTCAAAACTCTAGACAGTTACGTTTTCTTCCTTTTGGAGTAATTGTGAATTTAGTGGTAGCATTTCCAGATTGAGTATGCTGTTCTTGCATTGTTAGAAAATTATCATCTGCGAGGGAGCGGATAAATGTATCAAATCTATCCCAATATGGCCCATAATGATGAGATTTCCAATCAATCTCCAATTCATTTTTTGGAAAAATGTTAGTCTGAGATACTAAAAAGAGATATTTTACAAATCTAGTAAATCCGATAATTCCATTTTGAACTCCAAGTATGAGCATAACAACATCTTTGGGATTCACATTTCCCTCATATGCGTGTAGAGCCATACAGAATATTGTCTTTTTCAAAATTAAAAGATATCTATTACAGAATTATTGATTCCAGACCAAATACTCATAATTTGAAATCCAAAATATTCAGAGTTATCCTATAGTAAAATTTACGATCATTTCGTTGAGTAATTATGAAGAAAAATGCAACAGGCATATCCATAAGCTATAGCGACGATCAAAAGTTCGTGAACATTTTTGCAGGATTTCTAAAGATATAATTTGCAACATCAAGCTTGAATCTTGTTACTCTAAAATATTTTGACACTGCATCATTCATCGTAAACATTGCATAATAGACGTCTTGCGTAATTATTTCTAGGCGTGAATTTTGCTGCAGGATTTTTCAAATTGGTTGAGTAATTATTTCTAGGCGTGAATTTTGCTGCAGGATTTTTCAAATTGGTTGAGAAATTTGAATTTTCAGGTATGAATTCTGTTAAAATACAAAATTTGAGAAAAAATCTCTATAATTACGCAAGAGGTCTAATATTCTGAAACCAACAACGCATACTTGTTTATCTTCCAGCATTGTTCTATTATGTTCAAGTACGGTGATCCTTTTGACAACCATATTGGTTTGATATCTCTATTGTTTGCAAGATATTCTTTCACTTTTTTTGATTTGTGAACTGATGCTCAGTATAGCATGATTGCAATCTTGCCATATTTCCAGTGTAACTCTTTTAGATATTCTACAAATGTTACAGCATTGAATTTATCATGTACTCTAAACAGTTGACTGTTATTTTCCGTAATTGTTCCATATACTGTCAAACTTTCATGATTCCCCGTAGCTTTTCACAGCAGATACGCTTGCATGATTGATATGATATTTTTGTGCAGTTTTTGCAGATATCATACTAGTGCATTACCTTTCGGATGTAAGTGATGTGAAATTTTACTCCAGTGGAATAAAAGATACTTTGTTGTAACATCACAGGTGTAAACAAAGTTAGCATTGCCTTTGACATTATACAATCCATTTTCTTCTTTGGAATTGTTCTTGGTCTTCCCCTCCTTGGGTGGTCGTAGAGGCCATCAATTTCAAAACGACTCACCCATTTTCGTACCCAGTTTGTGCAGTGTCTTTGCAGTGTGTTCTATTTCCTTACCATCTTTTAGAATCATCAGAGACTGCCAAGCATTCTTACTGCAATTTTTGAATTTTTTGATGCTGCTTTCAAGGGATTCTAACTTGTTCATGTATTTTGTTGGGTTAACTGATCAAAAAGTTTTTTGTTTTGGAATTATTTAGTTTGCGAACTTTGTCTTTTCACTATACTAGACGGATGAGGATTCCATGACAATGTTTGCAGAAATTGGAATTTTTGTAAAGTATGATTTGTTCATCAAGGTTAAATAGAAATTTTCTCAAATGACTATTATGAATGATACAAACTATACCGAAATTACAGGATTGAGTTTTCTATTTTTTGAGGACTAGTAGAATTTAGAATCCCAGCATTGCTTGTGATATGCCACATAGTATTTTTTTGTAGATGTGGTATGCACAATGTCATTTAGCTTGAAATGTTTTTTACATTTATCACAGGAAAGATATGCATATCTTGTTTCCAATGAAGGATTGTTAATTATTACATCTCTGTGAGTCATAGTGTCAGTTGTATAGCGAATCCCAGCATTGCTTGTGATATACAACTCTACTAGTTTTTGTAATGTGAGTATGACCTTTATCTCCTATGTGAAACGAGCCATCACATTTGGCACATCTATAATTTCTATATCGTCTCTCCTGAGTACCATCAAGTATCAAAAAATCATAATTTCCCATCCGAATAATACAGATATCCCTTCAATATGAAAGCATTTGGACATTTGTGAATATAAAAAAAAGTTTGATGAGAAAGAGACCTTAGTTTTTTATCAACATTTGGGATCTTTTATTGAACTGTTCTGTAGAGTTCTGATAGCCTGATCATTCTTTTTTGCCAGAATCTTTTTCTTGCTTTAAATCCATCATTCCCTAATTGCATTTTTTATGGAATGCAATAAAAGAGAAATGCTCTCTTGTTTTTGGCAGTCGGGTTTGGAGCAACTGCTGTTATGGGAATTCTATCTCATAACCTCTTTGATGCTACAAGTAACTGGCGATTCAAAGACATTACAAATAACATCATCTTAGAATGCCTGATGATTCAGCAAGAAACGCCATCCCAAGTTTTACTATAGAGAATTTCAGCAAAGATATATTCCATTAAAAAAAATTCTTAAGATCTCATCCTAATATCACTTGTAAATGATATTTTGACATATTAAAAAAAAACTTTATGAAAAATAATCTAAATCTTTTTTCATAATTTGATAATGTCTGATATCTTTTATAATCTATTGACAATCTTTTATTGATAGTTCATAAAAATTAGATCAGTTTCAATGTAATTTCTACTTGAATTATGTCTATTCTGTTGGCTTTTTTTCTATTCTTTTTGCACTGTCTTTCTTCTTTCTTGCACCAAAACTAATCAAAACAAGCAAGAATCCGATCCCTATTAGAATTCCTGTAAGCATCTGATAAGCTCGATTTTGATCTTCAGACACCATCAAATCTATAATTTCTTCCTCAGTCATTCCTGATTGTCCTATTGGTTCATCAGTATATGCAAATGTAACAATTATTCCAGCAATGATCATTATTATTCCTCCACTTAGAATTCTTTTATCAACTAGGATCAATTTCTGTAATTATTTTTCTTTCATCATATATTAGGTAAGTGGAAGAATGGAACTGGTGTTCTTTCCAAAAATTATTTCGTGTCACTTTCATGAGTAATTCCTCCATAGAATACTTGGGTCTATGAGTATTTCGTTTGTTATCATCTTAGAGTGATACGCATCAGATGGTGTCTCCATGTTATCCAAGTCTAGTGCGCCATGAACTCTAATGTGGTTGTACCAATGCATAAACTGCTCCACTGACTCAAAGTATTCTATTTTACACTCAAAGATATCCCAGAACTTTTCTAGCTTACCATTTGTTTGTGGATGTCTCACTCTTGTACGAGAGTGCTTTACGTGATGTCTCATTAGTTGCTGCTCAAAGTCTACTGGCTTGTTATGATCAAGAGTATTGACATTTGATGTGAACTGTTTTCCATTATCAGATAGTACAGATGCTGGTCTACCGTGATTCTTTATTGCATCAGATAGTACTGCAGAAGAATTCACAGATGTTGCCTCATCATACACTCCGAAACCCGTGATAAATCGTGAGGCATCATCTTCAAATGCAATTAGTGGGATTTGAGATTTACATGTTGGCTTGAATCTCAGAAAGACGTAGATTTTGCCACATGACTAGAAAATTTAGCTTTAATTGAGGATATCATGATCCATTTGCTAAATTCAACAGTATTGATACTGCAATTGTTTGGTTTTGAGCACAAAGTTCCTACTTTGCCATATTTGTCGTAGAATTCTTGTTTATTTTTAAAATCTATGTTATACTTGCATGAAAACAACCATGTTAAACAAGCTTGTTAGCATACTAGTAAAACACACATGTTATACATGGTTTGAATAAAAAATAGCATAACAAAAACGACTCTTACTACCCTGGCTTTACAGCAAGTCTCTAATTTAACACCATGTTGAAAAGATCCTGAGATTCAACAGTGTAGGTGAATCTATTGCCCGGTCTCAGATAATAACATGTCTCTTGTTTCAATCATTTTTAAAGTCATTTCTTCGTTACCCTTACTTATTGATTCATTTACTGCATCCAAGTATAGTTTAGCAGGGTTGTCATAATGCACTTTATCTATGTATGATTGAATATATTGTGTTCCATCTAATTCAGCTGTAATATCATACCGTGATGAAAATCCATTTATAATGTATTTGTCGTCATGATCTGAATTTTTTTCGATCAAGTAAAAATGCTTATCACCAATATTGTAGGTTTGAACATCCTCACGATAAAACATTGTTTTTACACCATCACTTTCACCAATCTTACCACTTGCCCAATCATACACAATTAATTTTTCACTAAAATTTCCTGTGGTATCTTTAAAATAATGATCAACGACCAACATGATTTTTTGATATGGTCGTTTTTCCGTATGTGCGATATACTCATTACCATTCTCATCTATATCTATACCAGTATTTGATTCAAGTAATTCTATACCTACATCTTCAACTGTAGCTACTGCTATGATCTCCACACCGGAGATTTTCCAATCAAAAGACATATTCGAATTATACTGTGAAACACCATATGAAGTATTTACATATGAATTTTCATTTATGTATATTGCAGATGATGTACTAATTACCATCACACCAATTAAGATAGATAATAGAGTTTTTTTATTCGTCATGGATATTTAGAACCTATTTTATTTTTGTCTGCTGTTGATAAATCGTATCCAAAGTTGGATCCGCATTGATATCCGTTGAATCTTAGATCTGTTGAAACACTATTATGATCAATACCAATCACATGTAGTAATTCGTGTCCTAGGGTCTTTTCAATGTCTCTTTGTGTAGGTTGATTGTCTATATTGCATATTTCTGTTATATCCCAATTCATGGAATTATGTGAATTTACATTTAATATCATTTTCTTAAAATGATTATCTTTTGTTATACAATGCCATAAAAATTGATTGATGCAATGGAGTTCATAATCTGTAAATCCAATATTCCCAAGACTCCCGTAATTTGTTGATGTAATATAGTTATCAGATGCTGCTACTTTATCAAAACTAATTTTTTTGTTAATGTTGTCAAATCGTGTTTCTATTGTGCTTATTTCTGATGATACATTTGCTTTTGTAACACCTGAGTTAGAAATATTATTTAGAATTTTGATTTCTACGGCACACTTATCACTGTTCGTTCCTGTCCCACAATTAAGATAATCTGTATGTCCATCTGTTAAAGTTCTAGACCACGTATGTCGTTCGAATTCTAAAAATTGATTAGAACCTTCATGTTTTGCATATGCAGTATCTGCTGATGAAATAATGACGAGTGTAACACCCAATGTCATCAATATCAGTGAAAAGATACTGTTTTTTTCCAGCATTTTAGGAATCATTATTTCAAGAATGAATTTAAATGTTAGGTGATTGTAAACCTATTACCACCAACTATTTTTGAGTAATTATTGGAAAAAACAATCAACATAATTGAGTTATCTGAGACTTGGGCATAATTAATTCTAATTTTTGAGTCAATTCTCAAATTATTCAAATCAAAAAAGCTAAGGATCTTATCATGTTTTGTTCATTGGAATGTCAAAACAAATGAAAATCCCTGGCAACATAAGATGCCAGTCATTCCTTATTGGTGTTTTGTATCTGTACTGTCTAACAAATATTCATGACCCAAAATCTTCCAAATTATGCTAATTCCTGAAATTTAAACTTGAATCTACAATGTACGTAAATCGAGTTCAGAATAGGGTGACGAATTTTTGTTATTGAGTATAACTGACCATTCCATCACCAGAATTGACAATTAGTTGGAAATCTGCCTAGTTCTGACCAAAGTAAATTTCTTTATCTGTGCAATAACCTATTCTACTTTAATTCTAATTTTTTTCTGCGATTATCTAAAAATCTATTAATATAATGTGCGATAGGGAGCCAAAAAATAAGATTAGATGCAAGGATTGTGATAAAGTTTGCAATCTCACCAGACAGATAACGTGGACCATCATCTATCGCCATAACGACAAAAGTCATTAGATATACCACTGGATTAAAAATCACATTAGTATGATAATTCATTGGAAGTCCTACCAAATATGTACCATAGAAAGTTAAAAGACCATAAAATGGCAAACCAATGTAAAGTGCTAATTTCCTTATAGTCAAAAAGATTAAGGTACTGAGACCTTAGATAGGGATCTGTTTGTGTCAGATATATCCATCATATGATTCCAAGTATTGCTGACATAGATTATTTGACCCGGTGTGTATGGCTTTGTTGTGGTTGCATGACAATAGATAGTTGTACATAGATAATCCCAAGAATTACTCCATGTATTATCAAATTCTATCTGATTATTGTTCTTGATGGTAAATATTTCTATATCGTGTATTCTATCATACATGATTATTCTGACTCGGTCATATGCGGCATCCAAAGTTGGGTGATCTTCATCATAGAAATATAGAGAGTACGTTCTTTCACAATCTACAGAATTATCATTATATGAGACAAGATACAAATCATTATCCCCATTGAAATGATATAACCAACCAATAGAGCCGCCATCAATGTCTAGACGTAGTTGTTTGTATGTTGGATTTGTAGTACTTGAACATGCGGCACTTGCAGTCTGAATACCAAACCAATCTAGAAAACTAACATCTATCCTATCTGCATAATTTGACTCTTGTAATGCTTTTAGTTTCTCGTCTTTTATTGTTTCATCAAAGATATAATTTTTTACAGCTGCAATCTCTACATCAGTCAGGTTTCTAGTTTCTGAATCCACACGGGATTGTTCAATTACAGTACTAAAGAACTCGTCATATTCTGCCTTGATTTCATTAGATTTTGCTTGAAAATCTTTTGTATCTGCATCATCTATTAATTCTCGAATATCATCTTTGAACTCTTGTTTTGTTAGTTCATCAACAACTCCAACTGGTCCTACCTCATCTGTAGAATCCTCACCTGGTCCATTCTGAGCATCTGCAAAATCAATCATACTAAACGGTAGAATCATTGCAGTAATTATTCCTGCAAACAAAATTGTCTGTACTTTTTTATCATTTTTCATGTTATTGTCACATCGCAAAAATTATTCCAATATAAAGATAACTTAGACATGGGCATAATCAATTACAAAAAACAAAACCAAAAAATAATTATTATCAAATTGATTTTGTTTTAATCAACATAATCTAATGTATATTCAATATGACTTTACAATTCCATGATATTATTCCATCATAGAAAGTGGGATAAAGTAATATGGATTATATGTTAGGATTTTACCGTATTAAATAATAACATGAAAAATTTAACAAAAAAGACACAAACAATTTTGCTTGCAGGAATAATTACTGCAATGATTCCTGCCCTTTAGTACGATGAATGTCGTAGATGCTCAGAATGTCCCAGGAGAGGATTCTACAGATGAGATTGGACCAGTAGGAGTTGTTGATGAATTAACAGTACTAGATTCTGTATTAGATGACTATTTAGAGGAATTAGAAGTTGAACAAGATGTAGAATATACAGAATATTTGGATACTGCAATTACTAGATTAGAAATTGCAAAAGCAATGATGCAGGTTTCAAAAAATTCTACTGATATTGCAATGAAATATCAAAACCACACTGTTCTAGAACTGCTTGTCCTTCTTGATCAAACATATGGACCTGAGGATTATCCTGCAACTAACAGTGATAACAATTCAACACATACAAACATAGACATGCTAACTGAAAATAATCATGTATCTGGACTTTATTTTGTTAGTCATAGTACGCCAGAAGTTGATGTGTTGAATTACAACAACCATCACCAAAAACAATATGATTGTATGGACAGAATAACCCTTACAGGTAAATCTTTATCTGTCTTAACATCATACTCAGACAACACTGCAACGATTACTGGTACATTTGATTATCCAGAAGATATGGATAAAAATATCAGAGAACGAAGAAGTAATGAATGCTTGAGTTTTGAACACGATGAAACAGTAAAACGACATGATGTTATGATATCCCTTGATCCTAGAGAAATAATACGAGCTCAAGTGTGTACTTTGACGGAATCTAATCCTTTGGGTTCTGACTTGGTAAGTTGCAATGCTTTTGGTGCAAATAGATTGACTGTAATTACGACAATTAACACGTATGATGGAGTTGATTCATCTAAAATAACCTCGCTTGGGAGTACAATGGTAACACTGTTGTTTACTGCGCCATAATTTTTTCATGTTTAAGAAAAAACTAGGTTATGCCCTAGTATTACTATCGTTTTTATTTTTATTTGTTCCCTCCTTTGTGCTATTTGATAAATTATATCGTATGATATTGATAATTGGGAATGACAAAACTAATGACTTACAAATATCGTCTCCGATTATAGATTTTGGTGGTTCTGCAGAAGGTGTTGCCCTTTACATTGTATCTATATCTATTGTAGGTTGTCTGTTCCTTTGTACTGGCATATACATCGTACTTTATACAAAAAATCCCCAAAACTAGGGTAAAAAATCAAAAAGAACCTCAAAGAAAAAATATCTCACTGCAATAATTGACATCAACACCACCTGAGAGATTTAGTAGGACCGTAATTTATGCAATCAGAAAATTATTGAATGTGAAATGTTAAAGTATTTACTTGTTGTTTAGCAGTTTTGTTATCAGTGTAGTGATACTTGCACAAAAGTAATTGTGGATATCATGTAAGTTACAGGATCTAACTTGAATCCAAGAAGATTAAATCCCAACAGCAGTGTTATGATAAACGATGTCACCATGTTGAATATATACACTATTTGCAATGTATCACTCATCTGAGTTGCTATCTTTCTCTTTGCTTTGTTTACCTGTCTTTGCTCATCATCATATTTCTTTTCTAATGTTGATTCAGACTTTGCTTTTTTACCAAAGTCTTCTGATATTTTTTTAGGCAAGGCTTGCGTATTTTGCTTTATAGTATTCTTTGATCATTTCGTTTGGTATTGGAGTGTATGTTTTGCCTCCACGATACACTTGATCCCAAGGACTGTCTTTTTGATGTGTAATTCCTATTAACTATCCTCCATCAATATCACTGTAAAAATCAATTACTTGATCCATAACATCTTTTTCATTATCATCAAACAAACTCTCATCTAAATGAGATTTGGGCATAATTAATTCTAATTTTTGAGTCAATTCTCAAATTATTCAAATCAAAAAAGCTAAGGATCTTATCATGTTTTGTTCATTGGAATGTCAAAACAAATGAAAATTCCTAGCAAGATTCTATCGGAATCATTTCTTATTGGTGTGTTACATTTGGTGGGAATGTTGTCTTTGTATGAGGAAGTATTCAGATCTGGCAGGACCATACGTGTATACCCCAGATCATAAGTCTTTTCAATTTACTGTTCTTGCAAAATACTGATACATATTCAAATTAAATTTGTGGGTTCTAAAATATTCCATAACTGTATGCCTCATCTCATGAATAGATTCATAAAATTCTGATTCAACATTAACATGTTTGCACTGTCTCCAAATCTCTTCAATCATACTCAAATGCGGGGAGCCTCTCAGAAGATATGCCAGTTTAACATCTTCGTTTTTACGCAGATATTTTTTTACATCATTAGCTTTGTGTTGCGGTGCCTTATCGACGATAACAAATATTTTTCCAAATTTTCTACGAGCTGCCTCCAAATAATCTATAAATGCAATTGAATTAAATTTTTCATACGATCTAAAATTTTTTGATTATCATCATTTCCATAAACCAAAAATCTTTGATGTGATCCTCTCCAACGTACAATCATTCGTTGATGTGTATCTGTCCAGTATTTTTTACCAAGACGTACATCGTCGACAAATACTGATTCGTCTTGGATAAATACTGTAAAACCTTTCTTTTTTGCCTTTTTTATGCGTGAAATGATGCGGTTTTTCCACTTGCGGCATGTATCCTTGGATGCTGCTCGCACATGTAGTTTTTGTGGAACCTTTGGTTTTAGATTCCATTTGTGCATCAAACGACGCACGTGAGTGATATGATATGTAATGCGTGTTCTGTAAAATATGAATTGTATCAGTTTTTTTGGAGTCATTCCATCTGAAATTTTCTTAAATGCACGCTCTATTTTTTGTAATTTTTTGTGTGAAATTAATGGCGGACGGCCAGAACGAGGGAGATCCTCCAGGCCCTCCAATCCATATCTTTCAAATGAATCTATCTAATTCCTTACAGAATTATATGTACAAAACATTTGTCTTGCAGTTTCAGCAATTGTAGATTCGTTGATTTTAATCTTACACATTGCATGTAATCTTGTTTTTTTGTGAATATTTTTTTTCTTTTTTGTAGACCTGGAGTAACTCGTCATTTGTGATGTCAATGAAATTATTTCTAACTACTGATCAAAAAGTATTGCTATTTGTTTTGAAAAATTGCAAAGAATTATGCTCCGAGGTATACTGCACCTATTGGTTGTTCTTTGTGTTTTTGTAATACTAGATTGGTTTGGGCCTCTGATGGTGCTGATGAATGTCTTCCAGGAGTTTTTTGTACATGTGGTACACCTGTTTTACGAAATTCTGCCCAAATACGTTGAATATGTCTCTGTGTTACATTCATTTCATATGCAATTGTAGCTGTTCTACGACCTTGTTTACACTGTGCAATGATGTAACGTATTGATTTCTCAGTAAGATATTTCCTTATAATTTTAGATCGATATAGTCTATAGTATTCCTTTACACAATGTCTAATCTTAGGACGACCTAATTTTCGTACAATAGAATGGTTAAATTTGTGCATAATGTTAAATAGATATATTGAAAAGTACTCTTCAAATAGGCATTTATGGTTCTGGAAGTACAGAGTCTGCAGCAAAGACAATTAAAAAAATTTTAGATGATTCTGATATTTCTTCTTTTTCCATTACAAAATCAAGAAACAAACAAGCTGATTGTGTCATAGTTCTTGGTGGAGATAAAGGAGTTAGAAATTACTTTCATCGTACTTTTGACTCAACTTTACCTGTATTGGGCATTAGCGAAGGCGAGGCAAGTGGGTTTTTGGCTCAAATTGAACTTAGGGAATTTCCAACATATGTTGGCGTATTAAAAAAACAAAATTATACAACAGAACAGGTTCCTCGACTTGGCGTAAAAATTGATGGAAAAAACGTTTATCCTGTATTAAATGATGTTGCAGTTTTTTCATCTAAAAGTGCAATGTTGATGGAGCATACATTACGAGTTAATGGTGATGAAGTTTGGCACGATAACAGTGATGGAATCATAGTATCTACTCCTATTGGCTCATCTGCGTATTCAATGTCTGCTGGAGGTCCCGTATTGTTTCAAGACTCTGCAGTATTTGAAATAATTTCTGTAAACTCTCTTGATGTAACTAGAAGACCAATCATAGTTTCAAATGATAGTTCTATTGAAATTGATGATATTGCAGCACGATTACATTGTGAGGTAGTATTAGATGGGTTGGACAGATACAAAGTAAACAAAACTGTTGAATGTACGCAGTTTTTTCCTCCTGCTCAAATTATTAGACTCAAAAAAGATTCTACTGCCATATCTGCTCTTGCTAAAAAAGTACATCTTGCTGAAGAATTACTTAGCATGCCTCCTAGCTCTAAACTTCTTTTGAAAACTTTAGAATATGAGGGAGCATTAACTCAAAAAGATCTAGCCAACAAAACATTACTTCCTGATAGAACAGTAAGACTTGCGTTAACTCATTTGCTCAAAAAAGGATATGTTAAAAAGAAAGTCTCTATTCGAGATGCACGACAAAAAATTTATGAAATCTCAAAAATCGAATAAATCATTTTTCTTTGGTGAAACTTGGTTGTATATGTCTTTGAAACATTTATCAGAACAAAACCTTCATTCTAACCTTATATCCACTATCACACACCTTACATTCTATCATTGTTTATGTTTGAATTTTTTTATAATCTATTTATACAAAATCAAAACCACAGCTTTAGAATTTTTTTTACTAGGTTATTTTTTAGAGGCGGCTTTGATAAATGCTAAAAAAGATTCTTCAGGATATCCGGGCCTGCTGTTGAATTCTGGGTGGAATTGTACTCCTAGATAGAATTTATGGGATGGAATTTCCAATATCTCCATTCTCTTTCCATTATCACTGTCTGCTGAAAATATCAATCCGTTCTTTTTAAATTCTTGAATGTATTCTTGGTTGATTTCATATCTATGCCTATGACGTTTACTGATTGTTAATGCATTGTAAATTTTCTTAGCATTTGTGTTTTCCTTAATTACAACATCATTTGCTCCTAATCTAAGTGAACCGCCTATATCTGAAATGTTTTTTTGTTCTGGGAGCAGATCAACAATTGGATTTTCTATATTCTCTTTAATTTCTGTAGAGTTTGCATCTTCTAGATTTAATACATTTCGTCCAAATGCAATTGCAGCTAGTTGGAATCCAAAACATATTCCTAGATATGGTATATTTTTCTCTCTTGCATAATTTGCAGTTTGTATAATTCCTTCTGATCCTCTAGTCCCAAATCCTCCGGGTACTAAAATCCCATCGTATTTTGAGAGAGTGTTATGATCTGTAATTGATTCTGAATCTATCCAGTCTATATCTACTGATTTATTTATTTTTGCACCTGCATGCTTTAACGCATGATTCACACTTACATAACTATCAGGCAATTTAACATATTTTCCAACCATTGCAATTTTGATTTTGTCATTTTCATGATTTGTCATGTTTTGAGCAATATCGTTCCATTTGTCCCAATTAGATGATGCATTAACCATCCCCACTTTTCCAAATTTTGTAAATATTGAATCCATAATTCCTTGATCGTATAACATCAGAGGTACTTCAAAAATGGATTTTGCATCATGGCATGATAAAACATCTTTGAGTGGGACATTTGTAAACATTGCAATTTTCTTTTTTGTTTTTTCTTCTAATGGCAATGTACATCTGACTGCCAAAAAATCCGGCTGAATACCAATTCGTCTTAGTTCTTGAACACTGTGTTGTGTTGGCTTTGTTTTTTGCTCTCCTACCACGTCTAATGATGGTGCTAGTGTAACATGAACAAAAATTACATTTTGCGGCCCTCCTTCAACCCTCATCTGTCTGAGTGCTTCTAAGAATGGCAATGATTCTATATCTCCAACTGTTCCGCCACATTCTACAATTAAAAAATCTAATTTTTCATTTTCTGCTATTTTGATAATTCTATTTTTGATCTCATCTGTCACATGAGGTATAATCTGAACACATGCTCCCAAATATTCGCCCTTTCTTTCTGATTCTATTACAGAAGAATAGACCTGTGCTGTTGTGATGTTGTGGCTTTTAGAAATATTTTGATTCAAAAATCTTTCATAATTTCCAATATCCATATCGCATTCTCCTCCATCGTCTGTGACAAATACTTCTCCATGCGCTACAGGATTCATAGTGCCTGCATCATAGTTGAGGTATGGATCTATTTTGATACAAGATACTTTTTGATCTGCTAGTTGTAGTAATTTTGCAATTGAGGAAGTAGTCACGCCTTTTCCAAGACCAGACATCACACCACCTGTGACAAAAATAAACTTCGTCTGCACATTAAACTAACGTGTATCTAGTTTTTGTATGTTTTGCAGATCCTGATTAGTTGAAATACTAGATATTATTTTGTATTGATGTGAAGATGTCTTTATTTGTTCTGTCTTTGTTAGTTATGTTTGCTATTAGTCTGACTAATTTAGCTTTTGCTGAAACATATGAAATTAAAATACCCTCTGGTGCATCTAACCCTAGCGCCCCTTTCTTTTGGTCTGAAGAATCTACAGGCATCACAACAGGTGAAATTACTGTTTTTCCTGGTGATTCTGTTAAATGGAGTAATGCAGATACTTCATTTCATACAATTACATCTGTTTCAGCAGAAAGTATTGAAACAAGGGAATTCAAAGTAGATGGCGTATTTGATAGTGGGTTTTTTACTGCGGGCAAATCCCATACTCAAAAATTCAATGAATTGGGAGATTTTTATTATTTTTGTAGTATTCACCCATTCATGAATGGTGTTGTACATGTGGTAGAAGATTCTGATATGGTACAGTACATTGATAATGTGGGTTCTGAATTTAATGAAGATGGCTTGGGCTTTAAAGTCAAATATATTCTTGATACAAATTTACAAAAAACAGTTTATGTAAATCCTGATGATAAGAGCATTACTTTTGTAATTTCAGATACTAGTGAAAATGAACAAATTACATTTGTATTGCCTTTGGAATTAATTGAAGATCCAAATATTGTCTTAATTGATGGAGTTGTGACCGAATTTGAATCTGAAGATACTTCTTCTGGAACTAAATTGATAATTCCTATCCATGCAGATTCTAAAGAAATTAAAATTATGGGCAGTAAAGTGATTCCTGAATTTGGATTTTTAGTCGTTAGTATATTGAGTGTCAGTATTATGTATGTGTTATTTTTGACTCGTTCTAAACTTGCAATGTTTAGATAGTATTCTTTACGATTGTAAATAATTTACCTTCATTTTAAACAAATTTTAGATTATGCTACCCTCTTTGTTTTATTCTTCTTAATGCATAATGTTATGATGACTTCTAGGTTGGCGGCCATCTCTGAAACTAAATTTCACATCATGAGAATTTGTATACTTGACCGCCAATACTTGGACGATTTTACAGAATAGTTTGTTTTTTGAGACTTTTGGTAAATGTGGCGATCTTCAATTCTAGTTGATTTTGAGGTGTCTTTTCTATTAATTTCAAATATGCACTTCCCACAATTACTGCATCGGCCCCTGCATTGATGTATTTTTTTACATCTTCTGGTGTTGAGACTCCAAATCCTACTCCTATTGGAATTTTTCCGCGGGTTTGTCTCTTGACTTTTTTTATTGCATCTAGTGTGTATCTCTTAATCCCTATTTTTACCCCTGTTGTGCCAAAAACTGCTACAAGATACAAAAATCCTGATGATGCTTTTGATATTTTCTGAATCCTTGAATTATTGGTATTTGGTGAAATTAGAAATATGGTATCTGCCTTGTTTTTAACGGCATCTAAATATTCTTTTGATTCCTCAATGGACATATCTGGTAGAATGAAACCATCAATTCCCGCTTTTTTGGCCTCTAAGATAAATTTTGTATACCCTTTATGATAGAGAATGTTGGTATATGTCATTAGGATTAATGGTGTCTCTGTCTCTTTTCTGATTTTTTTTACAAGATTGAAAAATTTTGTAATTTTTGTTCCTTTCTTTAATGATATTGTACTTGCATTTTGAATTACAAGTCCGTCAGCTAGCGGATCTGAAAATGGAAATCCTAACTCTATGATATCTGCGCCTCCTTTTACTAATCCTCTTATTGTGGATATCGTCGCCTTTTCATTTGGAAATCCTGCCATGATATATGATATCAAAGCCTTTTGATTTTTTGCTTTTAATTCTGCAAATTTTTCTCCAATTCTCGTCATAATAGATACCATAAACAGTTACTTTATAATCTATAGCGAATTAGTCTTAAAACCCTACAATACATCAAAGATGATATAGCGACGATCAAAAGTTCGTGAACATCTTTGCAGGATTTCTAAAGGTGTAATTTGCAACATCAAGCTTGAATCTTGTCATTCTAAAATATTTTGACACTGCATCACTTATCGTAAACATTGCATGATATTCTGAAACCTGCAACGCATACTTGTTTATCTTCCAACACAGTTCTATCATGTTCAAGTACGGTGAACCTTTTGGTAACCATATTAGTTTGACATATCTATTGTTTACAAGATATTCCTTGACCTTCTTTGATTTGTGAACTGGTGCCCTGTCTAGCATAATTGTAATCTTGCAATATTTCCAGTGCAACTCTTTTAGATATTCTACAAATCTTCCAGCATTGAATCTACCATAGACTCTAAACAGCTGACTGTTATTTTCCGTAATTGTTTCCATACACTGCCAAGATTTCATGATTGCCTGGGTATGAAAGAAATATTCTCTTTGTAACTAGAGATGAGGTATTTTTTTCCTGTCCTTGCATCTCTTAGAAAAAATGCCTCACTGTACAAGTAAAATCTGGAATAAGATAGATCTCCATAGCCTGATAGAACCTGAAGCAGTCGTTTTTATATATCTCATAAAGGATGAATAAATACGAGTCCAAAACATGAGAAAATCACTGATGATCTCATCGAAAAATACTCTATAAATTCTTAGATTATCTTGCTACGGATGATTAATTTCTAAAAAAATTAGAGTTTGCCAGATTCTATGCTAAATTCAATATATAGGAAAGTGTTACACGCCATACTCTAGAAGATAATCTTGTTTTTCATTTCTTACACATTTGTATGACAAAGAATCTGCCAAGAAACGTAATCGTCTTGTTTTTCAAATATTCATTATCTGCATATCTCATTTTTTTAAAACCAAGTATTCCAAATTCTTGTGAAGATTAATATTTTCGGAGCATCGCAAGAAAACTGTTGACGAAGAGAGAAAGATTTCTCATTGTCGGGAGTGGAGGACGTGAAAGCGCTTTTGCAATGCGACTCATGCAAGACACTCAAGTTTATGCAGTTCTGGCACACAAAAACCCGCTCATTGTAGACTGTGTAGTCCAGTCAGGTGGAAAATATTTGGTTGCTGATGCTGATGATCCAAAAACAATTTTAAAATTTGCAAAAGAGAACAACATCGATTATACTTTTGTGAGTGCCGACCAACCCTTGGCTAATGGAGTAATCGACATTTTATTAGAAAATAATTTCAAAGCAATTGGAGGTACAAAGGATGCAACACGCATAGAATGGGATAAGATATATTCCATCCAAATGATGCAAAAGGTATGTCCTGAATTTACTCCATTTTATAAAATAATATCAAAGATTGAAGAATTACAAGATGCCATAAAATCATTTGAGACCAAAGGATTAGAAATAGTAGTAAAACCCCAAGGATTAACGGGGGGCAAGGGTGTAAAGATAATGCCGGAACATCTCTTGACATATCAGGATTGTGCATATTATGCATCTTCTCTTCTTGAGAAAAATCCTGATGAAAAAGTATTACTCGTAGAAAAATTAAATGGGATAGAATTTACAATTATGGGAATTACTGACGGGCAACATCTCGTAGTATCTCCTGCAAGCTATGATTATCCATTTAGACATGAGGGAGATTGTGGTGCGGGAACTGGCGGTATGGGTTGTTTTACCAATTCAGAAAAGAAACTGCCATTTATGAGTGACAAAGACTGGGATGACTCTACGCATATAATGCAAAAAATACTTGACGAGATGAAATCCAAAAATCTGTTTTTCAACGGCGTGTTAAATGGAGGATTTTTCAAAACCAAACATGGCATAAAATTTATGGAATTTAATGGACGTTTTGGAGATCCTGAAGGGTTAAGCATTCTCAGCATTCTTGAAGGATCCTTTTCAGAATTACTCATACATATTTGGAACAAGACATTATCAGAAGATGTGGTTTCATTTGTGAAAAAGGCAAACGTTGTAAAATATCTGGTGGCAAAAGAATATCCTAAGCAAAGTGAGAGTGCAACATCTTTTAGTATTGATGAGGATGCAATGATTGCAAAGGGAATAAAAATATTTTTTGCCTCGTGTATCAAAACTGGAATACACCAATATGAAACTCTAAAAAAATCCAGAGTTTGTGCATTTGGTACTGTTTCAGATAACATCGAAACAGCATCATTAATCATAAACAATGCAATTAATTCTCATGTCACATATACCCAAGAACACAAGCTAGAGTACAGATCAGATATTGGTTCTCAAAAGAGCTTGGAGAAATTAAAAGCAATATCTAGTCAGATGTCTAGGTGAGAATTTTAATTAGCTCAATTAATTTACATGTGTTTCTTGTTTGATTTGCTATAGTATTTCACAAACTATTTTCTTAAATTTATACAACAGAACCCAAAACAAACCATTTATACCCCAGATCATAAGTCTTTTCAATTTATTGTTCTTGCAAAATAATACATATTCAAATTGAATTTGTGCGTTCTAAAATATTCCATAACTGTATACCTCATTTCATGAATAGATTCATAAAATTCTGATTCAACATTAACATGTTTGCACTGTCTCCAAATCTCTTCAATCATACTCAAATGTGGAGCCACACCAATCATACTCAAATGTGGAGAACCTCTCAGAAGATATGCCAGTTTGACATCTTTGTTTTTGTGCAGATATTTTTTTACATCATTAGCTTTGTGTTGTGGTGCCCTATCGACGATAACAAATATTTTTCCAAATTTTCTACGAGCTGCTTCCAGATAATCTATAAATGCAATTGAGTTAAATTTTTCATACGATCTAAAATTTTTTGATTATCATCATTTCCATAAACCAAAAATCTTTGATGTGATCCTCTCCAACGTACAATTAATCTTTGGTGTGCATCTGTCCAGTATTTTTTGCCAAGACGTACATCGTCTACAAATACTGATTCGTCTTGGATAAATACTGTAAAACCTTTCTTTTTTGCCTTTTCTATGCGTGAAATGATGCGGTTTTTCCACTTGCGGCATGTATCCTTGGATGCCGCTCGCACATGTACCTTTTGTGGAACCTTTGGTTTTAGATTCCATTTGTGCATCAAAGGACGCACGTGAGTGATATGATATGTAATGCGTGTTCTGTAAAATATGAATTGTATCAGTTTCTTTGGAGTCATGCCGTCTGAAATTTTCTTAAATGCACGCTCTATTTTTTGTAATGCTTTATGTGAGATTAATGGCGGACGGCCAGAACGAGGGAGATCCTCCAGGCCCTCCAATCCGTATTTTTCAAATGAATCAAGCCAATTCCTTACAGAATTGTAGGTACAAAACATTTGGTTGGCAGTTTCAGCAATTGTGGATTCGTTGATCTTAATTATACACATTGCATGTAATCTTGTTTTTTTGTGAATATTTTTTTCTTTTTTGTAGGCCTGGAGTAACTCGTCATTTGTGATGTCCATGAAATTATTTCTAACTACTGATCAAAAAGTATTGCTATTTGTTTTGAAAAATTGCAAAGAATTATGCTCCGAGGTATATGAGCAGGATCAACACTACATCAATGGTTTTGAACCTCAGTTTGAAATTGGTGAAGATGTAATTGTGCATATAGCTAAGGACAATCAAGGTCCAGATGGTCCAGATGGCAATAACTACTTTGTAGAATTAGGAATGTTTGGCAAGTACAAAGTTATTGAAGAAAAAGCATACAACAAAAAACACCCCACTGGCAAGTCATTAAATGAGACATTTAATGAGGCCAAATAACCTCTTTTTTTATCATAACAAAATCTTTGAAGGATTCATCCAAAATAACT
This sequence comes from Candidatus Nitrosopumilus sp., assembly GCA_965205675.1. Classification (GTDB taxonomy): domain Archaea; phylum Thermoproteota; class Nitrososphaeria; order Nitrososphaerales; family Nitrosopumilaceae; genus Nitrosopumilus. Next base: position 1,053,152 of record OZ242186.1, read on the forward strand.
TCTCTTTGAAATCATCCATAACACACCAAATTTCTAATCATAGTACAATGAAAGACCAAGATATCATGACAGTGCCAGAGCAGATAAAAAAACTCATAGAGTGTGGTATGCCACAAATACTGTCAATCAGACTGACATGCAAATACATTACAACATGAGAGAAGAGCAAAGGGGGCAACCACACCAAGTGGTAATTCCAGAGATTAATGAGATGTCAAGACTGATCACATTCTAGCCTGACATTCAAAAACAAATAGAAAAGATCAAGGGTTTCTCAAAATTAATTTATCAAAATTAAATTTGATGTGCAAGGAAAATGCAGAGTAAGGGATGAACTGATTTTGGGATACAACAAGGAGAACCTTCATTAATAATGTTTATATTGAAATAATTTTTGAGATTTGATAATAATATGAATTATACAAAATATACGATATCACTCTTAGCGTTAATATTATTAATTCCTGCTGGAACTAGTAATACCTTTGCACAAAGCGAACCCGGTGAAGAAGACTTTACAAATGATATAGGACCAGTTGGTAATGTAGATTCTGTTTATTTGGAAGTTCTCAAACAATCTGATGATTTCCAAAATTTTAATTCTACTCAACAACAGCAATATGTGATAAAGTTTATCGAATCAAGAGATAATCTTTCACCATATGATCAAGCTGTAAATGATGGACTTGAAGTTTTAAGCGATACAATACTTGCTTTACATAAAGCAAAAGCACTTGGTGAAAATACTGTTGAAGAAACTAAATTTCTACATTCTGCAATCTTTGACCTCGAACTCTTAGGAGTTGTGTCTAAAGATAGATTAGATCAAAATAAAGAATATTGGTCTGATAGAGTAACAGAGGCAACTAGACAACTTGAAGATAACGAAACAAACAAAGTCTCTTATCTTGACAAGTTATCAAACACATACAAAATACATACAGATGATGTAAGTTTAAAAAATCAATCTGAGATTTTTTATCCATGTATTCAGGATTTGATATTTCTCCATATTCCTCTATACTGTTCTGAAAAAAGTATAGTCTGGGGTGGTGATACTATATCATATGCTAATGTCACATTCGTACCTTTGTCTTTTCTATCTGAACATTTGGGAAAGATTTGTTTGAATGAAAGTGTTGCACATAGTACTGTCAACTTTGCTTTTGATGTAGATTTTGAGCAGGAAAATGTTTTAGGTCAAGAAACATGGTCTTATTCAAAATCTTATGACACTTCCTTATCTGGTAGTACAGCAGGTTTTTGTGCACAAGATTCTAAAATTACTGGCATTAATGCTGGTAGTTCCGCAAGTACTACTACACACCTAGAATCATTAATAACGGTTAGTGGTTAACCCTTCTTTTTTATTTTGTTAAAAATTTTAATTTGTATCAGTTTGTTGGTGCTATGCAATCAATCTGCTTTTGCAGAACTAGAATTTGTTTATGATTGCAATCGTGATATTGATTTTTTGTATTGGAACTCTGATTTACAAAGATGTGATATAAGATATAATTCTGTATCTTTTGTATTTTTTAGCATATTGTTATCTATATCCATAGTTATTGTTTTTGTTATAAAACGTAGAAATTCGTAAGATTCTCCCATACGAAATCATCTCCAATCCCTGCTTTGCTGTTGAATAGTTTTTATTTTTGTAAATCATTATGCCCAAGTCTCAATTAATTAGCAGGTATTTTGTTTTGTTGCTGTAGTTTTAATTTTTCAGATTCATGTTTCAAACATAATTCTGCAAATGCAACATCATCAAAATGAATGTCCTTTAATGAATTCTTTTTAGATATCTTTGGGTATTCACTATATTTTCTACGGTTGATTATTCTGCCTCCCGATTTTGGCCTAAAGCCACCCCATTGTTTGAAAAATACTGGAACGTTTTGATTTTTACATTGTTCAATGATATCCAATATCCATTCTTTTTCAACAGTACGATAATGATGACCACTTTCGCCACCAATAATGGCCCAATCGATTCCTTTGAGATTTACTTTTCCCACAGGACCTATCAAAGGTTCAAAGCTTATGAAGCGAGTATTACATTTGACTTTTTTTAATTCATTAATTCTGGATATGTAATCATGGTTTTCAACACTTACACCCATCCACATAAAGTTAGGAATTTTGTGACCAAAATATTTGAAAAATAAGTTAGAAAACTCAGCCATACGTTTAGGTCGTTTTGTAAGAATTTGATAATCATGTTGATCGGCTTGAATCATTGTTGCAAAACATTTTCCAGTAAACTCAAACGAAGAATTTTCATGGAACAAGTCCGACATACTATTTACAAATATTTTACGAGGTTTTTTCCAGGTTAATGGTAGATTGACATCAGAAGGGTGTTCAACATATTGAAAGCCTTTTTTGTATTTTTGTTGCCCCATAGCTTTGAGTCTTTTAGTTAATGTTTCAGCATAGCAGTTTTTACATCTAGGAGAAATTTTACTACATCCACTAGTGGGATTCCAAGTAGCTTCTGTCCATTCAATATCTGAACCAACAGCCATATTTTTTCTACAATTTGTTGAAGTTTAAATGTTTAAACACATGAATCAGCAATTGACGGGTTATATGGAACGGATACATGGAGAGGAGCTAGAGACATCAAATCAACAGATGAACGATTGAATTTTTTGCTTGATCTGTATGTGGAACAATTACATTCAAACGGTGTTCATTTTGTAAGACCATTTACCATGATGGATTCAAGTAGAAGAACAATCTATGATTTGGTCTTTGCCACAAAACACCACAAAGGCATGGATGCCATGAAAAAAGCAATGTTGAAAGTAGTAGGGAATGGAACGTATACATTTTCAGATAAAACAGATACTCATCAAACCTATTTTGTAGATTATAGTGACCAATCACAATGGGTTGATGATGCCAGTAGAATTATTTTTAATAATTTTAAAGGCAAAACAGTTCCATTGGAAGTAATTAGGGATTTTGTCCTTGCAGATACACCTTTTAGATTTCTCAAAGAAATTTTAAAAGATATGGAAAAAAATGGAAAAATCATAGATGTTAGTGGAAGAACAAGAAAAACACTAATCTATGCAGATGATTGTACGGTTAAATTTTCACAATAAATCAAATAATTCAATAAATTATCATCTACAAATGCATTAAAAATCTCATTAAAGGTATTTTTTTAAGTGAACTGTTGTCTACTGAAGTAATTTATCCAAATCAAAAATTTGTTATTTAGAATTATTTTTCTGGATTCCGAGAACTATGACTGGTTAATTGGATTTTGTTGTTTTATACTCCTATGATAACAATGAATTAGGTTATGTTAGTTATTGTATGGAATATTTTGAATTAATTATGGTTGAATTATCTATTGAAGCAATTCTGCAAATTGATGCAACAATAATCACAGGTATTTTGATTTTACTTACAATTGGAAAAAGTAACAATTCTTGTAACTGTCTAGAGTTTTGAAGTAAAATCTCCAAGATATTCTAAAGAATAATCATGAAAGTTTAATCCTCGTAATCTGCATGTCTCCTTTATACTCATCAGTATCTTATGAGAATCAGCACCATGAATGGTTCTATGACCGTTTGTAATTTTACGAATTATCACATTTGGTCTGATTGCCCTCTCTGCTGTGTTATTGTGTGAATCAGTTCCAGTAATTAGGAATGTAAAAAGCATTTTTCTCTCACGTTTCAATCTTTTTACAAACCTGATACAGTTTTTCTCTGTGTATTTTTTTGATATGATGTGATTAATTCTCCTTTCAAGATTCTTTTTTGCATGGATTCTTTCTGATTCTGATTTTATTTTTGCCACACCATGAGAGTCATAAATTATTTTCTTGAGATTCTTGGCAAATGGTGCAAATTCTGGTCCGGGATTCTTGTGATTAATGGTATCATTAACCTCTCTGAGATAATGGATGTGACATTTCTGGTGAGTGCTTCCAACATGGTTCCATGCAGGGTACGAATCACTTGTAATGTTGCCATCATATCCCTTGAGAATTCTCTTGGGAACATCCATTGAACGTGATTTGTCAATCTCGTAAATTACAGTCCATTTACTCACAAATGCCCACAACCAGTGGTTCTGGCCATCTACCCTCCAACTTGTCTCATCACCATGTATGTTTAGATCTTCTTTTAACTCCACAATCATTGTATCATATCTGCTCCCAAATGCTTTTGATACTATTGATACTGCATGATTAATTGCAGATTCTGTAATGTGCAGTGAGAAGAGCATCTGCAAAAGATGAGATATTTTACCATACGATAATCCGATAGTTTTTAGTGATGTGATTAGCACCATGAGCCTAATTCCAAACCTTTCATTTGACAGTACAGTGTGAATGTTACCCGAGATTTGTTTTTTGCAGTTTGTGCAGTATCGTCTAACTATCGTATATTTTGTCACAACTGCTTTTGCAGGAATGATGTCTTCTACTATTCTGGTGTATGAATCAGTTGGTTCTGAGAGTGATTTGCCACATGTGTTGCACTCTTTTTGGTCAACTGTAATGGCATCATCAATGTGTGCCCGTCTGCTTCTGCTTTTTCTAGGATGTCTTGATGTTTTCTTCTTTTTTGCAGTTTCAGTCTTGTTTGGTTTTGCTTTGATATTTCTTGCAACAAGTGTAGACACTGTTTGTTTTAGTTCTGCAATTTCTCTGTGTAGTGATTCAATATCTTTGCGTAACTGACGGTTTTCTTGCTCCAGCGAGTGACATCTGTTACGATAATATTCCAGCTCATCATATACTGACAATTGTATATTGTAATTTGTCACTGATCAGAAAAGATATAGATAAAAAATATTAAATTCTGCAAAGTGCAACAATAATCAGGTATTTTGATTTTACTTCAATTGGAGACAGTAACAATTCTTATGAAATTACAAAATGACACTAAGATTGAACAGTGTAGACTGATCAAAAAGTTTTTTGTTTTGGAATTATTTAGTTCACGAACTTTATCTTTTCGCTATATGATCACTTTTCTATCTATTACCAATCATCCAATGGCCATGGATTTGCACATACAGAATGATAAGGACTGGCTCTAGGAATACAATTATCATCATAACCATCTATACTAAATAATACTAATCTATTATCATGTATTCTGAAATAAAATGTGTAAGAATCATATTTAGATTTAAAACTACCATCACCATTATACCATGGTGATAAACTCTCTTCAATATGAGTCACACGATATGAAATAGTTTCATCAATACCTTCTTTGTCTTTGAACAAATAGTGATTTATAAATAATTTTTCAAAACTATCATATTGCTTTTCAATTAAATTATCAGGTGCTGTTGGTATTTCATACAATACAATAAAACCAATAGATAATAGGATAACAGCAGAACCAAATAAAAAAAGAACAGATGTGAATTTAATCATTGCAGACCAAAAGTTGTTTTGACATTTTCCCATGCGCTGAATGCCTTGTAGTAATGCTGTTGAGGGGTATCGCCACACAGACTTGTAACGTCAGATACATCTACTCGGGATTGGTTCTCAGATAACGCTTCAAATATACAAACTGCACCCTCATGAACACCTACCAATTCAGACATGCCATTATGATGGTAAATGATTGGAGCTCCACTGTCTCCACGTTCACTAGGGTATATGGATAATCCCATATTGGTATGTTGGAAAACCCTATCAATTATTGTGGCATTTTTGAACAATAATGACCCATCACCATTATTGTTAATACCATAAATTGTTAATGCTTCACCACGTTCTACATCAGATAACACACCTTGTGTAACATCAAATACAGTTCCGTTTAATGCTTGAACTTTACTACCAACAATTATGTTTGGCTCAGTAATTGGTATGAATGCAGCATCCACATTCCCTGAATTAGAAACAGGTACTAACTCAGATGTAATCTTTGTTTCATTAATACCAATTGCATGTTCAACAAATGTAAAACCGGGGTCTATTTCTAAACCGTGTCCTGAAACTACAATACCATTAATACCTGTAGAATTAGTAACCCCAATGGTTAACGTGGATGTTTTGTTCTGAGGGATCTCAGTAGAATTCTGAACTACCATATGATATTCATTTCCACCATAAAATTCCTTAACAGTTGATGTTTGTGGATTGACAGGTGCAGTGTATGCATGTACATTTACAATAAATGAACCAGTGCCGACATTTGCTGCACTATCTGTAGCAGTACAAGTTACAACAGTTATGCCAATTGGTGCGGTACTTCCACTTGTAGGAGTACAACTAACAGGAACTGTACCGTCTATCATATCATAAGCTGATGCCGTGTAACTTAGAGTTGTTGCTGTATGATATTGGGGCAAATCGATATTCATATTACTAGGAACCGTAATTACTGGACTTGTTACATCTGAGACAGGGACCATAACTGTGTTACTATCAAAGTATTGCGTGTAACTGCCACCATTAGAATATTGGGCCTTTACCTTGATGGTGTAATTATCTCCCTCACCAGGTGATGAATATGTATATGCAGTACTAGTCGTGCTGCCAAGATACGTGTTACGTTGACCATTCTCTGAATAGTACACCTTGTATCGTTTTATATCGCTGCAACTATTATTCCAAGTAGCATCAATTCCCCCATTATCATTTAATGATGCGCGTACATCAAGTGTGCATTGGGATGGAGCAGATAAAGTGCCCGTAATCTTTACATTGTCAATTCCAACATCTTCTGTGCTTGAGCTCTGCTCTGTTACAAATCTGACTTTGAATCCATCTTGGAGATAGCCTGATAAGTTGTATGACTCTTTGTGCCATGTTGAATCATCACCGACTCTGTCTGTCCACTTGAAAATCTCAGTCCATCTGTTGTTATTTCCAACCTCTACTTTGAGGTATTCGCCTCGGTCAAGACTATTATCTACATATCTGTGAAATTCTAGTGTTGCAGCAGAATATTCTGATAAATTAACAGAGTCACGCAACGCAAGTATGCATGATTCATCATCACAGTCATCAGCTTCTGCAATTTTGTTGGAACGCGTTTCTCCAGATATCACAGCAGAGTCATCAAGTGTGCCTCCTTGCCATTCACGTTGTCCTGATTCAACCCATTTTGAGATGCCGTTTACAAAAGTGTCTTGAAATATTACGGTACCTAATGTTGGAGCGGTACTGGATGTGCTACTTGTACTTGGAACGGTACTTGTAGTGCCAGATGTAGGTACGGTAGTAGATGATAGCAAAGTTGGCAATGCTGTATATCCTGCAGAAGTGATTGCATCAGCATAAGTACCACATCTGCTTGTGGTATGAGTTGGCAGACATCTATCCACGTATCTGTCCCAGTAGTAACATACAGATGAGCCAGAATCAGCAGGACAAGTAGTGGCCTGAGAAGCTCCGACTTCGGGTACGAAATACCCGTACTTTATCTCTAGGGGCACTAGAATCCCCAACTCCTCTTGTATGTCATCAATGTCTAAAGGATCAAGGGCCTGCACCGGGTCTAGCAATAAGACTAGCTTGTTTTTTGCCTCATCAACCCACGTGCCCTCAAGATATACTTGCTCATCTACGTACCCTACACTGTTTATTGCAAGTGTGTTCTCGATGATTACATCAGTAACATCACTGTGTGCCTTGTACAGTTCGCTGACTATGCCTACAGGGCCTATCGGTTCATCATCAGAAATAAATCCAGACAAGGTACTATTTGATATGGTAAAATCATCATTGACACTTTGAGCCAAAGTATCACTCATTGCTACAGGAATTAATATTAGAGTGAATAGTATTGCATACTTTAGCTTATTCATGTTCTAATCGGGTCACAAAGAAATTTCAATATAAAGATAATGGTAATACCTACTCATTTGGAACAGGTTTTACAAGCATTTTTGCTAACATTTCAAAGATATTCTCATCTCTGTTGTTGAATCTAAATTCTATCCCTTTGAGATACAGATGAAAATATTGTTTAGAAACTCCTTTGTAATGATACATCCAAGTTTTAGCATAACTCCAAAATCCCTCCATTCCATTGATGTGAACATCGCCTCTAGCATACTCATCTTTTCCATGAGATACAATCTGGTGCTTTCCTCTCATTATCAATGATGCATATGCTGTATGCTCATCGGTGTAGTATAGTGAACCCCTTCTTGTATGTTTTTTGATTAGACCTCTTGCGTAATTATAGAGATTTTTTCTCAAATTTTGTATTTTAACAGAATTCATACCTGAAAATTCAAATTTCTCAACCAATTTGAAAAATCCTGCAGCAAAATTCACGCCTAGAAATAATTACGCAAGATGTCTAATTACTACAACATCAGAATCTAGAATCTTTGTAAATATAGTGTCTAGTATGCTGTTCTCCACTTCAAGCTCGGTAATTATTTTGCTTAATTCAGATTCTAATGCGTCAAGATTTTCTATTTTGTGAATTTTAAACATGATCTAAACAGTGTCATCCTTTTTTGTTACCTTGTAGTAAATTATATTTCCCTTTCTGCCTGTTATCTCCAACCATTTCAAGTGAACGAAAATATGAAATGCAGACCTTGAAGGAAGTCTATTATTGCCACAAGCCCTTTGCTCCATGTTCTCAACCCATTTTCTGATAAATGGTTCTCCTTTGTTGATTTTAGATACTTTGAGAGTGGCACGCCAAATCTTCATTATGCGTGAATTTTTATCTGTCATAGAACCTAAAATAATTCTGTAAGGTGGCAAGTTGGGTTTTGTCTTGATTAACACAATCCAATAGTTAGGATCATCAGTCTTTGTGCAGAAATAATAAAAACCTCTATTTGGAAATCCTCTACTGCGGGCATCTCGAAATTCCTCTCGTAAATCTTTGAACTCTTTATCTGTTGGTTTTATCAGGTTGGATTTTTCCTCAAACGGTTCATTCTTTATTATTGATTCAATCTCTGATGATTTTTGAGAAAAATTAAGAGTGTAAAACGTCTTTCCGTTAACCTTGACATCTTCAATTATTTTAGATGAAAATAATTCCTCATAGGCAATTTGAGTATTGTTCTCAAAATTGCCTGCAAACTGTTTGAATAATTCTGCCTCATCTGTTATCCTGTATGAATTACCTGAATGGCTACGAAGAACAAAGAACTTGACAATACGTCTTTTCCATTCTTCAACTGTGAACATTACAATAAAGCTTAATGATTTTGTCATATATAATTTGCCATGATTGGCGATTATTAAGAGTGATTATGAAGCTTCAATAGCCAATTTTGGCAACTAATATATAGATTAACCATGTATCTAATACATGGAATTAGTAACAGAAGAAGAAACACAATTACCTCTTACACGGTTGTTTAATACTGCAACTGCAAAGGTATTAGATTTTCTTCTTAGCAATGAAGGACTAGAGTATTCTGAAAATGAAATATCACAGCTCACAGCAGTACCAGACCGTACACTTCAAAGAAGCTTGCAGACACTTCTAAACGAACACATCATAAAACGCAATAAAAACAAAGGTAGAGTGTATTATTACACTGCAAATCTTTCATCTCCTAGGGTTAGCGGATTGCTTAGTTACATCAACTCTACATTGATCTTCAACCTTGAAAACGCAATGCGTTCAAACAGTCCTAAAAAATAGCTATTGTATTTGTCTTAACTCTGATTCAGCCTTTGAGACTTTATGTTCCAATTCTTTTTATTCTTTCATAAATTTGTCTGTAAGTGCCAACCTGTTTAATGGCGTGTCCTGTCTCTATTTTTTTCTGTATTGGTTCCATAGATGTGCTTATAGGTATTTTTAACACACCACAAACAATTTTCTTAATTCGATAATTTTGGATCATATGTTTGTATAGGTAATGCCTTTCATAATTCAAATAGGATAATGTCAAACTAGGGCTAAATGAAAGCCCAGCATGACGGGTTGATGAAACTGCAAAAGTTTTGTCAACATGGTATAACCGGATTAGTAAATCCAATTTAGAATATGACATATTGAATGCAGATGTATAGCGAAAAGATAAAGTTCGTGAACTAAAAATCATCAAAAAACTAGAGATTAGATGATTTTACCTAAGGTAAATACGAATAAACAATCTGAAACACCTTGAAAATAGTTCATGAACATATGCTTCTCGCTATATGTTGGGGGTAAATAATTGATAATCACCTAATTTTAATTACTGACTTTAACTTCAGAGTCTTGTTTTATGTCATTAGACCTCTTGCGTAATTAGACATATTTTACCATACTACACAGATTCCTTCACAGCAAGATCCAAAGCTAAGAACAACTTAACACATTTCATGTCAACACACAAGCAACTCTCAAAAAAGCCAAAATCCCTTCTCTCTTTTACTGGAGTGACCAGGCAGCACTTTGATGTGATTCCATAAGATTAGAAATTAAATTCAATGAAAGATAAGATTTTGTCTGTAATTACGCAAGAGGTCTAGTGATCAGATCATCAAAATGCACCAGAACCTAAAAGCTAAATCCGTCACTTATCAAAATAATTTTATGCCTGTAATTTACACGGTGATGAGAGGGGTTTAGCTTTTAGGCATGAAATAGATTTTTCTAAAAAACCATTAAATAATATATCCATCTATAGATATACATGGAACAAACAAGTATTGCAGTTTCAAAAAAATCAAAAGAAGAATGGGAGAAATTCAAGAACTATCCTGGCGAATCAATGGAAACTATGATTAATCGAATTCTAAAACACCAGAAAGAAGAGGATGATGAATTACTTACAGAAAAGGAAATTGCTGAGATAAAAGCATCAGTTGCAGACATTGAACAAGGTAACTATATCACACAAGAACAGATGAAAAAAAAATACGGATTGTAATTTGACAGTTATTTGGAAAATCATTTATTCTGACAAAGCCCAAAAAGATCTGGATCATATCGGTCCAGACATTGCAAAAAAAGTAATCTTGTTGATGGATGAAATTGCATTGGATCCCTATGGGTTGCTTGAAAAGATGACAAACTCACCCTTTCATAAATTTCGTATTGGACAATATCGTGGGATTGTACATGTCATAAATGACAAACTCATTTTGCATGTATTCAAAATAAAACATCGCTCCCAAGTCTACAAAGAATGATTTTGATATGCTACATACGGTTCTCTTGCGTTATCAGTAGATGGGAAAGTACATCAAATCACACATTCTAGGAAATAATTATTTTTGTAACTGTCTAGAGTTTTGAAGTAAAATCTCCAAGATATTCTAAAGAATAATCATGAAAGTTTAATCCTCGTAATCTGCATGTCACCTTTATACTCATCAGTATCTTATGAGAATCAGCACCATGAATGGTTCTATGACCGTTTGTAATTTTACGAATTATCACATTTGGTCTGATTGCCCTCTCTGCTGTGTTATTGTGTGAATCAGTTCCAGTAATTAGGAATGTAAAAAGCATTTTTCTCTCACGTTTCAATCTTTTTACAAACCTGATACAGTTTTTCTCTGTGTATTTTTTTGATATGATGTGATTAATTCTCCTTTCAAGATTCTTTTTTGCATGGATTCTTTCTGATTCTGATTTTATTTTTGCCACACCATGAGAGTCATAAATTATTTTCTTGAGATTCTTGGCAAATGGTGCAAATTCTGGTCCGGGATTCTTGTGATTAATGGTATCATTAACCTCTCTGAGATAATGGATGTGACATTTCTGGTGAGTGCTTCCAACATGGTTCCATGCAGGGTACGAATCACTTGTAATGTTGCCATCATATCCCTTGAGAATTCTCTTGGGAACATCCATTGAACGTGATTTGTCAATCTCGTAAATTACAGTCCATTTACTCACAAATGCCCACAACCAGTGGTTCTGGCCATCTACCCTCCAACTTGTCTCATCACCATGTATGTTTAGATCTTCTTTTAACTCCACAATCATTGTATCATATCTGCTCCCAAATGCTTTTGATACTATTGATACTGCATGATTAATTGCAGATTCTGTAATGTGCAGTGAGAAGAGCATCTGCAAAAGATGAGATATTTTACCATACGATAATCCGATAGTTTTTAGTGATGTGATTAGCACCATGAGCCTAATTCCAAACCTTTCATTTGACAGTACAGTGTGAATGTTACCCGAGATTTGTTTTTTGCAGTTTGTGCAGTATCGTCTAACTATCGTATATTTTGTCACAACTGCTTTTGCAGGAATGATGTCTTCTACTATTCTGGTGTATGAATCAGTTGGTTCTGAGAGTGATTTGCCACATGTGTTGCACTCTTTTTGGTCAACTGTAATGGCATCATCAATGTGTGCCCGTCTGCTTCTGCTTTTTCTAGGATGTCTTGATGTTTTCTTCTTTTTTGCAGTTTCAGTCTTGTTTGGTTTTGCTTTGATATTTCTTGCAACAAGTGTAGACACTGTTTGTTTTAGTTCTGCAATTTCTCTGTGTAACTGACGGTTTTCTTGCTCCAGCGAGCGACATCTGTTACGATAATATTCCAGCTCATCATATACTGACAATTGTATATTGTAATTTGTCACTGATCAGAAAAGATATAGATAAAAAATATTAAAGAAAGTACTTCAAAACTCTAGACAGTTACCTTTTTTTGCTTTTTTGTTAAGTTTGAAAAATACCTTGACTAATTGGAACCCACAATTTATCTGAAAATTTATCAAAAATTGATTCTTAGAATGATTGATTCTGAAATCGCTTTTGATTCCCTTAATGGCTAGAAGGGAAATTTTGTTGGGATTGTTATTAATGTCATGTTTCATCTCCATAATTCGTTTTTGTCTGTATTTCACATCATCAATTAGTCTCTGTGGTTCTGGCTCTATTATCTCAAGAATATTTGTGCCAAAATCAAAATCAGGAATATCTGCATCTTTGGCATGTTGTAGATTTACAGATGTAATTGCCTGAACTGGGACTGTTCCCTTGATCCCATTGATCGTATATGTACCATGTCGTAATCCGTTTTTTACAGAGATATCTACAGTCAAATCATGATCTCCTAGGCAATCCAATGTAATAAAGTCCGCGTTCTTTGGAATTGATCGATTAGTCAGAAAAAATCTCGAACAAAAAGTCTGGTTTGTAAGTTTTAATTTCATGATTTATCAAGATATAGCGACGATCAAAAGTTCGCAAACATTTTTGCAGGATTTCTAAAGATATAATTTGCAACATCAAGCTTGAATCTTGTCCTTCTAAAATATTTTGACACTGCATCATTCATCATCGTAAACATTGCATAATATTCTGAAACCAACAACGCATTCTTGCTTATCTTCCAGCATTGTTCTATCATGTTCAAGTACGGTGATCCTTTTGGCAGCCATATTAGTTTGACATCTCTATTGTTTGCAAGGTATTCCTTGACCTTCTTTGATTTGTGAACTGATGCTCTATCCAGCATGATTGCAATCTTGCCATATTTCCAGTGTAACTCTTTTAGATATTCTACAAATCTTCCAACATTGAATCTATCATAGACTCTAAACAGTTGACTGTTATTTTCCGTAATTGTTCCATATACTGCCAAACTTTCATGATTCCCCGTATATGGAAGAAATATTCTCTTGGCAACTGGTGACCAGTACTTTTTTCCTGTTTTTGTATCCCTTACAAAAAAATGCTTCATCAGTCATTGCAATGATAAATCCATTCTTTTTTAGGTGTGAAATTCTCTTTCTGATGCGTTGCTGCCAGCTTTTCACAGCAGATACGCTTGCATGATTGATATGATATTTTTGTGCAGTTTTTGCAGACATGCCATACTGGTGCATTACCTTTCTGATGTAAGTGATGTGAAATTTTACTCCAGTGGAATAAAAGATACTTTGCTGTAGCATCACAGGTGTAAACAAAGTTAGCATTACTTTTGACATGATAGCATCCATTCGAGTCTGGGAGATTGTTCTTGGTCTTCCACTCCTTGGGTGGTCGTAGAGGCCATCGATTTCAAAACGACTCACCCATTTTCGTACCCAGTTTGTGCAGCGATGCAATGTCTTTGCAGTGTGTTCTATTTCCTTACCATCTTTTAGAATCATCAAAGACTGCCAAGCATTCTTACTGCAACTTTTGAATTTTTTGTATGCTGCTTCAAGGGATTCTAACTTTCATGTATTTTGTTGGGTTAACTGATCAAAAAGTTTTTTGTTTTGGAATTATTTAGTTCACGAACTTTGTCTTTTCGCTATACCATGGATCAAAAAACTGCGTGTTTGATTGTGAGAGAAGGTAGAGATTAGGCACACAATCAACTAAATTATAATGCAAGAGTATTCTAAACTGTAACCAAAACAGAACACTAGAATATCCAAAAAATACACACTTGTCATGCGTCTGGCATGTAGCTTGGGATCATTGTTATCCGTAAAAGAAGTACTAGAATGCTCAAAAACAATCTCAAATACAAAAACAGACACCATTTGGGTTCCAGAAACTTGGGGAATGGAGAATTTTTCAATGCTAGGGGCAATATCTGCTAGAACCAGTACTCAAAAAATAGGGTCATCGATAATTAACATCTATTCTAGAAGTCCAACAAATATTGCAATGGGTGCAGCTACAATAGATTCATTATCTAATGGAAGGTTGATTTTAGGTTTGGGAACTAGCAGCGCCTCAATTGTAGAATCTTTTCATGGCAACAAATTTGAAAAGCCCTTACAAAGAATGACTGAATATGTTGAAATAGTCCGACTAGCTTTGTCTGGCAAAAAAATCAATTATGAAGGAAAAATTTTCAAATTAAAAAATTTTACATTATTAATTAAACCACAAAGAAAACAAATTCCAATTTATGTTGCAGCAATTAATAAAAAAATGGTAGATTTAGCATGGAATATTGGAGACGGTGTAATTTTTTATCTCAGACCATTAAATGAAATGAAAAAAACCATATCAAAAATGCAAATAAATAAAAAAATTGATGTCACATGTCAATTAATTACCTGTGTTTCGAAAAATTCAGATGACGCAATTCAAAGAGCTAAAAAAACTATTGCATTTTATATATCTGTTGGAGAGATATATCGCAAATTTTTAGCAGAAAATGGCTATAGTTCAGAAACATTAAATGTTTTTGAAGAATTTAAAAAATCGGGATTTAAATCAAATTACGAATTAATTTCAGAATCCATGCTAAGATCACTTGCGATATCAGGTTCCCCTGAAGAATGTAAATTACAATTAAATAATTTTATTAATGCAGGAATTGATCAACCTATTTTGCAATTTAATCCAATAGGTAAAACAACAGAGTCATTTCAGTTATTTAAAAAAACATTTTTGGAGAATTAACATGAATAAAGTAGGGATAGTAGGATATGGAATAACACCTTTTTCAAAAGAAGATCTGAAAATTGAAACTATTTTATCAAACTCTGCAAAAGAAGTTTTCAAGAATAATTCTGAGATTAATCGAGATGATGTAGATGCAGTTTTAGTATCTACAAACAATAACTCAAAATATCTATCTCCAATCTTATCAGAAATGATTGGGATTCAGCCTAAAACGGCTCACTCTATAGAGAGTCTTTGTAATTCAGGTACAAATTCCATAGTTTCAGCATATTCTTACATTGCATCAGGTCTGGCAGATATGGTACTTGTGACAGGAGCTGAAAAATATGACAGTCCAGGACAAATACTGAAATGGGACAATTCCAGAGGAGAATACAAACATCCAATTTTTTGGGCATCAATATTTACAAAATCATACAAACGAGAATATTCAGTTTCAGATGAGCAGCTGGCAATTGTTTCAGTAAAGAATCACAAACATGCAAAAGAAAACCCAAATGCGTTATATGATAAAACATATTCCATAGAAGATGTGATCAATTCTAAAAAACTAACAGATGATCTTAGATTACTTGATTGTTCAAGATCTTGTACTGGGAGCGCGTCCATATTATTGGCATCAAAGGAAAAAACAAACCAATTATCAAAAAATCCCATATGGATAACAGGCATTGGTCAAAAAACAATTTCGGCAGGATTTACAAAAAATACTTCTTTGAATAGCATGGAATCAACAAAACTGGCAGTTCAAGATGCATTAAAAATATCAAATAAAGAAATTAAAGATATAGATGTAGCAGAAATACATGATGCATTTTCTGTGTGTGAACCAATGGCATTAGAATCTCTAGGATTTTCAGAGAAAGGAAAAGGAATAGATACAGTTAAAGAATTACATGAAACAAACAATTTTAAAATAAATCCCAGAGGAGGCTTAATTGGTTCCGGACATCCATTAGGAGCTACAGGAATTGCACAAACTATAGAAATTACACAACAACTTCAATCAAATGCAAATAATAGACAAACAGATAATTCTAATGTAGGATTAATACATAACATGTCTGCAGCAGCTACATCATCTACAGTATTGATTTTAGAAAAATGAGCTTTGAATCAGAATTAACGGCGGGGAAATTTTGTATTCCAGAATGCATAGAATGTAAAAAAATTGTGTGGCCCCCATCAGAGTTTTGCAGTTATTGTTTTGGAGATGTACATCTAAAAAAAGGGGATTTTAAGGGTAAAATTATAGAATTTTCACGACAAAATGATCATTTTTTCTGCATGGTTGAATTTGAAGATACGGTTAGAGTAATGACCAAGATGGCAAAAACACCAGAAATAGGCCAAAGTGTAAGAATTTCAAATTGCGGAATGAATAATGGAGAGTATTTTTTTCAAATTATTTAAATTCTGTGAATATGTAAGGGGTTTCTACGGTTTGTTCAAAAGTCCAAATTGTTGGTAATGAAATAGTATTGATGACTTTTAGATCATGTTTTTGAATTAGCGTATTCCATCCGCCATTTTTCAAATTATCCGAGAATTGACGTTTAGCATCTGTGCCTGTAAATACAATTGCCGCCTCATTTTTTAAATTATCAATATTATTAATTCGATCAATGATACTAGTAGCTAGAATATCCCCTCCCATTTGAGCAAGACCGCCAATAAAAAATACAGGTTTTTTTAAATTTAGTGTAGAATAATCAAACTCTAAAGCATCATTGCATTTGGGGTTAAAATTGCAGTTAGTAAAAGTACAGATTGTATTTTGTAATTCAACTAAAACATCATCAATTTCAATACTATGCGAAACCAAACCAACAACATCCCCACAAAACGCTATTCGTCCATCCCCAGAACCAATATCAATTAATTCAACATAGTTCAATTCTTTTGCAATGCTGGCCATTATATATGCAGACATTATCCATGTTGGGTAAAATGGTTGACAGCTAGAACCATGCTTGATGCTGTTTAACCAATAATTATTGATATCTCCTTCATAAACAGTACACAAAACATCATCAATTTCTTCCTCATAATGATTAAAGTAAATAGGGTTTTTCAGTGCAAAATTATGAAGATGTTTTAAATTTTCAGAAGAAATGTAAAATTTGTCAGAGATAGATGATGGTACTACTTCTTGAATATGGGCACTTCCAGAATAATTTTTTGCAAAAGTCTGTTTAATAGAAATCAAATTTTTTACAAGATCATCAAACATATTTTTTGTACAGAGAAGGGTCTGATAAACTCACTGTATCATAGTTTTTTCAATACTTGAGAGAGAGAGCAACTAATAGAAGATCTTCCAGATAACATTTGGATTTTATTCTTATAAAAAAATCAACAATTACGATTTCAAAGATGCATTTGAGAGTTTCAATTCTAATTGCAGGATTTGTATTACTATACTCTCTAACAAAATTTTATGAACCATTGATCTGATTAGCATTACACCATATTAATCAAAATATCACACGACAAATCAAGAATAGTCAGAAATTAATTCAAACATATATGGTAAAAAGGATATCAAGGTAAAAGAAAGAATATTTTTGATAACACAGGTATTTCTTGAAAAGCAAATTGCATCACAGGCAGTCAAGAGTCTTGGACGTATACATTTATGGGAATACAAATGGATGATGACTCTGATGATGTCCTGTTGGATGAGTTTCCAAGAGATCACCCCAGTTTAACGCAGTTAAAAAGTACGGAAACAAACAAAATACAATCTGCCAATCTCACAACATCTGTCATCTTAAAGGAATTCGAAAAATAACACATCCAAATATTATAGAATAAAAAATTTCATTTGGGCATTCAAGTATATGCAACAAGAAGATAGTTGATGAACTTTTGTTAGAAAGCATTACTTTGATATCAAAATAGGGAAAAGGATTTGGAAATTCAAATCATATAAAATAACGAAAAAAATACTTGTGATGCAAAAATAAGAGTATAACACACTAGTTTTTGTAGATTAGCAATTAATCGAAATGTTGGAGTTTTTACATATGGTATTGTATAAACCAAACCCAATAATTATAGCTGCAAAAGTAGCTAATGGTACAAGAAGGAAAAAGTTTGTTTTTTTGCCCATATCAGAAATTAATTAATTGGGTATAAAATTGTCGCAGTATTATTCAGCGTCAATAGTGAAAATACCAACAGTTTTTGGATCTTGTAGTAATAAGACCATGTTTCGAGGCAGTGAATTAGATGCCTTATCACATTTAATTGCCAAAGTACGGGGACAAATAAAATTGCTTTTTCTAATAACTATATCGTCAGTATGGCTAAGAATAAGATCAGGATGGCCAGTTCCCATAATTATAAAATTATCATCTTTGACTTTTATTGAAAATGTTATTTTAGAATTAGGATTTCTTAGCTTATCCTTCAATTCTTCAGGTAAATCAGAACAACTTGATGTTGCATTGACACCAACAATACAGTCTCCCCTAGGAGTCAAATGGGATTCTTTAGTAATTTCTAAAGTTGTTTTATGATTAGAACAAATATTTTTATGTCCTGAAAATTTGATTTCAAATCGCACATACGCATATTCATATGTGTTTTAAATTAATGTTCCATGTAATCACATGGTTTCGCTTTTTTCATTTGATAGAGTTGTGACTTTTACGCCTAATCCCCTACCTTTTCAGGACCAGAAATAATGAGACCTCAAAGTATGGATCTTCGTGTAAAGTAGCAATAAGACTTTGTTGTTATTATTTCAGGACTATGAATATTACCTGATATGGTTGAAGTAATACTTTGTTGTCATAATTTGTACATGTTACTATAGGTACACCGCTGTTACCTAGTGGAGTGGACCCCTGTTTTTAGTACCACTTTTTGCATAATCTTACATACAGTCTGATTCATTTATGTTTTCATCTCCCATAACTCCATGAATTCATCAGGAGTAAGGTATCCTAACGCTGAATGAATCCTGGAACCATTGTAATCGATTCGTGCTTTCTCTAGAGCAACTTCGGCTTCCTGATAGTTTGCAAACTCGTACCTCCACAAGTATTCCTTCTTGAGTGTCTTGTGGAATGATTCGACATGTCCGTTTTGTTCTGGCGTGTGGTGCCAGATGAATTCGTGTCTTATTCCAAGTAGAACAACTGCTTTTCTGAAATCTCGGCTGTTGTATTGCGAACCGTTGTCAGTTCTGAGAATCAGTTTTGTGCAATCAGGCTTTGCAGTAGCTACTGCATTAATGATGCTGTCAATTGCAGTGCTCTTTGGAGCTGCCACATCAAATGAATGCCAAATCCATTTCCTGCTAAATGCATCAATCACGTTAAAGCAGTAGCACCATCTGTCAACCCCACACCAGACATATGTGATGTCTGTCTGCCACAACTGGTTTGGTGCATCAGGCTTGAATAATGTTCTGGCAGATTTGATGATGTCATTTTTGGTCTTTTTAGGCTCAATCCAGCCCAATTTGTGAAATATTCTTCTGATTTGTTTTCTGTTTACAGGCTTGTTCAGTTCCCTTGAGACTTGGGATGCCATGCGTCTGGTTCCATAAGTTGGCCTTTGTTTTCCAATCTTTTGAACTACATCAGTTACTGCAGGATCTGTCTGAATCCTTCTTGGTGACTTTGAGTAATACCATTTGGATTTTGAGACTCCAATTAATAACAATGACTTGTTCAAACTGATGTGTTTGTTCAGTTGATTCACTGCAGTCATCTTTTCTGGTTCTCCAACGTTTTTTTTAAAATGTCATTGGCAATTGTGATCTCGCCGATTAGTTTTTTGAGGGAATCATTTTCCTTTTGCAGATTCTTGCAGACATCTCCGTTTGGTGTGCCATTTAATGATGCCTTGCCACCTTCTACAAATCGTTCCCTCCATTGGTAGAATGTCTGTGGATGAATATTGTACTTTCTGCACAACTCTGCAGTTGCAATGTTTGTGTTTAGTGACTCTAAAACCACTCTTGACTTTTCTGCTGATGTGAATTTGCTCTTTACCATGAGGGTAAGCCTCCCAAGTTATCTGAAAAGTGTATGTATGCTACCGGTCCTACTCTAGAGGGGACCAGACCACTAGATTGAAACGCAGAATATAGAATCACAACAACCATCAAGATCAATATTAATTTATTAGAATAAAAAATATCTTAGGTCTCAAAGATTATAGAACCATCATGAGCATCATTTTAATACATTATTTCTCAAAAAATCTTGATGAGAAATACGACTGCAACAATAGGCCTGTTGGTTTTGAGTGCAGCATTGCTTGCCATGACAGTATCATCGGCTGATGCCAAAGTGTTATCCCCTCTAAAGCAGTTTAAGCAGGGTGTGCCAATAGAGCAGATTCAGTGCAATGGTTCTGCGGTACTACTTGAGTCCCCAAAGGGAAAGCCTGCATGTGTCAAGGACAGTACTGCAAAGAAACTGCTTGATAGGGGATATCTCATAGTACAAAAAACCATACCTGAGGATACACTGATTGATGATGTCGAACTAACAACATCGAAAACAAATGAAAATCATACATCGGAAATCATTGATGAATACAATGAAACTACATTACAATCATTAACAAATATCTACATTGTAGATAAAACAGGTAAGGAATTAGAAAAAATTCCAAATCCTAGTGGTTACTGGGTTCCAATAGTAGATAAGAATGAGTTTGCTGAACGTTTCTTTAATGCAGTAGATGATGAGATCATAGAAATAAAAGATAGAACTGACCACAAAGGTGACTATATCGGGACAGAATATGATGGTAGAGATGGGTTTTTAGTGATTAGCGATTATTATATAATTACTGATGCAAGAGATCAATCAGCTTGGTATTTTAGTACCGATACAGCATTTGATAGACAAAAACAGATGGAATATGTTAACAACTTTATGAACAAAATTGGATTCAAAGTTAATGGTAATGACGTGTTGCTATCTGAATCTTTTATAGACAATTGCACCGAAGTATTCTCGGTGGGCTATAGTTGTAGAACACCTGGCGGTCCAGTTAGTATTGGTATTAGATTGGATGACAAATACCATACAGCGTATATTTTCGGAAGTAAATATGATGGTATCGCATTCCTTTTCTATAATAAAGCATACAAAACATACAGTGATTATGGGGTAAAAATTAGATTTAATGGCTGGAGCAATCATCCTGAACTGATAAAAACCACAATGAATCTAAAAAACACAATTGATTTGGAAACTGCAAAACAGAAAGCTTATGACTTTGCATTGAAAAATGACGAATTAAACAAGTCACATCGCGACGAGGGTTTATGTGAGTACAAACCATTTGAAAAAGATTTAAAAGCTTTTAATGGTTCGTTGGATATTGTTTCAGGTGTTCCGTATTATATCATTAAAACAGGTCTTTGTACATACGACAATACAAATACAGGCCATTTTTATCGTCCTTTAGTAATGGTTGATGCTTGGACTGGCGATTCTATTTTTTTAATTTATCTGGGAGGGGGAGATTAGAATGAAATCATTTGGATTAACATTATTGTTGTTGGTGTTTGTAGTTGTGTTTTCAATAACTGTGACTAACACCCCATCATCGTTTTCTCAGACTGATGACAATCCACAGTTATTCACTCCAGTTGTAATTGGATCTTCTTCAAATATACACATTCCAACATCAGATACGATAACTCAAACAAAAACAGTGAGTGTCCATATGGATGCCTTGGATGCAGAACAGATGGATGTTGCATTATTTGGAGAAACAGTGACTATCTCAAAGGATAGGGTTACAACAAACGATGATTACTATACGTGGTTTGGTTCAGGTGATAATATCAATGCAGTCATAGTTGTAGATGGAACAGAATTAACAGGACAGATTTCAACTGATGATGGGGTATATGGAATTGTTGCAACTGATTTGGAGTCGATACATATTCTACTTGATGTTGACACATCCCTGCTTCCTCCAGAAGAAGGGGATCAAGACAGTACCGCAATACCTGATGCTGTGTCTGGTCAGAGTCATATTGTATCATCAAGCCAGGCATTGATAACCCAATTAGAGAATTCATATGTCGGAGGACGAGATTATTCCAATAACAAAGTAACCATCGATGTGTATGTTGCATATACTCAATTAGTAGAAGATGACAGAGACGAAGGTTTCCTCACTCCCGGAATGGGAGCAAGACTGGCAATAGAGCTTGCAAATGACTCATACCAGTAGATGGGAAAGTAACTCAAGTTACACATTCTAGAAAATAATTATTTTTGTTATTTCTAAAGTAATGAATAATTATCTTTACAAAGAAATATTTGAGAATTTCAATTGATATTATTGGTTTGTGATTTTGTACATTAGTTTCTTCTGAGATAATCAAATTAGCAATTATCCATGCATTGTACAAAATCAATGAATAGTAGAAATACAACAATCTTATGGATTGGTTTGAACTGGTGGTTTTTGGTCTGAACCTTCCCACACATGCATAGCCTGTTTCAATCCCCCAACGTTTCTTGTAGTCAGTTGGAATGTTTTGTATGTTATATGATATTTCTTTTGGTGAAATATTTGTTGCAAACACAACATACTGATCAATAATATCTGATTTTTTTCTTGCATTTTTGTTTGGCAGAATAACTAGAGTAAATGATTCTACATGTCCTGATGATGATTTTATTGTGTATGGCGAGATTGACTTTCTATCTCCATTAACGTATTGTACAATTGCATCTTTGATTCGAGAATTCTTTTTTGCAGGCATTAGAAATTTCAGATTCTTTTGTGTTATTTCTGAAATTGTTCCAGCTGTGAAAAACTCCCTATCCACTAGCAATAGTTTAATCTTGATTCCATTATTGATGCCATCAGAGAGTAATTTACGCACAAAATCAGCATTTGATTTGTTGTCATACAAAGGATAACAACCTAGTTGAGCCCTGATTCTTTTTTCAACGCACTGCATGGTGCAGTAACTCTCAAAATGAGTAGTACTGTTTTTTGATTTTGATTTTATTAAAGAATGGTTTGGCAATTTGTCATATCTTGGGATTAGATGTTTGTCAATTGCTACAGTAACTGGTTGCTCCAATACTCCCAGTTCTCGTAATTTTGATACTGTACTATCTAGTGACTGATGTAATTGAATTTGCATTGTTTTTTGTGATATTTTTGATATGATTTTTCTCAACCATGAAACCAGTTGGAGAAGCATTATCTGATTCCATTGCCAGTCTCTTTAATCCAGATTCAGAATATGAATTTCCCAAACACAATGACATGACAGAATTATGTGCATCTGCATTGTGGAACCGTGAGTTATTTTTACTAGAGCATGGAAACAACAAGATATTGTACATTATTTTAGTGATAATCTCAAATGCTTTAGATAGTATCACGCCTTGATGTGTCATGGTATCAAATGAAGTACAATGCATATTTGATGGAGTGACATACTTCCATCAAGCTTTTTCTATCTGAATAGATTGATTGAATAATTGATAGTTTTTGATCTAAATTGAGTTACTTTCCCATCTACTGGTTAAATTCTTTTTCAAATTTAATTAATCTGTTTAGCAATGTGCTCACCATTGTTTTTGATAAATCGTTTGTCGCAAAAATCCCTAGGTAAGTGAGACTTGGGCATAATGATTTACAAAGTGAACATTTTTGTCTTTATTTTGATTATTGTTTCTAGTAAACACGTATGATTTCTTATCCTGGTACGGATATACTCCAAATGATAGCACTTGATCGTGTGTGTTTTACCCATAATTACAGTATCAATAGATTTGTAAAATTATCTCCGTATCCACAATGACATGAATTTGGCTTTGAGGATATGATGCCGTCACTTTTTGGATAATACCTTAGAATTGATTTGGAAAAAGTTTTACTCATTTATGCGATCAGAAATTATTCCTTTAAGACCTTATTGATTGTAAATCAGCACAAATATCATCAAAATTTTATTATTATCTAAAAATAACCATATCTTTAACTAATTCGCATCATCTGAACTTCAATTACACAATATGCGTTTCCTGATATTATCATCCTTGTTCCTCTGTGATTTCCAGTCATAGGTATTTTTGTTTCACTTTTCTTTTTTCGGAATTGACATGCAATACGTTCACCTGTTATGGAGTCATTTGTATTATAATGGGTTGACATATTATTCAATATTTTCAATAATTTGTTTATTTTCTTTTAATTCTGACATCACATTCATCACCATTTTTAAATCTAAATTATATTCATTAGATATGTCACTTGGATAAAATATTTGACCAATACTAATTTCTTTTAATATTATTTTTTTAACACTTTCTTTATCCAAATCAAAGTTGTCGTCACCTGTATTTTCTTGTATTTGAGCTAAACCGTAATTTTCCATCATTTGTTGTATTTTCTCATCATTATCTTTCAACAATCTTTCTACCAAATCACATAATTCAAGTCCCAGATACTTAAAGTCGTCTAAATTAACATGTGTGGAATTTTGAAATTCTTTTTTTATGTAGTCTAATCTAAGAATATTCTGTTCTTGTAGTATTTCAGTTTTTTTTATCGATGTTCGTATCATATTTTATCCACCATACGTTTCAGCATATGTCGTGGAACTTTTGTTGAAATATCATAATTCTGCAACACATTCAATTGATACATTGTTGTAATATAACGCAATTGTTTGAGACACTCATATAATTGACTATGATCTTTTGTATCATACGCATCTGCTAAAAGTTGCATTTTCTCAGATATATCTAAATCTATTTTGTCATTAACTTCTTTTGGAATTGTATAAGTAGAGAAATCCTTTAAATTATCAAATACACTTTCTAAAACCTCACTTATGAATACCTCATCTTTTAATTCTAAATTCCATGCAAATTTTACTAATTCACTAGAAATTTTATTACAAACAGAATAATTTGTAATTTCGAGATTCTTTTGAATCTCCTTAATTTTGTCAGTAAACACTATTTGTACATCTTTCATATACTTAATGAAACTAATTTCATTTACAATATAAATATGATGATTCAAAGTTCCTTAATGGTCGGCAACTCTCAAACCAAATTGAGTTGAGATCACCAAAATTTAACAGTAGGGTTCGAAGATATATTGTTGTTCTAAATTAGCATGTGCAAACTATCAAAATCATTAAGCCCAATTCGAAGAAGATCTATATTCAGTAGATGGGAAAGTAACTCAAGTTACACATTCTAGAAAATAATTATTTTTGTTATTTCTAAAATAATGAATAATTATCTTTACAAAGAAATATTTGAGAATTTCAATTGATATTATTGGTTTGTGATTTTGTACATTAGTTTCTTCTGAGATAATCAAATTAGCATTTAATACATTTACAGATATCTTTTTTAAAAATAAAAAAAATCTATTGTACGAAAATTAGGTCGTCCTAAGATTAGACATTGTGTAAAGGAATACTATAGACTATATCGATCTAAAATTATGAGGAAATATCTTACTGAGAAATCAATACGTTACATCATTGCACAGTGTAAACAAGGTCGTAGAACAGCTACAATTGCATATGAAACGAATGTAACACAGAGACATATTCAACGTATTTGGGCAGAATTTCGTAAAACAGGTGGTACCACATGTACAAAAAACTCCTGGAAGACATTCATCAGCACCATCAGAGACCCAAACCAATCTAGTAGGTCGTAGAACAGCTACAATTGCATATGAAACGAATGTAACACAGAGACATATTCAACGTATTTGGGCAGAATTTCGTAAAACAGGTGGTACCACATGTACAAAAAACTCCTGGAAGACATTCATCAGCACCATCAGAGACCCAAACCAATCTAGTATTACAAAAACACAAAGAACAACCAATAGGTGCAGTACGTCTTACAAAAGAACTCAAAGAAAAAGGTCACATTATAAGTTACCATAAAGTATACCAGATAATGAAGGCGAATCATCTATCAATTCCATCCCCTGCAAAATCACGTAAACGCAAATGGGTAAGATTTGAACGCAAGTATTCCAATGCAATGTGGCATGTGGATTGGCATATGATGAAGGACCCACGCTTTAGAGGGCTGAATCTAGTCACATATCTTGATGATTCTTCAAGGTGTATCATGGCAGCACAAATATTCACTCAAGCTACATCAGAAAATGCAGTACGAGTCTTGTATAAAGCAGTCAAAAAGTTTGGTGTCCCTGCTACAATACTTTCAGATAACGGATTATGCTTTGTTGGAAGACATCAAAAAAAACCAAAAGGTTCATGGAGTCCAACACTTTTTGAAGAAGCATTGCTAGACATGGGAATTGAGTTGATAAACTCCAGACCATATCATCCACAGACAAATGGCAAGCTAGAACGATTCCACAGAAGTATTGAAGAAGAGATATTTCACTATGATAGTCTGTCTGAATATGTCAAATATTACAATGAACGCAGACTACACTTTTCACTAGATATTGATGCAGGTGAACGACCACTAGATGCATTTAAAGCAAGAATTGCCACAAAAACGATCAGAGATGATAACCCCAATTGGGCTGAAGAGGATACAAATGGATAAGCGACATAATTTCCATATAGTACATAAAAATAAAAAAAAGATTGGATTTATTAATCTTCAAGTCATTCTTTTGTAGGATCCCGACTTAGAATGTTTAACACATGTTCGATTATTTGCTTTTGTCCACCTTGATGTAAATCCATCCTAACTGTATCAGATCCCATACTTACAAAGATCAAATTATCATCACCCAAAGGAAATGTAATCCTAGTAATTTTCTCAAATGCAGCAACTGCATACAGACCATATCCAATTTTAGGTCTGAGTTCCCTTCTACCTTTCCAAGAATTTGCAGCACGTATTAGAGATGATTTTGTTTCATCAGGAGACAAAAAATTGGTAACTCCATCACGATGACTTGTTGCAAGTATAGTTCCGTCTATATCAGTGACAATACTATGTCGGATGTTAATGTCTGAATTCATGATTCTCAATAAAAGATTCTCAAAATTCATCTTAATAATTACGTCAGAATATTACTTAAAGGATCAGGCTCCGATCATGACAAAAGAATTTTTAAAATATGAGCATGATTTAAATTGTATAATCAAAGCATTGCAATCAAATGCTTCCGGCACAACAAGGTTACGATAGAGCAATTACGGTATTTTCACCAGACGGTAGACTATACCAAGTTGAATATGCTATTGAAACTGTAAGAAGGGGAACAATTGCCGTAGGTGTAAAATGTAAAGAAGGAATCGCCATTGCAGTCGAAGAAAAACCAAGAAAATTACAAATTTCAGAGACAGCTCAAAAGATTTTCCAAATTGATGATCATGTAGGAGTTGCAGCAGCAGGATACATCCCAGATGCAAGAAGTCAGGTAGATAATGCAAGATTTTTTTCACAAAGTAACAGAATGATTTATGATGAACCAGTAGAAGTGGAAATAATTGCAAAACATTTAGCTGATCAATGCCAACAATATACACAGTATGCAGGAGTAAGGCCATACGGTGTCGCATTAATTTTAGGAGGAGTGGTAAATAACACACCGCAGTTGTATCTAACTGATCCAAGTGGAACATACATTTCATATGATGCAATGGCAATTGGTTCAGGCTCTGATCAGGTTACAGACTTTTTAGAAAAAACATACAAAGAAGATCTCTCGCTAGATGATGCTGCAACATTAGCTTCTGCAGGAATTTATCTTTCAAGTGAAGATAAAGAAGGAACAAGTCACATCAGAATGGCATGTGTTAAAAAAGAGACAGGATTATATGAATTAGTTTCAGATGCAGAGATTGCAAAGTATGCAAATGATGCTAAAGAAAAATATCCACACGAGCAAAAATAATTATTTTAAATATTTGAGAGATTAAATTACATTGAAATTATCTGTTGCAATTCCAGAATCTGCTTTATCAGATGAATCACTTAAAATTGATAAAACTCGAAAAATATCCGTTCTAGCTAGGGCATGTGCAATTTTTAAAATTGATACAATCTATGTCTACCAAGAAAGAGACAAAAAAACAGATCCAGGATTAATGATAATGATTCTAAAATATTTAGAAACACCACAATTTTTGAGAAGGAGATTGTTTCCTAAAATGAACGACTTGAAATTTGCAGGAGTTTTACAACCATTAAAAATTTCAAGCCATGTTACGCCAGTAAATTCTAAAAAAATTAAAGCCGGAGACATCAGAGAAGGTATTGTTGTAAGTGCAAAGGGGAAAAAGTTTGTAGATGTTGGAATTAATCAATTAATCCAATATTATGGAGATGCCTCAACGGGGAAAAGGATCACAGTTAGATTCAAAGAAGGATATCCAAGATTATCAGTCAAAGATATTGAAAAAAGTAAAATTCCAACTTATTGGGGGTATTCTGTTAAAGAGCGCGCAAACTTGTTTTCAGTACTATCAGAATGGAAAGGGAACATCATAATCACTACAAGAAAAGGAAAATCAGTGTCAAGTGATATATTATCAAAATATACAAAATCAGATGAACATACTCTAGTGGTTTTTGGATCACCTGAGAGAGGAGTTCACGAGATCATAGGAGGAAGAATGAATAAAGTTCAGAATGCAAAGTCACTAAACTTTTTTCCAAATCAGGCAACTGAGACAGTACGTCTAGAAGAAGCGTTATTGGGAACATTGGCAATAATTAATGCCAACAATTAACCAGATCATGGCTGAGAAGAAAAATTTTCTATTATTTGCAATCGGGCTAGGAGTTACAGGGATCATTATTGGAGGATTTACAATTTGGAATTCTGTATCGGGATTAATTTCACCATAACAAATTAGGCATAGATGGTTAACCTAAATTTTTTAAATGGTTAACAATGTCCCACATGGTTTAATAGAGGGCAATCGATGATGCGGTTTAGCCATGGGAGCTCGAAAACGACATCAACCACGCAGAGGCAGTCTTGCATATTCACGTAGAGTACGCGCAAAAACTATGGAAGCAAGGATTAGAGCATGGCCAACTAGAACAAGTTCTGAAGAGCCAAAAATTTTAGCACATTGCGGATTCAAAGCAGGCTGTGTTCAAATTGTTAGCATTGATGATCGTGACAAAGTCCCAAACGCAGGAAAGCAACTAGTAAGTTTAGGCACAGTGTTAGTTACTCCACCAGTTTTGATTTTAGGAGTTAGAGGATATTCAAAAGATCATTATGGCAAACATGCGGAGTTTGATGTGTATGCAGAAGATATTCCAAAAAACATTGCTAAAGAAATTACAATTAAAAATATTGCAGGATCAATGGAGAACGCAGAATCAAGATTAAAAAAAATTAAAGAAATTTATGCAATTGTTGCAGTTTCTCCAAGATCTGCAGGATTAGAAATGAAAAAACCATATATTTTTGAAGCAATGGTTAGTGGTGGAAATATTGAAAAACAATTTGTACACGTTAAAGAATCATTAGGAAAAGAAATTAAAATTGCTCAAATTTTTGAGACCGGTTCAACTGTAGATGTTGCAGCAATTACTAAAGGACACGGATGGCAAGGAGTCATGAGAAGATGGAATGTAAAAAAGAAACAACACAAGTCAAGAAAAACAGTTAGAGAAGTTGGTTCACTGGGTCCCATTTCACCACAAAGTGTAATGTATACAGTACCAAGAGCAGGTCAAACAGGATTCCATCAAAGAGTAGAATACGATAAAAGAATCATGATCATAGGAAACACAGAGTCAGATGAAATAAAAATTAATCCTAAAGGAGGATACAAGCACTTTGGTTTAGTGAGAGGAGATTTTATCATTTTAAAAGGGTCAGTTCCAGGAACATACAAGAGACTAATCAAACTAAGAAGTCAAATCAGAAATGCACCTGACAAAGTAATCAAGCCAAACATTTTGGAGGTAGTAGTATAATGAAGGCGGCAACATACACTACAACAGGGACTAGAGATACAGAAATTGAATTGCCAATGATCTTCTCAACTCCATTTAGGAGAGAATTAATCCACAAAGCTTTTACTAATTTAACATCACACAAATTCCAAAAACAAGGAAGAAAACCAAATGCAGGTATGGATGTAGTTGCAGATTCTAATGATCCTCCAACAGGTCAAGGGGTTTCTCGTGTTGCAAGAATGCAAGGAGGCGGGGGTGGAAGACAGGGACAAGGTGCAGAAGTAGCATCAACTAGAGGAGGAAGACAAGCACATCCGCCAATTGTCGAAAAAGTAATTTACAAAAAGTTAAACAAAAAAGAGAATAAACTAGCATTATGTTCTGCAATTGCAGCAACAGCATCAAAAGATCTTGTAAAAGCAAGAGGTCATAAAATTAAAGGCATAGAATCATTGCCAATTATAGTATCAAATGATATAGAATCTATTGCCAAAACAAATGAAATCACCAAAGTGTTAGATGCGTTAAAACTATCACAAGATATAGAGCGATTAAGCACTAGGAAGCCACGTTCTGGTCAATCAAGACTTCGAGGAAGAACCAAAAAAGTTGGAAAAAGTGTGCTATTTGTAACTACAGATTCATCAAATCTTTCAAAAGCAACAGGGGCATTACCAGGTATAGAAGTAAAAAATGTTAAAGAATTAAGTGTGTTAGACCTGGCTCCGGGTTCTGATCCAATTAGATTAACAGTATATTCCAAATCAGCAATAGAAGAAATTGGAAAGATAAAATCAACACATCTAAAAGTAATGGCGAATTTGCAATGAATATAGATCAAGCAATGAAAATCATTTTGAAGCCATACATTACAGAGAAAACCTTTGCAATGATAGAGAATGAAAGCAAAATTTGTTTCATAGTAGAAATATCAGCCAACAAATCAGAAATTTCAGAAGCAGTAAAGACACTGTATAATCAAAAAGTCAAAAAAGTAAACACTGCGAGAACAATTTACGGCAAAAAAGCTTTTGTTCAGTTTGAAAATACTGAAAAAGCCAGAGATTTGGCAACGAAGATAGGAATGCTATAATATGGACCACAGGACTCGAGATATATTAACAGAGGAGAAGAGAGATGGTTAAAGAATTTTTGTACAGAGGCATTCCAAAAGAGGAACTGGATAATTTGTCTTTAGAAAAATTATTCTTGTTATTTAATTCCAGACAGAGACGATCACTTACCAGAGGAATCACAGATGGGAAAAGAAAATTAATTGAAGAAATTAAAGCCACAAAAGCAGGCAAACTAAAAAATCCAATCAAAACCCATGTAAGGGATTTAATTATTCTGCCATACATGGTAGGCGTTACAGTAAATACATTCTCAGGAAAAGAATTCCAACCAGTTGCAATAACAACTGAAATGATTGGGCACTATTTAGGAGAGTATGTAATAACAAACAAGAGAGTTT
The DNA here is from genome assembly GCA_965205675.1 of Candidatus Nitrosopumilus sp. Lineage (GTDB taxonomy): Archaea > Thermoproteota > Nitrososphaeria > Nitrososphaerales > Nitrosopumilaceae > Nitrosopumilus. The sequence continues at coordinate 1,084,826 of OZ242186.1, forward strand.
CACATGGCGCTCCAGGTGTTGGTGCATCAAGATCCAGTCTCTACGTACCATTGAAGTGATTATTATGGGTAGATTCGATTACGCTTTCCAAAATTATGACTCAACAAGACACGTACGTTCTTCATTAAGAGAAAAAGACATTTCACACAAGCATGCACGTGAAGTTGCAGTATCAATTAAAGGATTATCAATTGAAAAAGCAAGAGACTATCTTATTGCAGTAATTGATGAAAAAAGAGCAGTTCCATTTAGAAGATACAAAAACCAAGTTGGACACAGACCAGACCCAGGAGTGATGTCTGGACGGTATCCACAAAAAACGGCAAAAGAGTTTATCAAAGTCTTAGATAATTTAGAATCAAATGCAGAATACAAAGGAATGGACTTGGATAGGTTAAGAATCATCAATGCAACTGTTCACAAAGGCGTGACTGTAAAAAGATTCATTCCAAGAGCAATGGGAAGAGCAACGCCGAAGAATAATGTACTAACTCATGTAGAATTGGTGGCAAGGGAGATCTAGAAATGTCAGCTGTGAAAAACGTAATTAGAGATAACTACAACATGATGCTACTCAAAGATTATCTTAGAGAGGCAATCAAAGACGCAGGATTTTCACATGCAGAAATTTCAAAAACGCCAGTAGGAACTAGAGTTGCATTACATGTAACAAGACCAGGAATAGTAATTGGAAGGAAAGGTTCGGGAATTAGAGCCTTAACTGATAAACTTGCAGTAGATTTTGGATTAAAAAATCCACAGATTTCAGTAGTTGAAATTGAAAAACCAGAGCTTGCACCAAGCGTAATGTGTAACAGAATGGCATCGCATTTGGAAAGAGGTACGGCATTTAGAAGAGCAACCATGTGGACGTTAAAGCAAATAATGGAAGGAGGTGCAATGGGAGTACAAATTACAATTTCAGGAAAACTCAGAGGAGATCGTTCAGCATTTGAAAAGCACACTCAAGGAATTTTACCAAGAGCAGGTCATCATGCAGAAATTATAGTTGATGAGGATATTGCACACGTAAAAACAGCAATGGGGTTGATTGGAATTAGAATAAGAATTGCAAGAAAAGAGAAACTAATTCCAGAATTTGAAATGAGAGTTGAGAAAGTAAAGAAAGGAAAACAATCACCAGAAGAAAAAATCAAAGTTGAAGAAATTGAAATTGAGGGTGCCAAGGTAGAAGTAGTCAAAGTAGAAGGCAAAGCCGATACAGCTAAATCAGAATCAGAAAGAATTGCATTAGAAGCAAAAAAGATGGAAGGCATTGAGACATTAGAAGAAGAAGAGGCCAAGATGAAATGACCAGACTCAGCATGAAGACCATTAAACAATTAACTGAAAAAGATCTAAAAAGTAAAGTTCAGGAGACACGTAGTGAATTAGGTAAGCTCAGAGTTGATGCATCTAAAGGAACGTTAAGAAAAGAAAGCGGAAAGTTAAAACCACTACGACATGACATTGCAAGAATGATGACAAGATTAAGTGAGATGAAAAAAGAGAAATGATAACTGCAGATAACATAACATCACATGAATTTATAGGATTAGATACTGAGATCATCAAATCTACAAATCCACAAGTAATAGGATTAAATGGAAGAATTATCAATGAAACAAAATCAATGTTTACACTAAATACTCAGAAAGGGGTAAAAAATATTACAAAATTAAACAATGACTGGAAGTTCGTAATCGAGAGAAAAGAAGTCATAGTTGAGGGTGCCAGAATTAGAAAAAGACCATTTGATAGAATCGGAGGAAAATCATGACTCAGAATATAGGATTAAAAATCAAGGAACCTGCAAGAGAATGTGAAGATAAACACTGTCCTTTCCACGGAGATTTGTCAATTAGAGGAAAATTATTTGACGGCAAAGTAACAGGAAGTAAAGCAAAACAAACCATCACATTACAAAAAGATGCGCCAATTTACTTTAGTAAATTTAAGAGATATGCAAGGGGCACAAGTACAATACACGCACACGTTCCAGGATGTATAGATGTTGAAACAGGAGATCATGTGTTAACTGCAGAATGCAGACCAATCTCCAAATCAATATCATATGTCGTAGTGGAGGTTAAGACATAATGGCAAAGCAAGCAGGCAAAGGCGTAGAAGAGTTCAGACCGTATGTAACCAAAGTAATTCCAATTGGTGCAAATATTGTATGTGCAGATAATTCAGGCGCAAAAATTTTAGAAGTGATTAATGTTCCAAGACACCACACCAGATCATCAAGACTGGCATCCGCATCTGTTGGTGATTTTTGTAATGTAGTAGTAAAAAAAGGTCCTGCAGAATTAAGAAAGCAAGTTTATGGCGCAGTAATTATTAGGCAAAAATATGCAGTTCGGAGATTAAATGGTGTAAGAGTTTGTTTTGAAGATAACGCAGCAGTACTAATCACTCCAGAAGGAGAGACAAAAGGTACAGACATCAAAGGACCAGTAGCAGCAGAAGCTACAGAAAAATGGCCAAGGGTAGCTAACTTGGCATCAATGGTGGTATGACAAAATGAAACCAACGAAAATGCGCAATCAGATGATTTATCAGGCAACATATAAAACTAAAAGCAAACAGCTTGGAAGCGCACTTTCAAAAGATCTTCATAAAAAATATGGAAAGCGAAGCGTTAGAGTAATTGAAGGAGACAGCGTTAAAATTCTAAGAGGAGAGTTTAAAGAAGTTGATGGCAAAGTAGCAAAGATATCTACAGAAAAAAGCAGTGTTGCAATTGAAGGAGTAAAGAAAGAAAAGACAAAAGGAGACAAATTTGATGTATACATCCACACATCTAATCTGGTAGTTACTTCGCTTGATACAGAAGATAAATGGAGAATTATGAAACTAGAAGGCAAAGATCCCAAAAAACAACCAAAAACTGAAAAAGTGAAAACAGAGACAAAACCAGAGCCTGCCAAAGAAGAAGCCCCTAAAGAAACAAAAGGAGTAGAAAAGACCAAAAAAGAGGAAGAGGGTAATTAATGGTAAGTATTTCAGGCAGTAAAAAACTCAAACGACAAATGGCCCCACAATTTTGGGGAATTACTAGAAAAGACAAGAGATTTGTAATTACAACCAGACCAGGCCCGCACAAAAAGAGTTATTCATTACCAACTGCAGTGTTACTTAGAGATACACTAAGCATTGTTACTAGTCTAAGAGAAGCTAAAGCTGCAATTTATTCTGGAAGAGTAAAGATTGACGGGGTTGTAAGAAAATCACTACATCATGCAATTGGATTAATGGATGTAGTAGAATTACAAGATGTCGCAGATATTTATCGTCTAGTTCCAACTGAAAACAAATTACTAAAACCAATTAAAATTAACGAGTCAGAAAAATCTAAAAAGCTAGTCAGAGTCACTACTAAAACTATCATTAAGAAAGGTAAATTACAAATTGGATTCCATGATGGGCGCTCAATAATTTCAGATGTCAAAGTAAACATTGGAGACACATGTCTAATTCAAATTCCAGAACAGAAAATTCTCAAAGTAGTCAAGTTAGAAAAAGGTTGTCAGGGACTAGTAACAAGAGGAAATAACGCAGGGCAGATAGGTAAAATTGAAACCATAGAAGAAGGAACATTCATTCTTCCAAAAAGAATTATCCTTGCATTAGGAGATAGAAAAATTGAAATTCCTGCTGACATCATTATGCCAATTGGAAAAGAGGGGCCAATAATTCAATTAAAGTGATCACATGTCTCAAGTAACAGAATCCCCAATGAAAAAAATCTCTTTAGAGAAAGTAGTCTTAAACATGGGTGTAGGAAAATCTGGCGATGCTATCAACATTACAAAGATGGCCCTAGATCAAATATCTGGAAAAAAATCTTCTGCACGTAATGCAAAAGAAACACAAAGGGATTGGGGAGTAAGAAAAGGAGAACCAATAGGGGTGGCAGTTACAATTAGAGGAGATGACGCAGTAGTATTGCTAAAGAGATTACTTGAAGCTAAAGGCAACACAGTAAATGGCAAATCATTTGATAATTTTGGAAATTATTCATTTGGAATTAGAGAACACATTGACATTCCGGGAGTAAAATACGATCCTCAAATAGGAATTTTAGGTCTAGGCATTTCAGTAGCATTAACTAGACCAGGATATGGGATTCGAACACGAAGTAAACACAAGGCAAGTGTTGGAAAATCACACATCATTAAAAGTCAAGAAGCAAAAGACTATCTGGCAAAGGAATTTGGAGTTACTGTAACATAATGGCAAAAGACAGATCATATGAAGCAACAGGAAGGAAAAAACACGACTTTGGAAGGGGTTCAAGATGGTGTAAGCGATGTGGAGACTATACAGCAGTTATTCAAAAATATGATTTAATGTTATGCAGACGATGCTTTAGAGAAGTAGCAACATCTTTAGGGTTCAGGAAGAACAAGTGAGATAACAATGCCGGCAACAAACATTTTAGCAAATCTATTTGTCACACTTTACAACAATGAATCTAGAAGAAAATCAGACTGTGTGATTCTTCCAACATCAAAACTTGGAATTGAAGTTCTAAAAACGCTACAAAAAGATGGATACATTGGAGAATTTGAACACATCGATGACAAAAGAGGTGGAAAATTCAAGATTAAACTATTGGCAAAAATAACAAAATGTGGAGCAATTTCCCCAAGATTCAAAGTCAAAACAGACGAGTATAATAATTGGGAACAGCAATACTTGCCAGCATATGACAGAGGAATGCTTTTAGTTACAACAAACCAAGGAGTAATGTCCCATCACGAAGCATCACAGAAAGGAATTGGAGGGTTTTTGATAGGTTATGTCTACTAAACAAATTGAAGAATTCAAAGATGAAGTGGCAATACCTGAAAAAGTCACAGTAAGACTAGACAAACACATGTTACATTTTACAGGACCGTTAGGAAAAACTCACAAAAATTTTAGAAACATTCCAGTAAATATAAAAGTCACTAAAGATAAAATTCTCATCACTGCAATAAATTCAAAAAAAAGAGATTATGCAATATTACATACAGCAAGATCAATTATCAGAAATATTTGTGAAGGTCTAATTACAGGTTATACAATTAAAATGAAAATTGTATTTTCTCACTTTCCAATCACAGTCAAAGTAGAAGAAAAGAAAATCTTAATTGAGAATTTCCAAGGAGAACGTGCTCCAAGAATTACAAACATCGTAGGAAATACAAAAGTAGTTCCTAAAGGTGAAGATGTAATTCTTACAGGCGAAGTATGGACAGATATTACTCAAACTGCAGCAAACATTGAACTAAAATCTAAAGTAAAGAACAAAGATCATAGAGTATTTTTAGATGGTATCTATGTATTTGAAAAGAAAAAAGGCATAGACAAATAGAATCTCTTTATTTTACAAATGACTCTAGATCCTGAATTTTCAAAACAAACAACTGATTTAATCCAACAAACATTAGAATTATACAAATCTGCAGGAGCTTCTCCAAGAATTGGTGAGACATGGGAATGTGGAAACATTGGTGATTTTTTGTGTGGTTTTTTTGTAGGAGAAATGGTTGGTTCTGCACTAAGTGCATTTCAGATTGTACATCAGAGAGAACCAACAGCTGATGAACACTTGGAAATTATCGAATTAGTTGAAAGCCATGCAAAAGAAATTAAAGAATTTTTTGCCAAATTTAACTAAAGATTTTCCAATTTTAGTTGATTTTGTATAGTCGGAAAGATTAAATCACTTTTGCCAAGGTAAAATCGTGTGCCTCCCTAGCTCAGCGTGGTAGAGCAACCGGCTGTTAACCGGTTGGTCACCAGTTCAAGTCTGGTGGGAGGCGCTCTTATTTCTAAACTCGAGTTTTGAAACATTATATTTTGGTATTTGTGACATGTCTGCAACCTAAAATTAATTATATTTCTAAATTCGAATTTAGAAATATTGATCGGTTGTTAGTAATTAGTTCACTCTATTAGACAACATAGATCTAATAGATGATCGTACATTAATTATAATGCAGGAGGTTTACATTGGTTAGAACTAGAAGGGCCAACAGGTATTGTGTTGATTGCGGAGCAAGATTGGTGTATTACCCAAGATTATCAAACCCAAAAGCTCCAAATGAGCACAGAGTACTAGTGTATGCATGTCCAGATTGTACCGAAGACTTTGAAAAACCAAAAATGTTTTCAATTAAACGCAATCAAGTAAAAGATCCTCTAGAAACAGTAGAAATTGAAATTACACAGTTGCAGAAAAAAGCAATAGTAGCAAAGTAAAGAGAAGGGACAATGACATATCAAGAAAAAACTAAAAGTAATCTATGGTTTTTGTTACCGATTTTTTTTGGAATCATTGGAGGAATAATTGCATTTTTTATTTTACGAAAAAACGATCCTCGCAAAGCTAGAAATTGCCTGTATCTGGGAATTATACTTATGTTTGCAGGAATCATATTAAATGGATTCATCGTATATTCAATTCCAGGTTTAGAACCAGGTTTTAATGTAAACATCTAGTAATGCGTTCTTTGTTTCTCTAGTAGAGATAATGATTATTTCTAAACTCGAATTTAGAAATATTACAAATTCAGCATGATAATCATTTAGTTTAGAATCATATAGAACCAATTTGTGAGATTTTCTATGAACACATCTAAAATGAGAGATAATGTAGAAAGATGGATAATTCACGAAGGTCTTACTTTTGAAGAAATAAAAAAAACTGAAAATATCTTTCAAGTGCTAATAAACCATGCAGGGCAATATGGAATTCCAGTAGAAGTATTTGAGCCAAAAAAACAACCAGGTATTTTGGTTGTTGGTGCAAAAGTAATAATGAAAAATAACCAAATTGCAAGATATTTAGGATTTAGCGTAGAGGAAAAAGAAAAATTTGAGAAAAAGATGGGCGATTTTTGTTATTCAATACAAGCAATTAACAAGATGATCACAGAGGATGGAAAGCAAAAGATAGGCATCTATGTTGTGATGGATGATAAAGAAAACATCAATCAGCAGACAATGATTAAAGCAGTAGATAGTGTTTCTGAAAAATACGATAGGGTTTCCAGATTTTTACTGAAAACATTTTAAAAGAAATAAAAGATTTATCAGCTCTGCATATGCAACTTTGTTTTATTATGATATGTGAGATAATTTCTAGAAAAATATTTCTTATTTTATTTCTATTAATCAGAAATTTCTAAAAAATAAACTTTTTGTTTCATTAACCAAGGCAGCTATCCTTATGAATTATTTTTATACGTTTCCTTTCTTTTCAGACATTAGGGCACGGCTTTCGTTAGAGGTTGCGAATAGACATCATCCCAATTCTCAACGGGGTTTAATGCAACTACATGAATTTTTACTGGAACAACTCCCTCATTTACACCATTGTGTTCTATATCGATTGCCTCAACAAACGAATCTCCCGCATGATAATTTCTAGCAGTTCCTTTATTTTGACATTGTTCAATGTCTATAGAATTATCATCTTCATAACAATAGTAAACGGTAAGATCTCCATGCAAAATAGTTACAATTAGAGGAACGTCATGAGTATGCCATCCACTTTCTGCACCGGGTAAAATCTCAACAAATTGAACATCAACGTTTGGAGGATCTGAAGGATACTCAAAGGATTGTTTCAAGATAGTCTGGTTGATGAAAGCTAATTTTTCAACAAGAATTCTGTTTTCATCTGTAGTCATTTCTGCATGAATTAATATTCCAGAAAAACCAGCAATTATAATTCCAGTAGCAATTGCAAAGATTATTTTTTTATTCATCATTGCTCTGATAATGTGAAGAATTTTGGTTATTTAGAGATAATGCTGTGTTTCCCAACATGACTAAAGTATACAACTATCACTCAAATAAGATTTAGAACAAAATATTTTACATGAAACATAATTGTTCTTTCTAGAGATTGTTTCATATTATAGTTGGTACCGTTCTCTTTTGATTTGATTAGACCTCTTGCGTAATTAGACATATTTTACCATATTACACAAATTCCTTCACAGCAAGATCCAAAGCTAAGAACAACTTAACACATTTCATGTTAACATACAAGCAACTCTCAAAAAAGCCAAAATCCCTTCTCTCTTTTACTGGAGTGACTAGGCAACAGTTTGATGTGATTCTAAAGGATGTCAGAAAGAATCACCGTATAGAAGAAAAGAAGAGATTACCCAAAGCAAAGAGAAAAAAAAGTATCGGAGCTGGGCGAAAGTTGGATTTGAGTCTTGAAGACCAGCTTGTAATGTTGTTTGTTTACTATCGGATGTACCTGACATGTGAATTGACAGGATATCTGTTTGGATTAGACCAGAGCAACGTCTACAGAAACATCAGATTTAGAGCCTGCAGTAAGAAAAACAGTTCCTATTCCTGCAAAACTATACTCTGATTCTAAAAAGATAAATGATGTACAGCAACTCCAACTGTTCTTTCCTGAATTAATTGCAATGACTGATGGTACTGAACAACCAATCCCAAGACCCCAGAACAAAAAGAAAAGAAAGACTCACTATTCAGGCAAAAAGAAAAAACACACAATAGAAAACCAAATCACCATAAACCAGAAAGGTGAGATAATCCACAAACCCCCACATTCTCCAGGTAAAAAACATGATTATGCCATACTGAAAATCAGACATCCAGAACTGCCCGAAGATGTGATGATATTTTATGACCTTGGGTATTTGGGAGTGGAAAAAGATTTCCCAGAACAGACAAGCATTCTACCATACAAGAAAAAGAAAGGAAAAAAACTGACCATACATCAAAAGGAATGGAACAAGATGCAGTCAAGAATCCGAATAAAAGTAGAACATATTATCTCTCAAATCAAAAAGTTTAGGATTAATTCTGAGACATTTAGGAATAGATTGTGCAGGTATGATGCAATAAGTGACATCGTATGTGGAATTGTAAATTTCAAGACAAGATGGAAGCAAGAGTTTGTTGTGATTCCATAAGATTAGAAATTATTTGAAATTAAATTCAATGAAAGATAAGATTTTGTTTGTAATTACGCAAGAGGTCTATTATACATGATTATTTGGATCTAGTTTCTGCACAATCCTATGAGTCTTGCCCCTTTTCCAAACGTATCTTGACTTTAGTCTGGAAATGATGGGGTGAACTAATTTGAGGATAATAGAACAGAATCGATTCATACATAAATTTAAATATTTTAAACTACCGCCTATAAAGCAGATAAAAATGATAGAATATTTAAGATTATCATCATTATCAATTATGTTATTTACTATTTTTGTACTTACAATCCCAAATGATGATGTCTATGCGCAAGCATTAGAACCTACCCTGAATTTTATATCTGCGGAATACGATGCAGAATCATCGGAACTGAGGATTGAGTTTGATGGTGAAATTGATGATACCGTTAGGATCGGCCCAATAACATTAAACGGAACAAAAACGGGAGGGATCACACTGTCATCAAATGAAGATGCCGTTTACACTTCGGCTAATATGGTCATCATAACATTAAATTCAAGCAACGGATTTATCGATGCCGTTTATAATAATCCAAATATTTTTGGACCACTGTTGTTAAACCTTAAGGCATGTGAAACCCCAGATGAATCTAAATGTATAGACCCAAAGAAAGACCCAGAGACAGAATCAGGTACAGATTCCGGTGCAGTATCAGGTGCAGGATCAAATGCAGAAAAGACAAAAACAAACTATGCATCTCCTAATAACCCCATTACTATAATCAAATCTGAAGAAAAACCCACAATAGAAAGGCATAACAATAGCCTAGAAGATGAACAGGGTGCCATATATAATGATGTAAAATATCTTACGGGTACAGCCACAAATATGCGCATAATAGAGGTATACCAAAATGATAGAAAGATCGCAATTACAAATACAGATGATGGTGGACATTGGGAGGTTGACGTAGCACTAGAACCAGGCCCCAACTCATTTCATGCAGTAGCTTGGAATCCAGGATGTGAAAGATCCGAAAAATCTGATAAATATCCTGAAGAAGAACCTGAAGATGGCCATGACCTTTATGGCATGCCAGATGCAGTTGGACCACGAGGTTATGTTTACTATGACGAGGGATACAACCCCCCCCCCCCCACGTGTTATATCAATGACGGAATAGTACACGGAGCAGTAGGTTCAGGATCAACTACAGGCGGACCATCTGGCGATACTGATGATTCAGACAAATTAGGAAGAGACTCCAATGATTGGAGGAAAAAGCCAACCTTTGGAAAATCATGGGAGGCATCTAGTGAACAAATAGTACAAAATGGCTTTGCCTTTAACGGACATATTCTGGATATAACTGACAACTGGCATACAGACTTTGAACTCACTGAATCAATAATTGGCGATACCAACCATGTTGATATCAAGGTGTACTCAAACGAGATACTACAATATGTGACTTTATCTTTAGGAGTACCACAAGTTGGAGATGCTACCAATGCCGAAACTGACATCATTGTAAATCTACAAAGAAATTACAACGTGGAGCAGGATAACAATAGTGACAGCGATTACACAATTACTGAGATACACCATGAACAGACAGAACCTCTAATTAACGAAGATTTCACTAGAGCTAGCATATCAAAGATAAAATGTATTGATTCATCTACAAACAAGTATTGTCATACCATCGCAATAGACTTTACGATATCTGCCCCTCTAAAGTCAAATGTTCTTGCAATCTCTGCAGGTGATGGGGAGAGACACAATACCGTCACATACATCAACGACGGTGTTGCCTTTACTGGGGATTCCTTACTAGAGCCTGCCAAACACGAATTGTTTGTAAAAAAATCATCTCAGGAAAAGGGTATAATGTTGGAACTAGTCCAACTGGATAGAAGATATGCTTTGTACGAGGACCAATTTGGGAATCAATGGACACATAATAGCTTCATGACTTGGAATAAGATAACACCAGAGGGCTTTGAGCGATTCGAAGATACTCCCACATCACACATGACTCGAATGCACTCTGCATGGAATGGTATTGTGGAACATGAAGTAAACCGAGCTACCAGTATATTTGATAGCAGTAAAATTCAGGGCACACCTGATGAGCCACACACTATCACAGATGACCGATCAGGTGAGGACATATCAAAGTCCCTCAAAAACTCTGAAACCAAAGCTTTGGAGCTCTGGTCTTCAGATATACCATATTATTACCAATCTGTCGATGATGATGAATTTCAGTAATCTCATGCAATGTCAAGGTCTCGTACATACCAATATCAAAAATAACAACTCTAGACCTCACACCACAAAAGCACCACGATTAACTTGTGCATGTCAATAGATAGTTCTGTTAAATGATGTTTTTAGCAGAGTCAGTTGAGAATATTCTTTCTTGTCAGAGCGGATCTCTTTTCAGTTCTTCTCTTAATTCATCATACATACTGTTTAGAAACTCTTCTGCGTGTTTTTTTACTTTTTTCTTATTTTCTATAGACTCAAAATCAAATTTACCATCATCAGTTAGTTTGAAATACCCTTCACCAAATTCTTTGTTTAATCCTTCTACTGTTCTAGGTTTAAGACATTCTTTATTATGAGACAAAGCATTACGAAGAAACCTAAGTTTTTTATCAGTAGAACGCTCGTTACATGCTAAGAAAAGATTTCTAATTATTCCTTCAAAATCACAATGTTTCTCATCTTGTCTGGCTTTACTAGACTGGAGTGGACCCCTGTTTTTAGTACCACTTTTTGCATAATCTTACATACAGTCTGATTCATTTATGTTTTCATCTCCCATAACTCCATGAATTCATCAGGAGTAAGGTATCCTAACGCTGAATGAATCCTGGAACCATTGTAATCGATTCGTGCTTTCTCTAGAGCAACTTCGGCTTCCTGATAGTTTGCAAACTCGTACCTCCACAAGTATTCCTTCTTGAGTGTTTTGTGGAATGATTCGACATGTCCGTTTTGTTCTGGCGTGTGGTGCCAGATGAATTCGTGTCTTATTCCAAGTAGAACAACTGCTTTTCTGAAATCTCGGCTGTTGTATTGCGAACCGTTGTCAGTTCTGAGAATCAGTTTTGTGCAATCAGGCTTTGCAGTAGCTACTGCATTAATGATGCTGTCAATTGCAGTGCTCTTTGGAGCTGCCACATCAAATGAATGCCAAATCCATTTCCTGCTAAATGCATCAATCACGTTAAAGCAGTAGCACCATCTGTCAACCCCACACCAGACATATGTGATGTCTGTCTGCCACAACTGGTTTGGTGCATCAGGCTTGAATAATGTTCTGGCAGATTTGATGATGTCATTTTTGGTCTTTTTAGGCTCAATCCAGCCCAATTTGTGAAATATTCTTCTGATTTGTTTTCTGTTTACAGGCTTGTTCAGTTCCCTTGAGACTTGGGATGCCATGCGTCTGGTTCCATAAGTTGGCCTTTGTTTTCCAATCTTTTGAACTACATCAGTTACTGCAGGATCTGTCTGAATCCTTCTTGGTGACTTTGAGTAATACCATTTGGATTTTGAGACTCCAATTAATAACAATGACTTGTTCAAACTGATGTGTTTGTTCAGTTGATTCACTGCAGTCATCTTTTCTGGTTCTCCAACGTTTTTTTTAAAATGTCATTGGCAATTGTGATCTCGCCGATTAGTTTTTTGAGGGAATCATTTTCCTTTTGCAGATTCTTGCAGACATCTCCGTTTGGTGTGCCATTTAATGATGCCTTGCCACCTTCTACAAATCGTTCCCTCCATTGGTAGAATGTCTGTGGATGAATATTGTACTTTCTGCACAACTCTGCAGTTGCAATGTTTGTGTTTAGTGACTCTAAAACCACTCTTGACTTTTCTGCTGATGTGAATTTGCTCTTTACCATGAGGGTAAGCCTCCCAAGTTATCTGAAAAGTGTATGTATGCTACCGGTCCTACTCTAGAGGGGACCAGACCAAGACCTCTTGCGTAATTATAGAGATTTTTTCTCAAATTTTGTATTTTAACAGAATTCATACCTGAAAATTCAAATTTCTCAACCAATTTGAAAAATCCTGCAGCAAAATTCACGCCTAGAAATAATTACGCAAGACGTCTACTCATGTAATATATTTTTTCGATACATTTTCTATTTTTACCATCAATTAATTTTGAAAAATTTTCATCACTCATTCTTAAAACAGTCAAATTAGTAGTAAGAAATTCCTTATCTTCAAAACGCCCACTAAGTTTAACATTATCTCCAGCAATCTCAGCCTTGTTGCTCTTACAGACTGTAACATTTGTAGAATATCTAAAAGAGTTATACTGGAAATACGGCAAAATTGCAATCATGCTAGACTGAGCATCAGTTCACAAATCAAAGAAGGTCAAGGAATATCTTGCAAACAATAGAGATGTCAAACTAAATAGTTGCCAAAAGGTTCACCGTACTTGAAGAACATGATAGAACAATGATGGAAGATAAGCAAGTATGCGTTGTTGGTTTCAGAATATTATGCGATGTTTGCGATGATGAATGATGCAGTGTCAAAATATTTTAGAGTAACAAGATTCAAGCTTGATGTTGCAAATTATATCTTTAGAAATCCCGCAAAAATGTTCACGAACTTTTGATCGTCACTATATGTGAAGATTGTGGTGAACACATCACATATTCTAAAAATCGCATGCAAACTCATGCAGAACTTTTGAAAAACATCGATGTCCAAAATGTGGGAATTTTGCATTAAAAACATTAAGTTCAGATATTTAATTGAAACATGGGCATAACTATTTACAAAAGATGATAAATTGTTAGTTTTACAAAATCGAGCCTAGGCGTTAAACCCCCCTTGAAAATTAGTATGTTTAGGCATAATACGAAATTTTCAAAATCAGGCGTTTTGGTGGGGGGTTGAACACTTGTGCCTACATACAATATGCAACCCTAATTCCACCCAGCTCTACCATCTAAACATGCCCAAACTATTATTGTCGTGCGTAAAAGCTCAACCCCTTATTTTTTGATAAAAATGTGGATTTGGTTGAAAAAATAGTGCAAAAAATAAACAAAATTATTTCAAAACTTTGTAATGTAATTGAATCAAATGATCATAATCTATTGTTTTTAACAATTCAAGTTTTGATTCATTCTTGATATTAGTAAATAATGGAATACCATCACCAAGAACGATTGGAATAACAGACAAGATTATTTCATCCACAAATCCCAGATTCATGAAAGTTGAAATTATTTGTGACCCACCAATTAACCAAATATCCAGTCCAGGAACAAAAAGAATCTCTTGCATCAATTTTTTAACATTATTTACAAAGTGAACATTTTTGTCTTTATTTTGATTATTGTTTCTAGTAAACACGTATGATTTCTTATCCTGGTACGGATATGCTCCAAATGATAGCACTTGATCGTGTGTATTTTTACCCATAATTACAGTATCAATAGATTTGTAAAAATCATCATGTCCAGAAGGCATATTTTTTGAAAACCAGTCCACATCACCGTTATTTTTGGCAATATACCCATCCAAGCTTGTGGCAATGTATAAAATAATTTTTCTCATAAGACTTGTCAAAAAGAGATAGTTAATAATCACATGTTGAATCATAAATTTTGATAAAAATGCTTCTAAAACCGGTTCTATACTCTCTAACAAAATTTTATGATCTGTTGATCTGATTTATTTTACCAAATGCCATATTGATCAAAACATTACACATCAAACCATGAATAATCAAAAATTAATTCAAGCATACAAAGATGAAAAGAACGTCAAGGTAAAAGAAAGGCTATTTTTGATAAAGCGAGTATTACTTGAGAACCAAATTGCATCACATGTTGCAAAGAATCTTGGACGTGTACGTTCATGGGCATACAAATGGTTAGATAGATTTGCAGAATATGGAATTGCAGGACTGCAAGACTTGCCTAGAACTGGCAGACCAACTAGTATACCAAAAAAGAAACTAGTCAGCATTCAACTACAAATTGCAGAAAAACAATCCGGCTGGAGTGCAAAGCAAGTGATGAATCTGATTTATCAAAAATCAGGTGTAAAATATCATGAGGTTCATGTGTACAGATTATTACACAAATGGGGATTTGTTCCAAAGGTTGCAGCAAAGAGATTTGTAAATTCAGCTAGTGTTGAGGAAAAACTCTGGTTTAAAAAAACTCCAAAGAACAAATAGCCTCAAAAATAGCAAAAGGCTTTACAGTTCTTGCACAAGATGAGTCCATCTTTACTGCTGATGCGATATTTAGAAAAAAGATGTGGGTAAAGAAAGGAACCCGTCCAATTATTCTAGTAAACGGGTCACATCAAAAAACAATCATTTTTGGTGCACTGACTCATGACGGCAGGCAATTATTCAGACAATATGAAAAATTTGATCAGTACTGTTTTTTGGATTATCTAAAGGAATTGCACAGAAAGTTTGGCAAGATTCTAGTCTATGTAGACCGAGCACCACAACACAGATCAAAACTAGTACAAAAATATCTTGATGAGAATGCAGATGATGTTCTATTGAATTGGTTTCCAAAAGGCTCACCACAGTTCAATGCAGTTGAGGAAGTATGGAAGCAAGGAAAATACAATTTGTTGGTGTCACAGTATCAACCATCTCTAAGTAATCTGAAAAATAACATCTCCAAATATTACAGAACCAGACGATTCAATTTAGACATTCTCAAGTATATGCAACGAGAGGATGGTTGACGAACTTATGTTAGGAAGTATAAATGAGTAAGCATTGTGCCATAAACAACACTCAATTAAGACTTTCTTCCCCCCTTGTTCAATCCTCAAAACAATCATTCTTTAGATAAATCCACTAAAGAATAGACCTCTTGCGTAATTACAAACAAAATCTTATCTTTCATTGAATTTAATTTCAAATAATTTCTAATCTTATGGAATCACAACAAACTCTTGCTTCCATCTTGTCTTGAAATTTACAATTCCACATACGATGTCACTTATTGCATCATACCTGCACAATCTGTTCCTAAATGTCTCAGAATTAATCCTAAACTTTTTGATTTGAGAGATAATATGTTCTACTTTTATTCGGATTCTTGACTGTATCTTGTTCCATTCCTTTTGATGTATGGTCAGTTTTTTTCCTTTCTTTTTCTTGTATGGTAGAATGCTTGTCTGTTCTGGGAAATCTTTTTCCACTCCCAAATACCCAAGGTCATAAGATATCATCACATCTTCGTGTAGTGCAGGATACTTTATTTTCAGTATGGCATAATCATGTTTTTTACCTGGAGAATGTGGGGGTTTGTGGATTATCTCACCTTTCTGGTTTACGGTGATTTGGTTTTTTATTGTGTGTTTTTTTGCCTGAATAGTGAGTCTTTCTTTTCTTTTTGTTCTGGGGTCTTGGGATTGGTTGTTCAGTACCATCAGTCATTGCAATTAATTCAGGAAAGAACAGTTGGAGTTGCTGTACATCATTTATTTTTTTGGAATCAGAGTATAGTTTTGCAGGAATAGGAACTGTTTTTCTTACTGCAGGCTCTAAATCTGATGTTTCTGTAGACGTTGCTCTGGTCTAATCCAAACAGATATCCTGTCAACTCGCATGTCAGGTACATCCGATAGTAAACAAACAACATTACAAGCTGGTCTTCAAGACTCAAATCAAACTTTCGCCCAGCTCCGATACTTCTTTTTCTCTTTGCTTTGGATAATCTCTTCTTTTCTTCTATACGGTGATTCTTTCTGACATCCTTTAGAATCACATCAAACTGTTGCCTGGTCACTCCAGTAAAAGAGAGAAGGGATTTTGGCTTTTTTGAGAGTTGCTTGTATGTTAACATGAAATGTGTTAGGTTGTTCTTAGCTTTGGATCTTGCTGTGAAGGAATTTGTGTAATATGGTAAAATATGTCTAATTACGCAAGAGGTCTATTCATAAAATTCTGATTCAACATTAACATGTTTGCACTGTCTCCAAATCTCTTCAATCATACTCAAATGCGGGGAGCCTCTCAGAAGATATGCCAGTTTGACATCTTCGTTTTTACGCAGATATTTTTTTACATCATTAGCTTTGTGTTGTGGTGCTCTATCGACGATAACAAATATTTTTCCAAATTTTCTACGAGCTGCCTCCAAATAATCTATAAATGCAATTGAATTAAATTTTTCATACGATCTAAAATTTTTTGATTATCATCATTTCCATAAACCAAAAATCTTTGGTGCGATCCTCTCCAACGTACAATCATTCGTTGGTGTACATCTGTCCAGTATTTTTTACCAAGACGTACATCGTCGACAAATACTGATTCGTCTTGGATAAATACTGTAAAACCTTTCTTTTTTGCCTTTTCTATGCGTGAAATGATGCGGTTTTTCCACTTGCGGCACACATCCTTGGATGCTGCTCGCACATGTACCTTTTGTGGAACCTTTGGTTTTAGATTCCATTTGTGCATCAAACGACGCACATGAGTGATATGATATGTAATGCGTGTTCTGTAAAATATGAATTGTATCAGTTTTTTTTGGAGTCATTCCATCTGAAATTTTCTTAAATGTACGCTCTATTTTTTGTAATTTTTTGTGTGAAATTAATGGCGGACGGCCAGAACGAGGGGTGGTCCTCCAGGCCCTCCAATCCATATCTTTCAAATGAATCAAGCCAATTCCTTACAGAATTATATGTACAAAACATTTGTCTTGCAGTTTCAGCAATTGTGGATTCGTTGATTTTGATAATGCACATTGCATGTAATCTTGTTTTTTTGTGAATATTTTTTTTCTTTTTTGTAGACCTGGAGTAACTCGTCATTTGTGATGTCAATGAAATTATTTCTAACTACTGATCAAAAAGTATTGCTATTTGTTTTGAAAAATTGCAAAGAATTATGCTCCGAGGTATAAGTCCAGGAAAGTTTTTGTTGTACATCAAAGAAATGGAATGGAGATACAACAACAGAGATAAAGACACTTTCTCATTATTGTTAGATTATGTGTTGGTGGTGAATAATTGATAATCACCTAGAGATTTTTTCTCAAATTTTGTATTTTAACAGAATTCATACCTGAAAATTCAAATTTCTCAACCAATTTGAAAAATCCTGCAGCAAAATTCACGCCTAGAAATAATTACGCAAGACGTCTAATTATTCACTAAATGATCTGTTTTGAGATGAGTTGGATAGGCCATAGGTAAATTTACGAAGAAATGCCTCTAGATATAATGCGTTTCAACTATATACTAAAATAATTTAAGATATTTTATGGCAGGAATGGGAGTTATGATAGTGATTGGAGCAACAATAGCATCAATGGTTGTTGCAAATTTCATGTATACCCAATATACTACAAATTTCATCGAATCTACAGTAGGAGAGAAGGTGATAGTAGGGCCCGTAGAATATATGGTAACTTTTGAGGGAACTCACAAGGGGAGCAGAGAAGCAGTTCCAGAAAATATTTTTGTAAAAATTGGAATTACTGCAAAAAATACAGGGGATGAAAAAACACTGTTTTCGGGAGGGCAATTATACATTGTAGATGAAAAAGAACAAAAACACGAGGCATTTTATGGTGAATTTTCATCCAAAGACTTGTGGGTAGATTGGTTAGAGCCAGGGCAAGAGATTGAGAGAACCACACAATTCGATATTCCATTTGATGATGAAAAACAATACAAAATAATTATTCGTCCACAAAAGGAACAATCAACTGTAGATACAGCTTTGATTTGTATTACAAATTGTTGATCGGTAATTTCAAAAAAACAAAAAAAGTGTCAAATTTTTCTATATAATGTGTAGTAATGTGTGACTTTTACCATATAACACCTATGATTTTCGGAAACAGTCATGGCAATATCTAAAGCCAAAAGAGCCGAAGCAGCTAAGAAAGCAGCAAGAACTCGAAAGAGGAATGCAGCTAAGAAAGCAGCAGAGGCATTAAAAGCAGCAGCAGCACGTAAGAGAAAGGCAGCAGCAACTCGAAGGAAGAAGGCAGGTAAAAAAGCCGCTCCAAAGAGACGAACAGCAGTAAAAAGAAAAGCCGCTCCAAAACGTAAAGCTGTTGCTAAGAAAAAAGCCGCTCCAAAGAGAAAGGCAGCAGTAAAAAGAAAAGCCGCTCCAAAACGTAAAGCTGTTGCTAAGAAAAAAGCCGCTCCAAAGAGAAAGGCAGCTAAACGTCGTCGTTAAGCTGTCTAAACTATCTTTTTTGAATTCACTCTACTGAATGTATTATATTTCTAAATTCGAATTTAGAAACATCTTGAATTGTTACTCTTGCATCTTTAGTTCAGGTAAAACAAAAACTTTGTTTGGTTTTATTTTCAGTATGATTCTTTTTTCATCATCACGTTTGAATGGATAATGTTGGCGGCTCATGTATTGTTGTGTTAGCTTGTCTGCATGTTTGTATTCATAGTCGGGAATTAATTCATCAACGGTTCCACGAATAGTTGTCATGTCAAGAGGATTATCGTTTGACACAACAGATACTGCAACTCTAGGATCACGTAAAACATTTTTGTGTTTTATTCTACCTTCTGCTGTGTTTACTAAAACATATCCATCTTCATAATTTGCCCAGACAGGAGAAACTTGAGGAGAACCATCTTTCATTACAGTTGCAATGTAGACAAGATTTTTTTCTGAAAACAGTTTGATTACTTTATCATCCATGATTTTCATCATTTAAGATTACAGAACTCTATTTTTGTCTTGGGATAAAAAATGCACAAAAACACTCTCAAAATGTGTCTGCAAGAAATAACATTGAAGATTCATCTTGATCGGTTTTAGATGATTCATCATTATAGTGTCAACTGTTATTTTTTACTTGATTTTTCAAGAACATTAGTCATTGCCCGATTCATTATCTCCATTATAAGATATTGAGAGTATTCTTCAGATTTTTTGCCCTTGGATTTAGTTTTCGGAGTTAATCCTTTGAGGATTTTTTCAATTTTTGTCGAGGTATTTGTAATGATTTTAGAATATGTAAAATCAAAATCATCAGGAGTTTGAAAATCTAATAATTTTGTAGATGTGCTATAGAATTTAGTAATGGCTCCACGAGATTCTTCAATTCTAGCAATTTCAATTAATCCAGATTCTTTTAGAATTTCTAAATGATGACGGACAGTGGTTAGTGCTTTTTTGTATCCAATCTTTTTCAAGGCTGTTGAGATTTGATCAGCAGATAATGCTTGATGGTATAAAATTTCAACAATTTTTGCTCGTGCAGGGTCATCAATTGCACGTGCGTGTCCAATACTTGTCGTAACAGTACGATTTACTTTGATTTGCTTTTCTAGTAACGTAGACATACAGAACTACCTTTCAAACAGATCTAAAAGATCCTTGTATCATATTTTTTGTCTAATCGCATCAATTTTTCTTTACTTTAATTGAAATTGGACTGCTACTATTTTTATGATAACCAGTACAATATGTATAGTAATGTAACCAATGTATGTAATAGCATTACAATAAGTATAGTAATGAACAGATAATTATTGTAACGGTTTTAAAATTTTGAAAAAATATCAAAAAAGACAAATTCTGAAAAACATGTTAGCAAATAAGTCATCAAGGTGTTATTTTGCAAAGGATCAAAAATAAAATTCGAGTTGAGAGTTAGCTTCCAGTCAACAATGAATCAAGAATTAGAGTTACAGAGAATAGCCAGTTAATTTTTCATATGCAGTAACATAACGTTCTGTCATCTTTAAGATAATCTCTGTAGGAATTTCTGGTGCAGTAGGTTCTTGTCCTGCATCACGTTGCTCATCAAATTGTTTTTGATATCCATTAGTAGTCAACCAGTCACGTAGCAATTGTTTATCATATGCTTCTTGAATTTTTCCAACTTTAAAGGAATCTTTAGGCCATAAGCGATATTCATCAGGACCAATTGAATCACCCAAAGTGATTTGATTATCTAATAATCCAAATTCTAATTTTAAATCAGCCAAGATAAATCCAACACCATCTGCAACTTTGGCCATTTTTGTATAGATGTCAATTGAAGTTTTCTCTAACCATGTGTATTGTTCTTCTGTAACTAGATTCATCTCTAATGCTTTTGTTTTGTTTATCGGAATATCATGTTCAGATTTTGTGGTAGGATCAAAGAAAGGTTCAGGTAGTTTTGCAGCAAGTGTTGTATCAGTTCCTTTAGAAACAGCAACCTCGCCTTTTTTCCATCTACTAACCAAACTGCCATAAAAATAGCCTCTAACCACACATTCTATAGGCAACATTTTCATCTTTTTTACGACAATCTCAGTGTCAGATTCTCGTCTGATGAAATGGTTGGGTACAGAAAGTTCATTGAACCAAAACTCTGCAAATTTGCAAAGAATCTCACCTTTTCTAGGAATGTCTTGTTTGAATTTTACATCATAAGCTGAAACCCTATCTGAGAATTTGAATAAAAGACTAGAATCATCTACATCATAAAGATCCTTTACTTTGCCACGTGTAAGAAACTTCAAACAATTATAGCTAATTTTGATAGAATTTAACTGCTAGGAGTATAACGATCTAAGCTTCAACTGAAAATTTCAAATTATGGCATCAAGACAACAGTTCAACACCTTTTCAGAGTTTTCTGATCGTGGAACATCATACCTTTAGTTTTACCCCAGATCATAAGTCTTTTCAATTTATTGTTCTTGCAAAATACTGATACATATTCAAATTGAATTTGTGCGTTCTAAAATATTCCATAACTGTATACCTCATTTCATGAATAGATTCATAAAATTCTGATTCAACATTAACATGTTTGCACTGTCTCCAAACCTCTTCAATCATACTCAAATGTGGAGAACCTCTCAGAAGATATGCCAGTTTGACATCTTTGTTTTTACGCAGATATTTTTTTACATCATTAGCTTTGTGTTGCGGCGCTCTATCGACGATAACAAATATTTTTCCAAATTTTCTACGAGCTGCTTCCAGATAATCTATAAATGCAATTGAATTAAATTTTTCATACGATCTAAAGAAACTTTGATTATCATCATTTCCATAAACCAAAAATCTTTGATGTGATCCTCTCCAACGTACAATTAATCTTTGGTGTGCATCTGTCCAGTATTTTTTACCAAGACGTACATCGTCTACAAATACTGACTCGTCTTGGATAAATACTGTAAAACCTTTCTTTTTTGCCTTTTCTATGCGTGAAATGATGCGGTTTTTCCACTTGCGGCACGTATCCTTGGATGCTGCTCGCACATGTACCTTTTGTGGAACCTTTGGTTTTAGATTCCATTTGTGCATCAAAGGACGCACGTGAGTGATATGATATGTGATGTGTGTTCTGTAAAATATGAATTGTATCAGTTTTTTTGGAGTCATGCCGTCTGAAATTTTCTTAAATGCACGCTCTATTTTTTGTAATGCTTTATGTGAAATTAATGGCGGACGGCCAGAACGAGGGAGATCCTCCAGGCCCTCTAGTCCGTATTTTTCAAATGAATCAAGCCAATTCCTTACAGAATTATATGTACAAAACATTTGGCTTGCAGTTTCAGCAATTGTGGATTCGTTGATTTTGATAATGCACATTGCATGTAATCTTGTTTTTTTGTGAATATTTTTTTCTTTTTTGTAGGCCTGGAGTAACTCGTCATTTGTGATGTCCATGAAATTATTTCTAATTACTGATCAAAAAGTATTGCTATTTGTTTTGAAAAATTGCAAAGAATTATGCTCCAAGGTATACATGGCATCAGTTACAATATTTCTTAGAAAAACTAAAACGTTTTAGTTACTTTGCTAGTTGTGTAACTAAATCAGTAGAGGTAATTATTCCAACAATTTTACCATTTTCAGTAACTGCCAGTTTTCTAATTTTTTTACTAGTCATTCTTTGAGCTGCTGCAGATATTAGTTCATTGTGGTTTATCGTAATTAATGGGGAAGACATTATTTTTTCTACAAAAGTATCAAAAGGCAAATTATTTGCAACAATTTTGGTTGCAAAATCTCTATCTGTCACAATTCCCACAGGATTTTCTTTTTCTTTTACAATGATTGCCCCTATCCCTCCCTGTTCCATCATTTTTGCAATTTGCAATGCCGTAGTAAAAGTAGGAACAGTAATCAAAGATTTAGTCATTATATCCTGAACTGCGATAGAAGAATATGCAAAATCTTTGTGGCTCATTATCTGTTTAAGGGATTATAATATTTAGGTGATTGTAAACCTATTACTCCCAAACTAATTTTATGTAATTATCCATGTGAATTGTTTTTATACATTTCCTCTCTTTCTATACATCAGGGCATGGCTTTCGCTAGAGAATGGTTTCAATCAAAAGATGGCAGACATGTATCCATACGAGACTATTCTCTCAATGCTATCTTCATCCTAGTTAGGATTGTTCGCAGTTATTAGACGAGGCCTTGTCCCTCAATAATTACAACGCGACTTGCAGTCCTAACTATAATTTTGTACAAATTCTCTCCTCTCCTTTAACATCCAATAAATCACCCTCAGGATCTTTGATGCACCAGCTACTGCAGCTTTGGATGATCCTCTTTTCTTTTTAATGCGATTGTAAAATTTTGTAATGTCACTATCCTTGGCATGAATTGCATGAGTGTGTATGCATTCTGTTAGAACCCATCTCAATGTCATGCTTCCCCTTTTTGTTATTCTGCCATGGTGTATTGTATCTGCAGAGTTTCTAACTGATGGTACAACTCCTGCATATGCACACAGTTTGTGAGAATCATTGAATCTCTCAATATCTGCAATCTCTGATGCAATGACAAGCGAAGAATAATGCCCAATTCCCGGAATCGAGTTTATCAAAATTGCATCAGGATTAACTTTTACAGCAGCATACACTTTGGAATTAATCTCTGCAATCTGTAAATTAAGGTGGCTGATTTGTTGCAAGAATCCGTCTATTCTGTAATCTCCTAGTGCCTTGAGTCTTCTGTTGTATGTTTCAGTGAATGTAACTCCTGGAATCCTGATTCCTTCCTGTAACAATATTCCATGAACTGAATTCTTGACAGATGTTCTCCATTGGATTAGTTTTTTCCTATATCTTACAAGCTGTCTTTGTTGTACAATCTTTTTGTCTGGAACATAACATGTGGCAATGTATCCTCCTCGTAAAAGATCTGCCAATATCTTGGCATCAATCTTGTCTGTTTTCTTTTTTGATGCAGCAATTGCCTTTGTCAAATATGGGTTTGAGAGTGTGACGTTTTTGTATCCCAAAGTATCTGTGAGAAATCGATACGTGTCATACCAGACTGATGAGGATTCCATTACAATATTTGCAGAAATTGGTATTTTTGCAAAATGCTTCCTGATAGATTCATGAGTGTTATCCACTTTGTCATTTTGTAATACTTTGCCTGCATCATCCATTATTGCTACTTGAAGAAACTTCTTGTGCAGGTCAATGCCCACAAACATGCCTTTCTTTGGTTTCTTCCTAATCTGTTTGTTTGTAATCTTTTTTGGAGCCGAGTATTTACGAACCTTGGAACTAGATTCATTTTTTATGCTATCTGATTTCCTTGCTTTCTTATTCACATATAGTTATTGGAAAAAACTATCAATATCATTAGACCTCTTGCGTAATTAGACATATTTTACCATATTACACAAATTCCTTCACAGCAAGATCCAAAGCTAAGAACAACTTAACACATTTCATGTTAACATACAAGCAACTCTCAAAAAAGCCAAAATCCCTTCTCTCTTTTACTGGAGTGACTAGGCAACAGTTTGATGTGATTCTAAAGGATGTCAGAAAGAATCACCGTATAGAAGAAAAGAAGAGACTATCCAAAGCAAAGAGAAAAAGAAGTATCGGAGCTGGGCGAAAGTTTGATTTGAGTCTTGAAGACCAGCTTGTAATGTTGTTTGTTTACTATCGGATGTACCTGACATGTGAATTGACAGGATATATGTTTGGATTAGACCAGAGCAACGTCTACAGAAACATCAGATTTAGAGCCTGCAGTAAGAAAAACAGTTCCTATTCCTGCAAAACTATACTCTGATTCCAAAAAAATGATGTACAGCAACTCCAACTGTTCTTTCCTGAATTAATTGCAATGACTGATGGTACTGAACAACCAATCCCAAGACCCCAGAACAAAAAGAAAAGAAAGACTCACTATTCAGGCAAAAAAACACACAATAAAAAACCAAATCACCGTAAACCAGAAAGGTGAGATAATCCACAAACCTCCACATTCTCCAGGTAACATGATTATGCCATACTGAAAATAAAGTATCCTGCACTACACGAAGATGTGATGATATCTTATGACCTTGGGTATTTGGGAGTGGAAAAAGATTTTCCAGAACAGACAAGCATTCTACCATACAAGAAAAAGAAAGGAAAAAAACTGACCATACATCAAAAGGAATGGAACAAGATGCAGTCAAGAATCCGAATAAAAGTAGAACATATTATCTCTCAAATCAAAAAGTTTAGGATTAATTCTGAGACATTTAGGAATAGATTGTGCAGATATGATGCAATAAGTGACATCGTATGTGGAATTGTAAATTTCAAGACAAGATGGAAGCAAGAGTTTGTTGTGATTCCGTAATCTCAGAAATTATTTGAAATTAAATTCAATGAAAGATAAGATTTTGTTTGTAATTACGCAAGAGGTCTATTCTTTCTGACGTCTCTTAGAATCACATCAAACTGTTGCCTAGTCACTCCAGTAAAAGAGAGAAGGGATTTTGGCTTTTTTGAGAGTTGCTTGTATGTTAACATGAAATGTGTTAAGTTGTTCTTAGCTTTGGATCTTGCTGTGAAGGAATTTGTGTAATATGGTAAAATATGTCTAATTGCGCAAGAGGTCTATTGATTGATGACACGCTATTGCGTTTACTTGATTCCCAAGTACAGATTACCCAATTCCTGATGAGACAATAGTTCTTTGGAACTTCCATGAAATACGCACTTGCCGTTTGCCAAAAGATAGACATAGTCGGCAATCTTTAGCGCTTTTTTGACATTTTGTTCAACCATGATTACTGTAATTCCAAAATCATCACTGATCTGTTTTATCTTTGATAATGCCTCGACTGCTAATTTGGGTGAAAGGCTTGCAGTGGGTTCATCAAAGAGCATAACTTTTGGCTGGCGAATCAATGCCATGGCCATTGCAAGCATCTGGCGTTGACCGCCACTAAGAGTACTTGCCTTTGATTTTTTATATTCTTTTAAAATGGGAAATATCTCAAAAACTTCAGAGATTCTCTCTGATTGCATCTTTGAATCAAGTGTATAGCTTGCCATGGAGAGATTTTCTTTTATGTTAAGATTGGGGAAGATGTTATTGGTTTGAGGCAGATATGCAATCTTCATCCTTGCTATTTGATGCGGTGCCATCTCTGTAATTTTTTCTTTGTTATAACGGATTTGACCAGAATACACATCACATAGACCAAAGATGCTTTTGAGCAATGTACTTTTTCCACTACCGTTTGGACCTACAATTATCGTAATCTCTTTTTCTTTTGCCTCAAAATTCACCCCAAAAAGAATATGACTATTTACATATCCTGAATTTAAATCACTGACATTAATTACTGAACTATCTTGTTTTTGAGACATTTATCCTCCCAGATATGATTCGACAACTTTTGGATGCTTTATTATCTCATCAGAACTGCCTTGAGTAATAATTTTTCCCTGATTCATTGCAAAAACATGGTCTGCATACTGTAATGCAATATCTAATCTATGCTCGACAATCAAAAATGTAATTTTTTGCTTTTTACATATGGATGAGATTTTCTCAAATATTTCGTGAGCTAGTGTCGGATTAACACCTGCAATGGGCTCATCCATTAGTATCATTTTGGCATCGGACATCATGGCACGACCTAACTCTAGGAGTTTTTGCTGACCTCCGCTAAGATTTTGACCAAGCGTGTTTTTTTGATTAATCAAATTTACCATCTCCATAATTTCCAATGCATTATCTGTAATTTTTCTCTCATCTTTTCTCCATTTGGATTTTAATGGGGCCCTAAGGAAAGATTCGCCAACATTATTGCGACTTGAGATTACAAAGTTCTCCAAAGTCGTCAGATTTGCAAAAGGCTGAGGAATCTGCCAGGTTCGAACTAGTCCTGTCTTAAATGTCTCATATAGTCCCTTTTTCGTAATATCGTGTGAATTAAAGATAATTTTCCCACTCTCAGGTTTCAGCATACCTGAAATTACATTGATTAGAGTAGTTTTTCCACTGCCATTGGGGCCGATCATTTCATATAACAATCCTTCTTCTAACTCCATGTCAATTCCATCAAGAACAGTATGCCCACCAAAACGTTTCGTAATATTGGAAATTGATAGGATTACCATAAAATATTTCAAGGCATAAAGAAAATTAAGGGTTTCGTATGTAAATTAGTGATTTGGCATATGATCCAATTTTTTCTGATGCAATAATTTTTGCCAGTCTTTTAGCATTACTTAGTATTGGGCTAACACTAACATACATTACAACTAGGGTGCCTAATTTTGCACATGCATCATTTGCAACCATTGGAGTATATGTTGCACTAGTTGTAACACATGTCTGGGGGATCTCGCCATATGTGGCCATTCCAATATCCTTTGTAATTTCGGGAGTTGTTGCCGTATTGTTGTACATGTTTATCATAAAACCGCTAGTTCGAAAGGGTGCATCTCAGGCAATTCAAATGATTGCAACTTTGGCATTTGATTTGATAGTCATTGCATTGCTAAACATTACTGCAGATTATATAGTTAAGACATACAAGGTTACATCAAGGGAATTTTCCCTACGCAGTTACGATGTAGAGTTTATGGGGTTGCCATTAATTGTATTTGTAGCACCAATTACTATTGCAATACTGGCAATATCGCTACACATCACACTACGTAAAACAAAATTCGGAATCGCAATGAGGGCATCAACTGAAAATCATGATCTGGCTGAAACCGTTGGGATTAATGTAAAATTAATCTACGGAGTGTCCTGGCTACTAGGAGGCGGATTTGCAGGAATTGCAGGCGCGCTGATGTCAATGTGGTTTCAGGGAGATCCAAATCTCGGACCGCAATTAATTCCAAGTGTATTTGCAGCAAGTATTGTGGGAGGTTTTCTTAGCATTTATGGTGCAATTGCAGGAGGAATTCTAGTGGGGCTGACAGAAATCTTAGGAACTAGATTTTTGGCTGGGGAGTTGGGGACATGGCTTATCGCATATCGTCCATTAATTCCGTTGATTTTCATTGTGGCGACATTATTTTTGGCACCAAAAGGTTTAGCAGGTGTAAATTGGTCAAAGTTGAGGAGAGATGGCTCTAGGCACTGAAATAACATTTCTTGTAGATCTGCTTGCAATATTTGCAGTCTATGCCATTGTCAATCTTAGTCTGAATATGGAATTTGGCTATGCCGGAATTCCAAACTTTGGCAAGGTCTTAGCAGTTGGTGCAGGTGCATTTGTTGCAGCATCAATTCCGGGTAGAATATTTGCAGAGATGGCAGGAATTCAGGGAGATTACATTTTAGATAATTTACTCATAGTCTCTCAAATCAATTTATGGCTTGCAGATAATGTGGGAGTGGGCTTTGCCATCTTCTTTTTGACACTGGCAGTAGCTGCAATAGTAGGTGGGGCAATAGGAATACTCACATCATATCCTACAATCCGACTACGTGGAGATTATTTGGCCATTACACTGTTGGCCTTTGGGGAGAGTGTCAGAATTATTGGAAATAATTACACCCCTCTGGCAGGTGGAACTTTGGGCGTACAAGTACCTGATCCTTTGTCATTTTTACCTGATGAACTTCGCTTTCCAATAGCCACGATTGGGCTTGTGGCAATTGCAGTAGTAATTTATGCGTACAGTGAGAGAATGCTTCGCTCTCCATTGGGCAGGATGCTCAAAGCCGTTAGGGATAATGAAATGGCAGCAGAATCCCTAGGAAAGAATGCCACAAATACCAGAATCAAAATAATCATAGTCTCAGCTGCCCTTGCGGCAATCGGCGGGGCATTGTATGCGTTTTATGTTGGAGGGACCATTGCATTTGCATATGACAGGGCAAGCTGGACGTTTTGGCCGTTTCTGATGATACTGATTGGAGGATTGGCAAACAACAAGGGTGTGCTAGTTGGAACCTTGATCTTTGTTACTCTGCGAAAGCTTATCATATTCTTCAAGGATTCCTTTGAGGCGTTTGTTCCATTTGACGTGGTATGGCTTGACTTTTTGCTGCTAGGCATAATCTTGCTTGTAATTTTGCTGTACCGGCCACAGGGAATCCTTGTTGAAAAACCGACTCCAACACTGACTGGAGGGATAGTGTCTGGCTCGGGGCTTCAAAGAATACGGAATTTCTTTTTTAAATAATTGAGACTTGGGCATAACTATTTACTGCTTTGTTTCCCAACCCCAAATAACCATCAACACTCTTTGATGCTTTGAAATCATTTCTGATTCTATTGCATTGCAATCATTTTATTGTACAGACAAACTTTCATTTTCAATTCATGAATCATGTTTTCTCTCTTGTGCGATGTCACATGCTCTCCAAATATTCTTTTGAATACAGAGAATGCTCCCTCTACAATCCATCTATCCCCATAGCTTATACCTCGGAGCATAATTCTTTGCAATTTTTCAAAACAAATAGCAATACTTTTTGATCGGTAGTTAGAAATAATTTCATTGACATCACAAATGACGAGTTACTCCAGGTCTACAAAAAAGAAAAAAAATATTCACAAAAAAACAAGATTACATGCAATGTGCATTATCAAAATCAACGAATCTACAATTGCTGAAACTGCAAGCCAAATGTTTTGTACATATAATTCTGTAAGGAATTGGCTTGATTCATTTGAAAAATACGGACTAGAGGGCCTGGAGGATCTCCCTCGTTCTGGCCGTCCGCCATTAATCTCACACAAAAAATTACAAAAAATAGAGCGTACGTTTAAGAAAATTTCAGATGGAATGACTCCAAAAAAAACTGATACAGTTCATATTTTACAGAACACGCATTACATATCATATCACTCATGTGCGTCCTTTGATGCACAAATGGAATCTAAAACCAAAGGTTCCACAAAAACTACATGTGCGAGCAGCATCCAAGGATGTGTGCCGCAAGTGGAAAAACCGCATCATTTCACGCATAGAAAAGGCAAAAAAGAAAGGTTTTACAATATTTATCCAAGACGAGTCTGTATTTGTAGACGATGTACGTCTTGGTAAAAAATACTGGACAGATGCACACCAAAGATTAATTGTACGTTGGAGAGGATCACATCAAAGATTTTTGGTTTATGGAAATGATGATAATCAAAGTTTTTTTAGATCGTATGAAAAATTTAACTCCATTGCATTTATGGATTATTTGGAGGCAGCTCGTAGAAAATTTGGAAAAATATTTGTTATCGTCGATAGAGCGCCGCAACACAAAGCTAATGATGTAAAAAAATATCTGCACAAAAACAAAGATGTCAAACTGGCATATCTTCTGAGAGGTTCTCCACATTTGAGTATGATTGAAGAGATTTGGAGACAGTGCAAACATGTTAATGTTGAATCAGAATTTTATGAATCTATTCATGAAATGAGGCATACAGTTATGGAATATTTTAGAACCCATAAATTTAATTTGAATATGTATTATTTTGCAAGAACAGTAAATTGAAAAGACTTATGATCTGGGGTATATCTAATAACTATGACAATTGTTGTATCGATATAGTTTTCTTGATCTTCTAATAGCTGTGCCGCTATTGCAGACAGTGTCACCGAAATTATAAAACAAATCAGAAAATTTCTCTTAATTTGTAGTAACTATGAATTTAGTTTCATGATTTCTTTGATGGTTTATTTGATAATGATTAATTTACATCATCTCATAAACTAAACTATGAAAAAAAGATGTCTTTGGGCAAAAGATGAACCCAATACAACTTATCATGATCTGGAATGGGGTCGCCCACAACATGATGATCAAAAATTATTTGAATTTTTAATGTTGGAGGGAGCTCAGGCAGGTTTATCTTGGACCACTATTCTCAAACGTAGAGACGGCTATCGTAAGGCATTTTCTAATTTTGATGCTAAAAAAGTCTCAAAATATACTCAAAAACATGTAGAAAAATTACTCACAGATGAGTCCATTATTAGAAATAAACTCAAAGTAAATTCTGCAATAAACAATGCAAAACACTTTCTAAAAATCCAAGAAGAATTTGGTACTTTTGATAACTATTTGTGGGGTTTTGTTGATCACAAACCAATCAGAAATAAATTCAAAGAACATGCGGAGTTACCTGCATCTACTGAAATTTCAGAGAAGTTGAGTAAATCTCTTCGAACTCGTGGATTTAATTTCGTTGGACCTACTATTTGTTATGCATTGATGCAGGCTGTGGGAATGGTAAATGATCACACTTTTGATTGTTTTTTGTATCAAAAATAATTTTTAAGTAAGCTTGTTTTCGATCAACTATGGCAGAAGGAAAATTTGCAACATCTGTTACTTGTATGGATGGAAGAATTCAGATACCTTTAGCAAATTGGATTAAAGAAAATTTTTCTGTTGATTTTGTTGATGCGATAACAGAGCCCGGAATTGACAAAACTGTTGCAGCAAATTTGGCTTTAGATTCAATTAAACATAAAATTAGCATTTCAATTAATGCCCACAAGTCTGAATTAATTGTGGTTTCTGGTCATTATGACTGTGCGGGCAATCCCGTCTCTAATGATGAACACATTGCCCAAATCAAAAAAGGTGTCAAAGTAATTTCCTTATGGAATCCAGATGTAAAAGTAATTGGAGTTTGGGTTGATGATGCCTGGACTGTAAATCTTCTTTAATCTGGACATTTATGAATCAAAAACTATCTACTTTTTCAAAGACAGCAGGTCCTGGAATATTATTTGCAAGCACTGCTATTGGCGTTTCGCATTTAGTTCAATCCACCAGAGCTGGTGCGGACTTTGGTTTATTGATTCTGGGATTTGTAATTGTTGTAACTTTGTTAAAATATCCTTTTTTTGAATATGGTTCACGTTATGCAACTTCTACTCAAACAAGCATTATTGATGGATACAAGAAACTTGGAAAGCCTGCATTGTGGTTGTATTTCTTACTCACCATTGCATCTATGTTTTTTGTAACTGGTGCAATTGGATTTGTTACTGCAGGATTTTTTGAAAATCTTTTTGATGCGGAATTTCTTGGAGAATGGACTGTTGCTATATTATTTACAATATGTGTTTCAATTTTAGCTATTGGGAAATATAATGTGTTAGATAGCATGATTAAGATAATTGCAATTGTTATGTTGATATCTACTGTTTCTGCATTTTCATTTGCATTGTATAATGGACCTGTTGAATCCGTTGAAGGATTTCAGCCAAAAAATCTATGGGAAATTTCCGGAGTTTTTTTCTTACTTGCGTTAATGGGTTGGATGCCCACAGCTATAGATCTCTCTAGTTGGAATAGTTTGTGGACTTTGGAGAAAATGAAACAAACAAAATACAAACCAAAACTAAAAGAAACTTTATTTGAATTTCGTTTAGCGTACTTGGTAGCTGGTATACTTGCAATAATGTTTGTTACATTGGGGGCGTTCATTTTTTATGGTTCTGGCCAAGAACTTCCTAACAACAATTCTCTTTTTGCCCATAAAGTAGTGACATTATACACTCAAACAATTGGGAATTGGAGTTATGTCATTATTGCCGCATCTGCTTTTACTGTGATGTTTGGAACAATTCTTGCAGTATTTGATGGATATTCCAGGTCTTTACAACGAACAGTCGAGTTGATTTTTGTCAAAAATAATGATGAAGTGTCCTCAAAGTTTCGTATGTTATATGTATTTTTTTTAATCATCCTTGCAAGTGGATCTTTTATAATTGTTTCTCGATTTGGAGACAATCTAAAGGAATTAGTTGATTTTGCAACTGTTTTGTCGTTTGTTATAGCTCCTATCATTGCTGTTTTTAATTTTCGATTAGTCACTGGTAAATTTTTAGCAAAAGATCATCAACCTTCAATTCTATTGAAAATTTTGAGCTTTGCGGGCATATTGTTCTTGTCTGGATTTGCTTTATTCTTTTTAATAACAAAATTTTATTCCTGATCCTTTAAATTCACTTGATTCTTACTTGTTAATATGAAAATTTCCAGTAAAATGAAAAAAGCATTAAATGATCAAGTTGCCTTGGAATCTTCTGCATCTAATAGCTATTTGGCCATGGCTTCTTGGTGTGAAGTAACTGGCTATCAGGGATCTGCAAATTACTTTTACGCCCAGTCTGATGAAGAGCGAGCACACATGTTAAAAATTGTACATTATCTTAATGATATGGGAGCTATTGCAACTATTCCTGCAACTAAATCACCCTTGACTACATACAAATCTCTTGAAGGATTAATTAAGACTGCATTAAAAAATGAACAAGTCGTAACCAAAGCAATTCATAAAATAGTTGAAATTGCGCAAAAAGAAAAAGATCATTCTACTAATGTATTTTTAGAATGGTTTGTCAATGAACAAGTTCAAGAAGAAACAAAATTTGAAACAATATTGCAAAAGTTTGATCTTATTGGACGTGACAAGCTTGCAATTAATGAAATAGACAAAATTCTTGCAATAGATGCGGCCGCCCCTGCAGAACCTGTCGTTTAGAAAACTAATTTATAAAATAATTAATACTGCATTATTTTCATTCATTTTATGACAATAACTGTCACTAGAAAGCCTAGCGGCATTACGCAATTATTTAATACTGACACTGGTCGAGTTACCTACAAGTGTAAGGCAGATTCGGCATTCATGTTTATTGAAGCCTTTGGCGGAATTGTAAAATTTAATCAGAAAGGAGCAATTGCTACTGTAACTGGTCATATTACATCGTTAGAATCTTGTGATGTAATAAAGAAAGGTCATTTAGAATACAAAGAAGCATTATCAGTTATTATTTCAGAACATAAAGAATTTGCACAAAATGTTTCTGATTCATATCAAAAAAAAATTCAAGAATTAAAAAATAAATTATCTGCTCTTTAATTTTCTACAAGTTTAAAATTATCTATCCATATATCATACAATGTTCACATTCACAAACTTTTTGTTCCTTTGATTTCTTTAGGCATTTTTTATGTTGTCCTGCTTGACATTGCACGCAAATCTCCTCAATGTTATCTACGCTAGTATATTTTTTTGATTGATCAAATCCAAACCCTCCATCTTGTGGCCCTACCATGGATTTACTAAATCAAAGTTCTATTTTTACTTGACTAATTAATTGCAGAGTTTATTGCCTTTTGTAATTTTGTCTTTTGTGTCTCAATTATTCCTCTAATTTCAAAAGTATCTACATATCCTCCGGCTGATGCACGAGTTGCTTTAAGCAGATAGTGCAAAGCCCCTTCCTCTATCTTTCCTACATAGTAACCGTAAAGAAAATCTGTTTCATTTCCACACTTCCAAATTTGTTTAATTGCTGGAAATGTTTGTTTCATTTCTGTAGGGATCTCCCGAATTCTTCGTTGAATATATTGATCTAATGATTTTCTAATTGATGAATCCTGTAACAACTTTAATAGCATTTGAGAATCTTTGCTTTTTAGTCTTTTTCCTTTCCGTCTTTTTTATTTTTGTCCGGTTTATCCCACATGTGCATTGTACCTCTAATCATAAATGATCCTACAATTATGGCAACTAATCCTCCCACTATGAATAAAAAGAATTTTCCAATATCTTTGATGCTTGCCACATTGTTATCTCTATGTTTGTCTAATTATAATTGTCTGAGACAGACAATTAGATTCAATAATGAGTTTAAAGAATTCTTATCAAATGTCTAAAATTAAGCAAATCGCTGCTTGGATTGCAATCATCGGTGGCGGAATAGGCTTTTTCTTCGTCTCTATTGAAATGGCTGAATTCATGCGATAATATGAAAACTAAATACAATCAATTTTAAAATATTATTTATGATTACTGAAGAAATTAAGGATTTTTTGAATTTACAAAAACTAGGTTATGTTGCAACTGTTTCATCTGATGGCAAACCCAACCTTTCTCCTAAAGGGACTATAATTGGATGGACTTCAAAAATTTTGGCTTTTGCAGATATTCGTTCGCCTGACACTATGAAAAATCTACAAAGTATTCCTGATGTTGAAATTAATGTCATTGATCCTATTCTTCGTAAGGGGTACTTGTTTCAAGGCAAATCTAGAATTCTTGAAGAGGGTACTTTGTTCCAAGAGATACTATGTCATTATAGGCAAAAAGGAGTCAAGAGTCAGATAAATTCAATTGTTCTTGTAGATGTTTCTTTTGTCTCTCTTGTAACTTCACCTTTGTATGATCTTGGTATTTCAGAAGATGAAATAAAATCAAAATGGCAAAAACGCTTTGTAGATTTATGATTTATTTGGTGATTGTGTAGTTTGTCTGAGATTCTCCAAGTCTTTTTTTGTATTTTCATGTTCTCTTCTTTCTTTTTCTAATAATGTCTGAACTGTTTCCAATTCTCTTAGGGTTGTGTTGAGTTTTGATTTTAAAGATCCTACTACAGCACTTGCGGCCTCTATGATTCCTGCAGAACTTTTTTGATTTGCTTTATCTGCACCTATGAATTCTTTCTCAGATGGGGTTAAAATACTGGCATCTTCAAAAGTGTCTTTTTTATTTAGTTCTTCTTTTGCATTATATAATCTAGAGTTTGCCCCCTCTAATTCTTTTTCAACTTCTACTTGCTGTTTTTTGATATTGTGTAATGTTGCTTGTTCTTGTGCTATCTGTTCTTTGATTTTTTCGCATTTTTTTGTAAATTCATCTAACTCTT
Organism: Candidatus Nitrosopumilus sp.; assembly: GCA_965205675.1. Lineage (GTDB taxonomy): Archaea > Thermoproteota > Nitrososphaeria > Nitrososphaerales > Nitrosopumilaceae > Nitrosopumilus. The sequence goes on from OZ242186.1 coordinate 1,120,691, forward strand.
CTTTAATTTTTGAATGTTCTCCTTTTGTCTTGTTGAATTGTTCTACGGATTTTGCGTCTTTGATTAATTCTGATTTTTTGTTTCTTTCTTCAATTTCTTTATGCTTGCGTTGAATTATATCCAATTCCATTTTTTTTTGATTAAATTCTTTTTTTACTAACATTAGACTGCTAACTGTTGAATCATATTCTTCTTTTACAGATGTGATTTTTTGTGTAATTTCGTCTAATTTTCTTTGTTTTTCTCTAGATTCTTCTTGTATTTTTTCTATTTTTGTCTCAAGTTCTGTTTTCAGAGTTATTTCTTCTTTCTCATCTACAGTTTTTTCTACTTTCTTTTTACCAAAAAATCCCATATCTGTACACCCTGACTTTTTCCAAAAGATGAACCTTTCTTATGTCTTTTTTATTTGCCCTCTGAAAAATTTAAGATAGAATCCAATACTGCCAATAATTGTGCCTCCAATTATTGACATTGTGCCTAACTCACGCATATCTTGGTAGATATTTGGTGCAAGAAATAACAATAATGCTCCTAGTATAATTAATGCAAATCCTCCACTGTTTTTTGATCTGTTATGTTCTCCGTGAACCATGATCAGATGTACTCTGAGAGTGTTTTTGCTACTTGTTTTCGTCCGATATCTGAAATGAATGGTCCTATTTTTGGCCCTTTAGATGTCCCAAGTATGATTTGGTATAATATTTTAAAGAAATCTTTTGGCTGCATGCCATTTGATTTTGCAATTTGGTATATTGTATTTTGAATGTCTTCTAGTTCTGAGTCTCCTCCCAACACGTCTACAAGTAATTTTAGTGCCTTTTTTGCAGTTTCATCTAAATCTATTTTTATTTTTTCTTGTTCATTAAATTCATTTGAATAATTGCCTGCAAGTTCTATGAGTTTTTCTATTTCTGTTTCTGGTGATTTGATTACCCTGTAATCTAATAATTTCTTCATTATTCTTTCAGTTCTATTTTCTTTGAATATTTTTGCCAATTCAATTAATAATCTATAGTTTACATGTGTGCTTGATTGTTTTGGTGGATTTAAGAGATTTACATATTCATATAATCCTTTAGATTTTATCAACTTTGCTTGATTCTCTACTTTGATTCGTTCAAAGTAAATGTCTTCTAATTCATTATATTCGTTCATAAGCGATGGAATATCATCAAATCCTAATTCTCTTGCACCTGTAATTCTTTTGTAAAGTAATAGTAAGATTGATTTTGGACTACCAAACTCTAACCATTTTTGTGCAGTAATTACATTTCCTAATGATTTTGAAATTTTCTTTCCCCCTTTATCAAGAAACATTTCATATTTTACATGGTGTGGATGTGGGAACTCTAAAATTTCATCTGCTACCCAATCATTTACTTTGACTGAGTCCATGATGTCTTTTCCATATGCTTCAAATCTAATATCAAATGCAGTCCATCTTGCTGCAAATTCTACTTTCCATGCTAATTTTCCCAGGTCTTTTCTAATATCTGCCTCTCCTGTGTGACCACATCCTTTGACTCTCTTTGAGCTAATTTCCGCATCATGACAAGTGTACTTTACTTTCTTTTCATCTGTAATGTATTCTGAGGCTTCTGCAGTATAGAGACGATTACAATTTGCACATACTGGAAAATATGGCAAGTATTTTTGATATTTTTCTTGTCCCACAAGTTCTGAGATTTTATCTCCAATTTTTGTACTGTTTGCTAGGATTGTGTGGATTTGTTCTTTTAGCAATCCTTGCTCGTACGTGTCTTTTGCTCTTCTAAATTCATATTTTATTCCAACTTTGTCTAATCCATCCAGTAAAATACTACTCATATGCATCCCATACGAATCATGACAACCGTAAGGATCTGGAATTAATGACACTGGTTTTGCAATATGTTCTTCTAATCCAAACTCTTGCATTCCTTCTGGAATTTTCCGTAGTCCGTCTAAATCATCTGAATATGCTATCAATTCTGATTTATATCCTAAATTTTCTAATGCTAGTTTAACACCATATGCTCTAACTGCATCTCCTAAACTTCCAATGTGTGGTATTCCTGATGCGCCCAATCCACTTTCTACTCGGAGTGTATCTGTATTTCTACCAAGAATTTTTTCACGTTTTAATAATTCTGAAGCTAATTTATCAATCCAAGTTCCTTTTCCAATAATTTTCTGCTCCATCATTTCTTTTCACTAGTTCAATGTTTTAGACATGTATGGCCCATATAACGAATACCCTAATTTTTGATAATATTCTCTTGTCCCTACTGCACTAATCACTAGTAATTTTTTTACATCAAATTCTTCTTTAGATATTTTTTCTGCTTCTTTCATTAGATTTTTACCCAGTCCGGCGTGCTGAATTTCTTCTTCTGTCTTTTCTCCAAGCTTTAATGATTTTCCATATACATGAATCTCTCTTACTATGCATGTATTTTGATTAATTTCATCTCTGTGTGCGTCACTGCTTGGCTTTCTTAATCTTAAAAATCCATAAATTGATTCATTCTTATCTTCATACGACAAGAACACTTCTTTTCCTCCTGATGAATTATAATCAATTCTATTTAATTTCAAATCTCTGTTTGTTTTTTCTTTTGTCAGCCCTGCCTCTCTACATCTGATACATTTACAAGATAATCCCTGTTTGGCAAGATTTTGATGTACGATTTGTCTCAAATTCCCAGATTTTGGACCTGCGATAATCTCTCCAGGAGATATTTCTCTTTGTACTCTCATAATTCTGACCCATTTTGGAACATTTCTTTTTGCTTCTGTTAGTACATTGATCATGTCTTCATCTGAATATGGCGTGTACTTTCCTTGTTTGTATTCTTCATACAATGGCGTATTTTCAATGACTAGTGATGGATAAATTTTCAGCATGTCTGGACGTAATTGCGGGTCTGAAAATAACTTTTTAAAATCTGCAACGTCTTCTTCGGGTTTCATGGTGGGCAATCCAGGCATCATGTGTGCCACTAACTTGTAACCGGCATCTTTTGAGATTTGAAATGATTCTACTACGTCATTGTAATTGTGACCTCTGTTGACTATTTTGTATACTCTTTCTTGTAATGATTGGACTCCGATCTCTATTCTTGTAATTCCATAACTTAACATTAAATCCACGTGCTCTTTTTTGCAATAATCTGGCTTTGTTTCAATGGTAAAACCTACATTTCTTATTATTGCATGTTCATTGTTGGTTTTTGCTTCTTCTAAATTTTTAGAATCCATTACATTTAATGCATCATAGCATGATTTTATGAAATCTTTTTGATAGTCTTTTGGCATAAATAGAAATGTACCCCCCACAATTACAATTTCCATTTTAGATGGGTTGTGACCAAACGCAACTAGTTTTTCAATTTTTGATGCAATTTGTAATTTGGGATCAAACTCATTTTGAATTGCATTTAGTGACGACGGTTCTTTTCCGGTATAACTGTTGGGCGAATTAAATTCAATCCCTCCCGGACAATATGTACACCGTCCATGGGGACAAGCATATGGTTTGGGCATTAATGCTACTATGGATACTCCTGATGCTGTTTTTGCAGGTTTCCGCATTAACACTTTTTTTAGTTTATCAAAATCTGATTCTTTTACCATTGATAATATTTCATAATTTTTAGGAATTCTTTCCAATGCATATTTTGTACAGATTTTTATGATTTCTTCTCTTACTTGTTTTTTACTTGGTTCTTGAATTGTTAAAAGATTTTGTGTGATTTCATCACATGCTTTTAAAATAACAGGGTCAAGCTTGTTCATAAATGATCATTTTGATTTGGACATAAATTCGTTAAATAATTTGATATATTTCGTATCTATCGACGCCTAGATATCCTTCTTTTGGCTATCTTTTTAGCGGGTTTTCTCTTTACTACCTTTTTCTTTACTACCTTTTTCTTTACTACCTTTTTCTTTACTATAATCTTTTTAGCGGGTTTTCTCTTTACTACCTTTTTCTTTACTACCTTTTTCTTTACTACCTTTTTCTTTACTATAATCTTTTTAGCGGGTTTTCTCTTTACTACCTTTTTCTTTACTACCTTTTTCTTTACTACCTTTTTTACCATATTTTCTTTGATATTTTTTAATTCGTTTAGTTCTAATTGGATTTTTTTAATCTCTTCAATCATTTCTTTTTTAAATAATTCATTGCTTATTTCGGACATGAGTTAAACTAGAGAATTTTCTGTGTAATTTAAGACTTTTTGAGAATCTATTCTGTTCTTATATCTATACAGTGTTTTCTGTAGATGGATCTCCTTCTCGTTTTTGTTCTTTTCTATATTCCATCTTTAACCATATTGGAGTAATAATTGTTGTAACTGCCACCATTATTACAATTGTAGAATATACGGATGTTGATAGAACTCCTGCTGTTACGCCCACGCCGGCCACAATCAACCCGACTTCCCCTCTAGAAATCATTCCTATCCCTACTCTCATTCCTTGTGCCTTGCTTTTCAAAAAGAACATGGCAGGTAGTCCACATCCAAATAACTTTGTTACGATTGCTATTACAATAATTGCTCCACTTAGTATCAGAATATTCAAATCTACTGCTCTTAGATCTACTTGCGCTCCAATTATTGCAAAGAATAATGGTGCAAAAATCAATCCTATTTTGCCAATAAAGTTCTCTACTTTCTCAAATACTTTGGTAGTTGACAAAGCCATTCCTACTGCAAATGCACCTACAATCGGTGAAAGTTCTAAGAGTCCGGCTACTGCTGCAGCACCAAAGAACGCTGCAGTAGCTATCCCTTCCACACTGCCTTTTGCTTTCCACAGTCTTGGTGTGATTACTTTTGGAATTATTATAACGGCTGTAATCAGCATTATTGCAAAGAATCCTAATACTTTCAAAATTGTTACTGTTACTTCAGTAATGTCTATGCTCTCAACTCCTCCATCTGAACCAGTAATGGATATTACTACTGACAAGACTGCAATTGCTAAAATATCATCTACCACTGCTGCTCCAATTATCAATCTAGCTTCGGGAGTTTTGATTTTTCCAAATTCGTTTAACACTTGAATTGAAATTGCAATACTTGTGGCAGTAAGTGCTGTTGCAATCAACATTGATTCTAATGCCTCAAATCCAAATATCCCAAATACTGCCAATCCTGCAAAAAATGGGACTATTACTCCCAATGTTCCTACTGTAAATGATGCTTTACCTCCTCTGAGAAATTCTTTCGGCGTCATTTCCAATCCGGCCATAAACAAAATAACAATTGCTCCCATCTCCCCTAAAATTTTGATTTCATCATTGATGTGTAACACTTGTTTGCCATCGATTACAAAAAATTGTCCTAATGCAAATGGACCTATGATCATACCTGCAAGTAATTCTCCTAATACAATTGGAAGTTTTAATCTGAGGAAAAGTTCTGCCATTAATTTAGCCGCAAATAAAAGTATGCCTACGCCTATGATTGTTTCAATGAAATGCGCCTCTGCTGCCATCTTCTCTCTTAATTGATGAAAAATCTGTCATATAAGGTGATACTAGATCGAAAATTATTTTGTTGTTGTTAAATTAAATCGTTCCAGATATAGAGTTATTATTCAGATCAGGAAAAATTCTGATATGGGATTCAAAAAAAGGCATTAACAAATGTGTAGAATATGAGAAGAAAATGAAAAAAGATCCTAACAAAACGGCATGTGTAGCAAATGCTGCTCAGTCCAAGATCGTATTGAATCAACGTTCAACTCATCTCAAAACCCTACAACACATCAAAATAATGCAATGTTATCTAACCCAAGATAATTTTCTGCCTACTCTTTCATATCTGATTGCGGTTCTTGCAGAATCCACACTTGAGCCATGCAAAGAATCTCTCCACAACATAACGAATCGTGTTATATTTTTTGCATGATTTATTTTTTGCATGATTTATTTTTTATTGCTCCAGTATTATTTTTTCTAAGTGGAATATAGGGATTGATGTTTCTGTTTCTCAAATAATTTCTAATTGATTTTGCATCATAACCTTTGTCTGCATAAACTGAAACAATTTCCCTCACCATCTACAAAATCAGAGATGTTTTCTATTACATCAGCTAATTTTGTGGAATCATGGAATATTTGCAGAATCCATTGCAATAGATATCGGTAAACCGTTTTGTTCTACTGCAACATGAATTTTTGTGCCTGTAATCTCTTTGAAACCATCTCTTCTTATATCGTTACCCCTTTTTTGCAGCAACCCTTGAGGAGTAAGCTGGTACTTTTTGTGAATTAATCTTACCAGATGAGTAAGCTGGTTTTATTGCAGATTTTAGAATATTTCATCCATATTCCTCTTTGTTGCCATCTGTTTAATCTTTTAATTTGCAGTATTCATCACCATACTTTTTTGGCATGTCATCCCATCTACACCCAGTAGTTAGGACGTAGATTATTCCATTGATGATTTTTCTATCTTCATCTCTCAGTCTGTCTGTTTTTGTAGGTGAAGGAACATGTAGTTCTGATATTTCCGTTGTTTGTTTGTCAATTCTTGATATTTTACGGACTAGCTTGACTGTGATTGTTCATAGATCCAAATGATCATCAATCATTTACTAAATGAACTGTTTTGAGATGAGTTGTTTATACAAAGAATTAATCAATGAGATGCGTCCTTAATCAAGTCTTGATTTGCTAGCAGACTTTATTTTTGACTAAAATAATTTTATGTGTAAATTAAATCAAAAATAATCCTTTTGTTATCTTTGCGTGTTTTCTGTTATTTTTTTTAATTCAGAAAGAATCAAAACCAATATCTCCTTCTCGCTTAATTTCAAAAGTTCTGTTGTTTCTTCTTCTGTAAATTTGATTTCTTCATTTATTTTTTCATATGTTTTAAGATCAACCATGTATCAAAACAAGTTACAGGATTTATTAAATTTATCAATAATTGATTCAGCATAGATTTCTAATCAAAAAATATCATAGTTTCTAATCTCAAGTGTTGTTTTTGAGTATTTTTTGAGTTTTTACTATACAATTTTTGTAGAATTTACAAAAAACAAAGGAATTGCATAATACAAAAAAATACAAAGATAAAAATAATAAACCACTTTTAAGGATTGATTGTTTGCTTGTTGTGTATTTTCAGCACAATAATGAGGTCATAGTTACAACTAATGACGGTTTGTTAAATCAAACCATAATTGGTTTAGGTGGAAAAACATGTACATTTTTTGATATGATTACATAGAAATTTGATTGTGTAACATTTTAAAAAACATACTATCATCGTATCATATTTAGAACATTGAATGTGAGACCTGCCTCTGAATTTGTATTTCTATGTGGCAATTTCACATATGGCTTTAATTGCTTATAATGTTCATTTGTGGTTTTTCGCCATTTGAATCAATCTTTGAATAATCCCTTTATTTTGAATAGTAATATTCATCTTTGATTATGTTATACCTTATACATGACTCCGAAGATCAACTGTCCTAATTGCCAACAAAAGGAATGGCTTGAAAATAACGAGCTAAGCTACCTCCCAACGGTTATGAAAATGGATGACGACAAGTATGCTGCTGATACCAATAATGGTGTTCATGTTAGACTGTGGCGATGTAACAATTGCATGTATCTTATGCAATTTTGGGAACCTGATTAATTCAAAACCAATGTAATTCTTACAATATATTTTATTTTTTTATCAATTAATTTGAAGAAAAATTTTAGATGATCAAAATGTAAATAAACAATACGTTATTTACTTTAAGGAATGGCAGGAAAAACTAAAGCAAGTACTAAAAAAGATCTTCAAGTCAAAATCGCAAATCTTGAAGCCAAAATAGCTAAATTGTCAACACAGCTTGAAGTTAAACCAGCTGAAAAACCTGCAGAAACTAAACCAGCTGAAAAACCTGTAGCAACTACCAAACCAAAAGGTACACTGCCTAAAGGAATGGGCACAAAACCTGCAGAAACTAAACCAGCTGAAAAACCTGTAGCAACTACCAAACCAAAAGGTACACTGCCTAAAGGAATGGGCACAAAACCTGCAGAAACTAAACCAGCTGAAAAACCTGTAGCAACTACCAAACCAAAAGGTACACTGCCTAAAGGAATGGATGCAAAACCTGCAGAAACACCAAAACCATCTGAAACTACATCACAGCCTCCCGCAACTGTACAAGACGCATTAGAGAATGCATACATGACTGCTGCAATGACTGATTTCCATCAGTACAGAGCCAAAGTCACAGGTTATTCTCCAGCTCCTAACAGATACTTTGTTAGATTAACTGCTCCTGTAGGAAAAGTTCCAACTACAAACTGGAATGATCAAAAATCAACAGTGACTGGTTACACAGCAGTCTCAAACCAGTACTATGCAACAAGAGCAAGACTAGCATATCATCCATCTGATAAAACATTTGGAAGTTTTAGTGGAGTCAATATGTCAGTTGAAGGTGCAAGTGCACAAACTCAAACACAACAAGCACCACCTCCAGAACCACCAAAACCTGCAAAAGGCACTCTTCCAAAAGGTATGGCGCAAACACAACAGGCACATCCTCAGCAACAATCAACATATCTCACAAATGATGGAAAATCTAGAGACGAAAAACTAGCCGACTATGAAGCAGATTACTTGCAAAGATTAGAACAACAAAAGATAGATGAAGAAAAAGCCTTTCAAGAATTACTTGAAACAGAAGCTAAAGCACACGCTACAGCCAGTAGAGGTACATTACCCAAAGGATTTGAACCAAAATCTGAATCTGAAGCACCAAAAGCATCTAGAGGCACTCTACCAAAAGGTTTCTGACCTTTTTACAATCTTTTCTTTTACTTATTTTTATTTTGAATTTAGAAATTCTTGTAATACTTCTTTAGAATGTTCTGCAGGTTTTACTTTGGGATATATTTTGAAGATTTTTCCTTTCTCATTTACAAGGAATGTACTTCTCATAACTCCCATGTACTCTCGACCCATGAATTTTTTCTTACCCCAAACCCCAAACAAATTTGAGATTTCTTTGTCTACGTCTGCTAACAGTGTATATTTGATTCCCATCTTGTTACAGAATTTTTTATGAGATTCAACATTATCTGGACTGACTCCTATAATTTCTATTCCTTCTTTTTGGAATTTTTTATAGTCTTTAGAAAATCCGTCAGCTTCTGTGGTACATCCGGGTGTAAAATCTTTTGGATAAAAGTAAATAACGTGTTTTTTGCCCTTAAAGTCACTTGATTTTACCTTCTCCCCATTTGCATCATTTACTACAAATTTTGGAACAGAATCTCCTTCAGAAATCATGTATTCTTCATTGGATTGTTCTATAATTAATTACTTTTTGAGATCAGTTGATCAGAAATCTAGGTCGAATCTTTTATATGGATATGCACAAGGCTTTAGCTTGATGGCTAATCCAAGAGCATATCTTGCAGAAGCAATTGCAACTTATGGTTTGGTATTCTTTGGTCCTCTTTCAGTAATTCTTGCAGTTTCTGCATTTGGCGAAGAATTGACAACACAATCTGTATTGTTCATTTCGCTTGGACACGGCGGTGCCATTGCTTTGATGGTTTATGCATTCGGACATGTTTCTGGTGCTCACATTAACCCTGCAGTTACCATTCCTATGATGATTACAAAAAAAATCGGAATTGTAGATGGAGTTGGATATATTATTTCACAATTAATTGGCGCTGTAGCCGCAGCTGCAACCCTTATGGTAATCTTACCTGAACTTGGTGCAAGAGTTAACTTTGCAACTCAAGGCGGTCCAAGTGATTTAATCAATAATAGTGTGGGTTCTGGATTTGCAATTGAGGCAATCTTGACATTCTTCTTAGTAACTGTAATCTTTATGACAGCGGTTCACAAAAAAGCGTCTCCAGGATTACATGGATTATCAATTGGCGGTATGGTATTTCTAATTCACTTGATTGCCGTACCATTAACTGGCGCATCTGTAAATCCTGCAAGAACATTTGGTCCTGCATTAATTTCCGGATTCTGGGAATTTCATTGGTTATATTGGGCAGCCCCAATTTTGGGGGGAATTATTGCAGGTCTGATAATGAATTATGTTTATACCAAACCTGCAGAAAAAGAAGTACAATCCTAACATTTTTAAAAATTTAAACTTTAATTTTTCTATATGACTTTTGCTGAAGATATTTCTAAAATGTTTGAGGATGAATCTCAAAAACTTGTAGTTTTGCTTGATACTGCATACTCAAAAACTGATATGAATATTCATGAAATTGTTGAGACATACTATCAAATCATGAATGTCTCGTCTATGACTATAATGCTGAAACAACAATCTAGTCTTGAGCCTAAGGAACTAATGGAAAAAATTTCACAAATTGAAAATTTAATTTCTGAAAGATTTGACTCTGTTATTCATCCAAAAATTATGGCAAAATTATCCAAATCTATTCAAAACTTGACAAAGAATTTACAATCTGGAAATTCTATTGAAAAGTCAAAAGAACAAACAGAATTAGATGCAAAGTTGTTTGATGAATTGCGTCAAACAATGAGTACTAAAGAATTTGTTGAACAATACGAGAATGGAATTTCCCATGATTAAAGAACTTGCAAAAAAATTGGTTGAACTAAAAAAAGAATTTGTTCAAATCTATGATGGTAATAGTCAAATGCAAGAAATAATTCCAAAATCTAAATCGGAATTATTCCCAATAGAGCAATCTCACTTAGAATTGCTACATAAATTTGTAGCAAAGAATCCTATCTACTATAATTCCTTTGAAAAACAAATCAATTCTATTGATTGTGTCGTATATGAAGGTGACATTAACAAATATTGGTTAAACAGTATCCAACACGGTTCAAGTAAAGCTCCTTTTTCACCCACGTGGATCCTGTCTGCTTATATTGGTTCGTTATTTGCAAAAGAATTGAGATATTCTGAAATAATTGATATTGGTTCTGGTGATGGCCGTATTGCATTTTGTGCAAAAATCTTAGACATGACTTCTTACAGTATAGAACTTGATGATATGCTTGTAGCTTTACAAAATACTCTGACTTCTATATTGGATTTTCATCCAATCTGTTCTGATGCTGTATCTTTTGATTACTCTTCTTTGAATCTAGCATGTCCAATATTTTTCATCGGGGGCTTGGCACAAATGGGCGGGGTTTCGCTTGCAACTGGAGTTTTAAATAAAGTCAATTCTATTTCTACTCTCAAGAAAAAAATTGGTTGGGCGTTTCCTGGAACCCTATCCAAAAAATATACTCTTGATCCAAAAAATGAGGCAGGGTGGGGAACTTTAATTGAAGGCAATCATCTCAAATTTGTTCAGAGTGTTTCATTGCCCACTGCTTGGACATTTCATGACTCTGATGATACTCCATATATTTTTGCAAAATCTAACTAATAGTAATCCAAATTAAGCGTAAATTTCCAAAACTTTTCGGACTCGTTGCATAGCTTGGATAGTGCGATTGCTTGCGGAGCAATAGGTCGCCGGTTCGAATCCGGTCGGGTCCGTATGATTTTTTACATAATATGAAAATGATACTTGCATCATATTGTGATCTACTACATTCAACTCATTTCAATACTCCCCAATACATCAAAATTTGGAGTGGACCCCTGTTTTTAGTACCACTTTTTGCATAATCTTACATACAGTCTGATTCATTTATGTTTTCATCTCCCATAACTCCATGAATTCATCAGGTATAAGATATCCCAATGCAGAATGAATCCTGGAACCATTGTAATCGATTCGTGCTTTCTCTAGAGCAACTTCGGCTTCCTGATAGTTTGCAAACTCGTACCTCCACAAGTATTCCTTCTTGAGTGTTTTGTGGAATGATTCGACATGTCCGTTTTGTTCTGGCGTGTGGTGCCAGATGAATTCGTGTCTTATTCCAAGTAGAACAACTGCTTTTCTGAAATCTCGGCTGTTGTATTGCGAACCGTTGTCCGTTCTGAGAATCAGTTTTGTGCAATCAGGCTTTGCAGTAGCTACTGCATTAATGATGCTGTCAATTGCAGTGCTCTTTGGAGCTGCCACATCAAATGAATGCCAAATCCATTTCCTGCTAAATGCATCAATCACGTTAAAGCAGTAGCACCATCTGTCAACCCCACACCAGACATATGTGATGTCTGTCTGCCACAACTGGTTTGGTGCATCAGGCTTGAATAATGTTCTGGCAGATTTGATGATGTCATTTTTGGTCTTTTTAGGCTCAATCCAGCCCAATTTGTGAAATATTCTTCTGATTTGTTTTCTGTTTACAGGCTTGTTCAGTTCCCTTGAGACTTGGGATGCCATGCGTCTGGTTCCATAAGTTGGCCTTTGTTTTCCAATCTTTTGAACTACATCAGTTACTGCAGGATCTGTCTGAATCCTTCTTGGTGACTTTGAGTAATACCATTTGGATTTTGAGACTCCAATTAATAACAATGACTTGTTCAAACTGATGTGTTTGTTCAGTTGATTCACTGCAGTCATCTTTTCTGGTTCTCCAACGTTTTTTTTAAAATGTCATTGGCAATTGTGATCTCGCCGATTAGTTTTTTGAGGGAATCATTTTCCTTTTGCAGATTCTTGCAGACATCTCCGTTTGGTGTGCCATTTAATGATGCCTTGCAACCTTCTACAAATCGTTCCCTCCATTGGCAGAATGTCTGTGGATGAATATTGTACTTTCTGCACAACTCTGCAGTTGCAATGTTTGTGTTTAGTGACTCTAAAACCACTCTTGACTTTTCTGCTGATGTGAATTTGCTCTTTACCATGAGGGTAAGCCTCCCAAGTTATCTGAAAAGTGTATGTATGGGACTGGTCCTACTCTAGAGGGGACCAGACCAAATTGATGCCAAGTAAACAAGTTCCAGATAATTCTCGCAATTCTTTTCATATCTTATTGCAGTTCTTGCAGAATCCACACTTGAGCCATGCAAAGAATCTCTCCACAGCATAACAAATCTTGTTATATTTTTTGTATGATTTATTTTTTGTTGCTCCGTCATTATTTTTTCTAAATGAAACACATGTATTCAATAACAAAAATTCATCACCCTATTTTGAACTCGATTTACATACATTGTAGATTCAAGTTTAAATTTCAGGAATTAGCATAATTTGGAAGATTTTGGGTCATGAATATTTGTTAGACAGTATAGTATTTCGGGATCTGAGTATCTCGTTTGTTATCTTTTTGGCATAATACACATCAGATGGCGTCTCCATCTTATCTAGATTCAGTGTATCATGTGGTCTTGTGTGGTTGTACCAATACATAAACTGCCACTGATTCAAAGTATTTTATCTTACACTCAAAGACATCCCAAAACTTTTCTAATTTGCCATTTGTCTGCAGATGTCTCACTCTTGTATGTGGATGCTTTACATGGTTTCTCATTAGTTATTGTTCAAAGTCTACTGGCTTGTTATGATCCAAGGGTTTTACATTTGACATGATTATTCATTGAATAAAATTATGGTAATGGTTCATGCCCTCTTTTATATCCTGAAAATTTACGATATTCGTAATCAGTTAGTGGTGTTTGACATCCGCATTTACAAAATGTTTTCATGGTTTTTATAGATTCCACACATACAAAAAGTTTAGGAATCTATCTGAGACTTGGGCATAATTGATTCTATTTTTAGTCATCTCTTAAATTATTCAAATAAAAAAACTAAGGATTTTTACATCCTTATTTCATTACAACATGAAAAATATGAAAATCCTTGAGCAAAATTCTATCTGAATTCTTGACTTTCTGGTCTTTTAATTTCATTATCCACCTTATCTTTTTATCACCTAATTTTACCATAGATATGCCAGTGTATTTTCATATACGATAGTATGGCCATAATACTTTCCTAGTTAAGGGGTGAACTAATTTGAGGATAATAGAAGATCAACAATATAGAAAAATGAAAATAAAGGATGTTGTTGAATTAGAAACCTTTTGGAAGAGTGCCTTTTGCAGGTTTTGGTGGTTCTGGAGGTGGTGCTTGTTGTGTTTGAGTTTGTGCACTTGCACCTTCAACTGACATATTGACTCCACTAAAACTTCCAAATGTTTTATCAGATGGATGATATGCTAGTCTTGCTCTTGTTGCATAGTACTGGTTTGAGACTGCTGTGTAACCAGTCACTGTTGATTTTTGATCATTCCAGTTTGTAGTTGGAACTTTTCCTACAGGAGCAGTTAATCTAACAAAGTATCTGTTAGGAGCTGGAGAATAACCTGTGACTTTGGCTCTGTACTGATGGAAATCAGTCATTGCAGCAGTCATGTATGCATTCTCTAATGCGTCTTGTACAGTTGCGGGAGGCTGTGATGTAGTTTCAGATGGTTTTGGTGTTTCTGCAGGTTTTGCATCCATTCCTTTAGGCAGTGTACCTTTTGGTTTGGTAGTTGCTACAGGTTTTTCAGCTGGTTTAGTTTCTGCAGGTTTTACTTCAGCTGGTTTTGATGTTAGCTGATTAGAAAGTTGATTTAGCTTTGTTTCTAATTCGGCAATCTTTTTTTCAAGATCTGCTTTGGTTTGTTTTTTAGCAGCTGCCATAATTTGGATGAATAATCCGGGGTTTATTTACATTTGGGTTGATTACGCCAACCAATTTTGATCAAGTTTTATATGCTAATTCACATATTTTATCACATGGATGACTTTGAAAAAGAATTTCCAGATTTCGATTGGAAAAACATACCAGCCTACAAACATCCAGGAGGTAAAGATTGTCCATGTCCAAAACATGAATACATTAGAGAACAGATCAATTTCACAAAACAAGTTAATGAAAAAGGCAAAGAACCATCCAAAATCACTCTAAAATTTTGCCCCGATCATTACAAAGTATACATGGATGAAGTAATTCCGGCAATGCCATTAAAATACAGAATTCTAACAAAAATTGCACTAAAGATAGGAGCAATTCAAGTTGAACAATTAAAATACATGGAATCAGAATTATGTTTTTACTGCAAATTCGGATCTGGCGGTCATGACAAAAAGACTGAACTTCCACCGATGTAGAATCGAGTTAAGCTTATACTTGATCTGACTAGAGAATCAATGTGAGGATAAAAGATATCAGAGATTTTATTGCAGAGCTTGAAAAACAAGGAGAATTAAAGAGAATCAAAATAAAAGTAGATCCAGATTTAGAAGTTGCTGAAATTATGAGACGAGAAATGTACTCCAATGGACCAGCAATACTTTTTGAGAATGTAAAAGGATACGATATGCCAATTTTAGGAAATGCGTTTGGTTCCATGAAAAGACTAGAGATAGGATTAGAGATGACAGATTTTACTGAAATTGGTCAGCGTATAGCAGATATGACAAAGATGGATATTCCATCAGGGTTGTTAAATAAAATTAAAAAACTTCCAGAACTTTCTAAAATTACTGCATCATTTCCAAAAACAGAAACCAGCGGACCAGTAACAGAGGTTACATCAAAAGATGATGCATCATTTGATGATTTGCCAATTTTAAAATCATGGCCTGATGATGCAGGTAGATTCATCACGTTAGGATTAGTTGCAACAAAACATCCAGAGACAGGAATTAGAAATCTAGGCGTTTATAGAATGCAAATTGTTGATAAAACTCATGCATTAATGCATTGGCAAAAACACAAAAGAGGGGCACAACATAGTGACATTTCAAAAGATAAAGGGGAAAAAATACCAACTGCGATAATTATCGGAGGCGAACCAGCCACAATCTTTTCAGCAATTGCACCAGTCCCTGAAGGACTAGACAAATATCTTTTTGCAGGAATTACAAGAAAAGAAGGAATCAAAACTGTGAAATGTAAAACTATTGATTTAGATGTTCCAGCTAACGCAGAGATTGTTTTAGAAGGATATGTAGATCCTGTAGATATTAGAGATGAAGGCCCATTTGGAGATCATACAGGATACTATACACCA
This sequence comes from Candidatus Nitrosopumilus sp., assembly GCA_965205675.1. Lineage (GTDB taxonomy): Archaea > Thermoproteota > Nitrososphaeria > Nitrososphaerales > Nitrosopumilaceae > Nitrosopumilus. Next base: position 1,136,633 of record OZ242186.1, read on the forward strand.
GTTGAACCATACCCAACATTTACGCTAACAGGGATTATGAGGAGAAAAGATCCAATATACGTTACAACAGTGGTAGGAAAACCAATTCTAGAAGATGCATTCATTGGCAAAGTCATTGAACGTTCATTTTTACCATTAATTCAGATGTTTCATCCAGAAGTAATAGATTTCAGTATGCCAGCAGCAGGATGGTTCCAAGGATTTGCAATTATCTCAATAAAGAAAAGATATCCAGGTCAAGCAAGAAAAGTCATGATGGGTCTTTGGGGTATGGGGCAATTATCACTCACAAAGATGTTCGTGGTAGTAGATGGAGACATCAACGTACATGATATCAACGATGTAATCTGGGCTATAACTACAAGATCAGATGCAGTAAGAGATACAATGATTATCAACAACACACCTACAGACACATTAGATCCAGCATCACCATTAGTGAATCTAGGATCTAAGATGGGAATTGATGCAACACAGAAAACCAGAGAAGAGGGATATGAAAGAGAGATTCAACAACAAGTCAAAGTTGATGATAAAACAAAGAATCTAGTAGATTCAAAATGGTCCAGTTATGGATTATGATACAGAAATAGGATTGTAAAAATTATCTCTTTCTTCTACTTGATAACCAATTTGGTGAATGGCATCCATAATTATTTTATCGGTAAGTTCTGTTGAACGTGCGCCAGTACATGAAACAACTTCTTCGCCAATCAGAGTACCACCAAAATCATCAGCACCATATTGTAAGGCAAGTTGAGCCATACCAACACCATTAGTTAGCCAAGAAGATTGAATGTGGGGAATTAAACCATCAAGAACAAGTCTAGATATTGCAATCATTTTCAAAAGTTGGATTCCGCCAGTACCATATTCAACAATGCCTTCTTTATGCATCAAAGTATTGTTTGGTTCAAAATTCCACGGAATAAATGCCATAAATCCCCTAGTTTTCTCCTGAAGTTTTACAATTTTTGAAAAGTGTTCAACAATGTCATTGTTATTCTCCACATGGCCATACATCATTGTTGCAGAACCAGGAACGCCAAGAGAATGGGCTTCATCCATAATTCTAAGCCAATCATCACTAGATATTTTCTTTGGACTGATGATTTCTTTAATGGAATCAGTTAAAATTTCAGCACCAGCTCCGGGGATAGATTGCAATCCCGCATCTTTTAGTCTAGATAGAATTTCTTTGGTTGATGATTTTTCAATTCTTGCAATCATATCAATTTCAGATGTAGATAATCCATGAACCCCTACTAGAGGGAATTTCTCCCTAATCATTCTAAATGCATCTTCATAATATTCAATCCTTAGATTTGGGTTATGACCGCCCTGAATCAAGATTTGACGAATCTTAAACATATCATAAGATGTTTTTACTCTAGATTCAATTTCATCAAGAGTTAACGTGTAAGAATCTTCAGCTCCAGGGGATCTATAAAATGCACAAAACTTACAATCAGTAATACAGACATTAGTATAATTTAAAATAATATTATTTACAAAAGATGCTTTTTTGCCAAATTGTTTTCTTGTAAGATGACCAGCAGTAAGACCCATCAAATGAACATCATCAGATTCTAACAATCTCAAACAATCCTCAGGTCCAGGTCTTTGACCGTTTAGGGAATTTTCTAAGATATCTTTAATATCGCTTTTTTGTATCTGTTTGGTTGCTTGACTCAAGTGACATTCATCCTTTGGAATTTCTATTTAATCCTTGATAGAAATAATGAACTACAAAAATTAAACCAAACGAGAATTTGTGCCCAATTTTAATAAACGCAATTGTAAAATCCCGATTTTGCAACCAGTCTAGAGAAAACAACACAACAAGAAATAGCAGAGACTGAGGATCAGGCAAGGGAAAGAGGATCTGTTTAACTTTATTTCCTAATTCTTCAATCTAGGTTCAATTACAATCAAAAAAGATTTGGATCGTAATTTCTGCAACAATCCCATATCGCAGACCAAAAGTACGCCTTACATGGACCATTCCATGCATTACATCCAGATTCTAAGATAGTCTCTAAAGGGCCAGACAAATTAAATAACAACAAAGTTGGACATTCATTTGTTTACTATACTGATTCATGTGTTATGATAACTGTACTGTTTAGAAATACAGTTGGTGTTGCATATAGGCAATTTTAAGGAATTATCAAGGGAATGCTTTGGAAAGAAAATTCTTTGAATTTTTCTCTTACATGCAAGAGAATCATCTTTTTTATTTTAACTAGATTCTACTTTTTAGATCTTGCAATATAAAAATCGGCATAGAAATTACCGTCATCTTCATAATTTTTAGTGTTAATTCCCATGCTATGTAGTAACAAAATAGTCTGTGCTTCTTCTTTAGGATCAGAAAAACTTCTTTGACGTATTGGTTCTATGTCGCTTTTTACAATAGAGTAGCCATAGATTTTAAAAACTTCTTCAATGTCTTTCATATCAAACATTCTAAGAACAGAAAATGCAAAAATTGGAGGAACATATTCTGTTTCTGATTCGTTTGAATTAGATTGTCTATTTTTAATTACTTTTAGTAAATTTAAAAACGCCTTATATCCAATATATCCCACACATCCCGTTGCAATCACCATATCAATTTTTGGCAAGGGTTCAAGCAGATTCAATTTTTCATCTTCAAGATCAATATTTATGCCCCTCTCACACAAATTCATCTCTTCGGAGAATTTCAAAGCCTCTTCTGAGATATCTATTTGATAGAAATTTATGTTATCATTACTGTTACATTTTTCGTAGAATTGTTTAATTTCTTTTTTTGTAGGTTCAGAGCCGTCTAAAAAGAAATCACTTAATTCAGACATTGTTAACTTGTATTTTATCAATGATGAGTTAATACCGTATGAACTTCCTAAATCTAAAATGTTAATGGGTCTAGATAATGTCTCTTCAAGTTGCCCTATGATGGAGTTGTACAACGGTTTTGTAGAATCGGATATGAAATATTTCAATCTGTTCATTTCCTTTAGATATCCACATGGAGAATCTTGTGTGTAAATATCTGTAAAATCTTTTTTTACTTTTAATTCATTCATCTTGGAGTAGTGTTATAGTTTAACCCTTAATAAAATGCATATAATGATTTAGCCATGAAAATAGAACTTTAGTTATTTTTTATCATTTGGGATAATCCATTAATACTCTAAGTTGAGGATGTCTTTTAGATGAAAATTGATCATATTGCTATTGCTGTAAATGATGTGGAAGAATCCGCCAAAGTATACCAACAAGCTTTAGATGTCGATAATATTGAATTTGAAACCATAGAATCTGAAGGAGTCAAAGTTGCAATTATTCATCTGGAAAATGGTAGAGTGGAGCTAATGCAGCCAACCAATGAGAATAGCCCAATTAAAAAATTCCTTGATAAAAAAGGCCAGGGATTACATCACATGGCATTAGATACTGATAACATCGACGGTGAAGTAAAACGAATGGAAGGTTGTGGGATACAGTTCTTAGGCAAGATAAGACAGGGCTCTGCTGGAACTAGAGTTACTTTCGTTCATCCGAAATCTTTGCATGGGGTGTTAGCAGAATTATGTTCACATCCTAAAGAATAATCACCTCATCATATAACACAACGACATGTAATTAATGAAAATAAGGCACAAATTGAAAATTCATGATCGAGGATCTAATTTATTTCATAACCTATAGTTCTCATGCCGATACAGGGTTTGTTTCCTTTACTCCAGCATTTACAAGAACAAGAAACAGCTTTTCCACTTTTCAAATCTTTAACAACTTTGTGAAAAATCCCCTCCCTAACTTTTGATTCAATCATTATTGTTTCATATTTGTTTGATTCTGGACTTGATTTTACCAATACAGTTTGATACTTTTTCTAGTAAATTAGCATTATTATCTATTCCATCATTTTCAGAGTATCCGAAGCTGTAATGATTCCTACAATCTTTGATTTTTTAGACACTAGGATGCATTTAGAATATCTAATTAATGGAACTAAAACATTGGCAGGAGTATCAAAGTCCACTATTGGCGGAACTGAATCCATAGTATCTGCAAGTTTCGCCTTTTTGAGCTCTGCTTCTCCTAATTCTGACAAGTGTTTTACAATTCCATCTTCTGAGACCACTCCTACTACATCCGAATTATTAAACACAGGAATTTGACTAATTGATAACTCGTGCATTTTTTTGATTGCATCGTGAAGTGTGTTTGTTGGTTTTAATTTCACAATATCCCTACTACAGAAATCTCCCGCTGTATGAGATGATGATTCTCCCTCTAATTTTGTAAGACTCTCAAAAATCTTTTTTGCTGTATCATAACTTGGTTGACTTCTTCCTGATTCTATTTGGTTAATCATTGACGTGCTTACTCCAGTCATCATTGCCAATTTTTTTTGAGTAATTCCTATTTTTTGCCTAATTTGTTTTATTGATTCAATTCTTGGGAGCAATTCATTCACAATTATAGTTATAGGCTTTAAAATCTATGGCTTTGAATATTTTCAAATATCTTTGATCAATGATTTTATGTCAGATATTGATTTTGAGTTTAACTCAATTTCTTTATGTTCTGCAATAACATGCTCGGTCACTTTTTCCATTAATTCCTCGTTACTTTGTGCAGTAGCTGACCATTTACAATCTTTACCTGCATCTGAGCAGCTTATACTTTTAGTCATAGTTATTGTAATTTTTTAGAATTATTTATTTTTTCTTTGTTTTTGATTTCTTTGGTTGCTCAATTGCTGCTTGTGCTGCTGCAACGATAGCAATAGGAATTCTATGCGGAGATGCACTGACATAACTTAGACCCACATCGTGGCAAAATTTAATTGAATTAGGATCTCCTCCATGTTCTCCACAAATTCCAACTTCCATGTTTGGTCGGAGTCCTCGCCCTGCAGCAACTCCTATTTTGATTAAACTGCCTACACCGTTTACATCAATTGATTGGAATGGATTTCTTTCGAGTAGCTCTTTTTCCATATATTCTGGGAGGAATTTTCCTTCCACGTCTTCTCTGCTGAAACTAAATGTTCCCTGTGTCAGATCATTAGTACCGAAACTAAAGAATTCTGCAGTAGTTGCAAGTTCGTTTGCAGTTAATGCGGCTCTTACCACTTCTATCATGGTTCCAAAGTTGATTTTTAATTTCATTTTATGTTTTGTTTCTGCCTCTTTCTTGATGGTATCGTAAATTTTCTTGATATGGTTTAATTCTGCAATACTACTGATTTGCGGAATCATGATTTGTGGATGTGTTTTAACTTTTTTCTTTGTCAATCCAACTAATGCATCAAAGACTGCACGAATTTGCATTTCATAGATTTCAGGATATGTGATTCCTACACGAACTCCCCTATGTCCCATCATCGGATTGACTTCTGCTAATTCTCTTGCTCTTTTTAAAACTATTTTTGCTTGATTAATTTCATTCGTATTCCCACTTGATTCTAATTTCTGAATTTTTTCAACTAACTCTTCGGGATTGGGTAAGAATTCATGTAATGGCGGATCTAATAATCTGATCGTGACTTTATAACCTTCCATTGCTTTTAGAATTTCAATAAAGTCACTTTTTTGTAAGTGGCCTAGTTTTGTCAATATTTTATTTCGTTCTTTTATATTTTCAGCCATGATCATTTCTACAAACAAATTGATTCTATCACTACCATTGAACATTCTTTCTGTTCTGCATAATCCGATTCCTTGACCTCCAAATCTTCTTGCAAGCTTTGCCCCTTCAGGAGTGTCTGCATTTGCTCTAATTCCTATCTTCTTTGCTTTTTGAGCCCAATCTAGAATTTGTTCAAAGTCTTTTGTTACTTTTGGCTCCACTGTTGGCACTTCTCCGATGAAGACAGTACCGGCACTTCCATCTATGGTGATTGTGTCCCCTCTTTTGATAGTTATTCCATTGGCAATACACGTGTTATTATCATAATCAATTTTTAATTCTGGGCATCCTACTATGCACGGTTTTCCCATCCCTCTTGAGACTATTGCTGCATGAGATGATTTTCCTCCTAAACTAGTCAAAATCCCTTCTGATGAAAAAAATGCTGGAACATCTTCAGGTTTTGTTTCTTTTCTTACCAGGATAACTTTACTTCCTGCATCTCCTAACTCAATTGCTTTTTTAACATCAAATTCTACTATCCCACTTGCAGCTCCTGGAGAAGCTGCAATTCCTTTTGCCAATTGTTTGTAATTTTTTATTTTTGATTCATTCATTGTTCTATGTAGCAATGCTTCTAACTGTTGAGCAGGAATTCTTGTTAGTGCCTTGTTTTTATCAATTAATCTTTCTTTTACCATGTCAATTGATGTTTTTACTAATGCTGCGGCACTCATCTTTGCAGTTCTTGTTTGTAGCAAGTAGAATTTTCCTTGTTCGATAGTAAATTCAATATCTTGTGGTTCTCTGAAATGTTTCTCTAATTTTGCACATGCATTACTTAGTTCCTTATGTGACTTTGGCATATCTTTTTTTAGTAATTCTATACCTTTTCCTGTTCTAACTCCTGCAACTACATCTTCTCCCTGAGCGTTTATCAGATATTCTCCTTCAATTTCTTTTTTACCATTATGACCATTTCTTGTAAATACTACTCCTGTTGCACTATCATCTCCCATATTCCCAAATACCATTGTAACCACATTGACTGCAGTTCCATTTGCAATATCTTTTGTGATGTTATTTTTTTCACGATAGACTATTGCTCTTTCCCCCATCCAACTTTTGAAAACAGCTTCTATTGATAATACTAGTTGTTCATCAGGAGTATCAGGAAATTTTCTTTTGGTATGTTCTTCACAGATTTTTTTGTATTCTGATACAATTGCTTTTAGAGATTCTACGTTTAGTTTACTATCATCTGAAACTCCTTGTTTAGTTTTTGCAGCATCTAGTACATGATCAAATTTTTCATCATTTACACCAAATACAACTTTTCCAAATAACTGAATAAATCTTCGATATGAATCCCATGAAAATCGTGGATTTTGTGTCTGTTCTGCAAATCCTTCCACTGTTTTTTCATTTAATCCTAGATTCAAAATAGTATCCATCATTCCAGGCATTGAGATTGCCGCACCAGAACGAACTGAAACTAGTAATGGGTTTTTTGTAGAATTCCATTTTTTACCTGTCTTTTTTTCCATTTTTACAATATTTTTCATTACGGCTGGCATGACATCTTTTGGAAGTTTTTTGTTGTTATCATAATACCTGTTACAAACTTCAGTTGTGATCGTAAATCCTGGAGGAACAGGTAGTTTTAGTCGAGTCATCTCGCTTAATCCCGCCCCTTTTCCTCCTAGAAGCATTCTTTTTTTACTATCTGCCTCTTCAAATGCATAAACTGGTTTCATTTTTACGATTAACCAATCTTAGAAAGGGGGTATTAAACCATTGACTTGGCAAAATCAGCCATTATCTTATCCCAGTTCTTTGCCTTGATGATTCCACTTGCAACTAGAATCCCTTTAGAGCCTAATTCAATTGCTTTTGAAACATCTCGTCCTGAGACGATACCTGCACCACAAAGTAGTTTTGTACTATTTTTTGCACACTCTACGACGTTTGCAGCCTTTGAAATTAGTTCTGGCTTTTCTGTAGATACGGCTTTGCCTGATCCAATTAATTCTGGAGGTTCTATGGCTATATAATCCGGATTCAGTTTTACATACTTTTTTACTTCTGCTATATCCTTTACGCATAGAATCGATATCATTTTTAATTTTTTTAGTTTTAAAATTAATTTTGAAATTTCTTTACTTGAAATTCTATGTTCACTGTGATTGATTAAAGATCCTTTCACTTTGGATTTTTTTAACAATTCAGGTATGACAAAACCAGTTGTATTTCCAATTTTGGAATCATCTACATGTTGAGCAAATATTGGAATTGAACTATTTGACACTAGTCCAATAAGATGCTGTGGTGGGGATATCACTATTTTTATTTTATATTTTTTAGAGATTTTTTCTGCAGTTTTTACAAATCTAATTATTTTATCTCCTGCGATTTCTTCATAATTTTTACAATTAATGACAAACATCTTTCTTTGAATTTTTTTGTATTATATTTAATTCTTCATAAGGCATTTGCAGTTTTACTTTGCATGTCATATTTCTTTTTCATTGCTAACACTATCATCATTAGAACAATTGCTGTAATATTTGTGCCTATGATAAATACGTCTGATACTATGACTCCATAAATTAGCCATAGTATTGCCCCTGCAGAAATAAAAATCATTAAAAACTTTGAAACATCTTTGAGACTTTTTGTTTTGTAACCTTTGTAAATTTGCTCTACCCATCCTGTGAGAATGAGAATACCTGCTGCCACTCCCAATATGGTTAAAAGGAGTCCATCAATTTCCATTCGCTAACCCCAAAAGAATTCATCTAATCCTGTTTGTTTTGGTTTTCCTAGCATTGTATCAAAATCTAAATCCATTGATGCAGTGATTTGTTCTAGTGTTGATTCCATAAATTCCATATATTTTTTAGAATCAATTTCTTCTTTTTTAGCCAATTCTACAGGTTTTACTCCAGGTTTGTTTATAATTTTGATAAATGAAATTCTATCTCCCTTTTTTATTTCTCTAATGGATTCTAATTGCTTTGCAGCCCTTATGTGTTGAGGAATTGTTTTAACATATTCTGATGGGGCTTTGCTCAACATTACATTAAAAGTCAATTCTTCTAATGGGATTTCTTTTGCTTCTACTTTTTTACCACATGTGGCAATTTTTTCAGAAATTTCTTGTTTGGCTTTTACGAAATCTTCCATTGTCTGAACTTTAGATAACACATCAATTAGTTCATAAAATAAATTTTTGATAAATGCAGGCGTATGTGACTTTTTACCTGTAAGTCCTTTGACATCTACTTTACCTGATTTTGTTACGCCTAGATAGTTTTTCTTTCTATTGCTTAGTACACAATATCTGTATGTCTTATCAATTTCTAGATCAACTCCGTGATCTTTTTTTGCTTGCTGTATTACCATCTGAATTTGTTCAGGGTTTGGATTTTTGATAAATAACGAATCGGTATCCCCATACAGCACCTCTATCTTTACATCTTCACATTTTTTGATTGTCTCTAAAATGGTATGTCTTCCAATTGCAGTTGTCGCTTCTGCTACGGGTAGAAAGTATAATGGAAATATCTCTGCACCCATTACCCCGTAACTGGCATTGAGAATTACTTTAAGTGCTTGACTGACAACGGTGTATTGTTGTCTTTGATCTTCTGTTAGCGTTTCTTTCTTTGATAAACTCTTGTAGTAATTTACTCTCAAATCTCGTAATGATCCGATGATCATTGATGTTAAACCATTTTTCTTTGTACATGCCCAATGATGGGTTCCCGATATTGTGTTTTGCTTGCATTCTTCATGAACACATCTAACTGTTTCATATGATAAATTCTTGACTTTAATTATGCTAGGATACAGACTTGCAAAATCCATCACAACAACATCAAAATGAATTCCTTCTTTTGGCTCAACTACAAGTCCTCCTCGATATTTTTTATCTTTAATTACTGCATCAGACATTACCCCTTCTGATCTTCTCTGTAACTCTTCTCGTTTTGGAATTAAACAATTCCTTCGTCGATGTTCATAATACAATAAACTTCTAATCCATTGGGACACTCCCATTCTTGCAATATCATCAATGGGCATTCTGCCAATCCTTGCAATGATTACAAGTAAATCCATCATCAAATCTTTGTTAAAGCTTGTGAGTTCGTATGTTAGTAAAGCATCATTATAACAATAATTTGCTGTTTGATATAATGACAATTCGTCAAATTCTAAGCCATAATCTATCTTTTCTTTTCCAAGTAGTGCTTTTGAAACACTGTTCAAAGAAAAATCAGTGTATTTTTGACTGAATGCATAAATTTGAAATGATCTATTTGAAAGAACTTTGTACAAGTCAAGATGCACTCCTTCTTTGAGAGTTGCAGAATCCCTCATCATGTATAGCGGATTATCAGATTTTTTTATTCCTAATCTTTCAGCTCTGTTGTAAAGATACGGTAAATCAAATTCATCCCCATTGTATGTTAGAACAAATGGAAATGTTTTGATTATTTCAAATGCATCATAAATCATGTCTTTTTCTTTGTCTAATTCATAAAATATCACTTTGATGTTTTGGTCTAATTCGTTTGTTCCTTGCTCTGTATCTTTTGTTTTGAGCACAAATATTTGATCAAATCCATCAGATCCTTTCAGCCCTATGGCCGTTATTTTTTTTTCAGCAAGTTTTGGATCGGGAATTCTGCCAACCTCGGATTCTATTTCTATATCTACACCAAGTCTTTTTATTTTTGGAATTGGTTGATTTAGTAAATCGGCCCATTCTGAAATATATTTTTTAAATCCTTCAGGATCAACCATACTTTTACTATCTACTTTATCCCACAACAGACTTTTCAATGCAAGTTTGACTTGGTCTGAAATTTCAAGATCATGTTGTTTTATTTTCCCATCTGTGATTTCATAGTATTTTCCAACAATTAATTTTCTATCATACAAGTAATTTTCATAATATTTGATATCGGATTCCCATGTTTCAATTACATTTCTAATACTCTTCTCTCCCATAGTTCCTCCGATTGCAAGTGGATCCGTAACTGTAATTTTTGAGAGGTCTATTTCTTTGTCTTGGATTAGATCATATCTTTGAACAGTTTTAATTTCTAAAACATCTTCTCGTTCTTGCAAGAAATCCAATTCATCTGGCGCTAATCTTGAATAGCAATAGGGCTTGTGATTTATTTCGTCTTTCCATAAAAATAATTTTTTAGTTTCTGGCTCATAAAATTTCAACACTGCGGATTTTGAATTATTATCATATGTTGCAGATACCAACATTGAGGGAGGCATTGATTCAATTTTTTTAGATTCTGGTATGTTTACTTGCATTCTCTCACTCAGGATTCTCGTATTTACTAGCTAGTGTTTTTGCCCATTTTGTAATCTTATTTTTATCCAAATTTACAACTTTCACGCCTGCTTCTTTTAACAAATCGTAATCTGTTTCAGGATAAGAGTCCAGACAGACAAATTTTTGGATTCCAATTGTAATTGCCATCTTTGTACATTCTAGGCATGGGACAAATGTAGTGTATAGTATGGCCCCTTTTATTCCGGCCTCTATTCCCAATATTGCACAATGCATAATTGCATTGGCTTCTGCATGATTGCAGAGACATCTATCAAGGGATGCACCTGACTCAATTTTTCCATCCATTCTAAGCTCACATCTTTTACACCCTCCTTCAAAACAATTTTTGATTCCTGGCGGGGTCCCATTATATCCTGTTGCTAACTGCCTATGATTTCTTACAATTACAGCTCCCACCTGCCTTGTCATACAATTTGAGCGAAGTTTTGCAAGTTCTGCTTGAAGCATGAAATATTCATCCCAATCGGGCCTGTCAAAAGAATCGTTCACATCAATCTTGTCTGTCTGATCAATATATGGATCACGTTGATTCAAATTTTATATGCGATCAAGTCTGTTTTTTGTCAAATATTTTCTAAAGAAAGATATGACTGTTACATAGTATTTTGTCATACAAAAGCATAAAATCAATTAATTCCGATCTAAATATCAATAATGACGGAATTTATTGAAAAAAAATATGTTAAAAAGGAATCAATTGAAAAACGAGATTACCAAATCAACTTGGCAAATCAAGCAATTGATGAAAATTGTATTGTAGTTTTACCCACGGGTCTCGGAAAGACTACTGTTGCGTTACATGTAATCTCCGAATATCTTTCTAAGGGTACTGGTGGAATATTATTTTTAGCTCCTACCAGAGTTTTAATAAATCAACATTATGAATTTTTAAAAAACAACCTACTACTAGATGATATTTCAATAATTACCGGAGAGGACCTTATTCAAAAACGAACCAAACTATGGAATAACAGCATTGTTTGTGCCACCCCTGAAATTGCACGAAACGATCTAAATAGAGGGATTGTATCTTCTGCACAATTTACTTTGGTAATTTTTGATGAGGTTCATAGAACTGTTGGAGATTATGCATACTCTGGAATTGCTGCGCGTTTTGAGGATTCTTCTGCTCGAATTTTAGGAATGACAGCTACTCTGCCTAGTGAAAAAGAAAAAGCAACTGAAATCTTGACAAAACTTCGTATTTCTAGTGTCGCAGAACGAACCGAAGACAGTCCCGATGTAAGACCATACACTCAAAAAACAAATACAGAATGGATTAATGTAGAACTCCCTATCGAATTGAAATCTATACAAAAATTATTGAAATTGGCCCTAGATGAAAGATATGACATTCTTAGAAAAAATGGCATACGTTTAGCTGAACAACAATCTCTTTCCGCATTGTTAAGAATTAGGCAGTTTGTGTTGAATCAAAATAGGCGCTCTGCAAAACCACTATTTACTGCAATTAGAATTCATTATGCTTTAAATATTCTTGAAGCTCATGGCGTAACTCCTTTTCTAAAATTCTGCGATCGTGCAAAAGCAAAGAAAGGTGTCGGAATAAAAGAATTATTTGAAGTTGATCCTAATTTTACAAGAGCAATTCATCTTGCAAATGAAGCACAATCTCGCGGAATTGAACATTCCAAAATACCTAAACTAAAAGAAATTATTGAATCGGTTCCGGGCAAGGCTTTGATTTTTACCAGTTACCGCGACTCTGTTGATTTAATACATACAAAATTAACTGAATTGGGAATTTCTGCAGGAATTTTAATTGGTAAAGCCGGCGATACAGGTTTAAAACAAAAAAAACAGATTGAGACCGTACAGAATTTTAGAGATGGAGTTTTTCGCGTATTGGTTGCCACTCGTGTTGGAGAAGAAGGATTGGATATTGCTGAGGTAAACCAAGTTATTTTTTATGACAATGTTCCTAGTTCTATTAGATTCATTCAGAGGCGAGGAAGGACAGGTAGAAAAGACACGGGTAAATTAGTGGTTCTGATTGCAAAGAATACTATTGACGAAGCATACTATTGGATAGGTAAACGAAAAATGACTGCTGCAAAATTTATGGGAAGTAAAATGACCCAAGTTCTAGAACAAAATCAAGAAAATGAATTAAAAAAATCTAGTCTAGATGCATTTATTTAATTTTTATATCGTTTAGAAAACTCACTAAAAATCTTTTGTTTTCTCTGAATTATTTTATTTTTCATACTTGATTCTAAATAATGTATGCTGCTGTTTTTTGCAACTAGTAAATTCTCCAATCTTATATCATATTGAGTTTGAAGAAAATATTCCACGTCTGAAAATCCTCCTTCTATCTCCAAGCTCTCAAATGTATCTTTTGCTAAATTATTGATTGATTTTTCAAGATATTCTAAAATTTCTTTCAGACTTTTTTCATCTAGTATCACAATTTTGCTTATATTGTATCTAAAAAAAATGTTGTGCATTTTATTTTCGTTTTTGCAGGTGTCAGATATCTTCTAATCGATTTTTCATTATTGTTTTGGAGGGATTTTTGATAAATCAAAGAAAATAAAAGATTGATTAAAAAAGAGAAAATTTTTTTATAAATAAATCAGAGGATATTTTAAAAAAATTAGTTAGAAAATTAATAATAATTTTGATAAAGTTAAAGAATCTAAACTACTATCCCAATCTCTTGATGATATGATATCCAAATTCGGATTTGATCGGTTCAGAAATTTCTCCCATCTGAAGCTTAAATGCAGCTTCTTCAAAGGGCTTTACCATCATTCCTTTTGTAAAATAGCCTAAATTTCCTTCTTTTTTTCCACTGCCGAGGTCTGTCGAGAATTCTTTGGCCAGTTTTCCAAATTTCTCACCCTTTTTTATCTTCTCTAAAATGGTTAATGCTTCACTTTGTTTTGTTACTAGTATGTGAGAACATTTTATTTTATTTGACATTACTGATTTGAAGCTATTTCATGTCTTTATTTGTTAAGATTTTTAGAGTTTTCTAGAAATCATCAATATTTTACCTAATCTTACATCAAACTAACCATTAAAATCTCCCTTATGCTGTATATTCTAAAGAAAATCAAGGTTCCACTGTTTTTGCATTCCAAATCAAAACATACAAGTCGTTTCTTAATAGATCTACACCTAAGATTTTTAATCCTTGTTTTCTGCTAGATCACATGTTCTCATTTTTTACTACTAATGAAGCAAATGTCGCATTACCAGATGTAATAAAAAAATTTGAATATGCATTAGTAAAAAACACCGAAGTAAAGAAAATAGAACAAGAATTACAGATTAATGTATCTACTACAAATTCTTTTGAATCTTATGTAAATTTAAAACAAAAACTAAATTCTGCAATTACAAAATTCTATGAATCTGTTGAAATATTGGAAAATACAGGTGTTGTTGTCAAAAGCATTGAACAAGGATTGCTGGATTTTCCCTCAAAACGATTTGATGAAGAAGTTTGGCTATGTTGGAAATATGGTGAAACTGAGATTAAATTTTGGCATGAAAAAGATTCAGGATTTATGGGTAGAAAACCAATTGAAGTTAATGATGATTCGTTGATTTAATTTTTTAAGAGCATGACAAAAGCAATTTGGTAAGAAACTGTTATTATTTACAGGTGATGCATCATCAATTACTTAAATTCAATTTTGATGTTAAATGGATCTAGTTCAAATAACTAAGTGAATTTCATATTCCATTGGGGTTTATTTTCATCCACAAAACTGTAGACTAGGATACTAAAAATAACGGTTCGCTCCAGTTTGAATTTGTTCCAAATGATCAATTAATGAAATCCTCTCAAATTATTTTATAAGAAAATAAAAAAAATGGACTAGAGTCCAAATGGGGTTTTTAACAAGACGCCACCGACTGGCACATTAGGTTCAGGGTTTGAATCTCCAATAGGTTCTTCAGTAATCACAATTGCATCATAAATCCAAGGATTTACCATATGTTGTGAGAACAAAAGGTTTCCATTATCATGAGATTTGCCTAAACTTAGCTTATAGCCAGAGTCCATATCGACAAGCCAACCTTCTTGAATCATTCCTGATGAAGTATTTTCGATGTAAGTAGTTACAATGACATGATCACCATCATCTACGGAAATTGAAAAAGTTCCAACAATGTTGCCGCCAAATGGAGCATCACCTGAAGGGGCAGTTAATTCACCATTCATAGAATTATCTTTCATCATTTTGTCATCCATCATGTGATCGTCTTTCATCATTTTGTCATCCATCATGTGATCGTCTTTCATCATTTTGTCATCCATCATGTGATCGTCTTTCATCATTTTGTCATCCATCATGTGATCGTCTTTCATCATTTTGTCATCCATCATGTGATCGTCTTTCATCATTTTGTCCATCTTGGCATCAACTTCAACAAATGGGCAATTTACTACAAAACCAGCTAAACCAGTTTCAAGTTTGCCTCTAGATGCTGCCTGAGTTATCTCCTCCACCGTCTTTAGAAAATCTGCGCTATCAGGATTATCCCATGTTGCAGTTTGAATTCTCCAGAGGGGGCTATAGAATTTGTCGCCAACAGTTGTTGAGCCAATACTTGCTTGGAATCCTAGTGGTCCATTACCTTCTAAACCATTTGTAAATACATACAAGTCTGAGGATGATGCAGTAGATATTGTTTCTTGAATTCTAGGTACATGAATCACACCTAGTGCATCTGCAGTATCTTTTGAGGATGTATCAGTTGCAATGTAATAGATAGTATCACCGTTTGGTGCAAAACCTCTATGTGCAACAAATGTTACTTTCATATGATCAAGATCAATATTAAGTACTTGTCCTCCACCATATGGATCAGCGTCAGTTACGTAAGAATTATCTCGGAGTTGGAGTTGATCACCATCCCATTTTACAAATGGGCAGTTTACAATTACGCCAGCTTCTTCAACAGATAATTCCCCATCACTTTGAGCTTTAAGGATATCCATTTCGGATTTTAATTCTCTTGGTTCTGAATCCTCATTCCATGTTACTGCATTTACATTCCATAATGGACTGTATTTGTCATCTCCTGGTTGTGAATCAGCAACTTGTGGTTGAAAACCAAAAGCTCCATTGCCTTCTACACCATTAGTAAAAGCATAGATTTGTGCAAGTGATTCTTCGGGAGTGAATTCTAATGCAGGGGTGTAAGCAACTCGGAATCCTGTAAGATCAGTTAAATGATTAGCAACCTCTTCTACTGATGCTTCAGTAGAGATATAGAAAACCTCTCCACCATTTACATATCCTTTGGTTAAAGGAATATCAATCGGTAAATTGATGTTAGGAAGTGTTGGTTGTTTTTTTGAACTAGTCATACTAGATTGGGATTCAACTTCTGAGCATAATCGATCACCACATACAACGGAATTTGCAGATCCGTATTGAGCTAGACGATTTCCATCGCTTTTTAACGCTTCAGCATTTGGAATCAATTCTACAGATGTTACAGTAGCAGATGTCATAAGAACAGTCATAATGAATAGGACTGAAATTGTTTTATTCGTCATTATGGAATAAAATAACTTTAGATATTAAGTATGTTTTCCACTTTTCACCCTAATCTTTTGAGAAACAATTTTTGGGATAAAAATAGGCATAAAAATACAATTTTATAAATGAAAGATTTGTTTCCTAGTTATCAAATTTAAGCTCAAATTACAGCCAAAAAAGATTGGGATTACAAATTTACAGTGTATATATACCTCAGAAAAAATATGATGGCTAACAATACATCTCACGTAACAAATGCCATATTTTGCATCTTGATTCAGAGATGATCTCCGAAGATGAATCCTGTATTGGACCAGGGCTTTGTTGGTCCTGTCATATTTGATGCGACCTCTGTACCCTTGGGTTTCTAGTTCTTGTTCGATATAGTTTTTTGCCAAGAGTAGTTTTTGATTTTGTGCATTTTTGATACTTGCACTTGTAATGTTTTGTTGAGCCATTGGCGTCAACTCCTTTTATTCTGGCTGTAACGTCACCAGTAGTACGATTCCCGGCATGAGAGTTAGCTTGAGTTACTCCCTTTTGGAAATAACTTGTTACAACTCTGTGGGAATAATTTCAAAAATCATTTTGATTTTCTTTGATATCATCTCATACCCATCTGCTGAGTCAGTCCTGAAATTACTTCAAGATAAAATGGGTTTGGATGAGTAGACTCAGTCAAAAAAATATTTGTTTGTTGCCTAGTCTTTGTTGTAGACTGATTTGTGGTCGCATACTCGCATCAAGTCTATTGTATTTTCAGAATATCTTATGTTGTATAGTATTCTGTATTTCCCTACATTGTATACAAATACTCGCATGTCTGGTTTGTATATTCCTAAATCTGATAGATTCTTAGAATTTTCTAATTCTTGGATTGTCTGATTTATTCTTTGTTTGATTTGGGAATCAAGATGCGTGTATTGTTTTTTAAATTTTGTTTCTGCTTTGGTTTCCCATTGGGCAGCCATGCTTAATCATTGAGCCACTTGATGAACTCATCAGAAGTCTTGAATGTCTTCTTTCCATCATCGCTGCTTCTAAACTCTATGATATCTAATACCTCTTCTGGAATTAGATCATCTTCATGCAGTGATTTTAGGTGTCCCTCAAAAGTATCTGATCTGTAGCTGCCTCGCTCAAAGTCTTTTCTGATTATCTCCAATTTGTCTTCTGGAAGATTATCAAAAGGATTCATAGTTTTTGTCTCAAACATGATTCTTGATGATGTCCTCTTGCTTTTTAAGATTGACCAATCTTTTCAAGTTTGTGAACTGTTTGCAGCACCTGCCCCTTTATGATACAGCCAACTGTATTTTCTGCTACAAGATTTGATTTCTGTATCAGTTGTGCATATGCGGGTGTGTCCTAAAACTATCCTCTAACATGTTTTGTAACCTCCATCAAATTAACAACTCGTATGTTGTAACAAATTACACGCAACGCCAACTCTTTTCTTTGAACCAGCTTGTTTTTTGATGACAAGCTATTTCCAAAGATTTCTTTGAGTACTGCAAATCCTGATTCAACAAGTGACCTCTTGTGACAATGTCTGTCAAATTCATCTTGATTGTCCTGGAATAATGTTATCATTTTTTTCCATGATGCAGAGCCTTTGGGATTTCTAACTGTGTTCTTCTTTGGTTTGATGTATGGTATCTTTTGCAGAGAGCGGGTTTCATTAACAGTACTTGGTGCTGTGTTTCCCAACATGACTAGTTGATCCAATTAATTTCATCACCCAAGCTTTAGATCAGAATATTCTGTATTATTCCATGAACAGAAACTGGAAAAATTACAACAAAACACTAGTTAGACGTGGAGAAATCATGTTGTCCTTTGACGCAATGGAATCATGGAGTATGGAACTAAAAGAGATGAATCACAAAAAGGAAGGTCATCGATTTGTCTATCCTGAATCCTTCATGGAGGCGCTAGGATACTGTCATCTCTATTTGCATCTTCCATTCAGACAAACAGAAGGTCTGATAAAATCACACCTCCAATCCAAAACAAAGACTCCCACATATTCTGCCATTTGGAAACGTGTCAACAAACTTGACATCAAGATGAATCCAAAACTAGGAAAAGACATTGTCATTGCAATAGACTCAACTGGAATCAAGGTTGCAGACAGAGGTGAGTGGATGAGACAGAAATGGCAGAAGAGAAGAGGATTTCTTAAAATTCATGTGGCAGTAGATGTGAAATCTAAACAGATCACAGGGATTGATATAGTTTAGGCATATAAATTTTGAATAAACTGTCAAGTATTTTAACCCAAAAGATCTAGATCGTAGAATCAATTAATGAAACCATGTCAAAGAGTACAAGACAATCCAAGGTTTCCTCTGGGAATCAATTCATGAAAGGTACAAGCATTAATTTTTTGAGAAAAGCATGCAAGAATGAAAAAAATGCAAAAGCAAAGATAAGATTAAAGGCTGCAATACTAAGAAAACAAAATATTCCGTATTCTGTGATATGTGCAAGTCTGGATGTCATACCATCAACTCTGTCCTACTGGCTAAATCGAATGGATGAAGAGGGAATATCTGCATCACGCCGCAAGAAATATTCTGGTTCTAGATGTTTTTTAAATGAAAAACAACTAGTATCATTAAGAAATGATCTGATTTCAGGTCCTCAGAGATTTGGATTTAATCAATTCATGTGGAGTACAAGAATGGTAATTACACATGTGAATAAAAAATACAACACCCTATACTCTGCACGTGGAATGCGAGAATTGCTACACAGAATTGGATTTTCATCTAAAAAACCACGTCCCACACATCATAAATCAGCCTCAAAAGAGGAACAAACCCGTTTTAAAAAAACGCAAAAAGGAGTATCAAAAAATATTCCAAATTGGGACATATCACGCTATGTCTGGATGAGTCAACAAACAAGATAGCACCTAACATAAAGCGCGGATGGTATCTTGCAGAGAATAACATTACCACACCAATTAATTACACTCGAGAAAAATTTCAATCATTTGGTGCATTGGGGAATAACGGTGTATTTTTTTGCAAGTTCTATGATAAATCAAACACAGACTCATTTCTTGATTTCTTAAAATCCTTGCAGAAACAATTTGGTAAGAAACTGTTATTATTTGCAGACAATGCATCATACCACAAAAGTGTCAGAGTAAAAGAATTTCTCAAAGCATCAAAAAGAAATGTAATCATAAGATATTTTCCTGCATACACTCCAGAACTCAATCCAATTGAGGTACAGTGGAGAGAAGAGAAAAATGGTAATGCCAATACATTCTTTGCAAATGGAACTGAGATGAGAAAACACATGCAGAAGAGACTAGATAATGGAGACGTTCGAGTTGTGAAATTATTCAAATATTTAATGCCTTAACTATATTACAGATGACAAGTCACATGATTCAAAACATTTCATATCGCTAGTTGAGCAATCAAAACAGTTTGGCAATGTCACTAAAACTTTGGCTGATGGTGCATATGATACAAAGGATAATTTTTCATATCTGTATTATGATAATGATATTCTACCTGCAATTAAAACAAGAAAAAACTCATCAGTTGTAACTGATTGTTATCCTCGGAGAAAGTCTGTTTTGGCACAATTGTATAACTTGGATCTATGGAAGCTCAGCGTAAGCTATGGGGATAGATGGATTGTAGAGGGAGCATTCTCTGTATTCAAAAGAATGTTTGGAGAGCATGTGACATCGCACAAGAGAGAAAACATGATTCATGAATTGAAAATGAAAGTTTGTCTGTACAATAAAATGATTGCAATGCAATAGAATCAGAAATGATTTCAAAGCATCAAAGAGTGTTGATGGTTATTTGGGGTTGGGAAACAAAGCAGTACTTGGGAAAGTAATCCAATTTAGATCACAAACTAACCATTATTTCATCAGTTAAACAACAAATTTGGATAGAAAAAGCTTGATGGAGGTGTGCTGCTCCATCAAATATGAATCATAATCTTGATTTTGCACACCTTAGAAATTCAACAACTCAAGCATTTGCAAATATTGCTAAAATAATGTGCACAACATTGTCGTTTTCTACTTCACAGAAAAACAACGCACAATACAATTCAGAGGACATTCATCATTTCATCATGGAGTGTTGTCTTGGTAACTGTTATTCTGAATCAACTACAAAGAAATTGAAGATAAAAACAGAATGCATCATTCCATCAGGCTCTTGGATTAGAAAGCAGATTGCAAAAATACCGCAAGAGAAAATGATTATTGCATTATCTGATGAAATTGATCAAACAATTACACACCTAAAGAATTTGGGAATGTTGAATCATCCAGTAACTGTTGCAATTGTGGTCTGGTCCCCTCTAGAGTAGGACCGGTAGCATACATACACTTTTCAGATAACTTGGGAGGCTTACCCTCATGGTAAAGAGCAAATTCACATCAGCAGAAAAGTCAAGAGTGGTTTTAGAGTCACTAAACACAAATCTATGTGAAATCTTTAAAAACATTTGCACTCTTTTGCAACACATGAGAATGGCTACCGCTAGAGATGATCCCATTCATTTTCAAAAGATGAAACCGGACACATATCTATTCGAGGATCTCCCTCAGTACCATTCTTCATCCATTTATCAGAACCATGCCGCAGTTACAAAACGAGGATCTCCCTCAATATGTTTAACGAGGATTATAGTTCTGATCATAATGTTTCATTATGCATTTTTGATGCACTGGTAAAATGTCATGTTGTTTTTTAACATCCAGTAAATTATTCTCAACAGTTTGGATGCTGCTGCCACTGCAGCTTTTGATGTCCCCCTCTTTTTTGCAAGACGTTTGTAAAAATTTGTAATGGTGCTGTTTTTTGCATATCTTACATGAGAATGTACTGCCTCCACCAGAACCCAGCGTAACATGCTACTTCCTCTTCTTGTTATGGACCCATGGCGTATGGTGTCAGCTGAGTTTCTCACCGATGGTACAATTCCTGCATATGAACACAGTTTGTGAGAATCTGAAAATCTTTCGATATTGTCAATTTCAGAGGATATGGTTAATGCAGTAAATCTTCCAACACCAGGTATTGATTCTAAGAGTTGTGCATTAGAATCATGTTTTAGAGCATCCTTGATTCTCATGTCTGACTCTGCGATTCTATCATTGATTGATATTGTCATCTTGAGATATCCATCTATTCGATAGTCATCTAATCCCAACAGTTTGTGCACATATGAATCAGAAAATGCAGTTCCTGGTATCTTGATTGCATTTTGTAAGGTTATACTGTGAATCAAATTTTTCATCCTTGTCCTGTTGCGGACTAGTTTGGTTCTATATCTCACCAGTTGTCTTGTTTGCACGGTATCTTTTTCTGGTACATGACAAGATGAGATGTATCCTCCTCTTAGCAAATCTGCCAAGATGTGAGCATCAATCTTGTCAGTTTTTTTCTTTGATGCTGCAATTGCTTTTGTGTGATATGGGTTTGATAGTATTACATCAAATCCTAGTTCGTCTCGCAGAAACCTAAACACGCCATACCAGACAGATGATGATTCCATTACACATTTTGAGTTTTTTGGGATTGCAGAAAATACTTTTTTGATATCCTCTCTGGTGTTTGTAATTTTTTCATTGAATAATGTATGTCCTTTATCATCCATTGTTTCGACCTGTAAGAATTCTTTGTGCAAATCAATTCCGACATAGGTCATGGGTTTTGTCTTTCTAGTCCTAATGATTTTCTTTGGTTTTTTCTTGGAGGTGTATCTTTTAGAAACTATAGAATCAGCAGTACCATCTAAATTTCGTTGTTTATTCACATATGGTTACTTTGCAACAAATATCAAAAGAGCAGAGATATCCCAAGACATTTGGCAAATCCAGGACCAGTATCGCAGAAGGTGGGGAATAGAGACAGGTTATGCATGTGTGGAAAAGTTCAGACCAAGGACATGCAGTGTTAATCCGACTGTCAGGTTTTTGTATTTTTTCTATCCTTTGATTTTGTTTAATGCATGGGTTATTGCAAATTGTACGTTGAAGAATATTTGTTCTATCAATCACACAAATCCAATAATTACAATTGAGATCCTCAAGTGCATCTTTGGAATTATTATTGTGGGTTTCTTTAGAAGAATAAAATCCCAATACTATTTGGAAGATGTCAGGTAGTTACTTTCCCAAGTACTGTAGACAGATACAAACAAGCCCATTTTTATTTCATGTAAAAAATTAACAAGTGAAAATAAGTTATCTACGCTTAGATTTTTTAGAGGTGGTCTTTTTCTTTGCAGGGCTCTTTTTAGAGGTGGTCTTTTTCTTTGCAGGGCTCTTTTTAGAGGTGGTCTTTTTCTTTGCAGGGCTCTTTTTAGAGGTGGTCTTTTTCTTTGCAGGGCTCTTTTTAGAGGTGGTCTTTTTCTTTGCAGGGCTCTTTTTAGAGGTGGTCTTTTTCTTTGCAGGGCTCTTTTTAGAGGTGGTCTTTTTCTTTGCGGTAATTTTTCTTCGATTTGCCAGTAATTCTTTGAGTTTAACATTAGCTTTATCTAAAGACTTTTGTGCAGATTCTTCGGTTTTGATTCGTTTTTGTAATTCTTTAAGAAATTTTTGGACAGATTTGTGATTTGCAGTTTTAGTTTCACGTAAAGAAGGCTTTGATTTAGTTTGTTTTTGGATTTTAGAGACAATTTTAGATTTAATACCAGAGAAAGCAGCGACATCGTCTGAAATCTTTTTTGCAGTTTTTTGCCTACTTTTAATTTCTTCAATTAATTCACGCACATGGTCATTTAATGAACGTAATCTAGTCTCAGCATTTTGTTTTTCTATGAAATTATCAGCAAATTCAATTTCTTGTTCAATCTGTTCGATGGTTTCTTTTTCTCTAGCAAGTCGTTCTTCTGCTGTAGTAACTAGTCTTCCAATACTCTCCAATTGGGAATTTTTCCTATCAATAACAGTTGAGACATCAGCAGATTCCTCTTTTTCAGACTCTATTTTTTTATCAAGCAAGTGTAAACCAGAAGAAGAGTGTTTTTCAGCAGAACGGAATTCTTTAATTTGTTCTTCAGCTTTTTTACGTAGTTTAGTTGCTTCTTGTTTCTTTTGTCGTAGTTGAACTACTATTTTTTCTAATGATGCCAATGATTGTATCAAGATAAAAGAGTCGGTTAAGTTATGGACATAATCAGGATTTGACTTTCAAGTTAAGAAAATTAACTTAATTTGATCGCTAAAACGATTTTTTAAAAAATATTAGTTAAAAGAAATTACAATTATCATGGAATTTCATCCAAAAGATTTACCAATAGAAAAAACATATGATCTAAAAAATGAGAAAGAAGCAATTATTGCAATTGATGATATGGTAAAACTAGGATTTAAAGGAAAAAAAGAAGGATACAGAGTGTTAATGCCAAAAGAATCAAAAATTGCCAAAAGAATTGGTTATTCTGTAACAACAGGAATAACAACAGGGCTCAGACAAAAAAATGAAGATCGAGATATAAAATATTGGACATATCATCATGATGAGGATCATTATGCAATAGTGCTGATTCATAGAGAAGGGTTAGCAGAATTAGGTTTTTGATTTATTAAAAATTTTGTAGAGTTTGGTCCTACTGGCCATGACACCAGATAGCATTACTCCAATTATAGAACCTCCAATCACATCCATCGGATAGTGCTCTAAAACATAGAGTCTGCTAATAGAAATTAGAACAGGATACAAAAACATCAGATATGCCCCACGTGGGAATCTCTCAGATAATGCATATCCCAGAATAATTGCAAAAATCATTGATCTGGCGGCATGGCCAGAAGGATATGATGCATCATAACCGCCCTCACAAAACAAAGCAAAAGTATCTTTACTCACAGGTACAGGAAATTGGGCAGAGGCATATTCAAAATCAGGTCTGTCTCTATCAACTCCGCATTTCACATAACCTGTAAGAAGTGTAGAAATTACAATCAGAATCATCAATGTAACTCCAACTCTACGAGTTTTTGGAATAATTAAAACTAAAATTGCAAAACCCAACATCCACAAAGCCTCACCACTTTCAGTGACGGATTGCATTATGAAATCTAAAGAGGAGTTTCCCACATTTTCAGAGAAAAATAAAATTATGTTTTGATCAAAGCTTTCAGTAATTCCTAAATACACAATTGCAGTAAGTATTAGAAAGGAAATTGTGAGTAAGACAAAAGAACGGGAACGAATATCAAAAATCCAATTTTGCAATTACTAAAACCTCAATCACGGGTCTTTTAATTTTTGTTAATAAATAAATTTTAAAATAAAGAAAATATTTCTGATCGGCTAAAGAATTTAACCAAGGGGACAATAGACAAGTCGTGAAGGTACTCACATTAGATGATTTTGACCTAAAAGGCAAGACTGTTTTTTTGAGAGTGGATATGAACTGTCCAATAGATCCGGAAACTTTAGAAATTTCAGGAACTAAAAGAATCGAAGAGGCAATTAGAACTCTTGATTCATTAAAAGACGCCAAAGTGGTCATAGGATCACATCAAGGAAGAGTTGGAAATAATGAATATACAGGCATGGACAAACATGCAAAAGTTTTAGAAAAATTAATGAATAGAAAAATAAAATATGTTGAAGATACTATTGGAGAAGCAGCACAAAATGCAATTAAGAAGTTAGAACAAGGAGAAATTTTACTTTTAGATAATCTCAGATTATGTGCAGAAGAAAATTACGAGTTTACACCAGAGAATGCAGCTAAAACAATCATGGTTTCACGTTTATCTAAATTATTTGATCTTTGTGTATTAGATTCATTTCCTAGTGCACATAGATCACACCCATCAATAGTAGGATTTCCACAAGTTCTTCCAGCATGTGCAGGAAAAATTGTTGAAAGAGAGGTAAGAAATCTAGATGAAATTATGACAGTGGCCAAAGCACCTCATGTTATCGTCCTAGGAGGTTCAAAAATTCCAGACAGATTGGAGGCAATAAAATTATTGATTCAGAACGGACGTGCAGATCATGTTTTGCTAACAGGGTTAATTGGCAATGTGTTCATGCGAGCACAAGCAAGAATCAAGTCACCTATGGGAATAAAACGAGAAGAAGAAGGAGTAGCAAAGGCACATACATTAATTGGAGAATATCCAGATGTTTTTGCAACACCAGTAGATATTGCAATTGACAAAGACGGAGAAAGAGTCGAGATGGAGGTAAGAGAGATGGGCAAAGGAGATAAAATATTTGATTTAGGACCAAAGACAGTAGAATACTATTCAAAATTAATTGCAGGGGCAGGTACTGTATTTATTAGCGGACCTGCAGGATTTTTTGAAAAAGAAAATTTTAGTTATGGAACAAAGGCATTGCTAAACTCAGTTGCAAATTCAATGGCAACAACAATTGTAAGTGGAGGTCATTTAACTACCGCATTAAAACAACAAGGATTAGCAGATAAAATCAATCATATCAGTACCGCAGGGGGGGCATTGGTACTTTATCTAACAGGAGAAAAGCTACCAATGATGAAAGCATTAGAAGACGCTGCAAAAAAATACAAATCTAAATAAAAGATTTGCAAGAAGGGTCAGGACATCTTTTTTCTTCAAAAGGCGCCAAATAGATATCATGATCACATTTAGGACAATGAGACTTTTCCAACGGATCAAATAATTTCAAATATATTGTGGTGAAATTTTGGGCAATACTTCTTGCAAGACCTGAATCACATAAAGCAGTAAAAAAAGATTCAATATCATCAATTATCCAAGAAGGATCAAGATCACCATTTGTTTTTATGATTTTAAAAATATCATCATTTGTAAAATTAATATCAACATCATTAAATTTTTCAAAGATAATTTTTCTAATTTGAAGTTCAATTGGAACTGTAGGAATAAAATCACCCATGTTAGTACAGATTTTCTGCCTCTTCTTTTAGTTTGTCCACACCTTCAAAATCCTTTAGATTTTTACCGATGTAGGTATAAAGAGCAGATTTGAGTACTTTAAGAGAAAGCAATGCACACTTTATTCGTACAGCTTGCAGGTGTTCAAGGCCTAATTCACTTAGAATATCACTTTTTTCAATTGCACGGGCCTCTTCAATACTCTTACCTTTTGTAATTTCAGTCAAAACTGAAGAGCATGCCATGCAGATTGCACATCCTTTTCCATGAAATTTAATATCGGCGACTTTATTTTCATTAATTTTCATATCAATGTCAATACTATCCCCACATAATGGATTAGAGTCATGAAATGTTACATCATGATTTTCAATCTCTCCATAATTGATTGGATTTCTTGAATAATCAACAATCATTTCATGATAAATGTCTGCATTACTACTCATAATTTGAACACCTTTGCCACAATATTTAATGAATTTACCAGAATATCAATGTCTTGTTTAGTATTGTAAATGTAAAAGCTAGCTCTAGATGTAGCTGCAACGTTTAGTCGTTCCATTAACACCTGTGCACAATGATGCCCAGATCGAACTGCAATTCCTTCCTCATCAATAATTTGTGCAACATCATGAGGATGAACATCTGCAAAATTAAATGAGATGACCCCTCCGCGTTTTGAAATATCTTTTGTTCCGTAGATACAAAGTCCTTTAACTGCAGATAATTTTTCCATAGCATATTTTGTTAATTTAATCTCATGTTCTCTTACATTATCCATTCCAATTTTTGTTAGATAGTCTATTGCAGCACCCAACCCCACAACATCAGCAATGTTAGGAGTGCCTGCTTCAAATTTGTAAGGTAAATCATTCCAAGTAGTCTCATACTTGTGAACTTCACGAATCATATCGCCACCACCATGAAATGGACTCATAGTTTCTAGTATAGATTTTCTTACCCATAAGACTCCAATCCCAGTAGGGCCAAGCATCTTATGCCCAGAAAATGCAAAAAAGTCACATCCCAATTGTTGAAGATCAACTTTCATGTGAGGCACGGCTTGTGCCCCATCAATTAATGTAGGAATGCCTAGAGATTTACATTTTTCAATAATTTTTTCAGCGTTAGTGATAGTTCCAAGAACATTTGACATTAGACTAAAAGTTACAAGTTTGACTTTGCCTGTTTTCAGATAGTTCTCAAGATCGTCTAAATTCAGTTCGCCATTATCATCCATTCCAATATATTCTAATTTTGCACGTTTCTCTTGAGTGAGAAGTTGCCAGGGTACAATATTGCTATGATGTTCATATTCAGTTGTAACAATAATGTCACCTTCTTTGATATGAGGTCTGCCCCACGCATACGCAATTAGATTTATTGCCTCAGTAGTACCCCTAACAAAAATAATTTCTTGGCGATTTGTTATGTTAATAAAATTTGCAATCTTATCTCTTGTCGCCTCATATGCCTCAGTGGCTTCTTCAGCTAGGGCATAGACTGCTCTATGGATATTTGCATTATGGTTTTGATAATAATCAGTGATAGAATCAATTACCTGATTTGGTTTTTGTGTAGTAGATGCATTATCAAGATAAACAAGAGGTTTGTTATCTCTAACAGTTCTTTTTAGAATTGGAAAATCATTTCTAATATTTTCAAATAATGATTCTATACTTTGCATATCTTAAAGCTCGACGTAAATTTCACTGGCGTTTATTTTAACATTGTATATTTTAAGAGGGGTTTCAGCAGGGAGATTTTGAGGTTCGCCATTTACCAGATTAAAAACAGACAGATGCAAGGGGCACCTTACACCTTCATCAGTGAGAAAACCAGTAGAAAGATCAGCATCAGCATGAGTACATATCAAATCAGTTGCATGAATTTTACCCTTGATATTAGCAATGAGGAGTTTTTTATCTTCATGTATAAATCCAAAAAGTTGTCCCTCTTTTACCTGCTCCATACTGCAAGCCTTAATCCATTCAGACAAAATATCACCGATACTTGTAGTGTTGTTCCATTTCAGAGTCCTCATTATAACGAGTCTCTTCAATTTCAACAAATTTGGCTAATTCCTCATCAGTGTTAATTGTAAGTTCTTTGTCATCCCATTTGGATTCAATAAGATATGCAATCCATGCCCTTACTTGAAAGGACATTTTTCTTGATAGAGGTTCCAAAAATCCTTCAACAATTGTCCTTTCAGCCTCTTCATGACTAAGACATCTACTTTTCAAATAGAAAATTTGTTCTTCATCAATTTGTGCAACAGATGCAGAGTGAGTAGCTTTTACATCATTAGTAAAGATCTCCAATCCAGGTATTGCATCAGATTTTGCATCTTTATCCAAGAGGATTGAACGACCAGACAAAAATGAATTTGATTTTGTAGCATTTTCTTTGATTCTAATCATTCCTTTGAAAAGAGATTTTGATTTATTTCTAAGAATGGACTTTTCAACAACTCGTCCTTCAGTTGCAGGACTTTCATGATTTACATTAGTTTGAATATCAAATGATTGTTCATTGTTTCCAAATATTACTTCAGAATCATTACAGGATGCACCAGTGCCATTTAAAAAATATTCAATTTTGTATCTAGATAATATCGAGCCAAACAATCCAGAATACCAATTTATTTTGGCATCTTGAGCTAAATCAGTGCGTCTTGTTGAAAATGCTACTGCATGTTGGTCAATCATTTGTAAAGTTGTAACATCTAATTGTGCATTTGCTCCAAGAGTAGTGTTCATTAATTCAAGATATGCCTGTTGGGTTTGAATATCAGGAGAGTATAATTCTTGGACAATAGTAGCTTTACTATTTTCATCTGCAAAGATCACATTTCTAGAAATTGTAGAGTGACCATCCTCAGAAAGACAAATCAAGAAATGGATTGGTTTGTCAATAATCAAATTACGAGGAATGCGAAGGAATATGCCAGAGTTAAAGGCAGCATTGTTTAATGCAGTAAATTTATCATCTTCAGATTTGGAAGCATCTAGTGCCTTTTTGACCAACTCGGGGTTATTTTCTATTGCATCAGAAAGAGAAGAAAGCACAAGCCCTTTTGATTTCAAATCATCAGGAAGATGAATTTTGTGAATATTTGTTCCAATTTGGATAATACATATTTCATTTTCTAGTTCTCCTAATCGTTTTTTAAGAAAACTAGGTACTGTTTGAGCAGTAGAGGTAGACAAGGATATTTTTTCTGGATCCATTTTTTTTGCATCAGTGTATTTGTTGTAAAGTGGAGATAATTCAATTGGTAAACGATCATAGATAGATAATGAATTTTTTCTATAATCTTTGAGCCAATCAGGTTCATTTCTAGATGAAGAGAGTTCATCAACGATACTTGCGTTGAGTTTTGAGAGAATTTCTTGAGACATGATTAATCAGAATTAGGTATTGGGAGTTTATCCCACTGAATCATCCATCTCTAGTTTGATGAGTCTGTTTAATTCAACAGCATATTCCATTGGCAATTCTTTTGTGAATGGTTCCATGAAACCATTAACAATCAGAGATAAGGCTTCCTCTTCATCAAATCCTCTACTCATAAGATAGAAAATTTGTTCATCACCAATTTTTCCTACAGTTGCTTCGTGAGTGATTGTTGCATCTTCTTGATTGATTTCCATATAGGGATAGGTATCAGTTTTAGAAGTATCGTCTAAAAGCAATGCATCGCATCGGACAGTAGATTTTACACCAGTTGCACCTTTTGCAACATTTAACATTCCTCTATAAGTGGAGCGACCATCTAATCTACTAACAGATTTTGATGTAACTTTGGAAGTCGTATTTGGTGCCAAATGAACCATCTTTGCGCCTGTATCTTGATGTTGTCCTTTACCAGCAAATGCAATAGATAGTGTTTCACCATATGCTCTCTCACCCATAAGATAAACTCCAGGATATTTCATAGTTAATTTACTACCAATATTTCCATCAATCCACTCAACTGTTGCGCCCTCATATGCATAAGCACGTTTGGTTACAAGATTGTAAACATCAGCACTCCAGTTTTGGATTGTTGTGTATCTTAATTTTGCATCTTTGTGTGCAACTAATTCTACAACCGCAGAATGTAATGATTCTGAAGAATAAACCGGAGCAGTACATCCTTCAATGTAGTGTACTTCTGCACCTTCATCTACAATTATCAGCGTTCTTTCAAATTGACCAATATTTTCTGCGTTAATTCTAAAGTATGCTTGTAGAGGCATGTCAACTTTGACACCTGGTGGAACATAGATAAAGGAACCGCCACTCCAAACAGCACTGTTTAATGCTGCAAATTTGTTATCCTCTGGAGGAATAATTTTGCCAAAATATTTTTTGAATAATTCTGGATGTTCATTGAGTGCTGCATCAGTATCTAAAAAGAGAACACCTTGTTTTGCCAAATCTTCTCTCAAGCTATGATATACAACTTCAGATTCATATTGTGCACCAACACCTGCCAGGAATTTCTTTTCAGCTTCTGGAATTCCTAGTTTATCAAATGTGTTTTTGACATTTTCTGGAACATCATCCCAATTCTTTTCGACTTTGTCAGATGCTTTTGCATAATAGTAAATATTTTGGAAATCAATTACACTAAGATCTCCACCCCAAGTTGGCATTGGTTTTTGCATAAAAATTTCAAAAGAACGTAATCTGAAATCAAGCATCCACTGGGGTTCATTTTTCATTTTACTGATACTGATTACAGTTTCCTTAGATAGACCTTTTTTACTAAGGTGGACATACAGTTCAGTAGAGTCCTTAAAATCATATTTTGAATAATCCATGTTTAGATTTTCGGCAGTCATGCTCAAAATAACCCCGTTATATTATAAATACATGAGGAAAAATAGGCAGAGCTAAATAGCTTCAGCTAAATTTCGTACTTAGGCAGGCAGTATATTTTTGAGGGCATTAAAAGCACCTGCAACAGTATGAACTTTAGCAACAGTATTTTTGACTTTGAATTTTTTTAGTTCATCAGATGTAAATGGACCAATAGAAACCACAGACAGTTTTTCCAAATTAGCAATCAAAAGATCTATCGCATAATCTTTTGACATTATCTCAAAGAAACCCCTAACAGATGAGGCACTAGTAAAAATTATACCATTAATTTTATTTTGAGAAAATAATTTACGAAATCCGTTCCATTGAGTTGTATCTCGAAATGCACATACATCATACAAATAGATCTCTACAACATGAATTCCAATCTTGTTTAGCAGTTCTTTGAGAAGAGAGTTTGACGCACCACTACGAGGAATAATTACTTTTTTGTCGACAGCATGAATTTTGGAAAATTCTTCACCAACTCCAACTGAAGAATTATTTGTTGGTTCGTGATTTACTTTAATGCCATATGTAACCAGAGTGGACGTTGTTTTAGGACCTACAGACATTACAATAGTATTTGCAACTGCCAATTGTAATTTTTTAAAGTTTCCAACATTTTTTGCAGTATCAAAGAGTATCTTTACAGCTTTTGAGCTTAAAAATACAGAATAGTCAGGATTTTCAATTTCAAGTAAATTCAAAAATTCATCAACGATTTTTTCACCCTTACTTACAAGTTCTATCGTAGGTAATGAAATTGGAATTGCCTTATTTTCTTGTGCAAGGCAAATAAATTCAGATGCATCATCTTTTGAGCGAGTAATTGCTAAAGTTTTTCCATCAAGCATTATTTCCAACCTATAGAATCAGACAAATCAACAACATTGCCAATAATGATATTTGTGGGAGGAGTAATTTTATTTTCTTTAACTTTTTTGGCAATATTTGTAACGGTTCCTTTGATCATTTTTTGTTTGGGAGTAGTGCCATTTTGAATTACAGCCACAGGAGTTTTTTTGGCTATTCCGCCAGCGATGAGTTGTTTACAAATTACATCTATTCTTGATAGGCCCATCATAATTACAATAGTGTCAACTGACTTTGCCAAATTTTTCCATTTGACAATTTCTTTTTTCTTTTCTGGATCTTCATGACCAGTAACAAAAACCACAGATGATGCATGTTTTCTATGAGTTAATGGGATTCCAGCATATGTTGCAGAGCCAATCCCAGAAGTAATTCCCGGAACAATTTCATATTTTATTTTATTTTCTTTGAGAAACTCTGCTTCTTCCCCACCACGTCCAAAGATAATTGGATCACCACCTTTGAGCCTAACTATGTTTTTATGGGATTTTGCATATTGTATCATCAAATCATTTGTTGTGTTTTGATGAGTTGTGTCATCGCCAACTCTACGACCGACATAGATTTTTTCTGTTTTTTTTGGAATCATAGAAATTATTTTTTTACTTACTAATCTATCATACAAAACAACATCTGCTTTTCCAAGTAATTCAACTGCACGTAATGTAATTAATTTACTATCCCCAGGCCCTGCACCCACTAGATATACTTTTCCAGTCACGTCTTATTCCATTCCTCTACTTTTTCTCTCCAATTTAATGCAAGATCATTTACTCCTTTTGTACGCAGTTCTTCTCCAACACTTTTTCCCAGAGATTTTGGATCATCTTTTTTTCCAGTTTTTGTTATCTCAAGGGATTGTTTTCCATCTACAGAAAATGCAGATACAGTTAAAGTCATATCAGAGCCATCAGATTTAGCATATGCACCCAATGGGAATCGACAACCAGAATCAACATAGTTAGAAAGAGCACGTTCAGCCTCTATCTCTAAACGAGAATTAACATCTTCAATTTTTTTAAGCATTGAAATTGTCTTAGGATCATCTTGCCTTGCAACAATTGCAATAGCCCCTTGACCAGGGGATGGAGAAAAGTCCTTAATAGATAATGAAGTGTGCTTTATATCTACGCCCAATCTCGAGATTCCAGCTTGTGCAAGAACTATTGCATCATATTCTTCTCCAGATATTTTTCTAATTCTAGTTTCAATATTGCCACGAATGGGTTTTACAATTACATCAGGTCTTTTTCTAGAGACCTGGACTGCACGACGCAAGGAACTAGTTCCAATTACTGAACCGTCTTTGATATCATCTAGAGATAAACCATCTGAGGAAATGAAAACATCATTTACTGTCTCACGTTTTGGAATAGATGCCAATACCAAACTCGCATCTAGTTCAGAGGGAACATCCTTTAAACTGTGAACTGCAAAATGGATTTCTTTCTGAGTAACTGCTCTGTCAATTTCTTTTTCAAAAATGCCTTTTTGATCTATTGTAAATAATGGTCGAGTATCAATATCACCCTTTGTAGTAATAGTTTTAATTTCATAATCACAATCAGGATTTATTTTTTTTAATTCAGATATTACACAATTAGTCTGTGCTATAGATAGTTGACTTGCTCTAGCACCTACTATATACTTCAATTTTTCACCGATTTTAACGCAGAATGATATGCATCAAGGGTTTTGTTTAGATCTGTTTGAGTATGAGCATCAGAGAGAAAAACTACTTCAAACTGAGAAGGCGCAATAAATATTCCTTTTTTTAATAAAGTTTGGAATAATTTCTGGAATCTTTTTACGTTTGCATTCTTTGAACTTTGATAATCTATAACAGGCTTGCCTGTAAAGAAGATCTGAAACATTGATGCTGTAAAATTGATTTGATGTGGTATTTTCATGTCTGTAGCCATATCATCAAGAGCAGTAGAAAAAAGCAGATTGAATCGCTCAAGTTTAGAGTATAGTTTGTTCTTGATTTTGTTAATTGTTTTAATTGAACTAATTGCAGCACTTACAGAAACAGGATTTCCTGCGAAAGTACTTGCCTGATAAACATTACCACCAGGAGAAAGCAAGTCCATAATTTCTTTTTTTCCACCAACAGCAGATATAGTAAATCCATTACTCAATGCTTTAGCCATCGTAGTAATGTCAGGTCTTATTCTAAAATGCTCTTGAGCACCACCAGGAGCCACACGGAATCCAGTAACCACTTCATCAAAGATTAGCGGGAGATCATTTTCTTTAGTAATTTTGCGTAAATCAGAAAGAAAATTCTTTTCAGGTAAAACAAGTCCCATATTGGCAAGAATAGGTTCAACAATAACTCCAGCAATATCTTTATTTTTTTGAATTGTTTTTTGTAAATCTTCAATGTTGTTATACTCTACAACCAGAGTATTTTTTGAGACTTCATCTAAACCGCCATCAGATACAGAAATACCATTGTGTGCAGAACCAGAACCAGCTTTTACTAAAACAGAATCATGGGCACCATGATAGCATCCTTCAAATTTAATTATTTTTTTCTTTTTAGTAAATCCACGAGCTAGTCTGATAGCAGTCATGGTAGACTCCCCACCAGTATTCATTAATCGAACTTTGTCAATTGATGGAAAATTTCCTATAATCAATTTTGAGAGTTTAATTTCAGACTCAGTTGGAGTGCAGTAGAGAGTCCCCTTTGTAAGTTGATTTGAAACCGCAGAGACAATCTCTTTTCGTCCATGGCCCAAAAGTAACGCACCATAACCATTACAAAAATCAATATATTTTTTGTTCTCAGAATCCCAGAGGTATGCACCATTTGCTTTTTTTGTAAAGAATGGGTAAGGTTCAAAATATCTAACAGGACTGTTTACACCTGAAGGGATTACCTTTTTTGCAGTATTGAATAATTTCCGGGACATCAATTAACAGATATTTTTAGTTATTATTAATCGTAATAGAGGGTGCATATTCATCAATGCAATTTTTATTTTATTGCCTGCCATGTGGCATCAATATCTTGCAGATGCCTTGTTAAACTCTGATATTTCAAATTTTGAGCCCTCATGGTTTTCTGTTCCATGGGTTGCCAGGTCCTCCAGTCAGCGGTGCTGTGTTTCCCAACATGACTAGTTGATCCAATTAATTTCATCACCCAAGCTTTAGATCAGAATATTCTGTATTATTCCATGAACAGAAACTGGAAAAATTACAACAAAACACTAGTTAGACGTGGAGAAATCATGTTGTCCTTTGACGCAATGGAATCATGGAGTATGGAACTAAAAGAGATGAATCACAAAAAGGAAGGTCATCGATTTGTCTATCCTGAATCCTTCATGGAGGCGCTAGGATACTGTCATCTCTATTTGCATCTTCCATTCAGACAAACAGAAGGTCTGATAAAATCACACCTCCAATCCAAAACAAAGACCCCCACATATTCTGCCATTTGGAAACGTGTCAACAAACTTGACATCAAGATGAATCCAAAACTAGGAAAAGACATTGTTGTATCCCAAAATCAATTCGTCCCTTAATAGAGTAAAGAAACTTTGTTTCCTAATTATTTGAGATATGGGCAAATAGGGATTTTCATTTGTTTTGACATTCCAATGAACAAAACATGATAAGATCCTTAGCTTTTTTGATTTGAATAATTTGAGAATTGACTCAAAAATTAGAATCAGTTATGCTCAAGTCTCAGATAATTCACTATTTACTTTAAAATGCATATAATAGACCTCTTGCGTGATTATAGAGATTTTTTCTCAAATTTTGTATTTTAACAGAATTCATACCTAAAAATTCAAATTTCTCAACCAATTTGAAAAATCCTGCAGCAAAATTCACGCCTAGAAATAATTACGCAAGACGTCTAATAATTAGGAAAATCATTATCAAGAGATCATAATTGATGCATGAATAAATACAATTTCAAACTAATCTTATTCACAATTTATAGCCACTTATGTTTGAAATTTCCCTCTAAAGAGAAATGCTACAGTTATTGTTCCAACAAAGGGGGCAGTCCAATAAAGCCAGAGATGTTCAAATGTTCCAGATAGTAATGCAGGAGCTAATGCTCTAGCAGGATTCATAGATGCCCCAGAAATAAAGGCTAAAAATAAGATATCCAAACCAACTATCCCACCTATAGCAACACCACTAAATCCTCTCAAACCTTTTGTGTACACAACATAGAAAATTACACCCATTAACATTGCAGATGCTAAAACTTCAACTGGAAAAATTACAAATATTGA
Organism: Candidatus Nitrosopumilus sp.; assembly: GCA_965205675.1. Taxonomy (GTDB): domain Archaea; phylum Thermoproteota; class Nitrososphaeria; order Nitrososphaerales; family Nitrosopumilaceae; genus Nitrosopumilus. Next base: position 1,173,053 of record OZ242186.1, read on the forward strand.
AAAATCAAGATTGGGGGCATTTGCGCCAAGATTTGCTTTTTCTCCAATAAATGTTAAAACAAAAAGTGAACCTAACAATGCACCAATAATTTCTGCTGCAAAATAATATACAACTTGAATTTTTGATATATGACCAGTTATGTAGTAACCTATCGTTACTGCAGGATTGAAATGTGCCAAAGATATTTTTCCAAAAGAGTATACGCCAATTAATAATGCAATAAATGGGGCAAGAGATGCAAATGGAATCCCTAACTGTCCATCAAAAACTTTAGCATCATAAACTATTGAGCCAGTTGCAAAAATTACAAGAATAAAAGTTCCTATTAATTCAACAGTAAAAATTTGTAAATTAGAGTATAGCATTAATTTGTAGCCTCTAAAGTTTGAATAAGAGCAAGCACTTTAGATTTTATCTCATCTCTAATTGTTCTTACTTTATCAATGGATTTTTCTTTTGGATCAGCGATATTCCAATCAATTACATTTTTGACAAACAAAGAAGGACAAGATTCTTTATTTACACATCCCATGTTGACAGTTTTGAAAGAATTGTTAATCATTGAATCAGTCAATATCTTTGGTTGTTGGTTAATCATATCAATTCCAATTTCTTTCATTACTTGAATTACAATTGGATTAAGTTGAGATGAAGGAATAGTGCCGGCACTAAAAACATTGAATTTTTTTGGAGCAAATTTTTGAAAAAAAGCCTCAGCCATTTGACTCCTACCAGTGTTTTCCACGCATACAAACAGAATATTTTTACACATCTATACCATCACATAAATATTAGTTTATATAAATTTAAATTGATATGAATGGAATTAGTTTGTTAAAATGTATTTGTGATGAGACACGTTTTGAAATTTTAGACTTGTTACAAAAAAACAGAGAGCTTTGTGTAAATGATTTTGTAGAGAAATTGAAAAAAGATCAACCACTAGTATCACACCACCTAAAAACATTGAAAAAATGTGGAATTGTTAAATCAAGAGATGAAGGTAAAAAAGCAATGTATGCAATTTCAAACAATCAATTATCTGAATTAATATCAAATGTTACAAAGACTAGCAAGGAAATTCCTATTTTATGTTCAGATGGTAATTGTTGCTAAAACTTTTCAGTTCGCACTACGCCAACATCACTAACATAGAGAACAATTGCAAAGTTTGCAAACAATGTTCTTGAAATTTCTTCTACAACATCTTGTAGTTTTTCTTCACGCATAATCACCTCAACTTTAATATTTTTTTCAGTTTGTAAACCATTGCCACGAATACCACGCGCTCCATTTCCATCAACTTCATAAGTTGTATATCCAGTAATTTTATGTTTGTTTAATATTTCAATAATATTTTTTTGTGCAAGAATTTCACAAGTAACTGTAAGTAATTTTACGTTGTATAATTTCATATGAATCCCTTTGTAATGTAATCGAATAAATCTATCGTTCCATCTCCACCATGCACAAGTGTGGATATTGTAAACAGAATTGGTAACGTGATAATAATGTTAAACGGAAATGTTATTCCCAAGGCAGATGTTATGTATAGACTAGGTTTTGCTTGAGGAATCGCATAGCGTAAAATTGCAGGAGCTGCAATAAATGAAGCACTGGCCATCAACAATCCAAACATTACAGCACCTCCAACACTCAATCCAAGCACAGTTGCAACTAGAACACCAATTATTCCATTAAATACAGGTATGAGTATGGCAAAGGACATAAGAAAAATACCAACTTTTTTGATATCATCAAGTCTTTGACCAGCAATTATTCCCATTTCAATCATGAAAATTACTATTGCTCCAGTGAACATATCATCAAATACAATCTTGATGGATTCAAACCCCTCTTCACCAATAATGTAGCCAATCACAATACTGCCAAGAAGAATTACAATTGCTTTTCCAGTAATAGATTCATGTAATACTTTTGATAGTTTTGTTTTTGTTTGGTTTAACTCAATATCAATATCTGTAGAGTTATCATTTGTGAAAGATTGTTTCTTTGCTTTGATCTGTTTTGATACTGCCATGTTTGTCATAAATATTGCCATAATGAATGCAAGAGGTTCCAGTACTGCAAGAATTGCTGCAATATACCCTTCTGAAGTAACTCCTTGATTTTTTAAAAAAGATAAGCCGATAGAAAAATGGACTGCACCTACAGCACCATATGTAGATGCTAGTGCATACGAGTCAAAAATATTGAACTTTCCAAGTCTTCGTAAAATTTGATAGTGATTTAAGGTAAACAACAAAGATAATCCAATTGCAGCTAACATTGGAATCAACATGTTTTCAAATCCGGTATTTCTCATCTCTATTCCACCATGAAGACCAATTGCAGCTAAAAGATAGATTGGCAAAAATTCTGAAATTGCTTCAGGGATTTTCAAGTCAGATTTTATTCTAGCGGCAATAATTCCAAACAAGAAGAAGAGAATTATCGGAGTAAGTAAATTAGCTTGAATTAGTTGTAATATATCCATTTGAATATTTCAAAAAAATTTTGCTGAAATAAAAACCAAGGTATTATTAAAAATCAAACAAAGAGATGAATTAGATAAGTGAATCCAATTGCCATACCGGCCGCACCAGGAATAGTAATTATCCATGAAAATATTATCTGTCTACTAACTTTCCATCTTACAGCACGCTTCCTACGAGCAGCACCTGAGCCCATAATAGTTCCAGTAATTGCGTGCGTAGTACTAGCAGGAATGCCAAATATTGCAAATACTGCCAACATCAATCCACCGCTAGTCTCTGCTGCAAATCCTTGATAGGGTTTGAGTTTTGTAATTTTTACTCCCAAAGTTTTGATTACTTTGTATCCGCCAAAGAAAGTACCCAATCCCATAGCAGCTGCTGCAGCAAAGATTACCCATAATGGCATCTCAAGTTCAGGAATCATTCCTGCTGAAAAGAGAATTAAAACAATAATGCCCATAGTTTTTTGTCCATCATTTGCTCCATGGGTTAGAGCAAACCAAGCTGAAGAAATTATTTGCAATCGACCAAAGGTTTTGTTTACAGGTCCAGGTTTGCGACTTGCAAATATTGTAATTATTAATGTGGTTACAAGAAGGCCAAAGATTATTCCACCAATCGGAGCAATAACAATTCCTGCAAAGACTTTGGTAAGGCCGCCATAAACTAATTTTTCAAAGCCCAATCCAGCAATACCTGCCCCCATAATTCCTCCAACTAATGAGTGACTGTTTGAAATAGGTAATCCAAAATAAGTACATAGAGTACTCCAACTAATTGCACCAGCTAATCCTCCTATAATCATGTAAACTGTAATATCATCAGGGCTAACAATGCCTTTTGCAATAGTAGTAGCTACAGCTACACCAAAAATAAAAGGACCAATGAAATTCATTGCAGCAGATAAACCTACAGCATGAATTGGTTTTAGAACACGAGTGCCAATAACAGTAGCAACAGAATTTGCAGAATCATTAAATCCATTTACAAAATCAAAGATTAACGCTACTATGATTGCACCTATTGCTATCTCTATCATTTAATCATCTCAAGTATATTTTAGAACGATGTCTTCAATGACATCTGCAACATCAACACATCTATCTGACGCAGTCTCCATTGTTTCATAAATATCTTTGAGTTTTATGATATTGATTGCATCATTAGTTTCAAAGAGTTCTTTGATTGCTTCTCGATACAAATCATCAACAGTGTGTTCAATGTCACTAGTATTTCGACAATGTTGAATCATATCTTTTGAATCTTTGATTTTCTGTAGTTTTGATATCATGTATTCTACTTCCTTTGTGGCTTTGACTAGTTCTTCAGCCATTTGTACAGTGTATGGAGGAGGAGCAGTAATCTTGTAGCTGTATATGCGTGCAGCAATTCCATCCATGAAATCAATCACATCATCAATTTTTGATGCAATTCTCTGCATATCCTCACGATCTAAAGGAGTGATGAAGGTCTTGTTTAGTTCAGAGAAAATATCACGTGTTAAAACATCGGCCTCAGTTTCAAGTCGATGGATTTTTTGAACTTGTTCTAAATTGTCTAGATTGGAGAATAAGACCACTACAGCCTCGGAGGTTTCAACTGCTTTTTTTGCCAAGTTATCAAGAATTGTTAAGAGTTCTTTTTCATTAGATTTTATCCAAGATAACCATTGTCCCATGATTTTCTAATTATAATTTTAGAATTAAGGATGACTAACATACAGTATATTGTTCTATATAGAAACAATGAAAAATAAAAAATATTATCAGAGCGCATTGTAAGAATCATTATTGAAATGAAAAGATAAAGAGATAACGAATTATGTTCAAGGAGAAAAAAAGAATTATTTTCTCGCCTTGGACTGAGGTTTTCATGAATCAGTGACTCAGATCATTTGTACTAGCATCGCTGTAGTCAATAAAACGTTTCTTGTGCTAATTGGTGTTTTGATATTTTTCTCACCATAAACAAGATCAAGTATATATGAAGAGTAATTTGCCATAACGATAACATAAATTTATAAAAAAATAGAAATTTACTCTTCACAATTTAATAATAAATCGTTGTAAGAATCTGGAGAATAACATCGATCAGAGTGTTCGCCACCATCAACTACATCAGAGCCAACATGAGAATAAATCACATCAAAACCTGACTGACCTTTCAAAATATCATTTCCAGAGTTACCTTTGATTGTATCATCGCCATCTCCACCAGAAATAACATCGTTTCCATGGCCGCCAAATATGCAATCATTACCTAATCCACCAAAAATAACATCATCTCCAGATAACCCAAAAATAAGATCATCGCCATCAGTACCTTGGATTACATCATCATTTTTAGTGCCTTCAATGAGATTATAACTAGAATGATTTTGTCCGCACGTCTTTATAGTAATTGTTTGTGAGAGACTAGAGGAATAACCAGCATTATCAAATGCTATCCAAACAACGGTAGCGACACCAGGAGCAAAAGCATCAGGGGCATTATTGATGATTGCCCTTATCCCACTTTGATCATTTGCGATAGCCTCACCAATAGATACAAAAGTCAACTGATCTTCAGCTTCAAGTACCAAAGATATAGGAACAGAAAGTGTGGGTTTTGTATTATCAGAGGACACCACATCCAACACAGCATCATCTGGAACTTTAACAACATCAGAGAGAATTGGTTTTTCATAAAACGGCGTTTCAAAAGATTGAATGGTGTGTTGTGCAGAATCGATAATCAGTAATTCTCCATTAGTGCCCATTACGATATCAGTAATAACGCTAAATGAATTAGGATAAGAACCAACTCGATCAAAAAAATCCAAATATAAGTTTGAGACTTGTGGGAGATGTAAAATTCTTTGATTTGCAGAGTTTACAACAAACATATCACCCATTGGATCTATAGCTATAGATTCAGGAGCAAATGTATAGTTTGGAGAATCAAAAACAAGAGATTCAATAAACTCCCCAGATGCAGTAAACTTTTCTATTTTACCATTTCCTTTGTCACTGATGAAGACATTTCCATCATCATCAATATCAATGCCAACAGCAGTTAAAAATTGTCCTTCACCTAATCCACTAGAACCAAATGATGAGATAAATGTTCCATTAGTAGTGAACATTTGAATTCTTTGATTACCAGTATCAACCACATACAGAGTACCATTATTTATTGCAATTCCATTTGGAAAGAAGAATTGTCCATCACGAATTCCTTTTTCGCCCCATGCTGCAATAAATTCTCCATCAGTGGAAAATTTTTGAATTCTATTTAACTCACGATCTGCAACAAAAACAGTATCATTAGACACAGCTATCCCTGAAGGATAATGAAATTCCCCAGGAAGAGTTCCACTTTTACCCCACTCTAAAAGATAATCACCAGTACTTGAAAATTTTTGAATACGTTTGTTTCCTAAATCACCGACATAGATGCTTCCATAATCATCTATGGTTAGGAGTTGGGGATATGAAAAATGTCCTGCATCTGCAATTCCAAATGATCCCCACTCAGTCAAATAATTATAATTAGTGAGTCCAGAAGAGGTAGGAACAAAGGAAGTAGCCAATAATAATACAGAGAGAATGGGGATAACCAGATATAGTTTCAACAATTAAAGATGACAAAATTTGAGAAATACCATCAAGGTTAACTAATATTGTAATTATTGTCAATTTTATCTCAAAACGGCTTGTTTACTTCACGCGTAAACACATAGCTTGCCAATCCAATCATGGCCAATACAAAGGCTACAAGAATACCAAGGCTTAGAATTATGGGAATTCCACCATCAGAAACTCCTGTCATCAATTCTCTAACCAATAAAACGGTATAGGTGACCGGATTTAATTTTGCAATAGCTGCAAGCCAATCAGGCAATAATTCTAATGGGAATAATGCAGGGCTAAGCATGAAAAGAGGCATTCCAAGAAAATTAATCAGGCCCCAAAAAGTCTCCTGAGATTTTGCAATAGCTGCAATCATCACAGAAATTCCAGAAAATCCCAAAGAAAATAAAATGACTATGCCCATAATGGGGACAATCATTATAGGGTTAGGGAAACTAACTCCAATAGATAGAGCAATTCCCAAAATTAAACTTGCTTGTAGTGCAGCAATTAAAGAAATTGCAGTCATTTTTCCCAGCGAGATTGCAGAACGGGAAATTGGGGAAGACAAAGCTTTATTCATAAAACCATATCGTCTATCCCACAAAGTATTGACACCTCCAAAGATACTTGTAAAAATTGCAGTAAGAATAATTACGCCAGGTGCCATAAATTCAATATATTCACCTTCAAATCCAACTGATTGAATTAACGGTTGAGTTCCAGAAAAAGTATTTCCAATTACTATAATCCAAATTGCAGGTTGCATTAATCGGATTAGAACTCCACTACGAGATTTTTTATATCTCTTTAACTCTCTCCAAAAAATAGTATAGGTATCATAAAAGAAATTATTCATGCACGCAGTCTCTTCATTTTTGCATGTTCACGTTTTCTATTAAACCCAGAATCATTATTTTTAATTTCATGGCCAGTATAAGAGATAAAAACATCATCAAGTGTTGGCGAAGTTAACGATATTGATTTTATTTTGAATGTGAGATTAGAAGCAATTTGAAAAATTTTTGGAATTACCTCAGTACCATTAGAGGCAAACAGAGTTAGTTTAGAACCACCTTCGTTAACTTTATTAATAAATTTGATTTTTTTTATTTCAGACAAGAAAGAATCATAATTATCATTTTTATCAATTACAATAGAAATCACTTCATTGCCCATCGCATTTTTCATATTTTCAGGAGAGTCAATTACTTGGATTTTTCCACCATCAATGATCCCAACTCTATCACATAATTGATCTGCCTCCTCCATATAGTGAGTTGAGACAAAAATAGTCATATCAAACTCAGCGTGAATTTTTTCAATATACTTCCAAATTTTTCTGCGAGTCTGAATATCTAATCCAACTGTAGGCTCATCTAGGAACAACACTTTTGGTCTATGTAGTAGCCCTCCAGCAATATCCAATCTTTTTCGCATCCCACCAGAATATGTTACAACTGCTTGATCTTGCTTGTCAACAAGTTCAATTAGTTCTAAAATATCATCAATTCTTTTTTTAATTTCATTTTTTGGAATATGATTTAATTTTGCCTGCAATAGGAGATTTTCTCTACCAGTCAAATACTCATCTACAGTCGATTCTTGTTGTACATAACCAATATTTTCTCTAACTTGTTTGGGATTAGCAGATACATCAAACTCTGAAATCAAAGCTTTGCCAGAAGTAGGTTTGAGCAAAGTGGTCAAAATCATCATAGTTGTACTTTTACCAGCACCATTAGGTCCAAGAAATCCAAAGATTTCACCCTTTTTGACTGAAAATGAAATATTATTTACAGCAATTACATCGCCAAATGATTTGGTAAGAGATTTAGTCTCTATTGAATACAACATATTGATCGCAGTTATCAATTATAAATTGCTAAGTATTGTAGTCGATCCTCATAAAAAATTTAAAGACCAAATAGCAATTTTAAGACATGAAAGGATTATGTCAAAAATGTCATTCATCAAATGTTGAAATAGCAGTTACAGAAGGAATTCCTGTTTGTGAAACATGTTCTAAAAAACAGATTAATCAAAAAAATGCTTAACGGTACATTTTTTTTAATTTACTAAAATCATCTTAATTTATGCCTAATCTTTACCTTTTCAGATAAACCCAAAAGAGTCGCATCAGTCATCTCTGAGAACCACACATCTTTCTCTCATAGCTAAACTATATAATTTTCTGACATTTGTCTTATTCAACTGTATGATGATTTATAGTTACAACAATCCGGGATTTACTTTCTTAACTAACTTAAGAGAAGATGACTTTGGAGAGGGACTCCATGTTTTTAGATACTAGATGAGTTGTGCAATAGTCCAATTTGGGGATAATCTCAATATCACTCAACGATAAGAACAAAAGCTAAGAAACAGATACTCTGAATCCATGTTCAGTTACACAGAACTAGCAAAGAAACATAAACAGTTACTCTCTGTAACTGGTCTTATAGCGAATCAATTTGATTCTTTACGCAAGAAGATAAAAAAGAATTGCAAAATCACAGAGCAAAAGAGACTATCTAAAAACAGAGAAAGAGCAAATGGGTGCAGAACACAAGTTTGATTTGTTCCTTAAAGATAGAATTTTGATGTTTTTGATGTACTGTAGAGCCCATACGACATATGATGTGCCGAGTATGATATCGGATTTGGATAAATTAAATGTGGATAGAGACATCAGTTATCTAGAACATGCAGTAAAACAAACAACTCCACATTCATGTCAAAATATATGCAGATTCAAAAAAAAGATTAACGGCATATACCTCGGAGCATAATTCTTTGCAATTTTTCAAAACAAATAGCAATACTTTTTGATCAGTAGTTAGAAATAATTTCATGGACATCACAAATGACGAGTTACTCCAGGCCTACAAAAAAGAAAAGTACGGTAAGAAAAAGGAAAGATTACATGCAATATGTAAGATTAAAATCAATAAATCTACAATTGCTGAAACTGCCAACCAAATGTTTTGTACCTACAATTCTGTAAGGAATTGGCTTGATTCATTTGAAAAATATGGATTGGAGGGCCTGGAGGATCTCCCTCGTTCTGGCCGTCCGCCATTAATCTCACACAAAAAATTACAAAAAATAGAGCGTACATTTAAGAAAATTTCAGACGGCATGACTCCAAAAAAACTGATACAATTCATATTTTACAGAACACACATCACATATCATATCACTCATGTGCGTCGTTTGATGCATAAATGGAATCTAAAACCAAAGGTTCCACAAAAACTACATGTACGTGCCGCATCCAAGGATGCATGCCGCAAGTGGAAAAACCGCATCATTTCACGCATAGAAAAGGCAAAAAAGAAAGGTTTTACAGTATTTATCCAAGACGAGTCTGTATTTGTAGACGATGTACGTCTTGGCAAAAAATACTGGACAGATGCACACCAAAGAATGATTGTACGTTGGAGAGGATCACATCAAAGATTTTTGGTTTATGGAATGATGACTGATGATAATCAAAGTTTTTTTAGATCGTATGAAAAATTTAATTCAATTGCATTTATGGATTATTTGGAGGCAGCTCGTAGAAAATTTGGAAAAATATTTGTTATCGTCGATAGAGCACCGCAACACAAAGCTAATGATGTAAAAAAATATCTGCGTAAAAACAAAGATGTCAAACTGGCATATCTTCCAAGAGGCTCCCCGCATTTGAGTATGATTGAAGAGATTTGGAGGCAGTGCAAACATGTTAATGTTGAATCAGAATTTTATGAATCTATTCATGAAATGAGGCATACAGTTATGGAATATTTTAGAACGCACAAATTTAATTTGAATATGTATCAGTATTTTGCAAGAACAGTAAATTGAAAAGACTTATGATCTGGGGTATACAGTCAAAAATTAGAATAAAAGATTAGATTTTGTCTGCAATTGTGCAATTTGCCTAATATCATGATTTTGATAAATAAAGATGTTGAAAATAAATAATTAAAAAATGTTTTTAAAAAAATTAAAAGAAATTATTCAAGAGCTTTGAATTTTTCTTTAGTCATTCTTAGAATAATTTTTTCTCCCACTCCCCAAATTTCAGATTTTGATAGGGTTTTAGAATGCATCAAACCATAACTAACTTCAATTGTTTCTAATTCGTTAGTTTCAGAATTTTTGTGCAATCGTTTTACTTTGCCAATTTTGTGTTTGTCAATATCAGTTACTTGAATTCCAGTTCTGACAGGAGGTCTACTAAGGAGTAATGTTTCTTCAGAAAACTTGTCAATATACTCCTCAGATAAGAAATAATCTTTACGAAATCCTTGGCGAATTGTAACGCCATTTACGATAAGTGTGTCTTGGTTGATGTGAATGTGTTTGACTTTACCATATTCGATCCCTTCCCTATCAATGACTTTTTTTCCAGTAAATGTATCTGCAGTAGTCAAATTAGCAGGCATTCCTTCAAGTTTTACGGACATGATACCAGATTAACAGATTTGCTTATGACAAGGAATATCAGAAATTTCTATCAATGGGGTTAAATTACTTGACAGAAGAAAATTACGCATGAAAATCAAAGAAGAACGATTCAGACCAATCCTAGTTACAAAAGGAAGAAAGACAGGCAAGGAGCATTCAGTAATGCTTAGAGCAGTAAATCACAACGAAAAAATATATTTTTCAAGACACAGGCCAGATGGGGATTGGTTCAAAAATGCAGTAATAAATCCAGATGTGAAAATAAAGTATAACAATGAGATTTTTACTGGAAAGGCAAATCTAGTTCAAAATGAAGAACTTGATAGAAAAATTTCCATGTTAAAATATCCAGGAGAAGAGAGAGCCAAAGAAAAAAGAGTTACAATCGAAGTTATTTTAGATTCAAATTAAATTATCAAGATTTAAGAGACTTGTACAAATAATGAATTGTTAGTTCACTAAGAATTCTAGTAATTACAAGTAAAGAAAATCAGCAGTAGTTAATTTATCAGGATGTATATCAACATTAAAAATATCAACATATTCTACGGATAAATCTGCAGAAGAATAAAATTCATGCTAGGTTCAGATTTTACAAGTATGGGAGCAAATTCAAAAATAAATTCATCAGATGGACTTGACGATTCTTTAGATTCAATAAAAGGAAATAGTTCTAATAATTCAAAAGTTTAAGAAGAATCTTAAACAAGGAAAATAATTCCAACATATATTTTCTGATAAAATTTTATGAATCATGATCTAATTTATTTTATCAAATGCCATATTGATCATAACATTACACATCAAACCATGAGTAATAACTTTGTTTCCTAATTATTCATTCTAGGCTCAAAATACAACCGAAAAAGATTTGGATCTGAAAAGTCAGATCTATCATGTGTCTGAGAAAAAGTACGATGATAGAAAGTACATCTTACGTGAAAAATTCTATGTACTACATCTGGATTCTGAATGTCACAAGGTCCAGACAAACTAAATGACAACAAGTTTGGAGCATCATTTGTCTATTCAGATGACTGTTTTATGGTAATGGCATTGTTTAGAAATACTGTTGGTGTTGCATGCAGACAACTGCAAGGAATTACTGGAGATTGTCTTGGAGAAAAAGAGTCATCAAAATTTCCTGTCATTTACAAAAGAATCAACAAAATACAACTTGGGGAGAATGATGGCAAGATGGGGTTTACGGATGGGAAAAATAAAACAGAGATTGTACTGCTTGCAGCAGACTCAACAGGTCTCAAACCAACAAGCAGGGGAGACCAGATGGGAAACAAGTGGAACATTAAACGTGTATTCATAAAGTTGCATGTGAATGGTAGATTCCAAAGCCAAGAAAATTTATGCAGTATCTGCAACTGGTGACTCTTGTGTGGATTGCCCCAGAATTCAAAAAATTACTTGATGAAGGCTTACAAAACACAGTGAATTCTCCTAATGTGAAAAAGTCTAGAGTCACTAGTTGCATGTGATAGCACATATGATTCTAATGATAATTTTGAAGAGTGTAAAAAGAGAAATGCAATTTCAATTATTCCAGTAAAAAAGAATTTTTCAGGTAAGGCAAAGGGCAGTACTGCAAGAAAGAAACAAGGATTGATTCAGTTTGACAATTGTGAGATAAATAAAAAGAGCATCAAAATGTTTAATGATTTAACAGATGAACAAAAGGTACGAAATAGAAACAAATGGAAAAATGATGCATAGGTTATGGTAGATGTCAGTCTGCAGAAATTACATTCTCCACATGGAAAAGAATTCCCGGAGAGAATATTTCAGCCAGAGTTTGGTGTAATGTGACAAGAGGGATAAAATTCAAGGTAATGATATACAATTTGATGATGCAATGGAGCAGAAGATGAACCAGAACTAGATAATGATTTGTTTATAGTGTAAACATGTAAAGTGAAATTGGGAAACAAAGTTGGAACCATGGGATAGACGAAATGTTTTAACTTTGTATGGGTTTGTAAAATTTTATGAGTTGACGCCTTTATAGAAAATCATATTAGGTAAATTGTATGAATATAAAAAAATTCATCAACGAGAATGACTTATCTAATTTTCCTATAGGTTTAGGCGGATGTCGTATCAGTGATCTATCTTTTGATTCATGTGACTATGATATTTTTGTTTTTGATGAAAAACTAGGATTTCCTCAAATCATTTCATATTATGGTGAATTTGTAACCCTTCATCATTCTTCTTTATCTGAAATTAATTCTGAAAAATTACTTCAATACCACCAATTGAAAATTCTCCAAGATGAATCATGGGATCTACAAATGATGCTTTCTAAAATTAAAGAAAAACATACTTTGTTATTGTCGGATTTTGCAAAAAATTCCTTAATAGAATCACAATTCTGTTGTCAAAAAACGAGTAAAGGCATACAAACTGGAGATGTGTTTGCTCCTTGTTGGCAAAAATGTGCCACTTATTATTTGGCCAAAGCTATTTCTGCAATCAACCATTTACATCCCAGTCCTTCACACATGCTTGATTCTCTTCGCAAATTAAAAAAAAATACTGTCAATGGACATATTTTTAATGTAACTGAGACTGTTGGAATTGAGCGAGCTACACCAATTTTGCTTGAAAGAATGCTAAAATCCACAATAGGATTTTCGGATTTGATAGAAAAGAACAATCATTCTCAAATTATTCAACAAAAACATGATTTCTTTGTAGAAAACTCTATGCTCTCGGATTGCTACTTTTATTTGGGCTATATCAACCAAAAAAATTTTATGGAAATTAAGGATACTGTCTCTAAGGAGCCAGATTTGTTTCATATTCTAAAAATTGCATTTGATGTTGAGGCTAACTCAACTTTACTTCAACAACAGTCTGAAATTATACAGAAATCTTGTAATGAAATTCTTGGAATTATTTCAAGTGCGTGATATTCTATTGACATGTACTAACCTTTTAAAATAAGTAAAACCTCCAGTTTAACATGGTAGATCAAGCATGTGGATGCGAAGCAGACAGCGGCGATCCAGATTACTCATGTGATTGTGCAATGCAAGGTCATTGTATATGCAGTTCTGATTGCAAATGTAATACCGACGTTTGTAAAGAAGCAACTAAAGATATGTGATTGGATAAATTCCAATACTAACTTTTTATTTTTTACTTATTCGTCTTCGCCTTCAAAGCCCCATGATTTTACTAGTTCTTTTTGGAATTTGTCTGCCTGTTTTTCATCTAGCGCAAATCCACAATTCTTATGAGTGGGGACTACTACCATTCCATCTAGTTTGAATTCAACTTCAAACAAGTGTATTTTGGAACATTCGCACATTTCTGGAATTACTGTACTTATTCCTCTATATTTGCTTATTTGAACAATATTATACTGTCTATTTTTCTCATTTTTTGTTACCTGTCTAGAGTTTTAAAGTGGTTCTCTAATTTTTTATCGATATCTTTTCTGATCAATGAGAAGGCATAATGCACAATTCTTAACAGATGAAGAATCGGAAATGCCGTAATTGATTAATTCATTTGGAAAAAGGAAAATCAGCAATTATGTAAAGGGATTGTAAAGATAAAGGCAACATCTACATTTGTTACAACAAACATCAAGGCAAAACCAAACAAGAAAAAGTTACAAAACAAAAAGATCTCAAAACATCAAAGAAAAACAAAAGCAGGCCAACCCAAATTGATCATACTGCTAGAGTGAGCCAAAAAAATGCACCTTGTTTGTTATCTTATTCTTAGAAATAATTGATTTAGATGATTGAGCATCTATTGTCCCTAAATTATTATGGAGTATTTTACAATAATTTTAGATTGGCTTTGTATCATTTGCAAAAACAATCTCTGATGAATCATTGTTGATGAAATTCCTAGAGGCAAAATACACTAAGAATCTTTCATGTCTTTTCTACAAAAACAAAATTTTCTGCATCATGAAAAGCAGAGACAAAATGAGATGCATGCATAAAATATCAAAAAAATTACAAGCCATTTTCCAGATCAAAGTTCTCATGGATTAGAACTCCATACTCTATACTTCCTAACATAAATTCATCCACCATCTTCTCGTTGCATATACTTGAGAATGTCTAAATTGAATCGTCTTGTTCTGTAATATTTGGAGATGTTATTTTTCAGATTACTTGGAGATGGCAGATACTGTGACACCAACAAATTGTATTTTCCTAGGCTTCCATACTTCCTCAACTGCATTGAACTGTGGTGAGCCTTTTGGAAACCAATTCAATAGAATATCATCTGCATTCTCATCAAGATATTTTTGTACTAGTTTTGATCTGTGTTGTGGTGCTCAGTCTACATAGACTGTCTAACAAATATTCATGACCTAAAATCTTTCAAATTATGCTAATTCCTGAAACTTAAACTTGAATCTACAATGTACGTAAATCGAGTTTAGAATAGGGTGACGAATTTTTGTTATTGAGTATAGTTTAGAAATTAAATGAATTCCTAACCTTAAATGGCATTTTACATTCTTCTAAAAAAAGCTCTTTTCGAACACCATCTATTTTTGCAAAAAATTTCCCTTCGTATGTGCATACACAGTCCGTAATTTCAAGAGATTCATCCCATATTTTGAAATATTCTCGCAATTCCCGACTTACATATTCCCCAATACCCATTCTTCTTTTAGATAAAAATTTGAATGCCAATAACACATTTCTTTTTTTATAGATATCAAATGTCTTAATCCAATCCAAGCAGCGCTCAATTTGATCTGCAGGTACAGGTAAGAAGGTACTGGTACCAGATTTTGCTTCAATTGTAAATATTGTATTTTTTTTAGTATTTACAGCTAAAACATCAGGTAGTGCAATACTAGAAGAGCCTAATCGAAAAGCACTCCAATCTGGAATATTTTTGAATCTCTTTACAATCGTATCTTCCCACTGATATCCTCTCTGTCTTCGTGTTCGGGCAGCTTTTTGATTACTGTGTAAAGATTTCTTATTATCTTTTTGTTTTGCAATTGTTAATGAAGTAAATTTTCGTCTCATTATCTTTTTACACCTTTATTGGGTATATAGTAAAGCAGGTAATTACATTATTACTAGGAGGTTTTGATCAAAAACAACAATTTCTTACACTGTTGAATCTTGGAGGACTTTCTGAGTTTTCAAGGAGGAGATACGCTAGAAATTCGAGACATGTGACTAGATATTTTTGAATCTATGCACATATTTTGAAAAGCCCATCTGCAAGATTTTATGAAGTTTTTAGACCAAACTATTCCAATACAATATAGGATTTGATAAAAACTAGTTTGGGGAAGATCCATATTTTATTTAGATCACCACTTGTACCAAATCCGTCGATCCAGACAGAAAAGGATTTACTCTTCTAACCAATCCTGACGGCATACAAAGGATTGATGCTTGAGCCACTTGACAAGAAAGAATCAGATGGCACACACAAAAACATTCCAACTGATCACGCAAGAAAATATGCAAATTCAAAATCATCACACTGCAGATACTGCTAGAGGATTGATAGCTTTGAGAGATATAACGTAGCATGTAAGGAACTCAAATCATGCAGATTGGATGGGAGAGAGAAACAGAGATGTGCGAATTTATAAAATGAGATGGAGATTTCAAAGTTTAATTGACATATGATTTAACAATGCTAAAGTGCTGATACTGTGAAATTCACATGATCTAAATTTAACAGGGAAAACTCCATGCCACGTATTCTTAACAGTATCGTCAGGATAACGCAGCAGAACCAAAAGCCATATTCAAAATACCTCTTTTGGACGATATTCTCCAAATACTTCTCTGAATGTATTGCTAATTTCGCCAGTAGTTGCAAAGGCTTTGGCAGCAGTTACAATGTAAGGCATGAGATTTTCTTCAGTGTCAGCTGCACTTTGCATAGCAGATAAGGCTTTTTCTAATTTTTTAGAATCTCTGTCTGCACGTAATTTCTTGAGGGCTTTCTTTTGTTGGATTTCAACCCTATCATCAATTCGCAATAATTCTGGTTGCTCTTCTTCTTCAGAATACTTGTTTACGCCTACAATGATTCTATTAGCAT
Organism: Candidatus Nitrosopumilus sp.; assembly: GCA_965205675.1. GTDB lineage: Archaea > Thermoproteota > Nitrososphaeria > Nitrososphaerales > Nitrosopumilaceae > Nitrosopumilus. The sequence continues at coordinate 1,189,687 of OZ242186.1, forward strand.
CATCAGTCTCTTTTTTCAAACGATATGCGTTTGCACGAATTTCTGATTGGAAAAATCCTTTCTCAATTGCTTTTACAGAGCCCCCCATTTTTTGGATTTTTTTAAGATACTTCCAAACCCCATCTTCAATTTGGTCACATAAATCTTCCAGATAATAAGAACCAGCAAGAGGATCAGCAGTTTTTGTAATTCCACTCTCATGTGCTACAATTTGTTGGGTTCGGAGTGCAATTTTTGCAGATTCTTGAGTAGGAAGCGCAAGTGCTTCATCTCTAGAGTTTGTATGTAATGATTGAGTACCACCGGCTACTGCAGCCATTGTCTGTATTGCAACACGAACAATGTTGTTGTTTGGTTGTTGAGCAGTTAAAGATTCACCACTAGTTTGAGTATGGAATTTTAATTGTAAAGAACGCGGGTTTTTTGCATGAAACATTTCTTTTAATATTTTTGCATAAATTTTTCTTGCAACTCTAAACTTTGCAACTTCTTCAAAGAACTCTATAGTACAACAAAAGAAAAAGGACAGACGGGGTGCAAAGTCATCAATTTTCAAACCTTTATCAATACAAGTTTGAATGTATGCAATCGCATTAGCCAAAGTAAATGCAACTTCTTGTGTAGCAGTACATCCAGCTTCTCTCATATGGTATCCAGATATAGACACAGGGTACCAAGATGGAACTTTTTTTGCACAATAACTAATCATATCACCGATTAATCTCATGGAAGGCTGTGGCGGATAGATGTAAGTATTTCTTGCAATGTATTCTTTGAGGATATCATTTTGTGTTGTGCCACGAAGATCATGGCTTTTGAATCCCTGAGATTCACCAACTGCAATGTAGTATGCAAGTAATGTTGATGCAGTAGAATTAATCGTCATTGAAGAACTAACCTTGCCCAAAGGAATACCATCAAAAGCAGTCATCATATCCTTGATTGATGTAATAGAGACTCCGACTTTTCCAATTTCACCTTCAGCTTGAGGAGAATCAGAATCATATCCAATTTGAGTAGGCAAGTCAAAGGCCATACTGAGCCCGGTTTGACCTTTTTCAAGCATAAACTTGAATCGCTCATTTGTTAATTTTGCATCACCGAATCCAGAATATTGTCTCATAGTCCAAAATCTATCACGGAACATTCCAGGATGAATTCCTCTGGTAAAAGGATATTTTCCTGCATCTTCAACAGATCTCTTTTTAGTAGATTTTTGATAAATTCTTTTTACAAGGAATGTAGAGTCTGTAAAGATTTTCTTTTCAAAAGTTTTTGATTTTGTTGATTTTTTTGCAGCCATAACATCACTTTATCAAGGATTTTGTAATTTTGTCTCCAGCTTGGAAAGGATCAATGTCTTTAGATTGTAATTTTTTAAGATATTTTGAAAAGATTTTATCAGAAACTAGCATGTCATCAATTCTCTCTTTAATGTTATTTAAAACAATATCTTTTAGTTCGACCTCAAGACGTTCAAGATCTTTAATACTTTTTAATTTCTTTTTAGATTTCATCATATCTTTGAGGGTTTTTGCAAATACAGTAATGCCAGAATTTTTTTTTACAGAAGTTTTCAAAATGATGGGATTTCTTTCAGAATCTCCAATAAAATCACGAACTGCATCAAATAGTTGATTAGTTCCACTCAAATCACTTTTGTTAACAAGATAAATATCTCCAATTTCAGTCAAACCAGCTTTAATGGTTTGTATGCTGTCACCAGTGTTTGGATTAAACACAACTACAGTAATATCAGCAATATTTGAAATTTCAACTTCAGTTTGTCCAGCTCCCACACTTTCAATTATTATCGGATTAAATCCGGCATATTCTAAAACACGAACACTATTTCGTAAAGAATTGGATACGGCACCAGTTGCACCTCGCGATGCAATACTTCGAATGTATGTTCCAGAGTCAGTAGATTCACTCATTCTAACTCTATCACCTAAGATAGATCCGCCAGTTACATGGCTAGTGGGATCAACAGCAAGGACAGCAGGTTTTATGCCTAATTTTTTCATAGCAATAGCAGTTTTGTTAATCAGGGAACTTTTTCCAGCACCAGCAGGTCCTGTAATTCCAATAATTATAGAATTACCGGTGTTTTTGAAAATTTTCTTTAATAGTTTTTTTGCTTCGGATTGATCATTTTCTATAATAGTGATAGCTTTTGCAATGGCACCACGTTTTCCTTTTTTGAGATCAACTAACAGAACCAAGATACATCAAAGGATTCAGAGGTGCAATAAAATCTTGTGTTAGATCTAAGGAGTAGAATAAATTACAGGAGGAACAGGTTCACCCAAAGGATGAATTTCAGTTTTTAACTGAACATGGCCAAATTCCTCATGATCAATTTCTAGAACTATTGGATGAGCTTTCCACCCATATTTTGGTTCAGTTGAAAATGGAACAATCTCAATAAATTCAGAGCTAAAGAATGTTTTTTGAAAGGATTCATCCAGACCAAGAATTTCTAAGACAACATTAGAGGTTTTGCCAGAATTGTCAAGAAATGAAATTTCGACATGACCCGCATCATAGTAAACTGCGTCTACTTGAAATGTTTCTTTGAAAATATCATCATCAGATATTCCTTCAGTTAAAAATACAATGGCTAAAACAGTAAACACTCCAAGAAATATTGGAGGACCTAGTCTTTTAGCCATCTTTGAATTCTTTTCTCATTCGTCTAAGGAATTTTGAGTTTATTCTAATTCGTTCTAAAGTTTGGGATTGAGTACGTTCAGTACCAGGAGTAGGATTCTTTTTGAAAAAAGTTTTGATTTCTTTTTCCATAGAATCATCAGCTACAGAGGCAATACTTGCGACAATTCTATTGAAAAGAGGATTCCCATGTCCAACTTTTTTGTTTATGTTTTTCCAGTTTTTCTTAAGCCAAGACCACAAGACTTTCTCACCGTATGGATTTGCAGCAACTTTCATAATAGGTAATTGCATATTTTGCGAACGAACATGAGGAGTTTGAGAGAAATCAAGGGATTTTAAAAGCAATTTTTTGTCTTTGAACCCACACAAGGCACTCAAGAATCTAAGTTTTTCTTCCATTGTTTTTGCATTCTTGTATAATTTTGTAAGTTCAGCATGTGTTTTTAAATTTCCATTCCATGCAGCAATTGAACATATTGGTTCAATTAAATCAGGAGAAAGGGTACGAGGATATTTTAAGAATTTTTTATATTTTCGTAACGCTTCTTCAGTAACTTCCTCATCATTCATTTTACCAAGTACTGAAATTGTAAATCCGCGTAGTAACGCATCAGTATGTTTGTTAGATTTTTGAGGTTCCCATCCTAAATTAGATAAAATTTTTCTAAAATAATTTATGGCATAACCACGAATTTCTTCTGCAAAAGGTTCATCAAATGTACGAAAATACAAAGAGGCCAAATTGTGTGCAACATTTACTGATGCAAGATAACTATCTTCATCAAAGTATGCATCTGAAAAGTCTAAATAATTTCTGACTTGTGCATCACCAGAAACACAAAGAGAGAATAGATCGTTTTGTACAGCCCATCTATCAATTGCAGGAAAACGTTTTTCATCAACAAGCATTTTCAGATCAAGTAAAATGCCCTCATCATATTTTACACGATAGAAACCTTTTCTGCCATAATTGGCAACAAACCCCAGTGTGTTTTTTGGAAGTTTAATTGACATTGATTTTTTATTTAGTAATGTTTTAGAGATTTCAGATTCCATTCCCAAGGACAGGGGGATAGACCATAAACCTTTGTTGAATTTTTTATCAGATTCAAGCAAGTATCGTTTTTGTTTTAATTTCAGAGCATTCCCATCCTGACTGATTTCAACGAGAGGAAATCCGGGCTGTTTTAGCCATGTGTTAACCATAGAAGAAACAGGCATTTTTGATGCTCGACCAATGGCATCCCACAAATCTTGCCCCTTTGCATTTCGATATTTAAAATCAGAGAGATATTTTTTCAGTCCTTTTTGAAAATTGGGTTCCCCAACATAATGTTCAAGCATTCTCAATATACAGCCGCCTTTATCATAAGAAATTGCATCAAAAATTTCCCTAATCTCAGCAGGGGAATTTACGGTAACATCAATAGGATGTGTTGTTTTAAGAGAGTCAAGCCCCATTGCCAGATTCATTGCATCATCAACGAATTGATTCCACAAGTCCCATTCAGGATAAAATTTGTCAACAAACTTGGTGGCCATAAAAGTTGCAAAGCTTTCATTAAGCCACAAATCATTCCACCATTTCATAGTAACTAGATTCCCAAACCACTGATGAGCAATTTCATGAGATATTACTTCTGCGATAAATTGTTTAGTTCTAGTAGAAGAAGTTCTGGGATCATATAGCAGAATTGTTTCTCTGAAAGTTATCGCACCCCAGTTCTCCATTGCCCCTGCTGCAAAATCAGGTACAGCAATTAAATCTAATTTAGGTAAAGGATATTTTATTCCAAAATATTTTTCATATGAAGTAAGAAGTTTTTTTCCCAAATCTAATGAGAATTTTCCTTTAGATTTGTTGCCTTTTGTAGTGATTACCCTAATCAGGATTTTCCCAACTTTGCCTACAAGATATTCAAATTCTCCAACTCCAAGATAAATCAAATATGTTGATACGATGGGGGTTTTTAGAAAATTGTATAGTGTTTTACTACCAATTTCTTTCTTTGATTTAATTGGCATATTAGAAATCGCAGTAAATTTGTTATCTGCAATAATTGAAATATCAAATGTTGCCTTTGCTTCAGGTTCATCCCAACAAGGAAATGCCCGTCTGGCATCTGCTGCTTCAAATTGAGTGGTAGCCAAATATTTTATCTTACCATTTTGAATATATTGACTACGATAGAATCCAAGTAATCGATCATTCAAAATACCTTGAAATTCTAAATAAATGGTAATTTTACCTCGGACTTTTTCAGATAATTTAATTGATAATTCCTCTTTTTTCTCATTAATTTTAGGAAAAGATTTGATAGATTTGCCTCCAGACTTTACCTGACATGTAATTATTTTCAATTCGGCACAATTCATACAAATAAGATCTGTAGATTTTTTACAATCAGCATCAATAGTTTCGATTCCATTAAATGTGAATTTTTTTAGATCGGGTTCAAAAATTAATTTGTAATTAATCGGATTTATAGTCATATTTCTTGTGTTTTGGTTACACTTTAAGTAGATTTTCTATTTGAGATTGAATTCTAGATCAAAAATTCTTAATTTATTGATTGTTCTGCTTTTAATCCCTTGTAACGATTTCGTATTGTTACTTCAGTAACCCCTGCAGCTTCTGCAAGGTCTCTTTGGGTTATAGATACACCATTTTTTACGCATGAGAGGTATAATGCAGTTGCTGCCAGTCCCATAGGATCTTTTCCTGCAGATTCTTTACGTTCTTGTGCTTCTTTGAGTACTTTGACAGCATATCGTTTTGTTTTTTCAGAAATCTCAAGTTTGCTGGAAATTCTTGCAATACATTGAATGGAATCAACTACAGGCATTTTTAGTTCTAATTCATGATGTAATAATCTATAGCAGCGTGCAATATCTTTACGCTTTACATTTGCAGCATCGGCAACATCTTTGAGAGTTCGAGGGGTTTCGGTATCTCTACATGCAGCATAAAGAGAAGCTGCAATCATCGCAGAAATAGATCTTCCGCGAACTAATTTTTTCTCTAATGCTTTTCTGTAAATGTAAGCTGCTTTTTCTAAAACATTTGCAGGGATTGCAACTTTGTCTTTTAATTTATTTAAATCACTTAGAGCTTGTCTCAGATTTCTGTCAACGGGGGCATGTACTTGACTTCGACTATCCCAAGTTCGTAATCGCTCAATAGTACTTTTCATAGAAGTGGAGAGAGGTTTTCCAGATGCATCTTTGTTCAAAGGGTTAATTACAGTAGATAGCCCCATGTCATGTATCATAAGTGATGAAGGAGCACCAGTTCTTGCAGGATCTGCACCACCATCTTTTTGGAAGGATCTCCATTCAGGACCAGACTCTTGGGATTTTTCAGTAATTACATATCCACACTTGCCACAAAATTGTTCACCGGTAACTTCATCAGTTAGAAGAGAATTTTTTCCACAACGTGCACAAACAGGATTATCCATCAGTGTGGCACTCCAGTATTTTGATTAATAGTATTACAAATAGTAATATATTTTGACATAATTTAGACGTAATTCTCATCTATAAGAAGGGTGAGTATATTCATAAAACGAGTGTGAAATATTTTTCAAGTCATGTCATAACGGTGACTACAGGTTCAGACATACCGCCATAACCAGAATCAATAGTTTGTTTAGGATTCAAGGTAGTATCATGATGACATGCTTTGTTACATACAGGACAAAATTTTCTATCAAGTACTATACATTGACAGATATGATTTTTTACATATGCTTGAGCAGCTTGGTTCCATTCACCAGTCCCATTGCAATAAACACAGATATTGGTAGAAGAAGATCCTTCACCCTTACAAAAATCACAAACATCTTCAGTCATATCTTAATGTGACTGTTAGGGTTTGAATCAATATATTTGAAGAGGTAAACTAGTGTAAATCAAATAAAGCTTTTAAAATATCCTAAAATACCACCATAATCATGAAACAAAAAGTAGCATCGCGGAATATCCGAATTCTAGTTGCTAAATTGGGGTTAGACGGCCATGACAGAGGAGCCCTTGTATTATGTAGAGCATTCAGAGATGCAGGCATGGAAGTAATCTATTCAGGACTTTTTGCCACCCCAAATAGAATTGCACAGATTGCAGAAGACGAAGACGTAGATGCAATCGCAATGAGTTTACTAAACGGGGCTCACGGAACACTATTTCCAAGAGTGGTCAAGACTCTAAAAAAGAAAGGGATCAGAGATGTTTTGATAGTGGGAGGCGGAGTAATACCAGAAGTCGATCATAAAGATCTGATGAGATCAGGAGTAGACCACGTATTTGGTCCAGGTACCCCACTGCCAACAATTATTGATCACATCAGTGTAGGCGTTTCTAGATTAAGGAAAATATAAGAAAAGACACAGACTGTTGAGGTACTTTGAGTAGTTAAGGCGTTGTGCAGTGTGTTCCTAGAAATAATAATTGGTACCTATAGGATACACATACCTCACAACACTATAGACAATATACGATCCAAAAACACACCACCAAAGATTTATTTTATAAATTTTTATGGTTTATGAATAACCTTGAGGTTGAATCGATTAGTTTGTGGGGATAACGCTGATGTATTATCAAAACTTGATGATGCAGTAGTAGATATCACCATTACTTCTCCACCATATAGGAATGCTATTGATTATAGTATGCATGCAGAACATGGGAATGATCCAAAGAAAAATTATCGTGGAAAATTATCAATTTCAGTTCTCGATTATATCAAAGACATGGCTCAAATTTTCAAAAAAGTACACAGAGTTACCAGAGAAGGAGGATATTGTTGCATTGTTATTGGAAATGAGATTAACAAAGGAACTCTCGAACCCCTACCGGCTTTGCTGGTCTCAAAACTTTACGAACAAGGATGGTTTCTTCATGAGGAAATTGTTTGGCATAAGGTGACTGGAGGAGCTAACAGGGCAGGAAGTTTTGTTCAACATCCATATCCCTCATATTTTAGAGCAAACATCATGCACGAAGTGATTCTAGTTATGAGAAAAGGAAAAAATCAATTAAGAAAAATGGAATATGCATTTACAAATATCAATCAGGATATAACTTGGAAAGAAATTGTAAATTCTGTTTGGCATATTGCACCTGTTCCTCCGGGATTTTTAGAACATCCATGTCCATATCCTGAAGAAATTCCTTATAGACTGCTGAATCTTTATTCAAATGAGGGGGACGTAGTTTTAGACCCATTTAATGGCGCAGGACAGACTACTAAAGTTGCAAGATATCTTAAAAGAAAATACTTTGGAATTGATATTCAAAAAACATATGTTGATTATGCAAAATCTAGATTAAAAGAAGAGCCACACATAAGAGATGAATCACTTACACTAGAATTTGAACGAGAAGGCGGGTCAATACCCAAATGGAAAAAACTCCCAACCAAAAAGATTTCATCAATTAACGATTACAAGTAACATTTGGGTAAATGTGATACTTTTAGGTTATCTAAAGGGGATATAGAGATTAGGTACAAAACAAGATTAATGTTAATCAATGAAAATAGAGAAGAGGTATGAATTAAAAGATATTTTAAATGAATATGTCGGTTTTTTTCTCAACAATTTGTTGTTTTAATGAATCTGGAACATCTGGAATTGACGATTTTGTTTGTCCTGCAATTACACTGTGTGCCTCTTCCAGAATTGCCAATGTATCAGCATTAGTTTCAGGAGCCATACTCATGCTATCCCCAACACCAACAGATGAGCCAGACATAACATCTCCCAATATTTCTGATAAATCTTGCATTGATGCATTTGCTTCAGGCATAATTCCATTTAGTGATGGACTTAATCCTTTAATGATAGACATGCATGGACTAAGCGTTACTACAACATCTCCCAATTCTGAAACAGTGTCTAGTCTAAGTTTAACTTGTTCCATAGATAATTTTGCCCCACCAACCATGTTTTTCATTTTTCTAACTTGAGTTAGTTCTCCTGCATATGCTTGAGCATATCCTACTTTGTTATGTCTTTGAGCATTAACAATTTTTTCAAATATAACATCATGTTTTTTTTGTAATTTTTCATTTATTCCGTCTAGTTTTGAAATTTGGAATTGTAATTTTTTTTGTGCAAAATCAATCTTATTTTTTAATGGTTCACTCGGCTTTACTTTTCCCATTACTTTCTGGGATATACTTTCTCCTTCTGTTTTATTCCAAGAGTTACTGATCATTCTTAAATTCCTAAATATGCTTGGTTTTTTTGTTTTAAACAGATTTGTCACTCTAGGTAGTGTCACTGGAGTTACACTATGTACAGTTACACTATCCAAAGGTGAATGTGAATATCTGAAAGCCTTTACCCTTGACGTTAATTTCCATCAAATGAGACGAACTAGTGTTACTGTTAACTATATTGTATAGTCCTGGTTCGTTTACTTGTAATACATTGTTATCTGTAATGTCTATTCCAAAATACTCTGATGGTAGTGGTTCTCCATCTAAAAGTATCTCCAATTCGGCATTATTTTCAGTTACAATGTTTACTTCTTTAGCATTATACGATAGTTTGATAGTTCCTGTTTCTGATACTAGCTCCATACTGCCATCATAATTCGTCCAATCCCCTATCGGATAGAATTTATGCAAGTCTATCTTGCTTGGTTCTGCATATGAAACTGTTTGCCCAGGTCTGAATCCTTCATCACTTCCCAAGTGATTTCTATTTTGTGCAAACTTGTATCCAAAATACAATTCAGGAGTTCTAAACAGCGAATGTTGAAATTCTTCAATATCTACAAGTGATGAGGCGGATGCCATTTCTATTCCTAATGCCTTAGATCTTTCTTCTAATAGTTTTTGAATTACTTTTTCTGTTTCTTGATATCCTCCTTCTCCAATATGATCATATCTGATAAATCCTTCATGGTCTGCAATGTATTTTCTTGGCCAATATCTATTTTCAAAAGCCTTCCATGTTTCCATCTCATTGTCTAGGACTACTGGATAATCTATTCCGTGTTTTTCAATTGCAAGACTTACATTTTCAGGTTCTTTTTCAAATTCAAATTCTGGTGAATGAATACCGATAATCAACAATCCTTGCTCCGAATATTTGTCATCCCATGCTGTAATGTATGGTAACGTTCGAATGCAATTGATACAACTGTATGTCCAAATGTCATACAAAATTACTTTGTCTTTCATTTCTTTTTCTAACTCTTCAGGCGTAGTGTTTAGATAACTTGCAATTCCTCTAAGATTAGGGGCTTGCTTAAATCCGGATTTATCTATTTTTGACATCTCTCCTGTGTCTGTAAAAACAGTAGTTGATTGCACTCCTTGATCTAATGTTGAAAATACAGCTCCTATGACTCCTAATCCTATGGCAATCACAACACCTAAAATTAAACCGGTTTTGATTTCTGAATTCATCACATCATCATCCCAGTAATACCAATTCATTAAGAAGTGGGAAATTTGCAATATATGCAAGCTGATTAGTGAACACTAGCACTCCCAAGATAATAATGAACGCTCCTAAGATCACGTTATAATATTTTAGATGCTTTGTCATCGAACGAATTATTTTTGTAGCTCTGGAGAAAAAGACACCCATCAAAATGAATGGAATTCCCAACCCGAACGAATATGCCAACAATAAACTAAATGAAATTGATGGAGTTGTAGCAGCTAATGTGAGAATTGTACCCAAGATTGGGCCTACACATGGTGTCCATCCTGCTGCAAATGCTAAGCCAAATACAAATGACATTGGATAACTTGATTTTGAATTTTTAGGGAAGAATTTTTTTTCTACATTTAATGCACGGATTTTTGTAGATAACAATAAAAATATTCCAAAGGATATGATTATAATTCCTCCTACAATGTTTAGACTTTCTGTAAGATCACTTGCCGCATTGGAAAGTACACTATTGATTAAAACTCCTAATGTGGAAAATACTATTGAGAATCCTAATACAAAAAATACTGTGTTAAACACAATGTTTAATCTGTTAATTGATAAAACGGTCCCATTTTTAGAACCTAATTCAGTTACTGTAGTTCCTGATATATATGCAAGAAACGCCGGAATCATTGGCAAAATACATGGTGCGACAAAGGATCCTAGACCTGCAAGAAGTGCGACTAGAATTGTTGGATCCGCCATGAGTTAAATTTACGCATTTTTCTTTTAAAGCCTTCTTCCAATTCTTACCCCATTCGAATTTCCAACCCTTTTTAACTGGAGGATCGATGATTTTGATATGAATAATCGATTCATTATTGTTGGAATAGCTTTAGGTATTATAGTTGCCTTTGCGGTAGTTATTGGTTCGCCTGCAATTGGTGGCTTTGATGCAATGCGCTAATCGTAAAATTTCCCATATGCTTTATCAAAAATTTCAAGAGTTTTTTCTATTTCTGTACTTGATAACCATGCAGTAACTGAAATTCTCAACCTTGCTTGATTTTTTGGAACTGTTGGGTATCTGATGGGTTGAGCAAACACACCATTATCCATCAAAAATCTTCCAAATGCCATTGTCTTTTTTTCATCTTTAACTATAATCGGTATAATATGCGTGTTAGAATTTATTTCATAGCCTATTTGGTTGAGTCCTTTTACAAGTTTTTTTGTATTTCTTTCAAGTTTTATTCTTTGTTTTTCTCTATTTGATTGAATTCGTTTTAGTGAATATTCCACTAAAAAAGACGGCAATGCCGAAGTATAGATAAATGATTTCGATTTATTGATACATAAATCAATTACATTGTTATGTGATGCAACATATCCTCCAAATGATCCTAAACCTTTACTCAAACTACTTATGTACAAATCAATTTTTTTTGTAACGTTACAATAACTTGGCGTGCCTTTTCCATCTTTACTTATTACAAAGTCTCCATGGGCATCATCTACTATTGTAATTGCATTTGATTTGTTTGAAATTTCTGTAATTTGTTTTAATGGCGATAAATCCCCATCCATACTAAAAATCCCTTCAGTGATGATGAATTTGTTTTTTCCTTTTTGTTTTATTTTTTTATTTAAATCATCTACATCATTATGTTTGTAGATGGAAATTTTGGCACCGGTCAACTTACAAGATTCAATTATGCTTGCATGGTTTAATGCATCACTAAGAATCAAATCCCCTTTTTTTGCAATAGCTGAAATTGCTCCCAAATTTGCCATGTAACCTGTCGGATATATCAAACTATTTTGATATGATTTATGTTTCGCAAGTAATTTTTCTAATTTTTTGTATGTTTCATCATTTCCAGAAACTAATCTGGAACTTGATTGTAGTTGTTTGATTTGAATTTTAGATGCAGGTATTCCTAAATAGTCATTTGAAGATAAATTAACAAGTTCTTTGTTGTTGATGGCAATTTTAGACCCTTTAACTATCTCATATTGCAGTTTTCTATACAAATTATTTTTTTTAAAACTCTCTAACTCCAAATCAACAAAATTTAGTTTATGTTTTGAGGCCAATTTTCTCTATTAATTCTAAATCTTTTTTAGTCTCATTTCCACCCATGGTCAGATACCCTTCAGTAATTATTCCATTAGCTCCGCTTTGTAGTAATTCTTCACCCGAATCTGATAATTTTGATTCTCTGCCTCCTGAAATTTTAATTACAGATTCTGGCAATAGAAATCTAATTACTGCAAACATTCTTACAATTTCTGAATTGGGCAATTCTGTTTGCAATTCTAATGGCGTGCCAGGCATTGGAACCAGAATATTTATCGTAACTTCTTCTGGAAATAATCTACCCAATTCTAATACTAATTCTAGTCTTTGTTCTCTTGTTTCGCCTAACCCTATAATTCCCCCCGTGCATAATTCTAATCCGGCATCACGTGCAATTTCAAGCGTTTTCAATCGATCTTCATAGGTATGGGTTGTACATATTTCTGGAAATTTTGATTTTGAGGTTTCTAGATTGTGATTGTATCTTTTTACTTTAAGTTCTTTTAGTTTTTTAGCTTGGTCAGATGTTAAAAAACCTAAACTACATTCTACACTGATTCCTACTTTTTTATTTATTTGTGAGATAATTGTACATATTTTTTCAAAATCTTTTGAAGATGGCTCCCTCCATGCAGCTACAAGACAGTATGATTCTGCCCCATCTTCTTTTGCTTTGTTGGCTTTATCTACTATTTCGTCGGGTGTCAGTAATTGATATGTCTCTATTCCCGTATCAAAGAATGCAGATTGTCCACAAAATGTACAATCTTCGCTACATGCATTTTTCTTAATATTGTTTAATTGTTCTACATCAACTTTTTTGCCATTAAAATCATGAGTAATTTCATTTGCAGCTTGTGCTAATTCCATGAGATGTTTCTCAGGCACATTAAATAATTTCCTGATTTCTTCAGATGAAATCCCAATTCCTGAAAATACCTTTTCTTGGCATTCTTGGATGATTGTTTGTGCATTCATAATTTGGTTTGGAATTATTCCATTCATAATTTGGTTTGGAATTATTCCATTTATAACAATAATGGAAAGGTTAACCTATGTTTGGTTAGGGAGTTAACAATCAAACTATTTTGGGACTAGCATTCTTAATTGTTGTAATTGTTCTATTCAAAAGTATCTCTAATTCAGATTCAGATATTATCAATGGCGGTACAATCATGACGATGTTTCCAAGGGTTCGGAGATAGATCCCATTCTTTCTTCCTTCCTCAAAGAAGATTTTGTTTATTGATTTTTTAGAAGTAATTGGATTTTTTCTTTTTTTATTCTTAACTAATTCTATACCCATTAACATGCCTCTATGGCGTATGTCTCCAACTATGTCTACCTTTAATATTTCGTCATAGAATTTTTCAAATATTTTGGATTTTCTCTGTATTTTTCCAATTAGATTATTTTTTTTATACATCTTGAGATTTTCATATGCTACAGCAGCAGATATTGGATTTCCAGTAAATGTATGTCCATGAAAAAGATGTTTCCGGTCATTAAATTCCCCCAAGAATGAATTGTAAATTTTTTTGTTTGCAAGAGTAGCTGCCATAGTCAGGTATCCCCCAGTTAACATTTTTCCATATGTTACTATGTCTGGTCTGCTTTGTTGTTTTTCGTATTCTGACATAGATCCTAACCTCCCAAATCCTGTGGCTATTTCATCTACGATAAACAAAACATCGTATTTTTTACATAATTGACTAATCTTTTTTTGAAATCCTTTAGGATAAATTATCACACCGCCTGCTACTTGTGCCCCACTTTCCATAACAAATGCTGCAATGTCTTCTTTTTTTGCAAACCGTTTCTCAATTTTATCTAAACAATGATTTTGATACTCTAATTCCGTATATTTTTTTGGTGTTCTGTATTTATTTGGTACTGGAAATTGTATCGTTGAAAATAGTTGTTTTTTGAACTTGCTAAAAAATTCTGGAACATATCCTACAGACATTGCACCAAATGTATCTCCATGATATCCATTTTCTAATGTTGCAATTTTTATTTTCTTTGTGTTTTCAATATTTTTCCAATACTGTAATGCAAGTTTTAAAGCAATTTCCATCGCAGATGAACCATTATCTGAATAAAACACACGATGCATTCCTGGAGATATGTCTATCAGTGTTTTTGCTAGTTTTTCTGCAGGCTCATTAGTTAAATTAAACATGGAAGAATGTTGGAGTTTTTTACTTTGATTTGTTATTGCTTTAACTAATTGGGGATTGGAATGACCCCACACATTACACCACATTGAGGCTACAGCATCAATCATTTTATGGCCTTTTGAATCTACAAGCCACACTCCTTTTGCGCTACTTATCTGTATGAATTCATCCCATTCCTTCATCTGTGTGTTAGGGTGCCATACAAAACTAGTAGTTTTCAAACAGCATTTGTAATTCTAATGTTCATAAAAATTGAACGGTAAGATTAATCTGTAATACTCTTTGATAGTTGTCGTTGAAATCCCTCTTCATTGCTGGAACTGATACTGATGTTGGAAAAACATATGTTACAGCAGGCATTGCAACGACTCTATGTAAAATGTCTGTAGATGTAGGAGTAATGAAACCTTTTGCAGCAGGCATTGCCCAAAAAAAAGGATTCAAATCCGAAGACGTTGGGATTATTTCCCGTGCAGCGCAACTAAACGATCCTGAAAAACTGGTTAACCCTCAATTCTTTCCAATATCAGCATCCCCTTACACTGCTTGGAAATCTTTAAAAATTAAACCCAAGGTTAGCACCATTTTATCTAGTTTTAAAAAATTATCTGTACTTCATAAAATTATTCTTGTTGAAGGCATAGGTGGCGTAATGACTCCCATTATGAAGAATTACTATGTTACAAATTTGATTAAAGATATGAAAATCCCTGCAGTAATTGTTACTAGAACCAAAGTTGGCACAGTAAATCACACAATCATGACTGTACGCATGTGTGAGAAATATAAAATCCCAATGAAAGGGATAATCATAAACGATTTTGATTCTAATGGTTACAACACAAAAGAGTTGACTCGCGATTTGAAAAATTTATTAAATATTCCCATACTTGGCACTATTCCTTTTGTTGATGATCTTAGCGATGCTTCTTTATACAAAATTTTTAAAAAAAATCTTGATTTTGAATTATTGTTAAAATAGATTTATCATATACGTAATATTTTGAATTTGCTAATTCCACTCACATTTGTAAATTTTGCAATTTCAAATATTATTTTTGAAAATGTATTATTTTCTTTAGATAATACAAATGATCTTTTCCCAATGTTCATATTTTCAGATAACACTACCCATATGTTGTCTTTTTCTGATTGGTTTTTTTCCAATTCTGAGATTTTTTTCTTAACTATTACAATATCTGAGGATTTTGGGACACATATCAATAATGCTTTTTTTGGATCTTTTTCCAATGTTTTAATGTCCGGAATCACAATATCTATTTGATTTCCCCCATACTCTAACTTTCTCTGACTAGGAACTAGTGAATTTGTAAGTAAATAATGCAATATTCCAATGGCTAAAATCCCAATTGCTTCATCTTTTTCATCCATTGATATGACTTGATCATAGCAATTCTTTACAATGTCTTCTATAATCTGATCAAATTTTTTTTCAATTATTAATTTATTAATTATTTCAGATTTTTCAATGTATTCAAACAGTGTATCTTTTATTGGATTTGACTCTTCGCTCATCATTCTTCAAAATCTCTTTCGATAGTTATACTATTAATTTATAGGTTCAAAGGGCTTTGTTTGTTATTTTAAAATCGGATTTATTGCATAATTTAGAAAATCCTGAGTTATTCGTTGAAAATGTAGCGCCTTTCGCCTCTAGATTCTTTTTCAGTATCAACATGTACTAAAACAAATTCTTTCTTTGAGTGCACCTTTGATTCTTCTGGTGTTAGTTTGTTTTCATGTAGTTCTTCATACTCTTTCCATGTTAGTCGCCTCCTATTTCCGATCTCGGTTTCCAAATTCATGTTCTTTACCATTTCTTTGTAAGTTGGTTGTATTACTCCACTAAACACCATCGCACTACTTCCACTTCCATAAGAACCAAATCCTACTCTTTTTCCTTCCAAATCAATTCCTTTTTGATATTCAAATTCCAAACTGCTTCTAAATCCCAGATATAATGATGCAGTATACAAATTACCAATCATACTTGAGGCAATCAATGAACTTGATAGTTTTGATTCATAAACTTCTTGATAAGATTGGGTTTTTGTAAATAGTTTTGTAAACTCATGATCTTTTGCCATAAACTCGTCATCCCCTAACACAGATTCAATTGTTCCGCGTGGATCTTTGGGTATTGGTTCTTTTATTCCTATGTCTTGTAAAATTTTCTTCCATCTTGGCAGCTGTCTCCATTCATGTCTAACCAAATATGCTAGTGCTTTTTTTCCCATGTTACTATATGGTAAATGCATGTTGATGTAATCCATATGATCTAGAATTGTTTCATCTTGTTCTATTTTGATTAGTCCTGAAGACACCACTTTTTTCTTATATGCTTCAAGTGCCTTTCTTACTTGAATCATGTATAATAAATTAGAATACTGGCCATGAACAATAGGCGTCTCTTTTCCAAATGGTCTATAAAAATCATATTCATCTTTAATTGATGTAGATGTAACTTTAGGATCAAATGCTAATAATCTTGGGTCATCATTAAGAAGCATAACTACTGCACCTGCCCCCTGAGTCATTTCACCACTTGAACCCATATCGTATTTTGCAATATCTGAAACTACCACTAGCGCATGTTTTCCTTCCGCTTCTCCGGCTCTAATCCAATTTGTATTATCATAAAGTGCATATGAGCCACTTACACATGCAAATTTTGTTTCAACACCTCCACAATGTTCAAATGCACCTTGACCGTAAACTTGTTCTAGCATACCAATAACATAAGAATTCATTGCCTTTGATTCATCAAATGCAGATTCTGTTGAAACATATAGTCTTCCAATGTCTTCTGGCGATAGTTTATTTTTCTGCATTATTCGCAAACAGGCATTTGCTGCAAGGCATGCCGGATCTTGATTAGCATCCACTATTGCCATTTGAGAAACACCCAAGCCTTTTTGTAATTTTACTGGATCTAATCCTCTATTATCTGCAAAATCAGCTGCATCAATATACAATCTTGGAATGTATATTGCAATATCATCTATCCCAGCTGCCATAAGCTTGGCTCCGAGTTTATACATTTAAGGATATTGGATAAATTCCAAGTGTCTAGGAAGGAAATTTTTGTAATTTTTTTTTAACAGTCTATTCAGGATTTGATCGCATTTTGCTATTTTTTTAGATCTTGGTCTGGTCCCCTCTAGAGTAGGACCGGTAGCATACATACACTTTTCAGATAACTTGGGAGGCTTACCCTCATGGTAAAGAGCAAATTCACATCAGCAGAAAAGTCAAGAGTGGTTTTAGAGTCACTAAACACAAACATTGCAACTGCAGAGTTGTGCAGAAAGTACAATATTCATCCACAGACATTCTACCAATGGAGGGAACGATTTGTAGAAGGTGGCAAGGCATCATTAAATGGCACACCAAACGGAGATGTCTGCAAGAATCTGCAAAAGGAAAATGATTCCCTCAAAAAACTAATCGGCGAGATCACAATTGCCAATGACATTTTAAAAAAAACGTTGGAGAACCAGAAAAGATGACTGCAGTGAATCAACTGAACAAACACATCAGTTTGAACAAGTCATTGTTATTAATTGGAGTCTCAAAATCCAAATGGTATTACTCAAAGTCACCAAGAAGGATTCAGACAGATCCTGCAGTAACTGATGTAGTTCAAAAGATTGGAAAACAAAGGCCAACTTATGGAACCAGACGCATGGCATCCCAAGTCTCAAGGGAACTGAACAAGCCTGTAAACAGAAAACAAATCAGAAGAATATTTCACAAATTGGGCTGGATTGGGCCTAAAAAGACCAAAAATGACATCATCAAATCTGCCAGAACATTATTCAAGCCTGATGCACCAAACCAGTTGTGGCAGACAGACATCACATATGTCTGGTGTGGGGTTGACAGATGGTGCTACTGCTTTAACGTGATTGATGCATTTAGCAGGAAATGGATTTGGCATTCATTTGATGTGGCAGCTCCAAAGAGCACTGCAATTGACAGCATCATTAATGCAGTAGCTACTGCAAAGCCTGATTGCACAAAACTGATTCTCAGAACTGACAACGGTTCGCAATACAACAGCCGAGATTTCAGAAAAGCAGTTGTTCTACTTGGAATAAGACACGAATTCATCGGGCACCACACGCCAGAACAAAACGGACATGTCGAATCATTCCACAAGACACTCAAGAAGGAATACTTGTGGAGGTACGAGTTTGCAAACTATCAGGAAGCCGAAGTTGCTCTAGAGAAAGCACGAATCGATTACAATGGTTCCAGGATTCATTCAGCGTTAGGATACCTTACTCCTGATGAATTCATGGAGTTATGGGAGATGAAAACATAAATGAATCAGACTGTATGTAAGATTATGCAAAAAGTGGTACTAAAAACAGGGGTCCACTCCAATCTTCTTCAAAAACTTGTTCAAATGTTTCATATGACTGCGCTCCAAACAAGCTGGTTATTTTTCCATCTAGGCTTATCACAAAAAATGCAGGAGTTCCAGTTAGTTCTAAACTTTGTGCATCTTCGTTACTGGCCAGTATTGTTTGTGAGTGTACTCCGTTTAACATACATTCAGTCCACACATCCAAGTCCAATCCTATTTCTTGAGCAAATTTTCCCAGGTTTTCTGATGATGCCCATCCGTTGTTTTCTCCAGTCCAATTTGAATATAATATGTCGTGGTATTCCCAAAATAATCCTTGATCATTTGCGCAATGTGTTCCATGTGATGCGTTAACTGAGTCTGGACCAATAATGTTGTAATCTTTAAAAATTATTTTGACTTTTCCCGTATTTACATAATTTTCTAAAATTTTACCTTCAGTTGAATGAAAAAATACATTACAGAAATGACACTGGTAATCCCCAAATTCAATTAATGTGATGGGCGCATTAGGATCTCCAAGTATTGGCGAACCGTTAGCTAAAAATGTGTCCATAGTCACTTTTGCAGGTTCTGCTTGTTGTATTGTAGGCGTTGGTTGAATTTCAAGCTCTGGTTGATTTGAAATAGTTCCAAATCCTAAAAATGCCACAATTATCACTACTGATGCAATTACAGCTCCAATGGCAAGAGATGGGGCATGTATCATTGACTATGGATTTTTCTAAGTACATTTAGTCGTTTGTTCTAAATCAACCTCACGATATGTCGATAATAGTATTTTTGATACACCAGCAACTGTATCTTTAGATGGTTCTTGCTCCTTTTTTACTCTATCACGTCTTTGCATCCTAGAATATCGATTAGAAACCAATATGCATCATATCAGACTGATGAGTATTACACGAGGATGCACTGTAAGTTTTTGAACTAGATTCATTTTTTATGCTATCTGATTTCCTTGCCAATGTATTCACAGTATCAGGCAATGTGTTTGTTGGCAGTTCTAGTCTTCTTGCGAGTTTTGGCACGAATGCAAGTATCTTCTAATTTCCTAGATGATTTTGGCACATATGGTTATAGTTACCAGTGTAATTTATTGAGATCTAAATTAAGACAAAAATTTCCAATTAGGAAAAAGTTCTCAAATACCAGCCATCATGTCTGGTAAAAAAAATATTCAAAAATAAGCAAATGCTCAAAAATTAAGAGATAAAAAAGAAATTTTTGATTTTATTGGAATGGATCAATAAAAGGACAGTTGACAATATGGTCACTGCCCATTGGACGTGCAATACCAATATCAATCAAACCAGTTTCCCTGTAGGCATTAATATCATCAAGGGTTTCTAATACCTGTGCATTTTCAGGATTATTCCAACCAATCACAAAGATTCTCCACATTGGAGAATAGTTATCATCACCAGGAGCTCCTGCTGCAATCCCAGGTTGGAATCCTAATGGACCAGTGCCTGTCAGACCATTTTTGAATTGATACAAATCTACTGCTGCTGAATTTACAATCAAGTTTGCAGATGTTGGTGAATTTACAACGCCCATCATTCCTGCAGGACCACTTGGAGTAGCATCTGTTACAATGTAATAGATAGTTCTACCATCTGGACCCCATCCACGATGAGATATGAAAGTCACATTCATCTCTTCTGTATTGATATCAAGAATTTGACCGCCGCCGTAAGGGGTAACATCAGTTAATGTCTTATCCTCCTTAACCATCATCTGACCTTCAGGCCAAATAATCTGGGGCATATTCAAAACTACATTAAGATCTGTCAAGGTGATTTCACCATTCTCAGCTGCTTCGATAATCATTGTTTCTGAATCAAGCACTCTTGAAGCAACACCCTCATTCCATGTTACATGAACATGAGAAGTTAATGCACTATACACTTCTGCTTGAGCAGGAGTACTAGTGAAGACTTGACCCTGGTATCCATGTATACCATCGCCTTCAATGCCGTTGGTAAACAAGTATATTTTAGAAAGTGCTTCTTCAGGAACATTCTTCAACAAAGGAGCAAGTTCAACTTGCCATCCTTGTTGTTCAGTAATTATATTTGCATGTGTGGGATCACTTGAATCAGTGATGATATAATAAACATCGTCACCATCATAGTAGCCTTGATGCAGAGGAATTGTTGCAGGAACATTCGCTCTTGATAATCTAAGTACAGAACCCAAGTCGGATTCAGTTAATTCTTCTGAGGATTCTGCCTCAATTGGAACTGCAAGAGCAGTACTTCGATCTTGGTCTGCTTCCCAACCGGCTCTATCACCAGGATAATTAGAACATAGGTCTAATCCACAAATGTTAGTACTTGAACCATATTGAGAGATTCCAGTTCCTTTGCTTTTCAAAGCATCAGCATCTGCGAAATAGTCAATTCCCAAACCTGTGGCAAACAAGGGTAAAATTGCAAGAAATACAATGTATCTTAAACTCTTGTTCATATGAGTGAAGATAGAACTGGGCTTTAAAAGAATTTGCCCAAATGAGACAATTTAATCAGATAATTCAGAAAATCTATTTCCAACATAATCCCAGTTTACAACATTCCACCAGGCATCAACATAATCAAAACGTCTGTTTTGATACTTTAGATAGTATGCATGTTCCCAAACATCCAATCCCAATAAAGGATATTTTTGGACAGTCCAAGGACTAGTTTGGTTTTCAGTTGTAATAATTTCAATTCTATGATAAGTCTCATTGAAAACTAACCAACACCAACCACTGCCTTGAATGCCAAGGGCTTTTTCAGAAAAAATTTTCTTAAAATTACGAAAATTATCAAAATAAACATCAATCGAGTCTTCTAATTTTCCGCCAGGTTGTCCATCACAATTAGGAGTCATAGTTTCCCAAAATAATCTATGATTTTCAAATCCACCACCAAAGAAGTTGATTGCACTTCTTCCAGACTCAGAGACGGATTTTAAATCAGATAAAATAGATGAAATGTATTGAGGATGAGATGCACTGCCAATACCTTCAAGAGATTTGTTCAGTCCATCAACATACGCCTGATGATGTTTTTGATGGTGAATTTTCATAGTTTCGCTATCAATGAATGGTTCTAACTCATCATAATCATAAGGCAATCTTGGAAGTTCATATCTAACCATGAATCAATATAATACAATCCACATATATTCTTCAAGTGCAAAGAATGATAAATCTTGACAGTATAGAAAAAACATGAGGCAGTTAGGTACTATAGATTTAGAAATTTTGCATTTAGCAATAAATGAAAACGGCACATTTGATGAAACCAATCTTGAAGATTCAGAATTAAAACGATTTGGAGTTGGGAAATTATTAGACTCGCTGGCAACACTAAAAGACAGAAAAATGATATCGCTAAACAAGGAGGGCTCATTTACAATCACAGAGTTGGCAAGAGAGATTCTTTGGAGTAAAAACATTCCAACGTGGGCAAAAATATTACGGTTGCTACAGATAAAATCATGTAATTTCAAACAAATCGAAGATATTTTAAAAATATCAAAAAATGAACTTGAAGAAAATATCAGAAGGTTAAGAAAAAATCAGTTTGTATTAATGTCACCACAAAGAATAGAAGAAAGAGTAATCAAAGTTTATGAGATTTTACCTGAAGGAATAGAGGAAATAGATAAAACAGAAACAAACGGGTTTGATAATACAAAATTTAGAGAGTCAAAACAGGAAACAGAAATTCAAAGCATCATAGATCAGATTATAGAAGAAATTCAAAGTAACATTAAGTTAGAACAGATAAAAAAAGAATCAGTTATTAGAAAATTAACCATATTAAAAGATAAGTTAGAAATTTAATTATTTTGTTCGAATCTTATCTTGTATCTGAGCTAAGATAAGTTCTGCCTTGTCTTTGTTTTCATAATTTTCTCTAGAGTCATCCATAATTTCGTCAATTTCATAGCTTTTATCAACTAAAATATTTGCAACATGATCATCTAGAGTACCATTTCCAATCAAATAGTAAGCAAATACGGTATTTTTTTGACCAATCCTATGAAGTCTATCTTCGGCTTGTCTGTGAATAGCAGGACTCCAATCAAGTTCTGCAAATATCACATATTTTGCACGAGTTAAATTAATACCGACATTGCCAGCACGAATTCCAGCAATCATTAATTTTGACTCACCTTTTTGGAATTTATCTATTTGATCTTGGCGAGTTGAATCAGATTGTCCTCCAATAATAGAGACAGGTGAAAACTCTTGCAAGCTATCATGAAGTAGTTTGTGGATGACTTTGTGGTGACAAAAGACAACCACACTTTCTTCAATTTCCATAATATTTTTTACAAAATTAATCACGTGAGGCAGCTTTGCAAGGCCTGCAATTTGTCTTTCACTTTGAATTGCCCTAGTATATGATGCAGATTTGGAAAATTCTGTCTCAGCATCTTTTTGTTCTGATTCTACTTTCTTCCAAATTTTATCTAGTTCTTCAAGATAATAATCAGTATCAGCAGCGATAACTTCTTTGTATCTAACTTTATCTTTAAGTTCTTTTAAGACATCAGCTTTCTTTCTTCGTAACATCACATGTTTTTGTAATTCATTTCGAAGAGATGCTCGTTTATTTTCTAAAACAATTGCTTTTCCTTTTTCATTAACATAGCAAAAATACTCACAGAATTCTTTAAAGCTTCCCAATAAACCGGGTTTGATAATATCAATGATAGGCCAAATTTCTGAACCACGATTATAGATAGGAGTTCCAGAAAGGCCGATTCTATAATGAATGGAGGGAAGCGCAGCTAATTTTTTTACTGCTTTGTATTTTTGAGTTGTTTTTGAACGCAGGTTATGGACTTCATCACAAACTATTGTTTTCAAACCAAGTTTAGACAAGTCATTATTTCTTTTGAAAAGTAATTCATAATTAATTATGTAAATATCAGTTTTAGGAAGTTCGTGTGATTTTCCAGTTCTAATTATAGTAACACTTGGAGAATCAGATTCAACAATACGGCCATTCCTACTTTTCTTTTTTAAGAATTTTGCAATTTCACGTTCCCAATTATTCAAAGTAACTAACGGTGCTACAACAAGGAGTGGAAATGTTTGTTTTTCAGTTGCAGCGTAAGAAAGAGTTTGGACAGTTTTACCAAGACCCATCTCATCAGCTAATAAGGCATTTCCAGATGATTTGAGTAAAAAGTCCAAGCCTTCTTTTTGGAAATTTAATAATTTGCCCCTAAACTGTTCTCCAGTTTTAGCTCGTTTTAGCTTTAGTTTGATTGGAGGAATACTAGGCTTTGGAGCATATGTCTTTACGATTTTTCTCTGCCAGACAGATTTGGATAAGATTTCAAGAGGATATCGGTCCATAATGAGTTTGAGTTGTTTGACAGTCTCGGTACTATCAGGAATAATTATTTCATTAACATTTTCACCATACCAAGCTTCTGAGACAAGTCTAGATAGCATGCTGACTGCACGATCACCAGTCACTTTCCAGCTCCAGATTTTAGAGTATTTGTCAAGAACATACTCTAAGGTACCAATGTTTCCCATGGATGTTTCCATAATTTGTCGATAGAAAGTTTTTTTGCCTTATGAATCTTCATATTTTTCTCGATCATTAAAAAAGAAATCCATAATCTACAAGAGTTAAAATATGATACCTGTTTGCAACTTGGGGGAAAATTATTTTGGCAGATCTACAGGCACAGATGGAGAAAATGGAAAAAATCACAGTATGATAAAAGGAGAACCATATTTAGACAGAGATAAAATGGAATAATCTGAATTTAAAACAACAGAATTTTTGTTGGAAATTTTAATAAAATAATTAGATGTGTAGAATCTGATTTTAAAAATTAACAACACAACATACGTTTAAAATTCACAAGATTTTAGAAAAGTTGTAGAATTCATTCAAAATGAAGAACAAAATATTGGGAAACCAAATATCATTGCAGCAATGTAAAATATAAGAAATGTAGAAAGTATAATAATAAATTTCATCAATGATTCATTGAAAACAAAAACATTCAGAACGGTAAAGACATCATTCCTAACATATGTGATAGACAATAAAGAATACACCTACATTACAGATAAAAAACAAAAATACAGACATGCAGACAACTTGATAATATTTAGTGAAGGAAAAGGCCAATCGCAAAGTAGTAATGAATTAAATAAATTATGTTAGGATGTGATGAATATAGCAAAGAAATATTCTCTAAAATTCATCTATACATTTGGAGGATTTCACACAAACAGGATTTTTGAAGATAAACCAAAAAAGACACAGCACTATAACATCAAGGGAACTACCAAGACAGATGGGAAGACTTGGCATAGGAACTACACCCCAAAGATCATTCATTACAGAATTCAATGGTCAGATACTAGGATTTGTAAAAAAATGAGATTCAAGGAATTGAAATGTATTGGAAATTAAATGAATCAGAAACTTTTCAATACAGAACAGCAATCAGTATCATTAAAACTAGAAAAATTGACATGCAGAAAATTAAGAGATGCCAGTTAGAAATTATGACCCAAGAAACTAAGAGAAAGTTTAAAAATTAAAATTAGTGAGAACTTCCAACTTTATGATCTTTAGTATTCTCATCATGGCAATCACAACTACAAAGATGAGTCTTGTGATTATTCATACAGTCAATGCATTCAAAGTGTTTTCTTGTTTCACATGCGGCACAAATCATTGCAATATTACTAAACATAAGGAGAATTTGAGCTTTTTCTCTTTGGAAATATCAATAAATAACTTCACTTCGATCAGATAGACTAAAAGTCAACACATCCGTATGAATCAAACTACTTGGCAAATTCTTTGTAAATATTAGAGGAGTTGTGCAATTAATTCAACTTGAGTGCAATTCCAATATTTTCCAACAGCAAGATCAAAAGCTAATAATCACTTTTAATTCATGTTTAACCATACAGCGGTGTCTCTTGTAAAATAATTGGAGTTTCTGAACGTTCTGGTGTTGCAAGTATTGGAATTCACCTAGTTGTTTTATATTGTAATGGAATTTGATGTACTCTTCTAGGCGTTATCTTGAGAATACCTGAAATGTATAAATTTTTTATTTTTTCATCTTTTGATTTTATAATCTCTCTGATCTTATTTTTATCTAGCTTTATCATAGATGTTCCAGAATAACCTGCAAATACGACAGTATAACCATAATGCTCTCCTAGTTAAGGAGTGAAATAATTTCCTGAAAAGAGAATAGTTAACTGTAATGTTCTTGTGCTAAATATAATTAAATAATCTTCTACTCTGATCATGAGTGTAAGCATTAAATATTTGACTAAAAACTATTTTTCATGAGTAAACCTTCTGACCTTGGTTCATTGAAAATTGGCTCTTACATTCTATTGCCTCATTCAGATCAACCAAGTGGAGAACCTTGCAGAATTGTTGAATATGATACCTCCAAACCAGGCAAACACGGGGCAGCAAAAGCAAGAATTGTCGGCGAGGGAATTTTTGATGGCCAAAAGAGACCCCATGTTGGTCCTGTCAGCATGCAAATTCACATCCCGATGATCAACAAAAAAGTTGGTCAGATCATCTCAATTAATGGAAATACCATACAAGTTATGGATTCTGAATCATTTGAGACTATTGATATTTCCTTGATTGATGATGAAGTCAACGGTAAATTAGAGAATGGTCAAAATGTCGAATATTGGGTTGTAATGGATAGAACTAAAATAATGCGCATTAAAAACTAGTGAGGATGCTGATGATTATCGGAAAAGCCGTCTGAATTTATGATGACGATTATGAGTATTGAGGCGTCCTTTTTCAACAAACTTAAGAAATGTGCTATCTTGAATCTCTTTTAGATAATGAAATTAGCTTCTCTTTTTTCTGGTGGCAAGGATAGTACATATGCAATATATTTGGCACAAAAACAAGGCCATGAAATTAACTGTCTCTTGAGTATTTTTCCAAAATCTGACGAAAGTCATTTACTTCATCACCCCAATATGCAATGGACAAAATTACAATCCGATTCCATGAACATGCCTCAATTAACAACATCATCTAATTCTGATCACATTGACAATGAATTACTCTTATTGGAAAATTTATTGAAAAACGCAATTACTCAATTTCATATAAAAGGAATAGTTCATGGCGGAATTAAAAGTAAATTCCAAAAAGAAAAATTTGAAAATATATGTTCAAAATTAAATTTAAATGTTATTGCTCCTTTATGGGGCACTGAATCTGAATCTTATATGAATGAATTGATAGATTCAAAATTTGATTTTGTTATGACCACTGTATCTTCAGATGGATTAGACGATTCGTGGTTGGGAAAACGTGTTTCAAAACAGGATATTTTTTTATTAAAATCACTATCTGAAAAATTTGGATTTAATTTAAATTTTGAAGGTGGGGAAGCCGAAACTTTTGTAATTAATTGTCCCCTCTTTTCACACTCGATCAAAATCAATCAATCCAAAAAAAAATGGGATGGGTATAGGGGAAGGTTTGAAATAGTAGATGCTGAATTGAATTACGATGCTTGATGGGCTTAAAACCAGTTTAGGTGACGCAATCAAGAAAATTGTAAAATCTTCAGGAATAGATGAACAACTTATCAAAGAACTCGTAAATGATATTCAGAAAGCATTATTGAACGCTGATGTGAATGTCCAGCTAGTCTTTGAAATTACAGAGAATCTAAAAAAACGTGCATCAGGCGAGACACCTCCGCCTGGGCTATCTCGAAAGGATCATATTGTTAAGATTCTTTATGACGAACTCTCAAAATTGCTTGGAAATGAATCCGACTTTGATTTTAAACCGGGAAAACAAAATAAACTAGTTTTACTTGGAATTCAAGGTAGTGGTAAAACCACTATAACCTCAAAACTTGCCAAATTTTTAACTCAGCAAGAGTATAAAGTTGGAGTTGTAGGGGCCGATACCTACAGACCTGGTGCACTAGTTCAATTAAGAACAATGTGTGAGAAATCAGGCGTAGAAGTTTACGGAGAAGAAAACAATAAAGATTCTCCTAATATTGTAAAAAATGGTTTAAAACATTTTGCAGGTCAGCCTTTAGACATTATCCTAATTGATACTGCCGGTCGTCATAAAGAAGAACAAGATCTTTTAGAAGAAATGGATAGGATTAACAAGGTAGCAGATCCTGATTTAGCTTTACTTGTAATTGACGGTACAATTGGACAACAATGTTTCAACCAAGCTGAAGCATTCCATAAAACAATTCCAGTAGGGGGCATAGTTGTTACAAAATTAGATAGTTCTGCACACGGCGGAGGTGCACTTGCAGCATCTGCAGCAACAGGTGCACAAATAATGTACATTGGAACAGGTGAGCGAATTGATGATTTAGAAAAATTCTCACCCACGCGATTTGTTGGACGATTACTTGGAATGGGCGATATTCAAGCTGTTTTGGATTTAGCTAAGCGATTAGAAAATGAAAGTGATGACGTTAGAATGAAAAGAATTTCCAGTGGAAAGATGAACATGGATGATTTCTTTTATCAGCTTGAGGAGGTAACTAAAGTGGGCTCTCTACAGGGATTGCTTGATAGCATGCCCGGTCTTTCTGGAATGGTAAAAGGTGATCAAGTAGATCAAATGGAAGGTAGAGTTTCAAAATGGCGTTACATAATTCAAAGTATGACAAAAGATGAAAAAGCAGATCCGGACATATTGAAGAGTTCATCTAGAATCAAAAGAATTTCCCGAGGTTCTGGTTGGCCAGAAAGCGAAGTCAAAGAGTTACTCAAAAATTACAAAAAGTCTAAAAATATGATGAAAGCTTCCAAAGGCCGTCAGATGCAAGGAACTCTTAGAAAAATGGGGTTAGGGTAATCCCCCAACATATTCTAGTTCAAACATGTCTACATATCAACAAATTCTTCCCATTGCAAGTCAAATTCTCAAAAAATATGATTTATGTGATCATTGTTTAGGCAGACTGTTTTCAAAACAATTGCATCGATCTTCAAACAAACTTCTGGGTAAGAAGCTAAATCTAAACTCTACTGCCAAATGTTATGTGTGTAAAAATCTATTTGATAATCTAAATCATTTTTTAAAACTTATGATTGAGATTTCATCTGAATATTCTTTTAACACATTCAGTGTAGGTGTCATGATAAAACCCTCTGTTGCGGATAGGGATGATTTCATACGTTCTCAATACAAATTGAAAGGAATTGATAGTATCAAAACTAATGTAGCAAAAGAATTAGGAAGATTATATTCTAAAAAAACAAAAACAGTAATTGAACCTCTCGATCCTGAAATTATTTTTACAGTTAATCTTAAAGATGAATCGTGTGAATTACGTTCAAAACCTATCACTTTGTCTGGAAGATATGTAAAATCCCAACGGGGTTTTTCTCAAAAACAAAAATCTTGCAATAATTGCCTTGGAAAAGGTTGTAGGATTTGTGATTTTCATGGGATTATGGAATTTGATAGCGTTGAAGGTGTTATTTCTAAATATATTTTTAAAAAATTTGGTGGAACAACTGCAAAATTTACTTGGATTGGTGGCGAAGATAAGTCTAGTTTGGTTTTGGGCCGTGGACGTCCTTTCTTTATAAAAATACAAAATCCTTTTAAAAGATCTGTAAAGTTATCGAATCTTATTATAAATCCAATTAAAATTTTTAATTTGAGATTTGTTCATGAATCTCCAAAAAAACCATTGAAATTCAATTCTACTATTTGTGCAAAAATACATGCAGATTCTGAAATTGATTCTAAGAAATTAAAGCAATTAAAAGATCTTATTGCGAAACCCGTAGTTGTTTATGACAAATCTGGAAAACGCTCTGAAAAAAAAATTTTCGATGTAAAATATAAGAGAAATTCTTCTAGTCTGTTTACTCTTATCATCAAAGCCGAAGGAGGACTGCCAATCAAACGCTTTGTTATTGGTGAGGATGTTGTTCCAGGAGTCTCTAAGATCATGGATATTCCATGTAAATGTCAGGAATTTGATTTTTTAGATATTGAAGTAGAATGATGACAACAATTAACTAACACTAAATATCACAATTCTTTATGCCAATGAGAAAAAAAGGTAAGCATTTGAGACATGCTGATCAAAGAGCTAATACACGCAAAAAAAAGAAAGCAGGCAAACCTCGTTCCTGACCTAGTCAACCTTTTTACATTCAGAACTATCGAGGGATAATGTTGGATCCACTAGTACGTTTTAAAGATGCACATTCTATGGGAATTATTCCTGATGATTTATTTGATTTAATTATGAAACGATTCCCAATTACTATTGCTGGAATTAATCGAATTGAAAAAGCATCTGGAATTAGATTTCCTATAGCTTATGTGGAACCTTCTCTTGTTATCTCCGCTCCTAATTCTAATTCGTATGAATTTGGCATCTTGTTTGCAAGAACAATCCCGGTATTATTTGAAAAAAAATTCCAGGTAGTAATCCAAATTTCTGCTCCTTTGGTTGCTTATGGGCTCAAAGGAACAATTCATGCAATTTTGGCTCATGAGTTTTTACATTTTTTGGATTTAATGCGAAAAATCTCCAAAATGGAATTATTATCTGATGAGATTTCTGGAAATCTATTTGAAAATATTTACAGCGATGAAACGAGATTATTTGAACCCCGTGTCGTCTTTAAAGATCGTACTCTGATAAATCATATTACAAAAAAATTCCCTGCAGGATTTCGTGATTTTAAACTTGAAGACAAGGTGATGAAATTCTGGGCTGGAAAAAATCTTCCAAAAACAAACATTTCTTTGGATACTAATACGATAAAACTTTCAGCTGAATCAATTTCTAAAATCAAACTTGAGCCTTCGTTTATTTCTAAAATGGAATTATTAGAAGCAAAAAGTTCTAAAATTCGTAAAAAACAACTGTACTGATTATTCTCTTATTGGTTAAATTCTGTAAGACCACACTTACCGCAAGTGTTTCTATCTTTATGTTGAGCCATGAATGTTCCTTTGCCACATCTAGAACAGACTTTTCTAGTTCTTGATGTTTTATCTCCTTCAATTTTATAATAAGACGCAATGCTAGGAC
Organism: Candidatus Nitrosopumilus sp.; assembly: GCA_965205675.1. Classification (GTDB taxonomy): domain Archaea; phylum Thermoproteota; class Nitrososphaeria; order Nitrososphaerales; family Nitrosopumilaceae; genus Nitrosopumilus. The sequence goes on from OZ242186.1 coordinate 1,220,500, forward strand.
TCGAACCCTTCTTGCCTTTTTTCTCTACAGGCATTATTCAGATTTCTCCTCTTCTTCAGATGGTGTTTCTTTAGATTCTTCAACAGTTTTAGCTGCTGCTTCAGATTCTGCAGTTTTAGCTTTAGTTTTTTCTAGTCTTGAAAATATTGTTGGATTAATATGTTTTTTAGCTAATCCCTCATCTTCATAAACATAGAAAGTTCCAGTTATGAGAGATTTGCCAACTTGTGTTCGCAATCTCATTGGGATTACCACTTTGCCATCCAGTTTGAATTCTTTTGTAATCATATCTGCGGCTTCGAGACTTTTGAGTTTGCCTCCTAGTCCTGCAAAATTACAAGTCAACTCTCTTCTTGATAGAAATGTATTGTTGACGTCTGTAATTGTCTCAATTATGGACATGTATCAAAAATCTCTAGATATTTCATATAAACCTTGATTGAAATTACATAAGAAATTTAAGAAATTCCCTCAGAACTATATCGTGGAACGTTATCTTTTACATTTTAAAAATGAAAAGTATTTGCCTCAAAATTGCAGGGAATTAGCACACAAGGCCAGGGATCTTGCTTCGGACATGAATGTCTCAGTAAGACTTGCTAGAGTTGCCAGTAAGTTTATTGAATTTGATGTAGCAGCAGAAAAAATCGATCTAGATCCTCTTGTAGAAAAATTGTCCCCTATTGGTGAAATTGATAATGTGAGACATGTTGTAGAGGAGCATATCGATAAAGAAAGAGGTGTAGAGGAGGGCATATTTTATTTTAACAATGAAAGATTTTGGGAATGTCATGAAGCATTTGAGGGGGTTTGGAATCAATGCTATGGGCGAGAAAAAGAACTTGTTCAAGGTATAATTTTAGTAGCTGTTGCATTTGCTCATGAACAAGAAAATGAAGAAAGTATTGGCATTGGAATGCTGCATCGAGCTCTTGATAAATTAGGTTCTTCCCCTTCCATGTATCATTCAATTGATGTTGACAGAATTAGGAAAAATGCAGTCGACATGCAACAAGCAAACAAACTAACCAGATTTAAGATTTAATTAATTCTAGAGATTTTCCAATAACCTCTGCACCTTGCAGTAGTCCTATACTTCCTTTCTTTGCTTGATCTTCAGTCATTCTAGTTGTTCCATCTTTTTTGATAAAATCTCCTGAAACTAGAATTGGAATAGGATCATCACTATGACCTTTGTTGATACATGGTGTTGAATGATCTGCAGAAATCACTATTGCAACTTTACTTGAATCTATATTTTCAACTAGTGTTTTGAAAAACCTTTGATCAATTTCTTCAATATTTTTCATTTTACCAACTGCATCTCCATCGTGACCAAACTCATCTGGTCCTTTTAGATGGACATAAATTGAATTTTGAGTTTTCATTGCGTTTGCAGCAACTCTTGCTTTTTCCTCATAATCTGTTAATCCTCCAGCTTCAAAGGCTTTCATCTTTAAGACTTTTGAAATTCCTAGTTCCACAGGCATGTCTACTATGCATGAAAAATTCATCTCATATTTTTCATTAATTGGAATTACGTCCGGGGATTTGTTACCTGCATCTCTAAGCAAAATACAACTAAGTTGCTTCTTGTTTCCATCTTGTCTTTTTTTGTTAATCTGGCTTTCTTTCATTATGCCAATTGATTTTTCTGAAAATTCATTTATTAGATTTGCAGTGAATTTTGACTCTGTTGTATTTTCTAGCGGCAGACATTTTTCAATTTTAAGAAAATCCCCTACGGCTTTTGCAACCCCCATACCTCCAATGTTACTATAAGCTGGGTCTGTGTTGGTAATCCTTGATGATAATTTTTGAGAATTGTCTCTGATTCTCACAGTTACTCTATGGCCTATTGTTGGAGCAACAACTATTGATACGTCTGGAGATGATAGTTTGATTTTCTCTTCGATTTCTTTTGCAATTCCATCTGCATCTTCTTTTTCAATATGTCGTCCTGCGCGTCTATCAATAATGACGTTATCCTCATTTAAGGTAGAATAATTTCCTCGAAGGGCCAAATCCCCATCTTTAAAATCAATGCCAATTCCTATTGCTTCAATTACTCCCCTACCTACATAATCTGCATGTTTGAATTTGTATCCCAACATATTGAAAACTGCAATATCTGATTCTGGAGCAATTCCTTTTCCAACTGAAATTACTTCTCCAATTGCACCATTGCTTGCAATTTTATCTAACGTTGGTGTATTTGCAGCCTCTAATGGCGTTTTTCCTTCTAAATCGGGGTGTGGAAGATCTCCAACCCCATCTAAAAGAACATAGATCATGTGAATATCAGAATTATCCAAAATATTCTCTGTTTATTAAAAGCCTGATGCTCTGTTTTAAATCTTGCAACGGGATTTGCGATCAAAACAAAATGTTTGGTCACAATTTTACATTTTTTATTTTATTAACTTTTGATGAAAATACGATTTTCTTATTTTTTAAAAAATATATTCAAAAAATTATTTTTAAAATTGGTTCATGTAGATTTTAGTAAACGTTTTAACATCCATTTTACTTTTACTAACCATTATGGGAGATATGCGCAAAGATTATGTTTCTGAGCGTTTCATGATTGTTTCAAAAAAAGATGACAAAGTAGTTGATCTTAAAAAATCTCCTTTTGCTCAAGGTAATGAATCTATGACTAATCCTTCTGTTTTGTCACTTGTTGCAAAAGATGGGATGTTACAACGTCTTCAGGATAATGAAGATGAATATGTTAAAAATTGGGTTATTCGGGTTTTTGAAAGTAAAAATCCCATAGTATCAATCGAAACTGAAAATTCTTACAGCGATAAACCGTTTTACAGCGAACCTGCATATGGGTATCATTACATTGTTGTTGCCTCTCCAAATGAAAAAGATTCTTTTGCAACCATTGATACTGAGCAATGGTCTAATGTTTTAGTTGTAGTTCAAGATAGATTGAGATGGCTTTATACTCAAAAAGGCGTAACTTATGTTTCAATTTATGGGGATCATGGTGATTTGGCAGGTAATGCAAATCCTCATCCCCATCTGAATCTTTTAACATTTTCAACTATCCCCCCGGTAATTGAAACAGAAGCTGAGGCATCTCATAAAATTCTAAATGAAAAAGGGGTTTGCCCCATGTGCCAGACTGTAAATGAAGAGATTGGTGGCCCTAGACAAATTCTTCAGACTGAAGGGTTTATCGCATTTTGTCCTTGGTCGCCTTCATATCCTTATGAATTCTGGGTATCTCCAAAAAAACACACTACTAGTTTTTCAAAAATAACTCAAAAAGAAATTAATGACTTGTCGTTAATTTTAAGGGCAACTCTTGGAGGTTTGTCAAAGACTGTGAAAAATGTTTCATACAATCTGGTCTTCCACCTTTCCCCCGAGAAGAAAAACAGCCGTCAAATTCATTGGCATATTGAAATTTACCCGGTTACAAAATCGTGGTCTGGATTAGAGCGGGGTTATGGAATTTTCTTAAATGATATCTCTCCTGAGCAGGCAGCAAAGAAACTTGGAATAGCTTGTAGAAAAGAATTGGCCAATTTGGTTGGCATTGTTTAATTTTTTGAATGGTTTATTTATCAACTTAAATCAGTTATAATTATGGCAATAGAGAAATGGCTTGCAATAACAAGTGTTGGATTATTTGCAATGTTTGCAGGTGAAATAATTTCGATTTATAATTTCATGACGGATATTCCCGAAGAGATAGAATTTTCAATTACCTTTGATCCTGATCCAAAAATATTCCAATTCATTTCTATTGGTGTTGCACCCGCCGGAATACTTGCCGCAGTTCCATTTATTATGACAAGACGTTATGGTTCAAAATATATTGGCGGTCTGATAATGGCTGGCGGAATAATTATGCTGGTGGGAATGCTTGTTTCTTATTCATTAATTGATAAAATTGATGATGCATATATCACAGATGTTGTAAACTTGGTACCTTTGTTGTTTATTGTTTTATCCGCTCCCGTAATTGGTGTGGGCGCTTATCTGACAAAAGAAAAAAAGAGACGCCCAAAAAAAGAGTTTTTCTAAGTGTTATCTAATCGTAATTCATTAGCTACTTGTCTGAATCCTAGTTTTTCATAAAATGGTTTAATTTCCTCCGTACAATCTAAAATTGTCTTGTAACAGCCACGTTTTTTTGCAATTTCAATAAGATATCTCATAATTTTTTCACCTATTTTCTGCCCTTGGAATCCCTTATGTACCACTACGTCTTCAATGTGTCCAACTAGTCCTCCATTATGGATGAATTTTGGTTCTATGAGCAGTGTTGCAGATCCTATAATTTTCCCATCTATTTCTGCTACTGCTATAATGTGATCTGGATTGATATTAATTTTCTCAAAAATTTCTTTTGCTTTAGATTTTTCAATATTGCTTGTTTGTTTCAATGAATCCAGAGATTTAAGAAATCCATTCCAAAGATCTTTTTCTTCTAATTCTTTAATTGTTGGTTCATTCATTTCTATGGTTACTGTTTTCTTAGTATTTGCATGTGTTCCTCACATATTTTTTTATATGATTCATTATTTCCAATATCGGAAAATCCTTTTTTTGTTATAAAACTACTTACTAATTTTTTGTTAGTTATAGCTTTTTTAATTACATCATCCATTCCATATGGTTTATTTTTTGGGATTAAACCAAGGACTTTGGGTTCCATTATATAACATCCCATGTTCACATTTGCTTTTATCTCTGGTTTTTCATCCCAACTTGTCACTTTGCCTGTCTTTGAAGTATTAATTATCCCATATGCAAAATTGGTTTTGTATTCGTTTAAACTCATAGTTACAAATGCTCTTTTTACTTTATGCTGTTTTATCATATTTCTGAGACTAAAATTAAATATGGAATCCCCATACATGCAAACAAATGTATCTTTAATGAATTCCTCTGCTGTTTTTAGTTGGCCTGCAGTATCTAAGGGTTCATTTGAAATTGCATATTCTATACTTACTCCAAATTTTTTCCCATTCTCAAAATAATCCTCAATATTTTTTCTAAGATGACTTACAGCCAGAACTATTGATTTGATACCATTTTTTTTATTCCAATCAATAAGATGCTCTAAAATGGGTTTTTTACCTAACAGCAACATTGGTTTTGGAGTTTTTTTTGTCAATGGGAGCAATCTAGTACCCAATCCTCCTGCCAAAATCACTGTTTTCACAAATGTTCTCTGAGATATGGCTATTTATGTTCGAGGATGATTTTAAACTAAAATTCTATCCGATGATTTTTGATAATTTTTTTAAAATATTTTTTGGTGTGTGTCCAAAAAATATGATCATGGGCTCTTTTCCAAAATCTCCTTTATGAAAAATTACATCTGGTGATCTTTTTGAATTCTTAATTGCATTTTTAATTCCCCATTCTACTGTTGATCCTTTATTTTTAATATTTTTTGGTTCTTGTGTCCTATCATAACTAGAGATTACCATTTTTGATTTTTTGATTTTTAAAATTGTTGAATTTTCATATTTTAAATTTATTGCAGAATGAATCTCTGGAAATTTTTTGTTTACTATCAGTAATGCGGTTCCAACATGTTTTGAACCTCCATATGATAAGTTACCTGCAACTACAACTTTTTCTCCCGTTTTCACTATTCTTCCAGAAATTCCTAAAATATCTTTTGTTGATTTTGGTTTTTCTTTAGCATAAACAAAATTTGTTTGACATTCTGGAATATTTTTATAAATATTTTTAATTTCCACAAATTCCTCAATTGCTTGAGATAATTCTAAATTGATTTCATCATCGTTTTGAATATCAGTCATTCTGATTCCTTTTCCTATTTTTTTTGCATTTTTAATTGAATTATAAGTAAATTTTTTTGAAAATTTTACTGATTCTTGTATTGTTTTTTTGTTTGAAACAGCATATGCCATCGCTGCTGAATAATTACATCCACTCCCATGATTTACATTTGCAATTTTATCTCCTGAAATAGTGTATTCTGTATTCTTCTCTAGAACATAGTCTGCTATTCTATTCTTTTTCTCTGTTATCCCTGTTATTACTACGTTTTTTGCTCCCATTTTTTGAATAATCTTTGCAATTTTTTTAATAGAACTCTTTGAATTTACCTTTGTTTCTGACAGTGTTTCTGCTTCAAATCTATTTGGTGTAATGACTGTTGCAAGCGGTATCACATATTTTTGAAAATCCTTAATTGCAGATTCTTCTATCAATGCTCCCCCAGTAGTTGATTTAATTACAGGATCTACCACTATTGGTATCTTTAAATTTTTTAATTGCAGATGGATTGTTTTAATTATTTCTGAGTTATACACCATTCCAATTTTTATTCCATCAATTCTAAAATCAGTTAATATAGAATCTAATTGATTTGTTAGAATTTCTCTTGATACAGGCTCCACCATTCCAAAATTTGATGTATTTTGTCCTGTGATTGCAGTAATTACTGTCAAACCATGGACATTAAAATTTGAAAATACTTTGATATCATTTTGAATTCCTGCTCCGGATGACGGATCAGACCCTCCGATGGAAAGTAAGTTCATTGCGTTTTCTTATTTCTCTGTACTAATCTGTTTTTCTTTTTTCAGTTAAAGTTTGTAACATCTATTTTATACTTGAACTATGTGCTTAATGTTGATGGTAAAAATCCGCATGGTTAATGATTCTTCTCTAGAAATGCTCCGATGCACTACTTGCTTGTTGCCAATGCAATATCAGAGTATTAAGGAGGACAAATTTTTATGGCAATGTTTCAAATGTGGAAAACAATATTTAATTTCTAAGAATATAGAGGATAGCATAGAAGAAAGTTGGAGTCCTCCACGATAATGGATACTATGTTAGATTCTATCAAATCTGAAAACCTAGCACTCAGAGATTACATATCTCTTGTTTCTGCTGAACTTGAGTTATCTCAACGTCTATATGAAATCAAACAAAACTTTGCAAATTCTCCTTATTCTGAACGTCTAACTGTGCCTATTTTGGATAGAATTTCTAGAATAAAGTCAGAAAAACAAGTTTTAGAAATTAAACTAAGATTATCTGAATAATTATGCACTGATGTTTGAGTGACACAATGTACTTGGTCTGCAAACTCTCTCATCTTACCAAATTATCTAAATAATTATGCGGATGTTTGAGTGACACAGTCAAAAGAACAAAATTCATCTTTCATACTGTAGAATTCCCTACCACAATGTTTGCATTCTCTAATTGTTCTCATATCATCTTATAGTCATCATACCATAAAAGATCGATCATTTTTCTTAATATAGTGCTAAAATATTTTCATACGATCAGATTTTTTTATCATTTTTACTATTGTTTAAATCAGGCAAGAACATAGATTACGTTATGGCAACGCAAATGACTTCTGCTCGACGCGGTGTTGCAACTGATGAAATGAACCAAGTAGCAAAAGATGAAGGTGTTTCATTAAATTGGTTAATTCCTAAAATTGCGAAAGGCTCAATAATTATTCCAAGTAATAATGTACGACCTCAAAAAATTCACAATGTTGGAATTGGTAAAGGTTTGAAAACCAAAGTCAATGTCAACATTGGAACTTCTACATTAAATGTAAACGTTGATGAAGAAGTCAAAAAAGCAAAAGTTGCAGTAAAATACCATGCAGATACGCTGATGGATCTTAGTGACGGTGGAGATGTTAAAAAAATACGTCAGACTCTTTTAGATACTGCACCTATTACTTTTGGAACTGTTCCTATTTACGAAGCTTACAATTATGGTGTAGAAGTTCACAAAAACCCTTTGAATTTAACTGAAGATGACTATCTTAATGCGTTTGAAAATAATGCAAAAGATGGTGTTGATTATACTACAATTCATTGTGGCATTACTAAAGATATTGCAAAAAGGATTCTTAAAGTACAGCGATATGGAGGCGTAGTCAGCAAAGGTGGTACAATTACTGCTGCATGGATGTTAAAACACGATAAAGAAAATCCTTATCTGACTCATTATGATTATTTGATGGAAATTGCAAAAAAATATGATGTCACATTTAGTCTAGGAGATGCTTTAAGACCAGGCTCAATTCTGGATTCTCATGATGAATTGCAAGTTCAAGAAATGATAAATATTTCACAGTTAACAAAACGTGCTCATGAACATGATATTCAAGTAATGGTGGAAGGGCCAGGCCATGTTCCGTTAAATGAAGTTGCTGCAAATGTTCGACTTGCAAAATCTCTAATTGGCGATGTTCCATACTATGTCCTAGGCCCGTTAGTTACAGATATTGCATCTGGACACGATCATATTGCCAGTGCTATTGGTGCGGCTGTTTCTGCAAGTGAAGGCGTAGATCTTTTATGTTATCTCACCCCATCTGAACATTTGGCATTGCCTAATGCTGCAGAAGTTAAATCAGGATTGATAGCATATAGAATTGCAGCTCATGCCGGAGATCTTGTAAAAATGCGTGAGAAGGCCATCAAATGGGATATGGAGATGACTGAAGCTAGGCGCACCTTGGATTGGGAGAAACAACTTGCATTATCTATTGATCCAGAAGAAGCTGCAAAAATTCACAGTCGAACGGGTCAACATCCTGGCAATAACGTACCATGTACAATGTGTGGTGGTGCATGTGTGTACATGATGTTGCCTCAACAAAAGAAATATGAAAAAGAGAACGAAAATTTACAACAAATTGAATAGAACTTTTTGAAGATGGGGTACTGTCTCATATTTTTCTAATTCATCAATGTTTATCCATTTGAATTCAGAATGCTCCCAATTTAATTTGATCATGAGGCTTTTTGATTCAAATAGGAATGGAAATATTTCCCACTCGTGATTTTTGTATTGAGGTGAACTAACTCGCATTTTTTCAGTAGTTTTGATTAATAGGATTTTATCTTTTGTAATTCCAACTTCTTCAAAAATCTCGATTTTTGCTCTTGTAAGGGGATCTTCGTTGTTTTCAATAATTCCGCTTATTCCTGCCCATAACCCTTTCATTGATTTTACTTTGTCGCTTCTTTTTAGAATTAATAATTTATCATTATCTCTGATGAATGATGTAACGATCTTTGTAGAGTGCATGCCGACTATTTTTCAACTGCTTTTACCATTTTTGTTAGTTTTTTGTATGATTCGTTGATATCTGTATGTGTTCCTAGTCTTTCTTGACATTCTTTGATGTATTTCACTACTTCTTCTGTCTTTGATTCTTGAACAGATGTTAGTAATCTGCCGATATCCTTCCAAAGTTCTTCAGCTACTCTACGAATTTCAGGATTTGCAATAATAGTTTCAATTAGCTCCGGCGACTCAGTCATGATACTTTCTGCTAATGTTTTTTGAACTCTAAATGTTGTACCTGACATTTTTTCTGTAAGATTCATTTTTTCATCTTTTGAGATAATATTTGCAAATACTAAATTCATTAAATGTGTCAATCCTAAAATCACTGCAATTTTTTTATCATGTTCTGTTGCATCTATTGTAACAAAGTTAGCTCCTGCAAATAGTGTTTTTGCAACAGTTAATTCTTTTTTAGCATCTTTAATGGGAACTGAGATAATATTTTGGCCTTTGATTGTTTTAATCCCTGGACCAAACATTGGATGTATACAGATTGGATTAATTTTTGTTGGCATTTTTGATAATGATGAAACTACTTTGGATTTTTCAGATGAAATTTCAATAAGATATGTTCCTCGTTTCATTTCTTTTGCTATCAGTCTAATTATTTCTGGTGTTCTTCTTGTAGGTGTACAAAGAACTACATAATCTGCTTTTAGAATTCCTCCAACCAAAGACTCTGATATTATGATGTCTTTTCCAGATATTTTATTTTCTGAATCATATCCTGTTACTTCAAATCTTTCACTCAAAAAATATTTTGCAAACCACTGTCCCATTTGTCCTCCGGCACCAATTACTGTGATCTTCTTCATTGATTATCCCTCACCATGTTGTTTAGTATATCCATTCCTTCCATCAATGTTTCCTCATTTTGACATGCAGAAAGTCTGATGAAATTCTTATAATCTCCAAATCCCTCCCCCGGAGCTACTGCTAGTCCTTTCTCTAGTGTGCTGTTAGCAAATTGCACCCCGTCAAAGCCTTTTTGATTTATTCGTGCAAAAAGATACATCGCACCATCAGGGATGACAAAATCTAATCCCATCTGTTTTGCTTTATCTGCCAATACATCTAGTCTATTTTGTACTGTATTAGTATTATTGGATATATCTGCCTCAAGAGCTTTCATGGCTATGTATTGGATTGGTTCTGAGACATTTGTAAGGCACAGTGCTTCTAATTTTGCCATTTTTTCGATTATTTTTGTATCTGCAATACCGTACCCTATTCGAAATCCTGTCATTGCGTGTGATTTTGAAAAAGATTGTGCGATAATACTTTTTTCATAATTATAACTAAGAATACTTTTCCAAGTCTTCTTTGCATATTGTGAATATATCTCATCACTTAACACATACAAGTCATTTTCTTTTGCAATATCCATAATACTATCTTGTAATTTTTCATCTAGAATTTTACCTGTAGGGTTATTTGGATAGTTTAAAACAATCATTTTTGTATTTGTGTTAATTATGTTTTTAATTTGTTCTAATGATGGTTCCCATTTATTCTCAAATGTAGTACTAATGGTTCTTACTTTGATTCCGGAATTTAATGCACAATCTTTGTATGCTGGCCATGCTGGTTCTATTACAATCATTTCGTCGCCTGGATTTAACAAAGTTGTAATTGAAGTGAAGATCAAGAATCGGGCACCTGGACTTACAATAATATTATCTTGTTGAACATTAACATTAAAAATTTTTGATGCAGATTTTGCTAATGCTTCTTTGAATATCGGCATTCCTCTTGCTTGACCATATTTGAAAAATCCTTTATCAAACACGTTTTCTAATGCATCTTTTACAATTTTTGGCGGTAAGAAATCGGGTTCTCCCACCTCCATGTGGATGATTTTTTTTCCTTGTTCTTCAAGTGATTTTGCCTTTAAAAAAATTGAAAGATGCGTCTGTTTATTGGCAGATTGTATTTTTATTGATTCATTTAAAAGAAAATTCAAAAATTTTGTAGCAATTGTTTCATCTAGTTTGATATCTTTACACAATGAAATTATTTTTCCACGTAAATTATTTTCTCTTGCTTCATCTGTTATTACTTTTCCAATATTTTTTTTAACTTCTCCAATTTCTGTGGCAATTTCTGTTCGTGTTTTTAATAATTCTATCATTTTTAGAGTAACTTCATCCATTCTGTTTTGTAGATCATCGATATCAGACATTTTCTTACAAAACTGGTTTGATTGCCCCTGAAATGAGTGCATGATCTGCTATCGTCAATGCAACCAACGAGTCTACTACTGGCGGAGCTCTTGGTACTACGCATGGGTCATGCCTACCTTTGACTTGTAGAATTGTTTCTTTTTTTGTTTTAATATCTACGGTCTTTTGCTTTTGAGCAATAGATGATGCAGGCTTGAAAGCAATTCTTATAGTAATTGGCATTCCATTGGAGACACCTCCTAAAATTCCTCCTGATCTATTTGTTTCTGTGACAATTTTCCCTTTCTTTATTGTATACAAGTCATTATTTTCTGAACCATATAATTCGGAACCATGAAATCCCGAACCAAACTCAATTCCTTTAACTGATGGAATTGAAAAGATTGCTTTACTTAAATCTGATTCTAATGAACTAAAAATTGGCTCTCCTAATCCTACTGGAACCTTGGTTGTGATTGATTCAATTATTCCTCCAAGAGAATCTCCTTTTTTTCTCGCATCCAAAATACTATCTCTCATAATTTTTGCGGTTTTAGTTTCTGGACATCGTACATCATTTTTGTAAATTGAATCGATCATTTTTGTATTAAATTTTCTCTCCATCTTTATTTTTCCAATTTGTGATGTAAATGAATTAGTTTCAATACCTAATGTTACTTTGAGTAATTTTCTTGCAATAGCTCCACCCATAACATGTGTTGCAGTCAGTCTCCCTGAGAATCTCCCTCCTCCTCTATGATCATTATAGTGATTGTATTTTATCATTGCTGTATAATCTGAATGACCAGGTCTCAATTTCGTTTTCAAATTTTCATAATCTTTTGATTTTTGATCATTGTTCCAAATTATCATTGTAATTGGAGCTCCTGTGGTGTATCCTCTAAAAGTCCCCGAGATGATTTCAACAACATCTCCTTCTTTTCGTTGAGTTGTAATCTGATTTTGACCAGGTTTTCTGAGATTCAACATCTTTTGAATTTCTTTTTCATCAATTTCTAATCCTGCAGGACATCCATCTAAAACGGCTCCGATAGATTTTCCATGACTTTCACCAAAACTTGTTAAAACAAGACGTTGGCCAATAGAACTTCCAGACAATATACTCTCAAAGTTAATTGATGTTTATAATTCCTCATTCTGAAATTTATTGAAATTTCTGTTTAATTGATTATGATCATATATCACACCTGTTTAAAAATTATAATATTATCAAGTATATTATGAAATAATTATAATATATTCTTAAATATCGTAATAATATATACAAAATTATATAAATTATAAAGAATAACTTAGACAACCCTGCAAAAAATATGTGTTATCTACGCTGAAATGTCGCAGGTGAGAAAGAATAGTTTTATTCTACTATCTAGTTCGCACCTTTTATCTCCGCTAGCAGTTTTTTTAAAATTCTATTGTTCTATTTTGATTCTTGCACCCATGCGGTTCATTTCTTCTATAAAGTTTGGATATGACACTTTAACTGATTCTGGATCTGATACTGTACAATTACCAACATGCATACCTGCAATACAAAATGCCATAAATAATCTATGGTCTTCTTCTGATATCAAGTCTGCACCGGATATGTTTTCAGAAGGTTCTAAAATCATCCCATCTTCTTTTTCTTTAATTTTAATTCCAAGTTTTACCAATTCCCTTGAAATAATTGCAATTCTATCTGTTTCTTTTAATCTTGCATGCTTTACGTTGAATATTTCAATTGGAGCAGATGAACATAATGCCAAGATTGCAAGAGGTGGAAGAAGATCTGGTGAATTGCTTAGATCGAATTTCCCCCCGTTTAGTTTTTCAGGGGTTTTAATTTTAATTTGTTCATCATCTATAATAATTTCAACTCCTAGTTGTTCCAAAATATCCATAAACACTTCGTCACTTTGAGGTAAATTGCCTATGCTTCCTTTTATCGTAATATCTTCTCCATTTAGAACTGTTGCAGAAAGAAGAAGAGCGAGACTTGAAAAATCAATTGGTACTATAAATTCGGATTTTTTGTATATTTGTGGTGAGATGTTGTATCGCTTGTATGGAATAAGTGTTTGAACTGTTACGCCAAACTTGCGCATTGTAGTAATTGTTGCATCGAGATATGGTTTTGAAACCATGTTTCCTTCTATTGTCAGATTGATTCCTTTTTCTGTTAAGGGTGCGCAAATTAATAATGCTGAAATGAATTGACTGGAAAAATTTCCTGGAATTTTTACATCCCCTCCAATAATATTCCCTTTGACTTTAATTGGCGGTTTCCCATCAGTTGAGTTACACTGTGCACCAATACTTGATAATGCATCTAAGAGTGGCTGCATGGGTCTTTTTTGTAAGCTTGAATCTCCTGTAAGTATAATTTCTTCAGAAAACAAGCTTGCAATTCCTGTTGCAATTCTAATTGTGGTACCTGAGTTTGCGGTGTTGATTTCAGGTACTTTTGTACCTATTTTTACTGCATTTTTGACAATTATTGATGAATTCTCAACTTCAATCTCTGCTCCAAACTTTCTACATGTTTTGATTGTAGCTTTTGTGTCTGCTGAAAGCAATACATTTTCAACTCTGCTATTTTTTCCTGCAAGTGATGCTAAAAAAATTGCTCTATGTGTATAGCTCTTATTTGGAGGACAAATTATTTGACCTGAAATTATTGATTTTTCAATTTTGCATTTCATGAACTTTTGCCTTTTTGTTATTAATTTTTGAAATTATGATGCGTCCTTCCAATGGCAAGAATATTTTTTTGATTGCCGATTCATTTTCTTTTTTTGTCACTGCCACAATTGATGGGCCATTGCCTGAAACTGATGCCCCAAGTGATCCTTTTTCAATCAAATTTGGAATTATTTTAGAATCTGAATTTAAAATTGATGCAGTCGCTAGTCCGTTTAGTATCATTGCTTTCCAATAATCACCTTTTCTTGATAACTCCCATGCATTTTCAAATATCTGTGATAATATTTTGAGTTTTTTTAGATTTCCTCTTTTTCTATTTTTTGGAATAAAGATGACTGCAATAAGATTAGATGGGCCTTTTTCAAATCGCATTCTTTTTTTCCTTGAATTATCTGTTACATTAAATCCTCCATAATAACAAGAACATGCATCATCATATGCTCCTGTAATGCTAACTTTGGATTCAATTGAGGCATCTACTCCGGCCAGTAGGATTTGTTGATCTGTTAACTTAGGTTTGAATATCTTTGCACATGCAAGAGCAACTGCTGATGATATAGCACTTGAACTTTTTAATCCATACCCAGTGGGGATTTCAGAATCTAATGTAATTAAAATTTTATTTTGTTCTAAATCCTTTTTTGAAATAATTTTCTCTACTGTTTTATTAATTAAACGGGAACTAAGACTTTTATTTTCAGATTGAATTGAGATTCCTTTTCCAGGATTTGTTTCTATTGTGGCCTCTACTTTTAATTCAATTCCTAATGTTGCTCCTTTTTGATTTGCAATTGCATTTACTAGTGATACTGCCCCATGAACTGTGGCCTTTACTTTTGTCATCAAAATCCTCCTAACAGTGCTTTTTTCATGGCGTTATAAGGTGCTTCTACACCGTGCCAAATCTCAAAAGCTCTGATTGCTTGTCCCAATAGCATTTCATAGCCATAAATTATAATTGCTTTTTCTTCTTTTGCTTTTTTAATAAAATCTGTATTCATTGGCATATACACAATGTCATAGACGACTGTTTTTTCATTAATTCCTTGTAGTGAAATCACACTAGATTCATTTTTGAGACCTACTGATGTAGCATTTACAATAATATCATAATTTTTTGCAGTGTCTTTAACGTCTTTTATTTTTATTGCATTTGCATCTAATTTAATTTTTGTTGCAAATTCTGAAAGCCAAGAGGCTTTTTCCAAAGTTCTATTTGCAATGGTTATGCTTTTTACTTTTTCTTTTGCAAATCCCGCAACTATTGCTCTTGCAGCTCCTCCGGCTCCAATTAACAAAACTTTGGTTCCCGTAATGTTTAATTCTTTTTTCTTAAATGGTTCTAAAAATCCATCCATGTCTGTATTATATCCTGTTAAAATCCCTTCCTTGTTTGAGACTGTGTTGACAGCTCCAATCAAACTGCATGATTCATCAACCTTATTCAAATACTTCATCATCTCGATTTTATGTGGAATTGTGATGTTAAAACCACTTATCTTGATTTTTTTTAATCCTTCTATTCCTTCTTCTAATTCTCCTTTGGGAATTCGATATGCAATGTATGACGAATCTAAATCTAATTCTCTGAATGCTGCACTGTGAATATTTGGAGATAGTGAATGATCAATAGGATCTCCAATTACTGCAAATGATTTGCCCATTTCTGTTTTCTTAAACATTGATGATTGATTTAAACTCTCAACTATTTTGTGGTTATTTTTTTAAATTTGTAATTTTTTTTACTTCATCTACGCTGAATTGTCCTGGAGCAACTGCTTTTCCTAGTGATACGTAAGTGTATGGGCTGCCTAAATATAGGCACAAAATCCTTGAAATTCTACCATGATCCCCCATAGCAAATGAAATTAGATTATTTTTTCCTTTTTTACTATACAATTCTAACATTCTAGTCGAGTCTCCTGTAGATTTTGCAGTACATACTATTTTCACATATGATGAAAATTTGTCCATCTGACTAATCTTCTTTTTTAATTCTATAGAACTAGGTGTTTTTTTAAAATCATGCCATGACACTAGCAATTTTGTTTTTGTTTTTTTCAAGTATTTGACTAATGATGAATTTTTCTTTAATGTGTTAAATTCCACATCTAACAAAAAGGGATTATATTCTGCAATTAGTTTTAAAATTAGTATTCGTTCTTTTTCATTGCCTGAAAATTTACCTCCTTGATTTTTTGGCCTTAATGTGCATACAATTCTATTGAGATCTTTTTTCACCATTTCTAATGTTTCTGGAATTTGTTCATTTTTTAGAAAATCAAATCTTACTTCAGCATAGTCTGATTTTGAAAGTGCAATTTTTAATATTTTTTTTATTTTTGTAGGTGTTGTTTCGGCAATTGAAACACATGTTTTGTATTTCATTTTTCTAAAATGTATTCATCAGATACTTCCATTCCAAAATGTCTACCTGTTGCAGGCTTTGAATGAACCATTACAGTGTCTCCTTTTTTTAGATGTGTGACTGAGACTAGTTGTCCATTTGATTTTACAAAACGGATCGTTTCTGCATCTTGTGCTATGATCCCTCCTGTTTCTTCACCTGCTGTAGCTTTGATCATAAGCATTGGTCTACGTTCTATTTTTGATCTTCCCACAGTAGCTCTTCTTGCCTTACCTTTCGAATTAAGAATTAATACTTCTTTTCCAGTTTCTATTTCTGAGAGATAACTAGTTGTTCCATCTGGTGATAATGTATAACAATGAATTGCTCCGGCGTTTACTCTAAACGGTCTTGGAGATGTAAATGATGATCCAACTGATTCATTATGAACAAGAAACAAAAAGTTTGATCTGCTACCAATTAACATTCCTTCTCCCTTGTGAAGCATGGATGCTGTATCTACGCAGACTCTTTCTCCATCTCCCACCTCTTTGATTTCTGTAATTTTTGCAGGTTTCATGTCAAAACTTTTAGTTCCTAAGGATACCATAACTTCACGAACTTTGGTAATTGATGATGTGCTAAAGATTACTCCGTCTACGCCTACTTCCAAAATTGAAAACATTTTTCTAACTTCTTCAGGCGTTTTTGCGATGGCAAATATTTTAGTGTGAATTTTATGTAACTTTGCAATTATATTTTCAAGAGGGATTATTTTCCAGTCTCTTACTTCTACTATCACAAAATCCAATCCTTTTTTGGCTATGGTGAGAACATTGTCGATATCTGAATTGGATAATATTTGAAATTTTTTTCCAATTTTTTTCCCTTTTGATCTTGGTCCCTCTTTTTCTAATACTATGTAATTTGCTACATTTGAAGGAAATATTGTTTGAAGTTTTGTTTTTTTAGTTCCTAATTTTTTTGGGTCCATGTATACCATTTTAATTCCTTCTTCTTCTAACTGTGGTAGAAATTTAGATAATTGTGCTTGTGATCCTTTGGGCGAGATTATTAGTTCTCTTGATTTATTCAATTTTTTTCATTGCTTCCTTTGCAGTTGCTTTTCTAAAAATTATTTCAGCCAATGCTGCTACCATTTTTTCAGGGGTTTTGTGTGCAAAGATGTTCCTACCATATGTGACCCCTTTAGCTCCTGCAGTCATTGCATCTTCTGTCATTTGAAGAATATCCAAGTCTGTTTTAGATTTTGGCCCCCCTGCAATTACAATTGGAACTGATGTACTCTTTACAATTTTTGCAAATGAATCGATATCTCCTGTGTATAATGTTTTTACAATGTCAGCTCCACATTCTGCTCCAATTCTTGCAACGTGTCCTACAACTTCTGGGTCGTGTGGGTTTTTGATATTTTCTCCTCTTGGATACATCATTGCTAAAAGAGGCATTCCCCATCTATGACATTGATCTGCAGTCATTCCAAGTTGTTCTAACATTTCTGGCTCTTCTTTACCTCCAATGTTGATATGAAGTGATACTCCGTCTGCGCCCATGGCAACTGCTTCTTTTACAGTACCTGTTAACATTTTACGATTTGGTGCTAGTGATAATGCTGTACTACTTGAAAAATGAACTAAAATTCCTACTTTTGTTGGTTTTGGCAATGCTTTGAGAATTCCTTTGTTAATAATTACACTCGTGAGACCGTGTCCTTCACATTTGTAAATAGTCGAAGCTGGATTTTCGAGACCTTCAATAGGTCCGTTTGAAATTCCATGATCCATTGGAATGCAAAGCAATTTTCCTTTTCTGAGAATTCGTCCAAGTCTAATTTGATTTCCTGATACCATGATTTGATCTGATTTTTGTGCCCTACTTAAAAATAACGTGATTCGATTCTGTCAGGCTATCGAGAGATGGACTTTTGATTTTTTCCAATTAGAACTAAAAAAATAAATCCTATTATTATAAAGGAATATGCTAGTCTTGTAAGATTCTTGAATTCCCTAGATCTCTTGACACAATTAGACAGATTTTACAACATTGCACAGATTCTTTCACAGCAAGATCCAAAAATAAGCCTAAATCATTCCCTTTCATGTTCTCATACAAAGAATCATCAAAAAACCAAAAACATTTCTTTCATACACTAGAGTCACAAGATAGCAGTTTGACGGGGTTCTAAAAGATCTCAGAAAACAATACCGTTTAACTGAAAAATCCAAACTGTCGTAACTGTCTAGAGTTTTGAAGTAAAATCTCCAAGATATTCTAAAGAATAATCATGAAAGTTTAATCCTCGTAATCTGCATGTCTCCTTTATACTCATCAGTATCTTATGAGAATCAGCACCATGAATGGTTCTATGACCGTTTGTAATTTTACGAATTATCACATTTGGTCTGATTGCCCTCTCTGCTGTGTTATTGTGTGAATCAGTTCCAGTAATTAGGAATGTAAAAAGCATTTTTCTCTCACGTTTCAATCTTTTTACAAACCTGATACAGTTTTTCTCTGTGTATTTTTTTGATATGATGTGATTAATTCTCCTTTCAAGATTCTTTTTTGCATGGATTCTTTCTGATTCTGATTTTATTTTTGCCACACCATGAGAGTCATAAATTATTTTCTTGAGATTCTTGGCAAATGGTGCAAATTCTGGTCCGGGATTCTTGTGATTAATGGTATCATTAACCTCTCTGAGATAATGGATGTGACATTTCTGGTGAGTGCTTCCAACATGGTTCCATGCAGGGTACGAATCACTTGTAATGTTGCCATCATATCCCTTGAGAATTCTCTTGGGAACATCCATTGAACGTGATTTGTCAATCTCGTAAATTACAGTCCATTTACTCACAAATGCCCACAACCAGTGGTTCTGGCCATCTACCCTCCAACTTGTCTCATCACCATGTATGTTTAGATCTTCTTTTAACTCCACAATCATTGTATCATATCTGCTCCCAAATGCTTTTGATACTATTGATACTGCATGATTAATTGCAGATTCTGTAATGTGCAGTGAGAAGAGCATCTGCAAAAGATGAGATATTTTACCATACGATAATCCGATAGTTTTTAGTGATGTGATTAGCACCATGAGCCTAATTCCAAACCTTTCATTTGACAGTACAGTGTGAATGTTACCCGAGATTTGTTTTTTGCAGTTTGTGCAGTATCGTCTAACTATCGTATATTTTGTCACAACTGCTTTTGCAGGAATGATGTCTTCTACTATTCTGGTGTATGAATCAGTTGGTTCTGAGAGTGATTTGCCACATGTGTTGCACTCTTTTTGGTCAACTGTAATGGCATCATCAATGTGTGCCCGTCTGCTTCTGCTTTTTCTAGGATGTCTTGATGTTTTCTTCTTTTTTGCAGTTTCAGTCTTGTTTGGTTTTGCTTTGATATTTCTTGCAACAAGTGTAGACACTGTTTGTTTTAGTTCTGCAATTTCTCTGTGTAGTGATTCAATATCTTTGCGTAACTGACGGTTTTCTTGCTCCAGCGAGTGACATCTGTTACGATAATATTCCAGCTCATCATATACTGACAATTGTATATTGTAATTTGTCACTGATCAGAAAAGATATAGATAAAAAATATTAAAGAAAGTACTTCAAAACTCTAGACAGTTACAAACTGTCTCAAAGAGAAAGAAAATAAGACATTGATGCAGGACATCTCTTTAATTTGGATGTAAATGGTAGATTGGTAAATGCTGCTTCTCCATTACAATACGTATTTGAGATGTGAGTTGACAGATATTACTACTGCAAATGTTCATGACAGTAAAATGCATAAGATTGTAATTGCACCCTTACAGAGTTGATGAATAATATTTTGTGTGATTCAGCATATAATACTGATTCATTGTATCATTTTAGTAACAAGAAAAATCCAAGATTAATTATTCCAATAAAACAACACACATATCTCGGCCAGATTGAATCATGCTTGTATATTTTTACAATTCTGCAACAGGTCAGAAACGATACTCTGATGGAAAGATCTCAATTGAACATCTCTTTAAGATATTCAAAGACATATTTACAATTAGAACAGTTCTAGTAAAAGAATTATACAACGTAGAATATTATTTGTATTGGTTTATGTGTTGAGGTATAAGCTGATAGTGTACTACAACTGGAACAGAAAATCCAAGGATTGTAAAGAGAATGTTTTGTTGTTAGAAAGTAGTTGGGAATTATTTTTGTAAATCTTTATGCCCAAGTCCCCATCCTACAAAGTCCGCCACACTTGCTAGCCAAGAGGCTTTTGAGATCCCATTACTTTTTATTCTCTAGTATTTTGACATGAAAAATCATTCATAATCATGTATCCGTGCGATTGTGCATTCTGATAGTGGTCTTTGACGATTTTGTCAAAGTCTTGGCCAAGTCGAATAAGAGACTTTTCTAGTGTTGGTATTCTATTTTGATAGTCTTGGTTTCTAAGAATCAGCTTTTTGATGTATTTCTCAGGTGGTAAAGCACCCAGTTTTTTTAGATTGCATCGCTCACACACCAAAGTCAGATTCCAAATATCATCTTCAGCAATATAGTCAAAGGGGATGATGTGTTCTACATGGGTCTTGCGTCCCGCAAGTAGTTCCTCCTCACAGTAAAAACATTCCTTGAAGAACGGGTCTAGTATATGACGATATTTTGTCAATGATCCTCGCATTATGTTTTTGCCCTCTGTTTTGGCTATTATTTTTGGTAGTCTTATGTTGAGATTTTCAAGAAACTTTGCCCATTCTAAAATTACCGCCTTGAGAAGAACCACATTGTACCGCCTAAAAAATTCAATGGCATTGGGATTTAGGTTTATACCATAATCTAGATCAACATATTTTTTGTTACTGTTGACTACCCTAGCAATGTGATAATCAAAAAATAGTCTGACTGGAGTTGCTTTGTTTATCTTGATTTTCTGAAACCTCCATATAACGTTATGAAAGCATCGTTTTGTGATCTGCTCTGTACATTTTTGGATTTTCTCCGGCTCTAGCTGACATATCTCCTTGAATGTTTGTGGATAGTACTGTTCTGTAAACTCTGTTTCTATGATCTTGACAATCTCTGGTTTTTTCTTGATTTGAGGAGCGTGCTTCATCTTTAGTTTACATATCTGGGTCCAGTAATATTCTAAAAAGTATCTAGCAATAGTTGGAAAATCTACGTGAGTTTTTGTACTTGTTCTGCTGTATTCTAGCAGGAATCTTGCTAGAGCAAACTTGTATGTGTTATCTTTTGAGCTGTGTCCTATTATGTTTAGGAATCCACGTTCAAATTCCTCATCGGAGAAAATATCAAAATTGGGAATTTCGTTCATTGTTTTGGATCACTTTGATGACGTCAGGTATAAACATATATTTTTTGGCGATTGTAAACCTATTACCCATAACTAATTCGGTTTAATTATTGGGAAAAATAGTCAACTTGATTGAATTATCCAAAATAATTTCAAGCAGATCCATATCGTTAGAATTTTTGTGTAAAAAATCCAACAGTACAAGTTCTACACATTCTCCAAAATATTCTCCAAAATTATCCATGTCTATTATTCTCAAATTAGTTTGCCCCCTCATTTCTAGACTAAAGTCAAAATACGTATAGAAAAGAGAAAAGAATTACAGACATGTAAAAGATAGATCCAATCCAAATATGAAGGATGAGCAAATCAAAAGAGAGAAAATCCAAGAATACAGATATTGCCTCATTCATGAAGGCATCTGTTCGTGAGATACATGAACGCTACTCACAATATTGTAGTACTGGGACAGTTCCAGTTTTATGTAAGCCAGCGGTCTAGTCTCCTCCAGAGATGTGTCGTTCACTGGCACAGACTTTTTGAGTGAACTATAGCAAAAAGACAAAGTTCGTGAACTAAACAATTCCAAAACAAAAAACTTTTTGATCAGTTAACCCAACAAAATACATGAACAAGTTAGAATCCCTTGAAGCAGCATACAAAAAAGGTCAAAGATCACCTTACAAATAATCCCGAGGTCAAATTAATCGAGTTGCCAAAAGGTTCATCATACTTGAAGAACATGATAGAACAATGCTGGAAGATAAGCAAGTATGCGTTGCAGGTATCAAAATATTATGCAATGTTTACGATGAATGATACAGTGTCAAAATATTTTAGAATGACAAGATTCAAGCTTGATGTTGCAAATTACACCTTTAGAAATTCTGTAAAGATGTTCACGAACTTTTGATCGTCGCTATACCTCTTGCCATACACATTCTATCCTTGAAAAGACAAATTTTTGAAATCAAGAAAATTAGCATTTTCAGTAAGCTCCGGATAGCAGCATCTGCAAAGAGGAAAATAACTCACTAAAACAATTCATCAGAGATCACAATCGCCAATGAGATTTTAAAATATGTCAAGTTTGTATATCCGTTAAGATCATCGTCTTCTCAAAACCTCTGTGCTAAGGTTTAATACCTGAATTCAAAGTTTTGCAAATATGGTAAAATTCAAGTCTACAGGCGAGGTTCTCAAAATTATCAAGAACAAGGACCAAATTAGAAACTTTGGTGTGATTGCTCACGTAGACCATGGAAAGACAACTATGAGTGATAGTCTTTTGGCATACTCGGGCATTATTGCTCCATCAGCTGCGGGTAAAGCACTTGCGATGGATTTTGATAAAGAAGAGCAAGAAAGAGGAATTACAATTTATCAGGCAAATGTCACTTTACACTTTTCTAAAAATGATACAGAATATGTCATCAACATGATTGATACTCCAGGACACGTAGACTTTAGTGGAAGAGTTATCAGGAGTCTTAGAGCAATTGATGGCGCAGTAGTTGTTTGTGATGCAGTAGAAGGCATCATGACTCAAACTGAGACTGTAACTCGAATGGCTCTAGAAGAGAGAGTAAAACCGGTTTTGTTTATCAACAAAGTAGATAGACTAATCAAGGAATTACGATTAACTCCAGAAAAAATGCAAGCACAACTAGCAGAAGTTGTTTCAAACTTTAACACATTAATCGATACATATGCTGAACCAGAATACAAAGAAAAATGGAAAGTATCTATTCAAGACTCTAGTGTAACATTTGGTTCTGCAAAAGACAGATGGGCAATTAATTTAGAATTAATGAAAGAAAGAGGAATTACATTCAAAGATGTCATTGATGCATATGAGAATGAAAAAGTTGCAGAACTTGTAGAGAAAGCACCGCTAGCTGATGCAGTTTTGGGAATGGTAGTAAACCATCATCCTGCACCACATGAGGCTGTAAAATATAGAATTCCACAAATCTGGAAAGGGGATTTGAATTCGGATGTTGGAAAAGCATTACTTGCTTGTGATGATAATGGCCCAACTATTATGATGGTAGTTAACATGGTATTAGATCCTGCCGCAGGTCCTGTTGCAATTGGAAGACTATTTTCGGGCACCATCAAAGATGGTCAAACTATCAATATTATAGATGAAAAAAGAGAAGGGCGTGTTCAATCAGTCAATTTCTTTATGGGTAACCAAAGAGAACAAGTTGGAGAATTAGGTGCGGGAAACATTCCTGCATTATTGGGATTAACTGAATGTAGAGCAGGAAATACACTATCTTCTGTAAAAGACATTCCAATGTTTGAAGGTGTAAAGTATGTCTCAGAACCAGTTGTGCAAATTGCAATTGAACCAAAACATCCTAAAGATTTACCTAAACTTGTAGAAATCCTACGACAGTTAACCATCGAAGATCCAAATCTTATTGTAAAAATTGATGAAGAATCCGGTGAAACAATTATTGCCGGAATGGGTGTGTTACACCTTGATGTTGCAACACACAGAATTCAAGATGCAAAATGTGAGATTGTAACTTCTGAGCCTTTGATTAACTATAGAGAAACTGTAAAAGGCACATGTGAACCAATCATGGCAAAATCACCAAACAGACACAACAAGATTTTCATGAAAGTAGAACAGCTGGAACCAAAAATTGCACATATGCTAAGAACTGGTGAGATTTCAGATATCAAAGATAAAAAAATTGTATCAGATTTACTCAAAGAAGCAGGATGGGATACTGATACAATCAAGAGAGTGATGAAGTTTGATTCTCGTGGTAATGTTTTGATAAATGGAACAAAAGGTGTTCAATTTGTTCAAGAATCAACAGATTCTATTAATTCGGGATTTGAAGAAGTGATGAAAGAAGGCCCTCTTTGTAAAGAACAGATGAGGGATTGTAAGTTTATCTTTACTCACTTTGTTCCTCACGAAGACACAGCACACAGAGGTTTATCCCAATTAGGCCCTGCATCACGTAGAGCATGTATGGGTGCATTACTTACTGCGGGTACTGCAGTGTTGGAGCCCACATTGGCTATTGAAGTTCGTGTACCAACGGATTTGGTTGGAAACGTTGCAACCATACTTTCGGGTAAACGTGGCAAGGTACTTGACATGTCACAAAAAGGCGCATCAAGTATTGTAGTAGGTGAGATTCCAGCTTCTGAAACGTTTACGTTATCTGAAGCAATGAGAGGTCAAACTGCGGGACGTGCAACATGGAACACATCATTTAAGGAATGGACTGAAGTTCCAAAATCAATGCTAGCAGATGCAGTAGCAGATATTAGAAAGAGGAAAGGGTTGGCACCAAATCCACCGGGTGTTGGTGAATTTATTGATAAAGAATAAAAATTAAAATCTCCAAAACCATTCATAAATTTCTAACGATTCTTGTAAACTGATCAACATATTTTTGTAACTGTCTAGAGTTTTGAAGTAAAATCTCCAAGATATTCTAAAGAATAATCATGAAAGTTTAATCCTCGTAATCTGCATGTCTCCTTTATACTCATCAGTATCTTATGAGAATCAGCACCATGAATGGTTCTATGACCGTTTGTAATTTTACGAATTATCACATTTGGTCTGATTGCCCTCTCTGCTGTGTTATTGTGTGAATCAGTTCCAGTAATTAGGAATGTAAAAAGCATTTTTCTCTCACGTTTCAATCTTTTTACAAACCTGATACAGTTTTTCTCTGTGTATTTTTTTGATATGATGTGATTAATTCTCCTTTCAAGATTCTTTTTTGCATGGATTCTTTCTGATTCTGATTTTATTTTTGCCACACCATGAGAGTCATAAATTATTTTCTTGAGATTCTTGGCAAATGGTGCAAATTCTGGTCCGGGATTCTTGTGATTAATGGTATCATTAACCTCTCTGAGATAATGGATGTGACATTTCTGGCGAGTTGTTCCAACATGGTTCCATGCAGGGTACGAATCACTTGTAATGTTGCCATCATATCCCTTGAGAATTCTCTTGGGAACATCCATTGAACGTGATTTGTCAATCTCGTAAATTACAGTCCATTTACTCACAAATGCCCACAACCAGTGGTTCTGGCCATCTACCCTCCAACTTGTCTCATCACCATGTATGTTTAGATCTTCTTTTAACTCCACAATCATTGTATCATATCTGCTCCCAAATGCTTTTGATACTATTGATACTGCATGATTAATTGCAGATTCTGTAATGTGCAGTGAGAAGAGCATCTGCAAAAGATGAGATATTTTACCATACGATAATCCGATAGTTTTTAGTGATGTGATTAGCACCATGAGCCTAATTCCAAACCTTTCATTTGACAGTACAGTGTGAATGTTACCCGAGATTTGTTTTTTGCAGTTTGTGCAGTATCGTCTAACTATCGTATATTTTGTCACAACTGCTTTTGCAGGAATGATGTCTTCTACTATTCTGGTGTATGAATCAGTTGGTTCTGAGAGTGATTTGCCACATGTGTTGCACTCTTTTTGGTCAACTGTAATGGCATCATCAATGTGTGCCCGTCTGCTTCTGCTTTTTCTAGGATGTCTTGATGTTTTCTTCTTTTTTGCAGTTTCAGTCTTGTTTGGTTTTGCTTTGATATTTCTTGCAACAAGTGTAGACACTGTTTGTTTTAGTTCTGCAATTTCTCTGTGTAGTGATTCAATATCTTTGCGTAACTGACGGTTTTCTTGCTCCAGCGAGTGACATCTGTTACGATAATATTCCAGCTCATCATATACTGACAATTGTATATTGTAATTTGTCACTGATCAGAAAAGATATAGATAAAAAATATTAAAGAAAGTACTTCAAAACTCTAGACAGTTACAAAAAATTCTTTTATTACAATATCATCTGTAAACGACTACAGGTTATTGCATAACCCTTGATACTGATCTTGAATAACAAAGCTTGAATAAATCAATTATTTCTATGTTTTTTGTTTAGATAAGATGTGTTTTAACATCCACCAGCACACAGTGAAGACGTATTAGCTATCCACTGAATTTTATTGTACATTTGTCTAGTTATTTCTCATATCAAAATGTAAAAGATTGACTTGGCTTAGGAGAAAGAACAATTCTGAAAAACAGTCTGGGTTACCTATATGTTGTACAGTAAAGAAAAGATCTATCAAAGAGCGCGATGAATCAAAATATACTAGATATTTTATTCTAAATAATACAATGTATGAGACCAGTTTTGTAATATGTTAGAAAATGAAAACTAGATACAAATTATCACCATTACCTTTACTGGTAATTTTCTTTCAAATACTCATGGGATTATTTTCTTCAATGATGTTTTGGTTGGTCATAGGAACATATCACAAATACGGATTTCTATGGTTTCATTTTGGATTGGGAATGATTTGTGTTGTGGGCATTATTACATTATTCATATCTAAAAAAAATATTCGATTGGTCATCATAATCATAATTGCAGTGATATGTACAGAAGTTGTTGCAATTATGGGGAGTACTTGGTATGTTGATATTTTAGGCTATGTTTACAATGAAGAATTTAAAAATTATCCTGAAGTTGTTGCATTTTATGACAGATATGATGATGTAGAAATTTACAGTCCAAACGATGAATACATACGATATGCACATATTTTTACAGATGGTAACGTGATTACATTAAACATTCGTCATGGTTTAGATTATTCTGAACCTGAAATGATGATTTATTGTGAGGTTGGAGATTATAATGTGACTACAAACATCTTGACTTATTTAAAAAATTATGATTGTCTTGAGGATCAATATCCATGAAAATCACTTTATCACCAAAGAAGCAAAAGAGAGAAGAAGAGAATATCGAGTCTTGAGAATCAATGTCCATGAAAATCACTTTATCCCTACATGTAAAGTGGAGGTCCCACTTTCCCAAGTACGGATTTTGGAACTAATCTGCGCAAGTATTACTCTTATTTCTAGAAATTATTCTGTAGAGATTGAAAAGACATTACTGATATCGTTGATTTTAACAAGATTTTTTTATATATCTCAACTAATTGTTGCCTGAAAACATTTAGTTTAGAGACATTATTTTCTTTCAAATTCTTTGAGCTATTCAGACATCTCAAAAACATCATTTGCTGAATCTTTTCAAATTCATGATTAATCGTTATTTTTCACCATATTTATTTAATAGAATAACATTTATGATTCATTGGTAAATTTTAGATACAAAATCATAAAGACTGGTTCAGGCTATCCCAAAAGGTTCGCAGTTATAATTTCTGAGTTTGTCATCGGAGATACAATATCCTCCGATTCATTATTTCAAAGACATAAAGAGGAATTATTACAAAAACATTCTAAACCATCCAGTGTAAAGTCTGTAATTTCACAGGCAATGGTATGGTCCAAAAAGCAGGGCATCATTGAGAGATACGATGAACTGTCCGTCCCAAAATGGTTTGAGGAATTAAAAACTGTTCATTATTGGCAAGCACAACTTCGTGGCAGCAGATTCAAAAATCTAACTAG
Source organism: Candidatus Nitrosopumilus sp. (assembly GCA_965205675.1). GTDB lineage: Archaea > Thermoproteota > Nitrososphaeria > Nitrososphaerales > Nitrosopumilaceae > Nitrosopumilus. The sequence continues at coordinate 1,248,679 of OZ242186.1, forward strand.
GAAAAATGCCAACAGCACAAAAACACAGTATTTGTATCATTTATGGAACTTTAACAAATGGCTATCTGATAAGACCTTTGAGGTAAATATGCTTGTAAGTTCTGCAAACAATACCTTTGTTCAAAATACAGAAAAGAGGCAATTTGAAAACATTGAAGAATTGTTTTTGATACTAGAGCAACCGTTTGCAGAGAAGAAAAATGTGACTAGAATCGTAAAGCAGTATCTTTTAGATGATATACACAGAAACAAAAAGGCATCATACGTGATGATTATAAAAAACGCGATCAGGTCATATTTTGATAAAAACGAACAGCCCCTGCAAATCTCGTTTAACCCAAAAACACACTACAGCACTGAAACAGAATACGAGCAGAGCATGTCAGTTTCAGAACTGATGGAATTTCTCACAACTGGCAAGCCGTCAATACTTGAAAAAACCGTATTTTTGTGCAAGTTTCATAGGGGTCTTGATGTATCAACTTTGGTTGACAGATTCAATTATGAGGCATGGGAGCAGATGGTACAATGGTTTGGCTCTGAGAATCACAACTCTTGGGACTTGGAGAAATGTCCAGTGCCAATATCATTGACTAGAATAAAAACAGATTACAAGCATGTGGGATTTTTGGAGCAGGATGCAGTAGAGCAATTGCAAAAATATCTTGATTTTAGAAAGGCAAAAACTGGAAACGGTATGGAGAACAATCAGCCGTTATTCTTAAACAAGTTTGGCAGACCGATAACTGTTGAATGGATATTGAGTAGATTCTCAAGTATTGCTAAACGTGCGGGAATCCAAAAGTCAGTAGAGACAAATGGCAGAAAGCAGTACAAGATGGACTCTCACGAGTTACGGGATTTGCTAAAATCCACACTGATAGATTCTGGGTGCAGAATTGATGTTGCAGACCACGTCATTGGTCACAAGCCAAAGGATTCCTATGAAAAACAGGCAAAATTGTACCCTGAGACTTTGCGAAAAGAGTATGCAAAGGCATCTAAACGTCTCAACATGTTTACCAAATTTACCTCAGTGGTAAACGGCACCGATGATTCAGACGAATTGCGACTGGAACTCAAAGAAAATATGGCTCAGATGGAGAGTTTAAGAAATGATCTTATAATGGAGAAGGCAGTCAAAGACCGAGACAGGATGTTTGCAGACAGGCAGAGGGAGATAATGCGAGAAATGCAAAGGGAGATTGACGAGCTAAAGTCAGGTACAGACCACAGAACCCAGGAAAACACAGAGTTTTGCTGTGCCCAATGCAGTACAATTCACTCCAAAAAGTCTTGTCCTGCGTGCAATTCCAAGCTAAAGAGAATTTACGAGGATAAGGTACAAAATTAGAATTTATTGTTTTTAATTGCTCGAGACAAGTCGCTTTTTCATGTTTCTTGCCAAGATTATCCAGGTAATCTTTTTTGGTTCCGTGCAATCTTTGAGGGATAACTGAGATGAATATACTTGTAACCAATTTTCTAAAATTTAATCAGGTTCTGTAAAGTTGTCGCTACCCAAAGTGTGAATTTTCTCCAGATTGGATTTATGCCTAGAAATATTTTTTGACAATGTTTCATCCATAACAATTTTCCAATATTTCTTCTGTGTGTTCATTATCTATCTGGTCATTTTTAATTCTGCTATTCTTTTGTTTATTCTTTTTTTCTGGGATTGCAGTTCATCTATCTCAGTCTTGCATGCTTTTGTTTTTGATTTGGGATCTGATGCGATTCCACAATAGATTTCCTTTCGGTCTTTGTCGTCATAATACACATAGTACAGATATTCTTTGTTGTGAACCTTGCGTATTACCTGTGATCCCATACCCTATCAATTTTTTATTGTCATTTAATAGTTTGGTATCAATATTTTATTGATAAAAGTTAATATTGTGGTGCCAACATATTGTTGATACAAAGCAAGAAAAAATAATTGGCTATGATGACAAATGGTGGGGGATACACCAGAATCTTTAGCAATTCTGAATCAGAGTTGGTATGAAGACAACTGTGACAATCTGAGCCAATCATTTTTTGATTCTCTTGCTTCTATTTATTTTTTCGAGGTGATCTCTTAATGAACACACAAGAATTCGGAGAGTCAAACAAAGGATGATGCAACCAGGCTGTGCAGTTTAGTTCAGAGAAGTTTCAGCGCAAGATCACAGAGTATACTTTAGTTCACTATATCGTGTCAAAGATGGACGGCATATTAATCTGGGACTGCCCAGATCATATCAAAAGAAAGTATGACTGTAAGCACACCAAGTCGGTTTTGGAATTAATCAAAAAAATGGCAGGATTGACAAAAAGGCACCTGCTGAGATGGCAGATGTTATGGCAGATGGTAAGAACAAGTGGAAAATCATTATCTAAAATGCCCGGTCTACACAAGGAAGATTCAATTTGAAGAAGATGTACAGTTCATGCCATCCCTCAAAGATGGGATGTTATAACGATCAATATTTATCAAAGAATACCGTATATTACGGTACTGCGATTCTAATTTTTGGTTTTTCAAGCAAAAAGATCGCTGTAAATTAGAATAAGCGTCTGAGTGCCTCGAAAACAAATTGCGAGAAATGTATCGAAAAGAGGGAAGTCCCTCAAGACATCTCAGACAGTGTTATTCTCATTTAATCTCTATTAAAATGTGCCAATACCAACGTATTGGTATACCAATACCGTTTTAGCTATTCTTTTATAGTATTTTTTCTCAACAAATGTTGCGAGAAATGTCATATGAAAAGTGGGGTGTAACGCCTGTCAAATAGTGGTGATACTGGAATCTCAGGGAAGATCAATCACAATTCTGGTCTGATATTAGATACGATAATCTCAGAATACAAATTATTTTGTGATTTTGAAGATTCAGGATTACCAGTAACAAAGGGTGCATTGATACGCTGTGCAGTGATTCTCTTCTTTGAGGACATTTCAAGATTTAAACAAAACCCAAAAATCCTACAGAGATGCGTCAATCGCGTATCAACTGACAAATTATTGGCAGAGATTTGCAGGAACATTCTACCAAACACAAAACTCGTGCTAAAAGACAAAAAAGATAACAACGAAACAACAATATCCACACAGGTTACGGCAGAGTCCCTCAAAATAATTGATAAAATAATTAATTCCTCAGAGATTGCATCCATATTTGAAGAGCTCGAAGAGAACGGGTTAATCGCAAACAGGGCAGGCGGCAATGTAAAATCAATTATTATTCGTGCATCGATATGCTATCTTTTGCGCAGATTAAATGATTTGAAGAAAAACCAGACGCTATATCAAATCGCAGTAACATTGCAATCTTCAGAAAAAACACTTGCAAAAATCTATGACGAAAAATACAAGGGGACAAAGAATTGACATTCACATCACAGATCAAAACATGTTGCAACGCAAAAGATTTTGCATATTCTATAGCATACAAAAACCGTCCAGAAACATATGAAATATGTAATTCTTGCTGGAACAAAGAGGTCCAATATAAGAAAGATGATTCTACAATAAAGAACGTCAAGATATTACAAGTGCAAGTATCAAAGATGGTCTGCAAGTCATGTAGTACTGTCGTAATTGATTCCATGGGATGTGAATCATGCCATCCCAAAGAAGAGGAGGAATCATGATTTATTCAAACATTACAATTAACCAGATTGACAAATATCCTATCGCTCGACAAAGCTATACACTGTCAGTATGGTTAATGCCACGTAGTGCATCCCATTACGTGGTACATAGTTGCAATGACCGCAGATTCGCAGGGGTTAATACATAATGGAAAAAATACTAGGGTTTCACGAACTTGACTGGATTTATGCACTAGTTGTAATCGCTGCAAGAAAAAACAACATTACTGTTCCAAAATTAAAATCATTATTCTTAGAGATGCAAAAACTCGACAAACCGGTATGCAAGATTATTGTGGAGGAAAAAAATTGAGCAATGAGACTGGTGTAATTTCGTCTGAATTTCAAATTATGGATGAGGCAGACAACCAGCAAATCCTAAAGGCAGAATCAGCAATAAAACAAGCTCTTGCATATAATCTCAGAGGAAAGAAGCAGCTCTCATACATGGGAATAAAATGGCTGGTCCTCAAAATGTCACAAAAAGAACAGCCATTAGAAATTGTGGATATGCCGATAGTGGAATTATCCAAAACTGATCCAGAAGACGAATCCACATGGACATGGTACAGCACCATCAAAGCAAGAAATCTCAAAACCGGTCTTGTTACAATTGGAGCATCAGAATCTACGTGGCTAATAAAAAACAAGGACGGTTCATTTGGAGAATACGACAACTTTGGAAGAACAAAGGCAATCAGCAAAGCAGAGCGAAACGCATACAGAAAACAGATCCCAGAAATCGAAATAAACGCAATGTTGGAAACAATATCCCCTGACGATATAGAACATTTAAAATCAACTGACAGTGCTCTGCACAACCCTCCAAGCCAGAAACAGTTGGATTATCTCAAAAACCTGGGCTATACGGGAATCACACCAAAAAGCAAAGAAGCGGCATCAGAAATAATTGAGAGTATCAAAAACAACTCAAAGGAATCATACTCAAAGTATTGCAGATGCGCATCACCGATTCCAAGCGGCGTAACTAATGGCAAGACATGCCAGACATGCCTCAAACCACTGGGGGTCACGGCATGATACCTCTCAGAATTACTCACAAACTGTTACAGTCAGTTCTAGTGTCAGACGTGTTTGATAGAGAGTTTAAAGAGAAATGCAAAGAATTTTTTTACAGTCCAAAGACTCACTATTACTGCTACGGTTACAAGCCAGACCATACATCATACTTGGAAATTACAACTTCAGAGATAGAAGAGATTCACCTAAAAACTGATACATCAGCATTGTGGGATATATTATATTTTATACATCAGGTATGCAAAGTGACAGGACAGAGTTCTGTGTATCTCTACGGGAGTAACGGGAAATGAACACCTGGGTGTCAAAAGATGATGCAGAGCATCACTATCATACAGGTCACCGTTCCATATGCGGCATCTCAGATATCCTGCAGGATATGGCAACGACTCATCACACCGCAGAGAATCCAAAAACAAAATGCAAGACATGCATGGGAATTCTGACATCAAAGGGATTTTTCAAAATAAACTTGGATAAAAACAGAAACAATGTGCACGAGGCAAAGTTTCTGCAAAAGTACAGGGAATCCACTGTCGGTATGCTTACGCGATACCTTGCAGCGCCTGAGAACCACAAAATAATGACCATGCAAAAAATACGCCAGGAATTGGAAGGGACATTTGATGGAATTAATGTACTTGATGTGTTATCTATGGCAATAGTTTCCGGCGACGTAAAAGAGAAAAACGGGAATTTTTATCCAAAATGTAGAGAGGAGATAGTCTTATGATCAACTGTGTATCTGATATGGTGCCTCCTGCAAGAAGCAACCGCACAGGTACACAGTTGGTGCATGTAATGAGGAGAAAACATCGCATCCTCTCCAAGCCGATTCCAATTTTTACAACTATATCTGCAGTTGTATTTGCAGAGATTACACATTTCACTAATCGTTCCATGCAGCGCCGTCAAAGTACTGTTGTATCCCTGATGGGGAGCATCCAGCGTTGCATCCTTGGTACCACTGGCAGGATTTTTCATACACCTGCGGGCGAGAATACATGCAGTGACAGAATCACACATATCCAAAAGAATGAGAGGTGCAATATACATGACAATCTGGCCCAGGTCAGAAAAAGTGAAAAAAGCCTCCAATATTCTGATGGATATGCTGTGATAGAAGCTAGCATGTGCGAGAATTGCGATGACTACAATTACAACTTTTACCAAACGTTTGGTAAAAGTGATCATACTACATCAACGCATATGACGTATGGGAGAGATTACTATTCAAGTATGACATCCGGAATTATAGCACAGATGGATTTTAATTCTCTGTGCGCCCATTTCTCTTTCATTCATGCCGAAGAATTTTTCATAAATTAAAAGATGGATAAAAATACAATCATGATTCAAGATAATAGGAATATGCAACTAAGAAAACTAGAAAAATTATTAGAACAGTTCAAAAATAAAATATCCGTTATAATCCAAGACCTTGATGCGGGAATGCCAGTCTACGGAACATGCAGATTGGGATTTTAGTTATTTTTCGAGATCTATAATTAAAAAATAAATTTGGACCAGTCACCAACACCCCAAACTAGAGATAACGACTCTAGTCATACATCAAAAATCAAAACATGTTGCAAGACAGATAAAGAATTATTCTCAAAATAAAATGAAAATCAAAAACAAGATCACCAGAAATGAACAAATCGCAGGACAGATATGCTCTGCATGTTTTCATGCGATTTCAAATCATACCCTAACTATAGATACTCTTGATAAAAAATATCAAAAATTAAACTGTAATAAATGCAAATGCAGAAAATGTGCATGGTAAATGACTGGATGGTTTTCATCAAAAGCGAAAAAAGTAAAATGGGATTTCCCATAGAGCGACTGCAGGTTTTGGACATGTCAGCGTATGGTGGCAAAAAGATAAACGGAATTATAGAATTTGTCAATTGGAGATTTTCTTAGATGAGTGAAAGAATCACAATAAACCGAGACATGGTTGATAACATACACTTTCAAAAAGACTCTGCAGGACCAGAAAGATTTGTAGTTACAATTGATGTAGATTCAATGGACAAAGCCAAAGAACTGCAATCACAATTATGCAAAGAAAGCAAGGAATACCCCAAATTATCCTCCATCAAATCAAGACTGGAGCACGCCATCAAGAAGAATCAGGTGCATGACGGTCTTGAGAATAACCTTGATAAATTGGCAGCAGGTGAGGTAATATTTACTATCAATGTTAAATGACTGCCAAAGATACAAAAATCATAAACCCGTCTCTGAAATCCTTGTTTGCAGGCAGATATGGAAATAATTTATTTGTCAACTAACGACTCTGTCTGTATTTTTTAAATCTCACTGCGATTAACACAAGACTATTCTCACAAAAAGACCATTGTCCCCCAAAACTAAAAAGAAACTGGCTTTACAAATCAGGCAAACAGCAAGGCGATACATCGTACTTGCAGCTCCTGATAAAAAAACAGCAGAAGAATTGCTAGAGTGGTATGACAGTTAATTGACAGTTTCTGATAATTACTTGGGAATTTTAAATGCAAATTACCCGGCAGAGACCACCAAGTTTATACAAAATCCCTAAAATGATAAGCGATTCCAAACCAGAATTATTCTCACAGAAGAGGCACGGGCTAATCCTTGCAACATGTTACAAATGCGGCAAATATCAGGGATGCTACTCAAAAAATGGTTTGCCCCAAGTCCGAGAATGCCTCAAATGCAGTATAGAAATAGAGTTGAAATAAGATTCTAAAAAAATGAACAGCTGTATTATGGTTAATCCCAAGCAGTTATTAGAGCATCTCAAAGCCATCAAGTCAATTATGAGTTCATCTGGAAATTCATTCTCAGCGCAAGAACTGACGGATTCACTTGAAATGATGGATATACTAAGTGACGGGGAATTACTGTATAATCTGGTACAAAGCAAAAAAGATGCTGAAAATAACAAAATAATACCATTTCAGAAAATGCAAAAAGAGGCATACTGTAATGATGGAATAATGCCAATGTTTGCAGATCTGACTGATTCACAAAAGATCAAGGTTACAGCAGATGCTGCAAAGTATCTGTATGCTAAAAAAGATCTAAAAAAGACTTTTGAGATAATGGACATAGTATTGGATGAGAAATACATAAAATCAATATCTAAAGACAAAAATCAAAGCAAATGCGATCGTATCTCGTGGAGTACAATCAAAGAAGAGATGAAAAATATATCATCACACATACAGCAAGATCTCTGAGAACATACAACAAACTAGTAAAAAAAGACCGTACACTACGCAATAAAATTGAGAAAATATTTGAATATCTGCAAGAGAACCCGAAACTGGGAGAAAAACTTGCCGCCAATCTTGTCGGATTCAGAGTATACCACTTTAATTCAAACAAGTACAGAATAGTTTACAAGATAATTGACGGTTCCAATACAGTCGAGGTCCATGAAATATCGCACAGAAAAAGATCATACTCTGATCTTGCTAAATATATTAAAAAAGGAAAATGATTCTAAACGACACATGATAAATACATGCAGAATATAATACCATCCAAAGAAGACTCAAATAATGTTGTCGGCATCCTAAAAAAATAATAGTAGAATCAATAGAGAAACGAAAAAGAGCCTATACAAACATGGAACGAAATATCAAGAGGAATTCAGAGTTGCAAAAAGCACATGACGAGGACTCTGACACATCTGAGATTTTGCAGACTGGCAAAACAAAGACCTGTAGTTTGTGCAGACAGTCATTTGACTCATCAGATGTATTGTGGCTCACTCAAAAGAAAAGGCATGAGGAGCATCATGCCAGAAAGACACTATCAGATAATCAGATTATCGGTACTGTACATTGGGAATAAAATAGGCATTGCAGATAGACATACCGGTTCCATGTCCCAAATGCGGAGGAAAGATGTACTCTGTTAGATATTGCGCAATAATTGACATACTGAAAAGAAGGGTGTGGCATGTCTGCAAGGAATGCTCATACCAGCAGGATGTAGAAAAATTCAAGGATTCAATCTGCAGGACATGATCCCAAAAGAACGTTTTACCGATAAAAAAGAGAAATGCTCATCTAATTGCTGGTGCAAGAGAAAATCTAAAAATGAAAATCACACTAATGAACAAATCACAAACAAGCGTCATATAAAATGAATCGAGGATTCAACAAACCCCTAAATCAGATGACTGAAGAACTGTATGAACATTTCCGGCAATTGCGTTCACAGCTAGAAGATGATTCCACGTGTGAGTGTAATAATGATGAAACAGATGAAGACCATAAGATGAGCGATGCCCTGCTTGGTAGAAAACACGACTGCAAACATATGGATATACTTGCAGAAAAAATGATTGCAGAACTTGGACAAAGAAATGATCTTGGTAAAGAATGGCAAAATGGATACAAAAAATGCATTACCAATTTAAGATGGCTATCATCAAAACTAGCTGTAATAACTGAGGATAATTTGTCAGACCATGATTTGTTAACTGGATTAAAGAGTGAGATTTCAAAAAAATCTTATGAAATTAATAATTTTGTGTCATCTCTGCAAAAAACAACCGAGTATGATTTCAGATACACCAAAACCCTAAATGGTAAGAACCATGTTCTGCAATGCGTAGAAATTCCAAAAATCAAAGTTACAATATCTAAAGAAAAGGGAGATGCAGGCATCATGGCATCACAGAAATGGCTTTACAAAAAAAATAGTATGAAAGCAATCTCAGCAATACAGAAAAAATATCCAAACTCACTTGAAGGCAAGACAATCTTGGTTTGCACACATGCAACTGATGCCACAACATTATTCCTCAAAGCAATATCTGATCTAGGTGCCAAAATACTCTCCATTCCAAAAGGAACAGCCCATAAAGTAACTGTCACATCTAAGGAAAAATTCTCATGCCTTGTAATTGCATCTCCTCCGTTCTCATTCTGGGATCAGTTCTTTCAATTCCCAGATAAAAAACATCTAAAATAACATTGTCGCAACAAAAACCAATCATTTTGTTTCCAGGGGTGGAGATTCTGCCAAACTTAACAATGGAGCGTGTAAAGGAACACCTCAAAAAATATTGTGCCATTGATACGCTAGGTAACACGATTTACATCAAAAAGATGGGAAATGACAAGACAACATTTGCAATAGAGTTTGAATCAGATGAGATATACAAAGTGAGAAAAATAAATGACGGGGACGGCAACCGTCTTAAGCAAGTCATTTTTGAAATGGATGGGTGCGAGGTGTCAGATTATAATGATTCAGATTATGAGCAACTCTAAATGACACATAACAAAACCAATCGTTGAAGCTAAAAATCAATCCAGAATGTATGGAACAGATCACAAGACCTGAGAAAACTCAGTTAAGCGCGATGGAACATTCACGGTACAAGATAGGCAACAGGCATGATGGAATGACATGCATTATTAATGGAATGAAATTCTCAATTAAAGATTATTTTTCCCAGTACTTGTCTTGCATCAAAAACACTACCAATAAAATAATAAATGCAAATCCGATTCCCATCATAACCACAGATACCTCATACAGTTCAACATATGTCAAACTCAATAATGCAAGAATAGATGACACAGAATAGAACACAACTACTGTTAAAATATACAAACGTATGTTGCCACTCCATTTTTGTTTGACTATGTTCATCAAAGTCAACAACACCAAAGTTCCAGCAATTATTGTCGCATTGATTTGCAAAACATCTTTAATTTCAAGGATTGACGCATCCATGAAAGTTGATTTGAGGTTACTGTGCTAAATATCATGTGTAAAAGATATACTGCAACAATTCCATTTACAAAGAAAACCGCCAAAATCGTGATTGCTGTATTTTTAAAATTTTTGATGATTGCTGCAATATTAGACAGGATTTTAAATGGTCAGCAAAGTGGCGTTTATCAGGCTTTAGTAATATTTGGAGGTATATCCAACGCAGTTTTTTGGCTATATCAGTTGGGTGCATGGTACGAAGAAGGAAGATTGCCAAAACTCTCATTTAAAAAATAAGATGAAGATAGAAATATCAAAAATCAAAGTAGGAAAAAGAATCAGAGAGGACATGGGAGACATTGCAGGTCTTGCAGCAAGTATCGCAGAGAACGAACTGTTATGTCCGATACTGCTCAGAGAAGACGGCAGCGACACGTACAAAATATTGGCAGGTTGTAGAAGGCTTGATGCAGCCAAACTGTCAGGACAGAAAACAATCGAGTCAATAATCAAAAAAGAGAATGCCGACACACAATCAAAAGCTCCAAGGGGCGTCCCGTATGACGCCATAATTGAGATTGAAGAAAATGATGCAAGGAAGGACTTTACACAAAGTGAAAAGGCAAAGATTGCAGAAATAATGAGACCGCATTTCAAAAATCATACAAACCAAGGCAAACGCAGCGATTTGGAACAATTGATTTCCGACGAATCCTCGGCAAAGACCAGGACCGAAAGCGTTGATGATAAAATTGGAAAAATCCTAAATGAAAGCGGAGAGACTGTGAGAAAAAGAACAAAGGTGTTTGAGAATATAGATGAGGATACAAAAAAGGCGCTTGATTCAGGCAAAAAATCACTGCACTCTGCATATCAAAAGACCGTTGCCAGAGAGAACGCAGAAAAACCAACGCCCAAACTGCCTGCAGGAAAATTCAATCATATCGTAGAGGACCCTCCGTGGGACTACAAAAACAAGAACATTGGAGGTGCGGGAAAATCAGGTGCGTCATTTCATTACAAAACAGAACCGACAAATATCATTGCCAAAATTCCAGTGCATTTGATCGCAGCAGATAACGCAGTATTATACATGTGGACCACAAATCAGTATCTCATAACAGGTTCCATGCTGGCAAGTGAGTACTATAACATACTAAACCAGCAAAGACTGCATCAATCATGCAAAAAAATTACAAACAAAGACAAGATAAAAAAAATACAAGAGCAGGTGGAGGCAGATAACGAGTTACTATCTGATGTTTTAAAAAAACAGAGGGTACAATCTGATGCCATATCCGTAATGCACTGTCACGGATTTGTGCCAAAGTGTATCGTAACATGGCACAAGGAGGAAAAGAAGGGCTGGGGCGGCTACTGGCTCAACAATACAACTGAGCACCTGCTAATTGGCATTAGAGGCAACGTTCCAGCGTTTGGGTTGCCTGATGAGACAATAATAAAATCAAGATATGTCCCAAAATCGCACTCTAAAAAGCCCGAAGAAGCATGGCATCTAATCGAAAGGTGTGTCAATGCAACAAGATGGAATCACAAAAAACTTGAGATGAACTGTCGTACGCCAAGAGACGGATGGCTCCCTCACGGAGATCAAATCAGCACACAAGACATCAAGAAATGGAGAACAAAGTAAATTGGAAACTCGAGCAGACTTTTTTTCATTTACAAGAAATTATGAAACTTGTATGCAATTCAGAAATACCATTGCAGATAAAGTTGAGACAACAACTGAAAGTCATTCTCCAAAATATCAATGTGCAAGATACATGCACTAGCCAGACATGGGAGATGAATCGGATTGACAAAGTTTAGAATTACATGCGATACTTGTTTTGTTTCGTGGAACACCAAAACTACCTCTCAGGCAAAACAGATAAGAACAATTCATGATGCCATACACCACGACATTCACAACATCAGGATAGTTGATTGCACATGACAAAGTTGCATTGCAACATGATTCAAGACATACCTGATTGGAAGACCGCAATTAAAGTTGCAACAGATATTGTATTGGGCGTAAACCATAAAACTCATGAACCAGAATCATTCCAAGAAGTTTCTGCAATAATGGGAAAAGCGACTGAAATGTTGTTACTTTCTAAAAATGAAAAATATGGCAAAGGAAACATGCTTTCTGCTACAAAATTCAATGTTACAGTTGAGCAAGGATTGATGATAAGGGAAAATGACAAAACAGAAAGAATACTTAATCATTTTTCAGGAATAGATCTCGGAAAAGAAGGGCTGCTAGAATCGTTTGGTGATAAAGCCGGTTACTCTGAAATCGGAATGATGCTGCAGATGAAAACAAAGGATGGAAAATCATGGTACGAAATCCCAATAACAAAGGAGGATTAGAAAATGAGCAAGCCCCAACATGATGAATGTGCAGATGACAATCTCAGATATGACCATAACGATGAAACTTTTTAAAGATCATATCCATACAAACATCATAAACCCGTCAGGGATGGGATTCGAACACATGGATCCGAGGGGACATGGTTTTTCAGACCATCGCAATACCATGTTATGCGACCCTGACTGAGTTTACTATTATCTTTCATTAATAAAAACATGATCGGCTCTGAGCATATGTGTAGCGGTTCTTACATGACATGATTGAGCAACCGTCAAAAGACAGCATGATAATATTTTTGGCGTACTATCTGATGAGGCAGAAAATAAACCGCACGCCACAGAAGAAGAGCCAGATAACATATTGGCATCAGGTGCAGGGCAGTATAATTATGATGTACAGCAGATACACCGAAAACGAGACAAAAAAGATTTTTGTGATTTTCATAAATGAGCAGAGTCGGAATTAACTCATACAAGACATAATGGCAAATTACCATCACGTAAACAGACACAAGACAAAATGTATGCTTTGCGGCAAAATGTGTCAGAACAAAAAAGAGAAGCGAAGACATACTGATGAGTGCCACCGAATAGGATAAAGCATCTAATGCTTCACACAACAGATTGTTTTCACATAAAAAATAATTGTATCCGGATCAAATCAAAATTATAAAACAATTCATGCCAAAGTTTGGGTGTATTCAGAATCACATCATTAGATTTCTCAGGGAGTATAGAATAGCAGGTGTTGAAGACAGGAAATGCTCCGCAGAAATCCACGCCGTGAGAATTGGAGAGGACATATACGTGTATAACGGGAAACCGTTTGGATACAAATCCGCGTTTTGTGCTGATTTGGAATGTTTTTTGAAGAACTTGGATGAATCATCAATCACACGATACATGGAATCACTCCCAAGGAGAAAATCCAGAAAATGAACAGGCACATTTTTTGCATCTCTAAGAATAAAACGACCGATGACCATCTCAAGGGTCTTGTTAGCAATTGTATCAAAATACAGATACGCGCAAGGTCTGTTGTATGAAATATCAGGCGCTGCAAGACAAAGGCAACTGCAAACAATCTGTTGCAACACCTCTGTATAGTGATAAAACATATAATTGCCACAAACAATATCATACTGACTAGAATATGACTGAAAAAGAACTGAAAAACATTGAAAAGATTGGCCATGAAATTATCGATGAAAACCAAGAACTTTTTGACATGCTTGCAGAGTGCTGAATTGCAACTAGACGGAATTTTAGCATTACACAAAATAATAAAGACCAGATCCCCCCTACCTGTCAGTTCAGGTAAAGTTGATGAAGGAATATTGCAAGGCATAATACAAAAAATGAATCTCAAACTGGAAGGATGCGAAAAATATCACTCAATATTCTCAAAGTCAGCATGCATTTTAGAGGGAATATCAAGACTGCATCCATTTACTGATGGAAACAAACGGACTGCACTATTATGCGCAATATCATACTTGCAATCAAATGGAATCAGGATTAATTTGAATACAAATGATATTTTGTATGTACAATATGTGGCATCGTGTCAGTATACAGATGAGCAGCAAATAGAGAAATTAATTGCAGAGATTGCACTGTGGCTATCCAACAAGGCAACTGCCTAAAACAATTCCATCAGAATAACTAAAAATAATGTCCCCTCAGACCTGTCAGTGCCTCACGCCGAAGATAATCTCAGATGATACAGCAGGTGAAATACTGTGCAAAAACTGCGGCATAGTATTAGAATCGCACACCACGGGGCACAGCGATGCAAACGAGAAAAACACCACATCAAGGCATGATTACGGCATCGGAACCGCTCCTGCAAAAATCAAGTTTGTGCACCGCTCTTCTCGCCAAATATCACAAAGAATCACTGCACAAGAGAAGAAAACAAGAGAGCTGTTCGGAGAGGTCGGACTGATACTGCAAAAAATATCTGCCGTCGCACCAATTGCAGGGGAAGCATACGGCATCGCAAGAAAATGCATCAGGCAGCACCTGACACGGGGACGAAGAAGGGCAGACGTGGCAGCCGCGTGTGTTACAGTAGCGTGCAAGGTCCATGGAAAAGCAATCACTGAATCAGAAATCATCAAAGTTGCCAACTCATCTAAAAAGACCACGCGCAAGATGTCTCGAATAATACTTGAGGCATTTAATCTCAACATCATGACAGTTCATCAGAGAACGATAAGACTGACAAACAGAATCTGCTCTGACTTGGGTCTGTCGCAGAGAGTCGCGACAATGTCACTGCGATTAATGGAAAAGGCAAGGAAGAACGGGCTTGTAGCATCATCGAACCCAGGAACAGTTGCAGGAGCTGTCGTATACCTCTCATGTGAGAAAACGATCTCTCAGAGAAAAATTGCGGTTCTCTCAGGCGTCACCGATGTAAGTGTGAGAAACTTTTGCAAGAAATTACAAACCATACCTTTATGAATAATTATACAAAACAGCAGACAGTGGAAATAAAAGAAAACCCAATCACATATTCTCTAAAAGAGGTCCCAATAGATGCAGTAACAGTATGGGAGGAGGCACAGGCCCGAACCCTCAATTACACTGACATTGACTCTCTTGCACGCTCAATCAAAGAGGAAGGACTGCAGAATCCCCCAATGGTACAGAAAAACGGTACTGATTCGTATCTGCTCATGTCCGGACAGAGAAGGCTTGCAGCACTAAAGAGACTCGGTTCCAAAACCATTCCCGTACTAGTACTATCAAAGAACAGCTCTTGTGGTATAGAGGATGCAAAGGCAGCATCAATCATCGAGAACATTCACAGACAGGATATGAGTACCTCTGAGATGACATCCTCGTGCCAGTTTCTGGCAGAGAAGATTGGCAAGTCAGAAACTGCCAAAATATTGGGAATAAAACGACGTACACTAAACGAATATCTTGGATTTGGTGCGGTGCCTGAGAGCATCAAAGAGATGGTTCCTAAAGTACTATCAAAACGAGATGCGATCAGAGTCTGCAGTATAGTTGGTACGCCATCAAGGGCAGTTGAGGTTATCCGCAATACATCAAAGTATGACCGTTCCCAAAAGAAGAGGTACCTGGATGCGTTGGAGCAACTTGGCAGCACGGCAGAACATTCAGAGATACTAAGGCTGGCAAACTCTTTTAGAGCGCGACAGAACCTGTCTGTAAAACTATCAAAGAGTCATGCCCGGGGATTATCCAAAATATCCAAAGAAAACAACCTAGAACCAGCAGAGTTTGCACAGAAAATAGTTGCAGACTATTTGTCCAGAAAGGGTTTCAAGTAATTTTACAAATAATTCCCAAAATAATTCAAAATAGACAGAATGAACATGGCGCTGGACTTTGACGGAGTGTTGTGTGACACCATACAAAAATGGATTGAGATATTTAATGCAGATTATTCTGCAAAATATGACAATTTGAAACTATCATATAATCAAGTAACAGAGTTTTATTTTTACAAGAGATATGGAATAACTGATGGCGATGCACTGCAAATATTTACACAGTGCTGGGAATCATGGGATGAATTAACCCCGACAGAATTTTCATTGCAGCAAAAGACCAGGACACTGTCAGAACTATGCGACGGGGTAGACATCGTAACTGCAAATGTTCCTGACCCTCAAAAAGAATACCTGGAAAAGTTTTTGCAAAAATATTCAATCACATATAACGACATCATATTTGAGGAAGACAAGGAATCTTTACACCATGATACATTCATAGATGACAGTTCCATTAATGCTCAAAAAACATACGATGCCGGAAAGTCGGTATTTCTGTATAACCAGCCATGGAATCGAGACATCAGATTACAAAGAACAAAGAAAAACCACATGACTCGGGCATACAGTCTGGACCATATCATTTGTATTTTACAAAACTATGATTGAAACAGTCATCGTTTCGCTAGTCCTGGTTTCATGTGCAATCCGTTTTTACAGAAAATCCAAACATCTTCAGGAAGATAAAGATTTTTTCAAGTCGCAATATCTGAGATTGAGAAATTATGGAATAGACGGTACGCAAGAACTTGTCAAGCAGATTCCCGCATATGAAAAATATCTCAAAGAAATCCTCAAAGGAGACAAAGAAATTCAGGAATATGCAAAATTGCTACGAGAGAAGAAAAATAGAACGTCAGATGAGAAACATGAATGACAAAAGAGATCCTTGTGGTGATATTGATCCCGTTTCTAACTGCCGTGTTGTTTTCAAATACCCTGATCGCTGAGTTTCTAACGGATTATGAATTTTCGTTTGAACCCCTTGAAAACAACAAAACAGGAATAGTGATTTACAACGACGGTCGATTTCAAGCAAATAATGTTCTAATCTCATTTCTTACAAATGACACTACTGAGATCGTATATGATAATTGTCCTGAAGGCACAATAATTATGTCTGAAAATAATCAAGAGCCAACGATAATAGATATTCCCAGAATGACCCCTAGGCATTTTTGTGCATATAATTTTGAAGGCAATTTAGGTGTGCAGAATATCCGCATTACATCAGATGACCGAATGACAGTATGGAAGAATGGCAAATCATCATACAATCCACTGTTTACGGAACTTGTGCTGGTTGGACTTTTTGTCGCATATGGAGTTTTGATACTGTATTTGATGCGACTTCCTTGGAAAGGCATTGAAAGCCTAATATGGCTAAAAATGTCTCGCAACAAATTCATTCCTTCAGAAAAAAACAATGATATTTGCAAGTTTGTAAAAAAGGAATACAGAACTACAATAAATGACAAAGATGCAGGAATTATCGAGGCAATATTTTGTGGAAAAGACACCCCAAGACAAATCTTGGCACATACAATACTGCCTCACATGTATGTAAGATATAGATTACGACAGTTAGAAGAAAAAGATCTAATCAAAATAAACCCAATCGCACTTGACGATACACTAAAGAAATTCCTCGAATCAGTTTCCAATTCAGATACCAAGAAAAAATAATCACAGAAAACCAAGATTAATAATTTTACAAAACTATGATTGAAAAAACAACCTACACAAAATCTGCCCTAGTCGACAGGCTAAAGGCATTCCTTAAGGAATTCAAGACCGACGGCAGATACATCTACATTGATAAAATCGATTCAATGATGCCTGCAAATGCCACGCATCTGACTGTAAACTATGCAGACTTTGCAAGTTCGGATTTGGAGTTAGAATTTAGGGAAAATCCTGATCTGATATTGGAGGTATTTGCAAGGGCAATCAAAGAAACATTACAAGTCAGATATCCCGACTATGCTGAGAAAACAAAAGACGAGATTGCTGTAAGAATAACAAACTATCCATTAAAAAACACGGTAAGGCAAATCAACTCAAAGTCGTCTGGAAAATTCATCACAATAAAGGCGATGCTGATTCGAATGTCTGCCGTAGAGTCAATTCCCAAGGTGGCAGTGTATGTGTGCCCTGATGATCATCCCACAATAATCACGGCAAAAAGAAATTTCAACACAAGAGTTCCAGTTGTGTGCAACAACCCAAGCTGCAAGCATCGAGAATTTGAGCTAAAGCAGGATGCAAGTACGTTTGTGGACTATCAGATACTGCATCTGCAAGAACTCCCCGGAGAACTGCCACCAGGGCAGCTTCCAAAGACGCTGGGAGTATTCGTATCAGGGGACTTGGTGGACTCTGCAAGAATGGGCGACACTGTGGAAATATCAGGAATGGTGCGGGCCGAACTATCAAACAAGATAAAGCTGGGAAACGAGGTCCAGACATACAGACACAGGCTGTATGCCAACAACGTGGAGCGATTATCAAATGAGAATGACTTTGGCGGAAAAATAACCCAAGAAGACATTGAGAAAATCACAAGAGTGTTCCAACACATTTCAGATGAGGGGGCAACAGAGCTAGTCATTGATTCATTTGCACCACACATCAAGGGGCATCGACTAATCAAGGAAGCGTTGATACTCACCATGATCGGCTCCGATTCTCATACATTGCCTGACGGTGCAAAGGTGAGGGGAGACATTAACATATTTCTAGTCGGAGACCCCGGCACCGCAAAATCCGAGATGGGCAAGTCAACGTACAGGGTAGCCCCAAGAGCATTCTACACATCAGGTAGGGGCTCGTCAGGCGTAGGACTTACTGCAAGTACAATCCAAGATAAAGTTACGGGAGCATACATGCTGGAGCCAGGCATTACGGTTCTGGCTGATCTCGGAACTGCAATTATAGACGAGTTTGACAAAATGGATGCAAAGGATAGAAGTGCGTTACATGAGGTGATGGAGCAGCAGACAGTATCTGTAGCACGCGGTGGAATAAACGCGACCCTAAACGCGCGGGCATCAATTATAGCAATTGCAAATCCGGTATACGGAAAGTATGATCCATTCAAGAATCTTACTGAGAACATTCCAAATATCCCAATACCTCTGCTTACGCGCTTTGATATGATATTTGTTGTAAGAGACGTTCCAGAAAAGGACAGGGACAGAAAAATTGCAAAACACGTGATATCTGCCCACAACAATAACCTGAATTCTGCATCAAAAAATGCCATGGACATGGAACTGTTTGCAAAATATCTAAGATATGCAAAGCAAAAACACCCAAAACTATCAACAGAGGCAGAGGAGAAGATAATAAATTATTATATAAAAATGAGAAATACCGATGATTCAGAATCCGGGTTCACCATAACTCCAAGGCAGCTTGAGGGACTGATACGACTTACCACCGCACGTGCAAAGTTGTTACTAAAGGATATTGCCGATGAAACAGATGCAGACAAGGCGATATCTGTCTTGGAGTTGATGTTTAAGAGTTCAGGAGTCGATGTCAATACTGGCAAGGTCGACTTGGGAGTATTGCAAGGCAGGCCAAAAAGCGAGAAAGACAAGATTGCGTTATTCCAGGACATCATGAAAGGACTGGCTGCAACGTATGGGCGAGGTGCAACTGAGAGGGAGATCATAGAGAAGATGGCAGATTCAGGAAAATGGGATGATGTCTCGGCAAAAGAATTCATCAAAAGATCTCTGAGAGAAAGTATGATTTACGAGTCAAGTCCTGGAAGATACAACCCCGTATCATAGTATCATCGTATAATGATATCAATATAAAAATGCCAAAACCCGCAGTACCACAAAAGAACCATTATCTTGACATAATATCCCTTACAAATGAGATAGTACGAATCCAGAAAAAAATGATAAAAATCAGAAATCAAATGAATGATTTTCTAGAGAATACAGATGAGACAATACGGATTCAAAGAAGGCTTGAAAAATCAAGAATAAGCACCACTGTATCAGGGTATGCCGCAGAGAGATTCAAGGAATTTGTCAAAAAAAAACATCATGGAGTAATACGTGGTTCATATCAGCATGAAATGGAGATGGCTATGTTGTTTTACATTCATTTTTACGATATTTGATCGCAGAAAAACCATGGTAAAAAGGCGATCAAAAATAATTGTAAAGTTTTTGCAAGTCGTGCCTAAAATCGGCGCCAGCTGGTGCCAAACTGCAAATAGTTTAAGACTATATGATCTCAAAACCAACTAATTGTTTGTTTGTTGTTTGTTTGCAAGTAGATATGGAAAAAATTTCAGAGTTATTTTTAGGAACGAAAAACTGTTAATTTCACTGATTTTTGAGATATCACAACAAACTCTTTGTAGTTTGGCGCCAACTGGTGCCAACTGGTGCCAAACTACAAATAATTAATTAAAAATATGCATTATAACGCCAAACTACAAATAATTTTTAGATCTCTAGGCACGAATAATTCTGAAAACAGTATCTATGATACTTCAAACAATAAAACAACAAACAAACAATTTTAGGCGTGTTGGCGCCAAACTACAATTTGTTGTTTAGTGCCAAACTACAATTTGTTGTTTAGTGCCAAACTACAATTTGTTGTTTAGTGCCAAACTACAATTTGTTGTTTAGTGCCAAACTACAATTTGTTGTTTAGTGCCAAACTACAATTTGTTGTTTAGTGCCAAACTACAAATAATTATTAATCGTATCTGAAATGGAAGAAAACAAAGTTAGAATTCATACTCGTATAGATGAGAGTATCAAGGCTCGCTGGGAGTATTTCCTATTGTCACATCATCATGCAATTAAAGGCGGATATGGACCTGAATTAGGCAGAGCCATGGAGATGTACATGAATCAATTTGAAAAAATTCCCGAAAATAATATACCGCAAATGAATATGAACAAGACAACACGCGATGGGTTGAGATTGATATGTATTGCATTTAGGGCATTGCCGACATATCCATCCGTTGCACCGCTTGTTGTGAGGTCAGTCGTGAAAAACAGTCTGTCCAAAAAGGACAATAGAAGTTTTAATGGGTATCTAAAACGTGTAGTTGAACATCTTGAGGACCACACATCAGATGATGGAACAAAGACAAAGTCTGTGAAGAAATTCTGTGAATATGTTGACCGGCTGCTAAATGAAAATTCTTTGAAATAATGTGTTGTGAGACTGATGTGGCACGTTCTGATGATCTTCTATTAAGACAAATAAAATTGCTGATTCTGCATATTTCAAACAGAAAATCTGTTTTTGAACAACATCGTATTACAAGATAAACAAACTTTGCAAAATCCATACACTAGAAGCTCGATGCTATACTGGCATCCTAAAATAAAACACTTGGATATTCCTCAACCGCAAACGGGGATTATACAGATTCCACCTGCAAAGTTTGCAGAGCTAATCGATGGCAACTCTACACTGTCTGAATATTCTGAAGAGTTTTCAAAAATTCTAAATTCGTTGGGACCATTTCCCATTTTCTTGAGAACTGATAACTCTAGCCAAAAGCATTCCTTCAAAAAGACATGCAGATTGCCTGATGAACTGTCTCTGCTTGGACATATTCTGGAACTGGTAGATTCCAACATGGCATCAAACATGACAGATAACGCCCTGGTTTTCAGAAAATGGCTTGATCTTGATGCGGGATTTTCAGCCTTTGATGGACTGCCAATAAATGTGGAGGCGCGGGCATTTATCAATTGCGGCAAAGTACAATGCATTCATCCGTACTGGCCTGAGGGTGCAATACAGCAGTGGTTGGACCGGAGAGAATTGTCAGGGAGACAATTTGGCAAGAGTATGCCGCACCAAATAAATCCCAGATGGAGGGAAATTCTCAAGTCTCAAAATGATATTGTGATAAAATCAAAACAAATTCTGGAGAAATACTGCACAATGGTAATTGATGGTATCGGTAGTGATTACTGGTCAGTAGACTTTGCACTTGGCAGAGACGGTACGTGGTATCTCATTGATATGGCAGCAGGCGAGGTATCGTATCATTGCCATGATTGTGAATTTGTGATGAATAATTAAATGAAGGTTCTCCAGGTTCCAATTTTACTTTGTTTCAGGTGCAAAAGAAACTTTACTCCGAAAATTGATACAGATGCTCTGACAGTTGCAATTCCAAAGGCATGTCCACACAGAGACTGCCGTTCTCAGACGTGGAATGTTCCTGGCGACGAATTAAAAATTATCCGCAAGACTCAGAACCTTAACTTGCTAAATGGTCCCAAACACAAAACAGGAATAAAAAAGTCAGTGCCAGTACTTGCAGGATATCTGCCAAAAAAGAATGAAAAAGTTCCATTGGTTGTGTGTGTTGACTGTGAGCTGTTCTTCTGCGATGGACCGTCCCTGAAGAGGCATCAGCATAGACGGCATCACGGCATGTGCAGCAAATGTCATGCCAGTAACGTGTATGTTGCATTGAGGAACGGCAATACGGTTTGCCAAAACTGCGTTGAACCTGAAAAATAAAACGGCGCAAGAAGTGAATCTGTTAATACATATGGCAGATTTTTATTAAAAATTTATCATGGGGTGTCGTGAAACGTGCGATGTATACAAGGCAAAAAAACCATTCATGTCAAGCAGATACTCTAATGGACAAAAGAGATGTTCTACATGCAGTATCTTCATTCATTGGGATGGAGTATTCTGTCCCTGTTGCAGCATGACTCTGAGAACTGGTCCGCGCAACGCCTCAGACAAGGCACGACTGTTATCAGCCAAACCGAAACCGTAAGGAAAACCAACTAATTTCTGGTATGTCTTGGCGATATTGAAAAACATCAAAAATCACATAGCATGATATTTTTCGTACCTGACAAAAAATCAGATGATACGCAGCTCTTGGCAATTGCTGCATATCTGGAGCATACTCATAATATCCCCAAGAGTCAAATCAAAAAAGACTGGTATGTCCTGATAAATCCTAAAAGGCATAATATTTTTGGAATCACCCAACGTGTCGTTCCAAAACTGGTCCAAATAGATACGATTATCCACAATCCGGACATCATAATACTTGACAAGCATTACAAACTTGCACATATCATTGAGCTTGACGGTTACTCTCACAAGACACAACAGGGACTGCAAAAAACTGCAAAACGAAACCAGCACTATACACAATCAAAGATACCCTTTACCGTACTTGATGTTGAGGATTTGAAGCGTATTGGCAAAAGCTGGTTTGAATATATTGATGAGGCACTGCATGAAACCCTCGATTTGATCCAAAATGGATAATTCCACCAAAAATCACTTTGTCTGTTGCGAAATTACAATGGATTGTCATATACAAGCAAAGACTATTTCTGAGGTCGTGAGCATGATAAAAGAAGCAACCAAAGTTTGCAGAATCTGATAAAAGAGCAGTCAAAAAAACATTTGCAGTATAGTTTTTTTGGATTATTGAAATGACTGTCGTTTCCATTTGTAATGGTAAACATGACTGCCGTAAAATCCTGTATGGCATTGCATGACTGACTGCAAGCGCTGCAAGACTGTTATTTATTTTGAGAATAATCGCTGCTTTGATGCCAATGGCATACCTCATGACATCAGAGTGTGCAGTACCATTCCAAATCATGTGTGGTGTCCCCTACACCGAGAATTATTTTCTCAAAAAGAACCGTGTACGCACTATGGTAAATACGGATATGAGCCTGGACAGAACGAGGAATTTTTCATTGCTTTGATCTATCAGAACTATTCGAAAGGTGACTGGTTTCTCAGAAGACACAAAACTTTCAGAGGTCCCATGAAAAAATCTGTCTGCAAAAAATGCAGTACTCCAATACACAACATGAGTGAGAGACAGCAGGTCTTGCATGAAAAAATACATCTCAGTCAAAACTCGCTTGGAGAGTTTTTTTAGATTTTCTGCACGGCTGTCTTTTTAATTAGACATATCTAAGACCTTTGGAATTTTCTGAAATATTTCTCTCAGAAGAGTTTTTAGCTGCACTTGTAATATTGTGTTTGATAGTTGTAATGAGTGATAAGACAGGAAACCGAGTTAAGATTGTTACTGCTATAATCTCCGCAATCGCCACGATATTCATTGCATTTCAAAGCAAGTTTATCGGTATTGATGCAATAACGGCATTGTATGAGGATGACCCAGATCACATACTGTTTAGTGTATTTGAAATAGTCGCATCCGTTTCATTTGGCATATTTTTAATTCTGGCGATGGTCCCCGGCACGATGCTGCTGTTTTTTGTAATTGACAGAACAAGGGATAGAATTAAAACAAACAGTCTTTCTGTGTCGTTGCAAGACGAATCAAAACTGTTTCCTGGTGGGGTGTTGTACCTTGATGTAAAGTATACCGGTCGCATGTACATGGGTTATTTTACTGCTGATATCATTACACCTTTTGATGAGTATTCAGTAAAATCAAAGCATTACAACAGCACAAAACAGTCTGGCACGCTTTGGGGGCGGAACAATGATACTTTTGGGTTAAAATGTGAGATACCTGATAATTTCAAACCTGACAGATGCAAAGTTCTCATAAAAGCCAAATGTACAATGAAAATATTTGGAATTTTCTTACCAGTACAGTACACCATTCAAGAACAAGAGTTGGAATGTACAATTTGTGACGTTTTATCAAATACTGAGGAAAAATTATGCGCTTACGTTGATGAAAAAATAGTATCGGTCAACAAGAGGACAGATACACTTGATGAAAAAATGAATAAAAGATTTGACGTGCTGGAAGAAAAGATTGAAAAATTACATGATATGATTTTAGATGAACCGCTGAGATCCCTTAAGATAAGATACGCAAAAGGGTATATTACACGCGATGAATTCCTGTGGATCAAAAATGATTTACTCTAGTCTGCACACGTCTTTTTGAAAATGACTCATTTGATAATTATAATGTGGACCTGCTGAGAGTTGAAATCCCAATCTCCTGGTTTTCAAGTAGGTTATGTCAGGCGCGCCAATCTCTTTTTTATCACATTCAAATGTATATATTAAATATTTTCTGAAAATGCATCAAATCTCTAAAAACTAATATGAGCTGAAGAGTAAACGCCCATTGTATGACTGAACATTCCTTCTCATTCCTTCTCATTCCTTCTCATTCCTTCTCATTCCTTCTCATTCCTTCTATTATGATGGTATCAAGGGCAGTACCTGCCCATGAATGTGTCAAAGACCCTAGAGATACAACTCTTAAAACACCCCTCTAAAACAAAACCCGAATCTCAAGAAAACAAAAATTATCATTTACTTGCAAATCCTATACTTTTAGATTTGAGATTCCAAAGAATTCTCCAATTCTGCATATACAAAATGATTTTGGATAGAACAAAATGACTGTAAGAGTATCTAGAGAATCCTCCGATATCGTGAAAGGAAAAATTCAAATTCTGAAACAAATAATTCCAGAATGTTTTACAGAAGGGACTCTCGATATTGAGAAATTAAAGAATACTGTTGGTCAAACCTTGGACTCTAATGATGAAAAATATACTCTGAATTGGGCAGGACGTAACGATACTTTCAAAAATATACAAATACCTATAAGGGATACTCTTGTACCAAACAAAAACGAATCTGTGAAATTTGATGATACAGAAAATATTTTCATTGAAGGAGAGAATCTTGAAGTTTTAAAGTTATTACAAAGATCATATTTTGGTAAAATCAAAATGATTTACATTGACCCGCCATACAACACAGGAAAAGATCTTATCTATAAAGATAATTTTCATGAAGATATATCCGAATATTTGAAAGAAACAGGACAGTCAAAAGATGGAATAAAATTAACTACAAATCCAGAAACATCTGGGCGTTTTCATTCGGATTGGATTTCTTCTATGTACGCACGATTGTTTATAGCTAGAGATTTACTGACAGATGATGGTGTGATTTTTGTATCGATTGACGATAAAGAAGTTCATAATTTAAAACTAATAATGAATGAAATCTTTGGCGAAGAAAATTTTATTACGAATATAATTTGGGAGGGTGGCTTGAAGAATGATTCAACATTTTTTTCAATTTCTCACGATCATATTTTATGCTATGTGAAAAATCAATCTTTATTAAAAAATAATAAAACAAAATGGAGGTTAGAGAAAAAAGGTATTGATTCAATATATGAGCAAGTAAAAAAATTAAATGAAAATAGTTCTAATCATCAAATACTCTCAAAAGAATTAAAGAAATGGTATGGGGAATTAGATAAAAACGATCCAGCGTGGAAACATAGACATTATGATGACATTGATGAAAACGGTGTTTTTTTTGGAGGTGATATATCTTGGCCGGGAAGCGGAGGGCCAAGATATGACGTAATTCATCCAAAAACAAGAAAACCAGTAAAAATTCCAAGATCGGGATGGAGATATTCTAAACAAGAAAAAATGAATCAGCAAATTAGAGATAATAAAATTCAATTTGGCATAGATGAAACTACTGTTCCAAAAATAAAACGATATTTGCATGAAACTGAAGGTCAAGTGTACCCAAGTGTAATCTATAAAGATAGACGTGCTGCAAAACAAACACTTGATAGATTATTTCATACAGACATATTTGATGATCCAAAAGACGTAAATGTTATTAAAGATTTAATTCGTTTAATTACAGAACGCGATGACATCATCCTAGATTTCTTTGCGGGTTCTGGAACTACTGCACATGCAGTCATGGAATTAAATAAAGATGATGAAGGAAATAGAAAATTTATTTGTATTCAAATACCAGAAATAATAATTGATAAACCAAAAAACAAATCTACACGAGACTTCTTAAAACAAATAAAAAAACCCATTAATATCGCTGAAATATGCAAAGAAAGAATAAGACGTGTCATCAAAAATATAGATCCAAACTCAGATTTGGATCTGGGTTTTAAAGTATTCAAACTTGCAAAATCCAATTACAAGATATGGGAAAATTATCTAGGTAAGGATGAAAAAGAATTGGAAAAACAAATTAAATTGTTTGAATCTCCTCTAATAGAGAAATATACAGATGAAGATGTGATATACGAATGTATTATTAAAGAAGGATATAATTTCAACAGTAAAATTGAAAAATTAAAAATAAAATCAAATACAGTATACAAAATTACGGATACGACTAATTCATTTTATATCTGTCTTGACAAAACAATTACAGATGATATTATCAAAGAAGTAAAGATAATTAATAATGATATCTTGATTTGTATTGATGCGGCACTTGATGATAGTCAAAAAACAAATCTGTCCAATCAGTGCAATCTAAAAACACTTTAGGCTATATGATGGAACTGAAATTTCAAAGCAATTTAGATTTTCAGTTAGATGCAATAAATTCTACTGTAGATATTTTTGAATCCCAAGAATTTACTCGAGAATCATTTGCCTTGATCTCAGAAAATGGGGTAATTCCAAACAAACTTGATTTGACACAAGAACAAATCTTAGCAAATATCAATAAAATCCAAAAAAGTAACAATATCGCACCAACCAATGAACTAAATGGAATGAACTTTTCAATAGAGATGGAAACCGGAACTGGTAAAACCTATGTGTATATCAGAACCGTTTTTGAATTATATCAAAATTATGGATTCAAAAAATTCATTGTGATTGTTCCTTCAATAGCAATAAAAGAAGGTGTTCTTAAAACCTTGGAAATTACCAAAAAACATCTTAAGGAAATCTATGCAAATACACCTTATAGTTACTACGAGTACGATTCAAAAAAAATCAACCTAATAAGACAATTTTCCAGATCAAATAAAATAGAAATTATGATTATGACAATTGATTCATTTAACAAAGACATCAACATAATGAACCAACAAAGAGACAATCTTTATGGAGAAAAACCAGTAGATCTTGTTAATAAAACTCAACCCATTCTGCTTTTGGATGAACCGCAAAACATGGAAAGTGACACTGCCAAGCAGGCAATTTCTAATTTGAATCCTTTGTTCACCCTGAGGTATTCTGCAACTCATAAAAATTATTACAATCTGATATATCGATTAACCCCAGTTGATGCTTATCAGAAAAACCTTGTAAAGAAGATTGATGTAATGTCTGTTCTCAAGGAAGGTGATTTTAACAATGTTTTTATCCGTTGCGTCAAAATCATAGCAGAAAAGAAAGGAATTAAGACAAAACTGTTGCTAAATAAAAAACTAGTAAATGGGTACAAGGCGACAGAAATGATTCTAAAATATGGAGAATGTCTTGCTCAGAAAACACACAATTCAGAGTATGATGGATTTATAGTAACTGAAATCAACGCAAGACACAACTTTGTTAAATTTTCAAATGGTATTAAGATTGGATTAGGAGAAGAACAAGGAGGAGACAGAAAAGAACTCATGCACATGCAAATAGAGCACACAATTCAAGAGCATTTTGAAAAATTTCTTATATTAAAACCACTTGGAATCAAACCGCTTTCATTGTTTTTCGTAGATAGCGTTGATAATTATCTTGCAAGAGATGGATTCATCAGAAAATCATTTGAAAAGTCTTTTGAAAAACTCAAAAAACAATACCGCGACTTTGAGAATATCGATGCCAAAGATATTCACTCAGGTTACTTTTCAAAACTAAAATCCGAAAAAGGGATGCAACAAGACAAAGACACTTTTGATCTGATCATGAGAGATAAGGAACGATTACTGTCATTTGATGAACCTATACAGTTTATTTTTTCACACTCTGCACTGCGGGAAGGTTGGGATAATCCCAACGTGTTTAACATTTGTACTCTGAATCAAACTATTTCGGGAATCAAAAAACGACAAGAAATTGGAAGGGGTATGAGATTGCCGGTAAATCAAGAAGGAGATCGTCTTTATGGCGATCAGAATATTTTGACTGTAATTGCAAATGAAAACTATGCAAATTATGCATCAAGACTACAGACGGAGTATGAAGAAGATTATGGTGCAGGTAGTTCTCCTGATATTCATAATAGAAAAAAGCGAACCGTGCTAAAACTAAAGAAGGGATTCAAACTCAATCCGGAATTTCAAGAACTTTGGAGACGCGTCTCTAAAAAAACAAAATATGCCATAAAACTAGATACTGGAAAATTAATTGATTCGTGTGTTTCTGAGATAGAGTCAAGTGTATCAGTAGATTCAATTAACATCCACATTACAACAGCATCCCTGGCATTGTCTGAAAACCAATCTCATTACAAAGTAGAGACGGATGTTTTAGGTACTGAAAGACCCCCAATCAAAAAGGATTTCCCGATACCTGATATTATAGAGCAGTTAAGCGATGAAACAAAACTAACCCGTTCTACAATTGTAAATATTCTAACAAAAATCAACAACTTGAATCTTGTATTTGCAAACCCTCAGTCATTCTTACTATCTGTTTCTCATATCATTAAAGAAAAACTAGCTGACTTTCTTGTAGATGGTGTACAATATTTGGAAGTAGATGATTATTACAAAATGGAATTATTTCAAGACATTCTTACTTATGAAGATACAATTATTCCTGTGAAGCATTCAATTTATGACAAAATAGTCTGGGATTCAAAAATTGAAGAAAAATTTGCCAATGACCTAAATGAAATGAATAATATCAAGCTCTTCATAAAATTACCTAACTGGTTTGTAATTGATACTCCCATTGGGAACTATAATCCTGATTGGGCAGTTGTCATAGAGGATGTTGATTCGCACAGAAGATCTAGAGAGAGATTGTATTTTGTAACTGAAACCAAGGCAATTCCAAATCTTAATGAATTAAGACCTAATGAAAAGAAAAAGATATCATGTGGAAAAAAACACTTTGGAAAAATCAATGTTACATATCATGTTGCCACCAGTGTTGATAAATTACTGCAAAAACTTGCTTGATTGTATAAAAAAAATCTAAAAAAAATTCAAACGAATTCACATTTGACACGCAAAAACAGATGCATAGATCTGAATATGTTACTAGATTTGATAAATAATGAATGCTAATAAGATTAGTTCTTACTTGGGTTATCCTAGGCGCGCCAATCTCTTTTTTATCACATTCAAATGAAATGTTGGGATAAAGGATTGCCAGTACAGAAGACTAGAGCGTCTGCAAATATGTCATACTATGAATTTTTTAAAATACCCGAAAAATGTCGCGGTTTTGAGTTTGTTGAAAAGTGGTGTGTGTGCCCTCTGTGTGAAATCAGAGTTCAGTTGTGCCGCATAGGAATGCTAAATGATTTCATCTATGGGTATGAGAGATGTTCTGTATGTTTTGTAAAAATACCGTTGCCAAAATATATCACATCATTTCTAAAAAAACAATCAAGTACAAAAAACCAAAAGACCCTGTCTTGTTTTTAGACTGGAAATTCCACATCATTTGATATGCCAAGAGACATGATATGCGCTCTGAGAACTTTGAGATGGGATATCCAAAAAGAACATGCAAGAACATCAAAAAACTTTTTGGCATATGATTTCTTTGCAACCTTACAGGTAAGGGACTTTGGTTTATACATTGAATGAACCAAAAGGCTCCATGCCATACAATACAAAGTCAATTCGCAAAAGACCGGTAAAGTCATTTTATTCCATGACTAATCCCAACATCCGCAAAAACTCCAAGGTATATCATATGCTAAAGCACGGTCCATTCCCTGAGAGTTTCTCATATCTTGTAAATGATGGCAAAATAACCAAGGAAGGAAGATGGCTGATGCTTGCATGTGATATGGGACTGTCGTTTGCAGAACTGTGTGTGCTTGTGTATATCGTCAGGTATTGTACCGGTACAATTTCACGCCAGATGATTCATGATTTTTTTGTGGGCGTGATGCCCTTGCAACGTGTCGTTAATACCTTATCCAAACTAAAGAGTGCAAAATATGTAAACGCTGATGCAACTTCTCTGGCAGTTACAGATAAAACAAAATCTTTGGTAGACTCTCACAAGATAGAGTTTCAGCAACTGCACCTGTATGTTGAGACATTAACAAAATCAAAAAAGACTAATGTTCCAATGGTAAAGGACGCCCCTCGCAAAAACTTTGAAGGAATAACAAACAGATCATGCATCCGCAAAAACTCCAAGGTGTATCATATGCTAAAGCACGGTCCATTCCCTGAGAGTTTCTCATATCTTGTAAATGATGGCAAAATAACCAAGGAAGGAAGATGGCTGATGCTTGCATGTGACATGGGACTGTCATTTGCAGAACTGTGTGTGCTCGTGTATATCGTCAGGTATTGTACCGGTACAATTTCACGCCAGATGATTCATGATTTTTTTGTGGGTGTGATGCCATTGCAAAGAGTTGTAGACATACTCTCCAAACTAAAGAGTGCAAAATATGTAAACGCTGATGCGACTTCTCTGGCAGTTACAGATAAAACAAAATCTTTGGTAGACTCTCACAAGATAGAGTTTCAGCAACTGCACCTGTATGTTGAGACATTAACAAAATCAAAAAAGACTAATGTTCCAATGGTAAAGGATACTCCTCGCAAAAACTTTGAAGGAATAACAAACAGATCATGCATCCGCAAAAACTCCAAGGTATATCATATGCTAAAGCACGGTCCATTCCCTGAGAGTTTCTCATATCTTGTAAATGATGGCAAAATAACCAAGGAAGGAAGATGGCTGCTGCTTGCATGTGACATGGGACTGTCATTTGCAGAGCTGTGTGTGCTCGTGTATATCGTCAGGTATTGTACCGGTACAATTTTACGCCAGATGATTCATGATTTTTTTGTGGGTGTGATGCCATTGCAAAGAGTTGTAGACATACTCTCCAAACTAAAGAGTGCAAAATATGTAAACGCTGATGCGACTTCTCTGGCAGTTACAGATAAAACAAAATCTTTGGTAGACTCTCACAAGATAGAGTTTCAGCAACTGCACCTGTATGTTGAGACATTAACAAAATCAAAAAAGACTAATGTTCCAATGGTAAAGGACGCCCCTCGCAAAAACTTTGAAGGAATAACAAACAGATCATGCATCCGCAAAAACTCCAAGGTATATCATATGCTAAAGCACGGTCCATTCCCTGAGAGTTTCTCATATCTTGTAAATGATGGTAAAATAACCAAGGAAGGTCGGTGGCTGCTGCTTGCATGTGACATGGGACTGTCATTTGCAGAACTGTGTGTGCTTGTGTATATCGTCAGGTATTGTACCGGTACAATTTCACGCCAGATGATTCATGATTTTTTTGTAGGCGTGATGCCCTTGCAACGTGTCGTTAATACCTTATCCAAACTAAAGAGTGCAAAATATGTAAACGCCGATGCGACTTCTCTGGCAGTTACAGATAAAACAAAATCTTTGGTAGACTCTCACAAGATAGAGTTTCAGCAACTGCACCTGTATGTTGAGACATTAAAAAAATCAAAAAAGACTAATGTTCCAATGGTAAAGGACGCCCCTCGCAAAAACTTTGAAGGAATAACAAACAGATCATGCATCCGCAAAAACTCCAAGGTATATCATATGCTAAAGCACGGTCCATTCCCTGAGAGTTTCTCATATCTTGTAAATGATGGCAAAATAACCAAGGAAGGAAGATGGCTGATGCTTGCATGTGACATGGGACTGTCATTTGCAGAACTGTGTGTGCTTGTGTATATCGTCAGGTATTGTACCGGTACAATTTCACGCCAGATGATTCATGATTTTTTTGTGGGTGTGATGCCATTGCAAAGAGTTGTAGACATACTCTCCAAACTAAAGAGTGCAAAATATGTAAACGCTGATGCGACTTCTCTGGCAGTTACGGGCAAAACTAGAATATTGATAGATTCACAACAATCAGATCTTCTGAAATTGTATCAGTATGTTGAGACATTAAAAAAATCAAAAAAGAATAATGTTCAAATGGTAAAGGATACTCCTCGCAAAAACTTTGAAGGAATAACAAACAACTCGTACATCCGCAAAAACTCCAAGGTGTATCATATGCTAAAGCACGGTCCATTCCCTGAGAGTTTCTCATATCTTGTAAATGATGGCAAAATAACCAAGGAAGGAAGATGGCTGCTGCTTGCATGTGATATGGGACTGTCATTTGCAGAACTGTGTGTGCTTGGATACCTGGTTATGTTGCATCGCAGTTGGCTAAAAGACCCAGGTTCCATGTCGTGGATGCATAGACCATTGGTGTATACTTCGTTTGACGAGTTTCTTGGTTTTTGGTCAGTTCAAAAATTCTTTGCAAAGTTCAAAAAGATGGGATTCATCAAGGTGCACACACCGGGACTTCGCGCAGTGAAATTTAACCCGGGATTCATAGATGCATTCATCAAATCCCATACACGAGAACTTGACGAGCTTGAGGTATACGTAAAGGAACATCTTGAACTGCCTTTGTGATAAAATCGGGTTAAATACAATTTCTGTCGTATAATACATGAGCAAGCACTCCTTCGTATGGTATAGAATAAGGCAGTTTGCCTCAGCTGAGAAAATAGATGATGTTCCGAGCCAGGACCTGTTGGTATTATGTGGCTCCATATCTGATATTGTCATTGCAATTTTCCGTCTTGATGAGTCTGGAACATCCATATACCTACGGGTTCCTGATTTCTGCGCCAGTCAGGTCGAATCAATCATCTCCTTTGGTAAGGAAAAACAAGAGTATCCAGTATGCACAAAGATACAATCACTAGTAGAGCTCAAACTTAGAAAAAAATCCGTGTACCCACTTGTATCGAATCCTGCTGACATGCACCATAACGTCTTTTCGCTGTTCTCATCTGCACCGCAGGGAGCAATATTTCTAAAGCTATCGCATACTGATTCCAAAAAAACGAAAAGGCAGTACGATTCCATAAAACGCAGATATGAAAAACAAAAAGATGATGCAAAAAACACAAACTGGCACGAGTCTGCATGCAAGGCAAAGGCTGATTGCCGTCGATTCTTTCATGCACAGTTATTCTTTGGAACCCTCACCCCGTCAGACATTGATGACTTTGAGCGGATTCTGCCCTGTGTCGGACGGGATATAGAGCCAAACGGATTGGTGCGAAAAAAATCAATCTTGTACAATTTAAAACATCCGAGAAGAGCACTTGATTTTTTGGAAAAGATACTGCTTGAAAAATCAAAAAAATCCGGAATGGTACTCTCCGAAAATGACATTGTACCTTTTGTTAGATTCCCTGAAAATGCAGACAGATTACAGATGGAGCCTGCCTCGTCTGAGACATTCTCATCAGGTCTCGCTGCAAATGTTCCTGACCCTCAAAAAGAATTTGAGGATGGTCTGTCATGATTATTGCCGTCTTTGCACTGGTTATATTTGCAACGACATTTGCAACCATCATACCTGCAATGGCAGACTCTGATTACATTGTAATCAAAGAAAATGTGTTGGAAAAGGGACACGGTAATTTGTATGTGGACATAAGTGG
The DNA here is from genome assembly GCA_965205675.1 of Candidatus Nitrosopumilus sp. Lineage (GTDB taxonomy): Archaea > Thermoproteota > Nitrososphaeria > Nitrososphaerales > Nitrosopumilaceae > Nitrosopumilus. The sequence goes on from OZ242186.1 coordinate 1,283,229, forward strand.
ACGCATCACTGGGGCATACGTTGAGATTGTGCTGTCTGCCCCCGACGGCTCGACATCTAATGCACAATCAAAGTTGGTAAATGATGTCTTGTCATATTTTATCTATCTTGAGAGATCAAGTGATGCCGGACTGTACAGAATTGATATTACAGCATATGACTATGATGATAACAATGATGATGACGACTATGTCATTGTAAATGAATTGACGGATTATTTTATACTGCTTGATAGTGGCTCCTCAATTGATATACACATTGAAAAAAATGCGTCAGTCGAATGTGTGCCAAAAACTGATTCCTATGGCGAACCTTTGTACAAAAAAGGCGGATGTATCACTCCTGTACATGTGATAACGGCTGCAACTTTTGGTGTGAATTTTATCAATGATGATTACAAGACTCATAACCTGCAGTTTGAAAAAGACGAAACAGGTCCTATAATTCCTGGTCTTAACACAATCATATTTCCACCACGCGGCGAACATGAATACCAATGTGCATATCATCCGTGGGTAAAAGGAACGATACATGTTGAGAGGGTAAGGCAATTACAGTATGTGGAACCCCCTCCACTTGTAATTCCTGATGCACAAGACCATGATCCTACAAACCCAAATCCCATATCCACTGATGCACAATATTCCCTTGATGATTGTGGACGGTGCTATGTCGGAAAGGTAACAAAGATAGTTGACGGTGATACCCTATTTGTAAATGGCAAATCAATCCGTCTTGCATTGGCAAATGCTCCGGAGAGAAATCAAAAAGGATTTGCAGATGCAAAACTTTTCGTAGAGCAAACATGCAGAGTGGGGGACTCTGTGTTGGTGGACATTGATGATCTCAAACCATCTGACTCTTATGGCAAGCCTATTGCAAAAATTATTTGCGGTGAGATAAATATCAATGCAGAACTGCTTCAAAATGAAAACGCCGTACCATACGAATGGTTTTGCAAAAAGACAGAATTTGTAGATGAGCCGTGGGGCGCTGCTGCTTGTGGTGTTACAGAGTCAGGAGAACTAGAACCTGCAAGCATTCTAGATCTCGATATTCCCGAAGAGGTTGCATCAGTTGATATAGATATTATTAACGATACTGTAGGAGTAATACAATCTGGTCTGACCCCGTATGATGCCAGTCTGGAGATTCTGATATTATTGATAATTGCAATTGTGGTGATGGCGATACTGGCACTCATCATACTGTCAAGACGCAGCACCGGCACCAGGGACAGCCTTGCATCTGATGATGCAGAGACATTCATCTATCTGAAATAATTGTCAGGACCACAAAAATAGAACTGTTTTTACGTGATCTGTTTTTCTTCAAGTAAACCTTTGATTTGTGTATGAAATCTCTTAAAAATTAAAATAGATCCAAGTAAGAGATAAAACGATTGGCTCAGATTATGGTTTGCAATATCATCATCTCTAAATGATAAGAGCGTCACGGCTTCATCGTTGCCAGTCATTTTTACTTGATTCATACAAAACATTGGCTTTAAATATAAGTTTGTTCTAATAATAGTAGAATGGTTTTATCTTCAAACTATGAAATCTCCAACTGGATCTTTTTTATCAGTAAATGTGTTAATTGAACACGTTTATTAAATGCGTTTATTAGATAAGTTCGTAATCGGTGGCCTCCACGCCACCGATTACAAACTGATTCTACTGACTGATTCTACTGACTGATTCTACTGACTGATTCTACAAAATTACTTGATGGACATTCAAAATAACCCGCTTTAAATCCAAAAAATATCTCCCTTTGTGACGACATATGAGTAGTTGTATTTTATGCGGTAATGGTAATTTTGTTAAGGTTGAGACTGAGATCGTATGCTCAAAGTGCGGTGTTATCTCACATTATGATACGGCAGAAACGACGCCTGTTGGCTCAAAGTCGCGTATGCCAGTACATGAAGAGCAAAAAATCGGCTCAAAGAATATCATAGTAGATGGCATCACACTGCCACACATCAACAAAAAACGTACAGAGCAAATAATCTCAAGTCGCGACAGTCATCTTGACTCTTTTTCGAAAATCTGCTCCACTCTCGGACTGCCAAAGTATGTTACAGTAAATGCATTTGTGTTATTCCAGAAATTAAAACCGGCAAAGCTGGGGTCTGGCAAGACTGCCGTGTTCTGTATTCATCAGGCGTGTATGGATGCAGGTATAACGTACGATGAGGGGAGACTGATTGCAGTTACGAGAACGCAACTTGGTTTGAAAAGACAGATATTTCTCACAAAGGCAATATATCAGGTAAAGCGGGTCGCACTAGAGCAGAAACTCATTGTACCCTCATCTGATGATTCACATGAAAAATATTTTCTAAGAAAGATGATTCGTCCGAACCAAATGCGTGAGGCAGTTAAGATATCTGGCATGTTTGGAGGCAAAACCACTGACCAAAAGATGCGGCGTGTAGGGAGGTATCTTGATGCATACAACTAATGATGATAGTAGCCTCAGCATTATTGCGCTAAGCAAGATATCGCTGCCAGAACTTGTCGTGATTCCATCGCAGTACGGCATTGAGCAGATTGTTACATCCTTTGCCCCTGATGCTGGCACTGATGAGTTGTCAATCAAAGTTGTAGAATCCAAAAACGGCTATGTTCTAGTCGATGGAATCGATGTATATTATGCTGCAAAAAAGATGCGTCTCAAGGAGATAAACGCATATGTCGTAAATGACTCTGTTGATCCCCAGATAACATACATTCGATATACAAAAAAAGACCAGCAAAATCCAATCAAGATAGTACGCCAGATGCGAAGATATGTCAAGGATAATGGTCTTCCAAAGACAATGCAGATGATGCATCTAGAACCAGTATACTCCAAAGTGTATGCCCTTGAATTTGATACAAAACTTGAAGATACATTAGATGAACTCTTTGATACGGCATACTCTAACGGGGTACGCTCCACTGCACCACTGCCAATGCTGCGGTTCATATGCAATCTCGATGAGGATGCACAGCATGTAGTAATTGGGAAACTCCAAAAACATGCAAAAGAGAACAGCGGTTACCGGTGGCCGCACAACGAGTTTCTAAAGGACATGATCCCCGAGTCTGATAATCCCTCAAAATCTGAGGGAGAGAAAAAACAAGACACTGCAAGCTCAGAGGTTACAACCTTTGAATGCACAAAGTGCAAGACTCCCCATCTGGTGCACGACGGACGGGTCGCACCATACAAGGAGCAATCCGGACTGAAGATAATGGAGGGCGATATTGCAGACCCTATGATTTCACTTGGAAAAAAGCATGCAAAACATCTGGGAATTGATCTAGGCGATGTCCCAGAGGTGATTACTTCTGAGTCGGACTGGAAGTCAGTCACATCTAAGATGAGGGGTAGAAAGTTTGTAGTCTTGCTTGGGGCAGAATTTAACCCCTCTTAATACAACGGCGCAATGTATAATATGATAAGGCAAATCTTTTTTGTCCTGCAACCGTCGTCGCTGCAGGATTCCTTATCTTTACCGCTTTCTGGACTCTCCTATACAAATGAGCTGCTAATAGTGTCTTCTGCTGTTCTTGTACTCGGAGGTCTGTCAATTGGAGTGTTTTACTCTGACACTGAATCCACATCTTCAATGCTTGTTGAAATTAACAGGATTAATCGTGATATTTTGAACGAAAAGATAGATGTTATCTCTGCTGATACGTCTGCAACACACGTGGTGTTTTCTCTCAGCAATTACGGAAGTAGAGATACGGAGATAACGGCAGTACTTGACTCTGATGCAAATAGCATTGACTGTACAAGCAACAATGCAGATTCTGCTAACTTTGTGGTTCTGACTGGCAAGCACATGGAGGTCTCATGTGTACTGCAAGGAGATGACAAGTATTATGCAGTAACTGACACGGGGCAGATTCTAAAGGTGATACCATGAAGTATTATTTTATGCTGATGCTGTTACTTTGTGCTGCTACTTGCATTCCTTTTGCACATGCATGGGAGTTCGGAATATTTGCACCAGGAGAGTCATACCATTATACCATATGCGATAACATAACACGCGATGCATTCACTGCAACTGCATCAAAGTGCTATGATATGCAGATGCGCGTAATTGAGAATGTGAAGATGGATTCAGGATACGTGTGGATAATGCACGTTATAATGAATGGGTCTGATCATGACCTGGTTTTACTTGATGAGAATTTTGATGTAACCTCATTACACAACAGATACATTGAAGAGTCGCTCTCATCTACGCTTTTCTGGCTGCCTGATGATTCTCTCAGAGAGTTTGATCCAGTTATAGGAGATATCCTTGGAAGCGTGCCATCAAAATTCAAGGATGCTGAGATCATAGTTGCAGATTTTTTGGATTATGATGAAGGACAAAAAGAATATTCGATTTTATGGACAAATGAATATGAAAACCAAATATGGATACGCGAGGGGGTTGCACTGCCAGTTAGAGCTAGCGTGTATTCTGAGATACATGCTGGGTTTGGAGAGAATCTTGCACACTCGTATGATCTAAAGTCGTATGTTTCTTCTGAAGAGTATCTCTTTGACCTACTTTCATCTGTGAGGTATCCTGATGATGCCTTCGTCGATGATGCCTTCGTCGATGATGCCTTCGTCGATGATGCCTTCGTCGATGATGCCTTCGTCGATGATGCCTTCGTCGATGATGCCTTCGTCGATGATGCCTTCGTCGATGATGCCTTCGTCGATGATGCCTTCGTCGATGATGCCTTTGTTGATGATGCCTTTGTTGATGATACCTTTGTCGATGATACCTTTGTCGATGATACCTTTGTCGATGATACCTTTGTCGATGATACCTTTGTCGATGATACCTTTGTCGATGATACCTTTGAGAACGAGGTATTGTCTGATGAAGAGTTCTATGGTGCAGATTTCGTTGGTGATGATTTGAGTGCGGATGAACCATCTCACCATGCTGATGATGAACCATCTCACCATGCTGATGATGTTCTATCTGAAATTCCTGAGTTTTTCCCCTCTGAGATAGTTAATTCTTCTTTGAATGATTCTGATGTTTTGTCTTTCTCAAATGCTTCATCGGATCTCAAACCCTCTGAAACTATGCCCTCCGAGCCAGTAGATGATATTGCAAACCCACAATCTCAATTTGATATAGACCCAAAGGATGAATCAGACTATGTAGATGATGCGCTCCCTGGAGATAATGAAACTGAAACTCTAGAACGGGACGCTCAGAAATTACAAGATGAAGATGAACCATTTGGTTTTATTTTGTCTTTCTTTGAACCTCTTCTGGAAATTTTCAAGTGACAAGTTCATCAATTAGAATCATAATAAAATAGACAACACAAGTAATATTGGAATACTGACTAATCCTATCATAAACAACGTTATAGATACTGTCAACCGTTTAGACTTGGTTTCAATTACACTTTCAGCTTGTGCTAAACATTGAATATACTCCTGACATAATACTTCATAATAATCTCTTTCAGATGCATTTATCCAACTACTTAAAGTGCCTGGATTGACGTCGCCTGATCTGTTAAGAAATTTTTTACCTAATAATGGCTAGTTTTTGATCTAAATTGAGTTACTTTCCCATCTACTGATTCAAACCGTATTCCTACGCCATTCTCATACCTAAGATATCAAAAGATGCGAAATAACAAAAGACGAATTCGAATATGTGAAAAAAGATTCAAAATGAGAGACTAAGAATAATTTTTACAGTTCATGGATTTTGTAAAATGCGTCTTTTTAAGTAAAAATTACTATACATCTCATTGGAGATTTACATAATCATATTTTTGGTTATACTGCTTGCCTTTTTGAGTCTGTTCCTGACACACTATGTGAAAAAATCAAGAAAGTACGAGACAAAGGCATCATTTTATTCTGGTGCATACATGCGGCTACGCGTATGGAATATCGATGATGCCCTGAAAAGATCCACAAGATCAAAGGAGACGCGCTTTTGGGGTGATATTATACTGAGAGGCGATACAGAACTTGCAACTCGGGGAGAGCCCGGGGAGACAATACTGGATGAGCTTTTTGGTCCATCACAGAAAACATAAGTTCCATCTCTTCTCTGGGGTTGATGTGAATATCCGGAGAATATCCCTTAGCATATTTGTCGGCATAACAGTTCTGCTTGTAGGACAGGTCTTTGTCAATGAATTCCTTGTGAGTTTTAATGTAGAGACATCAGAGACTGCAAAGAGTGGTGGAGAGATAATCATACAAAACAACGGTGTAATTCAAGCACATGATGTCATGGCGTACTTGAAATTTACAGACGTTCCAAAAATAACCGATCATAATTGTTTGGAGGGAATAATTGATAGCAAATACAAAACAATAACCATACACTTTGACAGATTCTCTACAAACATTGCATGCGTGATACATCTTGAGGAATTCTCAGGTGCAGATGTTACAATAACTTCCGATGATAGGACGGCGCACACCGGCAAATACCAAGAGTTGTGGGGTCTGCTTTACTTTGTATCTGCCATGTTTTTCACAGGTGCAGGACTGGTGATTTTTGCAACATACGGGTTTGCAAGGAGATGTTACTATAAGGCGGTGTTTTACTTTGGATGTCGAGGATTTGTGCCAATGGATTGCAGTGCGGAGATGTGCTCTGATATGCAAAAAGAATTCTCAATCAAGGTCTCTGATGCTGACATATCCATATTGTATCACATCTCGAACCAAAGAAAAACACTGTACCAAATAAAAGCACATACAAAATTATCTGTATCCTATGTGGCATATCGCATCATGCGCTTGAGATGTCACGGACTGGTAGAAAAAGACAACACCCCATCAGAGTTTATTCTAAACTATTTCAGATGAGGTTCCTGATGATTGTGATGCCTTGCGAGTAATTTGATTTTGTTTTTTTACTATTTTCTTTCCTCCAACATGCCTCTAATTCATTATACCAGTTATGGGGTATGATCACTTTGAAAAGTTATGCCCAAAACTTGGCATGTCTTAAAATCGATCAGATGTGTTAACAGCAACATGGGAACCGCAAACACCAAAAGGAAGATGATCCGTATGTATCAAGCCTCATGCCTAGAATTTGTTTTTAGTTTCCATTTTTGTTCCTGATGGGGCAGATGACCTTTGCCGGTTCTGGCAAATAGCCTGAGAATGTTTCAAAAATCCCCCATCTCTTTTTCTGCGATAATTATTCCCCTTTAATACAACTCTTTCTCTACTGTATGATGAGAATCCTCTCGGTTCCGACAAAAAGCCTGTTGCACGTGCCGTTTTTGAACCTCAAGGTAATCTCTGTATCACTGCGACAGATACTGTACATTGTTGTATGTGTCGTGTTACTGGCACAGGCACTTCACGGAGAAGACAATGTGCTCTTGGCAGTTCCTGCCATGCTCTTTGCAGCACTTGCCTTTGTGCCATTTAAATTCATCACACCTGAGATGCATCTGATTCATGCACTTGCGTTTCGATTCGCCAAACCCGAACACCATTCCAGAGACAAGACAAATTCCTCAGAAATGCTCTTTGCTGGAAGACAGTCATCTCAAATACAAGAAGAGCAGCAAGAGACAGTTCAGAGATTCACGATAAGTGATCTTGGTATGCCACATACCATATCCCTTGATACTACTGAGAAGAGACAGTTCGTGCCAGTCGGAATAGAGATTGATGGCAAAGTGCTAGTAAATACTGCGACTGAAAGACATGGCAAAGTGTGCTGTACAATAATGATTGAGAGTCTGGGACCAAAAAAGATACGTGTGATTCGCGCAGAAGATGACTCTGTTTTGTATGATAGGAGGGTAATATTTGAGGGCTAGTCTTGATGCCGTATTGTACAGCAGCCCCATATGTAACATAAAGAGATTTTTGCAAAGACCTCTTTCTGGAATAATTCCGGTTCCGGGCCTTGAGGCTGCCATCATACTTGCCTCTGCAATACTCACTGTGGTCTTTATGATATCTGCCCTGAACTATATGACATCAAATGTGGAAGGAGAATTTGTCAGGCTGATCACTGACATGCCCAAATTCGACTTTCAGATAGTAGACGGGGCAGAGACTGGCAACTCTGCGTTTCTTATCTTCTCGATGCTGCGAGACTTGGCAAACTATTTCTTTGTCTTTGTTTTCATTCTTGTCGGAATACTTGTGATGTTTAAGCAAGCAGGTCTGGTCTCAAGCGAGACGATAAAAAAGATGTTTCTCGGAGCTGCTGGCGGGATAATACTATTAATGATATTTCCGTACATTTGGGATCCGGTATCTGAAGCAGTTGAGATGTTCTCAATATCGCTTCTAAATCCAATGTACTCTTTTGACGAATCAAACCCGTGCGTCGCAGCAACTGATCCTCGTGGACTGTTGTTTGCTGAGCAGAACGCCGAGATCGGCAAGCGCTCTACGTTCTTTGGGCTGGGACTATCCACTGATGATTTGTGCAGACCTGACTTGCGAATATCCTACATGTTTGCAAAGGTAAGGTATGGCGCAGACGTTGGAACTGCCTTTGAGACAGGCAGCGATCTTGAGGTGCTGACAAACTTTGCAAGCCAGATATCTGAGAGCTTTGTAACTACTATCTTTACTGGATTGACCAAAACTGTGATGCTGTTTTACATGGCTACAATGACTGCCCTGGTTGGCAATGTCCGTTATTTGCTGGTAAATGTGATTGCAATAGCCCTGCCCTTGCTACTTGTGTTCCGCTCTCTTCCGTTTTTCTATATCGACAAGATATCAAATACGCTGCTATCGACATGGGTTCCGCTAGTTATGGTGCCGATATTTTCCTGTCTGATAATTCTTGCAGGAACGTCAGACCTGCTTGACAGGGAAGCACAAGTATCTGACGGGGTCGACAGATATGACTTTTGGCTGCACTCCATGTCAGTAATGATGCTTGCGGTAATGATACCGATAATTGTCGCACCCATATTGGGTTCGCTCTCAAATACAATGGGGCAGATGGTAATGTCCGGTGTGATGTCAGGAGTAATGGGTGGCGCTGCAATGGCTCAGGGCGCTGCCTCAAGGGCGGGCGGCGGAATTGCACAAAGGTTTGCAGCAGGCCGGTCTGCAATGGGACCCTCCTCGATGAGCGGCGCAATAAGTATTCCCGGAGCTGCCGGTGGATTTGCCGGCGGACTAAAGGCGGCATTTGGCAAGGCAGGAATCGCATCAACTGCCAAGGACGTGACACATGGACTGGGAACTGGAGCCACTGGCATGATACAGTCCGATGCGTTTCAGGCTGGCCGTGCAGCTCCTGGTGTCAGCATGGGTCCTGTCAACTTTGATTCGTTTGCACGAGATGCCGGAGTGATTCCAATTAATGGCGGCATCAGACCCGGACTGGTAACACTTGCACAATCTCAAGCATCTGGTGCTGCCTCCGCAGCTCCTCCTGTTATAGTTACAGGCGGCGGCACTCTTCCGGCAGGTGAGGTCATGAGAACAGGATCTCCGATATTTGCAGGAGGTGGCGGCACTCCGGCAGTCAGTGCACCGCAGCAAGGTGCCATGCCAAGGGGATTCTCGCATCCTCCTGCAGGTGATGGCGGTGCGACATATACTGCTGGGGGACAAAGGGTTGGTACAAGTCCTGTTGGGAATCCAAAGGAGAAATTCAAAGGAAGTAAAGACAGGGGGAAGGTCTGACATTGCACCGCCCCATGACCACACATCATACTCGACTGTACAGGCACAAAAACCAAACAATCTTTAAAAACTCTGGTGAGATAGTATGCCCATGTTAGCACTGATGCCGGGAGAAATCCAGATAATGGAGGTGCCCCTCAAGAAAAACAAGACGCTTTCTGCAAGCAACACAAGAATTGTCGTATATGGGAATGACGGCATGACGTTTGCAGCACCCATAGAAACGGTGCGTTCTGTAACTCCAATAAAAAAAGATGCCGTGCGAATTCAGCATTACTCCCAAAAGGCAGACGGCTCAGCCAAAAGGGAGTTTTCTGATTACAAGTTACATGATTCTAAATATTCAGCAGCCCAGGTATGCCACAAGATAGTCCGGGAATATGAGAAACTGGAGACCTTTGCAACAAATGCCAAGGGACTGCTAATCCTAAAGCCCCACGAACACATCATCACCACATACAGTGATGCCAAGACAAACCAAGGAAAGGGACTGCTCTATGTGACAAACCTCGGAATCGCACTGGAGGTCCCTGACGAGGGAGTCGTATGTGATGTGCCATTTGAGAACTTTTCACTGGTTACCGCACTCAAAAAGAAAAAGATACGCATTGTATGGTATGAGGGATCCTCAAAGTTCAAGTTTGACTTTGAGATAGGTGCAGGGCGCGATGATATAATGTCAATGATGCAAAATGCACTGGACCAGCACCGCACCAATACCGGATATCATTTTTTACAGCTGGAACAAAAATATTCCAAGCTGACACCTGACGAGTTTTATGCACTGGCCCAATCTGCAAACCCCGAATTTTTTGACTATCTGAGACGCCACGCAATTCACACCTTTGGGTTTTATGCTGTAAAGTTTACCGACGGCGATGAAAGCGTAATAATGGCCTGCAAGATGCTGGGATATCCAATAGAGATGATATCTGATATTTCAGATGAGGAGATGAATCAGAGAAAGACCACATATGACTCTGCATTAAGATACACTAATTTCATTGCAGAGTGGAGGGGACAAAAGGCAGAGCTTGACTCACTTGAGAAGCAGTGCAGTACTGCTGATGATCTCAAAGTATTGCAAAAGACTGAAAAGTACAAAAAAATTCAAGAGTCCATGGATAGTCTCTGCAGAGAGAACAGCGAGTTTGGAGATTACGGCGCATACAAAATGGAGCTGCAGGCATCAGCTTGGGGACTCCAAGCAGATGACAGACGCTCTCAAATAATCTATGAAAAGTGGTGTGAGAGCAATCCTTTACCTGACATAAGTGATGACGTATATGATGAGTCGTGGGTGCGATATCTCTCTGAGAAACTAAACAACTCAAAGGGAAGAAATCCGCTTGTTACGTCACATCCGCACTTTGAGCACCTGCAAGACGACATTAAAACCAAAAATCGAAACGCATCCACACTTGAGATGTTCACTGCACCTGAGGGAATCCCAGATGAGGATATTTACAACAACTGCTGGCATGACAGGCGCTCCAAGATGTGGTATGTCCAAAATGACAATTTAAATGAGCATCTACGCAATGCCGCGGTATCTGATCCTGACCACTCACAGCACGTGTGTGGCAGACGTGTATGGGGATTCTCTGAAGATGTCGTTGAGATGTTTTGCGGACTGCCGGCAGTATCAGTGCAGTATGATGAAAAGGACTATTATTATCGTGTAAAGGTCAGCAGAAGGACAGGCCGTGAGGTTAATTATTTATCAAAGGCAATCCTTCCATTTATCCTGCCAATTCTTAGAGAGGAGGATGTTACAGAAGAGAGGGCATCACATAATGGAAAATGGGTCCGTGAAACAAGCGCCCTTGCATACTCCGTTGACTCTACAGGTTCTGAATTAAATCGCACCCCAAAAGAGTACGAACTGTACTGCAAAAAATGGGGCTTTGTACATCTGCCAATAGCTGAGAGGGTGAGACGCGCCGTGTTTTCTGTAATGTCTGGCATTACACTAGAGGAGATAGAGACAGAGAAAGGAATGCCTGAAGAACTGACTAATCTTTGAGAGTCATTGTATCTTGTAGGAGAGAGTGTTTTGTCTGAATTTTCGAGTCGGTGTAAAAAGATGTGCAGGAGATAAAGACCATCGAAGGCGGCGTGTCGGAAGTGTGATATTTGATGTGTACAGTCAATCTCTGATTAATCATTGCCAATACCGTTTCCTGGAATTAAAATATGCTGAGAGTCTCACCTGCCCTTTATCAAAATACAAAAATGCCCACTTAATACAAAAAACCCAGTATCATATATGCTGTATGTAGTGATTCTTGCCACGCTCCTCATTGCAGGAATTGTAGGCGTGAGCGTGATTGCAGTTGATAACGTAACTAGTGTCTCAAATACTGCAACTGATTCTGCAAAAATCGACAACCTCAGAAATTCAGAATACATTGATGCATATTTTGATGGTGCAGATATCCACCTGGAGAACCGCGGTCGAGATACCTCGGAGATTGCAATGATACGTTTCTATGATGATAAAGGAGATGAGGTGAGAATAATCCACCTTCCTGATGGGACTGACCGTGTATTTGGTGGCGACATGCCTTCTACTGCATCAACTGATCTGACATATGATGATTCGCAGCTCTTGCCACACGACCCGCAAATCATTACTGTTCCAATTCACAACTCTACTGTATCGGGGGAAATAATAACAAAATATGGCAACGTGATCCCGATAAGAAACATGCATCCTGATAGCCTTGGTGATGAAACCGGTGATGGCAGTAACACAAACGGTACTGCCACTGTAAATGGACTCGGATTAAACTCAAGGATTGCCCAAAAAGATTTTGATGGCGTCATTGTTACAGGTAGTTCTAATTCTGTCGGAGATGCTCATGACGTTGTGCCGTATCTGTCGATTCCCCGCACAACAGCGGATTCCCGCCCATACGTTGCAATTATTGGAGATACCGATCCGGTGACGGTACATAACATTCCCACTCTTGATTCTCGTTATGAATTACGTGATGGTTACCTACACGATAGAAATGCCCAGAATCTGCTGTTGTTTTCAAATAACACTGTTGTTGGTGGTCAAAATAGTTTTAGCATCCGTAGCGGCTACTATGAAGTTACAGGAAACGGCACAACCATTTTCAAAATAGACGAGTCGCTTTACGGTAGAATACTTGATCTTAGCGGTTCTGTTCCATCAGGCAGCTCTTTGAAAATTGTAACATCGGAGAAAAACCTCAATGACGGTGACATATATCAGTCTCTGCTTGGCCGGGATGACCCACCTCAGCATGAATATGGGTATTATATTGGAGACATGACGTGTACTGATCTAGTTCGTGAAGGATCTTATGATTTCAATTACCGGCGTGATCTGTTTCGGTCTATAGACCAATATGATTTGAAATGCCTTATGGATGAAGTACCGATTTCACACCCGTCCAATGTTTATGTCTATCATGAAGAGACATTTGTTAAAAGAGAATATGGTTCTAATTGTGGATCTAATCCTAGCCTCCCGGGCTGTTTTATCGGGGTTAACCCCCGCTGGCAGCATGGTACAATTACTCTGAGCACAATAACAGCTACACCATCTCACAGCGATGTTCCAAATGCATTATACATAGATCTGATTTCAGAGAAAAACCAAACTGGGGTTCACATGCTAAGTGGAATGGTCGTCAATATGGACGATGCTTTTTCGCAAAAGTGTTACCCATGTACCAAATATGATATATGGAACATTGATAATCGCCCTGAGACACCATCATATCACGTATTTGATGATGCGGTCCTAGCAGACAGGACTTGGGAATTTGGTCCTGCAATCAATGAAGAATTTGTGTTTCCAATTACTAATTCTTATATCATAATTGAGCCAAACGGCCAGACAGTTAGGATTCGTGCATCAAATGATTCTCATTCCAATGGTGACTTTGACTCCTCCGTTCTTTCGATAACTAATATTGATCCTTCTACGCCGTTTCGCATAATGAAGGACGACAAGGTTATGGCTACAGGGGTATCGAATCGTAACGGTGGCATTTATACCGTCTCGCTGAATCTTGATACTGATATAGGCGATAAGACAGACGAGGGATGGAAATTGCATCTGTATCCTGAATCATCTGTTCATCGCGATCTCTTTGACTTTGTGATCTTTGACCCCATAAACGATCAGAAAATACAGAAAACACACACTGATGATGATGAGCGCACGGTGTATGTCACTCATACATACGTGCGTCTACCATTGGTCGGGGGGATAAATGTTACTGATATGAGGCTTCTTGAAGATGATGGTGGGAATTTAATGCCACTGAATCTGGACTATCTGAATAAATACTATGACGGAAACACTATCGAGGTTCCTATCATTCCGGGATATGATTCCATTGACTTTTATGCAAACGGCATACATGCAAATATCAAATATGTTGACGTTTTGGGCCGCCCTGAAATTATGATTGCCGAACCCGACTCATCGCATGTCAGTTACATACATCCTTCCCGCGACATACGTTCAGTTGAAACTCGAGTTGGTACTACTGCATATGCCATCGCAACATCTGCTGGTACCATGCATGCCATTGTGTCTGAGACACTGTCAGGCAGTGCAACAATCACAAACAAATATGATTTACAAAAGATTCCACCTCCTCCTCCGCCCCCAAGGAGATATGATCCTCTTACCGGCTGGGTCGAAGTCTATGTAAATGGAGATCTTCAGAAAAGGACGGAGTTGGGTATAGACGCATTTCCTGACTTTACTAACTCCCATGATCGAAGCGGCCGGACTGTAACGGTTGGTGTGGAATACGCGTATCCGACCACTTTCATGCAGGCAACAGTGTCAGTTGATGTAGAACCGGGAGATTTTGTAGAGTTTTATCTGTATGGTCACATACAAGGAGACATTGAAGAGTATGTGGCGCCACGTGGATGGCGAATTGTCTCTGAATCAGGAGAATCAAGTGCCCATGTGACCCTTCACAGCGCATCAATTCTAACCGGCCAGTAGCGATAAATAATGCAGACGCTGCACTCTGATGATTTTATCGTTATTTTGCATCAGAGGAACCGGCAGGTTCGCGATGCCTCGTTAACTTGCCAGTTCCAAATCCAATCTTGATTATTGTAGTGGAACTGCATTTAGAGCATATTTGAGGTTGCTCAGTTTTCTCAATTTTGTTCTGAATTGAGATATTTTCTTTTAGCATGATACAGCTCCGAATGTGCTTACAGTGTTTGTTGTCTTTAGTTCTCAACCTAAAATGAAAATCATCACATTGGCAAACCCATACATCTGTATCTCTTAGCTTCTCAACACTGTATCTCTTATCTGAGTTTTGAGATTCTACAATAAAATGATTGTTTGTAACTTTTCTAATTGAGTTTGTCTTTGAATAGATCTGAGTTGCTTTTTGCTCTCTTTGATTCATACATAATATTATCCGTATGCTTATTTATTGCTTACTGTTAACCGATCGCTTATTATAGATGAGATATAATTAAAAAACATAATTTGACACGTTGGAAAAAAGATGAGAGTGATTTTTTAGTAAGATTATCAGATGATGGAAGACACAGTACAATTTGCAGAATACCAAAACCGATCTTGCAATTCCTAAATAATCCAGAAGCTATTAGGTTTGTAATTGAGGGTAAGAAGATCACAGTCAAAAGAGGTTTGAAATAGTGCTTACAAAATGTGCTGAAGAAATTCCAAAATCATATACTGGTATCTATTCTATGCACAAGTATTGGTCAAAAAAACCATTTAATGTAATTGACAGGTATATTCAAACATACACAAAACCAGATGATATAGTATTAGACCCATTTCTAGGATCTGGAATTAGCAGTATAGAATCTATTTTTTCGAATAGACGAACAGTTGGTATTGATATTAATCCCATGTCCACATTCATAACAAAGCAAATGCTGGAAAATATTGATCCTAAAGTCATAGATGAGGAATTCCTAAAACTACAAGATGTCCTACGTAAGCAAATCGATAGCCTATACGAAATACAAGTAGATGATATGTCATTTACAGGCTCACATTTTATTTACAAAAATGAACAACTAGTGGAGATATGGTACAAAGATAACAAAACAAAAAAAATAGTCGATATGACAAAACCGACCAATGTCAAAACAATGAAAGATTTTACTTATGAAAACATCAAGACTGTTTTGCCTACAAAAAAATTAGTCAAGAACTCAAGAATAAATGCCAAGGAAGGAATGTCAGTTTATGATTTGTTTACTCCTAGAAACGCATTGGCATTGTCTATGTTGTTAGAGGAAATAAACAAGATTCAAGATATCAAATTGAGGGATTTTTTCAGATTTTGTTTTACAGCCTGTTCTGGTCAGGCTAGCAAAATGGTATTTGTCATTAATAAGCGTAAAAAAATGAAAGGTGAGCATACTGTATCAGACAGAAAGGAAGTTGGAAGCTGGGTAATAGGATATTGGATTCCTAAGGAACATTTTGAAATAAATGCCTGGAATTGTTTTGAAAACAGATACAAGAGAATTCTAAAAGCTAAAAAAGAATTTTTTCAATCAAATCCAAATGTGAGATATGTAAGAAATTTCAAAAGTCTGGAAAATAATCAAGGTAACATATTATTAATTAATGACAGTTGTTACACAGCACTAAAGACAATACCTGATAATTCAGTTGACTATGTCATAACAGATCCGCCTCATGGTGATAGATTGCCATATTTAGAATTGAGTATGATGTGGAATGATTGGCTAGATTTTGATGTAAACATGGATAAGGAGCTTGTTGTAAGTGATGCAAAAGCGAGAGATAAGACAGTTACAGAATACATGATATTGTTAGAAAAAATACTAGTTGAGATTAACAGGGTTTTAAAAAATGGCAAATATTTTACATTGATGTTTAATAACTATGATCAACAAGTGTGGGGGAAACTACAAGAAATTCTGTTTGGTTTGGATTTGGAATTATCAGATGTTAGTACGATAGGTTATTCTGCATCATCAGTGATTCAAGATAGCAGAAAAGGTGGATTGAAAACAGATTTTATATTTACTTTTAAGAAAAATACCTCAATCAGAAATAAGAAATTCGGCATTGCAGATCAAAATATGGTTGATAGTCTGATCTCTGATTATCTAAACAAAAACAAAGATCATTCTTTATATAAAATACTAAATTATGTCATAATCTATCTCATTTCCAATAGATTAATTTTTGACATAAAATCAGTTATATCATCAATATCATTGAAATTTCAATGATTGACATCAAAAGGTGATTTTAAGGAATTGCAGAATCTTTATGATTCTGGTGATTTTACAAAGATATTGGATTATTCCAATGGGATGTATTTTCTAAAACTACGTTCAATGTCAAGACCCACTCTTCTTAAAAAACTGGCAGAACAACAAGCCATAACAATTTTTCCCAAACCAAAACTTTTTGATATTTTTAATCAAAATATTCCATTAACAGCATTAGACAAATTCATCAGAAAAGAAGCTGTTGACGAACTAAAAAACATAGCAGATGAAAAAGAAATTCTATACACAGAATTATTCAAGCTTGATGTTTTGGATTGGGGAGGATTATATCAGAATGGACTAGAAAAAACCATAGTCAACAACTATGTCAAGAAAATCAAAAATTATGACGAGCTTAATCAAAAAATCACTAATGAATTACATGATAGTATGTCGGGATATGTGAAAAGTTCTTGGTATAATCATTGGTCAACCATCTTAATTGAGAATATGTTTCAAGAACACAAAAATATAATTCCTGCAATAGGAAAAGTGAAAAATTTGGATTTCTTTTGGAATGACATTCCACTTGATCTGAAAGTAACATACTTTCCAAAAGAATTCTTAAACGATAAAAGAAAGGAACTTGGTTTGAGAACTGAGTTATCATCCCTGAAGAAATTTGCCAAAGAAAGTAAAATATGTTATGACAAAAATGGAAATGACCGACAAATTTTTACAGAGATATATAGGAAATTAAGTGAATCATCAAAACCAGAATATCTGAAATTCATAAAGGAATTAAAACAGAAAAGCACAGAGATAATCAATAATACAATAAAAGATCCTGTATCATTAGCACAATGGCTGTATGAAAAACAAAGTGAAAGGAGATTTGACAGGGTTTATCGATTTTATCTTATTTTGATAGATTCAACTAATTTAGAAGATAGTTGGAAATTGAAGCGTAACAGAGATTTGGTTCCAAACGGAATCAAGTCATTTCTCTCTAAAGATCCTAAAAAAGAAATTAAAGATATTAAGTTTGGATGGAAAGATAAAGAATATGACACAAAATGCTTTGTGTTGTTTATCGTTAAATCATAACTCCCTAACGTAACAGCTCAAACCCCTAATGTAACACCACTTTGAAAAACCCCTAAGATGGAACAGTGTAAAAATTCACTTTCTACACTCATACAAAATCACCTGAATTGCACCGTACATACCCTTTATAATACATTTTCAAAATTTAAGTCAATCTATAATTTCAGGTATAATTAATATCGAATATTTGGCAAAGGAATTTGATGTCATCTCTGCATCTGTAAGTGGGAGAAGAGATCTGATTTCTGATAATTTTCTGCCTTTAAATTTGATTTTACCTGAATGGTTCATTGTATCTGGAACTTGCCCTGCTTGCACTGCTCGTATTTTATGCATTTTTGGATATTCGCACAAGGCATGTGCGCACCTATTTTTTCGTGTTTCCGTTTGTAGCCCTACTTGCATTGAAAATAATTACCGGTTCAATTGATGCGACAATGCTGATAATGTTTGCAATGCAGGCAGGATTTGTCATGGCAGCATACCTCCTCCGGCTTTTTGCCTCAGCTGACCTGCTGGGTCTGTTAGTTGTGACCTTTGCAGTTCCCTTTGTAGGACCATTTCCTGCAGTACTTGTACTGGCGCTGACAATAATATTCCAGTCAAACGGAATCATGCTGTCAAATCTGTCATACAATCTGGCGGACTTGTACAATAACCGACAACTGTTCTCCGATGTCCCACAGATGCGCACAAAAAAGACTGCAAGGAGAATCTACTGGTCGTTTCTTGCACGCCGTCTGCGAGATGCTGACAAACACGTCCTCCCTGCACAAAGAATCCACAAAGGTTCACTTGAGCTTGCAGTCTCTAGGAAAAATACCGACACACTCTCAAATGCACAATATGTGTATTCTGCACATCCGGGTCTTGCATACATTGCATGCGCATACGCATTTTTGCTTTTGGTGGCAAGCCCGTTTCTGATATGATGGTGTGTTGATGATGCAATTCTCCAAGGTATTCAAAAATTTGAGTCAAAAAATCGCAAGTACTCTAAAAAAAGATGCAAAGAAAAAAAACATTCCAGAAAAAAACATTCCAGAAAAAAACATTCCAGAGAAGAGCATTCCAGAGAAGAGCATTCCAGAGAAGAAGAACTCAAAAAAAGATACAAAAAAAGATACACCGCAAGAAAAATCCCTCTCGTATTCCTCTGTTAGACCTGCAAAGTACCTTATACAATACAAGGTAGGTGATGATGTAGTAGTTACAATATCTGAGGACATGCAGTACTGCGTATATGAGCCACAGTTCTCAGATGCTGCATCAAAATCCGCATATGACAGTATAATGTCATACAAGAGATTTACAAGGTATGATGGCAACGCGGTCTTTTCTGAGTTGTCCGTAGAGGAGATAATGAGTGAGGCAGAATCCGCTGCAACAGAACTTGGTCTTCTCGAAGAGTTTCTGAAAAATTACCGAACGTTTCAATACTATATCCGGCGCGATATCTTCGGGTTTGATGTTCTAAATGTACTGCTGCAAGACGAATCAAATCTTGAGGACATCACATGTTCAAATTACAATGATACGGTAGGTGTGGTTCACCGCAAATATCTCAGCTGGGGAGTCATGAGAACCACGATAAAATTTGACTCAAAAAAGCATATGGAGTCGCTGATGGAGAAGATGGCAAACCGCGCTTACAAACATCTCTCTGATGCCACACCCATGGTTGACCTGCAGCTGGATAAAAAATACAGAATGTCGCTTGTAAAATCTGACGTGATATCGCCGCTGTCCCCTGCGCTATCCATACGAATAAAATCCCCTGACCCGATCACGATAAAAAATCTGCTTGACTCAAACACCATATCTCACAATACAGTTGCTGCAATCTGGACTCTTTTGGATGTACGTGGTACGGGGCTTATTATTGGCGGCACAGGTTCAGGCAAAACCTCTACCCTTGGCGCCTTACTGCTGCTGATAAAAAAGACTGAGAAGATAATAACAATCGAGGACACTGGGGAAATTCAGATACCTCACACAGACTGGCTGCCATTAATGATTGATGCCCCCGTATCAACTGCCGGTTATTTTAAAAAATTTCAGGCAATTCTCAACACTTCGCTGCGACAGAGACCATACATGATCTCAGTGGGAGAGGTGCGAGGCGAATCAACAAAGATGCTCTTTGATGCAATATCTACAGGCCACTCCTCGATGTCATCCTTTCATGCATATGGTGCGTCAGGTGCAATCAATCGTATCATAGGGGAAATCGGTGTACCTGCCGGTTCTTTTACTGATCTTGGATTCATTTTATCAATGGGGGAAATAATAACAAAGCAGGGAATACTTGAGAGGCGATGCCTCTCCTTTGATGAGATAAGCTCAGATGGTCATGAGGTCTTTCTCAACAACCTTGGAGTGTACAATGCAGATACTGATTCTTTTGATAACAACTCGATTCCTTTTCTGTGTGAGAATTCCAAGAGGCTGCAGGCAGCAGTAGCCCGAGACGCATCAACTGAGATGGCATCAGACTTTGCACTACGAGTTGACCTGTTGCGGGAATGTCAAAAGCGGGCAGTCACCCAACACGAGACAGCAGAGATTCTATCCAAATATTATGAAAAGAAATATCAGCGATAGGACCATCATATGTGTAGTTCTGTTTTTTGCAGGCATTGTACTTGGAATATCCGGACACATCGCACTGCTGTTTCTCTGCTGTATCTCTGCACTGTCAATATACACGATACGTCTTTCTGATGTTGCAAAACTCAAAAGACTTGGAAAAAAACCTGCAATCAGAAAAAAAGAGATTCCAAACTCTGAAAAGTTTCTAAAGAGACTGATAAAATACAGAATGTTCTCCCTGCTGTATGATTCTGCAAGAAATACTGCCCACGCAAGCGTGCCCAGGACTGGTCAGACTGCAACTCCTGGCATTCATGCAAAAAACGCAGTCATTATATTTTTTGCATCTCTTTTTGTAGCGGCGGCTGTTGCCCTCTTTGGGATACTTTCAGGAATTTACTATCTTGCAGCGTCTCTTGCTGTTCCGTTAGTCGTGTATCTCTTCCCGAAACTATCTGTATCTGTGCGGGTATCTGAGCGCACAACACTCTTTGATGAAGAGATTGCATATTTTCTGTCATACCTGCAGATAGTCCATTCTGGCACCATGATGATATACAGAAGCATCGCAATGCTTGACGGAAAAAATATATTTCCAGGACTAGAGTCTGACGGATTGTTACTGAAAAAATGGGTAGAGTATGATGCGACAGTACAGATTGATGCGATAAATGAACTGGCACAGAACCATCCGCACAAGACATTCAAGCAGTTTTTAATCCAGTACTGTAGCATAGCCAAATCAAGCGTTGATAACATTCCCTCGTTTATTGCAGAATCTGCCAAAACAGAGTTTGCAAGAATTGTCCAGAGTGCCGAGAATGCGATAGGCAAGGCTGCAATGGTATTCATCATGGGTGCACTCATGATGGTGATGGCGCCGGTCCTGCTGGTCATGATGAGTTTCATTGGTGGCGTTGATGACTCTACAACACATCATCTCATAAATTTCCTAACTGTAATGCCTGTAATTTACACTGTGATGGTTTTCTTTATGTTCAAAACAAGACAGGACAGTGAACTGTATCCGAAAAAAATCGCATTTGTTGCACTTCCAGTCATTTTTGTATTATGCTATCTTATCACTAGGGATGCAATGGCATCCTTTGCACTTGCATGTGCAGTGCCATGTGTGATTAATGGCAGAGCCATCGCAAGTCAGATGAGATACATCAGACAGATTAATGACAACTTTCCAATCTTTTTGCGTGATTTGATAGAGTCTCGCAAGATAGATGCAAACTTTATCGTGTCATTAAAAAAACTGGCATCTGGAGACGACATGGAATCAAGGTATGGCGCATATGCTGGCATATTGCGACAGATGCGAATGCGGTTAGAGGATGGCAATTACCATGACCGACCTCTGATTTATGACAGAGGAATCCCATCATGGCGTCTGAGGATGCTGACGTTTATCTTTCAGACAATATATGATGCAGACAGAGGTGACATTGCCACGCTTGAGCGGATGCACAAGTTTACCGTCTCAATTAACGAGATCAAAAACAAGCTCTCAGATTCAGTCTCTCTCTCGTCGTTGATGCTGTATGCATCATCACCACTGTTCTTTGTGGTGCTAGTTGCAATGTCTGTCTTTATGGGGTCTTTCTCAAGTGTGATTCCTGATCTTCCAGACAGCATACGCGGTTCTGCTGATGCCAGTCTCTTCTTTGAAAAGCCTGACTTTGCATCTCTGCTCTCATCGCTAAAGCCTGCATTTTTAGTCATGTCTATGTGTTCTGGACTGGTCATATCTCGTGTTGTATATTCTACGTTTTCTGCGACCCTGCCTGTGGGTATATGTGCATCTGTGGCATTTGTAATAGTGGCATTCTGGGATCGTCTCTTTGAGGTCTTATCCGGACTGCTCTTGCCTCTTTTTTCGTTTTAAATAGTATTTTTTATCCCCAGTATAATGCAAATTACAAAGGACACACTCATCTGGGTCGGAATAACAGCACTTGTTGCCACGACTGCCGCTTCATTACTAAGTTCTGGCATCATCAATGATGCCCAAAACGACGGCAGTTTTGATATTGTCTCAGCTGAGATAAAACGAGGTTCTACAGGCAGTGCCATCCTTGAGATAAATGTTCGCAACAGTGGCTCTGATACAGTCGTTGTCCAGACTGCTGCATTGGGATATCCAATAGAGGATGCAACTGTTGCAGTCTCCATTGGCTCTGGAAAAAATCAATGCGAAGCTGATGCAACTGATGCTGATTCGGAATCTGTATCACTGATATTTGGCGATACATCTGGGAACGGCGAGGATGCTGTAAGTTTGGATAGAGGAGGCGTTACAACGCTTATCTGTACAATTCCAGAATCTGATGACATGAAGTATGGAGAATCATATACGCTGTCAATATCTGGTACAGTTGATGATGGTGATGATTCCACCGACGGCAGAACAGTATCTGATACGTCTGTAGTATACGTTACAACTGGATTCTAAATCCACTTTTTTTATTTTTTTTACAGGTCTGCAAAACTGAAAAATTAATCTTATTTTAAATCAACTTTGTTATATTCCAAATTAGATAAATTCTCATCTAATACAGCTCTATAATATTGAAATAACCCTATAGTTTTTGGGGAATGGAAATTTGCAAAATAGATTAATTCATTCTCTTCTTCCTTCGAAAGAACAATTTTTTCACTGACTAGATCTTCTAGAGATCTCTGTATACTTTCACTATCTAAATCTGTAAAGCCCTGTATCTCTTCAATTGTTTGAGGTAATTCATAGTTTGATAACAAACAATCTAAAACTTGCAAAGATTTTGAATGTGAATCAATTCTTTGAAATGGTAATCTGTATTCTGCTGTTTTTTCTATTTCTTCTAATGTCATGTTTTATGTGATTCCTGAAAAATATTTAAAGATAGCCCCACATTTTAAGCTTGGAAATGTATTTTAGCGATTAATTGTGAATCAAAGGGTGACTAGAATTACATCATAAAGTACAGAGTTTTGGGAGAAGAGACTAATTGAGAGATTTATTGAAAGATCAGATCACGAAACATTTGAATTAAAAAATAAACTAGATTTGTTCCAAAGTTTTGGCAGGTTTGTATCCGATCCAAATCTAGCCACAGCATTTGATAATCTGGTCACTAGAAAATTGATTTTGCAAATCAATCTTGGAAATTATATATTAAACAGTCATACATCTATCGAAGAAATTAGACGTATACTTCAGATGGAACCAATTCATTTTATGTCGGAACGAATGATGCCTGTTGAAAGTTATTTCAAGAATCATAAATTACAATTTAATTTTACTACTGATAAAAATAGTTGGCCTCATAGAGGAACGTATTATTGTTGCACACAGGAAGACGACCCGTCTGTTTGGAAAATTATTGTTAGAACAAATCCTGCCAAATCCCCCACATTTTATAGTTTTGGGAGTTTTGATTCCGTGAAGTTATCGGGATCTAACGCAGAGAGAGGGATTTGAACCCCCGAGACCTATGACAGTCATCCACTCTTAAGGCGGACGCCCGACCAGACTAGGCGATCTCTGCACAAACTATAAAAATAACGAAGATAGTAAAACGTTGGTTACTAATCCACCATGCAAAAACATGAGCGGAATAAATCCTATGACAGTCAAGTAACCATTTTTTAATTATTAATTTGGTTCAAACTGGCATTTTGTATGATTGTTTTCCATTTGTTATTGCCATCAACAATTATTCCCGCTATTTCTGCCGGAGTCTTTCCATTTAGAGATTGGTCTGGTCCCCTCTAGAGTAGGACCGGTAGCATACATACACTTTTCAGATAACTTGGGAGGCTTACCCTCATGGTAAAGAGCAAATTCACATCAGCAGAAAAGTCAAGAGTGGTTTTAGAGTCACTAAACACAAACATTGCAACTGCAGAGTTGTGCAGAAAGTACAATATTCATCCACAGACATTCTACCAATGGAGGGAACGATTTGTAGAAGGTGGCAAGGCATCATTAAATGGCACACCAAACGGAGATGTCTGCAAGAATCTGCAAAAGGAAAATGATTCCCTCAAAAAACTAATCGGCGAGATCACAATTGCCAATGACATTTTAAAAAAAACGTTGGAGAACCAGAAAAGATGACTGCAGTGAATCAACTGAACAAACACATCAGTTTGAACAAGTCATTGTTATTAATTGGAGTCTCAAAATCCAAATGGTATTACTCAAAGTCACCAAGAAGGATTCAGACAGATCCTGCAGTAACTGATGTAGTTCAAAAGATTGGAAAACAAAGGCCAACTTATGGAACCAGACGCATGGCATCCCAAGTCTCAAGGGAACTGAACAAGCCTGTAAACAGAAAACAAATCAGAAGAATATTTCACAAATTGGGCTGGATTGAGCCTAAAAAGACCAAAAATGACATCATCAAATCTGCCAGAACATTATTCAAGCCTGATGCACCAAACCAGTTGTGGCAGACAGACATCACATATGTCTGGTGTGGGGTTGACAGATGGTGCTACTGCTTTAACGTGATTGATGCATTTAGCAGGAAATGGATTTGGCATTCATTTGATGTGGCAGCTCCAAAGAGCACTGCAATTGACAGCATCATTAATGCAGTAGCTACTGCAAAGCCTGATTGCACAAAACTGATTCTCAGAACTGACAACGGTTCGCAATACAACAGCCGAGATTTCAGACAAGCAGTTATTCTACTTGGAATAAGACATGAATTCATCTGGGCACCACACGCCAGAACAAAACGGACATGTCGAATCATTCCACAAGACACTCAAGAAGGAATACTTGTGGAGGTACGAGTTTGCAAACTATCAGGAAGCCGAAGTTGCTCTAGAGAAAGCACGAATCGATTACAATGGTTCCAGGATTCATTCAGCGTTAGGATACCTTACTCCTGATGAATTCATGGAGTTATGGGAGATGAAAACATAAATGAATCAGACTGTATGTAAAATAATGCAAAAAGTGGTACTAAAAACAGGGGTCCACTCCAAGATCCATGCTTCTTTGAGAAATTGTAAAATGTCTGAAAGCCATCAAATAGAGGACTGTTCATCTTTTTTATTCCCCTATATGCTACCTCACGATCCCTGATAGTACCGTTTAGTCTTTCCATTCTGTTGTTATTTTTATCTCCCTTTAGATGAATATGGCGTATGTGTTCTGTCTTTTTTTGTAAATAATTTTTTTGACTGTATATTTAAAAAACAAATTGAAGACGTTAATCAAAAAGATTACCATAATAATCGACAACCCGGAATAGCTGCTTTTACTTTATTTGTCAAATTTGGTTGGATTCATGAAGTTAGCAGAAAAGGAAGACAGATTTTTTATCAAATTGATAAACCTGATGAATATTTGGATATAATAAATAAGAAAATTTTACTTTGTTCAATGTGTGGATTACCTACACCGGATAAATTTTGTAATCAGTGCAATACTCACATTTAGAAAAAGAAAATATTCTGACGACGGAATACACAGCAGAAGGGAATCGAGAGGAACCGGTCAGGCGGTTTGCAGATCTTCAAGTGCAATGACTGTAAAAGAAAATTTACAACAAACCTTGAATTTTTCTTGCTTTAAATCCGTCTCACATCATATCTTTTAATGAATCTGACAAAAGAGAATGTTATCTTGCTTTTGGCAGTCGGACTTGGAGCAGCCGCCGTCATGGGGATTTTATCTGGCAGTCTCTTTGATGCTGCAAGTACTGTTAATTCAAAGACATTGCAAATAACATCAGCTCAGGTTGTAGGGGATTCTGAAGGAAACCACATACTAAGTTTTACTGTAAAGAATTTCAGTAGAGATGATATCTATGACATCAACGCATCATGCAGCACCACTACTCCAGATGAGATAGAGACAGACGGAGGAGACGAACTGCGCCTGAGCAAATGGAGTGGCGGATATTTTTTTAGAGTTGGCGAGTTTGAGGACTTGGCACCAGGACAGAGCAAATCTGCAAACCATTCTTTTAGAATGTCTGGCTCAGATGATAATGTATGCATTCTTACAGTTAACGGACTTTTAGGCGATGTCAAACAGATACACAGAGTGCCAGTAGATATAGTCCCTTGATGGTTCTGGTGCATTTTGGTGATCTGATCACTAGAATCCACCAGAACCCCCTTGATTATGACATCGTCTCTGATCCTTTCGCTTTAAACTGTGTTTTTAAGCTACTTTTACTTGCCTTATTGTGCGTCTCTTACTGATTATTCTTTTTACAATTGGAATTATAATTCCAGTTGCATATGGACAGACAGATGATGTTGATGATAATGCATCTGCAGAGTCTGATCCACTGACTTTGGTAGTTCCCGAACGCCTGCTTATTGGTTCGCACAAAAATTACGGACTGTTGGTACGGGATGATGCAGAGCGTTCCTCAATTGTAACACTTGCCGCAAGTTCTGATATTTTGGATCTCCCAAAGACCATATTTTTGGACTCGGGAAAAAACCACGGACTGTTTCCAATTACAATACACGGTACGGGAGACGTGCAAGTCACGGCAGTATCTGATGGCAAGTCATATACGGCACAGACTGCGGTTTACAACCAAATCAACAGTGATTATAAGATAGTTCTCTCTGCGCCAAATGCCACTGCTGTATCGGATGTAAAGATAGGCATACATCTAATTGATCATTTTGGAAATCCGGTTCGCGCAAAGGCAGATACTGATATTCGTTTCACTGCCATCAACTTTGATACTGTAACTGATGTCATCACCATCCCAGAATCCGAAAGCAGTGCGTTTGTGTCAGGTCATGTGTACGGCGATGCCAAAATCTCTGCATACTCTGACAGTACAGTTTCAGATAGTGTAGAGATATCCCGGGTCTGGAACACTGCAAATGTGCAGTTGGGAATTGCCCCGAAGATCATACTGAATAATTCTTTCGCATATCTTTTCATCTGGCTTGCAGATGAGGAGGGGACACAAGTCATTCCACATCTGCCACTGTCTGCTACAATCCAGACATCAAATCCGGACGCTGTCGGATTCTCCGGTCTGTACCAGTCAAACCACGAGTCGCATCAAAAGATACACATATCAGATGGGTTTCACATGATGAAAATTTACACATATAATTCTGGCGTATCTACGATATCAGTCTCAGTGCCGGGATATGGGGCAGTATCTGAGCACGTCATAGTCGGCGCATTCTGTCCCCATGAAAAAGATGACTGCCCGGATACAGCAGTCTCAAATGATGAGATACCAGAGTCTGCTGATATTACCGATAGCATGTTTTGCAGCACTTTATCCGTAGAGGATGATGATGTAGTCATCGAGGATCCCGATGAGAATTCAGATGAGAATTCAGACGGTGGTGCAGATGCAGATAAGAACACAAAAGATACAGCCCAGAAAAAGAGATCCGGAAACAGCAGCATGTGTGCATCCGTATTTCCCGATTCAAGCATATCTGATGCATATCTTGTGTGGTCCTTGTATGATGTCTCCTCTTATGATGGAACCCTGGATTTATCATCATCTAGTAGCAATGTGACGATGTACCCCAAGCATTCTTTTTTACAGGACTTTTTGATATCCTCTGATGACTCTGTGAATTACAAAAAACAACATGTCTTTGAATCTCAGAGCAGATACACCCAGTCTGCAATCATGCCAATATCAAGCCGAGACATGGGAGAACATATCATGACCATTACATCTCCCCATTATCCCGCACTCCAAGTGCCATTTGAGATAACATCACAAAAACAGTACTCCCTTAAGATACACGCACTGCCGTTTCTAAAGTCCGGAGATGTGGAGCCTCTTTACACAGTATCCATAGTAGATGATGATTCGGAGGGAGGCGCAGTCATCGACCCTCATGAGATATTTGGCGATGTAACTGTGAATATTATTACAAATGACATCACATTGGAACACGACTCTATCACACTGCGAGACCCTGTATCCGTAATTTATGGAATACCTAAAATAAAGCAGCCATCAGTCATGCTAGTCTCTGATCATAACATTGTGGGGAATCACTATTCTGAGATTGGCAGTGACTTGCAGCTCTTAATTGATGCCCCAGACAGAGTCCATGCAGGAGAGCCGTTTGCAGCGTATGGATACGTTGCTGATTCCTCAGATAATACTCCACTTGCACTGTCTCACTCTCTTAGCTCTAACTGTGCCACAATTGATGGAATTCTCTTTACATGTGATCGTGACGCAGAGTTTGTCCTAATTGAGGACTCTGTAGGCGTTACCCATCACTCCGTAGAGGTCTTTGTCAATTCGATAAATAATGACGGCTCAATATCAGTTGACTGGGGTGACATATCAGAAATCATACTCTATGAGGATCACCGCATATCTGTGAATTCAAATGGTGCTGAGTGGAGCGTCAATACTTCGATACCGCACAGCATAGATGATGGCATAGTGCTGCGCCCCGATGTTGATGGCACGTATGAGGTATCAGTGGTATTCTCGCGCCCCGGATATGATACATTTGTACAGTCGCAGGACATAACAATACACAACAAGGTCTCACTGCACCTGAGGGCTACAACTACAGATGATGCAGACCTTGCAACGCAGGTAAGCATAGTCAATCTTGACGGAGAACACACGAGAATGACTCCTGGTCATTCCCAGATACTTCGCGGAGAAAACACGATTACGTTTCCAAAAAACATCCTGACAGAAGAGTCCGTAGGATATATCCTTGAACACATCGTGTGGAATTCGATATCGTACAATGATAATCATCTAAGCGGTGTGATGTATGATTCTG
Source organism: Candidatus Nitrosopumilus sp. (assembly GCA_965205675.1). Classification (GTDB taxonomy): domain Archaea; phylum Thermoproteota; class Nitrososphaeria; order Nitrososphaerales; family Nitrosopumilaceae; genus Nitrosopumilus. The sequence goes on from OZ242186.1 coordinate 1,312,619, forward strand.
CAAAGGTAACGGGCTTGTATCGGGAGGTCGTCAACATTGGTGTCACAAACGCGCTGGGTTCTGGAGTCTACGATGTGGGCGACACAGTCACACTGCGTGCTCCGGCACAGGACGTCGTATCATTTCTGATTCGTGATGTGTTAGATTACTGGACATTTGTTCCAGGGAATCACGACATACACTCTGATACCATATCATTTGCAGTATCAGAATCATTTCAGACGTCTGCGGTGTACAAGCAGGATTTCACAGGTCTCGTCATAGTTGTGGTGGGAGCATCACTTGTGATAATTGCATTAAAGCGCAGAAATGATTTGTTGGCGCTGATACGCCTAAAAAAGGATACAGATGGGGAGGGTGGGCTGAATGTATAGACGACCCTCAAAGGACTATCTTACAATATCTGTAATGGTACTGGCAGCGTCAGTACTTGTGCTGACACATACATCTGGCAGTGCAGGGGCTTGGAGTTCACATAGCTGCCATCTCGGCATACAGCAGAAGGTATTTCCGGCATACTATGACGGAGAGATTAGGGAAAATCCTGATGGCACGTATTATCCAGGGGATGCATTTTATTTTTTATTTGTGTATCGTGAGGGGTCTCACTGCTCCGGGCACAGTCTAACGCTGAACCAGTACGGAAATGCAATGATTGTAGAGTCAAAACATACAATTCCTCTGACGAGGGAAGACCCTGGATTTAATTCTAAGCTGACTCGTACAGGCAAAGACATTCGCTTTAACTCGTATGACTGGCGTCTTGACTACACTGACTCTGATAATGATCTCATAATACCTGAACATGTGCGCTTTAGAACGCCGTCCCTGTTTGGCTCTTTAGACAAGGAGCGACAGGAACTAATTCTGGAGAGGGGAAATCATTCCGGCGGTGTCATGGAGCAGATACAACAATACTGTGAGAGCGGCAATAAAAAATGCGTATATGGACGTGTAGAGATTCTGGCAACAGATGATGTCAGCTCTTGTGACGAGTTCTTATTTGAGAACATCTCCCTTGAAGGTAAACGCATCATTGAAGAATATTCAAGGCAAGCCTCCCCCAACAGATCCACGGGCTGGAATTTTAATGACTGGGTCAACCCCCTCTTGCCCGGTCGACAGGAACCTGCATTTTATGATGGGCGGTATTCCGATGTAGAACTTTTCCAGGTTTATAGATATCTTTCAGCATTTGACCTAATTAATAACACGTCATCAGAAGACTTTGATGAAGACGACGATACAAAGTTTGTCAGCATGCGCAAGCCAACTCACCGCGCCTCTGAGGAGTACAAGAAATTATACAACAGATACATCACCATCGACTCCATTGTAACACCTAATGTCATAACTTCAAAGTTTGCAGATAATTACAAGGCATTTTTGGATACTGAACTTTCTGACGAGAAGATATTCTGTGTTGACAATCCTACGAAAATTGAACTTAAGCTTTCTGCGACATATCAACGGCACGACACCGACAAATACGGCGAGAGGATACACGTATCATTTCAGAAAATAAAGACATCTACTATTCTACCAGATGTCCTTGATCCTAAATTTGACATACTCTTCAAGTATCCTGCACTGCTTGATTCTGATGCATTGCCTGCAAAGAACAACGACGGCACATATTACACAGATGATCCCGCAGCAGTGGTAAGATATCCTGATGTGTTGTGGGCAGAAGAACGCTGGCCGCTTATTACATTTACAGAACATGACCTGAGTCTCTCAAGATTCATTCAGAATCATTTTTCACATGATTGCGACGATGCAAGATGTCTGGTCAATATGACATATCCCGGGATATATCACCAGAACCCGATTTCATATGTAAACGGGTACGGGTCAGATGTCTTCTCCATACATAACACTGCAAGGATTGGAGAGTATATCCCGACATATAATATGAGCATGTATAACCTGGGAGATGAGGTAGCCTCTGATGTCTCATCGGGGTATCTGTTGTTTGTGAAATATCTGCCCGTGCTTTCTGCAATTCATAGCTGGTCCAATCTCGACGATGGGGGAAATACGTCCCTTGAGAACAGGAATGCCCTGGGGATACAATACGACGGATCTATCGGTGGCGGTCCTAATGATGGCACAGAATCCCTGCATCCGCAAAGAAGGGCAAAACTAAATCACATCTCATATAATGCAAGCCTCTCAGATGGCTTTCAGACAGTTATAGCAGAGTCGTATAACGGTACAATCACAAATGTGAATGACATTCAGAATATGAGCATCTATCCATCAGTGTCCCAGCTCATACCCGCACATCTTGCACTCTCCGGAGAGTCATATCAGGGGGAATCGCTGATGAGTCCTTTGTACAACAACACTGCCATCGTATTTTACAGCCAAGGACACTCTAGAATTCTGATTGCATCTGATCTGCCAGAAGAACTCGTAGATGACGGCTTTGTGGGTGTGGCAGTAAACCATACTCTCTCAAGCGTGGACTTTGCCGGAATCCCCACGACCCATCTGGGCAACCACACATACCAGTATCCGTTTGGGTATTTTTCAACGCCGTTGAATCTTACCGCATATGTAGTATCATCAGAGACCGGCTCTACTGCACACTGTGATGAACAATCGGATTTTATCTGCGTGCCAAAAGACATCATACACAATGACATTGATTATGAGACTCAGATAGGCGATGTCTCATTTGCAACGAATCGGGAAAAATCCTTTCTTGGCTTTCCGGAATTTTTAATTCACAGTCACAGGGCAAACGACATTCCCGAGCCCTTTTCGATAATGATACTATCTGATGTATACAAGTTTAACACTCCGCAGAATCTTGATGCGTCAACTGGCGTGGTGCTGCTCAACAAGACTGGGATTCACTATGACCTGAAATATGCAAATGACTGGATAGACTTTGAGCTTGATGGGGTACAAAGAGACATCACAGATGCTGCAAACCATGTGCCCTTTAATTCCACAATAGGTGAGGCTATTAATTATACCAGCACCGTATCTGATGAGGATCTTTTGCAGCAGAGTTATGAGGATTTTTTTACATCGTATATGGTTCATGATGTAACCATATCTGCCAAGCGCAATGAACTTGAGAAAACAAATGTGGTGGAGATGAATCCCGCAGGTAAACAAATAGTACACTATAGAATAAACATGCATCCTGAGAATCATCTGGAGCATACCCGAACATCAATGATGCTTGGAACATCGGCAACAGAGTATTTTGGAGACGGTTATGAGGTGTATGTCGACGGGCAGCATTTCCCAAAACAGGGCCAGTTTAGCAGATATGACAATAACGTATGTTCCGGCAATGAATGTGCGGTGAGGTTGGGACATGAAGACCCCGTAGATGTCACAGCAGAGAACATCTGGGGCGGACGGGCACAAGGCAAGGGAGTCGCGCCTCCTGATATTCCGGACTTTGAGATGGACTGGGATTTGGCGTCTTTCAGATTCTTGTACATTGGAGCAGGCATTATTGCAGTAATGCTTGGATATGTCTTTGTGAAAAAATTTGCAAAGTCATTTTCGAGTAAATGATTTGGTGATAACTGGAATGGACGTTGGGATTGGTCATAGATGAGTTCAAAACGGTTTGAGGATCTGGTTTTTGAAAACCATTAAACGTAACGCGATATAAAAAGTAAAAATGAGTGCGATAGTTGAGAACATCTCAAGTTATACTGATATTGTGCGGCTGCAAATAGGTAAAAAACTAGATGTGGATAAATCCGAACTGGAACAATATTTCTCAAGTGCTTCACTTTCCAGACTGATGGCATCCATGATGAGTTATAGCGGCAAGGAGATCAGTATCTTGGATCCCGGAGCTGGTGTGGGTTCTCTGTTTGTTGCATGTGTCGACGAGATGATTCGTCTGGGCTTGCGGCCAAAAAAGATTTCAATCACTGCATATGAGATTGACAAATCCCTGTGCAATCACATCGGGGATTCTCTAAAGCGATGCAGGATGTTGTGTGAAAGAAATGGCATCGAATTTGCGTCAGAGCTGATAAAGAGGGATTTTATCGCAGACTCGGCTATTAATTTAAAAAACAATAATGCCGGAGAGTTTAGCCACATCATCCTAAATCCTCCCTACAAAAAAATAAACACATTTTCTAAAACGTATCACATTCTAAATGAATTAAACCTGCAATCCCCAAATTTGTATACTGCGTTTGTAGCATTATCAGAAAAGATGCTGCAAGATGGCGGGGAACTGGTGTTTATCACTCCACGAAGTTTTTGCAATGGTGCATACTTTCAGTCATTTAGGAAAAAATTCCTAGCGTCAATGAACATAAAAAGAATCCATCTGTTTGATTCTAGAACCAAACCGTTTCAGGATGATGATATATTGCAAGAGAACATAATTGTCCATGCGATAAAAAATAAAACCGTCAGGAATATTCTTATTTCATCTAATTCCAGTTCAAGTGATGAGAACACTGTCGTAAAACACCTCAAAAAAGAACATGTTCTTCATCCTGATGATCCACAACATTTTATTCACATAGTGTTTGATGAGATGGGTATCATTATTTCTGATAAAATCAGACAGTTAAAATCAACTTTGAAAGACCTTGGCATTGACGTATCTACTGGCAAGGTAGTTGATTTTAGAATTTCAGATGCGTTAAGATATGAGAAAAATCCCAATACCGTTCCACTGCTTCGTCCGTTTAATCTCTCAAACGGACATATAAAATTTCCAGTAAAAAATAAAAAAGAAAATCATATCGAGAACACAAAGCAATCGCACGGTCTTTTGGTAAAAAATGGCAACTATGTTCTTGTAAAACGATTCAGTGCAAAAGAAGAAAGGCGGAGAATAATCGCATCGGTGTTGGGCGTGACTGACTTTGATTATGCTGTGTTGGGATTTGAAAATAGAATTAATTATTTTCACAGTAATGGGAAAAGTTTGGATGTAAAAATTGCAAAAGGGCTGTCATTGTTTCTCAATTCAACCGCTGTAGATTTGTATTTCAGGCAGTTTAATGGAAATACACAGGTTAATGCAACTGATCTGAGGTACATCAGATATCCTACACACAATCAGCTAAGAAACCTGGCAAGTGAGAATACTCATAAATATCTGACACAAAAGCAAATTGATGATCTAGTTGAAAAGGTGTTATTTGGTGTGGATAAAAAATTAGATGATCCCCTAGCTGGCAAACAAAAGATTGATGAGGCAATTGACATTTTAAAGCAGATGGGCTTTCCCAAACAGCAACAAAATGACAGATCAGCCCTGACACTATTGGCATTGCTGAATCTAAAGCCCGAGGATTCGTGGAAAAAATCAAAAGCATCTTTAGTTGGCATCACTCCGATGATGAACTCTTTTGAAAAAAATTACGGCAAAAAATATGCTCCAAACAGCAGAGAGACAGTCCGAAGATATACAATTCATCAATTTTTACAGGCAGGGTTGGTCGTTGAAAATCCTGACAAACCAGACAGACCTACAAACAGTGGAAAAACGGTATATGAAATTAATGAAGAATCCCTAAGACTGATTCAAAAGTATGGTTCGCCAAAATGGCAAGAATCCCTGACACGATACAAAAAAGCAACGCCTTCATTAAAAGAGCAACATTCAAAGCAACGCCAGATGCAATTAATTCCACTTCAGATACCTGATGGAAAATCTTTAAAGTTGTCTGCAGGCGGTCAGAATATTTTAGTCAAAAAGATATATGATGACTTTTGTTCACGTTTCACTCCTGGTGGAATTCCATTATACATCGGAGATACACGAAAAAAGTTCATCTATTATGACAAAGATTGGCTAAAAAAACTCAATATAGTAATTGATCCTCATGGAAAAATACCTGATGCTGTAATTTTTTATCCTGAAAAAAAATGGCTGGTTCTAATTGAAGCCGTTACCACCCATGGACCTATAGATCCCACACGCAGAAAGGAGTTGGAAAAACTATTTTCCAAATCCAAAGTCGGATTAGTCTATGTTACAGCATTTTTGGATTTTCATACGTTCAAAAAATATTTTGAATGTATTTCTTGGGAATCTGAGGTGTGGATTGCAGAACACCCCTCACACATGATTCATTTTAACGGTTCGAGATTTTTAGGTCCATACAACTAAAACTCGTATTTTTTACATCTGGGTTCTATCCAAATTTGTGGTGTTGTTGATTAAATGATTGTTAGTTTGTGATCTGAGTTGAGTTACTTTCCCATCTACTGTAAATCTTTGTTTGCAATCTTTTATGAGAATGATGACACTGTATCACAAAAAACGGGCTTTAACTAGAACCGCTCCATGACATCCCATGAAACATCATGATGCATTTTTAAAAATATGTGACAGGGCAGGTCACTCCCCAGAAAACATCGCAGGGAAGATAAAAAACCTTGGTGACGGAGAGTCATTACAATACGGCATATGTCAAATAACCAGACATCATACCAAAAGACACAAGGGAAGAACCCTCTACATGCTCTCACTGCACTCTCAGGGCAAGATGATCACAAAAGCCCTGATGGACATACGATAATGATTCTGACAAAAGAACACCTGATAATTTTCGGTTCAGTTGGAATAATTGGTGCGGCAGTTGTTGCATTACTGATATCTGATTTTGTCGAGTCAACTGATACGTTTGGAACTGATGTCTCAGTTGCAGCAGACATTGCAGATGATCTCATAGTGTTACAGTATACAATATTTAACACAGGGCAGACAGAGATTGAATCAGTCTCAGTCAGTGCCATCTGCTGTGGCTTCTCAAAGGGATATGATGATTTGATTGCACCAGGGAACCGTATCGCAGATACCGTATACCTAAAGGCAGCAGACTATTCTCCTGCACGTGGCGATGTGATACTAGTAGAGTTTCTCATATCTGATATCGAATCAAACTCTGATGCATTTGTAAGGAAGATAATACTTCGATGACGACAAATTATGCCCTTTAAATTCAATATGCACTGGCATGGTCAGTGTCTGCGAAATCAAAAAAGCCTGCAAAGTCATGGTCCCTTGATGCGCTAAACATACTGTATGCATCAGACAAGAACATAAACGGCACAACTGAGCTTGACTCGATTCTATCGCGGTACTGTGATGTGATAAACGGCGTCTCAGAACCATTAGTGATTGATATGGTCGCAGATACTGAACTGATGATGTTTCACAAGACCCAGAAACTGTGCAAATTCGACAAGGTAATATTTACCACGACACAGGACATGACGAGTCTCTTCACTGGGGCATCGTTTGGATACTCTCAAACAGATTCCCGGAAATGGGATATCCTCAAAGAGTATCCTGATTCATTGCTTCTTGCAGACGGGATGCACTGTAAAATGTATACCCTAACTAACATGCATTCCTCATTGCCTCCCGGCTGGGCATATGGTTTGTACTCTGATGCGGATTTTCTGCGAATTTTCATAAACCCCATTTCTGCTGCAAAACACCAAAATGTTATTAATTCACACAAGTCAGTCCAGAGAACAAAGAGCTCGGCTGAGGAGATGTATCAGGTAGATGATATTACAGAGATAAGAGACCGCGTGATGAGTCAAAAGACGGACAATCTGTTTTCAGTGACAATCAATGCCGGAATTCTCGGAGTTGACATGCAGACTCTTAGAAAAAAATGTGCTGCCTTTGAGATGATAGATGCCAAGAACAGAAACGGAATGTACTCTATGAAGTATGGTCAGTCAAAGTTTCTCAACGGCATGGGACAAAGAATGTTGATGTGCAAAAGCTCAATGCCTGCACTCGTGCCATTTCATACGTCGGAGCTAAACGAGGAAGGTGGAGTACTGATTGGAGAAAACACAAAGACTGCAAACCCAGTACAATGGAACATAAATCATAGGCTGAATCGTAATACGGTAATTGCTGCTACTTCAGGCTCTGGAAAGACAACGCTTGCAATGCTTATCATTCACGCATTTGAAAGGATGTATCCTGATACGTTTATCTTTGTAATTGATCCAGAGTCCGAATACAAGGCGTTATCAGATAATATGGGATTTCAATACATTAGCTATTCAAGCGGCACCAAGCTCGGATTTGATGTTTTTAAGATGGTTGCAGACCCGGTATCTGCTGCTGAGACACTCTGTGACGTACTAAATGTGCCACAGATAAACCGTGCAATGGTTTTACATGCCGCATCAAAGATTGCAACAGATGAGGACCGAGACTTTTTCAAATTCTATGATGAGTTAAAGAATCTTGAATCAGGCAAGACAGATAATCTTGCATCAGAGTATTTTGGCATACTGGCACATCCTCCATTTGATGAGCTGATTCGAGGCAGTCCCCCAAAAAACAACAAGATAGTACTGTCATTAAAAAACATCGGAAGTGCAGCCGGTTCTGTCCAGAGAATAATTACACAGATAGCACTAGCGTATGCGCTTGGCAAGTCTCTCTCGATGCCGAAGATGACACCAAAACTCTTCATGTTAGATGAGGTGTGGATGCTCTTACAGCATGATACTCTTGGCAACTACATCCAAAATCTCTCGCGTCGTGGACGAAAATACAACATCAACCTGATGCTTGCAAGCCAAAACATTGAGGACATGACTGATAATCCCTCTGCAAGAAACGTGCTTGTAAATAGCGACACTGTCATGTTTTTGAGACAGTCTGAGGCTACACTGAAGGCACTTGTGGAGAACTTTACCCTCTCATCTACTGCTGCAACTGATCTGATGAACCTCAAGCGCGGACAGGCAATCATAAAGTATGGCAGTCATATGGTGCCAGTGGATATTCTTCCCGACAAGGAGCAGCTAGAGATGTTTAGGGCACGATAAATGAACAATGCATGGGGTAACACGGTACTTGGGTATCTTCAGGACGGCAAGCTCTTATCGATACCAAATAAGATACGACAAAACTTTGCAATCTTTGGTGAGATAGGATCCGGAAAATCCTCCATACTGCGCATGATGATTTTACAAGACATTCAGGCTGGGCGCGGGTTTTTGATTGCAGAAAACCACGGTGAGCTCTCAAAGGAGATACTCTCAATGATTCCCCCAAAGGATTATCACAAAATAGTATACATCAGCCTCTCCTCACTGCGATTATGGGAGAAGACACTGAGATTCAATCCATTACGATGCGATAACATGTATGATTCGGGAATGGTTGCACTGACATTCACTGAATGTCTTGCGCGTGCGTTCAGTGACTCGTGGGGTGCAAGAGTTGATACGTGTGCCCGAAACGGTGCACTTGCAACAATTGGAACCGCATCGCCTACGATAGGCGTCATGATGAATCTGCTTACAAACAAGGATTTCAGAGACGCGTTTGTTCCAAATATCATCAACAAGCATGCAAAGGACTTTTTCGTAGATGTCTATGACGTGCAGTATCCAAAGGAGGCAGGCGGTGTTGTCTTTAACAAGCTCAACAAGATGATGACGATTCCTGAGATGGATGCAATGTTTAACACTTCCGAATCCTCCGTTGACTTTGAGAAGATAATTGATGATGGAATGTATGTAGTCTTGGATTTTGGAGGAGGACTGCCAAATGACATGGTAAAGTTTTTGGGCAATGTGTTTATGCATCTCTTTTACACATCATATAAAAAAAGAGTCAAAAAACCCGATGGCACATATGACAGATTCAACCTGTATCTGGATGAGGTCCAGACATTCTCTCCAAACATGGTACGGGAACTCTTCAACACGGTTCGAAAGTACGGCATCACAATGACTGTTGCAACGCAGTCCGTATCTGCACTAGATAAGGAGCTGGCAGACGAGATTGCAACCTTGTGTCGGGCCATTGCGTGCTTCAAGTGCGACACAAAGACTGCGACGCATCTAAAGTCCATACTGCCAACTACAGTAGAGCAGCAGCAGAAACTCTCATGGCATACATTTGCGTTTTACACCGGGGGAGACAAACCAAAAAACGCTGTTGCCTCTACAAGACACATGAGCATACCTCCAAGATGGGAGCAGGCGGCACGACACAGCGTTGATGAGCTTGGAAAATTCGTATCCCTTGAGAGATATTATAACCAGTCAGGTGCAGCAGCAGAGGTGCTGCTATCTCCGCTGGAGTTTGGAATACTAAACTATCTGAGAATGGAGAATCGAGACGTCTCTCGCCAGGAGATAACTGATGTCATGACTCGAAGGTATGCCACAGATGCAAGGACTGTCGCATCTGCATTAAATGATACGCTAATCTCATCATACCAGTTTGTACGCAAAAATGACATTACAGCAGATGACGGGGATGAAAAGTTTGAGTCAAGATATGCCATTACTAAAACTGCCATAAAGATGGTCTTCTCAAAGGCCGCCGCCGGACGCCGTGCAGGAGGAGACCTCCATCTGTCTGTAATATTTATGATAATGGATATTCAGATGAATCTCGGATGCTACTGCGTTCCAGACAACGGTGCAGGCGCTGCAAAGCATGCAGACCTGCTTGTATTTGAACCTGAAAAGATAAAAAATGAAAAGGGTCTGGATGTTGCGTATAATCCAGGCAAGTGGTCTGAGAAAACCATTGCACTTGAAGTCGAGACTGCTCCCGGCAAACACTGGGATCAAGTGATTACAAACTTTGAGAAGAACAAAAAGCAGGGATTCTTTGTGTGGTTTGTAGTGTTTACATCAGAGGAGAAACGGGCATTAATCAACACCTTTTCAGATGCAGATATTTCACCTGATGAGTATTCTGTAACTGTGATGAATGAGGGAGTCGTACTGGCAGCAGATACTGACTCTGAGAGTGTCAGGGGGTTTAGCAAAATACAGAGTGCAATATTTTCTGCCCTTTTTAATGCAGGCGGTTCCGCAAAGGAGCAATACCTCATAGATAACACCTGGAAGTATGAGCCAAAAAAAGTCATTGAGGAGTTGCACAAATTTGAGGTCAAGGGAGAACTGTTGTGCCACCAGCAGATGATGCAAGACCCATCAAATCCCGATGAACCAGATGAGAAAAAGATGATCAAGGTGTGGAGACTCAAAGGGTATGATGAGTCAAAGGCAAAGTCTGAGAAGACAGGCCCTAAGGGACTGCCAGCAGCTAGCGATATATTCTCAGTTGCCACACCGCAACCCGAACCACTACAGCACCAGGTATCACAAGAAGAAAAGGAACAAGAGAACAATAACAATTCGGAATCCTCTCACTCTGAGAAGAAGGAGAAGGCAAAGGATGAGGGTGAATATGCGGGTCTAACTGAGGCTATGATGCTATCAATATTCCAAGATTGCCAAAAAAACGACAGAGAAGAAGAGATGGACAGAATCCGAGACGTGTTAAAATCCCGCGGGTTCTGCATCAGGAAACGCAACGGTGAGTTCTTTGTAGCAAGGCTGCCAAAGGCATGATGAATACGAATACGCAAAATGCCACCGGCATCAGCATAAGATCCCGACTATATGCACCCCGGACTCTTTTCATGATTTTTGCCTTTAAATTCAAACCATACTATCCATTGCAATGATTTCCAAAAGAAAAGGCGACGATTTATCCGAAGTCATAAGCGGTCCTCTGGGCTATTTTGTAATCGGCATCGTCGTCATAGGAATAGGTATTGGGGGATACGGGTATGTCATTCCGGATTCAGAAGATGATGAAAGTGATGACGCTATAGCACTCTTTTCCTTTGTTACAAATGTTGCAGGGCAGCTCAAGATACTGCTCTTTACCATTGCAGGACTTGTGATAATAGGGGGAAGTATAATGACTGGTCTCATACTGATACTCATCCCAGTTCAAAGACGCTGCAATACACGGTAATGGGAAATGCAGTTCCTGCTACCTTTTTTTATCTCTTTTTTGGCATCAATTAATGCCGTAATGCTAAATACCGTACTTGGAGGATATGGAGTGTACGTTGCACTAGGGATTTTTCTTGCAGCATTTGCATGTGATTTTGCATCCACGGTATCTGTAAAAAATGCAAAGTCTCTTGAAGCAAATCCTGTCGTGCGAAGACTGGGAAACCATTTCAAATTTCATACCTCGCTGGCTATCATAGGTGTGATTAGTATGACTATTCAGGTCCTAGTGTATGTTATTTTTGATACTGCAATAGTGTCTTATTTTATTGCATCCCTGCATCTTTATGCAATACTCTCAAACCTTCACGTCAGAAAATATTCTTCCTTAAAATCAAAAGGAATACAGAACATGTGATGATAATAAGTATACAAAACGTTGTTGCAAATGCACAAATTACAAGATGTGACGAAGATACCGTTCTCAAAAAAATACCAGAGTCAGAATACCATCCAAACGGATTTCCGGCAATTGGAATCCGGAAGAAACGTGTGAAAATCTGGCTTTACAAATCAGGCAAGATAGTCAGCGCAGGCGCCAAATCAAGAGAGATTGCAATAGGTGTAATAATGGATACAATACAGAGGCTCTCAAGTCTTGGATTTGCAATCAAGGTAAGGTCTGCTCCCAGAATATCACTAGTTGTGGCAAACATCAAACTTGACGGGTATCTGCAACGCTCAAAACTGCAAAGCATGACTGGAGTCTATTCCAACGAAAAGTTTCAGGCAGACACATTTCATTTTAAGGAGTATAAGACAAACGTGCGCATATTCAAAAACAAAAAGATTGGGATGAGTGCACCCTCAGTTGAGGCAATAGTCTTTATGGTAAAAAAACTGCAAGAATGCACGGTATGATTTTATTTGAGAGAAAAATTCATCCTATAAATGATTGCGGATTTCCAGAATCCTGTGTCTAAATAGTACAACTGAGATGACCATGCCTGCAAATACAATACCTGTCACGTATCTGAATTCCGGAATTTTTGCAATTCCACTAAAACATGCAAACTCTTCTTCTGGAAAATCCGCAGAGACTATGGAGCATCTTGTTCCATCTGTCTGAATTATGATACTGCCCATGCTAGTCTGCACAACCGGGATGCCGTTTGCGACATATCGCATCACTGCCTGCTCATGCGGATGTCCATACATGTTGCCATCATTTGCAGAAAATATGACCAGTCTTGGAGTGACACTATCAATGAATGCATCTGTACTTGAATGCTTTGAGCCGTGATGCGGTGCATTGATAATATCTGCATCAATCGTATCTCCATAGTTTTGTATCAGCCATTTTTCAGTGGTATGTGTCGCATCGCCGGTAAACAGAAACACAAAGTCGCCATATTCTAAAATGGTAACTATAGAGTTAGAGTTTTCCAAAGACGCATTGCTCCCGCTTGGGATTAGTTGTTTTGGCGGACTGATAACAGATACGCTCACTGTATCATCAAGGACGATTTTGTCTCCGGCATACACCGTTGATTCATCCCCTGCCAGTTCCAAAAAGGTCTGGTATGTGGCAGTATCCTTTGATGTAGGTCCTATGAGGATTTTTTTTACATCAAATGAATCATCTCGTAATATGGTGCCAAGACCTCCAACATGGTCCTGGTCTGGATGCGTTGCAATCATTACATCAATTGTACTGATATGAAAATTCTGCAAGGTCTCTTTGATGGAGTGATACGCTAATGGCATCCCACCATCAATTAGCATTACACTGTCATTGGGAAATATAATGAGAGTAGAGTCGCCCTTTGTTCCAAGGTCGATAAATGCCACAGTTAAGGCATCTGAGGAGTAAATGTCATGCTCTGCATGCACTGAGAACTCCCAAGGAATTATTATCGTTACTAGTAGAATCAAAAGATATTTTGCCATACCCATCAGATGTGTAATTAATTAAAAGGCGCCAAATCCTGCAATTGTTTGGTTTTGGGCACAAAGTTTCTACTTTGCCATATTTGTCGTAGAATTCTTGTTTATTTTTAAATGAAACAGTTGTCACCTTAGTTCAATGTTGAAATCAGTTATTATCATACTAGTATTCTCTGCAGGCTTTGGATATGCATTGTATGCCGATTTGTTACATTTTGGTACTGGGACTGAAACCAGCTTATCTTCTTTTGTTGAAAATCGCCAACAAATTTCTAATGCTATGACCTTTGAGGAACGTCAAATCATTTACTATTCTTTTGGAGATGTTCCAGATGTACCGGATAAACAGATTCCAATCAACGCATTAAAAAAAGCGATTAGTATTTGGGAACAACACAATATTAATTTGGAATTTATTGAATCAGATAACTCAAACGTTGAAATTAAATGGCAAAAATATGCCTCTTCTACCCACACTGGACTTGCTACATGTGATACAGCCTTATTTGGAATTCTAAATCACTGTGTTTTAGACATATCCGTTGGTGCCAAAGATTGTAATTCTAATTTTATCCAAAATGATGAAAACATGGTTGCAAATATCCTAATGCATGAAATTGGTCATGTATTAGGATTGGGTCATACTAGTAAAGAAAATCATTTAATGTATTCTACTGAATCGCCTGAAACTGCATTTGATACAAAAAAATATGTTATTCCTTCAAGATTTGAAGAACTTTATGTTGGACAAAAGGCATTACTTTCTCAAGAAAAACAAATCTTATCCCAAATTGAGGTTTTGGATACTAAAATTGCTCGTGAACAATCTCAATATGAATCACATTATAAACAATATGAACAATATAAAGGCAAAACTCTCCCTCTAAAAGAACATACAGAAGCACAAAAAGCTTTTGACAAAATGAATTCACAAGCAAAAAAAATTAATGATTTAATTCATCAACAAAATGAACTAATCATACAAATCAATGATGTGTTAAATGAACTGAGTTGTAGTCCTAACTTTGAAATCATCTCAAAGTCATCCAAATAATAAAACCGACCTTGATGTTAAGATCTGGATCATTACAGGAAGGGCAGAATAGTCGGTTCTGGTGTATTTTGATGATGTATGAATCCAATTCTAATCTAAATTAAAATATTATCCAAACTTACAGAGTCAATCAATTCTCCAAGTTCAAGTAACAATTCAATATCAAGAGTAAATGGAAATCATGGACAAAACAGGGTTCTGTTAAGTAATCAATATTTGTATGAAACACGATTTGTCATTTCACATACGTAAAGAATCCAAAGGGTACAGTGCACAATGCATTGAATTTCCTTCGATTATTACCCAAGCAGATACAAAAAAAGAATTACAAGAAAATATGACAGATGCTGCAAATGGATATTTTAAAGCGTTTCCAGAAGAATATCAAAAACTACATAACCAAAATTCAGGTAATGTGATTAAAGTTACCATCTAAACTACCTGTACTATCTTGGAGAGTCATCTTGAAAATTTTAAGGAAAAATGGGTTTATTCAATCAGGTCAAACTGGAAGCCATATTTTTATGAGAAAAAATAATCTCAGAGTTACAATTCCTAGACATAAAGAAATCAAAAAAGGAACATTGCTATCAATAATTTATCAATCAGGATTATCCCGAGAATATTTTATAAAATAATTTGAGTTCTTTTCAATAACTCTATTAATTCTTCTAACTCGTCAATCTCTTTTTGAATTATTTTCTCAATTATTGGTTCTAAATTAATTGAAGATGATTACACAAATGATCTCATTCTAGATTAAACCAAAGTCTCATTAAAACCTGTGTAACAGTAAACCACACACCAACATGAATAATCCTAAAACCCCAACAATCGCATAATTGTTTTGAGTTTGTATTATGCCGTCCATGCATTTTACAAATTCTGATTCTACGTATTTATCCAACTGTAAAATTATACACGCATCAATTGTATGCTGAGAATATAACACACCAATTACACATATCATTATTGCAAAAATTCCAAATATGATTAAAAGATTTGATGTTAGAATTGTTTTGCCACCCAATATGTTTAATCGTGTAAAATATGATATTTAGATGATCATTTTGTAGTTTAAATGCGAATTTACATGTATGTTGTATTGAGTCTGATTAAAAAAGAATCAATTCGAATAATCATTATTTTTATATCTGTAAATACACTTGTATCTGTTGGATTTTATCATTTATGGCTTGATTTTCACAATACTGTAAAGTTTGATTTGTATCATTTTCATGTAATTCTATTTGTTGCATATGCTTGTATGAACTCTTTATGTTTTATCCTGATGTATCAACAAAAAAATATTAAACCAAAAAAAATTTTCACATGACAAACAATCTATGATCATATTTTATTTTAATTCCATTCTTTGTTAGGAACTGGTAACTTATAGAGGCATGACTACAAATCCTATGATGTATAATCTATTAAAAAATTAGGTGATTGTAAACCCATTACTACCAACTATTTTTGAGTAGTTATTGGAAAAGACAATCAATCTAACTGAGCTATCCAAAATAATTCGCAACAAATCAAACTGCATTGCAACTCACTGCTGTTACCCCGATTTGGAAATAGCCAGTACTGTGTGAACATGTGACATTTGCAGTGCCATCCATACTGTCAGTTGCAGTTACATCAAACTCTGCATAATATCCAAGGGAATGGATTCGAGGAACTCCGGTAATGTCTGCCGGCATCATAATTACTGGTGGTGCGATGCCATCTGCAGGTTCTGGTGCAAAATGGTGATCAGATCATCAAAATCCACCAGAACCTTAATTCAAAATACCAGTAAAAAATAATCTAATAGTTTACTTGTGTTTTACAATCTTTTTGACGACCAATACTTTGTGATGATTGTTTTTAACTTGATAAACTACAGTGTATTTAGTATTGGAACTTTTACTTTAATTCTTGTTGTTTCAATAGATTGATTGAATAATTGATAGTTTTTGAACTAAATTGAGTTACTTTCCCATCTACTGATATCTGTTCGGTGGGTGCAGAAACTCTACTCACGGTATCGCCGTACTGGTGCAATTCCTTAGAATTGGGCTTTTTCCACTTGCGGCAAGCTTGATGTGAAATGCTGGGAAAAATACCTTGAAAAATATATGAAATTGTCAAAAGTGGACAACGCCTTTCTTCTAGCATTACTTTCAATATTAACAGGATTTGCAATTACTTGTCTATAGGTGCTTCCAAGATATCATATTTGATAGTGTATCATCTGCATCGCCCAAAGTATCTGACTTGTAGCCAAATTCTTCCATATCTTTCGGATATATTGCCCACTGATGAGATTCATGTTGATTTCCATATTCTGCACCCTGCGCATAGTGACCGTGCGGCATTCCTAGCACGACTAGTTTCTTTGTGATTCCTTCAAGCGTCTCAAGTACCTTCCCTGTCTCATCTTTTTGCAGATGTTCTGGTCCATGATAGAAAAAACACACATCAAATCTTTCATTCACCACTTTTGCTGCGTTGCGAACATCCCCCTGTATTATCTGAACATCCGTGCCTGAAAATTTATCTGCCAAATATTTTACATTTTTTTCAAAGATCTCCAAGATCACTACTCTATCATAATCCCTTACAAAGTCATCCAAAAAATGCTGTCTTAGGTAGTTTGCTCCAATGTACAGGACATTTTTGTATGCTCCGGAAAACAAATCAGGCAAGGCACTCCTTACCTGTTTATCAATCTCTTCAGGCAGACTATAATCAAGTTTCTCTGGAATTTTTTGACTCATTTACACTTGTTCGACTCTAAAAATAATTAAAATGTTCTGAAATTAATCATCATCCATACTATGAACCAAGAGGTAAACGCTACTGCGTTTAACGCAAGTACTATGTGATACAGCCCTATCCACCTCTTCATGATGTATTTTTCTTGAATCACAAGTATTCTTGATCCGATCAGTACAGCAATCACACCACCAAGAATCTCCAATGTTGGTAAGAACAGATCTCCTATCGCAATTTGTCCGAATACAAGTAGTATGGGCACTAAAATACCTGCAACTGATATCGCTGCCGCTGTATTTGCTGTTGAATCGGCAATTCCAATAATGACATTTCCTACAACATCACTTTCAAAGTCCATATCAGTTACATGAAATTTTACGAGATTCGGAGTCTTTTTGGACGGTGTAACTATTTTTGAGTTTTCTTGTGGCTTTACTTCAATATTGTAATTACTCTGAATTTTGTAATCATCACCTACACTAAACGTGATATGTAGATCGTACGGTTTTTTCTCTATTACATATTTTTGAGAATCTATGGTAAATTCGCTAGGACTTATTCTCAATCCAAAACTCATCTTCATGTTTAATGATTTGTTTGACGTAGAATATCTCTCTGGGTCAAGTGGGGAGACAAACGTGATTGTCAGTATTTCAAACTCTGAATCAGATGGTAGAAGAAGTACCGCAATACGTATGAAGTCATCTTTATGAAAGATATTTGTCTTGGATGATACATCAGTCATACTGATGTTAAATCGCTCCTCTAGTTCTTGTGGTGACAGTTGAGTCAGTTGTCTGCCCTTGGAATCGTGTACCTCAATATCAGTTAATCTGTCTTCTACTGGAATGAAAAATATCCCTTCCCTCGTATTATCATATTTTATTCCTAATTTCATGGTGGTCTTGTATTGTTGAGACGTGATGAATTCATATTTTCGCTGATCTGATATTATTGATATATTCAAGTTCATGAAATGGTTATTTTGATGATTAATTAAATTAAACAGAATTTAAGATTTTTTTAATATGTGTCTGCTAATTATGTCTTGAAAATTATAATTCTTTAATGATCATATAATTTTAAATGAGATCTGATCTAGCCCCTTGAAATAATACTAATTTAAATGATTTTACGTGAAGTCATATGGGTGATAATCAGACTCCAAAAGGAGCCTGTGATGGAATGGTACAATCTAAAAACAAAGAAAAAAAGGTGTGTTATCTGACACGAACAGTGACATGTTCTATTATCTTGATACCATCTGCAGTTATAGCATTTACAATTACTGCGATCTCTTTTCCTGAAACAAAAGAGATTGCATCGCCGTCAGTATCTACTATTTTTTCATAGGCAGAACCAGACATGCCAGGCTTGAGGGGTGATGAAGACGGTGATATGATGAACGGTTGAATCCCCGGTGTTACAGAATCGGTATCCTGCATTAACTGCGCTTCAAGTTCAGTAATGTCACTGTTTCCGGTATTTTTGATGTTAATTAAGACAAACGTCTCGTCATCTACCTGCTGGACAAAGATCTTTTGCAAAGAGACGGAACCTGCTATCGTCTGTACGTCAAATATGTCTCCTGCAAAGGTAAACAATGTTCCCGAAAAGATGAGCACAATCCCTGCGATCATTGCAACTTGCATCAGACCGCTGATTCCTAGTCTTTTTCTGGCATTGATGTTCATGGAGATTATAAGATATATTGTTTAAAAAGACAAAAATACAGGACAGGATGCGGTTTTTCCACTTGCGGCATGTATCCTTGGATGCGGCACGTACATGTACCTTTTGTGGAACCTTTGGTTTTAGATTCCATTTGTGCATCAAAGGACGCACATGAGTGATATGATATGTAATGCGTGTTCTGTAAAATATGAATTGTATCAGTTTCTTTGGAGTCATGCCGTCTGAAATTTTCTTAAATGCACGCTCTATTTTTTGTAATTTTTTGTGTGAAATTAATGGCAGACGGCCAGAACGAGGGGGGGTCCTCCAGGCCCTCCAATCCATATTTTTCAAATGAATCAAGCCAATTCCTTACAGAATTATATAGACCACTTGCGTAATTATAGAAATTTTTTCTCAAATTTTGTATTTTAACAGAATTCATACCTGAAAATTCAAATTTCTCAACCAATTTTAAAAATCCTGCAACAAAATTCATGCCTAGAAATAATTACGCAAGACGTCTTATGTACAAAACATTTGGTTGGCAGAAGCTCAGCCAAAGAAGAGGAGAAGGCGAAAGTGGGTTAGATATGAAAGGACATATTCAAACTCCATGTGGCATACTGACTGGAAGCAGTTAGACGATGGCAGATGGTTTCTGTGTTACCAGGATGACGCATCAAGGTTTATCGTTTCTCATGGAGTGTTTGCAGAGGCAACAACAGATAACGCACTTGTAGTATTACATGAGGCAATTGCAAAGCACGGTAGGCCTGCATCAATTCTAACTGATCATGGCTCCCAGTTTTATGCAAACCAATCAGAATACAAGAGAAAAGGAGCATCACAGTTTGAGCAAGAACTGGTTAGATTTGGAATAAAACACATCATGGCAAGAGTGAATCATCCCCAGACAAATGGAAAGTTAGAAAGATTTCACGGCGAGATTCAGAGAAAGCAGAAATGGTTTGGCACCATTGATGAGCTGGTCCACTGGTACAACCACATAAAGCCACACATGTCACTTGACTGGGATAATCTTGAGACCCCTGCAAAGGCATATGCAAGAAAGATGCCCGAGAAAGGAACAAGAGTTATTGATGAGCAGACAGGAGAAGAATACGATGTCAAATAAGGGACGAACTGATTTTGGGATACAACAATGGATTCAGTAGTGGGTATCTAAGATCCAATACTTGTTTAAAAACAAAATTAAAAATTAATCAAAAACTCAATATTTTATGATCATATAAATAGACGTAAAATCAAAGGCTTTTGAAAATACAATGACTGAAGAAATGGATTTTACAACTGCTCCATGTGATTGGACTGAAAAAGATGCAGAAATTATAGCTGACTATGAAATCACAAAAGAGTTAGGACTATGTAATGTCAAAACTTTAGACATCAAATAAACCTCTTTTACTATCATGTCTAGATGGCCTTTTGAATACGCACCAAAATTTAACAAGAAGATTGCGAATCTAAAAAATCCTTTAGCATCTAACCGAATTAGAAAACTTTGTGAATGGATTGCAGAACAACAAGATCCTGAATGTATTGCAAACATTACAACCTGTGAGGAAACCATCAACAAGAAACTCTTTTTCCCCCAATATGGATGGCATATTATCTACAAGTTTGAGAATCAAGAGATAGTGTTTGTGTTGTTTTACAGTAATTCCGATTCACCATTACCACCTACAACTCTTTAAAACAGAATATCTTCACTGTTATATCAATGAATTAGGAGAAATGGAACAAAACGATATTTCACCAGGTACTATTAGATGCATTATGCGAAACAATCCAAAAAAATAACCAAGATGTTGTAGTTATACGTAGGGCATATGAAGATGCCAAACATGACCTCAAAGAAGGAGACAATATAGCAGAATTAAACATAATTGTTTTTCACCTGACAGAAATTAATGAAATTATACACAGTCTTGATCGTATTGAAAAAATACTTTTCTCATATCCACCTTCTAAAGGTTAAATCATACATTCACTGCCGCAGGGACTATCTACATCAATCATTGGCAGTTTCTTTTTCTGCTTCATCATTTTATCAATATCTCGAAGTGAATATCCTTTGGGTGCCAATCTCTGAGTTTCAAAATGCTTTCCTTGTTCTTCAATCTTCATAGAATATTTGAATAATTTTGGATGCTTCTCATGAATTTCTCCCCATCTTTGCATGTTGTTATATGGACAGAAATAACAACCACTTTTTTCAGGGGTAGGTAATCTTGCACTTTTGATCAAATCAATGCATCCTTCACGATTAATCTTGAAATCAATTAGCGGATACAAATTAGTTACATAATCTTCTCTAGCAGGTTTCATTCTGTGAACCTCGCCATAGTCAATTCCCATGTATTGGTACACATGTGATTGTAGTTTACGATAAAATGCATGAATTGGAATTACTTTGAAATCTCTTGTACACCATCTCCACACTTGAGATGGAATAACTTCACGTCTTAAACACTTGTCTTATAATGCTTCTTTTTTTCTATTCATTACAATTTCAAATGGAATGTTTCTTCTTTTGAGATATCTCTCCATTACATCAAGATACTGGTATGTTTCAGGCATTTCATCGCCTGTATCTGAAAACACAACATAATCTAACGGGAATTTATTTTTGACCAAAAAAACAATTAGTGCAGTAGAGTTTACTCTGCCACCATAACTTACAATATGCTTTGCATCTTTTTGGCGCTTGATATTTCTTGAGTCCAATATTCTTTCTTGTACTAACATCCATTCTGCATTCTCCTGTATGTTAACAAGTCCTGTAATCTAATAGAACATAAACTCCCCATTTCCTGCATGGATAGTAAAAACAATTTAATCTCTTCTGCATTTGGTATATGTATACAACTTGAATATAAAAATTAAAGAAATCTAAATATAGAAAAATAATCTTTTTCTTATTCCTCAAAGAAGGTCCGGATCCTCTTGTGACTCAGATGAATCCTTGATGCCCTGTGTATTTTTTTGATATGATGTGATTAATTCTTTTGGAGCAATAATGTCATGTCTTGGAATTTTCACATCCTCTGCAACATTGATTCCAAACTCGTCACAAATTGCTTTCTGATGCATCATCACAAACTCTACATCCTGCAGCAGTCTCTGGATCTTTATCCTTGCTCTGTACCTTGCATCCTTTCTTTGCAATACAGAAAACGAGAGGGGTGTCTGAATTACTCTCTTGTCCTTTTCAGTCAGGCACATTTTTCCTGAGCCTTTTTGAGCATTCCAAGCGCGTTTGAGAATACGGGGTTTTTTGCAATTCTCACATTTTGGATAATGTCGTTTTTTATCTCAGAGACTAGTTTTGGAATCAGTGCCCCTCCTCCTGCACAGATTACGGGAATCTTGGGATAGTCAATTACTACCTTTTCTAAAGAATCTGAAATGTTTGCTGCAAGTATCTTTCTTGCCTCTGCAAGCTGTGGGGTGTTCTTTGAGAATATCTCAGGATTCATGTATTCTGATCTTGACTCTGTGATGGCACTTGTTATCTCCCCGACCCCACACGGTACGGTCTTGGCGTAACTTATGCTCTGATGAGTTACAGCCATTATCTCCGTGGTCCCATGTCCTATATGGCACACTATCCCGTCTACTACTCCCTCGTTATCCAACGTAGCCTTTGCCTGATACATCAGACCAAAGAACTTTGGCGCAAATCTATGGTTTACAGAATCCTTTATTTTCTGGGTGTGCCCCCTTGCGTCATATGGAATTCCTGCAACAATCATACACTCTGAATAGCTTTGAGGTCCCTCATATACCGCATCTCTTTTGTGCAATATGACCCGGTCTAGCGCATACCTTACCAGTTCCATGTAATCAGAAATAGATGTTGGAGTTCCCCTATACACCGGAGTCTTTAGCACCATTGACTTTACATGCTCTTGTCTTACTGCATCCTCTCCAACCAAAATAATATCTTCTGATTCCAAATCCATGCCCTTGCCTTGTGCAATGATTGATGGGAACACAAATGTGCCATGTGCTGTGGCAACTTTTACTGAACCGGTTCCAATGTCCAGCCCTACACAATTCTTATTCATGATATCATCAGAACATTTTGAATTTAAAGCGGTATTTTGGTATCGCGTAATTACGCGATATCAAAATCAAAGTATCGCGTAATATGACGACATCAAAAATCCGTGAAAAAAATATCGATAAAAAAAGGCACTTAATACAACGAGTCCTTACTATATTAAACAAAACCCAAAAAACATCAAAAACACAACTTCTAGCATAGATAAGGAAAAATCCCTATCTTTGAAACCAAATTTCTAAAACACCAATTTTTGAGCAAAATCAGCCAAAGTATCGCGTAATTACACGATATCAAAAGCATGCAATTTTTAGCAAAAATGAATTAGAGGGCAATGATGAGTTTCTGGCACGTCTGAACATCTAAATGATGACAGCAACAATCTGAGCCCTCTAACAATCTTTTGCAGCAATGCTGTTAAAAATGTTGGTGTCATTTCCAAGGTTTTGTCAAACTGAGACATCATCTCTGCTACCCTACAAAAGAATCGACTCAGCGAGTAGGTATGAGGGATTTGAAAAGAATTTTTCTCAAATGCAACAACTACAAAGTACAAACACGTCCGCATAGCAATATCATTTGGTTTATTGTAAAAAGAATAAATCAACAGGAGTATTCACCCGACATTGAATGATGAGGTGGGTATTTGCACCCAGAAACTATTTTTTTAAATTTAGCGCAAGCTATTCTGAGTGACGACATCGCCACACTACGGACTAGGACCAGAGACAATCTGCATACTTGCAGCATCTGAGAGAAGCACCGCCCTCAGTTATAGGGCGAAGTATATCATGACGCGAAAAATACAAAGCAAAAATATTCAAAACAATGCACAAAATCAAAAACTGCTCTTGGCAAAAAACTATGTCGAACAAGAACTAGAAACCCAAGGGTATAGAGGTCGCATCAAGTATGATATGACCAACAAAGCTCTGGTCCAATACAGGACCAAGGAGGGAACAATAGCCGTCATCAAAGAAGGCAAACTGCACATCTTTGAGATGCCAGTCAAAAAGTTCAAGGGGGCACTTCCATTGGAGACAAATCCAGTGGATATGGATTCCATCAGGACAGAAAAGGCAACATGCTGTAAAAGATGCCATCAATGGAAAAAGACTGCAAACATAACCCGCTGTCCTTGCGGAGGATATCTGGTTCCAAGAAAGAGATTCTCAGTAGATGCTGTAGAGTCCTGGGATGAGGAAGTCCTCGAGATAGAGTTTGCCAAAAAAGACATCATCCTAGCAAAGAAGACTGATAGGGTACTAGCTCACAAACCAAAGAGATCAACCCCTAAAGGAATCACCGCAAACCTATCTGGAATGTATGCAGTAGATACTCCGCTAGATACCCACAAGGAAGAGTTGTTGCTAGTTACAGACGGTGAGGATGTAAGAACCATTCGAGTCAGACCCATATCATCATGCAGTCTGATATTTGTAGCGGCGATAGATTCTGGAATATCTGATGAACAAAAATTTGAGATACTCTCAGAATGCAGAAAGGATGATTCTGAGGACAGACAGTTCCTATCTGAGACAGATAGATTTGTCAGAGAACACATCCCACAAAAGGCAAAGAACATGGTGGATTCATGGAATGAACCATCATATCCTTTCAAACTTGGCAGAAAAGGCAAGACATCAAAGAGAGCCACAAGATCACTCAAGAGAATGGACAAGAGTCATGCCTCAGAGAAAACAAGTCTCAAAAACGGAAAAAAGCCACAGTTCTTTGCAAGCTCAGTACCAGCAGCACAGACTCTCAAGAATGAGTCAAAGTAAATGTCACTACAAGAAGAGTTTGTGACAGAAAAACATCTTTAAGAAAATAAAAACCACAGCACACCCCCAACTTTTTTTTATGTGACCTGACAATCCTCTCAAATCCAATATCATACTATGACACCTGACAGGCAGATTGGATGTGGAGATGGTACAGATGCTTGCAGCATCATACAGAAACAATGAACAAAAAAACAACAAACAAAGTAAGAACCAGTCTAGTACGAAAACAAAACGTGATATTTGTAGCAATGGTAGCAGTTGGGTTATCCCTAACTGTCATGAGCCAGCTTACAGATTCGCGACTGCTAAGTGAAGGCATAGCCTTTATTATAGTTGGATTCGTAGGAATGTTAATGTCTTGGACTACGATGGATGTTGGTGCCAGTATCAAAGAAGCAATACATGATGTTGGCAGAAAAAACCTAGCCGCATTGGAATCCATTGCATCTTCTCAAAAAGAGATGGGCAAATCTCTCAAAGAGATGGACACGTCTCTCAAAGAGATGGACACGTCTCTCAAAGAGATAGCATCCTCTCAGAAGGAGATCAAAGACATTCTAGGTACACATACTACAATTCTAAAGAACCTAGAGAAAAAAGACTGAGTTTTCAAAAACCCACAATATTTTTTTGACTGAGTCATGCACTCCAAACCGACATTATTTGTAGCAATACAAATCGACTCAGCGAGTTGGTGTGAGATGTGTAAAGAAAATCAAAATGATTTTTGAAATTATTCCCACAGAGTTGTAACGAATTATTTCCAAAAGGGAATAGCTCAACCCAACTCTCATGACGGGAATCGTTCTACTGGAAACGTTATTTCAGAATAACAGGAGGTTGAACCATTTATGGTCCAACAAAATATTACAAGTGCAAGTATCAAAAATGCACAAAATCAAAAACTGCTCTTGGCAAAAAACTATGTCGAACAAGAACTAGAAACCCAAGGGTATAGAGGTCGCATCAAGTATGATATGACCAACAAAGCTCTGGTCCAATACAGGACCAAGGAGGGAACAATAGCCGTCATCAAAGAAGGCAAACTGCACATCTTTGAGATGCCAGTCAAAAAGTTCAAGGGGGCACTTCCATTGGAGACAAATCCAGTGGATATGGATTCCATCAGGACAGAAAAGGCAACATGCTGTAAAAGATGCCATCAATGGAAAAAGACTGCAAACATAACCCGCTGTCCTTGCGGAGGATATCTGGTTCCAAGAAAGAGATTCTCAGTAGATGCTGTAGAGTCTTGGGATGAAGAGGTCCTCGAGATAGAGTTTGCCAAAAAAGACATCATCCTAGCAAAGAAGACTGATAGGGTACTATCTCACAAACCAAAGAGATCAACCCCTAAAGGAATCACCGCAAACCTATCTGGAATGTATGCAGTAGATACTCCGCTAGATACCCACAAGGAAGAGTTGTTGCTAGTTACAGACGGTGAGGATGTAAGAACCATTCGAGTCAGACCCATATCATCATGCAGTCTGATATTTGTAGCGGCGATAGATTCTGGAATATCTGATGAACAAAAATTTGAGATACTCTCAGAATGCAGAAAGGATGATTCTGAGGACAGACAGTTCCTATCTGAGACAGATAGATTTGTCAGAGAACACATCCCACAAAAGGCAAAGAACATGGTGGATTCATGGAATGAACCATCATATCCTTTCAAACTTGGCAGAAAAGGCAAGACATCAAAGAGAGCCACAAGATCACTCAAGAGAATGGACAAGAGTCATGCCTCAGAGAAAACAAGTCTCAAAAACGGAAAAAAGCCACAGTTCTTTGCAAGCTCAGTACCAGCAGCACAGACTCTCAAGAATGAGTCAAAGTAAATGTCACTGCAAGAAGAGTTTGTGACAGAAAAACATCTTTAAGAAAATAAAAACCACAGCACACCCCCAACTTTTTTTTATGTGACCTGACAATCCTCTCAAATCCAATATCATACTATGACACCTGACAGGCAGATTGGATGTGGAGATGGTACAGATGCTTGCAGCATCATACAAAAATCATGAAAGAGGAAACCACAAACAAAGTAAAAACCAGTCTAGTACGAAAACAAAACGTGATATTTGTAGCAATGGTAGCAGTTGGGTTATCCCTAACTGTCATGAGCCAGCTTACAGATTCGCGACTGCTAAGTGAAGGCATAGCCTTTATTATAGTTGGATTCGTAGGAATGTTAATGTCTTGGACTACGATGGATGTTGGTGCCAGTATCAAAGAAGCAATACATGATGTTGGCAGAAAAAACCTAGCCGCATTGGAATCCATTGCAAAATCTCAGAAGGAGATAGCATCTTCTCAAAAAGAGATAGCATCATCTCAAAAAGAGATAGCATCATCTCAAAAAGAGATAGCATCATCTCAAAAAGAGATAGCATCATCTCAAAAAGAGATGGACACGTCTCTCAAGGAGATAGCATCCTCTCAGAATGAGATCAAAGACATTCTAGGTACACATACTACAATTCTAAAGAACCTAGAGAAAAAAGACTGAGTTTTCAAAAACCCACAATATTTTTTTGACTGAGTCATGCACTCCAAACCGACATTATTTGTAGCAATACAAATCGACTCAGCGAGTTGGTGTGAGATGTGTAAAGAAAATCAAAATGATTTTTGAAATTATTCCCACAGAGTTGTAACGAATTATTTCCAAAAGGGAATAGCTCAACCCAACTCTCATGACGGGAATCGTTCTACTGGAAACGTTATTTCAGAATAAAAGGAGGTTGAACCATTTATGGTCCAACAAAATATTACAAGTGCAAGTATCAAAAATGCACAAAATCAAAAACTGCTCTTGGCAAAAAACTATGTCGAACAAGAACTAGAAACCCAAGGGTACAGAGGTCGCATCAAGTATGATATGACCAACAAAGCTCTGGTCCAATACAGGACCAAGGAGGGAACAATAGCCGTCATCAAAGAAGGCAAACTGCACATCTTTGAGATGCCAGTCAAAAAGTTCAAGGGGGCACTTCCATTGGAGACAAATCCAGTGGATATGGATTCCATCAGGACAGAAAAGGCAACATGCTGTAAAAGATGCCATCAATGGAAAAAGACTGCAAACATAACCCGCTGTCCTTGCGGAGGATATCTGGTTCCAAGAAAGAGATTCTCAGTAGATGCTGTAGAGTCTTGGGATGAAGAGGTCCTCGAGATAGAGTTTGCCAAAAAAGACATCATCCTAGCAAAGAAGACTGATAGGGTACTATCTCACAAACCAAAGAGATCAACCCCTAAAGGAATCACCGCAAACCTATCTGGAATGTATGCAGTAGATACTCCGCTAGATACCCACAAGGAAGAGTTGTTGCTAGTTACAGACGGTGAGGATGTAAGAACCATTCGAGTCAGACCCATATCATCATGCAGTCTGATATTTGTAGCGGCGATAGATTCTGGAATATCTGATGAACAAAAATTTGAGATACTCTCAGAATGCAGAAAGGATGATTCTGAGGACAGACAGTTCCTATCTGAGACAGATAGATTTGTCAGAGAACACATCCCACAAAAGGCAAAGAACATGGTGGATTCATGGAATGAACCATCATATCCTTTCAAACTTGGCAGAAAAGGCAAGACATCAAAGAGAGCCACAAGATCACTCAAGAGAATGGACAAGAGTCATGCCTCAGAGAAAACAAGTCTCAAAAACGGAAAAAAGCCACAGTTCTTTGCAAGCTCAGTACCAGCAGCACAGACTCTCAAGAATGAGTCAAAGTAAATGTCACTGCAAGAAGAGTTTGTGACAGAAAAACATCTTTAAGAAAATAAAAACCACAGCACACCCCCAACTTTTTTTTATGTGACCTGACAATCCTCTCAAATCCAATATCATACTATGACACCTGACAGGCAGATTGGATGTGGAGATGGTACAGATGCTTGCAGCATCATACAAAAATCATGAAAGAGGAAACCACAAACAAAGTAAAAACCAGTCTAGTACGAAAACAAAACGTGATATTTGTAGCAATGGTAGCAGTTGGGTTATCCCTAACTGTCATGAGCCAGCTTACAGATTCGCGACTGCTAAGTGAAGGCATAGCCTTTATTATAGTTGGATTCGTAGGAATGTTAATGTCTTGGACTACGATGGATGTTGGTGCCAGTATCAAAGAAGCAATACATGATGTTGGCAGAAAAAACCTAGCCGCATTGGAATCCATTGCAAAATCTCAGAAGGAGATAGCATCTTCTCAAAAAGAGATGGGCAAATCTCTCAAAGAGATGGACACGTCTCTCAAAGAGATGGACACGTCTCTCAAGGAGATAGCATCCTCTCAGAATGAGATCAAAGACATTCTAGGTACACATACTACAATTCTAAAGAACCTAGAGAAAAAAGACTGAGTTTTCAAAAACCCACAATATTTTTTTGACTGAGTCATGCACTCCAAACCGACATTATTTGTAGCAATACAAATCGACTCAGCGAGTTGGTGTGAGATGTGTAAAGAAAATCAAAATGATTTTTGAAATTATTCCCACAGAGTTGTAACGAATTATTTCCAAAAGGGAATAGCTCAACCCAACTCTCATGACGGGAATCGTTCTACTGGAAACGTTATTTCAGAATAAAAGGAGGTTGAACCATTTATGGTCCAACAAAATATTACAAGTGCAAGTATCAAAAATGCACAAAATCAAAAACTGCTCTTGGCAAAAAACTATGTCGAACAAGAACTAGAAACCCAAGGGTACAGAGGTCGCATCAAGTATGATATGACCAACAAAGCTCTGGTTCAATACAGGACCAAGGAGGGAACAATAGCCGTCATCAAAGAAGGCAAACTGCACATCTTTGAGATGCCGGTCAAAAAGTTCAAGGGGGCACTTCCATTGGAGACAAATCCAGTGGATATGGATTCCATCAGGACAGAAAAGGCAACATGCTGTAAAAGATGCCATCAATGGAAAAAGACTGCAAACATAACCCGCTGTCCTTGCGGAGGATATCTGGTTCCAAGAAAGAGATTCTCAGTAGATGCTGTAGAGTCCTGGGATGAGGAAGTCCTCGAGATAGAGTTTGCCAAAAAAGACATCATCCTAGCAAAGAAGACTGATAGGGTACTATCTCACAAACCAAAGAGATCAACCCCTAAAGGAATCACCGCAAACCTATCTGGAATGTATGCAGTAGATACTCCGCTAGATACCCACAAGGAAGAGTTGTTGCTAGTTACAGACGGTGAGGATGTAAGAACCATTCGAGTCAGACCCATATCATCATGCAGTCTGATATTTGTAGCGGCGATAGATTCTGGAATATCTGATGAACAAAAATTTGAGATACTCTCAGAATGCAGAAAGGATGATTCTGAGGACAGACAGTTCCTATCTGAGACAGATAGATTTGTCAGAGAACACATCCCACAAAAGGCAAAGAACATGGTGGATTCATGGAATGAACCATCATATCCTTTCAAACTTGGCAGAAAAGGCAAGACATCAAAGAGAGCCACAAGATCACTCAAGAGAATGGACAAGAGTCATGCCTCAGAGAAAACAAGTCTCAAAAACGGAAAAAAGCCACAGTTCTTTGCAAGCTCAGTACCAGCAGCACAGACTCTCAAGAATGAGTCAAAGTAAATGTCACTACAAGAAGAGTTTGTGACAGAAAAACATCTTTAAGAAAATAAAAACCACAGCACACCCCCAACTTTTTTTTATGTGACCTGACAATCCTCTCAAATCCAATATCATACTATGACACCTGACAGGCAGATTGGATGTGGAGATGGTACAGATGCTTGCAGCATCATACAGAAACAATGAACAAAAAAACAACAAACAAAGTAAGAACCAGTCTAGTACGAAAACAAAACGTGATATTTGTAGCAATGGTAGCAGTTGGGTTATCCCTAACTGTCATGAGCCAGCTTACAGATTCGCGACTGCTAAGTGAAGGCATAGCCTTTATTATAGTTGGATTCGTAGGAATGTTAATGTCTTGGACTACGATGGATGTTGGTGCCAGTATCAAAGAAGCAATACATGATGTTGGCAGAAAAAACCTAGCCGCATTGGAATCCATTGCAAAATCTCAGAAGGAGATAGCATCATCTCAAAAAGAGATAGCATCATCTCAAAAAGAGATAGCATCATCTCAAAAAGAGATAGCATCATCTCAAAAAGAGATGGACACGTCTCTCAAGGAGATAGCATCCTCTCAGAATGAGATCAAAGACATTCTAGGTACACATACTACAATTCTAGAAAAGCATACTACAATTCTAAAGAACCTAGAGAAAAAAGACTGAGTTTTCAAAAACCCACAATATTTTTTTGACTGAGTCATGCACTCCAAACCGACATTATTTGTAGCAATACAAATCGACTCAGCGAGTTGGTGTGAGATGTGTAAAGAAAATCAAAATGATTTTTGAAATTATTCCCACAGAGTTGTAACGAATTATTTCCAAAAGGGAATAGCTCAACCCAACTCTCATGACGGGAATCGTTCTACTGGAAACGTTATTTCAGAATAAAAGGAGGTTGAACCATTTATGGTCCAACAAAATATTACAAGTGCAAGTATCAAAAATGCACAAAATCAAAAACTGCTCTTGGCAAAAAACTATGTCGAACAAGAACTAGAAACCCAAGGGTACAGAGGTCGCATCAAGTATGATATGACCAACAAAGCTCTGGTTCAATACAGGACCAAGGAGGGAACAATAGCCGTCATCAAAGAAGGCAAACTGCACATCTTTGAGATGCCGGTCAAAAAGTTCAAGGGGGCACTTCCATTGGAGACAAATCCAGTGGATATGGATTCCATCAGGACAGAAAAGGCAACATGCTGTAAAAGATGCCATCAATGGAAAAAGACTGCAAACATAACCCGCTGTCCTTGCGGAGGATATCTGGTTCCAAGAAAGAGATTCTCAGTAGATGCTGTAGAGTCCTGGGATGAGGAAGTCCTCGAGATAGAGTTTGCCAAAAAAGACATCATCCTAGCAAAGAAGACTGATAGGGTACTAGCTCACAAACCAAAGAGATCAACCCCTAAAGGAATCACCGCAAACCTATCTGGAATGTATGCAGTAGATACTCCGCTAGATACCCACAAGGAAGAGTTGTTGCTAGTTACAGACGGTGAGGATGTAAGAACCATTCGAGTCAGACCCATATCATCATGCAGTCTGATATTTGTAGCGGCGATAGATTCTGGAATATCTGATGAACAAAAATTTGAGATACTCTCAGAATGCAGAAAGGATGATTCTGAGGACAGACAGTTCCTATCTGAGACAGATAGATTTGTCAGAGAACACATCCCACAAAAGGCAAAGAACATGGTGGATTCATGGAATGAACCATCATATCCTTTCAAACTTGGCAGAAAAGGCAAGACATCAAAGAGAGCCACAAGATCACTCAAGAGAATGGACAAGAGTCATGCCTCAGAGAAAACAAGTCTCAAAAACGGAAAAAAGCCACAGTTCTTTGCAAGCTCAGTACCAGCAGCACAGACTCTCAAGAATGAGTCAAAGTAAATGTCACTACAAGAAGAGTTTGTGACCGAGACAGACATTGCAAAGATACAGCAATCATTTATGGATACAGAGTCAATCCCAACATCCATAGACGACATCCAATCCAAGAATTTCAAGAGACAGTTCAAGGTGAACAGAAGAAAGGCAAATTCTCTTGAGAAGAAATGGGATGTGCGTACAATAAAAAGAATATCTCATACTGGAGATAGTCCACAAAGCAAGAAAAACCGTAAAGTAACAACACGGTTCTTTGCAAGTTCAGTACCGGTTTCTGCACAGACTCTCAAGAATGAGTCAAAGTAAATGTCACTGCAAGAAGAGTTTGCAATAGAGGTAATGGAATTTGGTTGCAAAACAATTCCTCTCGAATCATCAGAGATGATAGATTCACAGAATGATCCATCTGGAGTATCTGAGGTAGACAACTAATGACTGGAGAGGATATTTACAACAACTGCCAAACCATCCTACGACACACAGATGATGGAGACGCTCTGTTTGCAAGTGACTTGAAGCTGGTGCAAAATGCAGCCAATGGTCTTTTGTCTTCAGAAGGCAAAGTCGCCTTGCGTCGACTCAGATGCCAGTGTGAGACAGGCAAATATCTAGAAGGACCACCTGTTTGTGGAGTGGAGAATCTAACCCGAGGCAGAGGTGAGGATCGCAGAGTATTCTGGAAAGGAATCGTGGTGGAACACTATGATCATGATTTCTGGTGCTACGAAGGGTGGCAAGAAGAAATGATCAAAGATGCACAACAGCTTGGAAGAGTATGCCAATACCTAGAAGAGCACGGCATTACGGTGAGTTTTGAGAACTATCTCAAATACACCAAAAATGTTTGCAACGGAGACAAAGAAAATGGGAGTGTTTGATACGGTCATAGCAACCGTGACATGTCCCCATTGCAACGAATCATATCTTCATGAGGACATACAGACAAAATCATTTGTACGTGGACTCTATGAGATATACGAAAATGACGACACCCGATATCTGAAAGGAAATCCAATGCTTCCCGGCAGACCAAACGCATTTGCGGGAATCAAAAACATGGATTTTCCATGTTACACGCACTGTTACATATGTGATTCTGAGCTTTACATTATCTGTAAAATAAGGAAATACATCCTAACTAAAGCACAGGTCACAAGAATAGATAGGAGAACCGTCGGCATGAAGAATCCATACGTTCTAGATCTTAGTGCCAAATCAAAGTCTGCCGCAGAAATGGGGTTTTTAAGAAAATAAAAACCACAGCACACCCCCAACTTTTTTTTATGTGACCTGACAATCCTCTCAAATCCAATATCATACTATGACACCTGACAGGCAGATTGGATGTGGAGATGGTACAGATGCTTGCAGCATCATATGGTTCTAGAGAACCTAGAGAAAAAATACAGAGTTTTCAAAAACCCACAATATTTTTTTGACTGAGCCATGCACTCCAAACCGACATTATTTGTAGCAATACAAATCGACTCAGCGAGTTGGTGTGAGATGTGTAAAGAAAATCCATATGGGTTTTTCAAAGTTATTCCTACAGAGGTATTATAGACTATTCTCAAAGGAGAATAATCCGAGGTATCTCTCATGCCAGGAATCGTCCTACTGGTGACGTTACAGCCAGAATAAAAGGAGTTGACGCCAATGGCACAACCATACAGTGCAAGTGAAAGCACACAAAACAATTCACAAAATCCCGTCCTAGATGGCGATAAAGTCAGTATCTGCGTGAGTGGCAACCAGGTGCAAATACAAAGACCTGATTTTGTAACTGACAAGCCAATACAGGATATCAGCGAGAAGAGAGAAATTCTTGCAAAGGACTTGCTTGAAGAATGGGAGGCAGTATCTGTACAAAAGCAGGGAATCCTGTTTGCAGTATCTGTAGGAGATAGCAGATACCTAGTCAGAGGACATGACAGGGTACCGGCAAACGCCGTAGTGGTAAGAACCCAATCAAACCAGCTCATGGGTATTGGGGCAGTAGTAGGAGGTTAATGTTGTTTTTCAAAAACAACCCCTCTCTTTTCCACCATATCTGCAAATTCCCACAAATCAATTCCAAAAAACGAGAATAAAACATGACAAAAATCTACAAGCCCACAATAATATCTGAAGATCCCCTTGACTTGGAGCAATCCCAAGACGGACCCAAACAGAAAACGTGTGAGCATGCAAAAGAAATGAGACCCAGCCATAGTCGAGGTTTGGATTCATTCTGACATGATAACGAGGGAATCAACAAGATGACAGCAGAAGAGGCAGCAACGCAACGATTCCAAGACGATCCATGCCTTTTTGACCTTGCAGTTGACTCAGTGCGAACCAAAAAAGCAATGAAACGATTCAGAAACGATCCATACTTTGAGGTTATGGTACAATCAATTGCAAAAAAGGCAGCAAAATATGCATACGCTAGAATCAAGCTAGATGAAACACTGGGTACAGGCAACGAAATAGATGATATCATAAGAGAAAAAGTATTTCAAACAATCAAGAGGTTTGATGTATAGTGGCAAAACGATTTCTCAAAAGAGCATTTGGGGCAGTAGCAATCACAGTACTGATAGTAATTACAGCATCTCTTACATACCAGTATGTAGTCCCGATGATTCTATCAGATGAGGCATCAAGTGCGGTCTCAGATGGAATAGGTGCCGGAGAAGAAATGCTGTATGCAGCACAGGACAAAGTTGCAGACATATTCATCACAGAAGAGGAGCCGGTTTCAGAAGACCCCCAGATTGATGAGACAGATGGCTTGATACAAAACGACATGTACGATGAAATGCCCGAATCCCAAGAGGAGGTAATACCATACAAGACTGCATCGGGAGGCAAAGTCACCAGAATAGTAGACGGTGATACGCTAGACATTGACGGAATCCGAATCAGACTTGCATTGGTAAACACCCCCGAGTCCGGAGAGGCAGGATACAAAGAGGCTACGGCATTTACTGCCAAGCACTGTCCTGTAGGTTCTACTGCAATGTATGATGTGGATAACGGTCAGAAAGGAGGATCATATGGCAGAGTAATCGGCAAGGTATGGTGCTTTGGCTATCCCGTACAGACACCTGAGACGTCCCTTAACGCGATGCTCATTGATGCAGGACATGCCAGAGTATTAGAAAGATTCTGCGGCGTCAGCCAGTTCAAAGATGATCATTGGACAGGCTGCTGAGACCTTACAAACCCCAACTTTTTTTTATGTGACCTGACAATCCTCTCAAACCCAATATCATACTATGACACCTGACAGGCAGATTGGATGTGGAGATGGTACAGATGCTTGCAGCATCATACAAAAATCATGAAAGAGGAAACCACAAACAAAGTAAGAACCAGTCTAGTACGAAAACAAAACGTGATATTTGTAGCAATGGTAGCAGTTGGGTTATCCCTAACTGTCATGAGCCAGCTTACAGATTCGCGACTGCTAAGTGAAGGCATAGCCTTTATTATAGTTGGATTCGTAGGAATGTTAATGTCTTGGACTACGATGGATGTTGGTGCCAGTATCAAAGAAGCAATACATGATGTTGGCAGACAAAACCTAGCCGCATTGGAATCCATTGCATCTTCTCAAAAAGAGATGGGCAAATCTCTCAAAGAGATGGACACGTCTCTCAAAGAGATGGACACGTCTCTCAAAGAGATAGCATCCTCTCAGAAGGAGATAGCATCCTCTCAGAAGGAGATCAAAGACATTCTAGGTACACATACTACGATTCTAGAAAAGCATACTACAATTCTAGAGAACCTAGAGAAAAAAGACTGAGTTTTCAAAAACCCACAATATTTTTTTGACTGAGTCATGCACTCCAAACCAACATTATTTGTAGCAATACAAATCGACTCAGCGAGTTGGTGTGAGATGTGTAAAGAAAATCCATATGGGTTTTTCAAAGTTATTCCTACAGAGGTATTATAGACTATTCTCAAAGGAGAATAATCCGAGGTATCTCTCATGCCAGGAATCGTCCTACTGGAAACGTTATTTCAGAATAAAAGGAGTTGACGCCAATGGCACAACCATACAGTGCAAGTGAAAGCACACAAAACAATTCACAAAATCCCGTCCTAGATGGCGATAAAGTCAGTATCTGCGTGAGTGGCAACCAGGTGCAAATACAAAGACCTGATTTTGTAACTGACAAGCCAATACATGATATCAGCGAGAAGAGAGAAATTCTTGCAAAGGACTTGCTTGAAGAATGGGAGGCAGTATCTGTACAAAAGCAGGGAATCCTGTTTGCAGTATCTGTAGGAGATAGCAGATACCTAGTCAGAGGACATGACAGGGTACCGGCAAACGCCGTAGTGGTAAGAACCCAATCAAACCAGCTCATGGGTATTGGGGCAGTAGTAGGAGGTTAATGTTGTTTTTCAAAAACAACCCCTCTCTTTTCCACCATATCTGCAAATTCCCACAAATCAATTCCAAAAAACGAGAATAAAACATGACAAAAATCTACAAGCCCACAATAATATCTGAAGATCCCCTTGACTTGGAGCAATCCAAGATAAGCTACAACAAGAATCTCTTTGAGGGAACAGAGAATGGATTTATCAAAATGGATGTGGATAAGGATGTTGCAATACAGAGAATGTCAAGGGATTTGTATCAACATGCAAGTTCCGGGTTCCGTGAACTGTATGCCAATGAGGCAAGGGCATGCAGGTATGCAAAAAAGCATCACAACGCAGAACCGCTAATCCTCATTACCCTTGATCCGCAAAAACAAAAGCTGGTAATTGAGGGAATTGACAGTACTGGAATGACATCAGAGAGATTCAAAAAAGTCTTTACGGTACTAGGACACTCTGATAACTTTGATGGTCAAGAGGTAGGTCAGTTCGGAATGGGACGCGCTGCATACACCTGTCTTTCAGATACAATAATTCTTGAAACTTTTGCAAGAGAGAGCAACGAGAAATATGCAGTACTTGGAAGAAACGGTCTCGGATATCAGATAATTGACGAGCCGAAAATGGATACATATGGAACAAAAATCTCGCTGACACTCTACGGGGAGATAAACTATGAGAGTCTATACGCCATGATAGAGAAGGTCTCCAAATTCAGCCAGGTCAAGACAGTTCTTGTTTTAGAGTCCAAAATACAGATCAAATACGGGCAGAAAGAGGCAGGACAGTACGTCATGGGACCAGTCTCATATGAACAGGCACTCAAAGAACTTGAAGGCAACAAAGAAGATCAATTGCGAATTCCTATTTCTCTGGAAGACGAATCATTAAGAATTGATGGGTGCATAAATATTTCCAAAAGGTGGGACGGCACTAATGAGATCTACCATGGCTATGAATCCCTCTTTGAGACATATCTGGTAAATGTCCCAATAGCGACAAAAATACTATCCCCGCTAAGCCATGGAATCCTTACCATCAAAGACGAGAGAAAGTTTCAGCCAACCCCCGACAGAGAAAGACTCAAAGAAAGCACCGAAGAACAAGTAAAGACATTAGTGCACCGCCTCTTATCTAGAGAATCCGGACTCAACATTGCAACACTTGAGGAATTCTACAACGGCAAAAACAGAATGCTCTACGAGTGCCTCAGTGAGAGACGGTATGACAGCGATGATAGAATTATGAGCATACTTGATGAGCGAACCAAAAATCTCATCAAACTTTTGGAATGCGAGGTATGGTCTACTGATAAGACAAAGCACGCACTAGTATCGTTGTTAGAAAAGCCCTCAAAGATATTTCATGTTGAAAAACTAGAAAAATCCAAGATTGCCGCACTGCAACAAGATTCTCCGGGATGCCTGATATTTCGCCCAATCAAACCAGATGTTGCCACGATGGAACTGTTTAGTTCATTTGGGATTTTATCTGCTCAAAAATATCTGGATGAAAACAAGATTCAGGTAAAGAGAATCACAACAAAGATGACACAATGCGTAGAACACCATTCTACAGTCAGTTATGACCAGTACAAATCAAATGTCGCGCTGCACTCATCAAAGGTCCTGTTTGCAGATGTTGGCGAGAAGACAATACGTGCAGATAAAGAGTTTCAGATGGTAAAAAACACATTCAAGAATGCCGTCTGCTCATACAAGACAGTCAAGGACAAGGCAGATATCAAAGGAGGAATCGCATTCTCAGACTTTGTCACAGGGATAGAATCAAAGACATATCCTACAAGCAGCGGAAATATCTTGCCAAAAGACATTGCAAGGTATCCTGACATCACTCTTTTTGAGTATGATAACAGGAATCTTGCGCCAGCACTTGAGACACGAGAGGATTCCATACTTGTTATCTCAGACGCAGACGAACTCTTTGAGATTGCAGTATACCTGTCATACAAAAACATACCCTATAATTTTGTCAAAGAGCAATCAAGGTCTAGCGGTGAGAATTGTTTTGATGTTGGTGAAATGATAAACAAATACGGGAAAACGCGAGACGTAACCGTACACACAGATGATTACATCATACCGTATTACAACCATGCCGATGACATTCCAAAACTGATGAGCATACTTGATGGAATAATGACTATCAGTAACGAGAAGATGCTGCACCTATTCCTTGATGCAACAAAAAAGAACAAGAGGTATGACAACTCAGAGATGCAAAACAAACTGCCCTTCATACAGAGTCATCTTGCAGCAGCTAGGGAGATCTCAAAAAGACTGAGTACCTGAGAGGGAATTTTTTTACCCTCTGGGACAGATCATCCAAACCCGTTTTATCCCATATGGGTCCGGCTCAGCGGGCGGGTGGAGATGATATAAAATATTCTCACATTTGAGAACAGATAACGTCTAGATGAAAAACGTAATTTTCTAAATTATTCCTACAGAGGTATCAGAATCATCTCAAAGGAGAATGATCCAAGATACCTCTTATGACGGGAATCGTCCTACTGGAAACGTTATTTCAGAATAAAGGAGTTGATGCCAATGGCACAACCATACGATACAGGTACAAGTATCAAAAACGTACAGCAACAAAATTCCGCCCCTTGTGGCAGTGATATAATTGGGTAAGCCAAAATATCATACGCCGCCAATATCTGAAATAAAGACTACCTCGCTTGGGGCAGAGGACAGACCAGATAAATTCAATGACATGGTAGGCGATGACGGTCTCATTCACATGAGACTCGAATCAGATGTTGTAATTGACAGGCTTGCACGTGACATCTATACCAGTCCGACAGCAGGGCTTCGTGAAATATACAACAACGAGGCAAGGCAGTGCAGAACAGCACAAGCCAAGCACAAACAGAGTCCTGCCCCCACAATACACATAGACGTTGATGCCTCAAAGAGGTCGCTATCCATTCTTGGAACAGACTCTATGGGAATGAGCATGGACACGTTTCGCAATGTGTATACTGTTGTAGGCAGGTCCGGCAACCTTTCTGGAGACGAGTCCGGACAGTTCGGATTCGGAAGACTTGCAACAAGACTGCTATCTGATGTCGTCATAGTTCAGACATACAGCAGGGAGACAGGCGAGCAGTTTGCATTCATATCAAAGGATGGTCGCGCATTTGAGGCAATCAATATGCCTGCACTAGAATCATTTGGCACAAAGATATCGATGACTGTCAAAGACGACGTATCGCTTTATGAGATTGTAAAGTATGCACATGAAATGGCAAGGTTTGTAAAAATCGATACGGTATTATGTCTGCAAAACGATGTTGTAGAGGATTCTGAGAGTACAAACCCTCTCACATACGAGCAAGGAATATACCAGATAGGAAACGTATCTGAGCGCGACTACCTCACAGAACAGCTCTGCATCAAGGCAGATGACTGTGTGGATTGGATAGAGATTGACACTCCAGAGTACTATTTTCTCGGAATAGTCCGTGACAACTATAGAGCACACTACGATGACATGCCAAGACAGCACAATCTCATAGGAATCCCAATAAACATGGATCCGCTAGAGACTGGGGGATGTGACGGGTACGTACTCAACATCAAAGACGAGCGAAGATACATGCCAACAGCATCACGAGACAATCTGACAGAGCAGGCAGAATCAGAGATACAAGAGAAAGTACAAGACCAGATATGCAAATTCATAGGATCAATTAAGATAAATTCCATCGAGGATTATCTTGATTGCAAGTACAAGGTAATTGCAAGAAACTGTGAATCGTTTGATTGTGATGGGATGCACAAAGGCACAAAAACATTTGCCTCACTCTCAAAACTATACATGGACTCTTACACAATAGATGCAGAAAAGAATGCAACCCGCCGCCACCTAAGGGTCTTTGAAACAATGGACTCTAGTGATGCCAATCCTGCAAAAAACAACATGTACTGCCTTGCAGTAGTTGGCGCAAAGATGAATGCAATATGGGATATAAACCCTGATGCAAAGATAGTGTTTCTCTCACATAGGAACAGTGAATGGAGGGGCAGTTTTGAGATGTTTGGAATACGCAACATCACAGATGTTCTAAAAGAACACAACATCAAGGTAGAACGCCAAAAGAAACAGCAGCAGATTCGCGAGGTTGTGACATATGATATGTCATATGGCTATCGCAGAAAGATAAATGTCAACGACCTGACTCAAACGCACATTGCGATTCCAAAAGGAGAATACATGCGAGAGTATCTGAACTGCCTGAATACAAACGGAATCAACGGGTATAGCATATTTAAGGAAAAGCCTGGCGTGAGTGGAGGAATACCACTAGACGAGTTTGTCTCAAAGGTAAAAAATACAGAGTATTCTGATGGACGTGGAGCGGTCATCACAGGCAAAAAGATACTGGAGACAGAGGGCATATGCATGCTAGTCAATGATTCAAACAAGTATTCAAAAACACTCACATTGGATATCTGCAAGAACAGCATCGAGTCTGCATATGTACTTGTGAGAGGAACAAAAGATACGCTTGACCCACTGCGAGCTGCCATGATACTGTTGTTTAGAGGAGACAACTATAATGATGCAGACGACGACAAAATCATCGGACGCGCAATGAGTGCATCTCTGAAGATAAAGTATGACGGGCTATGGGCTGAAAACTATGAAAACCTACGAGACACCCTCTCAAAGATATCGCGCCATCATGCAAGAGAGATATATGTAAGAAGCTATCAGAGACTGTTTGCAACAAGACCTAATCGCTCGCACGGATATTATTCCAGATATCGTGAAGAACCGGTCCCACTGTACAGTACTACAAATAAGAATGCACTCAGTACACTTGAGGCAGTCTTTGTTGCAATGAGTCAAGATGCAAAGACAAAAAAGATTACAGCCCAGGCAGTATTACAGCAATGTATGGATGCTGCAAAGGACAGTCCCAGAGAAAAACACGGTGTACTCTCTGAGATATGCACTGCTGCACTTGACTATACATTTGGTGAAAATGTCAGCGGACCATCAAAGGACAGCATGATAATGGAGACAGCACTGTACACCTTGAAGATACACGGATACACTGCAAGGATTCATACCATCAAGGACAACCCCTCAGAGAACACATACATCAAAATATCTCAAGGTGAGACATCTGAGCAGTTTTGCTTTGATACCAGAGAATGGAACAAGATGTTTTGTGTAGACTCTATCCACATATGCCTTCAGAACACCACAGTGTACGGCAGTGCCGGTGAGACCTGCATCATAGCAGAGGTAGAGATATGAGATCAAATAGTATTCTTGAGA
Organism: Candidatus Nitrosopumilus sp.; assembly: GCA_965205675.1. Taxonomy (GTDB): domain Archaea; phylum Thermoproteota; class Nitrososphaeria; order Nitrososphaerales; family Nitrosopumilaceae; genus Nitrosopumilus. The sequence goes on from OZ242186.1 coordinate 1,354,928, forward strand.
AGAGAGAGGACCTTCTCATAGTAAGAGACAGGCAAGGAACAATCCAAACAGTTCCTGCCACGCAGTACCATCTTACAAAGTATGAAGTATTTGATGGAAACAGAATCATCTACAAGATAGATGAGAATAGAACCATTACTGAGACGTACAATGATGGCATATTCAACTGTACCCTGAGAAAGCATACAATCCAGATACGAAAACCAGAAGACGTTGCACTTGCAATAGCAGAGCATGTCAAAAGCAACAGCACGTCAATGTATGATGATATGTTCTCTGAGGAATTCTCAAGAATTCACAAAGACGAGATACTGGATTCGTTTTTCACAGCACAGCAAGACCGCATAAGAAGACAGGAAGATACAGTAAAGATAGACGGCATATTTTATGTCGACTCTCGTGGCACTGCACATGTATGGGACAAACAATCCCAAAAATGGAGCCATCTCTGTATCGTAGTCTCCAAGACAACTGAGAATCTCATCATAGCAACTCAGGATGGTGAGATAAAGATAGATGATGTAATGCAGAGCATCCTTGCCAAGGTGTCATTTTTGCTACACCCAAACATGGAAGATACTGTATTTACAGGACAGTTGCCCAAAGACGTCCTGGACTTTTTGAAGAAAAAACATCACACACCACAAAAATAGGCATTTTTTTGACAAAGCCTACCTGTCTGAACCCGTCACACATTTCTCAGAGACTGATGGGCATAAGACATTAAAGAAGATCCACATGGATTTTTCAAAATTATTCCCACAGAGTTGTAACGAATTATTTCCAAAAGGGAATAGCTCAACCCAAGCTCTCATGACTGGAATCGTCCTGCTGGTGACGTTACTGCCAGAATAAAGGAGGAACCAATTATGGTCCGACAAAACAGTGCAAGTGAAAGCACACAAAACAATTCACAAAATCCCATCCTTAATACAAATGGTCTCACCCATCACATGGAATGGTCTGAGCACCAGCAAGAAACACTGGAGTTTCTGCTCGAAGAGCAGGCAGCAAATGAGGAATATTATTCCTCATTAGATGAGCTTTGCTGGCACAGGCACTTTGCAGAGAAGATGGACGAGCAGATGGCAAATGAGGAAGAGTATTATTCCTCATTAGATGAACCGCACGGAGTCTCGTGCAACTGTACGGAGTGTAACTAATGGGCTACACACACTACTACTACGTCTCTCAAGAGTTTGATGCAAAACAATTTGCCAAAGTTGCAGCAGACTTTAAGACGATGATAACTCCATTAAAACATCTGGGAGTAATTCTGGCAGACGGACTAGGTCAGAACCATCCGAAAATCACTCCAACTGAAATCTGGTTTAATGGATTAGAAAAGTGCGGACATAAGCAAAGAGAACTTGGAGTCACGTGGCCCGCAGAGAAAGCATCTGGAGTATCTCAAAACAAGATAGACCAGCAGCTAGCAGAACTGGCTAAGGGACACTGGTTTGCAGGTGTACGATTGGAGACTCGAGTATGTGACGGGGATTGCTCTCATGAGACATTCAGCCTTGAGCAGAAACTCTCAGAGATACCCCAATGGAAGAAAGAACACAAACCCGACAGACTGATCTTTGAGTGTACCAAGACTGCATTCAAGCCATATGACCTGGCAGTTAACGTGTGTCTGATAATTGCAAAGCACCACCTCGGTGATGCCATCAAAGTAACTTCAGATGGCGATGCAGAAAACTGGCAAGAAGGAATGCAGTTGTGTCAACACTTTCTGGGATACGGAGAAGAGTTCTGCCTTGACAAGGAGCCAACTGTTGTCTAGCACTGCAATCTCTGAGCAAACATCTAAAGGCTCAGATAGATACCATCTCTACGCTGATCCAGGTCATGGATGGCTGAGAGTTCCAAAAGCAGAGCTGATATCACTAGGTATCGCAGAGCTGATATCACGACACAGCTACATCAAGGGTCAGTATGCATATCTTGAAGAAGACTGTGACTGCCTTGTCTTTGAGACTGCAAAACAGATACAAGATCCAGATTGGCAGTTGGATGAAAAGCACATCATAGAGCACAACTCCAACAACTCGTCAATCAGAGACTATGAGATATACGAGAGCGACGACATACACACATGGTAGGTCTCAAAGAGCAGTCAAGAAAGACGCGTGAGAGAATACAGGATACCACAAAAGACAACCGGTTGTTGTATGTTATCGTGGGTCTTGGAATAGGTCTTCTGGTACTTGGAATCATACCGCCATATGCTGAGATGCTAGTTGCCTTGGGAGCTGCCTTTATTATTGCCGGAATCGTAGGCATCTACATGATGCTATCAACTCGGCAGGTGGCAAAGAAACTGCACCAGCAATTAGACGACCAAAATGAAATCCTCGAAACACACACAGATATTCTCACAAAGATGGATGGTTCCCTAAAGGAGATAGCATCATCTCAGAACAAAAACCATTCAGAGATGATAGACGTTCTAAAAAGAATAGAGACAGGTTTCTCAACTCTCGGAGAAGGTCTCAAGAAAATAGAGAACAAGCTGTAAAGTACAGTTTGATTTGAGAGTACGACGCCTCAAAACCCATTTTAGTTTTAGCGCAAGCTAGGACCTGATTTATCAGATGGGTGCGAGGTGTCATGGAAGATCCATACGGATTTTTCAAAATTATTCCTACAGAGTTGTAACGAATTATTTCCAAAAGGGAATAACTCAACCCAATCTCTCATGACGGGAATCGTCCTGCTGGTGACGTTACTGCCAGAATAAAAGGAGGAACCAATTATGGTCCGACAAAACAGTGCAGGTGAAAGCACACAAAACAATTCACAAAATCCCGCCTTTAATACAAATGGTCTTACCCATCACATGGAACAGGCTGAACATCGGCAAGAAACACCAAAAGAACTCTCCGATTCCCAAATTTTCGAAAAAATAGCACAGGCGATGAGAGAACATACACCAGGCGGAACCAGTAGTGTAAGATATGACGTACAAGATGAAAGCATCTACAAATCATATCACAGCGGAAACAGATGGGAACAAGGTGAAGACGGATACTGTCCTTATGAAATTTTCACTCTTGAAAAGTGGTGTGATGACTATGACATATTGCGAATTTTAGGAGAGGACCCAGATTTTGACGATAAAGAAATATTGAGTAATTCTGAAAAGGTTGAATTATTCTTGAAAAATATCTCGATCGAAGATTGGGGGTGCTATGATGAAATCGTATACGAAATCGAAGAAGCAAGAAAATATTATGCCGATTTTTTGGAGAGTCAAAAATGACTTCTGATTTTTTAGCACTAGAAGCTGTCAATCTCTCAAAACTCATTAAAGAGCTAGATGCAGATGCCCCAGTTCACGACTGCAAAGAATGTCCATGTGATTGCCAAGAATGGGATTTCCTTGATGAGAACTCTAAATCCGATATCGGAGTGGCATTCTAATGTCTGCTGAAGGATTTGAGACAATAGCCCAGATGAAACTTGAGCATCTTCCAAATGATGCAAAGCTGGTCTTGCAGCGACAGAAAAGTGAAATCATTGGCAACAGGATTCAGTTCGGACTGCCATCAACGTTTCTCAACTCTGAGAACGGACAGACAGTATGGAACAAAGGACCGTCAATCCAGCTAGAGCAGATTCCAGAACTCATCAAAATGCTGCAAGATGCATACGAGAGATACGCAAAACAAGACACAAAGAAAGAAAAGACTGTGACATTTGCAGATGCTGTATACACAAAGTTCTAGATATGGACAGCAAGGAACTGCTACACAGCATAGACAGTCTAAAACAGTGGATAATACACTCTGAGATGCAAGGAAATCTTGATGTTGCAGACTCGTTTTATCCCGCATACGGGCAGCTTGACATCCTACGCGAAAAGATAGAGGAGCAAAGCGACTATGAAGAGTCCTGCAAGAATAATCTCTGATGTGCACAAGGAACTGGGCTTGGTACAGGATTCCATCCGGCAGAGAAGGCACAAAAAGACGCTCAAAAAGATAAGACAGGAACTAAACAAGATTCTTGATTCCTAATCTTTTTGTATGGTGTAAAAACTAGATAGAATATGTCTGATACCAAACAAGTAGATTCGCCGCCGCTAACAGATGAAGAGATCAAAGATATCAAAGAGTTCTATAGCAATCCAAAAGATCACAAAGTTGGAACCCTTAAAGAATTGCTTGAAGAGTTGCATGGTGATTAAGAATTGTGGAGGTTAGAGTGGGCCAGTAAATTCACCAAACAATACAAGAAACTCCACTCAGAGATACAACACGATGCAGATGATGCACTTGAAGAGATTGCATCTTGTACAAACCCCTCAAATCTTGGAACATACAAGGCAGACATGAGATCTTTTTCTTATGAAATCGGCAGAAAACATCGTATCATTTATTCAATACGATACAGAGATGGAATTGTTGATTTGCTTCGTATATGCGACCACAAATCAGTCTACGGCAAAGACTAGAAAGAACAAACAAATTTTTTGAGCAAAATATCTAGATGCATCAAATCTCAAAGCAATCAGATTTTAGAGATTCTTTGATGGATGGCTGCTAGATAACATGGAAGATCCATACGGATTTTTCAAAATTATTCCCACAGAGTTGTAACGAATTATTTCCAAAAGGGAATAACTCAGCCCAAGCTCTCATGACGGGAATCGTCCTGCTGGAAACGTTATTTCAGAATTAGGAGGAACCAATTATGGTCCGACAAAACAGTGCAAGTGAAAGCACACAAAACAAATCACAAAATCCCGGAGAACTGGTAAGAGAAATCCACTGGGAGCATAGATTGTGGATGTCTACACGTATACGGATGGAAAACGCAATGAAGACCGTAAGAATATCTGCAAGACTGCCCGAAAAGAAAGACAGATGGAATGAGAGCGTATCCTGTGAGATTCTGGAGCAAGTACAGAAATGAGTATGGAACAGAATCTCAAAGAAGAGAGGCTGGAGAAATTCCGCAAAGCCTTTGAAGCATTTGTGGACGATCCACAAGTTGCAGGAACAGCAGACGAGTTCCACAGTTATGAGGAGAGTTATTGCGGACTGTGGGTTTCTGGAGAATCAGGAAACAGTCTTGACGGCATCTGCGTGTTCCAGTATGGTGGAAATGACCACCCAAAACTTGAAGAATTCCTAGACAAATGGAACGCACACTATGAATGGTATGACTGTGGAACCGTAATGATTTATCTTGAGTAGTCACGAGATACATGCCAACCATAGACAACCTCAAAAACTAGGGTCCAAAGACTGACGACATCGGGTGACCTACCCCAATTTTTTGTGACCTGACAATCCTCTCAAATCCAATATCATACTATGACACCTGACAGGCAGATTGGATGTGGAGATGGTACAGATGCTTGCAGCATCATACAGAAACAATGAACAAAAAAACAACAAACAAAGTAAAAACCAGTCTAGTACGAAAACAAAACGTGATATTTGTAGCAATGGTAGCAGTTGGGTTATCCCTAACTGTCATGAGCCAGCTTACAGATTCGCGACTGCTAAGTGAAGGCATAGCCTTTATTATAGTTGGATTCGTAGGAATGTTAATGTCTTGGACTACGATGGATGTTGGTGCCAGTATCAAAGAAGCAATACATGATGTTGGCAGACAAAACCTAGCCGCATTGGAATCCATTGCATCCTCTCAGAAAGAGATGGACAAGTCTCTCAAAGAGATCAAAGACATTCTAGGTACACATACTACAATTCTAGAAAAGCATACTACAATTCTAGAAAAGCATACTACGATTCTAGAAAAGCATACTACAATTCTAGAGAACCTAGAGAAAAAAGACTGAGTTTTCAAAAACCCACAATATTTTTTTGACTGAGTCATGCACTCCAAACCAACATTATTTGTAGCAATACAAATCGACTCAGCGAGTTGGTGTGAGATGTGTAAAGAAGATCCATATGGGTTTTCCAAGTTATTCCTACAGAGTTATTTTCAGAATCATCTCAAAAGAGAATAATCTGAGATATCTCTCATGCCAGGAATCGTCCTACTGGTGACGTTACATCCAGAATAAAAGGAGGAACCAATTATGGTCCGACAAAACAGTGCAAGTGAAAGCACACAAAACAATTCACATCAAAAGACAATACAGCACATGACAGATATGGCATCAGCCATATGTGCCATTCAGGCAGAGCATGCACATCCCTTGAACAAGGAGTCATACCCCACATATACAGAAACAGAAAAGATACTGTACAATATGCTTACTGAGAACACGGGGGCACACATACTTGATTCAGGAGGAGCATATGGCAGACACTGGCAGCAAAACCGTGGGATTGCCGACTTTAACAGCATACCTAGTGTGAAAACCCACAAAATGTATGGTGCAAGAAAACACGTCTTTGCAATAGTTAACGATATTGCAACGTATGACAAAGCAGTAGACTGTAAATTCCACAAGTTTGCAGCAGCACCAGAAAACCGAGACAAATTATGGGTTGAGAACATGGAAGAGTTTGCTGAGACGTATAACGAGGATGACTGGTTAAAAGATCATGGCGCAAACACATACGGTTTCGAGTCCTATTGTGGCAACCAAGAAATGCAGTACGACTTTCTCACAATAGACGGCCACACATACATCGTCTTGCAATTCCATGGAGGATGCGACATACGCGAAGGATACACAACACCACACGTCTTTGAATGCGACTATGATGATTTCATAATTGCAAGCACGCAGATCTCCATTAGCTGCATGTGTAACTGTGCATATTCTGACGGCTTTGACTGGACTGATGATTCAGGAGACGACGTAGAGTTCTCATGGGATGACGGATTACACTCTTGCTGGAACTGGAAGAATGATGACACATTATTCTGCAGCAAATGCAAAAGGGTTGCAGCATAGTTGGTCATAAACAGCACATGTCCTAACTGCAAAGGAACCGGAATCTTTGAGACCTGTACTGAATGCGGTACAAGCAAACACCATGATGCAAGATGCGAGTATTGTGAAGCCAAAGGCCATGAGCAGAGCATACAGCAAGGAAAAGACTGCATGATGTGCGGCGGATGGGGCAGGATACACAAATCCCAAAGTATGGAGATGCGAGATGCAGAAAAGGAAAACAGGGTTCCAATATGCATCGCATGCAATCACGAGGTACGCTCCATAATACAGACGCAGTACGAGTACATCGACTGGAGTTATTCTGAGAACGCAAAGGGTTATGTGAAAGGAGAGTATGGCGGAGATGCAGATGCCCCAGTTCACGACTGCAAAGAATGTCCATGTGATTGCCAAGAATGGGATTTCCTTGATGAGAACTCTAAATCCGATATCGGAGTGGCATTCTAATGTCTGCTGAAGGATTTGAGACAATAGCCCAGATGAAACTTGAGCATCTTCCAAATGATGCAAAGCTGGTCTTGCAGCGACAGAAAAGTGAAATCATTGGCAACAGGATTCAGTTCGGACTGCCATCAACGTTTCTCAACTCTGAGAACGGACAGACAGTATGGAACAAAGGACCGTCAATCCAGCTAGAGCAGATTCCAGAACTCATCAAAATGCTGCAAGATGCATACGAGAGATACGCAAAACAAGACACAAAGAAAGAAAAGACTGTGACATTTGCAGATGCTGTATACACAAAGTTCTAGATATGGACAGCAAGGAACTGCTACACAGCATAGACAGTCTAAAACAGTGGATAATACACTCTGAGATGCAAGGAAATCTTGATGTTGCAGACTCGTTTTATCCCGCATACGGGCAGCTTGACATCCTACGCGAAAAGATAGAGGAGCAAAGCGACTATGAAGAGTCCTGCAAGAATAATCTCTGATGTGCACAAGGAACTGGGCTTGGTACAGGATTCCATCCGGCAGAGAAGGCACAAAAAGACGCTCAAAAAGATAAGACAGGAACTAAACAAGATTCTTGATTCCTAATCTTTTTTAAGAATGCAACTAATGCAATAGATATGTCTGAGATAAAACAAGCAGATGATCTGAGTCCTGAAGAGATTGCGGATATAGATGAATTCTATAATGCAAAAGACAGAAAAACATCTTCAATTGAAGAATTTCTTGAAGAGTTACGCAAATCTCGACTGAATGGATTCCAGATAGACGCCCGTCATTTTCCAAACAGTTTGGAAGATTGGACTCTAAAACACAAAAAAGGGTGAAAGATGCAGTGTTACAATTGCTCACATCTGAGAATCCTGCAAGATTGGGAAAATACAAACAAGACAAACGTGTGTTTGCATACAATATAGGAAACAGATACAGAATCATCTACAATGTCAACTGGAGTTGTGATACAATAGAATTTCTACGAGTATGCGACCACAAGTCAGTCTACGGCAAAGACTAGAAAGAACAAACAAATTTTTTGAGCAAAATATCTAGATGCATCAAATCTCAAAGCAATCAGATTTTAGAGATTCTTTGATAGATGGCTGCTAGATAACATGGAAGATCCATACGGATTTTTCAAAATTATTCCCACAGAGTTGTAACGAATTATTTCCAAAAGGGAATAACTCAACCCAAGCTCTCATGACGGGAATCGTCCTGCTGGAAACGTTATTTCAGAATAAAAGGAGGAACCGATTATGGTCCGACAAAACAGTGCAAGTGAAAGCACGCAAAACAATTCACAAAATCCCGCCTTTAATACAAATGGTCTTACCCATCACATGGAACAGACTGAACACCAGCAAGAAACACCAAAAGAACTCTCCGATTCCCAAATTTTTGAAAAAATAGAACAGGCGATGAGAGAACATACACCAGGAGCAAATTCAGGAGTAAGATACGACGTGAAAAACGAACATGTCTACACAGTCATGTATCACGGGAACTCGTGGGATCAAGATGAAGACGGATATATTCCATACGAGATCTTCACAATTCCAAACTGGGCTGACGATTCAGATATTCGTGCAATGCTCGGGTGTCCTTGCGATGAGGAACAAGCTCGGGAATACGTACAAGAGTATGAAGACATGACCGTTGATGATTTTCTGGATATAGAAAAAATTCTCCCCACTATAATTTGGTGTGAATTGGAAGAGTATGCTGAAATTCTTGACGAAATAGAAGAAGCACGAAAACAATATGCGGAATTTTCGGAGAGACAAAATTGACTCCTGATTTTTTCGCACGAGAATCTGCCAAGCTCTCAAAACTCATTAAAGAACTAGATGCAGAAGTGCAAGAACAAAAATATTTTGACGCACAATTCACTTCGGAAAGAATCATAAATATCTCGAAGTTATTATATGAATTGCAGAAAAAGGAGGGTCAAAATTGACTCCTTCTATTTTTGACGACAACAAGCCTATGTTATTTGATGGTTCCATTGACAAATTTAAAAATTTTGTCAAGATTGCGGATGATTTGGCTGATGAGCAAATGTCTCAAGTAAGAAAAGAATTTTGCCGTGAAGTATTAACACAAGTTGTCCCACTGAAATTTCAAAAAAGTGGGATGTTCAGCCATATTCTTACTGCTCTATGGAGCAAAAATGTAGCAAAAGAAGAATGGCAAGAACTGGATGAAATGTTTTCATCCCTCAATGCCGCTGATTATGACAAACGAGAGATACATGCACTAAGAGCCGCACTTAATGTTTGCATTGTGATGCAAATGAAAAAGGGCGAAACAGTACCATTCCGAACATTGACAATTTCAGACTTGTTGTTCAAAATCGGCAAAAATGCAGTTGAATCTCACACCATACACAATCGAGCAGGATTGTATCATCTAATGATGGACAGAATGAGTGAATCGATTGGTGATGTTGTGGAGGAAAAAAACTAATGCTCACAAAAATCTTGGAATTGCACAAGACAACATACGTGGCAGAAAGCACAAAAGAGCACTCAAAAAGGTTAGACAGGAATTAAACCGCATTCTTGATTCCTAATCTTTTTTTATGATGGAAAAATAGAATAGACATGTCTGAGACAAAAACCCTCAATCCTTTTGAGCATCTCCCAGAGGATAAACTAGAGATAATCAGAAAGGATTTTGAGCAAAACAACTACAGATCAGATACTTTTGAGGAACATCTAAAGTCATTGCATGAAGATGATATGATTCCAGAAGAAGTGTTAGACATCATAGAATCAAGAAACAGTGATGACTGGCAAACGGTGAGTTTTGATGAACTTTCAAAAGAATTGAGTGGTCAATGATTTGGGATTTATCACGCCGACCAAGATTCATCAAACAATTCAAGGGTCTTGATCCACAACTAAAACAAAGAATCCTCAAATCATTATCAGAACTTTCCATATCTGATAATCCTGCAGATCAAGGAGAATACAAAATAGGCATGAAAGTATTTGCATACAATGTTGGGAAATATAGAATAATCTATACTATTGATTATTTTAACAGTAAGATTATTTTGCATAGAGTATGTGACCACAAATCAGTCTATGGCAAAGACTGGAGAAACCAAAACAAATTTTTTGAACAAAACATCCAAGACTCATAGCATTTCTAAGATAATTATCTTTAGAATCCAATGAGTTTTTGGTACAGAAAATCAAAGACAGATTTTCAAAATTATTCCTACAGAGTTGTGTAGAATTATTCTCATAGAGTGTGATTCAAAGTAACTCTCATGACAGGAATCGTACTGCTGGAGACGTTACTGCCAGAATAAAAGGAGGAACCAATTATGGTCCGACAAAACAGTGCAAGTGAAAGCACACAAAACAATTCACAAAATCCCGCCCTTAATACAAATGGTCTCACCCATCACGTGGAATGGACTGAGGAGCAGCAAGAAACCCTGCGGTTTCTGCTCGAAGAGCAGGTAGCAAATGAGGAATATTATTCCTCATTGGATGAACCGCACGGAGTCTCGTGCAACTGTACAGAGTGCAACTAATGTCATCCATAGCAGTTCTAACTCTGGACAGCGAGGATATCAGAGAGCATCTTAACTGCGATGAGAAAAGAGTGCACCAGATAATGGGAATGGCAGTAAGAGGCGAGTTCACAGATGCAATCATGGATTCGTTTTGGGATACCATTGATGCATTTGATGGCATTCTCAAAACAGAGGACAGAACAACCCTGCAAGTCTATGAGCAGTTGGGCAAAAAACTGGAGGAATAGTCATAATGTCTGATAGAATCCCGGACTGGGAAGACATGCCAGACGGCGTATCTCTTGTGACACTGTCATGGGAGGACGTGTACGTCAAGGCTCGCAAGGAACTGTTGAGAAATCCGACAAGAGAGGAGACATTGAAGATCTTCGATGACATTGCACATCCTATGAGCAATGCAGTACAAGACGACATGCCTGCACATCTTGATGCCCTGATTGAGGAGATGGTCAAAGAATGTCTCAAATCAAAACCATACAGTATAGATTCCATGAGTCCAGAAGAACTCGTATCCAGAAAATACTGCCATACATGCCAGGACATACAGGAGACATACTGGGAACTTGGAGTGTGTGAGAAGAATCCCGAAGGACTCTGCATACCAAAAGACCACGGAAACGACAAAGACGGCATCATAGAGTGCAGTGATGAATGGTGTAACCCGACACAGCAAACTGTAGAGACGCAGATCACAAAAGAGTTCGTCCAGAGTCACAACGTGGATGAAAGATGTGCACAGTGTCACCGCATGCTGGAGTCTCAGTAATATGAAAAACTCTGAGAAAGCAACAGTTCTGCTAAAAGAGATTGCAGAAGTCTTTTCCAAAAAAGAGTTTGCCTCAAACTGTGCAAAGGTGTTTATCAACGCCAAAGAAAACGACATACCGTCATCCTCATGGTCAATGGGAAACCAATTACTGATGCTGTTTTCTGGAACAGATGATGCAAGAGGGTACAGGCAATGGGGGCAGGTAAAGCGCCACGTCAAAAAGGGCTCAAAGGCAATCTACATACTGGTCCCAATGGTAAAGAAGATCAAAGACAAGAAGACAGACGAGGAGAGGACAGTAACTATCGGATTCCGGGGAGTGCCTGTATTTAGATACGAGGACACTGAAGGAGAGGCTCTAAAGGCATACACTCCAAGGACTCTGCCTCCGCTATTTGGGCTTGCAGAAAAAAATGGAATCGACGTGAGATGGACAAACACAAAACAGGGAGAGTACGGCTCAATGAATCATACTGACAAATCCATGACTCTGAGTACTGAGGCACCTGACACGTTTTTGCACGAACTGATGCACTGGTATGACGGCAAAAACGTCAAGATGGTAAACGGACAAGACCCTGAACAGGAGACTGTCGCACAGCTTGGAGCATGTGTGCTTGCAAAACTGTACGGGTATGACTCTGAGAGCTACACCTGGAACTATATCGCATCATACGCCAAGGCAGAGTCTCCGCAAGACGTCGGGCAGATGTGCTTTAAGGTACTCAGCAGAGTGCAAAAGGCAATCACTGCAATACTTGATGATGCAGAGTCTTTGCCAGCCCTAAAGGTGCCATCAAAATGAGGGCGCTCAAAGATTCTGCAAAGTGCACTCACAAGTCATGGGAGATGTTACATGGCACAATCAAGGAGACACACCACTCAGAACATGGGGATGTATGCATGGAGTGTACCCTGAGATGTACAAACTGCCACATCACTGCAACTGCATCAAGAACAGAATACTGCAACGAGTCCAGTTGCAATGTCACAAAATAGCAAATGTCAACACAGGTTTGTGGCAAGACAACGTTTGCATTCAGCGATGCAATAAGACGTGCAACTAGCCATCTTCAAAGACTGGGACTGTGCCACCAAATACCCCGTCTCCCAGAAGCATATCCCCAGCATTTATCCCAACTCTCAGAAATTGACATCGTGGTACGGGCTAAAATACTCAAATGCCATCTTGAAGATACATTTGCACAAAATGTCTTTTCAGTAAAAGTGACACGAAGAAAAGACATCTCCGTCATACACATCACTCACGACATGCTGAGACCCGAGATGATGACAGGCATCATAGCACTGTATGCAGATGAGGCAGAGACCCACCTTGATACGTTTGGTGCAAGCAAGCAATGACACCGTTTGCAGAGAAAAAGGCACAGAGTCTCATAGCGACTGATTCCATCATACAGATAGATGATGACACGTGGCAAGTAAGATCATCGACTCTTGAAAAGTCATACATAATCAGTGATGGAGTATGCCAGTGTCTGGGATTCAAGTTTCGAGAAGAATGCTCGCATGTTATCGCTGCAAAGATGCTGCAGGAGTCATCTGAGATTGGATCTGCCTCTTAGTTTTTTTTAGAGGAATGTACAGATGAGATACATGATTCCTATGACTGACATGAATGTACTTATGATTGCGTGGATTGTAGGTGGAACCACAAGTGTTGTAATCGGGATGATTCTGCAAGAAGATGCATTATTAGCATTGGGAGTAGGATTCGGCATTCCGGGTGCAATACAGCTAATAATGGACAATGTTAGGGAAAACTCAAAACCGAAAACAGACGATAAAAACAGCAAAGAGGACAGATACACATGGCAGGTCTCAAAGAGCACTCAAAAAGGTTAGACAGGAATTAAACCGCATTCTTGATTCCTAATCTTTTTTTATGATGGAAAAATAGAATAGACATGTCTGAGACAAAAACCCTCAATCCTTTTGAGCATCTCCCAGAGGATAAACTAGAGATAATCAGAAAGGATTTTGAGCAAAACAACTACAGATCAGATACTTTTGAGGAACATCTAAAGTCATTGCATGAAGATGATATGATTCCAGAAGAAGTGTTAGATATAATCGAGGTCAGAAAAAGCAAGGATTGGAAGACATTTTCCTCAGCTGAAGAATTGTTAGAAGAATTACATAGAGATGACTAGCTGGAAGATAAAAAAAGAAAATACTTTCAAAAAACAATACAAAAACATTGGACACAATAGACAGTCTATTGCAGATAAAGCAATTCTAGAACTTGCAGCATCTTCAAATCCTGCAAATCTTGGAAAATACAAACAAAGCAACAAAGTCTTTGCATATGAACTTGGAAAAAATGATCGCCTAATCTACACCTTGGATTATTTTCACAATGAGATAATCCTACTTCGAGTATGTGACCACAAATCAGTCTATGGCAAAGACTAGAGAAACCAAAACAAATTTTTTGAACAAAACATCCAAGACTCATAGCATTTCTAAGATAATTATCTTTAGAATCCAATGAGTTTTTGGTACAGAAAATCAAAGACAGATTTTCAAAATTATTCCTACAGAGTTGTGTAGAATTATTCTCATAGAGTATGATTCAAAGTAGCTCTCATGACGGGAATCGTCCTGCTGGTGACGTTACTGCCAGAATAAAAGGAGGAACCAATTATGGTCCGACAAAACAGTGCAAGTGAAAGCACACAAAACAAATCACAGCAAAACAACGATGCAGTAAAAGTCGACATAGAAAATTCAAACGACAGTTCTATGGCAAACAGCAAAAAAGGCATCAAGTTACTAAGAGCTGAAATACAGGCACACTTTTGCCAAATCCAAGAATACCTGGATGAAAACGATGCAGATCATACCAGGTACGCATTCCATGAAGCAGACACTGCAGCCCACAAAATAAGGGATTTGTGTGATATGGAGGCCGGACAATAATGGCTGAAAAAATCCCAAAACTCTACGAGACTGACGGAATTTCATTTGATGAGAAGACAATTCACCAGGTATGGTATCTTTCATCTGTGAATTTTGTGTGGTGTGTGGCAGAACTGGACGAATCCACAAGTGAGGCATTTGGATATGCAAATCTTAACTCCGACAGAGACGCAGAATGGGGATACATTGACATTGCAGACATTAAGAAAAATGGTGCAAAACTAACAGAGACTACAATCAAACCGTTCTCAGAGATGCTACCTTTGGTACGACCTCAAAACGATTGTCCAGAGTGTGGTTCCACCCAATACGGATATCACGCCATCAAGAGAGGAGACCCTACATTGACTGATGACACATTTGAGTTGTGGATTTGCAGAAACTGCAACTTTCAGCCATTTACAAACATCAGGGGTCTGATATAGAGATGACCATCTCAGAACACCGGGCATTTCTTGACTTTTATCAAGTCGTGGGAGAACGCGGTGCAACATCTGAAATTCTGATGAAAGCCGGAGTTGACGCAAATCAAGCAGTCATTGGAACAATTGATGAGGGAACAGACATGGCGTATGAGAATATTGCCCCTCTTGTAGTCAATGAGGAAACCGAACGAAAAATCATAAAATCGCAAGGCGGGATTGATGCCATAAAGGAATTCATGGCGTACAATGCAGAGTGGGACAAATACCAAGAAGAACTGGAAAAAGGAGATAATGTCCCATAATGTGTCAATCTGAAATTCCAGACTGGAAAGACATGCCTGATGACACATTGTTGTACAGCCAACGCAAAGAAAGGATCGCAGCATAATGCAGCTTGTGACAAATAACACTGGAGGCTCAGAAGAGCATGTTTGGCAAAGGTACGGATGTACAAAAAACCAACATCAGTGATCAGGTAAAGGACAATCGATGGCTGTTTGTCATTGTATCTCTTGGCATCGGTCTGTTGATAACAGGAGTGGTTTTGTGGAACGAGACACTTGTCGCCATAGGAGCTGCCTTTATTATTGCCGGCGGTGTAGGGATATACATGATGCTTGCAACAAGACAGGTGGCAAAACAACTACACCTGCGATTCAACGAGCAAAATGACATCTTAGAGAGGCTAGATGAAAGCTCCGGCAAGCAGACAGACATCCTCAAAGACATGGATAAATCTCTAAATGAGATAGCATCATCTCAGAAAGACATAGCATCATCTCAGAAAGACATAGCATCATCTCAGAAACAAAACCATTCAGAGATGATAGACGTTCTAAAAAGAATAGAGACAGGTTTCTCAAATCTCGGAGAAGGTCTCAAGAAAATCGAAGACAAGCTGTAAACATACAGCATATTTTTTGTGACCTGACAATCCTCTCAAACCCAATATCATACTATGACACCTGACAGGCAGATTGGATGTGGAGATGGTACAGATGCTTGCAGCATCATACAAAAATCATGAAAGAGAAAACAACAAACAAAGTAAGAACCAGTCTAGTACGAAAACAAAACGTGATATTTGTAGCAATGGTAGCAGTTGGGTTATCCCTAACTGTCATGAGCCAGCTTACAGATTCGCGACTGCTAAGTGAAGGCATAGCCTTTATTATAGTTGGATTCGTAGGAATGTTAATGTCTTGGACTACGATGGATATTGGTGCCAGTATCAAAGAAGCAATATATGATGTTGGCAGACAAAACCTAGCCGCATTGGAATCCATTGCATCTTCTCAAAAAGAGATGGGCAGGTCTCTCAAGGAGATAGCATCCTCTCAGAAGGAGATCAAAGACATTCTAGGTACACATACTACAATTCTAAAGAACCTAGAGAAAAAAGACTGAGTTTTCAAAAACCCACAATATTTTTTTGACTGAGTCATGCACTCCAAACCAACATTATTTGTAGCAATACAAATCGACTCAGCGAGTTGGTGTGAGATGTGTAAAGAAGATCCATACGGATTTTCCAAAGTTGTTCCTACAGAGTTATTTTCAGAATCATCTCAAAAGAGAATGATTCGGGTATCTCTCATGACAGGAATCGTCCTGCTGGAAACGTTATTTCAGAATATAGGAGGAAAAGTCAAATGGCTTTACCAAACAATACAAGTACAAGTATAACAAATGTACAAAATCCCGCCTTTTATGGAAAAGGCATTACACCATCCATGGAATGGACACAAGAACAACAAGAAATCTTGCAAGATCAACTTGAAGAACAGGTTGCAAATGAGGAATACTATGGTACCCTAGATGAACCACATGGATGGACATGTAATTGTCTGGAGTGCAACTAATGGGTTACACTCACTATTACTGCGTCTCACCAGAGTTTGACAGTACAGCATTTGCCAAAGTTGCAGCAGACTTCAAAAAGATGATAACACCATTAAGACATCTGGGAGTAGTACTTGCAGATGCATTTGGCGAGGGATATCCGAGAATCAGTCCGACTGAAATCCGATTCAACGGATTGGCAAAATGTGGACATGAAGAAAAACAGCTAGGAATAACATGGCCTGGTAAAAATGCCTCTGGAGTTTCACAAAACAAGGTAGGCCAACAACTGGCAGAGATAACCAAAGGGAACTGGTTTGCAGGTGCACAACTGGAAACTAGAACCTGTGGAGGGGACTGTTCCCATGAGACATTTTGTCTTGAACAGAAAATCTCAGACATCCCAGAGTGGAAGCAAGATACCATGAAAAATGGACTGATCTTTGAGTGTACCAAGACTGCATTCAAGCCGTATGACCTGGCAGTAAATGTATGTCTGGTAATTGCAAAGCATCACCTCGGTGAGAAGATCAATGTCACATCAGATGGAGAACTAGAAAACTGGCAGGAGGCAATGCATCTGTGCCAGCACTTTTTAGGGTTTGGTGAAAGCTTCCAACTAGATGATGAGGATGGCATCTAATGAAAAACACGTATCATCTGCTAGACCGAGATGACGATGAGACATATGGCATATTCAAGTCAAGTCTAAATTTTGATGCCATAGAGCAAATACAAGACGAAACAGAAAAAGAATATGAAAAACCAAACAGCACATACAAGACAGAGATCTTCTTTGATCTGCTCAAAGCAAAAGACCCAAACTATGAACCTGTACACATACAGGAGATATACATCTAATGGCATTCATATCCGTCCTAACTCTTAGTTCAGAGGATATCAAAAATCACCTGGACTGTGATGAGAAAAGAGTGCACCAAATTATGGGTATGGCAGTCAGAGGAAAGTTCACAGACTCTATGATGAATTCCTTTTGGGATGTCATTGATGCATTTGATGGCATCCTGGAAACAGAGGACGAACCAACCGTACAAGCCTATGAAAAAATGGGCAGAGAACTGGAGGATGAAAACTAATGTCAAGAGGTACAGTTCCAGACTGGAGTGACATGCCGTCAGGCATAACTCTTGCGACATTGTCCTGGGAAGACGTATTCATCAAGGCTCAAGAAGAACTGCAAAGAGACCCAACAAGAGAGGAAACATTGGAGATGTTTGATGATATGGCACATTCAATGAAACATGCAGTACAAGACGACATGCCGTCTCAACTAGATGCCCTAATCTCGGAGATAGTTACAGAGTGTCTAAAATCATCACCATACAACCAAGATGCCCTGACAGATGAGCAACTAACATGGAAAAAATACTGTCACGAGTGTCACGAGATTCAGGAGACATACTGGGAGCTAAATTTCTGTGACAAGAATCCAGATGGAATAGACATTGATACTCCATATCACGGAAATGATGACATGTGTGAGGATGACTATTGTAATCCCGATTCAGTGCCAGTAGATGATGAAAAGATCACAAAGCAATACGTCAAGGAACATGCAGTCTTTGAGAGATGTGTGCAATGCCATCAGTACTTTGATTCAGCAGAACCGCAAAAAGATGTGCCAAAAAAAGATTTGATACCATGTCCTCATGGCGTGTTGGATGTAAATGAATGTCTTATCTGTGAAAAGCAATCTGTATGCGACAACTGCAACGGCACTGGAATCTTTGATACATGTGCTGAATGCGGAGGTCCTGGATGTGCATATTGTGAAAAAAATGAGTGCCAAAGAATACTGCCAGGAAAAGATTGTGCAATGTGCAATGGTTCAGGCAGATTTGATGGCACACAAACACTCTGCATTGGTGACAGGCAGATAGCAGTGAGCATCAACTCTACAACAGGTCAAAAACTCACACAACAGACAAAGGCAGATGTTGCAGAGGCATTTCTCAACTCAAACATTGCAGACTGGGAAATCGATGGTGAGAAAATCCATGACAAATACACCATAACTGTTGATGGCAACATAGCAATGGCTCAAACAGATGAAGATCACATCATTGCGTCAATCACATCAGATGGAAAGGATTGCGGATGTCTTTTAGTGTATGGGTTCAAAGAGCAATGACTGTCTGTAAGAACTATTCAGGGAGAGGATTCAGCATGGAGGATGCTGCAACTGGAACGTATGACGAGATGCAATGCGATGACTGCAACGGTACGGGAGATTTGACATAATGTCTAAAGACGTATGGGCTGAGCTGAAAGGCAACTATCCAGTATGCAAAACTCCTGAATCTCTAAAATCTGCAATAATATCACATCCTGCAAAGGGAAGATGGCGCAAACATGGGTTCATCATTGATTATACTGCAGAGAAACAATTCAACGTCATCTGTGTGAGTACCGAAGATGTTGCAAGAAACGGAGGATGCTGCGGTGCAACGTGCTACATCAATGCAGATAATCCAAACCAATGTGTGTGGGATGTATGATGAAGACCGTCAGTAATTCCATAAAGTGCACACATGATTCATGGGAGATAGTTGCAGGTTCGGTACATGCAACACATCATTCCCAAGACGGTGATACAAAAATGGAGTGCACCATGAGATGTCAAAAATGTCACACCATGGCAACAGCTGTTAGAACTGAATACCACAATGAGTCTAGCTGCAATACGACATCCTAGAGAATGTCAACGGCAACTGTACAGGGAAAGAGCACCTTTGCGTTTGATAGAACCATAAGAAATGCAAGGCAGCGTCTGAAGAAGACTGAGAATTACTCCCAGATACCGCACCTTCCTGCAACATACCCTCAACGGCAAAACAGCCTGAACGGAGTGGATGTTACAGTAAGGGCCAAGATACTCAAGTGCCATCTTGAGGACACATACCCGCAAAACATCTTTTCTGTAGCAATAACTCGCAGAAAGGAGTACTGTACCATAACAGTGTGTCATGACTTTGCAAGATCAGAGACGATTGCAGGGATTGCAGCACTCTATGAGAATGATTCCACAAGAATCGTCCTTGATACGTTTGCATCTAATAGCTGTGAGCAATGACACAGTTCACAGAGAAAAAGGCCCGTAACCTGATAGATACCCAATCCGTCATGCATGTTGGCAATGACACATATCAGGTGAGATCATCGACTCCTGGAAAATCATACATCATAGAATCTGAAATATGCGAATGTGCAGGATTCAGGTTTCGGGGGGAATGCTCACATGTGCAAGCTGTAAAGATGTTACAATACAAGGTACAACCCAAACAATGACAAACCCTAAAAATGTAAAAGAACCATCATACAGTATGATAAAAATGACGGAGATGAATGTGTTTCTGATTGCAGTGAATATTGGAGGGTTTGTCTGCATCATAACAGCAGAAATCTTTGATGTTCGAATAGTAGGATGGCTCGGAGTTGGACTGGCTGCCGCAAGTATAATGCAGCTTGTGACAAATAACACTGGAGGCTCAGAAGAGCATGTTTGGTAAAGGTACGGATGTACAAAAAACCAACATCAGTGATCAGGTAAAGGACAATCGATGGCTGTTTGTCATTGTATCTCTTGGCATCGGTCTGTTGATAACAGGAGTGGTTTTGTGGAACGAGACACTTGTCGCCATAGGAGCTGCCTTTATTATTGCCGGCGGTGTAGGGATATACATGATGCTTGCAACAAGACAGGTGGCAAAACAACTACACCTGCGATTCAACGAGCAAAATGAGATTCTTGATACGCAGACTGGAATTCTCAAAGACATAGCATCGTCTCAGAAGGAGATGGGCAAGTCTCTCAAGGAGATAACATCATCTCAGAAAGAGATAGCATCATCTCAGAAACAAAACCATTCAGAGATGATAGACGTTCTAAAAAGAATAGAGACAGGTTTCTCAAATCTCGGAGAAGGTCTCAAGAAAATAGAGAACAAGCTGTAAAGTACAGTTTGATTTGAGAGTACGACACCTCAAAACCCATTTTAGTTTTAGCGCAAGCTAGGACCTGATTTATCAGATGGGTGCGAGGTGTCATGGAAGATCCACATGGATTTTTCAAAATTATTCCCACAGAGTTGTAACGAATTATTTCCAAAAGGGAATAACTCAGCCCAAGATCTCATGACGGGAATCGTCCTGCTGGTGACGTTACTGCCAGAATAAAAGGAGGAACCAATTATGGTCCAACAAAAACTAGAATACAAAAATCAGGTGTTAGTGATACGTCCAGAAGAAACACCAGAATCTCCAAGAGGCCTGACAGAAAATATCGGAACGATGGTCTGCTCACACAGCAGATATACGCTAGGGGATGTGCAGACAGAATTCACCACAGTACAAGAGTATCTGGAATCCGAAGAGATATCCTTCAAAGAGATTGCAGTGATCATGCCGCTGTACCTGTATGATCATAGTGGCATTAGCATGTCTTGCGGCAAACGCCTCGGGCAATACAATGACTCGTGGGACTCTTCATATGTGGGATTCATCTATGCCACAAAAGAAGAGATACGCAAGCAATGGAGCACAAGTAGAATTTCAAAACAGCTCAAAAAGCACGTCACAGAAAGACTAGAATACGAAGTCAAGACATACGACCAGTATCTCACAGGAGACGTATACGAGTTTACCCTGTATACAAAGGAAACATGCAGTCTTAATGAGACACATCTCCAAGTGGTGGAGTGTTGCGGTGGATTTTATGGCGACTGTCATGAAGAGTCAGGACTTGCAGAGTGTATCGAGGGATTTGCAAACTTTGAGGAGGCTAGCTAATGTCAGCACAAGAGATACCAAAACTCTGCGAGACCGATGGAACACCGTTTGCAGAGAAGATAATCCACCAGATATGGCACATTGCATCAGTAAACTTTGTGTGGTGTGTGGCAGAACTGGACGAAACAACAAAGGAGGCATTCGGATATGCCAATCTCAACTCCGACAGAGACGCAGAATGGGGATACATTGACATTGCAGACATTAAGAAAAATGGTGCAAAACTAACAGAGACTACAATCAAACCGTTCTCAGAGATGCTACCTTTGGTACGACCTCAAAACGATTGTCCAGAGTGTGGTTCCACCCAATACGGATATCACGCCATCAAGAGAGGAGACCCTACATTGACTGATGACACATTTGAGTTGTGGATTTGCAGAAACTGCAACTTTCAGCCATTTTCAAACATCAGGGGTCTGATATAGAATGCGGCAAATGTTAATTCGTGACGTAGCCCCGAACTTCCGTGTTTCTGTCGGTTCAGTCGAGATCCCCGCCTACTGGCGTAGCTTATGCCGTTATGATGATCCTGAGGTGTATAGCTTCATGGTGGCTTCCATTGCTCATCTCATAGCTGAGCATGGCAAAAAACGGCAAATCTATAACGAGTATGGCCACCATTACAAATCTAAAACACAGGGGATCGTTATTCCAATTGATCAGTGGGATAAAATGGCAAGAACCCCTGTCCCTGGTTGGGGTTGGACTGGCTGCCGCAAGTATAATGCAGCTTGTGACAAATAACACTGGAGGCTCAGAAGAGCATGTTTGGTAAAGGTACGGATGTACAAAAAACCAACATCAGTGATCAGGTAAAGGACAATCGATGGCTGTTTGTCATTGTATCTCTTGGCATCGGTCTGTTGATAACAGGAGTGGTTTTGTGGAACGAGACACTTGTCGCCATAGGAGCTGCCTTTATTATTGCCGGCGGTGTAGGGATATACATGATGCTTGCAACAAGACAGGTAGCAAAGAAACTGCACCTGCGATTCAATGAGCAAAATGTGATCCTGACAAAACTCGATGAGAGTTCAAACAAACAAACAGAAATTCTCAAAGACATAGCATCGTCTCAGAAGGAGATGGGCAAGTCTCTCAAGGAGATAACATCATCTCAGAAAGAGATAGCATCATCTCAGAAACAAAACCATTCAGAGATGATAGACGTTCTAAAAAGAATAGAGACAGGTTTCTCAAATCTCGGAGAAGGTCTCAAGAAAATAGAGAACAAGCTGTAAAGTACAGTTTGATTTGAGAGTACGACACCTCAAAACCCATTTTAGTTTTAGCGCAAGCTAGGACCTGATTTATCAGATGGGTGCGAGGTGTCATGGAAGATCCACATGGATTTTTCAAAATTATTCCCACAGAGTTGTAACGAATTATTTCCAAAAGGGAATAACTCAGCCCAAGATCTCATGACGGGAATCGTCCTGCTGGTGACGTTACTGCCAGAATAAAAGGAGGAACCAATTATGGTCCAACAAAAACTAGAATACAAAAATCAGGTGTTAGTGATACGTCCAGAAGAAACACCAGAATCTCCAAGAGGCCTGACAGAAAATATCGGAACGATGGTCTGCTCACACAGCAGATATACGCTAGGGGATGTGCAGACAGAATTCACCACAGTACAAGAGTATCTGGAATCCGAAGAGATATCCTTCAAAGAGATTGCAGTGATCATGCCGCTGTACCTGTATGATCATAGTGGCATTAGCATGTCTTGCGGCAAACGCCTCGGGCAATACAATGACTCGTGGGACTCTTCATATGTGGGATTCATCTATGCCACAAAAGAAGAGATACGCAAGCAATGGAGCACAAGTAGAATTTCAAAACAGCTCAAAAAGCACGTCACAGAAAGACTAGAATACGAAGTCAAGACATACGACCAGTATCTCACAGGAGACGTATACGAGTTTACCCTGTATACAAAGGAAACATGCAGTCTTAATGAGACACATCTCCAAGTGGTGGAGTGTTGCGGTGGATTTTATGGCGACTGTCATGAAGAGTCAGGACTTGCAGAGTGTATCGAGGGATTTGCAAACTTTGAGGAGACTAGCTAATGTCAGCACAAGAGATACCAAAACTCTATGAGACAGACGGAACGCCGTTTGCAGAGAAGATAATCCACCAGATATGGCACATTGCATCAGTAAACTTTGTGTGGTGTGTGGCAGAACTGGACGAAACAACAAAGGAGGCATTCGGATATGCCAATCTCAACTCCGACAGAGACGCAGAATGGGGATACATTGACATTGCAGACATTAAGAAAAATGGTGCAAAACTAACAGAGACTACAATCAAACCGTTCTCAGAGATGCTGCCTTTGGTACGACCTCAAAACGATTGTCCAGAGTGTGGTTCCACCCAATACGGATATCACGCCATCAAGAGAGGAGACCCTACATTGACTGATGACACATTTGAGTTGTGGATTTGCAGAAACTGCAACTTTCAGCCATTTTCAAACATCAGGGGTCTGATATAGAATGCGGCAAATGTTAATTCGTGACGTAGCCCCGAACTTCCGTGTTTCTGTCGGTTCAGTCGAGATCCCCGCCTACTGGCGTAGCTTATGCCGTTATGATGATCCTGAGGTGTATAGCTTCATGGTGGCTTCCATTGCTCATCTCATAGCTGAGCATGGCAAAAAACGGCAAATCTATAACGAGTATGGCCACCATTACAAATCTAAAACACAGGGGATCGTTATTCCAATTGATCAGTGGGATAAAATGGCAAGAACCCCTGTCCCTGGTTGGGGTTGGACTGGCTGCCGCAAGTATAATGCAGCTTGTGACAAATAACACTGGAGGCTCAGAAGAGCATGTTTGGTAAAGGTACGGATGTACAAAAAACCAACATCAGTGATCAGGTAAAGGACAATCGATGGCTGTTTGTCATTGTATCTCTTGGCATCGGTCTGTTGATAACAGGAGTGGTTTTGTGGAACGAGACACTTGTCGCCATAGGAGCTGCCTTTATTATTGCCGGCGGTGTAGGGATATACATGATGCTTGCAACAAGACAGGTAGCAAAGAAACTGCACCTGCGATTCAATGAGCAAAATGTGATCCTGACAAAACTCGATGAGAGTTCAAACAAACAAACAGAAATTCTCAAAGACATAGCATCATCTCAGAAGGAGATGGGCAAGTCTCTCAAGGAGATAACATCATCTCAGAAACAAAACCATTCAGAGATGATAGAGATTCTCAAAAGAATAGAGACAGGTTTCTCAACTCTCGGAGAAGGTCTCAAGAAAATAGAGAACAAGCTGTAAAGTACAGTTTGATTTGAGAGTACGACACCTCAAAACCCATTTTAGTTTTAGCGCAAGCTAGGACCTGATTTATCAGATGGGTGCGAGGTGTCATGGAAGATCCATACGGATTTTTCAAAATTATTCCTACAGAGTTGTAACGAATTATTTCCAAAAGGGAATAACTCAACCCAATCTCTCATGACGGGAATCGTCCTGCTGGTGACGTTACTGCCAGAATAAAAGGAGGAACCAATTATGGTCCGACAAAAACTAGAATACAAAAATCAGGTGTTAGTGATACGTCCAGAAGAAACACCAGAATCTCCAAGAGACACGGAAGAAAACCTCGGAACGATGGTCTGCTCACACAGCAAATATGCGCTAGGGGATGTACAGACAGAGTTCACTACAGTACAAGAGTATCTGGAATCCGAAGAGATATCCTTCAAAGAGATTGCAGTGATCATGCCGCTGTACCTGTATGATCATAGTGGCATTAGCATGTCTTGCGGCAAACGCCTCGGGCAATACAATGACTCGTGGGATTCTTCATGTGTGGGATTCATCTATGCCACAAAAGAAGAGATACGCAAGCAATGGAGCACAAGTAGAATTTCAAAACAACTCAAAAAGCACGTCACAGAAATACTAGAATCCGAAGTCAAGACATACAACCAGTATCTCACAGGAGACGTATACGAGTTTACCCTGTATACAAAGGAATCATGCAGTCTTAATGAGACACATCTCCAAGTGGTGGAGTGTTGCGGTGGATTTTATGGCGACTGTCATGAAGAGTCAGGACTTGCAGAGCATATCGAGGGATTTGCAAACTTTGAGGAGACTAGCTAATGTCAGCACAAGAGATACCAAAACTCTGCGAGACCGATGGAACACCGTTTGCAGAGAAGATAATCCACCAGATATGGCACATTGCATCAGTAAACTTTGTGTGGTGTGTGGCAGAACTGGACGAAACAACAAAGGAGGCATTCGGATATGCCAATCTCAACGATGATGATATGGCCGAATGGGGATACATTAGCATCCCAGAGATCAAGGCAAACGGGGCAAAGATGATAGAGTCTGAGCCAAAAAAGTTCTCAGAGATGATAAAGTTGCTAAGACCAAAGAATGGCTGTCCAGAGTGTACTTCGGTCCAGTACGGATTTCACACGATACAAAGAGGAGATCCTACATTGACTGATGACACATTTGAGATGTGGATTTGCAGAAACTGCAACTTTCAGCCATTTACAAACATCAGAGGTCTGGTCTAGAAATGTCTGAATGCCCAAGAGTCAATACAGTTTATCAAGACAGAAAACTCATAATGCAAGGGCAAATGACATACACTCGAAAGCATGAGCACTGCCAGATACAAGTGACATGCTAAAGACATACAAGCTAGCCGTATTATCTGCGAAAAGGAGCAGCAGGTAATTGGCTGTCGGAACAGAACTGTTATGCAGCATCTTTGATGTGCTGGCATACAACAACTCTAGACAAAAGATTCTCAGACGTCTGTACTGCGAGTCAGGACAGCCTGCACGAAAAGCACACAGATTCGTCTCAGAATCCACAAGAAAAAGCCTGGAGCAGATAATCCCAAAATGCAAGACCTGCAAGCATTCAAAGCTAAGGCATCTCACCATGGTGTTGACATTTGAGGAGCTGGCAAGTCTCAAAGAGTCAGAACTGCTCAGAGAGCTGTACATTCAGATTGGCGGTCCTGCAAGAGTCGCATACAATCTATGCAATGCCAAAACACAAAAATCAATCCAGAAACTCGGGATTGACACAGTGAAAGGAAAAACACTAAAAAAACCAAAATTTAGGGAATCCCCCTGAAGATTCAATATATCTGAAATGATCCTCATACTGAGGTGTTAGATATTATTGATGCTCAATTGTACCGTTCCGCAGGAACTATACAATTGGGTTGGCTCTGTCCAACTGGGCATTGCCGAAACCACAAAACGTCTCATCTCAAAAAGAGATGATTCTATACAGTACTGTACTATATACAATACTATGTACGATGCTATGAATTGTGGTTGGGGAAAAACAAATAATTCAAATAAAACATCTCATCCCTCATTCAAAGATGAATCTTTGATGTGCGTATGCAAGACATACAGGCTATGTTCTGATGAATACGTCTCATAATGTATTTGGCGAAAACCAATCATAGGTGTATCCTGCAATTGGGCAATCATTTGTTGTTGTGGCGTTAGCTGGAAACTATAGCTGGAAACTATAGCTGGAAACTATAGCTGGAAACTATAGCTGGAAACTATAGCTGGAAACTATAGCTGGAAACTATAGCTGGAAACTATAGCTGGAAACTATAGCTGGAAACTATAGCTGGAAACTATAGCTGGAAACTATAGCTGGAAACTATAGCTGGAAACTATAGCTGGAAACTATAGCTGGAAACTATAGCTGGAAACTATAGCTGGAAACTATAGCTGGAAACTATAGCTGGAAACTATAGCTGGAAACTATAGCTGGAAACTATAGCTAAAGATTGTATTCCCAGTAGATTCTAAATGTTATTTATGGGATATTCCAAATAATGAATCATCTTTGTGAAGAGAGTGGCCCAGACCTATAGTAACAGTCGCCTCTTCTGAAGAGAGAAATTAACAATATACAATGAATAATTCTCTCAATCTTTACATCATTTCAAATCACCATCTAAAACCCACATATATCACATGAAACTATATTGGTAATGTCACTGGCTAGATTAGGGAAATATCCAATACCCTCAAACAGATTTTACATTGTATTGTCATGGTTATTTGATGCCAGTGGCAAATGACTCTAAAAAATAACTTGTACCAAACGTTTGGTAAAAGTTACAGCCAAAGAAGGACGATGATGATTTCTGCCCTTTAAATTCAAAATTTCATTAGTTTTTGCATGAATCATCTAACTGTAATTATTGCCATTCATAGTATCTTTTTATCTAATCATCCTCTGAATTTGAGGGATGACATACATGATTAACATAATTACCCGAATTGCATTTTTTATAGCATCTTTTTTCCCTCTTTGGGGAATAATGCTGTACCTCATAATTGCCAAATACGGACATGATGGGTTCCTCATATTTGTTTATGCTGCAATAATTATGGTAATTATTCTATGCATATCTCATGTCAAAACAGACATCAGAGATACCAAGAGAACTGCAGACAATCCAAAAAACATATGCATCTGTGGAAAAACTGAGACAACTAGAGAATATGTTTTCTCAATAATCCCCTACATCATGGTGGCATCTTCTGCAGACATGAACATAGAAAATATTATCGCACTTGTTGCAGTATTTGTAATAATAGGAATTTTATACATTAGAACAAACATGGTTCTTACAAATCCAATGCTACTTTTAATTGGATTTAGGGTTTTTGAGATCAAATATGCAGAAATAAACGATACCACCGATACTGAGAAAACGACATTATTACTCACAAAGAACGCACCTTGGAACGGTCAGGATATGAGAATGGAGCAAGTGTATGATGGAATACATATGGAAAACAAGGAACCAAAATGTGATTAAATGTTTTTATTGGTTCGGTCAGTTTGATAATCCTTTTGTAAGATAAACCATCTCATACAATGATGAAACCAGACGTTGCCAAATCAATATTTTTAAAAATTGCTAACAGTATTACTGATTCGTTAAACATAGAAATTATACATCATAACAAAGGGTACAAAACATAATCCTGAAAATAAGGTATTTCCAAACCATGTAAAAACAAAAAACGATGTAAAAAAAGTCATGAACGAATCAATTGTAAAGGATTTGTCTCAAAAATATAGCAATGTTGAGGAAGGAAAATTAAAACTGGGAGATCTGCTGGTCCATGACGTAGATAAGCAAGATTATCTTTTCTTAGAAAAAAATAGCAACATGGCTCTAGGTAGTTTTGTAGATAAAATAATCAATAACAGTGTAGGAAGTTCAATAACGTCAACAAAAAACATGCTCAAATCAAAAGGATTTTGTGCAAGATTGACTGGAACTAACATCGATGTCATGGCATTTAGCTCAATATCATACATCCAAGCAGAGGATACAGAAGGAATAACAACTAGGCTTGTCAATGATTTGCTTGAATACATCAGAGAGGACACAGTTGTATTCTCAGATCAAATCGATGCATTATACGTAGTTGAGTCTGAATTATTAATAATCTTTAATGAATCAAACATCAAAAAGATGTTGGGATTTGATGAATATTATAAAAAATTAAGCATTGATGCATTGTTAGAATTGGACTCGTTAGTTGAAACAAACAGGGGATTTTTAGAGAAAAATCTTGTAAATGTCTCTGTGATAGAAGATATAGTTCGCATAGTCAAAGGATCTAAATTTGAAAAGACGATTGATAATTACAAAGAACATGATAGAATATTCAAAGCAAACAAAGATCTTGATCCAAAATTTACTGCAGTTGACATTACAGAAGATAACAGAATCAGACTGGATACAAAAAACAAATTACATACATTTGTAAGAATAAGCAAACGTAACATATTACAAGACCCATTAAATCTCAAAGATCTCTATGTTGTATTTGGTAAAAAATCCATGAACAAATAATGTGCTTACCGAGTCCAAAAAAACTAACAGCATTTTATTTTCTGCCCTTTAAATTCAAATTTTACTGGATATAATGCATGCCAAAACTCCAGGTATTCTGTAAAACAAAAAAGGAAAACTATGGCATACAGCGACATGACTCGTATAATGTTGTAATCCCCTACAGAACAGCAGAAGATATGCATGTACAAGACGGCATGGTATTGCACGCTACGGCATCAGAAAAAACTGGTACGATACGACTGCACAAAAAGGAATTAAAAGATTCCACTCCAGTCAAAATCAGGCAGAGGCTGACTAAAACATACAAGAATCAAAGATATCATTCCACAAAAGTTACCATCCCAGTACACATTGCAAGGGAATTGCACCTGCAAAAAAATGACGAACTAGACGTTGACTGCAGAGCTGATACCATAATCATAAAGTCAAGGACAAAAGACAAGAGAAGACCAAGGGCGACATACTCGTAATTAGTCATCTGTGCAAAGTTACAACAGAGAATTCAGCAGGTATGCTTTTATGATATAGCAATATCAAAGTCGCATGAAACTAGGCGCAGTCCTTGCAGGTACAATATTTGCATTTGTTTTGATTACAAGTGTTGCAATCCCTGCATATGCCGAATATCTCTCACCCAAAAAACAGCTAGAATCAGGAGTATTACCTGAAGATATACAGTGTAAAAAAAACAAAATATTGGCAATTAGGGATAATGGTAAAATGGCCTGTGTCTCACCATCAACTGCAGAGAAAAAGCTCTGGAACATCATACAGACAGAATTCATGCCAGAAATGATTCCATCAGAAAAAGACACTATCGATACTCCAATAGAATCTACAACCATCACACTAAATGTTGCATCTGATACAGAGTTTGCAGATGATAAACGAGAGATAAAACGATCCATACTACAACGAGCACCTGCACCATGGCCCATATATGATAAAATCATAAACAGTACCACAGGTTTGATAGTTCCAGGACCTAGCGGAGCATTAGGTATGCAAACAACTCCACACGAGAAATATTCTCTAAATCACAAAGTTGGACTATATCTAGAAGACTGGATGCCAACACACATTCCAGAAGGTCAAAAATTGTTATATGCAGATACTGATTACAATGCTTTTGAGGTAAATGGAAGAGACTATGAGAGTCACAATGCAATTTACCAGTTTGTTCCAACGTCATTTGTTTTGAAACAAGGTGTGAACAGTCATGACTTGAAAGTGTCGCAAGGATTTACAGTCAATATAAAACACAGAACATTACCATTTGATTCCGTAGAAGATGGTATTGAGTATCTTAAGGAAATTGATGAAATACAACCAGGTAGTTATGGCAGTTATCGCGATATGACTCGTGATGGGAAAACAGTGTCGGCATATGAAGGAGGAAATCTTTACAATCATTATCAAGCAACAGTCTACTTTCAACCAGATGAAAATACTAGTATAGGTGTCCATTCATATTATCACACACTGGATGAACTGATTCCCGTCTTTAACAGCATAATGAAATGATGATCAGATTAGTAATTTTATCTGCAATTGTTTTTGCGTTGGGTGTGACATCACTTGATCAGGATGCCTTTGGAATACTGGGATGCGATGATCCCCACTGCTATGCATTATCTCAATCAAGCAGATCCTCGCCTGTTGATGGCATCAGATACACATTGGATTCTCCGGATTTGTACGTTGATAGAAATCAATGTGTCAACATTGCAGTTTCAACAGGTTGGCTAATTACAACAACAGGAGAATGGATAGAAAGCGGGGTTACAAAAGGCCATGTTGAAAATGTAGGATGCGTTACAAAATTGAGCACATATTATGCGTTTAATAATGTTGTAAACAACAATGATCGTTACCAAGAATACCTAGTACCAAACGGAAGAGTAGATCCTGGGGATGACATTGATGTTGAAATCAAGAGAGGAGAATTGCAGCCAAAAAGCTCAATCCAAATCTTTGTAACAACACCTGACTATTCCAGTCAATTTCCAACAGCACAAATCAGCATGAATCCTGAAAATACATACTATGCCGATTACGGAATAGAGGGAACAATTTCGGCCACCGATGAGTATTCGTCAATTCCAATGAGCAAGTTTACTGACATGAAGATAAGACAAAACGATTCATGGTTGAATTTGCCATCTAGTGCAACTGTGAGCACTTTGAACACAATTGATGCTCTTTATGTCACAAGTACTGCTGAAGGATATATCGGTAAGAAATGTGGAAACAACTCATTTATTGCAGGAACCGTACTGTCCCTTGACTGCAACAACATAGCGACAAGAAACCAGATTCCAACTCCTGAAAATATCATAGTTAACACAAACACAAAGAGACCGTACACCATACCTCTAAACGCAGTAGACACAGACAAGGACTATCTCACATATAATTTGGTAGAGCACCCAACAAACGGAAAACTAAACCATACAAATAAAGCAAATGATTTGATCAACACAGATGGTGACTCTTCTCAGTTCATCTACACGCCAGCTAGTTCCATTCCAGAGTCTGATAGTATCAGATATTCTGTAACTGATGGGAGATTTGGACATACAAGGTAGGGACTAGTATCAATTACAGGCTCAACTGCAAGTAGGATACCTGATGGAATAGATGACTTTGCATATTCATTAACTGGCAATACAATCAACTTTACATGGAATCATCCAAGTGATGGCAATTCTGAAATTACACATTACCGTGTGGAGAGATCCAGGGATTCTATAGTATGGGCATTACATGGCATATATTCTGAAACCATAACCAGTTTGGATTATACCAGACAGCCAGGATACACACAATATTTTAGAATATTTGCATACAATGATGTTGGCGCATCTGCTGTATCAAATGTCATACAAGTACGCATTCCAGATACCACACCACCGGACATTACAATCCAAAGGCCAGATGATGACTCGACTGTATCTATCTATGATGTGTTAGTTTCCGGATCCATCTACGAATCAATGAGTTCAGGTATCAGTAAAATACAGATCAGAGTTGACGGAACACTTGATACTGCACCAATAAGTACTACTGTATTATCAGCAGATACCCGCATAATCTTTGAATCAACACTGAGAGGACTCTCAAATGGTATCCATACCATTACAGTCTCTGCAGAAAATGATGATAATCTCAAGGGTACAGACAGTGTAACTATCACAGTTGATGCACCAATACCCCAGACTATCACATCCTTTTTAGATGACTTTGAGGGAACAATCTCAAACTGGAATCTATCTACAGGTGATGATGAATACTGGAGTATCAGAGATTCTCCAATAGTTATGGTACCTGACTCTGCATCAGGAAATAAAGTGGCAGGAACTGAGGACTGTGACGATGTATGTACCATGAGTATGGTTGATAATGTAGATCTAACACAGATGGAGTCGCCAACACTAAGCTTTTACAGGTTTGTTGGAACAGGCGCTGACATTAGAGACCAAGAGGGAATTGTATCATACGTCTCAACAAACGGAGGAGACACGTGGAGGATACTTGAGCGATTCACTGCCGATGAATCCGAAGATGACGGATTGTGGCACAAGGAAGAGTATGACCTGAGTGCATATTCTACCAGTACACAGTTTAAGGTAAGATTTGATGCAGTCTCAAGTAGCAACAGTGAGGATACTGAACTTGATGATGTTGCCATTTATGATGCCAGTGCAGACATTACCCCGCCTGTAATTATTCCACCTGCAGATGTTACATTGGAAGCTACTGCAAAACTCACACCAATTAATGCAACCCAACTGGGCATGGCAACTGCGACAGATAATGTTGATGAAAACCCCACAGTTACAAATGACATACCATTATCATTTCCATTGGGCCAAAACACAATAACATACACAGCTACTGATAATGCTGGAAATACTGCAAATGCAACACAGTCCGTAATTGTTGCAGATACTATTCCACCGGTATTTTCCACAATACAAAATCATACCATTACAGGAGACAGTCTAAGACTTCCACTAAACTATACGCACCCTGCTGCAACTGATGGTATAGATGGCACCATTGCAGTAACCTGCAATCCATCCAACCTGCCTGATATTGGCGCAAACAAAATCCACTGTATTGCAACTGATGACTCGGGCAACTCTGCTGAGACATCCTTTAAAATAACAGTTCCAGACAGTGTGATATTTGCACTGGAATCAATCACTACTGATTCGTGCAGTGTACAGGTTCAGCTTGGAACCACAGTAGAATTCTCACTTGAGCAATGCAATTCAGAGTATGCTGGAGTAACATACAGCTCTATCCCACGCCACATGTATTACGGTTCAGTAGCAATATCTGATGATGGTACGACACTACTCATTACAGCACCAGACTCTGCAGAGTCTCATTTACATACAGATGAATTTGGAGTAACAATTAATCATACGGCATACAACCAGCCAAGAGTCGATGTTGCAGTGATATATTATGAATAGTAATATCTCATAACCGTTTACACACAGCAAATACCAAAACTATCCAGAGAAGACTAAACCATACAACAATACAGAGAGTACAGAGGATACAGAGAGAGTACAGAGAGAGTACAGAGAGAGTACAGAGAGAGTACAGAGAGAGTACAGAGAGAGTACAGAGAGAGTACAGAGAGAGTACAGAGAGAGTACAGAGAGAGTACAGAGAGAGTACAGAGAGAGTACAGAGAGAGTACAGAGAGAGTACAGAGAGAGTACAGAGGATACAGAAAGTACAGAGGATACAGAAAGTACAGAGGATACAGAAAGTACAGAGTACAGAGATACAGAAAGTGTACAGAAAGTACAGAATCAATCAAACAGAATTAAATCAGAGGATACAGAAAGTACAGAATCAAAGAACAACAAATCAAGACAAAAACACTGGTTCGTTCATTAATACTAGCTAAGATCATTCCAAAGAACAACAAATCAAGACAAAAACACTGGTTCGTTCATTAATACTAGCTAAGATCATTTATTGATCGCAAAAATATCATACCCGAAATTCATCACAGTCCGCAAATTCCTCATTTTTTCTGCTCCCGTCCAATTAACTTTAACCGTTTACTTTTTTTTCTCAAACTTTAATTTTCTGCACCCGTAACATTACTAACAGGACTGATAGTTCAAACATTCACAGAATACAAATTAAAATTAAAACTAAAACCACAATTAAAATTAACAGATTAAAATTCACACACAAATTTTAAATTAATTTAAAATTTCAGGACAAGCCCCCCTGCATTACAATTAATTTTTAAATTTGCAATTAATTTTTTGATTTTATGATAAAATTAATTTTTTCCAGGACTAGTCCCCCTTGCATTTAATTTTTAAATTTTAATTTTTTAATTTTAGATAGAAATTGTATTTGCAGCATTTGAGAAACTAAACAGCTCAAAGTCTCATTTTTGTCTATTTTTAGGACACCCTCCCATCATGAGGAGCCCTTTTATACATCAATTCTCACAAAATCCCTTCTCTCTTTTACTGGAGTGACCAGGCAGCACTTTGATGTGATTCCATAAGATTAGAAATTAAATTCAATGAAAGATAAGATTTTGTCTGTAATTACGCAAGAGGTCTATTTATCTAGAAAAAAGAATATAAAAAAGACACTGTCGGGTTTGTATGTGCACATTAATATTAAATTCTCACATAAAGTCCGAGTAAGCGAACGTAAGCTTACAACAACTTACAACAACTTACAACAACGAGGTTCATCTAATTGGCCTCTCAAGAGGCACTGTTTGCCTCGATGGGGGTCAGCCTTGATGCAAAAAAAGAGATGCAACTTCATGACAAATGGCTCTGCTATAGTCTCAACCACCAAAACCCCTCAAGAGATATTCCAATCATACTGATTGTAAGAGGACCAAAAAATATTGCAGAGATAAAAAAACAGATAAAGAATATCAGAACATGTATCATATTTTTTGAAGAAAAAAATGTCTTATTTTTCAAATTATTAGATGAGAGTTATATAACAACTCTGGAAAATAATTCAGAATATCAACGAATTGCCTCAATTTTAAAATCAACTGACATGGCAAGCGCACAAGATGAATTTGATTTAGGACTTGCAATCAAAAAACTAATTGACAAAATCCCAAATGCAACAGGTGACTTTGTAAACAAGGGACTGTTTTCAACTCATTATCTGCGCAACAGGATATTTACAGATACGCGACAAAATATAGATTCCAAGCTAGAGGACATAAAAGAAAAAATAGGAGATACAGAGCAATTACTTCAAGCATTAGGGTGGGATATTGCAAACTCTACTGGTGCATATTATGACAATACAGTCTCGATAACTATTACAGAACAAGATGATTTTAGCATTCGAGAAAATAAAAATGATGTTGCTCCAAGCTATGATGCAATCGCCACACTACGTAAATCCCAGTGGGCAATACTTACCAATGGTAAAAGATGGCGGCTTTATTCTGCTAAAATTTCTGCATCAAGTACGAATTATTTTGAGATATCCCTAGACCCTGCACAGGACAACATTACAAAGTATCTTATCATATTATTTGATGCATTATCATTTGAAAAGATAGATGAGAAAACAGATGTTGATGTATTCTTTGAGGAAGGCAAAAACTATGCCAAAAATCTAGAAGAGAATCTTTCAGAGAAGATAATGAGTGCAGATGGATTATTCTTGGACATTGTAAAGGGTGTGCTTGAGCATGACATGAAAAAGACCTTTACATCTGATGAACTGGTATCTGCAAAACAGACATCTCTGAAAATAATGTACCGTATTTGGTTTTTGGCATATGCTGAATCAAGAAATCTTCTGCCCATCAGAGATGGAAAATACAAGCCAATATCTCTACAATCAATCCGAAATCATCTTGATGCCTTTGAGCAAGAACCTGATGAGGATAAATGTTGGAATGCTTTGCTTGTTTTGTTTGACGGGATACGAAACGGAGACAAAGAACACAATCTTCCTCAATATAACGGAGATTTATTTCGTCGTGATCCTGCAATAGACGACGTATCAATCAAAAATGCATTTATCGTAAAGGCACTATATGGACTTTTGGAGAATGACGGAGAAGCAATAGACTATGCAGATTTTAGTGTCAGACATTTGGGAAACATCTTTGAGACATTAATGGAATTTAGTCCACGTCAGACAGACAAAGACATCATGCTACTTGAGGATTCAAAAGGAGTAAGAGAGATAAAAACCAAAAAAGATGCGACATACTCTTACAAGAAAAATGACTTGTATTTGGCATCTAAAGGCGGCATTGCATCAAGAAAGACGTCTGCAAGCTTTTACACTCCAGATGAGATTGTAAAATTTCTAGTAAACCAAGGATTGACTCCAATATTTGAGGAACGCGAAAAGCTAGTTGCAGATGACATACAGAGATATAAAAAAACTAAGAGTGCTGAGGATTTACAGACATGCATGAACAGAATACTTGACATACAGGTGTTGGACCCATCAATGGGAAGTGGACACTTTCTTGTAGAGGTATTAAACAAAATTACACTCTGGGCAACAGACATTCTAAAACAGCACACAGAGCACCCCCTAATATCTGAAATAGAAGATGAAAGAAAAATTATTTTAAATGAACAGAAAACAAATGGTATCACAATAGATGAAAATCTTCTCACACTTGATGTAATACTAAAGCGCAAAATAATGAAGCGCAGCATATTTGGCGTTGACTTGAATCCGATGGCAGTAGATTTGGCAAAGCTTTCCTTGTGGCTTGATTCCTTTGCAATCGGAGTTCCATTGAC
Organism: Candidatus Nitrosopumilus sp.; assembly: GCA_965205675.1. Lineage (GTDB taxonomy): Archaea > Thermoproteota > Nitrososphaeria > Nitrososphaerales > Nitrosopumilaceae > Nitrosopumilus. The sequence continues at coordinate 1,392,325 of OZ242186.1, forward strand.
ATACATGGACCATCATCTCAAACAGGGAGACTCTACAATTGGCTCGTTCTTAGACGAGTTAAAAGACCGGAAAAACACCACACTTGATGACTGGTCGCCTACTGCCCAATCAAACCAGATGATCTGTGATGTAATAACTAACTCTGATGTTACTGTAAAACAGGTTCATGCAAGCGAAGATCTATACCTTGAGCATAAAAAATCCCTAGAGCCTCTTAAACGAATTTTAGATGCTTTGACTGCATCAAAGATAGACTCCAAAATACTGCCAAAAAAAGGCAAGCTAGAGTTTATTCATAAATTTGGACATTATTCCCAGACAGAAGACAAAGAGTTTGCAGATGCCCGTAGCAAAGTAAACGAGTTGGCAAAACGCCATCATTTCTTTCACTGGGAGATAGAGATGATGGATGCATTTACTGATTCACGAAGTGGATTTGATCTGATTGTCGGAAATCCTCCATGGGATAAAGTAAAACCGGATGATGATGAATTTTTTACACAATTTGATCCTACATTCAAATCTCTAAGACCCAACACAAAAAAGCAACAAAGAAAAAACGAACTTCTTAAAAGTCTGAAAATTCTAAAAAAATATGAGGCATACAAAGAGCGATATAAAGAAAAAAATACATTTTATGCTGTATATGATCTTCAAGGTACAGGAGACAAGGATTTATGGAAATTAGTCTTAGAATTAACCATTAAAATAATTTCAAAGAATGGAATAATCTCAATAGTTATTCCATCCCAGACTCTTTCAAATCCTGGAGCAAGGGAATTACGCAAAAATATTCTTCAAAAAAATATCATGTCTCTATATGTATTTGAGAATAAAAAAAAGATCTTTCCAATTCATTCAGCATATAGATTTGCATTATTGAGTGTAAAAAATTCTCCAGGTCCTGATGAGTTTTCTGCGGGATTTTATCTGCACTATCTAGAATCATTAATTGATCAATCCAAGGAACAAGAAAAATTTGCTACACTATCCAAGAGAAAAATTGCAGAACTATCCCCTGATGAACACATCATATCTGAAGTAGTTGGAAATAAATTGGATGTTCTTGAAAAAATGTCTAAAAATAGTTTCCTGGAAGACGGAATTGGAAAGGGCTGGACCATGAATCTTTCTAGGGGGTTTGATAAAACTAATGATGCTGCACTTTTATCTGAAAAAAATACAGGATGGATTGTACATGAAGGAAAAACAATACATCAATATAATCACAAATGGTCACATCCTGAATTTACATCTGATAGAATAATGGGTTTGAGAAGAGTAAGTAGAACAAGAGCTTTTGCAGGTAGACATGTAGATTTTCACAACTCTTACAGGCTTGTATTTCGTAATACTACGGGTCCCACCAATATGCGTACTGTCATTTCTAGTATAATTCCCCCACATACATTTCATACTCACTCATTAAGATCTATTATACTCGAATATGATAATAAAATTACAATAAATTTAGAATCTAATAAAAAAATATCATGTCTATGCGGACTTTTTAATTCTCTTTCCTTTGATTTTGTATCTAGATCAAAGGTGCAAATGGACTTATCCACAATCATAAAATCATTACCTATGCCAGAACTACATCATGAAAATGAAATAACAAAACTGGCAGCCAAGATGGTTGTAGGAACTCCAGAGTTTGAAGGATTTGCAGAATCAATGCGAATCCCAAATGTCAAACAAACTCCTGCACAAAGAATTGAAACTGCAGCAGAGATTGATGCTCTAGTTGCACATTCTTATGGTTTAACCATAAATGAATACAAGACAGTTACAGAATCATTTCCAGCCTTTAAGAAAAATCCTGCACTATACGATCTTGATGACATAACCTGGGATAACGATAACCTAAAGGAGTTTTACGGAGAAATGGCAGAACTTGCTCTACAATACTATGAGGTAATAATGGAGGAACAAAAATGACAGAGCGAATCAAAAGAGACATCATAGAGAACTCACAAGACATCACCATGCAAAAGATTCTAAACTCTGAAATTCCTCACGCAAAGCAACTGGATATCTCAACTGGATACTTTGATGTGAAAGGATATGGAATGCTCCGAGAAACAATACAGTCTGTTGCAAAAGACGAGTCCTTTGCAATGAGGTTATTACTTGGCAAAGAGGCAATATTGTCCCAAGAGGGCTCTTTTGAAAAATTTGCAAGACAATACGCAGAATCAATCAAAGAAAAATCCCTAAAAACCAGTCTTGATGAGACAGAACTTACACCAGAACACAAAGATGATACAACTGCACTAATCACACTATTGGAGCAAAAAAACATTGAGGTACGCCTTGGTGCAAACAGGTTCAATCACTCCAAATGCTACATTCTGGGGAATAATTCAGTATTCATAGGATCCAGCAACTTTACAGCAGGCGGGATGACTGGAAACTATGAGCTAAATGCAGGACTGTACCAGCCAGGCGTTGCAGAGCAGACTAGAGCATGGTTTGATAGAATGTGGGATGATTCACAGGATACAAAACAACAGCTAATTGACGTTCTAAGACAGTCAAAGTTTGGCACGCCGCCTGAACCGTATCTAATTTACATGAAGATGCTCTTTGAGCGATTCAGACCACTACTTGAAAAGGTGGATAGAGATGCAAAAGAAAGCAAGATTCTAACAAAATTCCAGCAAGATGCGGTTCATTCAGGATTATTCATCGTATCTGAATTTGGAGGAACAATAATTGCAGATGCTACAGGACTGGGCAAGACAAACATGGGAATAGAGATGGTGCGACAAAAGGTGCTAAAGGAAGGCAAAAGAGTCTTGCTTGTTGCACCATCACAGGTTTTGCACAGCATGTGGAAGGAGAAACTAAAGGAAGTTGACATTAATGTCAGAGAGACACTCACAATGGAGTCCCTTGGCAGAGAAAAGATCCTAGAGGATTTGGGCAAATACAAAAACATTGATCTGGTACTAATTGACGAGTCCCAGAACTTTAGATCAAAAAATGCAAACAGAAGAAAGAATCTGATGAAGTTGATGAGTGTTGGAAAAAGAAAACAGGCCATACTACTAACTGCGACTCCGATTAACAATTCATTAATGGACTTGTACTATCAGATATCTATCATTACAGGTGGGGAAGACTCTTACTTTTCCCGTCATATAGGAATACCGGATTTGGAAAAACACATGAGGGATGCTGCAAACAAAGATCTTGCTCAAGGGTTAGAAAAGATACAACAGTTACTGGATGTGGTGATGGTTAGGCGTACTAGGTCATACATAAAGGATGTGTACAGTGATGACAAGATAGGCGGCAAGCCAATAAAGTTTCCAAATCACCAATACTCTCCAATAGAGTACAGCCTCAGTGATCTGTTTGGGAATATCTTTGCAAGGATACTGGAGGACATTAACAGTCTGACAATGGCGCCATACGGAATTGAAAAATATGATACCAATCTATCTGAGAAAGAACGAAACAAGTACAGGGCAGTAGGACATTTACAAGTAATATTGCTCTTAAAAAGATTTGAGAGCAGTATAGAGGCAGTAAGAATAAGCATAGAAAATAAGGTAAACCTCTACCGATACATCAAGAAGGTGCTTGATGAGGGAAAAATTCTGCGAGTCAGAGACTTTAACAAGATAATCTCAAAATGGAATTCTGCTGAATCCGGTGAGAATCCAGATACTGATACAGATGAGGAAGATAAAATGAAATTTTTCCTCAAAGAGATCAAAGACATTCCAAAAGATGAAATCACCAAAAACTATGATGTGGAAACTCTAAAAGAGGACATGCAAAGAGATCTAGAGATACTAGAAAATTTGTTAAATGAAGTCAAAAAAATAACAGTAGACACAAAGATTGACAGAGTTGTAGAGACAATATTAAAAGAAAAGGCATTGGAAAATGAGAGCAAAAAAATTCTGATATTTACAGAATATACTGCAACTGCCAGATACATTACAAAAAAACTGCAAGAAAAATTCCCAAATAATATGATTCGATGTATTACGGGAAACACAAAACAAGATACAAGAATTAATTATATCAGAGAATTTTCTCCTAATGCCAATTTGCTTGAAGATGAAAAGCTAGACACTCAAGAGATAGACATACTAGTATCAACTGAAGTATTAGCCGAAGGGCAGAATCTGCAAGATTGCAACTATGTAATTAATTATGATCTGCCATGGAATCCGATGAGAATTGTTCAGAGAACAGGCAGGGTAGACAGACTCACCAGCACATATGATACAATTCATACCCGAGCATGCTATCCAGATAAAGAGTTAGATGACATTTTGAAATTGATGGGAAAACTGCTAGACAAGATACATGTTGTAGATGAGGTGATTGGAGGGGATTCAGAAATATTGGGAGAGAACCCAACTCCAAAACAGTTCAACGGTGCCACGCAGAGAATCAAGGTACTTGCAGGCAAGGACGGCTCTGAGAGACTAATCTCACAAATGGAGCAGGAATCAGATGTAATGCCTGCACTATCTCCAATAAATGAGCTTGGACGATTCATAAAAGAAAAGGGAATGGAGACAGTCCAGGACATTCCGATAGGAAGACGCAGTGGCAAAAAGGGTGAAAAACAAAAGGCAGTATTGGCATATCTGCAAGAAAAGCCAGAGAGACGTGTCTATTTTGTGAATTATGATTTCAAGACAGATACAGCTATAGTGCCTGATGATGATTCAGAAGCTATGCGTCTTGTATCATGCATGCAAGATACTCTTATTCATCTTCCAATGGATGGTGCAGACAATCAGGAATCATTTGAGTTGTTATTGGGAATAGATCAAAAGGCACGAGTTGCAATAAAAAAGAACAATGAGGATATATTATCATACGTCAAAAAACCTGATAACACAAAGCGCCAAAAACATGACAGAAATATTGATACAATATCCAATATGGTGATGGGTGCAATATTGCGCGGAGAAATTCCAAAAGATGAAGGCAAAGAGGCAATAAATATTATAAAATCAGAATTTGTAAGATCTTGGGAAGAGGACATAAGCTCGTTGCTTTTAGAGCATCAGCGAAGTCAGGAGATATCAAGTCTGTTGGAGGGAATAAAAAAATTAGGTCAATGGATAGGAATCCAAGAAAAGACAGAACCTATAAAAATCAAAGAAGAAGTGCAGAGACTAGAACCGGACCTAAAACTAGTCGGTGCAATGTTTATCACACCAGAAAAGTTTGATGAATCTCTTTACAAAAAAGGATTGGATGAATTCTAGATTTGGATATTGCCTTCTCATATATCTGGGCGTACATCTAACCTCACATTAATTTTTAATTGTATTGCAAATCAGATACTGATCAAATGTCATAAAAACAATCATGCAAAGACAGGTTCTCTTGCGTTATAGGTGATTTTAGCTGACTTTATGCCTGTTGCGTGTCGGTGAATCAATCAATCTAATTTCAGATTTTCCCACTTGTCAAGGTAGTTGTCTGATTCCAACAGCATTTCTATTTGTGAGTAATGCAATATACCCTAATCGGGATAGTTCACCTGCTACAAAGTAAGCTCCTGTTGCACCTACAAAATTATTCTTTGACATTAGATTATTCTTCTAGGGATTCTTCAATACTTTCTATTTCACCTAAACTTGATTGTGGTTCTTCATACTTGTAATCCTCAAGCTTGATGTCCATGTATTTTTTCAATTTGTCCCATTCCTTTTGTAGGTCTCCTTTTGGCAACACTATTTGATATTTATCAAATGCTATTGTTTCCATATCGTTATCAACATCTGGTTTTTTATTACCTGAACCAGATCTTAAGTCTTTTCCATCTGGTTTTTGTGTATCGATTTCATCGATTTCTATGTACTTGTCAACAACATGTGTCATCTCATCCAGATTCCTATAACCAGTCCATACCCTAACAATGATTTGAGTTTTCGATAGAAATGAGATTCAGTTCCGTTTGCAGAGATACCCCCGAAGGTAAGGACTGCACTCGTGTCTGCAAGTTACCATCTAGTTATTCCAGAAAGGTAACCTTTGTTGAAGAATGTTAGACTAGTTCACTTTTGAGAACAAGTCCACAATCTCTTTTTTTCTCCTCCTCACATTCTATACAACATAGCGATCTTTAAGCTTTTTCCACCGACACGCAGCAGGCATAAAGTCAGCTAAAATCACCCATAACGCAATAGAACCTGTTTAATTATTATTGTTTAAACCACTTTTGATACATTTCTTGTACACCATCAGCGTAATTTTCACTAAGAAAGATAGCCGTTTTTTTAGCTTTAGGTGATGCATTGCCAACAGCAAACTTGTAAACAGATTCTCCAAACAATGGAACATCCAAATCACTGTCTCCCACTCCAATTACAACATCATCATTACCAAATCTTAATTCTGTAGAGAGTCTTTCTAATGCATAGCCCTTATTGATTTTCTTTTTTACAACATGGTACGAGTTTTTACTAGCTAGAACTTCTACATTAGCATTAGATTTCTTTACATAGTTCAAGAATTTGGATTCTTTAATTACGGCGTCAAATATTCTTTCGGTGATTCTTATACCCTGAACCACGTCTTCAGTTATTTTCTTACAATGTTTTTTCATGTATTGTAGAACTTTATCAGGTTCGGTTCTATTACCTAAAATAAGATGTCCATCAGAACCCATCCCAATTATAATTCCGCCATTTTCAGCTATGCCAAAACGCTCTGTATTGAAATTATCCATATCTTGCCTTAATTGTGCTTCATTACGTCCTGATGCAAGATATACTCTATGTCCACTAGCATTCATTTGTGCAAAAATATTTCGTACTTTATTTTGTATTGTGCCTCTTCCTTTTGTCAAGGTACTATCAACATCAAATACAAAATGACAGTTCTTATCAGAAATATTTTCCTTAAAAGCGTTTATTGCCTGATTTACAGTAATATCAGTTACATTAGACAAACTTTCATATTTTTTCTTTAGTTGATTGGCTCCTTTATCACTTAGTAAGTGATCATCGCTGTAAGTAACAACAACATAAGTTATTGACGGTCTTTCAAAATCATTGTATTTCTTCAGGTGTTTTATTTTTGTGAATTTTCTTGAATGTTTCTTAATTTCTGCAATTACAGAAGTTGCCTTACCTCGTTTGACTTTAAGTATAACTTCCAAGACTGAAAATAATCCAACATATGAGGTTATGAAAGTTGTTATTGGCTAACCAGAACTTTTAGGTTTTTTACACCAGTAGGTTTTGCTGCACTTGATTTAATTTTCCATAAATTCTTGGTGAACTCTTTGATTTCACTTTCTTTGACCAGTGCTTTTCCAGTTACACAGTATCTAGTTCCTTCAAATGTAGTACCAGTAGTGTATGCCTGTAAGATATTTTTAGATGATTTCATAGAAGCATTACGCATTGGTATACAGTTTGCATGTTTGTCCTTAGTACATCTAAACATGAAATAGACATTCTTCAAATTTTGATTTTTAGGCTTCAACATATAACATCTCCGGATCGAATAATCGATTGCTCATGGATATATACGTAAAGATCGTTCATAGTTAAATTAGCATTACTACTAATTAATAACAAAGGATTTGTGCAATTATCAGACATACAACCCAAATTTTGACCAAAAATCGTCAAATTCATTGAATTCTTGTCACCAACACCAAGCATTCAATATGAAGTTCACATACTCCAATATAAAAGAATTTACGCATGTCAGATCAGATTATCATTAGAATTTGATTTTAGCAGTGTTTCTCAAATTTTCTTCAATTCCCTATGCGCACCTAGTGGTTAGGGATGTTAGTTTCTCTGGATGACGTGGAGATTTACAGATTAGAAAGTATCCCTCAGAAGATCATCCACTGTCTTGTAATTTTTCTTGAATCCTTTGGTAACCTCTTCAACTTTTTCGTCTATCAATTCCAAAATAGTTTTTCCCTTGATAACATCAGATTCATCATTACTAAAAGCAGATGGTCCAGTATGGCACAAGTCAGATATGAAAAAGAATAGAATTCCAATCTCAGGAATTGACACAGATGCAAAATGGGGTTTTTCAAAATCAAAGGGTTGGGTATTTGGGTACAAACTGCACATGAGTTGCAGTACTGGCAAACTGGTTGTTCCTTTATCTGCTGATGTCTCAACTGCAAATGTTTCTGATGGTAAAATGTATTATACAATAGTTGAATCGCTTTCAGGACTGGTTGAGAATATTTTATGTGATCCAGCATATGATGATAAATCATTATATCAGTTTAGTGATGAGAGACATTTGAGATTGATTTGTCCTATCAAAATATATCCATCAACGCCACCAGAGCGAATCAAACTTGCAGATTTTTATAATTCTGTACAAGGTCAAGAGTTGTACTCACAAAGAAAAGTTTCAATTGAACCTTTATTTGAAATATTCAAAGATACGTTCAACATTAGAACTGTACATGTGAAAGGATTTGACAACGTGAAATCATTTGGATTGGTTTGCGTGTTGGTGTATCAACTTGCAGTATATTACAATTGCATAACAAAAACCAGTAGATGGGAAAGTAACTCAAGTTACACATTCTAGAAAATAATTATTTTTGTTATTTCTAAAGTAATGAATAATTATCTTTACAAAGAAATATTTGAGAATTTCAATTGATATTATTGGTTTGTGATTTTGTACATTAGTTTCTTCTGAGATAATCAAATTAGCAATTATCCATGCATTGTACAAAATCAATGAATAGTAAAAATACAACAATCTTATGGATTGGTTTGAACTGGTGGTTTTTGGTCTGAACCTTCCCACACATGCATAGCCTGTTTCAATCCCCCAACGTTTCTTGTAATCAGTTGGAATGTTTTGTATGTTATATGATATTTCTTTTGGTGAAACGTTTGTTGCAAACACAACATACTGATCAATAATATCTGATTTTTTTCTTGCATTTTTGTTTGGCAGAATAACTAGAGTAAATGATTCTACATGTCCTGATGATGATTTTATTGTGTATGGCGAGATTGACTTTCTATCTCCATTAACGTATTGTACAATTGCATCTTTGATTCGAGAATTCTTTTTTGCAGGCATTAGAAATTTCAGATTCTTTTGTTTTATTTCTGAAATTGTTCCAGCTGTGAAAAACTCCCTATCCACTAGCAATAGTTTAATCTTGATTCCATTATTGATGCCATCAGAGAGTAATTTACGCACAAAATCGGCATTTGATTTGTTGTCATACAAAGGATAACAACCTAGTTGAGCCCTGATTCTTTTTTCAACGCACTGCATGGTGCAGTAACTCTCAAAATGAGTAGTACTGTTTTTTGATTTTGATTTTATTAAAGAATGGTTTGGCAATTTGTCATATCTTGGGATTAGATGTTTGTCAATTGCCACAGTAACTGGTTGCTCCAATACTCCCAATTCTTGTAATTTTGATATGGTACTATCTAGTGAACGATGTAATTGAATTTGCATTGTTTTTTGTGATATTTTTGATATGATTTTTCTCAACCATGAAACCAGTTGGAGAAGCATTATCTGATTCCATCGCCAGTCTCTTTAATCCAGATTCAGAATATGAATTTCCCAAACACAATGACATGATAGAATTGTGTGCATCTGCATTGTGGAACCGTGAGTTATTTTTATCAGAACACGGAAACAACAAGATATTGTACATTATTTTAGTGATAATCTCAAATGCTTTAGATAGTATCACACCTTGGTGTGTCATGGTATCAAATGAAGTACAATGCATATTTGATGGAGTGACATACTTTCATCAAGCTTTTTCTATCTGAATAGATTGATTGAATAATTGATAGTTTTTGATCTAAATTGAGTTACTTTCCCATCTACTGCTTTCTAGACTTTTTAGAACTCAAATTAAACACATATCTATGTGAAATCTTTAAAAACATTTGCACTCTTTTGCAACACATGAGAATGGCTACCGCTCGAGATGATCCCATTCATTTTCAAAAGATGAAACCGGACACATATCTATTCGAGGATCTCCCTCAGTACCATTCTTCATCCATTTATCAGAACCCTGCCGCAGTTACAAAACGAGGATCTCCCTCAATATGTTTAACGAGGATTATAGTTCTGATCATAATGTTTCATTATGCATTTTTGATGCACTGGTAAAATGTCATGTTGTTTTTTAACATCCAGTAAATTATTCTCAACAGTTTGGATGCTGCTGCCACTGCAGCTTTTGATGTCCCCCTCTTTTTTGCAAGACGTTTGTAAAAATTTGTAATGGTGCTGTTTTTTGCATATCTTACATGAGAATGTACTGCCTCCACCAGAACCCAGCGTAACATGCTACTTCCTCTTCTTGTTATGGAACCATGGCGTATGGTGTCAGCTGAGTTTCTCACCGATGGTACAATTCCTGCATATGAACACAGTTTGTGAGAATCTGAAAATCTTTCGATATTGTCAATTTCAGAGGATATGGTTAATGCAGTAAATCTTCCAACACCAGGTATTGATTCTAAGAGTTGTGCGTTAGAATCATGTTTTAGAGCATCCTTGATTCTCATGTCTGACTCTGCGATTCTATCATTGATTGATATTATCATCTTGAGATATCCATCTATTCGATAGTCATCTAATCCCAACAGTTTGTGCACATATGAATCAGAAAATGCAGTTCCTGGTATCTTGATTGCATTTTGTAAGGTTATACTGTGAATCAAATTTTTCATCCTTGTCCTGTTGCGGACTAGTTTGGTTCTATATCTCACCAGTTGTCTTGTTTGCACGGTATCTTTTTCTGGTACATGACAAGATGAGATGTATCCTCCTCTTAGCAAATCTGCCAAGATGTGAGCATCAATCTTGTCAGTTTTTTTCTTTGATGCTGCAATTGCTTTTGTGTGATATGGGTTTGATAGTATTACATCAAATCCTAGTTCGTCTCGCAGAAACCTAAACACGCCATACCAGACAGATGATGATTCCATTACGTAACTGTCTAGAGTTTTGAAGTAAAATCTCCAAGATATTCTAAAGAATAATCATGAAAGTTTAATCCTCGTAATCTGCATGTCTCTTTTATACTCATCAGTATCTTATGAGAATCAGCACCATGAATGGTTCTATGACCGTTTGTAATTTTACGAATTATCACATTTGGTCTGATTGCCCTCTCTGCTGTGTTATTGTGTGAATCAGTTCCAGTAATTAGGAATGTAAAAAGCATTTCTCTCTCACGTTTCAATCTTTTTACAAACCTGATACAGTTTTTCTCTGTGTATTTTTTTGATATGATGTGATTAATTCTCCTTTCAAGATTCTTTTTTGCACGGATTCTTTCTGATTCTGATTTTATTTTTGCCACACCATGAGAGTCATAAATTATTTTCTTGAGATTCTTGGCAAATGGTGCAAATTCTGGTCCGGGATTCTTGTGATTAATGGTATCATTAACCTCTCTGAGATAATGGATGTGACATTTCTGGTGAGTGTTTCCAACATGGTTCCATGCAGGGTACGAATCACTTGTAATGTTGCCATCATACTCCTTGAGAATTCTCTTGGGAACATCCATTGAACGTGATTTGTCAATCTCGTAAATTACAGTCCATTTACTCACAAATGCCCACAACCAGTGGTTCTGGCCATCTATCCTCCAACTTGTCTCATCACCATGTATGTTTAGATCTTCTTTTAACTCTGCAATCATTGTATCATATCTGCTCCCAAATGCTTTTGATACTGTTGATACTGCATGATTAATTGCAGATTCTGTAATGTGCAGTGAGAAGAGCATCTGCAAAAGATGAGATATTTTACCATACGATAATCCGATAGTTTTCAGTGATATGATTAGCACCATGAGCCTAATCCCAAATCTCTCATTGGGTAGCGCAGTGTGAATGTTACCCGAGATTTGTTTTTTGCAGTTTGTATCGTCTAACTATCGTATATTTTGTCACAACTGCTTTTGCAGGAATGATGTCTTCTACTATTCTGGTGTATGAATCAGTTGGTTCTGAGAGTGATTTGCCACATGTGTTGCACTCTTTTTGGTCAACTGTAATGGCATCATCAATGTGTGCCCGTCTGCTTCTGCTTTTTCTAGGATGTCTTGATGTTTTCTTCTTTTTTGCAGTTTCAGTCTTGTTTGGTTTTGCTTTGATATTTCTTGCAACAAGTGTAGACACTGTTTGTTTTAGTTCTGCAATTTCTCTGTGTAACTGACGGTTTTCTTGCTCCAACGAGTGACATCTGTTACGATAATATTCCAGCTCATCATATACTGACAATTGTATATTGTAATTTGTCACTGATCAGAAAAGATATAGATAAAAAATATTAAAGAAAGTACTTCAAAACTCTAGACAGTTACAAAAAATCTCTATAATTACGCAAGAGGTCTAATCAAAAAACATACAAGAAGGGGTTCACTATACTACACCGATGAGCATACAGCATATGCATCATTGATAATGAGAGGAAAGCACCAGATTGTATCTCATGGAAAAGATGAGTATGCTAGAGGCGATGTTCACATCAATGGAATGGAGGGATTTTGGAGTTATGCTAAAACTTGGATGTATCATTACAAAGGAGTTTCTAAACAATATTTTCATCTGTATCTCAAAGGGATAGAATTTAGATTCAACAACAGAGATGAGAATATCTTTGAAATGTTAGCAAAAATGCTTGTAAAACCTGTTCCAAATGAGTAGGTATTACCATTATCTTTATATTGAAATTTCTTTGTGACCCGATTAGAACATGAATAAGCTAAAGTATGCAATACTATTCACTCTAATATTAATTCCTGTAGCAATGAGTGATACTTTGGCTCAAAGTGTCAATGATGATTTTACCATATCAAATAGTACCTTGTCTGGATTTATTTCTGATGATGAACCGATAGGCCCTGTAGGCATAGTCAGCGAACTGTACAAGGCACACAGTGATGTTACTGATGTAATCATCGAGAACACACTTGCAATAAACAGTGTAGGGTACGTAGATGAGCAAGTATATCTTGAGGGCACGTGGGTTGATGAGGCAAAAAACAAGCTAGTCTTATTGCTAGACCCGGTGCAGGCCCTTGATCCTTTAGACATTGATGACATACAAGAGGGTTGGGGATTCTAGTGCCCCTAGAGATAAAGTACGGGTATTTCGTACCCGAAGTCGGAGCTTCTCAGGCCACTACTTGTCCTGCTGATTCTGGCTCATCTGTATGTTACTACTGGGACAGATACGTGGATAGATGTCTGCCAACTCATACCACAAGCAGATGTGGTACTTATGCTGATGCAATCACTTCTGCAGGATATACAGCATTGCCAACTTTGCTATCATCTACTACCGTACCTACATCTGGCACTACAAGTACCGTTCCAAGTACAAGTAGCACATCCAGTACCGCTCCAACATTAGGTACCGTAATATTTCAAGACACTTTTGTAAACGGCATCTCAAAATGGGTTGAATCAGGACAACGTGAATGGCAAGGAGGCACACTTGATGACTCTGCTGTGATATCTGGAGAAACGCGTTCCAACAAAATTGCAGAAGCTGATGACTGTGATGATGAATCATGCATACTTGCGTTGCGTGACTCTGTTAATTTATCAGAATATTCTGCTGCAACACTAGAATTTCACAGATATGTAGATAATAGTCTTGACCGAGGCGAATACCTCAAAGTAGAGGTTGGAAATAACAACAGATGGACTGAGATTTTCAAGTGGACAGACAGAGTCGGTGATGATTCAACATGGCACAAAGAGTCATACAACTTATCAGGCTATCTCCAAGATGGATTCAAAGTCAGATTTGTAACAGAGCAGAGCTCAAGCACAGAAGATGTTGGAATTGACAATGTAAAGATTACGGGCACTTTATCTGCTCCATCCCAATGCACACTTGATGTACGCGCATCATTAAATGATAATGGGGGAATTGATGCTACTTGGAATAATAGTTGCAGCGATATAAAACGATACAAGGTGTACTATTCAGAGAATGGTCAACGTAACACGTATCTTGGCAGCACGACTAGTACTGCATATACATATTCATCACCTGGTGAGGGAGATAATTACACCATCAAGGTAAAGGCCCAATATTCTAATGGTGGCAGTTACACGCAATACTTTGAGAGTAACACAGTTATGGTTCCCGTCTCAGATGTAACAAGTCCAGTAATTACGGTTCCTAGTAATATGAATATCGATTTGCCCCAATATCATACAGCAACAACTCTAAGTTACACGGCATCAGCTTATGATATGATAGACGGTACAGTTCCTGTTAGTTGTACTCCTACAAGTGGAAGTACCGCACCAATTGGCATAACTGTTGTAACTTGTACTGCTACAGATAGTGCAGCAAATGTCGGCACTGGTTCATTTATTGTAAATGTACATGCATACACTGCACCTGTCAATCCACAAACATCAACTGTTAAGGAATTTTATGGTGGAAATGAATATAGTCTAATTACACAGAATGCAACACATGTATCTAAACCCTCATCCACATTAACCATTGGGATTACTAATTCTACAGGTATTAATGGTATTGTAGTTTCAGGACACGGTTTAGAAATAGACCCCGGTTTTACATTTGTTGAACATGCAATTGGCGCTACTAACACAAAAATTACATCTGAATTAGTACCTGTTTCTAATTCAGGAAGCGTTGATGCTGCATTCATACCAATTACTGAGCCAAACATAATTGTTGGTAGTAAAGTTCAAGCATTAAACGGAACTGTTTTTGATGTCACTCAAGGAACATTATCTGATGTAGAACGTGGTGAAGACTTGAGCAGTTACGGCATGCGCAACAATGGTGATGGTTCACTATTATTCAAAAATGCCACAGTATATCACAATGAAATGGTGTTTTACAATATGGGAATAGCGCTGTATCCTAGTATGACTGGTGACAGCGGGGCTCCAATCATACGTCATTCGGATGACAATTCAAAAATTGTTGGCGTTCATAGAGGCGGAGTTTGTATATTTGATTCTGTATCTGAGAATCAACAGAGAGTAAATGTTACAAATACTAACAGTATTTGTCAAACGGATAATTACTACTACAAAGTGTTTAGTGCTTGGGAGAACGTAAAAGAGAGACTCAATCTGAGATGATCAAATTTCCACCATCCTATTTTTTATTTGGAATTGCAGGGGTATTATCCATAGTTTGCATCATATTTTCTATTCCTACGTCATGTGTTATAATAGTTGAAGAAGAATGTCTCCCCATGTCTAGTACAATACATAGCGAGGTAGCTATATGTACAAGACCGCTATCACCAGATGAACAATGCACAACTGTTTGGGAAAACATCAAAACGGAGCTAAATCTCAGATAGTTTTTTTGTAACCATAACCATAACCATATGTGCCAAAATCAGCTAGGAAATTAGATGGTACTTGCATTCGTATCAAGAAAGTAAGAAATGCAAACAAACACACTACCCTTCCTGAAAAAAAATATTTGATGTTTGTAGGATTGGATGTTCACAAGAACTTGGAGTGGACCCCTGTTTTTAGTACCACTTTTTGCATAATCTTACATACAGTCTGATTCATTTATGTTTTCATCTCCCATAACTCCATGAATTCATCAGGAGTAAGGTATCCTAACGCTGAATGAATCCTGGAACCATTGTAATCGATTCGTGCTTTCTCTAGAGCAACTTCGGCTTCCTGATAGTTTGCAAACTCGTACCTCCACAAGTATTCCTTCTTGAGTGTTTTGTGGAATGATTCGACATGTCCGTTTTGTTCTGGCGTGTGGTGCCCAGATGAATTCATGTCTTATTCCAAGTAGAATAACTGCTTGTCTGAAATCTCGGCTGTTGTATTGCGAACCGTTGTCAGTTCTGAGAATCAGTTTTGTGCAATCAGGCTTTGCAGTAGCTACTGCATTAATGATGCTGTCAATTGCAGTGCTCTTTGGAGCTGCCACATCAAATGAATGCCAAATCCATTTCCTGCTAAATGCATCAATCACGTTAAAGCAGTAGCACCATCTGTCAACCCCACACCAGACATATGTGATGTCTGTCTGCCACAACTGGTTTGGTGCATCAGGCTTGAATAATGTTCTGGCAGATTTGATGATGTCATTTTTGGTAACTGTCTAGAGTTTTGAAGTAAAATCTCCAAGATATTCTAAAGAATAATCATGAAAGTTTAATCCTCGTAATCTGCATGTCTCCTTTATACTCATCAGTATCTTATGAGAATCAGCACCATGAATGGTTCTATGACCGTTTGTAATTTTACGAATTATCACATTTGGTCTGATTGCCCCCTCTGCTGTGTTATTGTGTGAATCAGTTCCAGTAATTAGGAATGTAAAAAGCATTTCTCTCTCACGTTTCAATCTTTTTACAAACCTGATACAGTTTTTCTCTGTGTATTTTTTTGATATGATGTGATTAATTCTCCTTTCAAGATTCTTTTTTGCACGGATTCTTTCTGATTCTGATTTTATTTTTGCCACACCATGAGAGTCATAAATTATTTTCTTGAGATTCTTGGCAAATGGTGCAAATTCTGGTCCGGGATTCTTGTGATTAATGGTATCATTAACCTCTCTGAGATAATGGATGTGACATTTCTGGTGAGTGTTTCCAACATGGTTCCATGCAGGGTACGAATCACTTGTAATGTTGCCATCATATCCCTTGAGAATTCTCTTGGGAACATCCATTGAACGTGATTTGTCAATCTCGTAAATTACAGTCCATTTACTCACAAATGCCCACAACCAGTGGTTCTGGCCATCTATCCTCCAACTTGTCTCATCACCATGTATGTTTAGATCTTCTTTTAACTCTGCAATCATTGTATCATATCTGCTCCCAAATGCTTTTGATACTGTTGATACTGCATGATTAATTGCAGATTCTGTAATGTGCAGTGAGAAGAGCATCTGCAAAAGATGAGATATTTTACCATACGATAATCCGATAGTTTTCAGTGATATGATTAGCACCATGAGCCTAATCCCAAATCTCTCATTGGGTAGCGCAGTGTGAATGTTACCCGAGATTTGTTTTTTGCAGTTTGTATCGTCTAACTATCGTATATTTTGTCACAACTGCTTTTGCAGGAATGATGTCTTCTACTATTCTGGTGTATGAATCAGTTGGTTCTGAGAGTGATTTGCCACATGTGTTGCACTCTTTTTGGTCAACTGTAATGGCATCATCAATGTGTGCCCGTCTGCTTCTGCTTTTTCTAGGATGTCTTGATGTTTTCTTCTTTTTTGCAGTTTCAGTCTTGTTTGGTTTTGCTTTGATATTTCTTGCAACAAGTGTAGACACTGTTTGTTTTAGTTCTGCAATTTCTCTGTGTAACTGACGGTTTTCTTGCTCCAACGAGTGACATCTGTTACGATAATATTCCAGCTCATCATATACTGACAATGGTATATTGTAATTTGTCACTGATCAGAAAAGATATAGATAAAAAATATTAAAGAAAGTACTTCAAAACTCTAGACAGTTACTCCATTACACATTTTGAGTTTTTTGGGATTGCAGAAAATACTTTTTTGATATCCTCTCTGGTGTTTGTAATTTTTTCATTGAATAATGTATGTCCTTTATCATCCATTGTTTCGACCTGTAAGAATTCTTTGTGCAAATCAATTCCGACATAGGTCATGGGTTTTGTCTTTCTAGTCCTAATGATTTTCTTTGGCTTTTTCTTGGAGATGTATCTTTTAGAAACTATAGAATCAGCAGTACCATCTAAATTTCGTTGTTTATTCACATATGGTTACATTGAATCAATTGCGCAACTCATCTAATGATTTTTGTCCCTATGAGATGTGTTTTTAATTATGGGAGAGTTCCAGTGTCATCATAAAAATTTTCGGGATAATCGGGATCGTTGAAAATCTCAACAGCTCTTTTTGGATCGCCATCTGCCAAACGCATAACAGCAGAATATTCACGTTCAGTAAATATGTGATTTGTATTTTGTTCTACATAATCATACCTCTCCCGTGCCATTTTTGATAACTCATCCATATCTACTAGCCCTATTTCGGATTGCGATAATGATAAAGTAAGCGTAATCACAATTAAAATTGGTAATAATGAAACTATTGTTAGTATTAAAATTTTGTTCATTTTCTATCTTTATCCACAATAAAAAAAGAAAAGAGAATTTAGATTCCCAAGTGTGTTGCAACTTGATCCCAAGGAGAGAAATATTTCAAACCACCAGCATTGCCATTACACCAATAAGCATAGTTGGTTCCACTGTTAAGATCCACCTCACAGGCTCTGCCAACATGTTGGCCTAAGAGTTTGGCTGAAGATGTACCAGTAAGAGTGAATATTGGTGCTCCACTATCCCCACTTGTACTGGAATAACTTCCAATGGCTTGATCATTTAAGATACCATCAGGATCTTTAATGGTTACATCTGTGTCTAAAATGTATCCACTACTTGTAGTGTGAAAACCTGCTATTCTAATGAACTTGTTCAAAGTAATATCACTAGATGTACCATATGTTACAGCATAGTTCCTACCGTTGAAGTGTATCGAATCATTGATGTATGCATTATCACATTGGGAATTGTATGTATCAACTCCATATGCTGCATCAGCATATGCTCCATTATAGTTATTGTCTTTAGTGATTTTCACTTCGTTGCAAGCTATAGTAGTACCTGTAACTCCAGCAGCTACAATATCATTTAAAGCATAAGCATGACCAGTTGTTATGATTTTGTTATTTTTTACTATAGTTACAGTTGCTTCCTTGTTTGCAACCAATGAATCACCACCTCTGATATTTGCTTCTCTTTCAAATTCAAAATACCTAACTTCCAAATCAACATCAGTATTAAGATCTGATCTTACATTATCATTAGAATATTTTTCATTAAATTCCGTTGCCTTAACAGCATCGATACCTACAACTAATTTTCCATTGTCTTCAAAAATTAGCTTGTACGGTATTCCATATTCATCAGATGTGGTGTATCTTTTGTCAGTATTTTTGGCTTTTTGATCTTTGTTGGTTTGTTCTCTCATCTTGTCTTTGATTTTTTCTTTAACCAAAGATTTTTCATCTACTTGCTTTGCTTCTGCAAAATCCATACCAGAGAAAGGCAGAATCATTGCAGCAATCAAAGATGCAAACAAAATAGTTTTTGCGTTTTTGATAATCATTGTGAATTGTGTTTCATAATGGCATTATATAATTTGTTTTGATTTTGTAGTCTTATTCTTAATCTATGGAATCATAATAATTAATGTGAATTACAAATCATATGATGGCACCCGCCTATACCTCGGAGCATAATTCTTTGCAATTTTTCAAAACAAATAGCAATACTTTTTGATCAGTAGTTAGAAATAATTTCATGGACATCACAAATGACGAGTTACTCCAGGCCTACAAAAAAGAAAAGTACGGTAAGAAAAAGGAAAGACTGCATGCAATGTGTATAATTAAGATCAACGAATCCACAATTGCTGAAACTGCCAACCAAATGTTTTGTACCTACAATTCTGTAAGGAATTGGCTTGATTCATTTGAAAAATATGGATTGGAGGGCCTGGAGGATCTCCCTCGTTCTGGCCGTCCGCCATTAATCTCACATAAAGCATTACAAAAAATAGAGCGTGCATTTAAGAAAATTTCAGACGGCATGACTCCAAAGAAACTGATACAATTCATATTTTACAGAACACACATTACATATCATATCACTCATGTGCGTCGTTTGATGCACAAATGGAATCTAAAACCAAAGGTTCCACAAAAACTACATGTACGAGCAGCATCCAAGGATACATGCCGCAAGTGGAAAAACCGCATCATTTCACGCATAGAAAAGGCAAAAAAGAAAGGTTTTACAGTAGACCTCTTGCGTAATTACAAACAAAATCTTATCTTTCATTGAATTTAATTTCAAATAATTTCTAATCTTATGGAATCACAACAAACTCTTGCTTCCATCTTGTCTTGAAATTTACAATTCCACATACGATGCCACTTATTGCATCATACCTGCACAATCTATTCCTAAATGTCTCAGAATTAATCCTAAACTTTTTGATTTGAGAGATAATATGTTCTACTTTTATTCGGATTCTTGACTGCATCTTGTTCCATTCCTTTTGATGTATGGTCAGTTTTTTTCCTTTCTTTTTCTTGTATGGTAGAATGCTTGTCTGTTCTGGGAAATCTTTTTCCACTCCCAAATACCCAAGGTCATAAAATATCATCACATCTTCGGGCAGTTCTGGATGTCTGATTTTCAGTATGGCATAATCATGTTACCTGGAGAATGTGGGGGTTTGTGGATTATCTCACCTTTCTGGTTTATGGTGATTTGGTTTTTTATTGTGTGTTTTTTCTTTTTGCCTGAATAGTGAGTCTTTTCTTTTTGTTCTGGGGTCTTGGGATTGGTTGTTCAGTACCATCAGTCATTGCAATTAATTCAGGAAAGAACAGTTGGAGTTGCTGTACATCATTTATTTTTTTAGAATCAGAGTATAGTTTTGCAGGAATAGGAACTGTTTTTCTTACTGCAGGCTCTAAATCTGATGTTTCTGTAGACGTTGCTCTGGTCTAATCCAAACAGATATCCTGTCAATTCACATGTCAGGTACATCCGATAGTAAACAAACAACATTACAAGCTGGTCTTCAAGACTCAAATCAAACTTTCGCCCAGCTCCGATACTTCTTTTTCTCTTTGCTTTGGATAGTCTCTTCTTTTCTTCTATACGGTGATTCTTTCTGACATCCTTTAGAATCACATCAAACTGTTGCCTAGTCACTCCAGTAAAAGAGAGAAGGGATTTTGGCTTTTTTGAGAGTTGCTTGTATGTTAACATGAAATGTGTTAAGTTGTTCTTAGCTTTGGATCTTGCTGTGAAGGAATTTGTGTAATATGGTAAAATATGTCTAATTACGCAAGAGGTCTAGTATTTATCCAAGACGAGTCTGTATTTGTCGACGATGTACGTCTTGGCAAAAAATACTGGACAGATGCACACCAAAGATTAATTGTACGTTGGAGAGGATCACATCAAAGATTTTTGGTTTATGGAAATGATGACTGATGATAATCAAAGTTTTTTTAGATCGTATGAAAAATTTAATTCAATTGCATTTATGGATTATTTGGAGGCAGCTCGTAAAAAATTTGGAAAAATATTTGTTATCGTCGATAGAGCACCACAACACAAAGCTAATGATGTAAAAAAATATCTGCACAAAAACAAAGATGTCAAACTGGCATATCTTCCGAGAGGCTCCCCGCATTTGAGTATGATTGAAGAGATTTGGAGACAGTGCAAACATGTTAATGTTGAATCAGAATTTTATGAATCTATTCATGAAATGAGGCATACAGTTATGGAATATTTTAGAACGCACAAATTTAATTTGAATATGTATCAGTATTTTGCAAGAACAATAAATTGAAAAGACTTATGATCTGGGGTATACCTATCTTATTTTTTTCATCATATGATGCATCTACATGAATTTTATAGGATTGTGAGGTTATAGGATAATTATTTTTCATTTTCATCTCTTCCTACACATAATTATCAATAATTTCTCAACATCCCATCCATTCTCTAATCAATGCCTTATCTGATATTCATTTCTCGTTTATTTTCATTCATTTTATTTACGTGTCCTACGTCTAGAAGCGCCAAAAGAACCAGGTTCAAATCCCAGAAATTCATTAATCTTTCCACCTAACGTTTTTGGCTCAAATTTCTTTTTATAATAACTTCCACTAGACGTACTCTTGTCGAGATTACAGTTAATGCATGCGGGAACCAAGTTTCGAAGGTAGTTAGAGCCTCCTTTTGCACGAGCTTTACTATGATCTATGTGCCATGCTCCTCGCATTCCATATTTACCATAATTCCCAAATGCCAATTGTTTTTCACAATAGTAACAATGTCCGTCATTTTTTTCATATACATAATTGATTTCATCATTAGTAAAAGCCATAATTCATCAACTGTTAATATGGAAATGTAATTGTAATTTCTTTTCCTTCTGGTATGACTTTATTACATTCAGGAGTGTATTTTTTGTATAGAGTATTGCCAAAATGACCCAATGCTCTATAGGTCTCTAACAAAGATAATCACTAGTCGTCAGCAAGTTCATCTAAAAGTTCAGAATATTTCTCAATGAGTTCATCAGTAACTTTTTCATCTTTAGGACTCATACAGTTTCATTCTTTTTGAAATATAAAAAGACATCTGAGTCATAGTTTCAACATGGAGTCCACGCCTATGTCTTTTGATCTCTTCTAGCATTTCTCTTATTTCCAAATTTCCTTTACCTAATTCTATATTTACTTCATATCCATGATCGTGTAGAAATTTTGTTGCAGAAATTATTCCAGTTCTTCTATTACCATCCTCAAAAGGTTGTTCCCAAGCAATTTTACACATTAAATGAACTGCTTTTTCAATCAAATCTTCTATTTTATTTCCTGAATTTCCAACACTATCTACATGTGGAATTACCGTGTCAATGGTACGTGTTGTGCCAATCCACACCTGTTTACCAGTTAATCTCCTGTGTCTTTCTAGAATTTTTTTATTGGTTTCAATCAAGTATGTTTCT
The DNA here is from genome assembly GCA_965205675.1 of Candidatus Nitrosopumilus sp. Lineage (GTDB taxonomy): Archaea > Thermoproteota > Nitrososphaeria > Nitrososphaerales > Nitrosopumilaceae > Nitrosopumilus. Next base: position 1,414,943 of record OZ242186.1, read on the forward strand.
GTAACCATAGTGATACTTGATTCTTCAGACACTCTTCTTTTGGATAATTTGCCCTTAATATTTACGGCGCAAAGTTAGAGTCATCACGAATAATAAAAGAGAAAAATGTTGAGATAATTTTTATTATTTTGTAATAATTGGAAATATATTCAAGGGCATTGGTTCCGATTGGGGTATTTCAGTTTGGATTTTTTCTGATTCTTGAATTATTTTTATCCTATTTAATGAAGGATGGAAAACGGAACTGCTAAGTTGGCGGGGCATTACTACAAATCTTATTGCTGGTAAGTGTCGAGGCTTTTATTTATCTGACTTTCTTCTATGGATCTGTTAAGTAATCAGTAGATAGTCTACAAATTTTCTTCCTGTTAAGGGTCGCTATCTGGTATTTTTTTAGGAATTGTCCAGTAATTCCCATCACTTGATTCATAATACTGAAAAAATTTACCACATTTACATTTGTATCGTATAACTGACGTTGTTCTATAATTCCAAGATTTTACAGAACACGCATTACATATCATATCACTCACGTGCGTCCTTTGATGCACAAATGGAATCTAAAACCAAAGGTTCCACAAAAGGTACATGTGCGAGCAGCATCCAAGGATACATGCCGCAAGTGGAAAAACCGCATCATTTCACGCATAGAAAAGGCAAAAAAGAAAGGTTTTACAGTATTTATCCAAGACGAGTCTGTATTTGTCGACGATGTACGTCTTGGCAAAAAATACTGGACAGATGCACACCAACGAATGATTGTACGTTGGAGAGGATCACGCCAAAGATTTTTGGTTTATGGAAATGATGATAATCAAAAAATTTTAGATCGTATGAAAAATTTAATTCAATTGCATTTATGGATTATTTGGAGGCAGCTCGTAAAAAATTTGGAAAAATATTTGTTATCGTCGATAGAGCACCACAACACAAAGCTAATGATGTAAAAAAATATCTGCACAAAAACAAAGATGTCAAACTGGCATATCTTCTGAGAGGTTCTCCACATTTGAGTATGATTGAAGAGATTTGGAGACAGAGCAAACATGTTAATGTTGAATCAGAATTTTATGAATCTATTCATGAAATGAGGCATACAGTTATGGAATATTTTAGAACCCACAAATTTAATTTGAATATGTATTATTTTGCAAGAACAATAAATTGAAAAGACTTATGATCTGGGGTATATATGTCTTTAAATTTTTTCAATGCATCCTCAAATTTGGATATGTCCATACTGATAAGTCGTTCACGCAGTCCGCTTATGGTATTTTGAAGACCGCCAATCTTGTCAAGTTCGTCTTTGTATTTTGTTATGTAATCATCTAAATTTTTCAATATGTCAACATCTTCGGCATTATACCAACCAAGTTTGATGGCACATGTTTTTAGATAAGTCATAAGTTTTGTGAACTCTGATTCTGTCTTTACTGATAATGATTGATTAGGTCCTTATCATTCTAAGATATTTTTGTTTAGTTTCGTTTGTTTCTGCCACTTGAAGTTTGAAATATTTACTATCACTTCTTATTGAATATGTATTTAGAATATGATTATTTTCTTTCCACAAAATAGGACTATGTTTATTTTTTCTTAGTTTTTGGATTAGTTTATCAATTCCTTTATATCATCTAAATTCTTTTTTGCATCATCTGCAAGTTCATCAATTTTACTCATGATGTTATTTTACTAAAGAAGATAAAAAGTGATCTTATGCTAGCGAGATTCCATAAAGGAGGTGATAGCATAAGATCCGATCGTATTTTATGAGCCATTGTAAACATTATAAAAGGTTCTGTTAACCTGACGTGGTGTAATTCCTCATGTCGGGACTATTCTCCACACGAGTTGTTGTCCTATGACATAATTAAAGTTTTAGTGTATTAGGCTTAAAACACTTAATTAGATATAAAAGGTTAATTGTACTAAAAAGCCATATTTATAAAACATGAAATCAGATATTGATCATGGGCAAGATTCCGATAACAAGCGTGATGAGGGCATCTGCATCCACCAACTCGATTAAGACCACCATACCTGGAAGCATTGCAGAGGAATTGGAACTAGAGGCAGGTGACAATCTAATGTGGAAGATCGAAAAAATCAAATCAAGTAAAGTTGCCGTGATAAAGAAGATCTCAGAATGATTTGAGAAAATACAGGCTATCGATTGTTGTGATTATAATTGTAATGGCACGTTATTAGTAAGATATCATTTTATTTATGTGGATAATCTATTTTGTAATATGGGGGATTTAGAAATAGCAGTATGTTCTCTTTTACAATCTTGTGCTATTGATTGCTGTCAGATAGATGGTAATGTCAAAATGAAAGATCTTGGAATAAAGATAGATGATCCTAATCAAGACATAGAGTTTGATATTTTAGCCGTGGTGGAAAATATTGGAATTATATTTGAAACAACAACACAAAGCAAAGGAAATAAGAAAAAGATTGATGAGTTTATGCACAAGGCAGATAATTTCATCTCAGCACATAAACAAAACACTCTAAATCTGAATGTTTTTAATAATTCCGACCATTTTCAAAGTAAATTAACAGAAATTAAAGAATGGAGATTTGTTTATATCGGTACTAGTGAAGAACTCGAAACAAAAAATATAATTCCGTCCATATTTCCCAATAGTAACAATATAGTAATCTTAAATGCTAAAGTTTTAGAATATCTACAATATTTAGAAGAGTGTCTTGGAACATTTGCTAAAAACGATGTTTTGTCATACTTAAAAATAATGCCAATAGACCCAGAAGCACCCAGAAAAAATCTTGAAATTACAGCAATTAAACTAGAAAATAAAAAAATTTCAGGTAGTATTGATGCAGATGTGTTTCTTTTCCAAATTCCTGCATCTAATTTGTTATACCTTGCTCATGTTCCACGATATGGTTATGATGATGACGTCTCTCAAGACACATATATCAATTATCAGCGTTTGCCTAAAAAAAAGAAACTTCAAGACATTACTGAGCTGATAAAAAAAGGTCAAGGAAATTATTCATTTCCGAATGCTGTTACCGTTGTTTTGCCAGATAACATACGCATTTCAGAAGAAAACAAATCTGTAAAACAATTAATAATTCCATGTAGTCGGAGATCAATCAAAATTATTGATGGCCAACACAGAATTTTTGCATATGCAAGATCCGAATTATCTGATGAACGTCTAAAAAAATCAAAGATCATGGCAGTAGGTCTCAAATTCCCAAAAAAATCCCAGCAAAATAAAGAAGAAGCTAAAATATTTGTAGAAATTAATCGTGAACAAACAAAAGTCCCAAAAGATCTAATTCTGCTTTTGGGGTATCCTGTATTAGGCGAAACAACTCCTATTGCTTTGAGTGCATATGTAATATCAAAATTAAATATTGAAAAAGGAGGGGCATTACAAAATATCCTTGCAACCAAACCCCATTTCATAAAATCGTCTAAATCAAAACCAATAGAAATCGTAATGATTTCAAAGGAATTGTCTAAAATGTTTAATGATAAAAAAATCAAGAACGATTCCCCCGAAAAAAATATTGATTATCTCTATGACATAACTTCAAAATATTTTAGAATATTGAAGAGCAACTTTGATGATGATTGGCAAAATAAAAGTTCATTGATTTTTTCTAGTAAATACATTGCCGCATTTGTAAGATTACTAGTAGAATATAACAAAAAAGGATACAGTCAGAACACAATAGGTAACAAGATCCAAAAATTAAAGAAAAAACTAGTAGATCTTTTGCAAAGTGAGGATGGCATGCTAGAAGACAAGATTGTTTTTTCAAGAAACTACAAAATTATACCACCCATAAAAGCGGATCATACAACGATTGTCAAATTTATTCTCAAGTATGGATTATAAATTAAAACATGAAATATTTGATAATAGTCTTTATACATAATTATTTCTATTCAAAATTATTACACTCAAAATTTTGGAGAAAATTCAATTCCCATAGACTTAATGGTTAAAACTCTATCATGTATTCTTGTGCCCCCGAAGGTTAATAAACCGATTTTTAAATATATGATCCATTGCTTTCTAATACAATAAGTGACAGAATTGTAAACAAATTAAAAGAAATTGTAACAGATGAAAATGAACTAAAGATGATACTTGATCTTCTGGAACGTGAGGATAGTTATTATTCAAACCAAGATTTTGCAAAAATTAAGAAAGACTATCAATACATGATGGATCAATATTTTCCATTCAAGGAATCACAAAATGAGTGATGAAATTAGAATAAAGTCAGTGGAATTAGAAAATTATCGTCAATATTATGGCAAACAAAAAATTGAATTTTCGGACAGAAGTGAAGGGTTTACAATCATTTTTGGCCGGAATGGTGAGGGTAAATCAAATCTTCTCAATGCAATAAGCTGGTGTCTTTATCAGGAAGAACCTCACAGTTTGAAATCAAATAATTTTGTAAGTGATGATAATCATTCTTTATCCATAATGAACAATAAATACATTACAGAATTGCCAGAGGAGAAAACAGGTACAACTAGTGTCAAGATCTGGCTTGCGAAGGGAGATGATATGTATAGTATTTCACGTGTACTTAGCGTACTCAAACACAAATTACAATACAAAGAATTGCCAAATGGTAAAAAATCATTACAGATAGCCGAATTTGCGGATGACAAGGTTCCAAGTGGATGTGAGATAATGGATACAAACAGTTTTGTAATAGAAGAAAAAAAGAAAGGTGAGCCTGATTTTCATGATACAGTAAATGAAATGAAGCCCGATGTACTGATGAAAAAGATACTTCCAAAGGAGTTATCTAAATATTTTCTGTTGGATGGTGAATTCTTAGAAACGTTTTGGGAAGATTCATCAACTGTTCAAACTGGTATCGAACAGATTTCACAACTGCATTTGTTAAGCAAACTCGAAAACCATGTAGATAGAATGACCATACCTCCAGCAATTGGTACTGGTAATGATAGTAGATTAGCAACAGAAATAGCCAATACAAAAAGACAGATTGAGTCAAAAGATGAAAATGGTGATGAAAAATTCAGTGAGGTTTTGAGGTGGAAATTGAGTGAAAACGATGATGACAAATATTATCATTCATCTGGTGAGATTAAAATCAAAGATATTGAGGAAGACATAACCAAAATTAAGAGTAGGATAGAAGTGATTGTAAACGAATTGCCCGGAACAGGTGGCAATCTAGATTCTCTTAAAGAAGCACGAGAGAGAATAGAGGAGGAAAAGATCACAGCACTAGAAACACAAAAAAGAATAGGCAAAAATTATCTCTACAACCTAATAACAAAAAGTCCGTACATATTTCTAAAAGAAGTAATTGATGAAAGCGTTAAAATTATTGAGGACAAACAGAAATTAGGACAACTTCCAGTGCGTCAGAAAAAACAATTTGCTGAAGATCTCCTCCAAAGAGGAACATGTTTGTGTGGTGAGAATCTGAATTCAGATGATGAAGACACAATCAATCGCAGAAAACGTATTGAAGAATTTAAGAAAATTCTTACGAGTAAAGTGGATTTAGATGCTGCAGTAGATATGAGATATAATTTTAAACATGATTTTATTGATCAGTATGAATCTTTTGTGAAAAAAAATTTTGATGATTTACGAATTGAATTTGAGAAAATAAATGATGAATGTACAGAACTAGATGAGAAACATGAAGAGCTAATTGCAAAACTAGGTGCTGCTGGAGGGGACAATGCAACAAAACTTTTGAACGAACGAAAAGAACTCAATGCCCATCTTATAAGTAAACAAACAATGTTAGAGCATGAAAAATATAACGTACGTCGGCTCAAGAAAGAATTAGGTGAGAAAAAACATCAATTTGACAAAGAATCTAAAAAAAATAAAAAGTATCAAAGAACAACTCACGGCATCCAAAAGTGGAATAATATTTTGTCCCATATATCACAAGCATATTCTGAATTAAAAGAAGAAATACGAGAAGATATTCAAGAAAAAACATGGACTAGATTTAACGAGTTAGTATCAGATAATGAAATATTCAAATCATTTACAATTCACTCAGATTATTCGGTTTATTTATTGGATTCAACTGACTCTAATCAAATTCGCGATATATCTGCAGGTCAGAGACTGATACTCACACTTGCTTTTGTGACAACACTGCGTGAGCCTACAGGATACAAATTCCCACTAATCATGGATTCTCCGCTAGGAAAAGTAGATAATCCAAATAGATACAATATTGCACAACATCTAAAAGAATATTTTCCTAATGAACAACTGACCTTACTGGTAACTGATTCAGAATATATCAATAACTTACAACCTGACAAGGATCATAAAGATATCCCAATAACTCCATTTGCAGATATTTTACAAGGAACGAATGTTGGATTGAAGCATTTCAAAATAACAAAAGAAAAATCAATGCATAGTGATAATGTAGGAAACTCTGTGATAAAACCTGCAGAACTGGTAAAGGATGAGAAATTACAAAGATGGGAGATTACTAATGTCTGATTTTGATATTAATTTTACTCCTTGGATAAACTATGGTAGGGGAGACGAAGAAAATAAAATTGGTGAAAAGATGGATGAATTACTTAATCAATCATGGTCTCCATTTAATGGATGTACCGCAGCACAAGTCTTTGTTTTCTGCATGTCCTATGCAGTTGCTAAGGGACGAAATCTTGTCAAGCCTCCAGGCAGTAAAGGTTCAATGCCAGCATCTGCATTTAATGCAGATATGAGGGATTTGATGAAAGCAGTTGCAATTGTACATGCAAAAGAACTTGAAATAATCACAAAACCAAAAGAAGTGGTTAGAATCGCAGAAGGATACTCATATGCAAGTTTTAACGAAGTGTATGAAAAAATAGTCAAAATTAATTCTAAAAATTACGGTGACAAGACAAAAAAATCAAATGCTATATCTGGTTCAGATATCTTAGATTTAATTCTTCAAGAGGTTACATCCAAGAACAGTATCTAGACCATGTTGCTGATATAGTCATAACTCAGTGCATCCAAATCAATTGCAAATATCTTGGCAATCTCTTTGATGCTTTGAATTGCTTCATTTTGATTTACAGATATCTGTGCAAATTCTTTATGTCGTAACAGTTCCTTTGCAATCAATTTTCTCTGAAGTAAACTATATTCTACATCTTCAAGTTGTATGTTTGGTGGAGTAACCAAAATATCATAGATATATGCAATATCTTTGCTTGTGGCATCGTTTTTACGTAAAATTCTTCCTCTACGCTGAATAAACTGCTTTGGATTTCCAGAACTTGCCATAAAGATGCCTGTATGCACATGTGGCACATCTACCCCTTCATCAAGACATTTTATTGCAGTCACGCAATCCAGATGACCTGTTTTAAGATTATCTAGGATATCCAATCGCTCACGAGTTTTATCTTCCCATGTTACAGAATCACTAGTTATTCCCTTATTGACTAGAATTTCTTGTACACGCTCAAGCTGTTTTTTTGGATTATCTGATATAGGCAGGTTATTGGTGCAATAGATTAGCGTATGATCTAATTTATTGTTAAATTCAAAGTCTAATAATTCAATTAATTTTTGATCCTTGTTTTCTGCATTGGCAACAACATCTGCACGCCTTAAATATGGATTGAATTTATCTAAATCTATCTTTATACCGCGTTTCTTTTTTTCTTCAATTTGTGCAATCTTTGCAGTTAGGTTTTTGTATTCGTCCATCTCATTTGGTGTCAATTCTACATATGAAGGAAAATATTTGTAGGGGCAGAGAATCTTTGCATCTATTGCTTTTTTGAGATCCAAAGTATAAACAATTCCATGAAAATAATCCTTCAGAATAGATGTCCCTTTTTCATCCATGTGTCTTGTAGGCGTTGCACTGAGACCCAATCTAAAATCAAACTCTTCAAGCAATGTCTTGAGGGATGCTTCTGCCGTAATGTTGTGGACCTCATCAACAATGAGAGTTTTTTTCACATTTTTGATCCCAGTTATCTTTTCAGTAAAGAGAGATTTTGTCAATGTTGCATGTGTTGTGAATATCACCATGTGGTTTTTGGGATATGTCTTGGAAGCAAGTAACGGTCGTTGAAAATTAGAAGTCTCTTTTTGGATTTTTTCCTTCCATCCAGTATAATCACTATGACAGATAATTTTAGATTCAAGTGCTATTTTGTTTGATTCACCAACTCCTTTGTTCCAAGCATCTATTGTATTCTTCCATTGTTCGACAAGATGTTTTAGAGGACATGCAATGACTGTAACTGTTCGATTATGTGATTTTTGGATTTGACTGATGCATCCAAATGCAGTAAATGTCTTGCCCGTACCCGTCGCCATTTCCAAAAGCCCTCTGGAGTCATTTTCAATCCATTTGTTTATTGCGTCATGCTGGTGTTCTCTTAACTGTATCGAGTCCGTAGATATCATCTGAGACAAATCATCTGTATCGTGTTTTGGTATTATCCGCTTGATTTTTTCTATGGTTGATTGCAGTTCCTCCTCGGATCTAGGACGTATCTCCAAGAGACGTTGTTTTACAGCAGAAGGCAGATCAAATATTTGGATTTTTTCATCATTATTGCTCCACAAATCATTGAAATTTCTTTGATTGTCCATGATTCCTTGATTATTCGTATCGTTTGACATCCAGCTGCAAAATACAGTTAGATTCTCGATGTTCTCAGCCCATCCTTTCCATGTCTCATTTACAGAACCTGCAAATGCAATTTTTTCTCCGTTATTATAATGAAAGATTCCAATCTTTTGATGAAATATCCCCCCACCACTTTTTGGAATGGCTATCTTGATTTCTAACTGGGGTTTTCCGTCAATAGTGTTTGCAAGCATGTATCCTACCAGTTTGAAGAATTCCATCTTGATACTGTCAGGTTCATTTCTTAATTCTTCCAGAAAATTATCTTTAAGAATTGTTTCCTTGTCCGTCACACTATGTTCTAATATCTCTTTGTCTTTTGATGATAGTTGTGGACTGGTGATAAGCTGAATTTTTCCATCTGATTGTATAAAGTCAAGAATCTCATTTGCCACATTTGAGAAGGTTGTAGATGAGAAATATCCTGACAGTCTTTGATATAGTTTACAATTTACAAGTCCTGGCCTGTAAAAATCATTTATGATGTCATCTTTTGAGGAATTCCAAGTTAGTTGGGGGTTAAAATCATGCTCCAAACTTTCACTCATGAATGTCTCAGACTATTCCAATATTTTAGTATGAGTGACACCAGTTACGTCTGTTCAGATTTAATCTGATCTTTATCGTATAAAACATTCCAGAAGATAAAACTTTGTTTCCTAATTATTCATTCTAGGCTCAAAATACAACCGAAAAAGATTTGGATCTGAAAAGTCAGATCTATCATGTGTCTGAGAAAAAGTACGATGATAGAAAGTACATCTCACGTGGAAAGTTCTATGTGTTGCATCTTGATAATACAATAATGTCTGAAGGTGTAAAACAACTAAATGACAACAAGGTTGGAGCACCGTTTGTCTATTCCAATACATGCTTTATGGTGATGGCACTATTCCGAAACACCGTTGGTACTGCATACAGACAGCTACAGGGAATAGTTGAGGAGATTTTAGGAGAAGAGAATTCTCCAAAATTCCCTGCCATTTACAAGAGAATTAACAAAATAAGTTTGAAGGGAGAGTGATACAAGTTGGTTCTCTGATGGTAAGACAAAGACTGAGATTATGTTTTTGTCTGGTGACTCCACTGGTCTCAAACCAACAAGCCGTGGTGACTGGATGGGACAAAAATGGGATGTAAAGCGCGGATTCATCAAGATGCATATCATGGTAGATAGTGACACCAAGAAAATCTATGCAGTATCCATCACTGATGAGAAATCAGGTGACGCCCTAGAATTCAAAAAGTTACTTGATGAGGCACTACAAAACATTGAGAATTCTCCTAATGTAACATCATCTGAGAAATTACATGTTGGATGCGATGGTGCATATGATTCCAATGATAATTTTGATGAATGTGAAAAGAGAAATGCAATTCCAATTATTCCAATAAGAAAGAATTTCTCAGGTAAGGCAAAGGGCAGTACTGCAAGAAAGAAGCAAGGTTTCATGCAGCTTGGCAATTGTAAAATGAATCGTAAAAATGTGAAAATGTTTAATCATTTAACAAATGAGCAAAAGATACAGAATAGAAACAAATGGAAAATTAGAGTTGGTTATGGAAGACGCCAGTCTGCAGAGATTGCAATTTCCACATTCAAGAGAGTTCTTGGAGAGAATATTTCAGCCAGAGTTTGGTGTAACGTGATAAGGGAGATAAAACTCAAGGTCATGATTTACAATTTGATGATTGATGATGCATTAGCACAGGAGATGAATCAGAATTAGATGTTTGATTTGTTTTGAGAATGAAAGTGTTAAGCAGAATTGGGAAACAAAGTTGAAGATAATAAAACAATCTGCTCAGAATAACTGCAATATTGCATATTTGACTTTGATGCTCAAAAATATAGACCATTCCAAAACGCAAATTCAAACTGAGATTAAAAAATACAAAAGAAACAAGAAAAAAATAAATGTTATTTATTGTGTTCCAAATTTTGCATATCTGCATTATCTGATTCATCTACATAGATTACTTGATGTCGAGCTCTACGTCTAGTAGAAAAGATTAGATACATTATTCATAATTTTTCAGCATACATATCCATCAATAATTTTATACAAGAACTGATTTCATTCGTAGCAATTTTAATCTCATCGTCTGTAGTAAATCTTCCACATCCAATTCGTATGGAAGAATGCGCCTGTATCTCATTCAATCCCAAAGCTAGCAAAACGTGTGATGGCTCTACTGTCTGTGTGGTACATGCAGAGCCTGCTGAAATTGCCAGCTTCTTTGAGACTGAATTAATTATTGACTTGCCATCTATCCCATCAAATCTCACATTGAGATTATGTGCTAGTCTGTTTTTGGGATGGCCGTTAAGCTTTGCACCTACCTTTGACAGTTCCTCAAGCATATACGCAATCCATTTTTTGTATCTCTTATTTTCATCTTCCATCACTTCTTGTGCAATCTCTACGGCCTTGCCAAACCCGACAATTCCTGGAACATTCAAAGTTCCAGAGCGGATGTTTCTCTCCTGTCTGCCGCCATGTATGATAGAATTTATCTTTACACGTGGCAATAACCCTCGAATGTACAATACACCAATTCCTTTTGGTCCGTATATTTTATGTGCAGACATTGACATTAGATCAATGTCCATTTTTTTAACGTCAATTGGAATGTGACTCAATGCCTGTGCTGCATCTGTATGAAATAACACGTCATGTTCGTGTGCAATTTTTCCAATCTCTGCAACATTCTGTATTGTTCCAATCTCGTTGTTTGCAAACATTACTGATATCAGTACCGTCTCATCAGTGATTGCAGACTTTAGTTCATCAAGAGAGATCAAACCAGACTCATCTACAGAAAGATATGTGACCCTACATCCATTATTTTCCAAATGTCGTGCAGTATCAAGTACTGCTTTGTGTTCTGTGACGCATGTAATGAGATGATTCCCCTTGTTCTTGTTTTTCTCCATCACTCCAATCAGTGCAAGATTATCCGATTCTGTGGCACCTGATGTAAAAATAATCTCATCAGTATTTGCCCCTATTGCATTTGCAATTTTTTCTCGTGCCACAGATACTGCAACTGATGCATCATATCCAAAGGAATGATCCAGACTGGATGCATTGCCAAAACATCCTGTAAAATATGGCCTCATCTCCTCAAAAACACGTGGATCTACAGGTGTGGTAGCATGAGAATCAAGATAAATTGGGAATTTTATCTCAGACATTTCGCTCTTCATTGACTAGTTCGTAAAAATCACTCAAATCCTCAATTCTAGTATTCAAAGTAATGACTCCTCGGTTCAAATGACATCTGGTCATTTCTGCTAATTCTGAGTCATCTAGATTGTCTTTTTTCAAACGATTTCTCATCAATCCAAGGTAAATTTGCTCATATTCCCCAAACAAAACAGTGGGCTCTAACAACGAACCATCTTTGTCATATTCAGCAGGATTTGGTACAGAGTTTTCTTTAATTGATAGACAAATAGCAAATCTTGCCAAAAGATTTGGAGTAAGACCTGTTCTGGCTTTTAATCGACCAAGAAGGACTTGGCTTTTTGTACTAGTTACTACATTAGAGAACTTCAACTGTCATCTCCTCTTTTTTATCAAAGAAATATCCTAGTTGGATTTGTGTTTTTCCCTTAGAGTCATCAAATTCCAATACATAGGATTTAGAAATTGAAGGTAGTAATTTTTTGTAATAATCAGAATTGATTTCAGAGTCTGTTGATAGAATGATTGTTTGTTGCGAGGTTTTAGGGAAAAATGATTCTATCAGGTTTTCTCTGTGTTCCACATCTAATCTTGCTAGCGGCGTATCTATCATAAATGGCAATGATCGTCCTGATGTTTGAGCCAATGCCCAAACTAGAGCTGTTGCATAAATTTGAAGCTCCCCTTTGGATAGCATGTCCTTTGTAATCTCATCATCATTGGAATCCAATAGCATTACTTCAAATGTATCATGATTAATTGAAACTTTATCAATAAAATCTTCCTTGTGTAACAGCAAATCGAGTCCTTTTAGAATATTGCCTTCTAATTCAGAAAGTTTCATAGATCTTAATGATTTTGAATATTCATCCAGTACAGACTGCACAACACTGGCCATTTTCTCACTTTCAGAGAATTTTTCAGATTCCTGTTGTTTGTTCATGCATAAACGAATTTTGAAATTCAAAGATTTCAGCATGGCTTTTCTTTGAAACAAATCAGTCTCTGATTTGTCTAATTGTTCTTCTAGCCTAGTCTTTGCAGAGGTAATTTTTTGAATTTCCTTCATTAATGGACGAATTTCATCATCGTTAGGCGTAATCTTGCTCACAAGTTCTATCTTTTCAAGAGCGTTTTTCTTAATTTTATGAGAATTTGATAAATTATAGATTTTTTCAATATTGGGTTTTTTTGCATTTTCAATCATATTCAAAAATCGAATCATATCGTTTTGGGTGAAATTAAAAAAGGTTTCAGAATTTGAAGAATTATCCTCAGGTTTGATGATTTTGGAAATTTCCAATTGTATAGATTCTTTGATTTCCTTTGGAACTTTAGGTAAAAACGATTTTGAATTAATTGCAGTTGAAATTTTTGATTCGCATCTTTCTAAAATTTCTTGTTCATATCTTGAATGAATTTTATTTTGATCAGACTCTATTTGTGTTTTGATTTCATCTAGCTGCTCAGGAATTAGACTAAACGGTAATTCAGTAGAACAGATATCTCTGATTTCTTTTTCTGTAATTGCAATTTTTGATGTAATGTCACTTTCATTTTTTTCCATCTCTCTATATTTTGAAAAATATTTCCCCCCAACTTTTTCAAATTTTTCTTCGACCAGACGTAATTGTTTTTGGGATTCTTGGATATTTCCAGTTAACTCTTTGACTTCAAATTCCCCATCTTCTATTTTCTTTTTCAAGTCTTTTTGTAATTTTAAAAATAATGGTAAATATTCTACAGTCAAATCCTTTATCAACAAATTACCATATGTCTTTAAAAGAGATTCAAAATCAGATTCATCATATTCCATATCATGATCAATCTTTTCTTGTTTAGGGTTTGTTTTCTTTGAATTTCTATACAACATCAAACTGATGTCTTTTTGGAGTTGATGTACAATGTCTAATCCTAACAGAGTATCAAATGAGGATTGAAGGTAGAGATTCTCATTTCCATCATCTGCAATACTCTGGATTTTTTCCCCATCAAAAAAGAATAGCTTTGCAATTCCTTTTGGAATTAATTGGTTGATGAATTGCTGCCATTCAGATTTTTCAATTGAATCCAACTCTTCAAATCTACTATCTGTGAATCGATTAGTTTTTTTAGGCACTTTCATGTCTAACTCCTGATGTTGATTTGATTCTAAATCCAGTTTTTTAATTGAAAGATCCTCTTGGATTTTGCCCTCATTTTTTTGCCAAGTTCGAGTCACTTGATACTGCTGAATTTTTCCATCAAATGCAAATTCAAACTCTATAGATATTGATGCATTCTCGGCAGTTTCTTTAGTATCTTGATTTCGATGAAGTAACCGTAGAATTTTCTCATTGTATTCCCTTTGTCTTATGGAATCATCAGAGTCTTTTCCGTAAAAACACAACATCATTGATTCAAAAAGAGTTGTTTTTCCTGCACCGTTTGTTCCCCCACATAGAATTACAGTCTTCTCTCCAGATGTGTTAAAATCAAATTCGTTTACTCCCCCATAAACTCCCAAATCATTGATACAAATTTTTTTGATAATCATAGAATCACTTTTTTTTCTTTACACTCCTAGATCCAGATTTTGCAGAATCCATAATGTCTTTTTTTATTTGTAATTCTCCTAAAATTTTCTCAAATTCTTGCTTGTCATTAACATCTCTCCATTCTTTTGACAGTTCATTACGTATCTTATCATAAATTTTTGAATGTCTGTTAGCTCCTTGTGATTTTAGTTCCAAATTCAATAAATTACTGACAAGTTTGAAAGGAATGCTTTGTGATGAACAAATGTCCTCTAGCAAGGATTGCTCTGTTTTGCCAAAGTTTCCTAATCCTGCTTTAACGGAATGAAGGTTTTTTCCAGTAATTCTATTGTAAATCTCATATGCAGATTCCTTCCAATCACCTTGTTCCATTCTCCAAATTTTCTGAATTTCATGTATTTCTTCCTCTAAGATTAACTCTAGGGCATTATCATTTTTTAATTTCTGAATCTTTACTTGGCCTACTAACAATTTCTCCAAATACTCTCGTCTAAACTTCATTGTATATGGGCCTGGGGTGTAACCATCACCATGTGATTTCAAATCGACTCTGCCAGAGCGTCTGATTTTCTCTCTAAACTTATCCCATACGTCATATAGTGTAATTTTGCCTTCTTTTTCAGCTTCCTTTGGTTTTGTAAAAACAAGATCGCAAGTACTGCATGAATATTGCTTCTCTCTTCTGTTAAATTGGATCACTGTATCGCATTTTTTACATACATATCCAAACTGTTCCTGTGTAATTTTTAGTTCTTCTCTCAACTCAGCTAGTATTTCCATCCATCCGTTTTTCTCATCAACATCTATCATGTTTGTAAGATAGTTTTGATTGTCAACTACAGTACAAGTCCAACAACCAAATCTTCCTCCTCCACATGATGGAGTGGTAGTATCAATAACTAGGGGGCACTCGCTTGCATTTGCATCTTGATACATTGCAAGCAAATCTCTATTTTCCTCCCTCCATGGGTTTTTGTTTTGTAAAAGATAGTTCCATACATCCTCTGCTGATAAATCTTCAATAGGAGTAAAGACATAGGTTGAATCAAATTTAGAGTGTCTTGAAAGAGGACTATTTTCAATGCTGTACAAATTCATGACTCGTTCTCTTGCATTACTTTCATTTTTTCTCATTCCGAGAAGAACTATTGCTTCCCCGTGTTTTGATACAGTCTCTTTGATGAATCTATCCGCATTTGATATTTTGAGCATATCTGTACACCATCTGAACAATGATGTTGGTGCAGGATATCCCAAGCCAAGCAGTCGAACCCAGAAAGTATCTGAAGTTGGTGGTCTTAGTAGATTTGTCTCAAGAGGCAGATTAATCTTCTTTGCTTCTTTTTCCATTTTGTCAAGATTTAGAGTAATTCTTTCAGCTATCTGAGGTGCTTCAACTAGAGTATTAGAAGAGATGACATAGATTTTCTTGGTTAATTTCTCTGGAGAAAGTCTTGATAATGCTGACCATGTTAGTTGAACCATGCATGTAGAGTCTTTTCCTCCACTGAAACCAAGAATCCATGGGCGATTATCATTTTGGTAAACTGTTTGAATCTTCTTGATTATCGCATCAAAACCACCTTTGGCTAGGATGGATTCGCTCATAATTTAGCCTCAATTTTCTGTCTTTCTGCAGATAATGTAACGCCGCATTTAGTTAGTATTAGATTGGCTGCCAGTTCAATGGCAATTGTTTGTTTTTGCATCTGTCCGTGTTTGATAATTCTTCCCTCCCATTCAGGAGAATCTCTTGACCAGTCAATTTTTTTCAGATTCCTTAATTTTAATTCCCATTCATCAGGATGGTCTTGGATGATTACTCTACCTGCAATTCCTAAAGCATTTAGTAAATTGGTGTGTGCGTTGACATAATTTTTTCTTACTTCATAAGGATGAACGTTTCCATTAAGTAGCAATTGCCATTCAGGAAGATTTTTTGAGACAGTTTCCCAAAATGTTTTAATTGTTTTTTTATCTTTTGATGTTATCTTTTTTGTTTTACTCATACCCAACAATTTCAATGATGCATCAGATATTCCATTTAGTGTAAATGCTTTTGTAGATCGATTAGAGATAGTAGTTTTTTCCAATTCAACTCTGTCTTTGAAAATATCAATTATTCCAGTCAATCCCACAATGAATTGATAAAAATCATCTCTATGATCATACAAGATATTCAAAGACTTTGTTGGTTTGACTACGTTTTTATTCAAATCTGAAAACATTTGCTGACTTCGCTCTAATCCGTCATCTCTGAAAAACACTACTGATATCATTTCACGGCTTAGTTCTGGTTTTTCTTTGAGGGCTTCTTCAATTGCTTTTCTTCTGTGCTGTCCGTCGTTGATCAAAAGTTTTGCATCCATGTTGATGTAAAGACGTCCAAGTTTGGCATTCTCTCCTAGCGAAGGAGAAGGAAAAAATTTCATCATTCCATCAACTGATGCTGTAAGAGATGAGAAAATATAATTATCTGGATTGTTTAAGATGTAATCTTTAATTGCAGGAATTCTTGATTCACGTAAAGTCCTTTGGGCCTTTAATTTTGGTGGCAAATCAAATTCATTAAAGATGAATAATTTTGGGATGATTTTGAGCGGGCACATTGCAACATAGAATTCACGACCTGCTTGGATGCCTCTGATTGCATCAAATCCATAGGTTTCATCCCCTACCTCTTTTTCCCCCAATCGGGCATTGGACATTAATTATGCTAAGAAAATGGAAGTATATTAAATATACTTCCAAATGAAAAAAATGTACTTCTAAGTATCTAGAACGATTTTTTTAATTTTTCTAGGTCTGATTTTGCTAATTTTACAGTGAAGACATTAGCATTTGGATATTTTGCACCTGCTGCTAGTGGATGAAAAACAACCTTGATCTTCCCATCTTCTTTTGTAATATCTACAGATCGACCACCAATAGTTTCCTTGACCATAACAAATTATCAAAGTGGAACTTTATAGTGGTTTTGATCTGACAGGTTTGGGGGTTTGTTATCCTCAGCATACTCATTGATGAGTTTAGTGTCAAGTTTTCAGCAGAACCATCAACGTATACAATTTTTCATAATCTTGGAATAAAATTTAGATAGTTCTGCTTCCAATTCTTCTTCAAAAAATATCATTATTTCTTCATGTTGGGATTCCAAATATCTGAGACTTGGGCATAATTAATTCTAATTTTTGAGTCAATTCTCAAATTATTCAAATCAAAAAAGCTAAGGATCTTACCATGTTTTGTTCATTGGAATGTCAAAACAAATGAAAATCCCTAGCAAGATTCTATCAGAATCATTTCTTATTGGTGTGTTACATTTAGTGGGAATGTTGTCTTTGTATGAGGAAGTATTCAGATCTGGTAGACCATACGTGTATCCAACCATCCAGAAGTGATAAAGTTGGTGAATTGAAGAACAAATATAATGAATTGCTTAGAGAATCAATTGAAGAAGTTAGACTCGATACTAACACTCGTGTATTAACAGAAAATGAGATTAAACAATCAATACACTATATCGTTACTGAGGCAATTAAAGACGAGAAAGAAAAAGATAGAATTTCAAAGTCTGAACAAGCTAACGATGAAACACTCTCAACTGATTATCTAGAAGCTTTAGGTATTCAATATGTTGATGCTACATGTCCTTCTACAACAAACCCAACATACAAACAAGTATCAATTGACATAGATGGCGGCTCTTATGGAGGTAATACTTTTGGTGGAGACAATGATCTCTATCTAGTGTTATACTCTGATAATGCATCCACTTGTGAAAGAACCTATACACTCTATTGGTATGATGAAGACCATCCAACTCTTGATTCCTATTATGATGGATTAAGACAAGCTTGGTATGGTAGAACTCATGATATAGAGACATTCACCATCAAAAACAATTCAACTATTGAATTTGATGGAACATGGAGTAATGGCCATAATTTCAATGATACATGTTGGCTAATTGCGGGATGCCATGACACTACAACTAAAACAGGGTCTGGCGGAAATGTCTATGTTTCAAACACTTGGAATCATATGATGGACACATCAGATACCAATTCTTCACTAACCAAGGTCACTGTACCTTAGTTATCTTTTTTTTATTAACGCATTAATGAGTTTATTATGATTACTAAAAAGCAAATTATTACAAAATCGCTTGTTTTACTAGGTATTATATTTTCAATATTTACTCTAATACTACTCACCTCAAACAAAATCTACGCTTTAGGATTTGAGGTCCCTGATATGTTAATTGTAATTGGAATTGTTCTAGGAGTAATTGGCATTCCACTTTATGTTATAGATAAAAATCCTTTCAGATATGTTATTTTGAGCCCTCCTTTACTATTGTTTCTTTTGTTTCTTTTGAGAAGTGATCCTTTCAATTGATACAATAGATTATTGACATGATTTTTTTTAGAGAATATTCTCTAGATCTTCTTTTTTGGTCACATCATCTTTATCTACAATTTCAATCGAGCCCTTGGACTCAATCATATATGACAGAGGATCTTCATCACAGCCATACACCTTGCAAATATCTGGTTTTTCGGATTCTTTCATATTTTACATACAAGTATCTTTGTTAAATTTGTTATTACAAAAGGGAACTGGTAAGTTAACGAGGAGCTATTTTCTAGTGGTAAGTGTCGGGAGCTAATATTAAGGAACTGGTAAGTTTACGGTAGATAATTCCTCTTGGAAAGTATCGATAGATAGGTGTTATACCTCGGAGCATAATTCTTTGCAATTTTTCAAAACAAATAGCAATACTTTTTGATCAGTAGTTAGAAATAATTTCATGGACATCACAAATGACGAGTTACTCCAGGCCTACAAAAAAGAAAAAAATATTCACAAAAAAACAAGATTACATGCAATGTGTAAGATTAAAATCAATGAATCCACAATTGCTGAAACTGCCAACCAAATGTTTTGTACATATAATTCTGTAAGGAATTAGATAGATTCATTTGAAAGATATGGATTGGGGGGCCTGGAGGACCCCCCACTCGTTCTGGCCGTCCGCCATTAATCTCACACAAAAAATTACAAAAAATAGAGCGTACATTTAAGAAAATTTCAGATGGAATGACTCCAAAAAAACTGATACAATTCATATTTTACAGAACACGCATTACATATCATATCACTCACGTGCGTCCTTTGATGCACAAATGGAATCTAAAACCAAAGGTTCCACAAAAGGTACATGTGCGAGCAGCATCCAAGGATACATGCCGCAAGTGGAAAAACCGCATCATTTCACGCATAGAAAAGGCAAAAAAGAAAGGTTTTACAGTATTTATCCAAGACGAATCAGTATTTGTAGACGATGTACGTCTTGGTAAAAAATACTGGACAGATGCACACCAACGAATGATTGTACGTTGGAGAGGATCACATCAAAGATTTTTGGTTTATGGAAATGATGATAATCAAAAAATTTTAGATCGTATGAAAAATTTAATTCAATTGCATTTATGGATTATTTGGAGGCAGCTCGTAAAAAATTTGGAAAAATATTTGTTATCGTCGATAGAGCGCCACAACACAAAGCTAATGATGTAAAAAAATATCTGCACAAAAACAAAGATGTCAAACTGGCATATCTTCTGAGAGGTTCTCCACATTTGAGTATGATTGAAGAGATTTGGAGACAGAGCAAACATGTTAATGTTGAATCAGAATTTTATGAATCTATTCATGAAATGAGGCATACAGTTATGGAATATTTTAGAACGCACAAATTTAATTTGAATATGTATTATTTTGCAAGAACAGTAAATTGAAAAGACTTGTGATCTGGGGTATAGTTGGGGTGAATTTCTGTGTTGTGCCCTTGTGACCGGGTATGCCACCACATTTTGATTTGCCAGAATCAGAATAATCTTTTTTGCAAATCTTTGTTTGATTCTACTAATTTCTCTATGATTGCTTTGAGTTGTCGTATCTCCTCTTGTAATTGTAAGATGATTTTCTCATTACCCCACTCTGACATGTATTGTAGAATAATCTAGTTGATCTTTGATTTTTTGTGTAATGGTATTGATTTATGTGTGAACCTTGATTCATACAACTAAAGCTCAAAAAACCAACAAAAACAGCTCCTGTGTGTCCAGCTTGCAATACAAAACTTTTCGATCTTGTACGCATACAGGATAATTTTACTGATGATGCATGGAAACTTGTGAATCCTGAAAATCGCTTACGGTATTCTTTAAAATCTAAATTCGGGATTTCTCGAAAAAGAGTAACAAATGCAATTTTAGTAAAATAGTTTATTTGGTGATTGCAGTCAAAATTGAATGATCATTGTTTAAGGCAATTGAATGCCATTGTGTCTTCAATTGACAATTACATTGATCAGAATTAGACAATTTCCATGTATTTTTTGTTTGATTTGATATAATATTTCATGAACCATTTTAGAAAGTGAATCTCGTTTTCCTCTACTTGTCCTTTTTCTAATGATTTGTAGTATCCCTCTCTATCAGAATATTTTATGTTAAGTGGCGGAAAATCATTATCTATTAATATGTAATTCATGATCATTCTTGAAACTCTGCCATTTCCATCTCCAAATGGATGTATACTTACAAATCTAAAATGAATAATGCCAGCTAATTGGACTGGTTTGGTATTTTTTAATTCCCTGTATTCTTTTAGAAAATGTTTGATAAATCGGGGTACAAATTTCCAATGAGGAAATGTTGATTCGCTGTTTGTTACAAATACGGCATCTTTTCTATATTTTCCTGCAAACTCTGGTTTTGTTTTATCAAACATTTCGTTGTGCCATGACAATATTGTCTTTTCAGTTAGTTTGGGCATTGATTCTAGCATTTGCAGATACACTTTGTGATGTTTTTTTGCCTCCATCATGTCATGTTCTGGTTTGTTACTTGGAGTTAATGAAAATCGGAGTAAGTCGAAAGTTTCTTTTTTTGTCAGTGTTGAGCCTTCAATTTTTTGGGAATCATGTGTAAATAACAAAGAAAATTCTTTTAGATGGTCTTCAATTGATGTTTTAGCCTGTGCAGAATACCCTTTCTTGATCTTCCTTAGATTTATTTCCCAATCCTCACACCATAATGATAACAAGAACTCTCTCTTGATTTTTTCAACATTTTTTGGTTTTATTTTGCCTAGATATTTTTCATGTTGAATTTTTCCTGTGTTGTGGATTAGATAATAGTAAGTGCTTTTTCCCTTCTTGCGGTTGATGATTGAAGCCATCATAGTATATCCAGTGTTTTATAATATAAGTATTAAAAAATCTTAAAACACTGTATAACTTTTATAATATGTATTTGTATGAAAATTATCGAAAAAGCCTCAACTAATTAACAGTGTAAAAGATCCTACTAGTTTTGACCAGTGCTTTGTTTCCCAACCCCAAATAACCATCAACACTCTTTGATGCTTTGAAATCATTTCTGATTCTATTGCATTGCAATCATTTTATTGTACAGACAAACTTTCATTTTCAATTCATGAATCATGTTTTCTCTCTTGTGCGATGTCACATGCTCTCCAAACATTCTTTTGAATACAGAGAATACTCCCTCTACAATCCATCCATCCCCATAGCTTACGCTGAGCTTCCATAGATCCAAGTTATACAATTGTGCCAAAACAGACTTTCTCCGAGGATAACAATCAGTTACAACTGATGAGTTTTTTCTTGTTTTAATTGCAGGTAGAATATCATTATCATAATACAGATATGAAAAATTGTCCTTTGTATCATATGCACCATCAGCCAAAGTTTTAGTGACATTGCCAAACTGTTTTGATTGCTCAACTAGCGATATGAAATGTTTTGAATCATGTGACTTGTCATCTGTAATATCAATCCCTGTGATAGTTAAGGCATTAAATATTTGAACACTTTAACAACTCGAACCGCTCCATTGTCTAGTCTCTTCTGCATGTGTTTTCTCATTTCAGTTCCATTTGCAAAGAATGTATTGGCATTACCATTTTTCTCTTCTCTCCACTGTATCTCAATTGGATTGAGTTCTGGAGTGTATGCAGGAAAATATCTAATTATTACTTTATTTTTTGGTGCTTTGAGAAATTCTTTTACTCGGACACTTTTGTGGTATGATGCATTATCTGCAAACAGTAACAATTTCTTACCAAATTGTTTTTGCAGTGATTCTAAAAAATCAAGAAATGAGTCTGTGTTTGATTTATCATAGAACCTGCAAAAAAATACACCGTTATTGCCCAATGCACCAAATGATTGAAATTTTTCTCGAGTGTAATTAATTGGTGTGGTAATGTTATTGCCTGCAAGATACCATCCGCGCTTTATGTTGGGTGCTACTTTATTTGTTGACTCGTCCAGACATAGTGTGGTGTATCCCAATTTGGAATATTTTTTGATACTCCTTTTTGCGTTTTTTTAAAACGGGTTTGTTCCTCTTTTGAGGCTGATTTGTGATGAGTCTGTCTTGGTTTTTTAGATGAGAATCCGATTCTGTGCAGCAATTCACGCATTCCTCTTGCAGAGTATAGCGTGTTGTATTTTTTATTCACATGTGTAATTACCATTCTTGTACTCCACATGAATTGATTGAATCCAAACTTTTCTGGACCTGAAATTAGATCACATTGATGCTCTTAATGACACTAGTTGTTTTTTATTTAAGAAACATCTAGAGCCAGAATATTCCTTACGGTGTGATGCAGTTATTCCCTCTTTATCCATTCGATTTAGCCAGTAGGACAGAGTTGATGGTATGACATCCAAACTGGCACATATCACAGAATACGGAATATCTTGTTTTCTTAGTATTGCAGCCTTTAATCTTATCTTTGCTTTTGCATTTTTTTCATTCTTGCATGCTTTTCTCAAAAAATTAATGCTTGTTCCTTTCATGAAATGGCTTCCTGAAGATACCATTAATGCTTTAGTTTGTTTTGACATGATTCTGTAAGTATAAACTATGATCTAGATCTTTTGGGTTAAAATAGTTGATAATTCGTTCAAAATTTATATGCCTAAACTATAACTGACGGTTTTCTTGCTCCAGCGAGTGACATCTGTTACGATAATATTCCAGCTCATCATATACTGACAATTGTATATTGTAATTTGTCACTGATCAGAAAAGATATAGATAAAAAATATTAAAGAAAGTACTTCAAAACTCTAGACAGTTACCAATATTTTGGGTCTCGAAGATTACACAGAACCCAAAACAGAAATCTTTATCTCTAAAAAGCAATCAATATTTGTATGAAACATGATTTGTCATTTCACATACGTAAAGAATCCAAAGGGTACAGTGCACAATGCATTGAATTTCCTTCAATTATTACCCAAGCAGATACAAAAAAAGAATTACAAGAAAATATGACAGATGCTGCAAATGGATATTTTAAAGCGTTTCCAGAAGAATATCAAAAACTACATAACCAAAATTCAGGTAATGTGGTTAAAGTTACCATCTAAACTACCTGTACTATCTTGGAGAGTCATCTTGAAAATTTTAAGGAAAAATGGGTTTATTCAATCAGGTCAAACTGGAAGCCATATTTTTATGAGAAAAAATAATCTCAGAGTTACAATTCCTAGACATAAAGAAATCAAAAAAGGAACATTGCTATCAATAATTTATCAATCAGGATTAGCCAGAGAATATTTTATAAAATGATTCTCATGATGGTTCTATAATCTTTGAGACCTAAGATATTTTTTATTCTAATAAATTAATATTGATCTTGATGGTTGTTGTGATTCTATATTCTGCGTTTCAATCTAGGTAACAGCGGTGTACCTATAGTAACATGTACAAATTATGACAACAAAGTATTACTTCAACCATATCAGGTAATATTCATAGTCATGAAATAATAACAACAAAGTCTTATTGCTACTTTACACGAAGATCCATACTTTGAGGTCTCATTATTTCTGGTCCTGAAAAGGTAGGGGATTAGGCGTAAAAGTCACAACTCTATCAAATGAAAAAAGCGAAACCATGAGATTACATTCATGATTGAATAGTTTTCAGGGTTTGAGAATTAATACGATAAGTAAAGTGTTAATTCAGAGGTTTAAAAAATAAAATTACTCAACAAAAATTAAAAAATAGCAAATTTTTATTCATACTTTGCCTTAACTGCATAGATCAAAACGAAGATTTGTGTACGGAAACAAAGCTCTAGTCATAGGATTATTTTTATTTGTGGTATTATTTGCGTTTATTCCAACATCTCAAGCAGAATTATGGGATTTTATTATTCAGTTAGATGTGAAAAAAAATACAATACATTCTGGAGAATCAATATGGATTACAGGCAAAATAGTAGACCATGCATACAAACCAGTCACAGATGCAAAAATACATGTACACGTAGGTACAGATACCCAAACGAGATTTACAAATCCCGATGGAGAATTTAGAGTAGAATTTAGCAAGTTTGAGAGAATGCCTGGAACATACATTGCAAACGTAATTGCATCCAAAGACGGCATGATGGGAATAACAAACATCCAGTTTCAAGTAAAGGGCGATATGACAAATTCCGCATTACAGAATAAACTATCAACAGAAGAAGCAAAAAAATATCTTAATGCAACTGCAAGTGACTTTGAAAAAGATCCAATAGGTCAAACATTGTACAAATACTATCAAAACCTAGATGAAGAATTAACCAAGGAAATAGAGAAAGCAAATCAACCAGATGAAAAACAAATTTTACTTGAGAAACAAAGAAGGATTTCAGAAAATTTCAAAAACCAAGAAATAAAAGAATTTAAACCCGGAGCAGGGATTTATCACGGATACAGATCAGAGCATTATCTTAGTGGATTGGATTCAGAAATAAGAGATTTGATCTCAAATCAATTAAATTTTACAAAAAATAATTTTCTAGAAGCTCAGAGCATTAGAGATGAAATTCTTGCAAATGGAGGAACACAAAAAGAAGCAAGAGAAGCATATTTAGATAAAATCACAATGTCAGTAAAAGATCTTGAACAGTTCAATCAAGAACAGCTAGATAAAACGCCAGAAACAACATCGGATGAGAATAAAACACAAAAAGACAATCCGTGAAGAATTGACAAGTTCTATAGACCTCTTGCGTAATTAGAACCAAAATCTCTTCTTCTGTTTCATTTAACATTCAATCATTCTGGGACATCATGAAATCACAACAAGCTCTTGTTTCTGTCTTGTCCAAGTTGACAATTCCACATATGATGTCACTTATTCCATCGTATCTGCACAATCTGTCTTAAACACTCATCCAACGTTTTACAAAAAATTAAATTTAAAAAAATAGATACACAAACAATTAGACTGGTAAACAAGCACTCAGGATTGATTTTATTCCCCTACAATCATAACAAAAAATAAAACACATGTAAGAGAATTAAATAAAACACATGTAAGAGAATTAAATAAAACACATGTAAGAGAATTAAATAAAAAAAATTTAAAATAAATTAACGATTAGCATTTTCTTTGAATATTCTAATTGCTTCCAAGTGAGAACAATTTGCCTTCAACCCTTTACCATGATGAAATTTATAAAAATTTTTAAATCCCGGGCATTCACAAGTATCACAAGTTACAAAATAAGATTTCTCAGGATTAGATGAAGATTTTATTTGAAACAGATCATCTTCAATTTTTACCACGCCTCCACTTTCAACAAGTTTTTTAGCTTTTCTGATTGTATTGGCACTCATACTAATCACAATATACTTTAAAGTTTTATTTGTTATTTTTCATGACAACAGATAGCAAAACATGGCAGATTCTAATGTGGGTTTTATAAAATAAAAAAGTTTGAAAATTACTCAAAACTGATTTTCTAATTTCTGTGATTTTGGAAGCATTCTCTACAATAAACAGGTCTGTCTTCTTTTGGTTTGAATGGTACTTGGCATTCATTTCCACAGTCACCACATGTTGTGGTATGCATTTCACGTGGTCTGTCATCTCTTCTGCCAAATCTACCCCCACCACCACCTTGTCTTGGTTCGGGTTTGTGATTTTGGAAGCATTCTCTACAATAAACAGGTCTGTCTTCTTTTGGTTTGAATGGTACTTGGCATTCATTTCCACAGTCACCACATGTTGTGGTATGCATTTCTCTTTCTCTATCAAAGGACATGTCTTTCTAAATCTAGGTATTTTTGTGCAGTAATAAACTGTGGGAAAAACATCTATTGTTATAAAGTAATCCCATATCTTCAGATTATTGGGCATGAAAAAATACGTTCTCACAAGGACGGTAACAATGTTTGGGGTCTTGATGATCACACTGCTAATCACAATTATGTTAGTAGGTTCAAATATGGATACTATTCTAAAGCAAGGAATTACATTCCAAGTAAGATCAGAGATAACAGAGAATCCATCCATTGCAGAAAGTTTCTCATCAGTAGAAGAATTTGAAAATTTTATCCAAAATCAGATTGAACAAAGAATAAAAGTTTTAGGATTAGATGAGCCATGGTATTCTCCACAGAGAATTGGACTAGCTATGTACAAGATAGTATTACTGGATTTTGGCCATGCGACATTTCTAACAAGTGATGAGGGGTCTTCGGATGTAAAAGATATTCTCTTTGAGAAACTTCCTAGAACCATATTATTATTCACAACTGCAACCATAATGATATCCATCATAGGAATATTTCTAGGGGCATTATCCAGTAATAAGATAGGGTCAGTTATCGACAGAATTACTTCAAGCTTTGCAATAATCAGTTCTAGTTTTCCAGTATGGTGGATAGGGATGTTGATGATATTTTTATTTGCATTTACATGGCAGGTATTTCCGGCAAGAGCTACGCCAGATATCTCATCATCGGATCCAGCATACATAGGATCTTTGCTATATCATATGACGTTGCCAATAATTACAATTGTGATGATCGGATTTGGATCATGGGCATATCTAGTAAGAAATTTCATGGTGGGAATTATGCAAGAAGATTTCATCATGGCAAAAAAGACCATAGGAATTAAAGAAAAGAAAATAATCTACACCCATGCATTAAAAAACGCAGCCCCTCCAATCGTTACAATTTTGGCACTTAGTCTATCAGGATCTCTTGGAGGGTCCATTATCACAGAAGCAGTCTTTGATTGGCCAGGAATGGGAAGACTGTATTTTGAAGCAATTACAGTGATGGACCTGCCAGTAATTATTGGTGCAACATACTTGCTAACAGTATTCTTTCTAATTAGCATATTCATAGCAGATCTACTTTATGGTTATTTTGACCCGAGAGTGAGGACAGGATAATGAACAGCATCACACCTCATGAAATAAAACAAGAGTTCATTAAAAGCAAGATGGGAATAGCAGGAATTGCAATCCTGTTAGCACTTGTAGCAATATCAATTATTACCATGATTGGCATTCCAGTTGAAACATTTCAAGAATGGAACAATCCGGGAAATTGGATTTCAAATCCAAAAGGAGCAGTCCCCATATGGACAAATGTTTTCATGATTGAAAAGATTCCAGAACACAGGATTTTAGATAGTCCCCATATCGAGAAAACCTCAAACCAAAGCATAAACCTCATATCACATCAATTCGGATTTAATTTTGATTATGATGAATTTCCAAATGATTTCATCTATGAATTTTCTTCAGAATATTCAGATGCACCATTATTGCAAATCTCAGTAATAAGACCAGACGGAATTACGCTGAATTTAATATCAACGTCATTGCCACATTCTGATGAAAAAACAACACATGCTGAGAGGATTTTCTCCACAGATAATTCTATTAAAAAAAATTTAACTCTACAATCAGATAAATTCGCATTTACATTTGAGAGAATATCTGCTGAAAACATTATCTTTTCTGAGAATCAAAAAAATACCCCATTGAAAGGAAATTATATTTTTTTAATTGATATGTACGGAATAAATTCTGAGAATCAAATTAATGAATCAAAATTAATCATAGGCGGAAAGGCATTTGGCATAATGGGCACTGATGAATTACGAAGAGATTTAGCGATAGGATTGCTGTGGGGAACTCCACTTGCACTATTCATAGGATTAGTTGTCTCCATAGCGTCTGTAGTGGCAGGGTTGTTGTATGGAGTATATGCAGGATACAAAGGTAAAAAAACAGACGAAACAATGATGAGATTCAATGACGTAATATACGCACTGCCTGCATTACCGTTTTTAATCATATTATCAGTAACAATTAGCAATAGCATATTTGTCATGGTGGGATTTTTGATGATTTTTGGATGGGTGGGAATAGCAAAAGTGGCCAGAAGCATGTCCATTCAAATTAAAACTAGAGGGTACGTAGATGCGGCAAACATGATGGGTCAGAAAGACTCCAAAATCATACTTCGACATATAGTCCCTCAATTATTACCATATGCATTTGCAAGTATTGCAATCTCAGTTCCTGCTGCAATAACTACCGAAGCAGGTCTTAGTTTTTTAGGATTAGGAGATCCATCCTTTCCAACATGGGGACAAATCTTACATGATGCAAATACGTTTGGAGCAACAGCTAGAGGAATGTGGTGGTGGATAATGCCTCCAGGAATAATGATAGCCATCACAGGTTTGGCATTTGTATTTATTGGAAATGCACTAGATGCAATAGTTAATCCAAAATTAAAAAGATGATCACATGAAATAATTACGAATAGTATCTAATGCAGAGTCATTAAGTTTGATGGTATATGTCAAGGAGGCAGGGTTATCTTTTGTTTCAGCTAAGACTTCAGTAAACTTTACTTTTTCATCTTCTGTAGCACCTGCTTCATGCGCACATAGATTAAACGCTTTAAGATTCAGATTATTTTTAAGCAAATATGCAATGAATTTCTTGTATTCTTCAGGGTTTGTCCAATTGGAATTTTTTTCAGAGCATGCGGCAATCCACACGTCAACAGAATTATGGAAAATCACCTTTTTACGAATTTCATCTAAGGACATCTTCTATCACTAAAAATCGGCTCTTTGCATTTTGGAACCACAGCGTGGACAAGTTCCACCCTTGTGTTTATTGTTACACACAAGACAGACGTATCGTATACCTCCAGAGCCGCCCTGAGAGCCCATACCAAAGAATCCGCCGCCTCCAGTTCCAGAATTTCCGCCATAATTGCCCATACTGCTCATTTGTCGTCGCCTCATAATCATAGGCAATAAAATGAAGATTGCCATTACAAGTCCAATGCTAATATACCAAGGAACTCCAAGATACCCCAGGCCTATTTGTAATCCAATGCTAAACACTAGAGAAGCGCCGAGAAAAATATAATATTTTTTGAGTTGTGGATTCAATTCACTAAAAGTATCTTTAAAACGGTTATAAAGTTTCTTCAAATTTTTCACGACTGCCGGCAGAATATTTGAGAGGTCATTCTACAGAAAGAGGAATGGAATTTCCACCACTATCCCATGCAAAAATAGAATCATCATGGTAAGGGGATTTTACAATCATTGAAACTAGTCCAAAGAAATTGTGCAAATCAGTGACCGAAGGCTCTGCTGAACCGCTAGGGTGAGAGTGTACAATTCCAACATAGCTCATATCAAAAGGCAAGAAAGAATGAGGGAATCCTGCAAAAGTAGGGCCAGTTTCACTAAAGGGAGGTATAACTAGCCCATCCACTTTGATTTGGCCATTTTTAGATTTTCCTTTTAAAATCAAAATTCCCTCATTAGGATGTTTCATTTGACAAAAAGACAGGATGCTGTCAAGAACTTCTTTTTTCAATAATACCGTGCGTGTAAATTTTTTCTTTTTAAATAACATGAAAACTCTCTATCATAGAACTAATTTAATTTTAAGATGTCAGAATAACATATTTTGTATTGGAGAAATGTCGTAGTTTTTCTTCAATTTCAGAGATCAATTTTGGTATATTTGAATTAATTTCATCGATTTCACCTTGAAAATTCTCAGATTTGAGTTGGGAATCATCCTTTAAAGAAATGTTTTTTTCAAGATCAGATTCTAGTAAAATCAAATCATTAGGCAGCAAAGAATTAACATCCTTTTTGAGTTTGGCGTGTTTCTCATAATACTCTGATACTAGTTTTACAAAGCCATCCAAGGATTCCTCAATCTCAGTTATTTGCAAAGATGTTTTTTCAATATCTTTGACAGATATAGAGCCAGATGTAACTCCTTTACGAATATTTTCAAGTATTATAATTATAGAATCTTTATTTTCAAGAGTCATAACATTAAACGGCTCTGCAACTAGACTAACTAGAATATTTTTTTGATCTTTGTCTAAAGAAGATGCATACTCATATCTGCTTAACGGGCGAGATATTTTAGTAAATTGTGTGTTTATTTGATTTTTGATTTTTGATTTTTGAGGAATAAATTCGTCAAGAGTATTTTTTAAACTAAGATAAGTTTTATAGTTTTCAGAAGACTTTGCCGTATCAATTGAATTTTTCAGGGTTGATATTTGTTCATTTAGTGAAAGGATAACAATGTCAATATCTTTAATTTTTTGGGATTTTTTATCACATAAAGCACGCAGTGTTTTAATTTGATCAAGCGTAGCAAGTATCTCCATTGAAGTAGTTTTTGTGGAATTGAAATTTGTCAAAAGTGTACGGATTTTAGAATGATTGGAATTCATAACTTCAAGATTGTTTTTTAATTGTGCAGCATATTTTTTAGCAAAAATATGGATTACGCGGGTTTGCCTTCCTAAAACATCGCCTACTTTTTTTAAAATAAGATTTAAAACAGAGTTTAGTTTTTCTGCATCATCAAAAGAAGAGATTTTAGGTAAAGGGACAACTCCTTTTTTGATTACCTCAATAACTTGTTTTTTGCCTCTAACTACAATAATTGCAAGATGTTTGTCAATATCATCAATATTGAGACTGTCTTTTTCAAGAACGTTTCCAATTTTCATCAAATCATCAATTAAGGGTTCAGTCTCATTTCTTAAATTGTTAATTTCAGATAAAGTTCGTGTTTTTCGTAGAGTGCTAAGATCAGATATAATTTTAGGAATATCCTCTAGTAAGATTTCTTGATCTTGGGGGATTTCCTCCACAGGTTTTCCTTCTTGTTTTTTTTTACCCCATCCAAATACCATTTCATATCTTTGGGGTTTGGGGGATTAAAAATGGTTGTAAACTAAAATTTAAAATTCAGCAGTTTTAAGAAAAGAGCATTATGGTAAAAAAGGCATTCCATACAGGAACAGTTAAAAAAATAATCAAGATTAAAGCGTCAAAAGAGAAAGTATGGGGAAAAATAAGTAACATTGCAGGATTGCCAACATGGGTAGCAGATGTCAAGACAACAACATATCTCTCTAAAAAGAAAAAAGGCATAGGAGCAGTTAGGTTGATCACATTTGAAGATAACCATGAAATTGAAGAACACATAGTTAGATGGGAAAAAGGAGAATATTTCACATATATTGCAACTAAAGGATTACCTCTAAGAGCATATGTGGCTACAATTTCCATGGCTGTAAAATCAAAAAATCTTGTAGAATTAACATGGCAGTCATATCTTAATAGCGAAAAAATGTCTAAGAGGGAATTCTTAGATTTTGTAGTATTTTTAAGAGCATTTTATGAGACATCATTGAAAAATCTAAAAATTGCACTGGATAAAAAATAAGCAAATTTCAGATGAAAGTGTAAATACAGTAAATCCTAAAAAGAACTATGAGCGACATTAGATTTATCCTCGTTGGGATCGGCTTAATTTTTGGAGGATTTCTTATTTTAGGCGGATTTGGACACGATTATCAAGCTGCAACTTTAGAATCAAATGAATTTGGAACTTGTTACGAATATTCAAAAGATTTACCTCCAAGAGAAATTAATTGCTCAAGTAAGGTATTTGATCAGATTCTATTTTTTGGATTAGTTTTAGGATTCATCATATCGGGAATTATTGCTTTAATTAAAGGTGCAAGAGGGAATTGGGATAACAAAATCAAACCAGAAGACATTGTGGGCCCAAGTAACAATCAAAACAGAGATTCAGATAAAGATTAATTTTATTTTTTAGATTTTAATTTTTCAGTCTCAAGGATGCCCTCTTCTTTTAGTCTCTGATGACATATTTCTTCA
Source organism: Candidatus Nitrosopumilus sp. (assembly GCA_965205675.1). GTDB lineage: Archaea > Thermoproteota > Nitrososphaeria > Nitrososphaerales > Nitrosopumilaceae > Nitrosopumilus. Next base: position 1,447,439 of record OZ242186.1, read on the forward strand.
TATGACATTTTTCTCATTGTCCTATTACAGAATTTACATCTAATCCTGGAGAATAATTTGTACGCCAACATGTGCAATAAAGAACAAAGTCCTAAGATTCAGATTCGATGATATTTTTCATGGAATTAAACATATCGGCAATCTCAGTCATTCTTTGATCAAATTGTTCATCCGTTAATCCGTCGGGTTTGTTCAAAGTAATCACAATCTCAGAAACTGCACCACTGGATACTACGCGCATTGGGACATCCCATGAAGATTCTTCATCAATGTATTGATGATCTAAAATCCCTATAGATTTATTTTCATTAAATTTCAACTGAGATTTTCCATGGGGACCAGTAAATGACCACCATTCAGAATCACTGATTTTAGCATAAGGCATCATCGTAGGAGGAATATTCAATACGGCATCAAAAGCATCCCCCGTCTTTTTTGCTACAGGGATAGAAAGAATCCTAGATCTATCCATAGATATAGATCATAAATAATGATTAAAAAAGATATGGCAGTAATAGTATGAATTGGTGCTATAGCTATCTGTTTAGAAATTCTTTAATTTTCTTAAGATTTGCAACATTTGACTCATGAAACATCACCATTGATTCAGATAAAGAATTAGGCAATATCGTTTTGAGGTTATCGACTAGTTCATCACCACTAGTTATCATATTATCAATTAGTTTATCAATTTCATTTTTCTCATCAACCATTTGAATTACGTATGTTCTAATCTTAATTATCTTTTTTTATCAGCGTAGCAGTAGAACGTATATTTTTAAGTTTTTGGATATTCCAAGAAACAATCTCACGGATTTTTTCAAAATTTTCAGCTTGCAGTTTTACCAACATATCATGAGTTCCAATAGTTTCAAAAACATCCACTACCTGTTCAATCTCCTTTAATTGTTCTATGATTGCAGATTCAGCACCAAGTTCACAGTTTAACATCACATATGCATCTGTCATAAAATTAGCAACAACATGTTATTATTTAAAGATGGAGAATTTTAGGCAAAGATGTTGTATCCCAAAATCAGTTCGTCCCTTATTTGACATCGTATTCTTCTCCTGTCTGCTCATCAATAACTCTTGTTCCTTTCTCTGGCATCTTTCTTGCATATGCCTTTACAGGGGTCTCAAGATTATCCCAGTCAAGGTAACTGTCTAGAGTTTTGAAGTACTTTCTTTAATATTTTTTATCTATATCTTTTCTGATCAGTGACAAATTACAATATACAATTGTCAGTATATGATGAGCTGGAATATTATCGTAACAGATGTCACTCGCTGGAGCAAGAAAACCGTCAGTTACGCAAAGATATTGAATCACTACACAGAGAAATTGCAGAACTAAAACAAACAGTGTCTACACTTGTTGCAAGAAATATCAAAGCAAAACCAAACAAGACTGAAACTGCAAAAAAGAAGAAAACATCAAGACATCCTAGAAAAAGCAGAAGCAGACGGGCACACATTGATGATGCCATTACAGTTGACCAAAAAGAGTGCAACACATGTGGCAAATCACTCTCAGAACCAACTGATTCATACACCAGAATAGTAGAAGACATCATTCCTGCAAAAGCAGTTGTGACAAAATATACGATAGTTAGACGATACTGCACAAACTGCAAAAAACAAATCTCGGGTAACATTCACACTGTACTGTCAAATGAAAGGTTTGGAATTAGGCTCATGGTGCTAATCACATCACTAAAAACTATCGGATTATCGTATGGTAAAATATCTCATCTTTTGCAGATGCTCTTCTCACTGCACATTACAGAATCTGCAATTAATCATGCAGTATCAATAGTATCAAAAGCATTTGGGAGCAGATATGATACAATGATTGTGGAGTTAAAAGAAGATCTAAACATACATGGTGATGAGACAAGTTGGAGGGTAGATGGCCAGAACCACTGGTTGTGGGCATTTGTGAGTAAATGGACTGTAATTTACGAGATTGACAAATCACGTTCAATGGATGTTCCCAAGAGAATTCTCAAGGAGTATAATGGCAACATTACAAGTGATTCGTACCCTGCATGGAACCATGTTGGAAACACTCACCAGAAATGTCACATCCATTATCTCAGAGAGGTTAATGATACCATTAATCACAAGAATCCCGGACCAGAATTTGCACCATTTGCCAAGAATCTCAAGAAAATAATTTATGACTCTCATGGTGTGGCAAAAATAAAATCAGAATCAGAAAGAATCCATGCAAAAAAGAATCTTGAAAGGAGAATTAATCACATCATATCAAAAAAATACACAGAGAAAAACTGTATCAGGTTTGTAAAAAGATTGAAACGTGAGAGAAAAATGCTTTTTACATTCCTAATTACTGGAACTGATTCACACAATAACACAGCAGAGAGGGCAATCAGACCAAATGTGATAATTCGTAAAATTACAAACGGTCATAGAACCATTCATGGTGCTGATTCTCATAAGATACTGATGAGTATAAAGGAGACATGCAGATTACGAGGATTAAACTTTCATGATTATTCTTTAGAATATCTTGGAGATTTTACTTCAAAACTCTAGACAGTTACATTTTTTCCCATATCGCCAATAATATGAAAATCTTTTATATCAACAGAGGCATGCCCGCAATCTTGATGAATTTGACCATCGTTTCTGATACCTCCCATATTTGATTTGTTTTATAATCATTCTTACACAATAATTGACAATTATCCTCAATAGTCTTACCGCCTTTGGTTCCACAGAGTTATATGATCTGCTTCCATTTCTGATAAATCAAAGTGCTTATTGCACTTTACACAGTTTCCATTTTGTTTTTCATAGACCATTTGTTTCATATTGTCTGTAAATGCACGGATTGAAAGATATTTTTCATATTTAGTCACAGCATATATGGATAAATACCACTTTTCTTTGGTGACATCATCATCTAGGATAAGCTTCTTAATTTCATCTTCAATTTCATCAGCCTGTATTTCATTTTGTCTTTACTGATTCAATTGAATCATAACTGGCCTGAATTAGTCGAAGTGTTGAATTTAGATTTGCTCTAAGATTAGTTATCTGTTCAGATTCGACTAAAATGAAAATTTGTTCATCAAAAATAATCCTAGTCCTTACAGGATTTTCAGGATAAAATTCATTATCAGTGTTTACAGAATCAAAAATTGCTCGAGTCTTTTCTTTTGCATCAACTGTGATTTTAGCACTAAAGTTTAATGTCATACGCGGTTCCAGCTACTTTGTAGCTGCACTTTTTACAAGACCAAATTCCAACAGCGTCACGTCCAAATGTTTGAGAACCACATTCAGGACAAGTTCGTTTTTCTTTTAGTTGAAGATGGATTTTGGTATATTGTTTTCTAAGTTTGATTCCATAACGAGCGCCCAATCCTTTAAGAGATTTTTTTGCTTTTGCCATTTTATTGACTACCTTGTTGAGATTCTTTTAATTGTTCTCTTATTTTTGCGCCTACACGGACAGATATTTCACCACAGCGATTAATTTCGTCTTGGGTAAATCCATCGCCACCGCCTTTTTGTAAAGCACAGATGTTTCCATCAGAATCACTGGTAATTGTAACACGGGCATCCATGCTATCCCATTCATCACCGTTTGGATCAACTACAATATGATTGCCAATTTTTCCCATAGTTACAGATACAGGGATTGTAGATATTGGTAAGTTAATTTCTTCACCTTCAACCAGAGTTGGTTTTTCATCAACCCAATTCCATTTTGGGGTTTTAGATGTAAGTAATGCAGCCGTAGCAGCATAAGAGCAGGCATCAAAGAGATTCCCATCATAATCGACTACAACATTATCAGCAAATACGCCAATTACAGATTTATCTTTCTCAATTACTAGTTGAGTTACATCTATCATATGACTTTCTCTTATTCCTCTATCAACAACTCTGGCTAGTTCAATAACAGGAGGTTGTGGAGGACCTGTTTCAACAGTAGAATGTGAAAGAGGTAAAAGTTCAGCAGTACAGATGAAGAGACCTTTATCACCAGTATCTGGGAAAGGCCTATCAGGTTGAATCTTTACTCCACATATAACTTCAGTATCCCCAAGACGAATTCTTGCCGAACCATTTGCTTTAGGAATTGCATTAGTTTCAATAATAATTTCACGGGATTCATCAAATGCACGTCCATCAACTCGTTTTCCTTGTTCTAATAGTTCAAGAATTTGTGATTTCTTTAGTTCATCAATAACAGAAATAGATGTCAATTTTAATCTCCTCCGTTTCCAAAGTATTTGTCATGGAGTGCTTTCTTTTGCAAGTCATAAACGATTTTGCAACCTTGCACTCCCACATCTACACATTTCTTGTATTCTTCAGGAGTCAGAACTCCATCTAATTGTAGTAGAGTGATTTTTTCTAAACTTGGCATGTAGCCAATTGGCATATCTGCCTGACCAGCTTGATCTTCTTCATTATTAACGTCAAGAATTACAGTATCTGCAACTTTTCCTGCTGCAATTGCTGCAACCATATCTCGCATAGGAATACCTGCATCAGCTAAAGCTACAGAAGCTGCAGAAAGGGCAGCACATCTAGTTCCACCATCAGCTTGCAATACTTCGATAAACACGTCAACTGCTGTTCTTGGGAATTTTTCTAGCATCACTGCAGGTTCTAATGCTTCTTTGATTACTTTGGAAATTTCAATTTCTCTTCTTGAAGGTGCAGGATTTTTTCGTTCACCAACAGAAAAGGGTTCCATATGATATCTAACACGTAAGATTCCAGTATCAGTATTTGACATGTGTTTTGGATGTACGTCACGTGGACCGAAGACTCCAACTAGAATTTTGTTATCGCCAAATTCAATGTATGCTGAGCCATCAGCATTTTTTAGCCCACCAGCTTTTATCATAATTCGTCGTGGTTCATCTATCTTACGGCCATCACAACGAATACCATTCTCGTCCAGTAGGACCATTGTTGCGTCTCGTCCGCCCATTATGATTCATCATCCTTTATTTCTAACATTTCTTTCACTTGATCAGTTAAATTAGCAACATGTGCTTTTTCATTAATCATTTCAATTGCTTTTTTGGCCTTTAATAATCCCTCTGGAGATTCACAAGAAACAACCACCCAACCGTTTTGGCCAATAGTAACTGCTGCATTAGTAGCCATTTCTATCATCTGAATCATACTACCTCTCTTACCAATTAGACGGGGAACTTTGCTAGGTGAAATTTTTACCAAGTCGCCAGAGTCAATTTGACCTAAATCTCTATCAGAAATTGTCACTAGGGGATCTCTTGTTCTATCAAAATTAGCTATTCTTGCTGCAACCAAATCGCCAGATTTTAGTTTAGATGCGAGTTCATCAGCATGAGCAGAAAAATCTCGTCCAAATACATCTTGAGCAGGCAAGAATCCAACATAGCAAGAATTGATATCTAATTCCCAAGACAATGAGGTATGTGAGATTACTTTACCAATTACAAGATCGTTGATTTTAGGGATGTATTTTCCAGTTAATGGGATAACTTTAACAGAATCATCATAAATTTCAGAAATACCAATAGTTGTAGAAATTATCTTATTTCCATCTAACACTACATTTTGTTCAGGTCTAAAAGGTCCAGTGGTTACAACATCGCCAGGAATAACGTATTTTCTTTTATTATCCATTATTGGATTACCTCAACTGTGGCAGAACCCTTAGTTATAGAACCTAATCTGTCTATCACATTGGGTCTTGCCGCAGCGGGTATTTCAAGTATTGCTTTTAGAGAGCCATTATTTTGCCATTCTTCTTTTTTGAGTGAACCAACTGATTTTAAAACCGCATATGATTGAGATGCAAACTGTGCAGGAATAGTAATTTCCAATTCTAAACTTTCAGATTTGAGGGCAATTATTAAACGTAATTTTTGGACAATGTCTCTGACTTGTTCATCGACATTTTTTTGGGGATCGACTGAAATTCGACCATCTTTCATAGCCTGTTCGATTCTTAGTGGAGGATGAGGAAAATGTGTTTTTGGATCAACATAGGTCTTAGCAATAAAGGTGACAATTTGTTTTTTCTTGTCTTCTATCATCTTTCTTCTTTGATCAGTAGTAAGATTCAGATCGCCTTTCTCAAGAATAATTTGAGCAATTTCACTCTGATCTTCAGTTTTGAATGCTTTTAGTAATTTCTCAGAAGAGGGTCTAGAACCTTTTCCAGAATCAGTATAAATTTCATCAGATACCAATACAGCAGAAATATCTTTTTTCTTGCCCATTTTGTAATCCAAGGCAGGATCAGGTTTTACCATAATCTCAAATTTTTCCCCTTCAAAAGAGTATCTCACTAATGTTACATCAACCATTCCTACAATAGTAACAGAGATTTACTATTTATCTATAAGGAAAACTAGCTAGATTTTTATGTGGATTTTGAAGATTTTCTTCAAGATTTGTCATCCTTAGAGGTAATTAGTAAAGATAATCAGAAAATGGCTGTAAAGCTAAAAGGCATACCATTGCAGTATGCAAATGCACTTAGACGTGTATGTCTTAATGGAGTTCCAGTTTTTGCAATTGATACTGTAGATATTATTGAAAATTCTTCAGTATTACCAGATGAAGGACTAGCACACAGACTAGGACTTGTTCCATTAATAACAGATCTGGCTAGATTTAACGAGCCATCCAAATGTGAGTGTCAAAGTGAGGCAGGGTGTTCAAATTGTAGAGTGATGTTAGTCTTAGATTCAGGAGATTCAGACATCACAAGAACAGTTCTTTCAGATGAATTATCATCAGAAGATGATTCAATTAAACCAACTTCAGATAAAATTCCAATAGTTCAACTAGCGCCAGGCCAGAAAATCAAAATCGAGTGCTATGCAAGACTAGGACGCGGAACAGAGCATGCAAAATGGAATGCTTCAACAATTTCAACACTTACAGATACTGAGAAAGAAGATGTCAAAGTTTTAACCGTCGAATCAACTGGAGCTCTTAATCCAGAGCAGATCATTATCTCAGGGGTAGACGAAGTAAGTAATAGAATAGGCCAATTCAAAGAGATGATTGGCCAAGTTGAAGAGTAAACTAAGCATAGGCATTATATTTGGGTTTCAAACCGCATTATTCACATGACTAATCAAGTCGTTATACGTATGGCAAAGGATTTAAAGAAAGCATCTACAAAAGAGAATGCGCCAATTTGGGCAAAATTGGCAGAATATGCGTTAAAACCATCAATTGCCAGAAGAGATCTCAATTTGAATAGAATTAACCAATTAACCAAAGAAAACGATATCGTAGTATTTCCAGGCAAAGTTCTCGGAGCAGGCAATATTTCTCACAAAATTACATTGTTCTCATTTTCAATTTCAGATTCTGCAGCAACTAAAATTATTGAAAATGGTGGAAAACTAATCAGTCATTCAGATTTGATTGAGCAAAATCCAACTGGAAAAGGAGTGGTACTACTTGGCTAACGGAAGAATAAACAAACCCACCAGAAGGACTGAACAAAAAACAATCGTAAGAACAGACAGACCGATTGTAGTAGATGCAACAGATCACATTGCTGGAAGATTAGCATCAAATGTAGCAAAATTACTAATGAAAGGAAATAGAGTATCAGTTGTGAATTGTGAAAAAATTATGATGAGTGGAACAAGGAGTAATCAAATTAAAGAATATAGAGAATTTTTAGAGATTAACAGTATCATCAATTACAAACACGGACCAGTTCACTATAGAAGACCAGATACGGTAATGGCAAAAATGATTCGTCAAATGTTACCCTTTGATAGAAAACCATCAGGAAAAGAAGCACATCAAAGACTTAGAACATACATTGGCTCACCTAAAGAAATCAAGTCATTAGAAAAGATTCGGTTTGAAAAAGCAAAAATAAGAAAGACACCATCAAACTATACAGAGTTAGGAGAATTATGTAGAGTAGTGGGGTGGACTAAATGACAACTCCAAAAACTGAAATTTATTTTGCAACTAGAAAAACAGCTAGTGCCCATGTTTATATTACTAAAGGTAAAGGCAAAGTCCGAATTAACAACATCCCAGTAGAAATGATTCCACAAGAAACTGCACGAGAAGTAATTCTTGCACCATTGGAAATTACAGGGGATTTGAGAGATAAGATAGATATCTCTGTAAGGGTAAGAGGAGGAGGTTTTATGGGCCAAGCAAGTGCAACAGCAACAGGAATTTCAAGAGCCTTAACAGGATGGACAAAATCTAAAAAAGAACCAAGAGATCATCCCTTCCCAAAATCAATCAGGGAAGACCTTAGAAAAAGAATCACTGATTTTGATAAATATCTAGTCAGTGGAGACGCCAGAAGAAAAGAACCAAAGAAATTTGGCGGACCTAGTGCAAGAAGAAGAAAGCAGAAATCATACCGTTAGGCTGTGAAAGCTGTAATTCTTGCAGGCGGCAAAGGAACCAGAGGCAAACCATATACAGAATATTTTCCAAAAGCAATGATTCCCATCAATGGAAAACCATTGATATCTTATGTTGTAAAATATTTGAAATCATTCAAATTTATAGATGAAGTAATAATCCTATCAGATTTTAAAGGCATAGGAGGACAAATCAAAAATTATTATGAAAACCAAAAAAACATCACTTTTGTTCAAGACTCTCAAAGCGGAACTGGAGGCGATTTGTTACATATTGCAAACAAGATTAAAAATGAATCAGAATTTGTGTTATGGTTTGTAGATAATTTGTGTGCAATTGATCTTAAGAAAATGAAAGAGCAATTTAGAAGAAAGAATAGCTTTGCATGTATTGCAACTAGAACAAAAAGAAAAGAAGAAACAGGATTTGCAAGAGTAGAAGATGGGATGATAAAAGAATTTAAAGAAAAGCCAGTAATGAAATTACAATTATCAGAGTGTCTTGGAATCTATATGCTTGAAAAAGACATCATAAAGAAGATCAAAACAAAGCAAAAGCAAAAACAGATCAACCTCTCATTTGATATTTTGCAAGAATTATCAAAAGAGGGAAAAGTCAGTGCATTTGACATTGGAAACAACGAATGGATAGATGCAGAATCACCAACGATATTAGACAGAAATGAAAAAACAGTAAAGCAGATTATAAAACAGATGGGATTTTAGACTGTTTTTCAAATTCTAGAATTCTATCTTCATATTGAAAAGTTTGTGCAATATCATCTAGTCCTTCTAAAAGAATTTTTTTCTTGTAATGGTCAATCTCAAAAGGGATTTCTTTAGAAGACGTTTTGATAGTTTGGTTTTCTAAATCCACTTCAACTAAACCAATCTCTTGTTGAAGTTTTTCCACAATTTTTTGGTCCAATATGATGGGCAAAACACCATTTTTGAAACAATTACTAAAGAAAATATCTGCAAATGAAGGGGCAACGATAACAGAAAAACCATAATCTAGTAAAGCCCATACAGCATGCTCACGACTAGAACCACAACCGAAATTATCTCCTGCAACAAGAATTTGAGAATTTCCATATTTTGAGTCATTTAGTATGAAATCGGGTTTTTTGTTTTCATTTTCATCATACCTCCAATTAAAAAATAAAAATTTTCCAAATCCTGATTTTTGAACTAATTTTAAGAATTGTTTGGGAATAATTTGATCAGTATCAACATTTACCTTATCAAGAGGAGTGACAATACTAGATATTTTTTTAAAAGATTCCATGTTAATTCAAGTCCAAGTTCCTTACATCCACAAAATGTCCTTCAATAGCAGCAGCTGCTGCCATAACCGGACTTACCAAATGGGTTAGTCCACCAGTACCTTGCCTACCCTCAAAGTTTCGATTTGAAGTACTTGCACAACGCTCACCAGGAGATAAAATATCAGGATTCATTCCAAGACACATACTACAACCAGATTCTCGCCATTCAAAATTTGCATCAATGAAGATTTTATCTAATCCCATTTCTTCAGCTTGTTTTTTTACCATTTGCGAGCCGGGCACAACCATTGCAGTTACATTTGAAGCAATTTTTTGTCCTTTGATTACTTTTGATGCCGCAATAAGATCTTCTAATCTAGCATTAGTACATGAACCAATAAACACTCTGTCAATTTTGATATCTTCAATTGCAGTCCCAGGTTCTAAATCCATGTAATCAAGAGCCTTTTTAGCTCCTTTCTTTTGATTTGCATCACCTTTAGAGAATTCATCCGGAGACGGAATAGATTCAGTCACATCACATGTCATTTCAGGATTTGTACCCCAACTTACTTGAGGCGCAATATCATCAATGTGTAAAATGAATTGTTTTTCAAACTTTGCATCACTATCACTTTTAAGATGATCTTTCCATGAATCCACCAAAGATTCGTAATTCTTGGGAGTGTACTCTCTATCTCTCAAATAATCAAAAGTCTTTTTATCAGGTGCTATCAAACCGGCTCTGGCACCTGCCTCAATAGACATATTACAAATAGTCATTCTTTGCTCCATTGAAAGATCAGTTATTCCTTGACCACGATATTCAATTACAGTGCCTGTACCACCTCCAGTACCAATGTTTTTGATAATAGATAGCACAATATCCTTGGCAGTGACTGCATGAATGTTCTTTCGTTTTCCTTCAACTCTAATTTCAAAAGGTTTTGGCTTTTCAAGCCATATGGTTTGAGAGGCTAAGACATGTTCAACATCACTTGTTCCAATACCAAGAGCAAGAGCTCCAAATGCTCCATGTGTAGATGTATGGCTATCACCACAAACAATAGTAGAGCCAGGCAACGTTATCCCCAGCTGAGGACCAATCACATGCACAATTCCTTGATTAGGACTATTAACATCAAATAATTTTATTCCGAAATCTTTACAATTCTTTTCCAGGGTTTTGATTTGCACATAAGAGGTTTGATCTAAAATTGGAAGTGAACGATCAGTTGTTTGAACATTATGATCCATGGTCGCAATTGTAAGATCAGGCCGTCGGACTTGCCTATTATTCATACGCAATCCATCAAAAGCTTGAGGAGAGGTTACTTCATGAACAAGATGCCTGTCAATGTAAATTAATGATGGATCATTTTGTTTTTCAACAACCATATGAGAGTCCCAAATCTTTTCAAAAAGTGTTGTTCCCATTTTAATCCTGTTCTGGTTTATACTTGAAGAGGCCGCCAGCAGCAATTATTTTTCCAATAATTTCTGAAAAAGGTTTCATTTTGTATGTCTGATTTTTTGTGATGTTTTTAATTTCATTAGCATCGACATCGATTGTTACCTCATCTCCTTCTGAAATGCCATCATAAGCATCATGCCCTATTTCAATAGGTAACAAAAATGCTCCATCAACAGCATTTCTATAAAAGATTCTTGCAAAAGATAGTGCTAAAACGGCCTTTATTCCAGAATGAGATAATGCAATAGGGGCATGTTCCCTAGAAGAACCACAGCCAAAATTTTTACCAGATAAAATAAAATCACCTTCTTTTACTTTGGAATGAAAATCAGGATCCAATCCTTCCATTGCATGTGTTGCAAGTTCTGCATAGTCATGTACTTTGAGATATTGACCGGGAATTATGACATCAGTGTCAATGTTATCTTGAGCGTATTTTATGACGTTGCCTTTCATTACAAATCCCTCGGATCAGTGATTTTTCCAGTCACAGCAGAGGCGGCAGCTACTAACGGAGATGCAAGATATGTCTGAGATTCCACATGGCCCATTCTGCCAGGGAAGTTTCGGTTTGTAGTACTAATGCAAATTTCATCTTTTGCCAAAACCCCCATGTGAGCACCGCAACATGCACCACAGGTAGGAGGTCCAACAGTAACTCCAGCATCCAAGAAAATCTTCAACAATCCATTCTCCATAGATCTTTGATAAATCGAAATTGCAGCAGGTAAAATTTCTGTTCTAATTTTTACCTTTTTTCCTTTAAGAATTTTTGCAACAGCTTCTAAATCTTCGTATTTTGCTCCAGTGCAAGAACCAATGTAAGATTTATCCAATTCAACAGAAGGAGCTTCTCTTACAACACATGTGTTTTCAGGGGAGAATGGTTTTGCCACTGTGGGTTCTATTTCTGAACTTTCAAACTCAAAAACTTTAGCATATTCAGCATCAGCATCACCTTTTATCAAATTCATATTAGTTGCACCTCTTTGAGTAAGATAGTCTACTACTTTTTGATCGGGCTCAACGATACCGTTCTTTGCACCAGCTTCTGTAGTCATGTTACATAACGTCAATCTACTTTCTACAGACATTTCATCAATGCCGGTACCTCCAAACTGCATCGTTTGATATGCCCCACCATCAGTCCCAATTTCTCCAATAATTTTTAAAATTAGATCTTTGGCCATTACATGACTAGGCAATTTTCCATTTAGCTTAAAGTAACAAGTCTCAGGAACTTTGAACCAAATTTCCCCATTTAATAAGACATAAGCAATATCAGTGTGTCCCAAACCGCAAGCAAATGCACCTAATGCACCAGTAGTGTTTGTATGAGAATCCCCACCAACATAAACATCACCAGGCATTACCATTGCCTCTTCATGAGAAATGGTGTGGCAAATTCCATATTGACCCATTCCATATTTGAAATGTTTTTCAATTCCATAATTTTTGGTAAAATTAGATAATTTTACAATATTTTCAGCAGAAATTTTTTCAGCAGAAGGAACAAAATGATCTTCGGCCACCCAAACCTTAGATGAATCCCATAATTTATCGACAGAAATCCCTTGCTTTTTTAGCTTATCAAATACCTTAAGCACACCAGGTCCAGATACGTCATGCATCATAACCTTGTCAACTTTAGCAAAAACCACGTCATCTGGAGCAACTGAAGGTTTTCCAGCACCACGAGCAAGAATCTTCTCAACAATATTCATATTGAAAAAAGCTCGTCTTACAGATTAAAAGCTTTTCAGAACAATAAAAAAGAAAAAGAACCTCAGAATATTATGCAGTTGACAGTTTTGCCACTTTTAGCAGAAAGAATGGAGATGAAATTTGACGTTTTTGGAACGTTGTTAAAAACACTTCAAAGCAATAATGCAAGATTAGAGGAAGGGGATGTCCTAGTAATATCTACAAAGTACATCTCAAATTCACAGGGAAGAATTGTGGATTTGGACGAAATTACAACATCAGAAGAAGGTCTAAGAATTTCAAAGAAATTCCAATTAAAATCAGAGATTGCAGAAATCATCATAAGAGAATCAGATAAAATTTTTGGAGGAATTGGAGGATTTGTAATTACATCATCAAATAATATAATGGCCCCCAATGCAGGAATCGATAAATCAAATGCAAAAAAAGGCAGAGCTATACTATACCCAGCAGAGCCATATCTGACAGCAGAAGAAATTCGCAGAAAAATTTTCTTAAAATTCTTTATTCATGTAGGGATTATTCTAGCAGACAGCAGATTGATGCCCGCAAGAATTGGTACATCAGGCGTTGCAGTAGCTTGTGCCGGAATTGAACCAGTCTTAGATATGAGAGCGAAAAAAGATCTTAATGGCAATCCATTAAAAGTTACATTTCAAGCAGTAGCGGATAGTCTTGCTACAATTGCAAATCACAAAATGGGGGAAGGTGCAGAATCAAAACCATTTGCGATAATTAAAAACTCAGAAGCAAATCTCACAGACAGAAAAATCCATCCATCAGAAATGACAATTTCCCCTGATCAATGTGTGTATGTGAGAGGATTATCAAATCCTCCAAAACTTTAACCTAGAAATCTAGTTCTGCTTTAAATAGAGCAATTTGATGGAAAAAATAATGGAATATCTTACAACATATCCCAAAACAGTGTCATTTTTTGATGGAATAAAACACAAGATTGACGTTGATAGTAAAAACGGCGTAGAGCAACTCCACATTGTTGTAAAAAAAAGTTTTGAAGAGTTGACAAAAATTTTTGCAGCCGAAGGATTTACCAAAGTTAAACTTGAACATAAACAACCAGATCAAATTGGAAGTGGCCTTAATCTAAAATTAAAAAAACCTTGGGAAATGCACATCAGGATGGTGGATTTGAAAAAAGAATTAATCGGAATTCATGCAGAAGTAGAAGTGTCTAGAGATTACCTGCAACATTTGTTTTCTCAGAGAACACCAGTAGTTTATGAAGTAGAAGAGATTTTAAAAAAATACCAAATAGACTACAATATTTGGCATGACAAAATTAAGAAAAATGTTCATACAATAGTAGATAATTACAAAGTTAAACTTGCCACACCGAGTATTCCAGTATTTGCATGGAAACCAATGTTATTTGTTATTGGCACCATTGCAGCATTTTATGGTTGGAAATATTTTAACACAATCTGACAGACAGGTTAAACACCTAGAGATTCAGCTTTACTTAGTTCCAAAAAGACTTTATCTCCTACTGAGAGTCCCATCTCCTTGTATTCATGCATTTCAAGTTTTAGTTGAGTAACTCCAGACGGCATTCCTGCTCCACCCATACCCGACATCATCTTGTTTAGGTCTTTCATCATATCATTCATGTTTGAGAATCCCATTACTTTTGGAGTTCCAAAAGGAGGTTGTTGAGGATTATGAGTCTCTTCTTTCAAATCCTTTAGTGAGGATAATGAAATTACAACATATGGCGCCCCATCAGGTGCAGAATCAATGCTTTTTACTACAAATTCTTTCTTCATGGCTAAACTTGTATCTAATTCCATATAATTTTAATTTTAAGGTCAATTTGCACTATATTTGACTAGTTTGAAGCTTTAATTACGATTTTTGGGATTTTAAGTCATTGTCAGAGAATGTAAAAACAACATTACAATATTATGGAATTTCACCATGGGAGATTGAAGTAATATACGGATTTCTAAACTCACATTTTACCATAATTCAAGAAGAAATAGAAGTAAATGATGAAAATTTTGTTAGTTTCTTAGATATCGATATTCCATTACAATTCAACGAAGAGTTTTTCCAATGGTTTGATTTTAAGCGTTGGGAGAAAGTCAAGGCAGTTTTCAAAGAAATGAAACGACGACGTGGTAGTGGAAATGCATTAAAGATTGTAATTAATTTTTCGGGAAACCCAAAAATTATTTTTACCATAGATATTGAAGATAAACAATGGTTTGATAATGCATTAGAAAAAATGGATTTTGTTTTAGAATTATTACCATATCATTTAGATCCCAAAAAAATTCCAAGAGATATTTCTGAAATCAGATACAAATTTGATGCAGAATCAATTAGATGGCGTATAAACACAGCTTTATCTGAGAACAAAAAATACACATTCAGCGGAGATTCATGGAATGAAATTACTTGAGATCTTTTTGCAAGGGTTTCAACAATTTACAATGTTCTTTATACTTTGATTTTAAAAACTCTAAAGCATCAACAAGTTTTTTAGATTTTCCATACTTGTATCGAATTAATTCACGATGGTGCCAAAAAAAATTATTTTCATCAACAGATAATGTGGTAAAATAATCAGCACCTTTCAGAGAATCTGGCAATTTTATATCATGAGGAAATAGCAATTCTACAATAAACCATTCATCTCCATCAGGATAATCAGAACCAGTCTCTACATCAAAAAATACATGCAGTAAATCCGATTGCATGAGACCATCATCATGAATAAAAGGATGTTTGACATATGATTTTTTAAAATCTAGATTAAGTAATTGAGGTTCAAAGAAACCCTTGATAATGGATTTTCTAAATATTTTATTTGCTTCATTAACATTCAAATCCAAAATAGTATTCTACAAAACTTGCCTATAACTTATTAGGTTATACTAGGATGGCCACTAATTCTTTGAAGGTAATCTAAGAGCAATGCCTTAGATAAGACACATTTGATATTGATTGAAGTAGTTGAGGCAATCTTTGTTTATAGATTTTATCTATGAATGTCTCACCTTCCTGAATTTTTATAGATTTTATGAGACTTGGCATAATTAATTCTCATTTTTGATTAGTTTCTCAAATTATTCAAATCAAAAAAGCTAAGGATCTTTACAATATTGTTTCATTGCAACATGAATACAAAATCCTCAGGCAAGGTATTCTCAGAGTCATTTCTTATTGGTGTGTTGCATTTGATAGAAACATTATCTCTGTATGAGGATGCAATGAGAAGATGACTGACCACAGGTCCATCCAACTGTTCTGATTTTATGCAGAGAAGAGTTATGATGCCAAATACATTAGAAATTATTTAAGATACAATGGAATTAGATGTTGTATTTCATACAAAAAAAATTCCAAATTTATTGTACCAGAAAATATGCAAAATGACAAGACGAGATTTGTAGTAAAACGATTCTTCTTTGCATGATTGAAAAATGGATTTCATGGAACACGGATTCAATACGAAAGAAATGCAGAAAACTATTTGGGATTAATCAACATTGCATCATTTTTGATGTATTGCAGGGTTTTAAGATGAGTTGATCATGTGTTGTGTACATACTACAGTACATCAAAACTCCGAAATTCTATCTTTCAATGATACAAGTCAAACTTGCATTCAATGCATTTTCTAATTTTTAAAACATAAGACATAAACTAGAATCCTATGTCAAAATCAAATCCCCCGTCATCCATCCCTGGGTCTTCTGTATCAGGCATACTTTCTGCTGGAACATAATCGGACATTGTCATTCCCATCATGCTAAACATCATTGAAAACATCATCATATCCATTATGCCAAAAAACATCATAGCTGGAAGAAATGATTTGCTGTCTTCCATCTTTTGTTTTAATTTCTCTTTGTCTCCTGTTTTGTATACTAGTGACATTTGTTCCCATTTTGTTTGTAATTCACGAATTCTTTCATCTACTTCTATGTCTCCTTTTTCTGTAGATGTGATTTCTACTTTCATTCCAAACAATCCTTTTCTTTCCAGAGCTTGGATGAATCCTTTTTTTTCTAATTGATCTAAAATTGAATTTAATTCATCCGGGGGGATCTGTGTTATTTTCTGAATCTTATCAAATTTTTTAGATCCTCGCTTAATTGCCCCTAATACGATAAGATCTTTTGGTTCGGATTCCACATTTTTTTACTATTTTTCTTAGTAAAAAATTTTTTGTTTATCAAAATTCAAAAATTATATTCTGCATGATTATTTGTTTTGTATGGTACAAGAGATATCTTCTGATCAGGAAATTCGGAATATCCTCTCTGAAAACAGAGCAGCTACTGTGGGAGTATCTAAAGATTCATCAAAAACTGCTCATTGCATACCAAAATACTTTGAGGGCAATGGATCTGATATAACTCCTGTAAACCTTACTGCTAATGAAATTTTAGGCACAAATTGTTTTGATTCTATTTCTGAAATTAAAAGTCATATTGGTGTTGATGCATTCAGACATTTTGATCAGATTTTGTCTGTTATTGTTAAAGCAATAAAGAAAAGACCCAAAGTCATTGGTCTACAAGAAGAAAATCACAACATCGAAACTGAGAATTTAGCGCATCAAACGATAATCAAAATTATTTTCAATCGACGTATGCTAACAGAATATCAGGGATTTTTATCATCATGACTGATTTTGAAAATTTTTATCATGATTTGTTAGCTCTTACAAAAAAACATGAAGATCAAAACGTGCCTTTAAAAATTGAGAAAGATCTTGAACATGACATAATCAAGATATTTGGAGAGAAAATTACTTCTTTATCTAGAGCTCAAAACGGTCTTAATGATGTAACTGAACTCGCATATGCTACTGCAGAACATCATCCTTTTTGGAATTTGATTTACAACTGTTCGGAAATTACAAATACTGTTCTAGAGAAATGGGAAGATTCTCTGTCTGAAGAGGATTTTTCTGATATTCGATGGGCAATTCAGGAATTAAATCAAACTCTTGAAAAAATTAAGAATAAAAAATCCATCTATTCTTAGGCTGAGATGAATATTCTACATGAATCATTATTGAACTCATCCTGATAATCTCCAATACATTATGATTGATAACAAGTAAATAAATCCCAAATAATTCTTACAGTTCTTTTCATATCTGATGCTTGTTCTGCAAAATCCATTCTTCAGCAACCCAAAGAATCATTCCACAACATATTGAATTGTATTTCTTGCAGGATTTGGTTTCTAATGATTCACTATCCTTTCTAAATGAAATGCAATCTTTAATGTTTTTATTTTTGGTTCTGTCGGGTTATAGAGACCTGAAAAATATTTTTTTATTCTAATAAATTAGGTGATTAGACATATTCTATAGCGACGATCAAAAGTTCGTGAACTAAATAATTCCAAAACAAGGACATAATTTGAACAGAGGAATCACATATGAATGGTCATCATTAGTAAATCGCATAAAACAGGTTGGAATTTTGGATTTTCTTTTCAAGTTTTAGAAATATTGGTATAGAAGCAGAGAGTCCAAGAACTGTAAAGAGAATGCTTTGCTGTTAGAGAATATTCTAGCCTAATATTTTATTTGGTGATTGGGTAAATCTTACCCCTAGATTATTATGGAATATTTTATGACAAATATACATGGATTTTGTATCTTTTGCAAAAATAATCTATGATGATATAACATCTCTAAAATTTATAGAATCATGATGCTCTAAGAATGTTATTTGTAAGTTCTGCAACAGCAAACAAATCTATATCATGAAAAGTAGAAACCAATTGCGATGTAAAACCTGCAAGAAAGATTTCAAACCATTTACAAATTCAAATTTTTCAGTACTCAAAATCTCACATTCAAAATGGTTAGCGTTAATCAAACTCTTTGAATTATCAGTATCTGCAAAGACTGCATCAGAACAGATGCATCTAAGTTACAAGACAACTCTAAAAGCATTTGATGCAATCAGATATTCCATCTTAGCAGAACTAGCAAAGACTGATCGTGTATTGAAAGGCAAAATTGAGGCTGACGAGGTACTATTTTGGAGGAAAAAGAGAGGGAAATCGTGGCAGAGGTGCTAAAAACAAGACCATTGTATTTGGCATATTGGAGAGAAGAGGAAAAGTGCATGTTGAGATTATCACCAATGTAAAAGCTAAGACATTGCTTGCAGGAACAATCAAGAAAGTAAAAAAAGGAAGCATTGTGTATGCGGACAAGTGGAGAGGTTATGATTCTCTGATTTTTAATGGATACAAGCATTTGTCCATTGACCACAGCAAGATGTTTGGCAAAGGAGATGTATACATCAATGGGATTGAAGGGTTTTGGAGTTTTGCTAAAGAGAATATGGCAAAGTATCATGGAGTCAGTCCAGGTAAATTTTTACTATACCTCAAAGAGATGGAATGGAGATACAACAACGGAGATGAAGATACTTTCTCAGTATTACTTGATTATATGTTGGGGGTAAATAATTGATAATCACCTAAAATTTTATTTTTGTAAATCATCACAAGTCTCAAAATATCATCATTTTGCAATTCTAATGACGCGCTCTTCTATGAGAGTCTCAATGAGTTCGGTGAATTCCATATCAGTGAGATTGCCATCAGTGTAGTTACCTACATCATTAAGCAGCCACTGTGGATAGGTATCGATATCTTGCAGGCTTTTTGATTTTTCCCAGTCCTCATAGACAATATAGTGGTTATCAATTAGATAGTCAATGGAATTAAAGAAGAATATGTCACGTGCAGGACTTCCATTCCACAATTTTAGATCAGACTTTATCCACAAAGGTATAGGATCAGTATTTTTTTGAACAGTCTTATCTGCTATGGGTCTTGGATCATCTTCTATTGCATTTAGAATATCAAGTGAACTCTGCTGTTCGCTAGTATACCCTGTACGATGATGGTATTTCTTTTCAACAAAGTCGTCACTTAGCGTTATGGTCTGAGTAAATGTGTCTCGTTTGTCTTTTGCTGTAACTGCAAAAGAGTCTGCATCAGAATTAATTGTGGCAGAGTATACGAGGTGCTGTTTCTCTGCTTCATTTGCAGAGGACTGTGGTGACTGCTCAGATGTCAGAGACAATGCTGCCAGGTGCACGCCTGCATCAGTGCTGACAGAGACAGATGCTGGTCCGCATGTAGAGAGCAGTTCCACATTGACAGTGCTAGTTTCCCTGTCATATCCTATACTGAATATTCGAAGCGAGATGCCCATTCCAAATCCCTTAGAGTCACAACTGGATTTGTTGATATCTTTGTGTAAGAATTCAGCGTGGGACTCTTCAGATACTGCCACGTTGATTCTGCCGCTACCGCCGCTAGAGGATGTGGGGGGTGGGGGAAGAGTGCCAGTACTAGTAATGAGGTTATTCTCTGAGGATATAATGTTATTTTGTGCAGTGTCTCGTATGGCACCTGCTGCAATATCCAGATGCAAGTCATCACTGTTACTATTAGCGATGTAAGAGATTATCTCTTCTCGCTGCTGCTCAGTTACAGTTATTTCAAGTGTATCAGAGTTGGGACTAGCATGTATGGCACCAGCAAGGGATACAGACATGCTGCTACCTGTAGTGCCAGATATTGTAAAGCTATCCACGGTGATATTATCAGGGTCTATTGTTTCTGAAAAGGTTACAGTTAGCAGACCTGTTACTTTGTGTATGACACCTGAGACAAAGGTTGGCTCAATCTGATCATCGACCATTTCAAGTGGGTTGTCTTCTGATGCTGCAATGCCATTTTCTGAAGTATCCTGTACGGCACCTTCTGCAATGTCTAGATGCAGGTTATCACTAGTACCGGTGTAACCTATTACTCGCTGTCGTTGTTGCTCATTTAGAGTTATTGTAATGGTATGAGCAGAAATAGGGTCGATGGCAGATGCTGTACCTGCAAGGGATACAGGTATGCTGTTACCTACAGTGTCAGATATTGTAAAGTTACCTACTATGATACTATCAGGGGATATTGTCTCTGAGAAATTTACAGTCAGTACACCTGTGCCCTCTTGTACTACAGCAGAGACAAAGGTTGGCAGAATTGTATCACCAACACTTGTAATAGGATCATCTTCAGAAGCTGCAACATCATTTTCTGAAGTGTCCTGTACGGCGCCTTCTGCAATGTCTAGATGCAAGTTTGTGTCATTGTTATTAACAGTACCAGTGTAAGCTATTACTTGCTGTCGTTGTGTTTCAGTCAGAGTTATTGTAAGAGTATCAGTAGAGGTAGAATCAATGTCGGGTGTTGCACCTGCAAGGGACACTGGTGGTAGTGCGTTGCCAGTTACAGTATCAGATATTGTAAAGCTATCCACTGTAACATCAGAGTCAATTGCCTCTGAGAAGGTTACAGAGAGTACACCTGTGCCCTCTTGTACTACAGCAGAAACAAATGTTGGCAGAATTGTATCAACAACCATTGTAATCTCGTTATCCACAGAAGCTGCAATGTTATTCTGTACAGTGTCTCGCACGGCACCTGCTGCAATGTCAAGATGCAAGTTACCACCAGTGCCGGTGTAACCTATTACTTGCTGTCGCTGTGCCTCAGTCAGGGTTATTGTAATGGTGTCAGGGGAGCCAGGGTCAACGGCGGTCGCTAGACCTGCAAGGGATACGGGTGGTGATGCGTTGCTAGATATGGTATCAGATATTGTAAATCCGTCCACTGTGATATGACTAGGGTCAATTGTCTCTGAGAAATTTACAGTCAGTACACCTGTGCCCTCTTGCATCACACCAGAGACAAATGTTGGCAGAATTGTATCAACAACCATTGTAATCTCGTTATCCACAGAAGCTGCAATGTTATTCTGTACAGTGTCTCGCACGGCACCTGCTGCAATGTCAAGATGCAAGTTACCACCAGTGCCGGTGTAACCTATTACTTGCTGTCGCTGTGCCTCAGTCAGGGTTATTGTAATGGTGTCAGGGGAGCCAGGGTCAACGGCGGTCGCTAGACCTGCAAGGGATACGGGTGGTGATGCGTTGCTAGATATGGTATCAGATATTGTAAATCCGTTCACTGTGATATGACTAGGGTCAATTGTCTCTGAGAAATTTACAGTCAGTACACCTGTGCCCTCTTGCATCACACCAGAGACAAATGTTGGCAGAATTGTATCAACAACCATTGTAATCTCGTTATCCACAGAAGCTACAATGTTATTCTGTGCAGTGTCTCGCACGGCACCTGCTGCAATGTCAAGATGCAAGTTACCACCAGTGCCGGTGTAACCTATTACTTGCTGTCGCTGTGCCTCAGTCAGGGTTATTGTAATGGTGTCAGGGGAGCCAGGGTCAACGGCGGTCGCTAGACCTGCAAGGGATACGGGTGGTGATGCGTTGCTAGATATGGTATCAGATATTGTAAATCCGTCCACTGTGATATGACTAGGGTCAATTGTCTCTGAGAAATTTACAGTCAGTACACCTGTGCCCTCTTGCATCACACCAGAGACAAATGTTGGCGGGATTGCATCATTAGTTCTTATAATAAGATTATCCTCAGAAGCTGCAATGTTATTCTGTACAGTGTCTCGCACGGCACCTGCTGCAATGTCAAGATGCAATGAACCGGTATAAGGTAATATTAGCTGTCGCTGTGCCTCAGTCAGGGTTATTGTAAGGGTATCAGGAGCGCCAAAAATAATGGCGGGCGTTGCACCTGCAAGGGATACGGAGAGACGTGCCTCAATGCCGCTCTCCAAATCATCAGTTATTGTAAATCTTTCCACCATGATATTACTAGGGTCAATTGTCTCTGAGAAGGTTACAAAGAGGACGCCTGCGCCCTCTTGTAGCACACCAAAGACAAATGTTGGCAGAATTGTATCAACAACCATTGTAATCTCGTTATCCACAGAAGCTGCAATGTTATTCTGTACAGTGTCTCGCACGGCACCTGCTGCAATGTCAAGATGCAAGTTACCACCAGTGCCGGTGTAACCTATTACTTGCTGTCGCTGTGCCTCAGTCAGGGTTATTGTAATGGTGTCAGGGGAGCCAGGGTCAACGGCGGTCGCTAGACCTGCAAGGGATACGGGTGGTGATGCGTTGCTAGATATGGTATCAGATATTGTAAATCTTTCCACCATGATATTACTAGGGTCAATTGTCTCTGAGAAATTTACAGTCAGTACACCTGTGCCCTCTTGCATCACACCAGAGACAAATGTTGGCAGAATTGTATCAACAACCATTGTAATCTCGTTATCCACAGAAGCTACAATGTTATTCTGTGCAGTGTCTCGCACGGCACCTGCTGCAATGTCAAGATGCAAGTTACCACCAGTGCCGGTGTAACCTATTACTTGCTGTCGCTGTGCCTCAGTCAGGGTTATTGTAATGGTGTCAGGGGAGCCAGGGTCAACGGCGGTCGCTAGACCTGCAAGGGATACGGGTGGTGATGCGTTGCTAGATATGGTATCAGATATTGTAAATCCGTTCACTGTGATATGACTAGGGTCAATTGTCTCTGAGAAATTTACAGTCAGTACACCTGTGCCCTCTTGCATCACACCAGAGACAAATGTTGGCAGAATTGTATCAACAACCATTGTAATCTCGTTATCCACAGAAGCTGCAATGTTATTCTGTACAGTGTCTCGCACGGCACCTGCTGCAATGTCAAGATGCAAGTTACCACCAGTGCCGGTGTAACCTATTACTTGCTGTCGCTGTGCCTCAGTCAGGGTTATTGTAATGGTGTCAGGGGAGCCAGGGTCAACGGCGGTCGCTAGACCTGCAAGGGATACGGGTGGTGATGCGTTGCTAGATATGGTATCAGATATTGTAAATCTTTCCACCATGATATTACTAGGGTCAATTGTCTCTGAGAAATTTACAGTCAGTACACCTGTGCCCTCTTGCATCACACCAGAGACAAATGTTGGCAGAATTGTATCAACAACCATTGTAATCTCGTTATCCACAGAAGCTACAATGTTATTCTGTGCAGTGTCTCGCACGGCACCTGCTGCAATGTCAAGATGCAAGTTACCACCAGTGCCGGTGTAACCTATTACTTGCTGTCGCTGTGCCTCAGTCAGGGTTATTGTAATGGTGTCAGGGGAGCCAGGGTCAACGGCGGTCGCTAGACCTGCAAGGGATACGGGTGGTGATGCGTTGCTAGATATGGTATCAGATATTGTAAATCCGTTCACTGTGATATGACTAGGGTCAATTGTCTCTGAGAAATTTACAGTCAGTACACCTGTGCCCTCTTGCATCACACCAGAGACAAATGTTGGAGCTGTAGTGTCAAGGGTTACAGTAACAGGATCAGAGAGTGCAGACTTATTACCTGCGGTATCAGTAGCTATAACAGTCAATTCGTTATTGCCTTGGACTAGCGTAAATGAGTCAAATGACCAAGTACCGTCAGATGCAGCTGTTGTGCTTCTACCAGGTACTTCATTAGAGTTTCTTAATAACTGGACTGTGGAGCCAGGCTCAGCAGTACCTGAAATGTCAATTGACTCTGTGTTGACAGTTGAAGTAGATGGCGACGTAATGATTGGTATAATATTCACAGCTACGGAGATGGTCTGAGATACAGTACTTTGTCCATCAGATACAATAACATCAAAGGTGTGTGTACCGGCTTGTAATTCAGTTGGAGTCCATGAGAATGCGCCTGTGTTACTATTGATGGTAGCACCTTCAGGTTCATCATTCAGAGAATATACAAGTACATCAGCATCATCAGCGTCACTGGCTGATACAATAAAGGTTAGCGGTATATTGGCAATTGCTGATTGCGGAGTTGTAATGGGACTGATTACCGGCACTGCATTGAGATCTCCCACAGTTAGCGTAAAGCTATCAGATGCAGAGTCGTCAGAATCTGACCCACTGACTATAAAATTAAATTCTTTGAGAAACTCAGAATCACTAGTAATTACATCAAATGGAGGATTAGATATAATCTGATCACCATTAATGGTCAACCAATCAGGAACTGCTTCGTTATCAGTTGTAGTTAATGTAAATGTTGGATTTGTAAAACCAGTGTGTGAGATATTAATAATGGACTGGATACCTTCAAATGAAAAAGAATCTTCTACAAATACAAATGGTGATACAATATCCACAGCTACGGAGATGGTCTGAGATACAGTACTTTGTCCATCAGATACAAAAACATCAAAGGTGTGTGTACCGGCTTGTAATTCAGTTGGAGTCCATGAGAATGCGCCTGTGTTACTATTGATGGTAGCACCTTCAGGTTCATCATTCAGAGAATATACAAGTACATCAGCATCATCAGCGTCACTGGCTGATACAATAAAGGTTAGCGGTATATTGGCAATTGCTGATTGCGGAGTTGTAATGGGACTGATTACCGGCACTGCATTGAGATCTCCCACAGTTAGCGTAAAGCTATCAGATGCAGAGTCGTCAGAATCTGACCCACTGACTATAAAATTAAATTCTTTGAGAAACTCAGAATCACTAGTAATTACATCAAATGGAGGATTAGATATAATCTGATCACCATTAATGGTCAACCAATCAGGAACTGCTTCGTTATCAGTTGTAGTTAATGTAAATGTTGGATTTGTAAAACCAGTGTGTGAGATATTAATAATGGACTGGATACCTTCAAATGAAAAAGAATCTTCTACAAATACAAATGGTGATACAATATCCACAGCTACGGAGATGGTCTGAGATACAGTACTTTGTCCATCAGATACAAAAACATCAAAGGTGTGTGTACCGGCTTGTAATTCAGTTGGAGTCCATGAGAATGCGCCTGTGTTACTATTGATGGTAGCACCTTCAGGTTCATCATTCAGAGAATATACAAGTACATCAGCATCAGCGTCACTGGCTGATACAATAAAGGTTAGCGGTATATTGGCAATTGCTGATTGCGGAGTTGTAATGGGACTGATTACCGGCGCAGTATTCACCTGAGCAAGAACGTTGTTGACAGGAACTAACGCTAAAACAAAAATCAGTATTGCAGAGTATAATATTAGTCTTGTAGAAATCATATTATATCACACATTAAATTTATAGGCACATACGAGAAAAGCATTTGATTTGAGAACATTAAATCACTTCTCAACAAAGATAATTTAAGTATATTGCTTTGTTGGAACTGGTTGTTGTATCCCAAAATCAGTTCGTCCCTTATTTGACATCGTATTCTTCTCCTGTCTGCTCATCAATAACTCTTGTTCCTTTCTCTGGCATCTTTCTTGCATATGCCTTTACAGGGGTCTCAAGATTATCCCAGTCAAGTGACATGTGTGGCTTTATGTGGTTGTACCAGTGGACCAGCTCATCAATGGTGCCAAACCATTTCTGCTTTCTCTGAATCTCGCCGTGAAATCTTTCTAACTTTCCGTTTGTCTGGGGATGATTCACTCTTGCCATGATGTGTTTTATTCCAAGTCTAACCAGTTCTTGCTCAAACTGTGATGCTCCGTAACTGTCTAGAGTTTTGAAGTAAAATCTCCAAGATATTCTAAAGAATAATCATGAAAGTTTAATCCTCGTAATCTGCATGTCTCCTTTATACTCATCAGTATCTTATGAGAATCAGCACCATGAATGGTTCTATGACCGTTTGTAATTTTACGAATTATCACATTTGGTCTGATTGCCCTCTCTGCTGTGTTATTGTGTGAATCAGTTCCAGTAATTAGGAATGTAAAAAGCATTTCTCTCTCACGTTTCAATCTTTTTACAAACCTGATACAGTTTTTCTCTGTGTATTTTTTTGATATGATGTGATTAATTCTCCTTTCAAGATTCTTTTTTGCATGGATTCTTTCTGATTCTGATTTTATTTTTGCCACACCATGAGAGTCATAAATTATTTTCTTGAGATTCTTGGCAAATGGTGCAAATTCTGGTCCGGGATTCTTGTGATTAATGGTATCATTAACCTCTCTGAGATAATGGATGTGACATTTCTGGTGAGTGCTTCCAACATGGTTCCATGCAGGGTACGAATCACTTGTAATGTTGCCATCATATCCCTTGAGAATTCTCTTGGGAACATCCATTGAACGTGATTTGTCAATCTCGTAAATTACAGTCCATTTACTCACAAATGCCCACAACCAGTGGTTCTGGCCATCTACCCTCCAACTTGTCTCATCACCATGTATGTTTAGATCTTCTTTTAACTCCACAATCATTGTATCATATCTGCTCCCAAATGCTTTTGATACTATTGATACTGCATGATTAATTGCAGATTCTGTAATGTGCAGTGAGAAGAGCATCTGCAAAAGATGAGATATTTTACCATACGATAATCCGATAGTTTTTAGTGATGTGATTAGCACCATGAGCCTAATTCCAAACCTTTCATTTGACAGTACAGTGTGAATGTTACCCGAGATTTGTTTTTTGCAGTTTGTGCAGTATCGTCTAACTATCGTATATTTTGTCACAACTGCTTTTGCAGGAATGATGTCTTCTACTATTCTGGTGTATGAATCAGTTGGTTCTGAGAGTGATTTGCCACATGTGTTGCACTCTTTTTGGTCAACTGTAATGGCATCATCAATGTGTGCTGTGCATTTCCAAAGACGCACATAATGGATTTTCTTCTTTTTGGTCAACTGTAATGGCATCATCAATGTGTGCCCGTCTGCTTCTGCTTTTTCTAGGATGTCTTGATGTTTTCTTCTTTTTTGCAGTTTCAGTCTTGTTTGGTTTTGCTTTGATATTTCTTGCAACAAGTGTAGACACTGTTTGTTTTAGTTCTGCAATTTCTCTGTGTAGTGATTCAATATCTTTGCGTAACTGACGGTTTTCTTGCTCCAGCGAGTGACATCTGTTACGATAATATTCCAGCTCATCATATACTGACAATTGTATATTGTAATTTGTCACTGATCAGAAAAGATATAGATAAAAAATATTAAAGAAAGTACTTCAAAACTCTAGACAGTTACAAAAAATGTTGTATCCTAGAATCGGCTCGTCTCTTATTTCACATCATATTCTTCCCCTGTCTGCTCATCCATAACACCCTTGTTTCCCTTTTCTGGCATCTTTTTCACATTGCTTTTGCAGGTGTCCTTAGATTGTCCCAGTCAAGTAACATATGCGGTTTTATATAATTACTTGATAATAATAATCAGACAAATAATCGAGATTGATGAGAAGGCCAAGTGGAAAACTATTATTCAAAATACTAGTCTACACAAGGAAAATTCAATTTGAATAAGATCTGTATTTCATATAACCCCTCGAAGATTACATAGAATCGGATTTCTTTTTACTTTTCTGAATCAAAATTTTCTTTATTCTAGAAATTGTAGGATAACTGTAACTCCTCCTACGATAATTTGCAATCATAATTTTCCAATTTTTTAATCTCCATTGAGCTTGTTCGGCAGTAACAGAATGAACTTCTTTCTGAATGATACTTTTCCTGCCTACTTTTAGAGTTCCAGCATCTTTTGCAGACCATCTATTTTTTGCAAATTTAAGACCAGAAAGGATCTCAGACACAGGCATTTCTTTGAAATAGGCTTTCAATCTTTTTAATTCTGCATCAGACGGCTTTTTAGAAATTAGTAATTCGATAGTAGACTTTGCCACAATAAACAGTTCGGGTTATTGCTTAAGAGAATCTTGCTAAAGAATCATTTACTAATTGGTTCTAGTCATGTTTATTTATCAAAAATTGTCATTTTAGGCATGAGATATGCAATAATCTATGAAAAAATTAATAATTTTGATGTATTGGAGAGTATTGGGATGAGTTGTATGTATGGGAAATTGATATTTGTGAAACATTTGAGCAGGAACTGGTAAAACTAGAGATAAAACACATCATGGCAAGAGTAAACCATCCACAGATAAACGGCAAGCTGGAAAGATTCCACGATGAGATTCAAAGAAAACAGAAATGGTTTGAGACTGTAGATGAGATGGTCCACTGGTATAACTATATCAAACCACACATGTAACTTGACTGGGATTAATTTTGAGACACCAGCAAAGACTGCAAGAAAGATGCCAGAGAAAAGAACAAGAGTTGTTGATGAGCAGACAGGAGAAGAGTACGATGCAGAATAAGGGGCGAACTGATTTTGGGAAATATCAATTGAAATTCTCAAATATTTCTTTGTAAAGATAATTATTCATTACTTTAGAAATAACAAAAATAATTATTTCCTAGAATGTGTAATTTGATGTACTTTCCCATCTGCTGATGATTGAAGAGATTTGGAGACAGTGCAAACATGCTAATGTTGAATCAGATTTTTATGAATCTATTCATGAAATGAGGCATACAGTTATGGAATATTTTAGAACCCATAAATTTGATTTGAATATGTATCAGTATTTTGCAAGAACAGTGAATTGAAAAGACTTATGATCTGGGGTATAAGTATGGTGAAAATATACTTTTAATAGTTGAATTTAAGATAATTCGTATTGATAGATAAGATTGATGAATTGATAATTTCTGCCCTCTCTCAAAATTCAAAACAAAAAGTTTTTGAGATTTGGGATTTTTTGAAGGGATTTAATTATGATTTAACAGAAGATGAAATTGAATCAAGAATATCAAAACTTGAAGAAGATAAAATTATTAAAGGATACACAATAACTGTAGATGCAAAGAAAATTTTACACAAGGTCATACGCGTAGATCTTGTCACGTTTAGGATATCTCAAGCACTTCCAAAAAGAGTAGATGGATTAAAAAAATATCTCAATGATGCGCCATTTGTTTTATTCTCAGGTAAAACGCGTGGGGGGTATGATTGGATTACAGTAAAATCATTTTTATCAAACGATATGGCGGATGAAGAAAGTGATATTTATCGAAATTTGTTTGGAGATATTATTCAAACATATGAGGTATATGATTTTGTTCCACAGACAGATGCATCAATTTATGCATTAACTTATACAGAAATTGAATATAAAAAATTTCTCAAAGAATGGACACCTCCATTTATTGGATCATAAATTATAACTTTGTTTTTTTAAAGTGAATTGTCTCATCTATCATTGAATGGGTTTGTAATCTCAAACTCATCAAAAATTTAATCACCTCTGCTCTTTGTTTTGGATTAATTCCATGTGCATCTTCTATCAGGTCATCAATTCTTGAAAGCGTAATTTTTAGAGATAAATGAGTTTTTTTTATCAAATTAAGTGCCTTTGAATTTTTGTTAGTAACTTGATTGTTATTTTTAATCGTTTTTTTGATGACACGGATTTGTTTTACAGTCATCTTTTTGTTGACTATCTCATCTACTAGATCACTATTTTGTGATCCATTAATTGAAGTTAATTCCAATGCTTGACTTACACTCAAATCATTTTGAAGGATTTTTTCTTGTATATTATTTGAAAGTTTTAAGAGCTGCATTCGATGAGACACATATTCTTCACTCTTTCCAATTTTTTGAGCTAAATCTCTTACTGCTCCCCATCCGTATTCATTTACATATTTTTGGTAAGCTTCTGCCTCCTCTATCGGATCCATAGATTTTCTCTGAATGTTTTCAGTTAATTGAATCTCATATGCCTGTTTGTCTGTCAAGTCTCGAATTTTACTTGGAATGAATCTCCAACGTAGGGATCTACATGCTACATATCTACGATGTCCTGCAACTACCTCAAACCCATGATCAAGAGGTCTAATTACAATTGGTTGCAATAGCCCATGTGTCTTTATGCTAGATTTTAGATTTGCTAGTTCTTGAGAATTTGAAGCTGCCATATACCTGACAGGGGATTTTGATGGTCGAATCATTCGAATTTCAATGGGCTCTACAATTGAATTATCAATTATTTCCATTTGGAATCCTCATATTCTAAATTGATAAAATGAAAATAGTATTTAACTTTTAATCAAAAAATTACAATAATTTTTAATTGCTGTTAAATTAATTTTATAATAACTAAAATTTCATAAAATCATCATATAGCGACGATCAAAAGTTCGTAAACATCTTTACAGTATTTCTAAAGATACAATTTGCAACATCAATCTTGAATCTTGTCATTCTAAAATATTTTGACACTGTATCATTTATCGTAAACATTGTATAATATTCTGAAACCTGCAACGCATACTTGCTTATCTTCCAGCATTGTTCTATCATGTTCTTCAAGTACGGCGATCCTTTTGGCAACCATATTAGTTTGACATCTCTATTGTTTGCAAGATATTCTTTTACTTTTTTTGATTTGTGAACTGATGCTCAGTATAGCATGATTGCAATCTTGCCATATTTCCAGTGCGACCTTGGAGCATGAAGTAGCTCACGCCAACTTTGACAATTGCAATCTTGCCATATTTCCAGTGCGACTCCTTTAGATATTCTACAAATCTTCCAGCATTGAATCTGTCATAAATTTTAAACAGCTGATTGTTATTTTCCATAATTGTTCCATACTGCCAAACTTTCATGATTGCCTAGGTATGAAAGAAATATTCTCTTGGCAACTGGTGACTGGGTATTTTTTCCTGTCTTTGTATCCCTTAGAAAAAATGCCTCATCAGCCATTGCAATGACAAATCCTTCTTTTTTAGGCGTAAAATTCTCTTTCTGATGCGTTGCTGCCAGCTTTTCACAGCAGATACGCTTGCATGGTGGATGTGATATTTTTGTGCAGTAGATGTCTTGCGTAATTATTTCTAGGCGTGAATTTTGCTGCAGGATTTTTCAAATTGGTTGAGAAATTTGAATTTTCAGGTATGAATTCTGTTAAAATACAAAATTTGAGAAAAAATCTCTATAATTACGCAAGAGGTCTAGTTTTTGCAGATATCCTACTGGTGCATTATCTTTCTGATGTGAGTAATGTGAAATTTCACTCCAGTGGAATAAGATATTGCTTGCTGTAGCATCACAGGCGTAAACAAAGTTAGCATTGCCTTTGAGATGATACAGTCCGTTTTCTTCTTTGAAATTGTTCTTGGTCTTCCACTCCTTGGATGGTCGTAGAGGCCATCGATTTCAAAACAATTCACTCATTTTCGTACCCAGATTGTGCAGTGTCTTTGCAGTGTGTTCTATTTCCTTACCATCTTTTAGAATCATCAATACTGCCAAGCATTCTTACCTCTAGTCAGAATTTCTTGATGTCGTTGGATTAATTATCTTTTAGAATCATCAATACTGCCAAGCATTCTTACTGCAACTTTTGAATTTTTTGTAATGCTGCTTTCAAGGGATTCTAACTTCCATGTATTTTGTTGGGTTGACTGATCAAAAGGTTTTTTGTTTTGGAATTATTTAGTTCACGAACTTTGTCTTTTCGCTATACAATACTATTGATTTGACATGAGGATCATTCTAATACATCATTTCTCAAAGAATCCTGATGAGAAATCCGACTGCAATAATCGGACTGCTGGTTTTGAGCGTAGCATTGCTTACTATGACAATATACGCAATTGACACTCAGATAATTACTATCGGAGATAAATCATCTGCTGTTCCCATAAAGACCACGTTAATCAATGATTCATTTAGCACCACACTTGATTCTTGGACATTTCAAGAAAATCCCAACACTGTAGCAAATCAGAGATATTGTAACACGCAAAATACTAATGTATACAGTCTGACTCATAATTCAAATCATGATGGTTCTGCACTAATTGATAATTCAAATCATGATGGTTCTGCACTAATTGATAATTCAAATACCTGTTGGTTTGGTACAGTAGGCGGTGTAAAGTCATTTACAGTTCCAACAGTTCATGATGGCAGCACATTGGAAATGACTCTTGATTATCGAAGTGTTGCCGGTTTAATACCCACAACTGATGCGCCTAGTGCCATTTTTACATTGGAAAGGACTCTTGATTATCGAAGTGATGCTGGAGCAATTTCTGCAGGAGTTGGCCATGTAAATAACATGTCTGTCTTGATTACTGATTCTGATGGTAATATCCTAAAAGAAGAAATATTGTATTCTGGTGCACGCAGCTCGGACTTGAGGGATACTGGCTGGCAAGAAAAGACAATTATCGTAAACTCGATAAACGCTACAAAATGCCCATGTGATGTATTTATTTATACTGCGGATTCCTGGCTTGCAGAATGGCAAAAAAAGATTTACTTTGACAATGTCAATGTAACACTATCTCATCCAATATCTGATATTGATTACATTTCCTTTCCGTGATGCTGGTGCTTCCAGTTCTGGCAGATGTGCAGCATCATGGGATGAATCATCAGTAATTTTGAGTGAAATTATTTTTTTGTTTTGAGATCAGCACCAACATGAATTTTCAGAAATGCTCTTCTCATATGCCATTTCTGTCTCATCCATTTACCTCTGTTTGTAACTTTAATTCCAGTACTATCAGTTGCTAGAATAATTTCATTTTTAGAATTATCATCCATAGACTCATCAATTGAGATCAAGCTTGTTTACTCTCTTGTGAATTGATGTAAAACCAGGAACTGTTGGGATTCTATTACAATATGCATGAGTCATTTCTTCTGTTTGTCTGAATGGTAATCCAAAATACACTCTGGCATATCCAAGCAATTTCATAAACGAATCAGTATAATCAAACTTTTACCTCTCTTGTTATGATTCATGACCCCTAGTTCTTTGTGCCAGTTATCAATAATATCAAATGACATTATGATTTCACCTCTTCAGACTAGTTTCTCATTGTATTGATTCTAATTTTCCATAAAACTAGTCAGAATGTAGGATCCAAAGCTGTTACCATGAAATAAAGTTGATCAGATTGTTATTTGTTCGACAGAGTACCTTTCAGACAGAGTTAATGTACGGGCACCCATCAAATCAGGGAAATTATCCCTCATAGTTGTATAGTTTGAGAATTTCTTTGAGATATCTTGCTTGATTATTAGTTCTGAATGTAAAGTTAAACAATTGCCTGCTTTCAGGCCAGATTGTCTTTATCTTCTTTTCCCCCGTATCTGAATTGCTACCATCAGAGTATGCAGCCCCTCAAAGATAATTCCTTTTTTGCTAATCTCAACTATTATTGCATTTGTTGTAACATACAGAATTCCTTTACCTACACTGAATTGATTTGAAGCTGTTTCTCAATTTTTTCTTTATTTCTTAGAACAAGTGTCATACTCTAAATGCCTCCTTTTTGATAAAAGCTTGATTTTACTCTGTTTTTAGCAATATCAACTAATATCAAACTGTTACCCAACATAATTTTATTGTTTTAAAAAAGATTAAATATTTAGTTGGGTAAAGAATTACATGGTTTCAGTAGTCAAAAGAAAAAAGGGAAATGAGTATTATTATTTGATTTATCATTCAGGCAAAACTTTGCATGAAAGATATCTCGGTAAACAGATCCCAAAAAACATTGATTCAATCAAACTAGAATTTGAAGAAAAAATGTTTACAAAAGAGAACATTCCATTATTGGAGAAAATACGTGATAATCATTCAAAACATATCATCAAAGCAGATCAGAAAATAATACAATCAGAAAATCATGAATTCAAAATATATCATATCTACAGCACCCAGAGAATAGAAGGCAGTACTATGACATATGGTCAGACAAAAAAACTATTGGAATACAACTTGTCTCCTAAAGACACGGCAACAGAACATATCATAGAAGCTAAACAAATGGAAGAAATATTTGATGATTTACTTGTGACAAAATCAGACATTTCCAAAAAATTAATCCTTCATTGGCATGAAAAACTATTTGAAAAAACAGACATAAACAATTCGGGGAGTTTTAGACGAGAAGATGTTGCACCATCTGGAGGAAAAACGGAATATGTGTTATGGGCAGATGTAATTGCTGATATGGAAGAACTCGTAAAATGGTATGACAAAAATAAAAAATCAATGAATTCTGTAATACTATCTGCGTTATTCCATAGAAAATTTGAGTTGATACATCCATTCATAGATGGAAATGGACGAATTGGCAGATTGTTAATGTTGCTAATCTTACACAAAAATAGATATCCTTTAATGAATATTTTGCCAAAAGAAAAACTCACCTATATCAATAAACTTGAATCATCATATCTGAAAGATAGTAGCTTGATTTTTCTAAAATGGGTTATGGCAAAGTATCTCAGAGATAATAAAAAATATCTCTGATTTTTTTGTATGTATAGCGAAAAGATAAAGTTCGTGAACTAAATTTCAAAAAACTAGAAATCAATTGAACTTATACCTCGGAGCATAATTCTTTGCAATTTTTCAAAACAAATAGCAATACTTTTTGATCAGTAGTTAGAAATAATTTCATGGACATCACAAATGACGAGTTATACCTCGGAGCATAATTCTTTGCAATTTTTCAAAACAAATAGCAATACTTTTTGATCAGTAGTTAGAAATAATTTCATGGACATCACAAATGACGAGTTACTCCAGGCCTACAAAAAAGAAAAGTACGGTAAGAAAAAGGAAAGACTGCATGCAATGTGTATAATTAAGATCAACAAATCTACAATTGCTGAAACTGCAAGCCAAATGTTTTGTACATACAATTCTGTAAGGAACTGCCTTGATTCATTTGAAAAATATGGATTGGGGGGTCTGGAGGACCTCCCTCGTTCTGGCCGTCCGCCATTAATTTCACACAAAAAATTACAAAAAATAGAGCGTACATTTAAGAGAATTTCAGATGGAATGACTCCAAAAAAACTGATACAATTCATATTTTACAGAACACGCATTACATATCATATCACTCATGTGCGTCGTTTGATGTACAAATGGAATCTAAAACCAAAGGTTCCACAAAAGGTACATGTGCGAGCAGCATCCAAGGATGTGTGCCGCAAGTGGAAAAACCGCATCATTTCACGCATAGAAAAGGCAAAAAAGAAAGGTTTTACAGTATTTATCCAAGACGAGTCTGTATTTGTAGACGATGTACGTCTTGGCAAAAAATACTGGACAGATGCACACCAACGAATGATTGTACGTTGGAGAGGATCACATCAAAGATTTTTGGTTTATGGAAATGATGATAATCAAAGTTTTTTTAGATCGTATGAAAAATTTAATTCAATTGCATTTATAGATTATTTGGAGGCAGCTCGTAGAAAATTTGGAAAAATATTTGTTATCGTCGATAGAGCACCACAACACAAAGCTAATGATGTAAAAAAATATCTGCACAAAAACAAAGATGTCAAACTGGCATATCTTCTGAGAGGCTCCCCGCATTTGAGTATGATTGAAGAGATTTGGAGACAGTGCAAACATGTTAATGTTGAATCAGATTTTTATGAATCTATTCATGAGATGAGGCATACAGTTATGGAATATTTTAGAACCCATAAATTTGATTTGAATATGTATCAGTATTTTGCAAGAACAGTGAATTGAAAAGACTTATGATCTGGGGTATACATAGAAAATACAATGTGCAACTAGTAATCAACACCACACACAACAAAACTAGGCAGTTTTCAGATTTGTGCCATCTTCAATCAAATTTTATCATATATGCTATTAAAATCATTTAGATGTTTGATATTTGCAATTTGTATAGCGAGAAGCATGAGTTCGTGAGTTATTTTTTAGGTGTTTCAATTTGTTTATAGTCAAATCATGATTCATTTGACATTACCAAGTACATAATTTGTAAGAATGAAATTCACAAAATACAAGATTATCAAATATTATTTTTAATATGATCAATTATGCCAACAGGTCCATGGAGGGTTTTACAAGATTCCAGAATTCAAAAGGTCTTATTAGATTCAAGCCAGTTAAATTCTTAATCTGATCTTTGTTTTTCAAAAGTTTTTCATCCATAGTCATGAAATAATAACAACAAAGTCTTATTGCTACTTTACACGAAGATCCATACTTTGAGGTCTCATTATTTCTGGTCCTGAAAAGGTAGGAGATTAGGCGTAAAAGTCATAACTATATGAAATAAAAAAAGCGAAACCCTGAGATCAATTCAACTTTAACAAATTTTATTTATTCTAGATTAAAATATTTCATTTCCTGATGATTTTATTTTAATACATGTTTTTAATCTCATTTTACATGGGCGTTATTTTGTCTGAAAATATTGGATTTGTCCTATTAATTGGAGTTGGATTAATCATGGCATTATCAGTCACATTGATGGTAAAGGCTGAAACAAAATGGCTTCATACTAGAAAAACATCTGAGTGGTTCTACACTGCAGGTAGAACTATTAAAACAGGATTAATTGCATCATCAATTGTTTCTGCATGGACCTGGGCTGCAACTCTTTTACAATCAACTACTGTCACTTTTGAATTTGGATTGGGAGGTTCTTTTTGGTATGCAGCTGGTGCAAGTATTCAGGTGATCTTGTTTTCAATTCTTGCAATAGA
The DNA here is from genome assembly GCA_965205675.1 of Candidatus Nitrosopumilus sp. Classification (GTDB taxonomy): domain Archaea; phylum Thermoproteota; class Nitrososphaeria; order Nitrososphaerales; family Nitrosopumilaceae; genus Nitrosopumilus. The sequence continues at coordinate 1,484,633 of OZ242186.1, forward strand.
ATTAAAAAGAAAGGCACCCATGACGCATACTTTTCCTGAAATGATTTATGTTAGATTTGGAAAACACTCTCACAAAGTTTTTTTGTTTTTTGCATTAATGACTAATACTATAGTTACTGCAATGCTAGTATTAGGAGGTACAGCAGTAATTAACTCCTTAACTGGAATCGACGTTACTCTAGCTGCATTTTTGATTCCTGTTGGAATAATTGTTTATACCATCTTTGGTGGTTTAAAGGCAACATTTTTTGCAGAATATCTTAATGCTGCTTTAATTTTTGTTGTCGTACTAATCTTTGTAACTGTCATTTATTTTAACACTCCAGAAATTGGCGGAATCTCTGGAATGTATGAAAAACTAACCCAAGCATCTATTCTAAAACCTGTAGAAGGAAATGCATTTGGAACGTATTTGACATTAGCATCAATGGGAGCTTTGATATTTGGTATTATTAACATTGTAGGAAACTTTGGAACAGTTTTTGTAGACCAATCTTACTGGCAACGAACAATTGCATCAAGACCAAAGGGTGCCACTGGGGGATTTATTTTGGGAGGGCTGGCATGGTTTGCAATCCCTTTTACTCTTGCCACTACACTTGGGTTGGCAGCAATTGCAACTGGAGTTACGTTGACTGAAAATGATATTGGAATGGGACTTGTTGCACCCACTACTGCATCAAATCTTATGGGTGATTTTGGAGCTATTCTTCTTTTAACAATTATCTTTACTGCTGTAACTGCTGCAGGTTCTTCTCAATTAGTTAGTGTTTCATCTCTTGTTACCTATGATGTTTTTCGTACATACCTAAAACCCTCCTCATCTGGTCGTGAATTAATTAGAATTTCTCGATTTACTATTCTGGGGTTTGGAATGGGAATGGGGTTACTGTCATCTTTGTTATTCCATTCAGGTTTTAGTTTACAATATGTCTATCTCATGATGGGAATTTTAATTGGCTCTGCTGTAGCTCCAATATCACTTTCTATTTTATGGAAAAAAACCAACAAGTATGCCGCAACCTCAGCAGCTATTGCAGGATTGATTTGTGGTGTTTTATCATGGATTTGGTCTGCTGATTTGATGTATGGTGAAATCACTCTGTCTTCAACTGGAAATCTATTACCTCTTTTGATAGGAAATATCATATCAATTTCTGTAGGACTATGTATTACAGTTATTGGAAGTATGATAAAACCTGAAAACTTTGATTTTGTTATCATGAAACAAAAAATTCTCCTAGTTGATGAGAAGATTAGCTCTATGTTAATGCATGATACTGATAAAGAATTCCTTGAGCGTTCTTTGAAATTTTGTAAAAGAGCTGGTCTTTCAATATCTATTTTTCTTGTAATAGTTTGGCCTGCATCTTTTTATCTTACTGAATTTGTATTTGAAGAACAATCATTTCATGCATGGGTCTGGCTTGCAATAATTTGGGCTTTTGCAGCTGCTGGCATCATAATATTTTTACCACTAATTGAGGCAAGAAAAAGCATCAGTGAAATTTTTCACAAAGCGAGTATGGATTCAGATGTCATGAAACGATCTGATAATTCATTATATGAAAAAAATTTGCTTGTAATGAACATTCTAGTTCCAATAGATGGTTCTGCAAGATCTCTAAAAGCAATCTATCATGCAAATTATCTCTTCAGAGGATCAGTGCAAGTAAGAATTTACTTGGTGCATGTTATAGAACGTACTAGTAAAAATGAAGAAAACATTGATGAAGAATTATCAAATCAGATCCAAGAAGAAGGAAGACTGATTCTTAGAAGTGTTATGGTGCCCAAACAGATCAATAACTACAAACGTATTGTCAAATTAGGAGATCCTTCTGAGAAAATTACAGAACTTGCAGAAAAACTCAAAGTAGATGTGATAATTATGAACAAAAAAGGTATTGGAAAATCTAATTCAAATTTGGGACGTGTAACTCAAAACGTACTCAAGCTTTGCTCAAAACCTATAATTTTACTGGACTAGGAATTTTAAATGCAAGTTCTAGATTTCTCATTGGGCAGTTGTCTATTTTGACTTCAATTGACATATTTTGGATGTCCTTGATAGTTTGCATGACACATTGATATTTAGATAATTCTACTATCAATCTATCTGCTATAATTTCATCTATGGTATTTTTTCGAATCTCATTGGTTAAATGAAAACAACAGATTAACATTAATTGATCCCAATCACATTTGAGATTTTGATGAATTGTCTCTGTAATAATTCCATATATTATGTGGAGATTTTTTTCATTATTTTTATAAAATTGAATTTTCTTTGTCTTTGTGTTATGATAGCTTTGAATATGAAATTTAATCTGAATCATTTCATAATATCAAATAAAATAGAACATAGCATTTTATCTTGTAAAATGATTTAAAAGGAAATTCAGTTTTTTCTTATTTTGGAAAATTCTATTCCGAGAATTTTTTTCCTGCTGATATCAAGTATTTTGTAAATCACGTTAATGATATTCTCTGTTTTATTTCCCAAAATTCTAATTATTATTCCTGATTCATCAGGAAGAATAGACATTCCAACAGACATTTTATCTAAAATCTTGAGATATTCATAAAGATTATTTTCTAATTCATTTATGGTTTTTTTCCTAGTTAAAATATAAACTGTTCCAACTATTTCATATTCGCCTAATATTCCAAAATCATTTAATTTCTTGTCTTTTGGCTTAATCTTTGTATTCTCCAAAAATCTGATTTTTTTGTCTTGATCTGAGCAATGTGTTCTAAGATAGCAAATATCGTATTCAAAAGATTCACCTGATGCAACTCTGCCTGGAGTTAAGATTTCTGAATAAATCAATGTAGAGTTGTTATGAACATTGAGATTTGCTTTTTGATAGTATCTAGAGTTTTTGTAGGGGATGATCTGGTCAGGAATATATTCAAAATAACAATTCTCTTCAATTGTAATATTGAGAATGTGTGATGCCCAATTAGAATTCATTCCATAAATTCTGGTGGCTCCCTGCGTTGTCATATGCGCAACTGCTGTATTTTTTAATACAACATTTGTTTTGTATCTGTCACCTTGCAAAATTCCCCCTGATGGTGAAATTACATAAAGATATGCCATGTTGGGATTTGAGATTTCAGGATAAAGAGCTCGCTGAATTAATAATGGAACTTGAGAAAATTGTTTTGTAATTACTGTTTTTTTCTCATTATTTGTACCAAGTTCCAAATCCAGAATTCCTATTTTGCCTGATTTTCCAACGCCTAATTGATCTACTTTAGTATCATGTGCTTGAATTTCTTTTGGAATATCGCCTGGAATAAAATTTTTCAATTTATTGTTTATCATCTCTCTGTAATTGATTTTGGTGGTCTGTCTAATAATAAATCACGAATAATGTGTCTAGTTACTTTCATAACTCCCTCATCAGTTTTACAATTAATAAATTCGAATGGTTTTTCTTCTCTAATCTTTTTTGCGTCTTTTCTCATAATTTCAAGATTTGCACCAACCATATCTGATAAATCAATCTTGTTAATTATCAAAAGATCACAATTCTCAATTCCTAATCCTCCTTTGCGTGGATATTTATCGCCACCAGCTACATCAATTAGGTAAATAAAATAATCAGCCAAAAGGGGACTAAATGTAGTTGTAATGTTATCCCCACCGCTTTCAATAATTATTAGATCAAGATGAGGATATTTTGATTCTATTTCCTCTATTACAGAAAGATTCATCGAGGGGTCTTCTCTTATTGCAGTATGTGGACATCCGCCAGTTGCCAGACCAATTACCAGATTTTCATCCAGTAATCCTCTTTTGGTGGCTAAATTAGCTCTTATTCTATCTGCATCCTCTTTTGAAATTACATCATTTGAGATTATGCTTACACTATATCCAATATCTGCAAGCATTGGAACTATTCTTTCAATAAGCATGGTTTTTCCTGAACCGACTGGTCCCCCTATTCCAATTCTAGGAATGTGAGACATGATAAAAAATTAAATTTTTATGTAATAAACATTTTAGAATCCATTTGTTCATGGGACATTTGAGAAATATCTATCTGAGGCGCAAACTGTTACATATCTAAAAGCGATTTGTTTGAATATTTTTTGACACTTTCACTAATTATTAGCTTGATATTGTAAATGATCTTGTCCTTCAAAATGTTGAATTAATTCTAATCGTAATGCAGCTCCTGCAGTAAAACCCAATGGTATCAGTATCATGATACTTTTTTTTAATTTCTAATGCATTACAACAAACTGCAAATGCCACAGGAAAAACTCTTTTTGCTTTGTTCTCAATTATACTGTTATAATATTGTGTTAATAGTTTATCATCTTTTAGAAATTAGGATTGTATTTGATTAACTGAATCCCTGTCTTACAGAAGCATCACGAATTTCTTTAATTATCTTTCTGGCAAAAGCAACATTTCTCATTATCAGAGATAATAATTTGCTCAAAATTATTCTTATTTGCATTATCAAATATATCTCCTACAGCAAAACACAATCAGACGGATCTATTTGGTGTAATGATTGGTTTTAATCCTCTGAATTAATTCACTTATTTCACAAATCTTTTTTTCTTTAAAAAAAATACCCTAATCTGTTTGATGTAGCATAAATTCCTGTAGGAAAAAAATCCTACAACTGCATTACAGAGAGTTCTTGCTCTATTTCTTCAGTGTCTATGAATATTGGCCCCTTCCCTAAATGAGGCAAAAATATTTGCTCACTTTGTCTTATCTTGATGTAATTATACTGTAAAACAATTTTGTAAACACTTTTTTTTCAGAATCATACAGATTATCTTTTCTGGTAATTGTTCAACAATAATTTTCTTATCTTCATTATCAATCATATCTCAATGACAAAGTCTTTGAGCTCTGAATTCGAACCAATATCTGTTCCATGTGCACATTTTTTCCCAAAATCTTTTCCCCCCAAGTCTATTTAAGATATCTAGCTTTAATCTCTCAAAAGATTCATCTTTAAACTAGTCAAGAAAAATATTTCCAATCGCTCTCTTTATTTCTAACATTCAAAACCTTGTTTTTTTGATGAAATTATACCCTCTTAGATTCTTTTTTATATTTTAAATTATTAAAATACATTAAAATATTATTAATTCTATGATGCTTACTCCTAAAGAAATAGAGAAACTGAATATCTTTGTAACATCAGAACTTGCACGTAGAAGAAAAGCAAGGGGGGTAAAACTCAACCATCCAGAAACCGTATCTATTTTAGCTGATCATATTTTGGAGGGCGCACGGGATGGAAAAAATGTAGTAGAATTAATGAGTTCAGGGAAAACTGTTCTAACTAGAGACGATGTATTGCCAGGCGTTGCAGAATTAATTCATTCTATTCAAGTCGAAGCCACTTTTGAGGATGGAACCAAATTGGTGACAGTTCATGATCCTATTGTGTGAGAACTATGATTCCTGGTGAATATTTCATATCTGAAAAACCAATTATTGCACATGTACAAAAATCTACAATTTCTCTTAGTGTTAGAAATACTGGAGATAGGCCAATACAGGTAGGTTCACACACACACTTTTTTGAAATAAACAAGGCGCTAGATTTTCCACGAAAACAATCTTATGGTTATCATCTAAATATTCCTGCTGGAACATCAGTACGATTTGAGTCCGGAGAGACAAAAGGAGTTGAATTATCAGAATTTGGTGGCAAAAAAATTGTATATGGATTTAGTGGTCTCGTAAATGGAAATCTAAAAGAAAAACAAGAAGAGGCATTTGACAAAGCCATAGAACAAGAATTTCAAGGAATGACAAAATGACTCTAACTATTCCTAGAAAAAATTATGTTGATTTGTTTGGTCCCACAACTGGAGATAGAATTCGTCTTGCCGATACTGATTTGATTATAGAAATTGAAAAAGATTTGATAAAGTATGGTGATGAGGCAGTTTTTGGTGGCGGAAAAAGTATTCGAGATGGATTAGGACAAGCAAGTGGAGTATCAAGGGCTGACTCACTTGATCTTGTAATTACTAATGCAATAGTGATGGATCCTATATTGGGAATTATTAAAGGAGACATTGGAATTAAAGATGGAAAAATTGTCGGTATAGGAAACGCTGGAAATCCAAACATTATGGATGATATTGATATGATAATTTCATCAAACACTGAAATTATTGCAGGAGAGCATACAATTTGTACTCCTGGCACAATTGATTCACACATTCATTTTATTTCTCCACAACAAGCTACTCATGCAATTTGTAATGGAACCACTACAATGATTGGGGGAGGGACCGGTCCTGCAGATGGAACAAATGCAACTACCTGCACTCCAGGCAAATGGAATATTCATAGGATGATTGAAGCAGTTGATGATATGCCTCTGAACTTTGGGTTTCTTGCAAAGGGTAATGATTCACTTGAAACTGCATTATTTGAGCAGGTAAAAGCAGGCGCTTGTGGATTAAAACTGCATGAGGACTGGGGCTCTACTCCTGCTGCCATAAATTCTGCTTTGAATGTTGCAGATAAAACAGACATTCAAGTTGCAATCCATACTGACACTCTAAATGAATGTGGATTTGTTGATGATACAATTAAAGCAATTGCTGGAAGAACCATCCACACATATCACACTGAAGGAGCTGGAGGCGGTCATGCTCCTGATATTATAAAAATTGCAGGAGAGCAAAACATACTTCCATCATCTACAAATCCAACAAGACCATTTACAGTAAATACTCTATCAGAACATCTAGATATGATGATGGTCTGCCATCATCTTAATTCTGCAGTACCTGAAGATGTGTCTTTTGCAGAGTCAAGAATTAGGGGAGAAACAATTGCAGCTGAAGATGTTTTACATGATATGGGAGTACTTAGTATGATGTCCTCAGACAGTCAGGCAATGGGAAGAGTAGGGGAAGTCACAACTCGAAATTGGCAGACAGCTGATAAAATGAAAAAGATGAAAGGTCCTCTGCCAGAAGACAATATGGGAAATGATAATTTTCGAGTAAAAAGATACTTGGCTAAAATTACAATAAATCCTGCAATCACTCATGGGATTTCTAATCATGTTGGTTCCTTACATCCAGGCGCGTTGGCTGATATTGTTATTTGGTCTCCTCAATTCTTTGGTGTTAAACCAAAAATGATCATAAAAGGCGGCTTTATTGCATATGCATTAATGGGTGACCCAAATGCTTCGATTCCTACTACCGAGCCTGTAATGTATCGTCCCATGTTTGGTGCACTTGGTAAAACAGTACAATCAACTTCTGTAATTTTTACATCTCAATTAGCATTAGATAATAAAATTGAATCCGAACTTGTTTCAAAAAAGAACCTGGTTGCTGTAAAAAATTGTCGCTCTATTGGAAAAAAAGATATGCTGTACAATAATTTAACTCCGAAAATAAAAGTCAATTCCGAAACATATGAGGTTAGAGTTGATGGGAAATTAGCAACTGTAGATCCTACAAATACAGTTTCTATGGCTAGACTATACAACTTGTTTTAAATTCTGTCGACGTCGACTAGAATTTTATTTCAAAAGTTAAAATCTCATTAGAATAAACTAAAGGAGATGAAAAGTATTGCATTTTTTGGAATTTTGATTGTTTTTGTTTTTATATTAACAATAATATCTACAGCAGATGCTCATCCTCATGCAACCATAGATCTTATGGGCTCTCATTCTCATGATGAGGGATTTCAAGAAAATCTCCTAGTTCATACATTTACTGATGTAATATTTTCAATCTTTGATTTTTTCAATGGTTCTTTCAAAAATTGAGTACTTTAAGACACATGATTCTTTAATCTATAAGTAAATCTCAAAATAATCGTCTTTGTGGATCAAACAAAGCAATTAACTATCACATTAAGCACAATTTTTGTTATTATCACTTTGGCTGCCAGTCCACAATTAGCTTTTGGTGCTGGTGCTATCTCTGATGGGTTTGCAGTAGGTGAAGCATTACCTGAATGGATTGGATGGGTAATTGTTGTAGGATTGGGCATGGTTTTTGCTGTAATTATTACAGTTGAGGTAAAAATTGAAGAAAAATATCTTGGAGTCCACCAGACCTCTGAGATGTTTAACACAGCAGGACGTACTATCAAAACAGGTCTAACTGCTGCAGCTATTGTTTCAGCCTGGACATGGGCTGCCACATTACTTCAATCATCCACTGTAGCTTATCAGTATGGAATTAGTGGCCCATTTTGGTATGCCGCAGGCGCATCAATTCAGGTTTTACTATTTGGAATTTTAGCTATTGAACTAAAACGCAAAGCGCCAAATGCCCATACATTTTTAGAAATTATTCGTGCAAGGTATGGGAATGGTTCTCATAAAATTTTCTTAATCTTTGCATTAATGACTAACATGATTGTGACTGCAATGTTACTCCTTGGAGGCTCGGCAGTTGTTAATGGTTTGACTGGAATGGATATTTCACTAGCTGCATTTTTGATTCCAATTGGTGTTATGATTTACACGCTAGTTGGAGGATTAAAGGCAACTTTTGTTGCAGACTATATGCATACCATAATCATCTTTATTACAATACTGATATTTGTTGGAGCAGTATACATCAACACTGACATTACAGGTGGAATCGGGGGCCTATATGATAAACTAGTAGAGGCTGCAAAGTTAACTCCTGTTGAAGGAAACGCAGCAGGCGCATTTCTAACAATGGCATCAGCTGGTGGTTTGATGTTTGGCATTATCAATATCGTTGGAAACTTTGGTACAGTCTTTGTTGATCAAGCATATTGGCAACGAGCTATTGCTGCAAAACCATCATCTACTGTTAAAGGATTCTTACTTGGCGGACTATGCTGGTTTGCAATTCCTTTCACACTTGCCACTACAATGGGACTGACGGCAGTCGCGCTTGATGTTGATTTAACCCCAGCTCAAGCTCAAATGGGACTAGTAGTTCCAGCTGCTGCTACTGCATTAATGGGTGAGATTGGTGCCATTCTGGTGCTAACTATGTTATTTATGGCAGTAACTTCAGCAGGGTCTGCTGAACTAATTGCAGTATCTTCATTATTCACTTATGATATCTATCGGACATACAAAAATCCAAACGCAACAGGTAAACAACTCGTTAAAATATCCCGGGCTACAATTGTGGCCTTTGGGCTTGGTATGGGTGGTTTAGCTGTTATACTGTTGGGAATGGGTCTAAGTCTTGGCTTTGTCTATTTGGCAATGGGTATCATAATTGGTTCGGCTGTAATTCCAATTGCATTAACAATTCTTTGGAAGAGGACAAACCGAGTAGCTGCCACTACAGGAGCTGTAGTTGGATTACTAATTGCAGTAACTACATGGGTATCAGTTGCATCCTCTATACCCGAATTTAATGGCGAGATATCTCTTGCAAGTCTTGGCCATAACCACTCTATGCTATTTGGAAACATTGCAGGAATTCTTTCGGGCGGTGCCATTGCATTATTTGGAAGTCTTGCTATGAAGACTGACTTTGATTGGAAGGATCTCAAAGAGAAAATCACTCTTGTTGAAGTGTCTGCAGCAGAGTCTGCTCAAATTTCAGAAGATGAGGAGACTCTAAAGAAAGCATTCAAGTTCAGTCTCAAAGGTGGGGGCATCATGACTTTGTTGTTAATCATTGTTTGGCCACTGCCATTAATTGCATCAGGATATGTCTTTGAACTAGGCTCATACACTGTCTGGGTAATAATATCATTACTCTGGGTAGGAATTGCATCAGCTATAATCATATTCTTACCAATAATTGAAGCACGACAAGGCATAGTCCAAGTCTTTAGAGGTAAAAAATCAGTTTCAGAATCCTCCACAGGGGATAAAAATTGACTTCTTGTACTGGATGTAATGCATCACTTGGTTGGAAAAAATATAATTTTCAAAAACAATGGCACGTTCATGGATATTTTTGTAAGCCATGTATGATAAAAATGGGAGAGGATTGGGATGTGCATGGAAAAATCACATTACCAAAAAGATCTTGTGATTCATGCAAAGGCGATTTTTTCTTTTTAACTACAACTTGGCAAAACAAACAACGTCATAGATGCTGTCAAGTATGTAAGGATCTTGATTTTACTGAAAACTCTACAAAAGAATTCACATTGCCTCCAGTTCCTTCGCGTATCCCTGTTATGATGGGGGCATTTGCAGCGTTTGGAATATTACTAATGATCATAGGATTTGCATATGTAATGTTAGTAGCTCCGCAACAAGATTCAAACATTCTTCATATAATTATTGGTAGCTCAATGTCTGGTGGTGGATTCATGTTGGCACGAAAGATGGTAAAGGTTAGAAATATCATTCTGGGAAAAACTCCTAAAGCTTCAACCCTGAGCTCAAACTAGAAATTATAGTGAAAAGAATAGAAGCGATAGTTTTACTATCTAAAGAAAAAGAAATTATAGATGCTTTACAAAAAACCCAAATCGATGGTAGCGGAAAAGGAGTAAGACAGATCATTCCGGGATTGAGTCGCCATAGTTTAGGCATATAAATTTTGAATGAATTATCAACTATTCTAACTCAAAAGATCTAGATCGTAGTTTACACTTACAGAATCACCTCAAAACAAACTAGAGCATTAATGGTAATCTTCAGGAAACCATTTCATGAAAGAAACAAGCATTAATTTTTTGAGAAAAGCATGCAAGAATGAAAAAAATGCAAAAGCAAAGATGAAGGCTGCAATACTAAGAAAACAAAATATTCCGTATTCTGTGATATGTGCCAGTTTGGATGTCATACCATCAACTCTGTCCTACTGGCTAAATCAAATGGATAAAGAGGGGATAACTGCATCACACCACAGAAAATATTTAGCCTCTCGTTGTTTTTTGAGCGAAAAACAGCTATTATCATTAAGAGATGATTTAATTTTAGGTCCCAGAAATTTGGATTCAGTCAATTCATGTGGAGTACAAGAATGGTAATTAATTGAGACATGGGCATAACTAATTCTAATTTTTGAGTCAATTCTCAAATTATTCAAATCAAAAAAGCTAAGGATCTTATCATGTTTTGTTCATTGTAATGTCAAAACAAATGAAAATCCCTAGGCAAGATTCTATCGGAATCATTTCTTATTGGTATGTTACATTTGGTGGGAATGTTGTCTTTGTATGAGGAGATACTGAAACCTGGTAGACCATACGTATACTCTACAATTCTGATGGTACAGCTGTTCATCATAAAGTCATGGATGAGAATTCCAAGCAACAATACATTACATTATTTCCTTTCGACTAAAGGTACCAATGATAAATTGCTCAAGGTTTGCAGACTAGCTCAAATTCCAAACAGAAGAACCATCGACAGGAGATTCCAAGTTCTGCCAATTGGTGATATAATCAGTAATATGGGAAGTCTGTTTGTATCAGAGAAACTAGTCGATGACATATCTGCATCAGTGGATAGTTCCATGCTAAAAGCAGATGGTCCAGTATGGCACAAGTCAGATATGAAAAAGAATAGAATTCCAATCTCAGGAATTGACACAGATGCAAAATGGGGTTTTTCAAAATCAAAGGGTTGGGTATTTGGGTACAAACTGCATATGAGTTGCAGTACTGGCAAACTGGTTGTTCCACTATCTGCTGATGTCTCAACTGCAAATGTTTCTGATGGTAAAATGTATTATACAATAGTTGAATCGCTTTCAGGACTGGTTGAGAATATTTTATGTGATCCAGCATATGATGATAAATCATTATATCAGTTTAGTGATGAGAGACATTTGAGATTGATTTGTCCTATCAAAATATATCCATCAACACCACCAGAGCGAATCAAACTTGCAGATTTTTATAATTCTGTACAAGGTCAAGAGTTATACTCACAAAGAAAAGTTTCAATTGAACCTTTATTTGAAATATTCAAAGATACGTTCAACATTAGAACTGTACATGTGAAAGGATTTGACAACGTGAAATCATTTGTGTTGGTTTGTGTGTTGGTGTATCAGTTGACAGGCCTTGTAGAAACCATAATAAAATAACAAAATCTAATTTTCTAATCCTGTAAGCATTGTATGCAATTAACCTGTACAACATCTCATTGTCCTGAGTTGTAACATTTCTTGATGTGACATCTCCTGACATTATCTGTTTGATCACAAAAAAGATTGTTTCAGATTTGTTTCTCTGATGGTACAATTGTACAGGAAAGTTCCTCTTCATCTCCTTTCTGTGAATTCCGCTGGTTCTGTAAATTGGAACTGTTCCATATCGAGTTGGAATTATTGCAGCTGTGTTGATCTGTTCTGCACCAACATGGTTATTCTCATCATCAAAACCCATGTCACCTAACACAATATCAACTGGAACAATATTGTTGGTTTTGTACAACAATGGCAGAAAATCAGGATTATCATGTTGCATGTTGTGGTGTGTCATGACACAGCAAACAAGCTGTGTATTCATGTCAGCACAAACAACAACTTTTAGGAAATTCCTGCGTAACTGTACTCTTTTTGTATAATAGTATGATGCTGTACTGTAACTGAATCCGCTACCATCAATTCCAGCTAGAACCAGTCTGACTTTTTTGTACAAAATGAATTCCTGCAACATTTTATGTAACAGATTTCCTTCCAGTCTTGCAGCTGCCTTTTGTAGTGTGGTGTAATGTGGAATGGTAGACAAACCAAGATATTCCTGAATTCCTACACATTCTTCTAAAAATTCTGTAAATCTTCTATAACTCTTTGATTCGTACTGTCGTATTGCCAAGAGTATGAGATGTGTCCAAACAGAATAGATATGATTTGATTTTGGATGTAAGAACCTGGGAATTCTGCATCTGGTGATTATATTGAGTAGTGTTTTGCACATTTTGACGTATGATGAGACCATACTGTAATCTGCAAATACAATCCTAATGGATCTAAATTAGCTAAAATGTATCACAATTGGGTTAAAATCAGATGGTTTCTACAAGGCCCAGTTGACAGTATATTACAACTGTATAATTGGAGCAGAAAATCCAAGAACTGTAAAGAGAATGCTTTGCTGTTAGAGAATTTAGAATGAAATTAGATTTTATTTTTGTAAATCATTATGCCCAAGTCTCAATTAATCATGTGAATAAAAAATACAACAAGCCATACTCTGCAAGAGGAATGCATGAATTACTACATAAAATTGGATCCTCATCTAAAAAACCAAGACAGACTCAGTCACAAATCAGCCTCAAAAGAGGAGCAGAATCGTTTTAAAAAAACAGTCGTTCCAGAATATGCTTAAAAATAAAGATAAAAAGAGACCGGAGAGGTCTTACTCCAATTCTAAAGGAATGTTTACGCTTCCAAAGTCTTCGTTGATTCTAAAGGCATAACTTTTTGAAGAATCATACTCAAACTCGGTTCCACCATATCCGATGTTTGGTCCAAAGAGAAAATTAAATTCTCTGGAGTCACCAGGATTCAATACAATTTGTCCACTTGTAAAATCCATTCCAGAGTACTTGAAAACTTTGGAACCATCCCAGACATCATATGCGCAGATAGAAGGACTGGTACAGTTAATTGATGTGATGTCTGAACCAGTATTTTCTGCAAGCATGCGAATTGTCAATAGAGGTAACTGTCTAGAGTTTTGAAGTACTTTCTTTAATATTTTTTATCTATATCTTTTCTGATCAGTGACAAATTACAATATACAATTGTCAGTATATGATGAGCTGGAATATTATCGTAACAGATGTCACTCGCTGGAGCAAGAAAACCGTCAGTTACGCAAAGATATTGAATCACTACACAGAGAAATTGCAGAACTAAAACAAACAGTGTCTACACTTGTTGCAAGAAATATCAAAGCAAAACCAAACAAGACTGAAACTGCAAAAAAGAAGAAAACATCAAGACATCCTAGAAAAAGCAGAAGCAGACGGGCACACATTGATGATGCCATTACAGTTGACCAAAAAGAGTGCAACACATGTGGCAAATCACTCTCAGAACCAACTGATTCATACACCAGAATAGTAGAAGACATCATTCCTGCAAAAGCAGTTGTGACAAAATATACGATAGTTAGACGATACTGCACAAACTGCAAAAAACAAATCTCGGGTAACATTCACACTGTACTGTCAAATGAAAGGTTTGGAATTAGGCTCATGGTGCTAATCACATCACTAAAAACTATCGGATTATCGTATGGTAAAATATCTCATCTTTTGCAGATGCTCTTCTCACTGCACATTACAGAATCTGCAATTAATCATGCAGTATCAATAGTATCAAAAGCATTTGGGAGCAGATATGATACAATGATTGTGGAGTTAAAAGAAGATCTAAACATACATGGTGATGAGACAAGTTGGAGGGTAGATGGCCAGAACCACTGGTTGTGGGCATTTGTGAGTAAATGGACTGTAATTTACGAGATTGACAAATCACGTTCAATGGATGTTCCCAAGAGAATTCTCAAGGGATATGATGGCAACATTACAAGTGATTCGTACCCTGCATGGAACCATGTTGGAAGCACTCACCAGAAATGTCACATCCATTATCTCAGAGAGGTTAATGATACCATTAATCACAAGAATCCCGGACCAGAATTTGCACCATTTGCCAAGAATCTCAAGAAAATAATTTATGATTCTCATGGTGTGGCAAAAATAAAATCAGAATCAGAAAGAATCCATGCAAAAAAGAATCTTGAAAGGAGAATTAATCACATCATATCAAAAAAATACACAGAGAAAAACTGTATCAGGTTTGTAAAAAGATTGAAACGTGAGAGAAAAATGCTTTTTACATTCCTAATTACTGGAACTGATTCACACAATAACACAGCAGAGAGGGCAATCAGACCAAATGTGATAATTCGTAAAATTACAAACGGTCATAGAACCATTCATGGTGCTGATTCTCATAAGATACTGATGAGTATAAAGGAGACATGCAGATTACGAGGATTAAACTTTCATGATTATTCTTTAGAATATCTTGGAGATTTTACTTCAAAACTCTAGACAGTTACCATTTTTTGGAAATTATTTCATCCCTTAACTAGGAGAACATTATGGCCTATTATCGTATGTATAGACATCATGGAATATCTATGATAAAGTTAGAGATAGCAGATATCCACTCATCTTCTTTTATTGTGATAAAGACAATATTTTTTATTTTTTTTAAAAAAGACTTTAGAAAATCCAAGTGTGATTAAAGGATCATTTTTCATAGGTTTCAATGGGTTCATAATAGAAAATTATTTCCAATACACATTAGAAAAACTATCAGGTGCAGGTTTTGATATTTATTACCAGAATTCAACAAAACAAACATGGAAATTTCTGTAGGACATACGCCTGATTCAGATGATGCATTCATGTTCTACGGAATGTTTACAGGCAAAGTGACATCTCCAGATTTTAAGGTAAATCATGTTATTGAGGATATTGAAAAATTAAATCGTAAGGCTACAAATCCAGAACTAGATGTAACAGCTGTTTCAGTTCATGCATGTGCATTTATTCCAAGATATACCATATTGAGAAGCGGTGGGAGTTTTGGGATTAATTACGGTCCAATAGTTACGGCTAGAAAACAGATGAGTCTTGATGAGATTAAAAAATGTAAAATTGCAATTCCTGGGAAAATGACTTCGGCGTTCTTATTATTACAACTAATGATTGGAAAGTTTGATTATGTTGAGATGAATTTCAGCGACATTCCCGAGGCGGTAAAATCAGGAAAAGCAGATGTGGGATTAGTAATTCATGAAACACAATTATCTTATGAACAAGAAGGAAATGTCAAAATTTTAGATGTTGGTGAGTGGTGGAATAAAACAACAGGCGGATTGCCAGTTCCACTAGGCATCAATGTGATGAGAACAGATTTAGGCATGGATACTATAGTAAAATTTGACAAATATCTACAATCATCAATTGAGTTCGGTATTGAAAACTTTGATCATGCAATAGAATATGCCATGCAGTATGCTCGAGGAAAAGAACGAAGTTTAATTGAAAAATTTGTGAAAATGTATGTAAACAAAATCACTGTAAACATGGAAGATTCAGGTGAAGAATCAATTAGAAGATTATTCAAAATGGCAAAAGAACAAAAACTAGTCCCAGATTTTGAAATCAATATTGCCAGCAGGTAATTATAGTACAAAAAAATTTAACAATTATGGGAGATGGCATAGGTGGAGCAGTTCTTTCAATTCTTACAAATAATGTTTTTGAATTACTAATCAGCCACACAAGAAAAGACAATCAGGAACAATATGGAAAAATTGAAAAAATCATCATGAGCAAAATTGATGACCCAGAACAATCACAATATGAAGAAAAAACAAAAGAAGATTTAGAGAGAGCATTAAAGGGTAAATTTGTTTCATGTAATGTTCAATACAGAGATGGAAAAACAGATGCACTGGTGTGTAATGTATTTGTACAAAGACCGCCAGAAGGCTTTTGAGAATTCAAAATCCATAAAAAACTTTTGAGACAACTCTCCATGCAGTTATCGTCTAGGGATTAAAAGAACAGCATCTATAATTATCCATGTGAATTGTTTTTATACATTTCCTCTCTTTCTATACATCAGGGCATGGCTTTCGCTAGAGAATGGTTTCAATCAAAAGATGGCAGACATGTATCCATACGAGACTATTCTCTCAATGCTATCTTCATCCTAGTTAGGATTGTTCGCAGTTATTAGACGAGGCCTTGTCCCTCAATAATTACAACGCGACTTGCAGTCCTAACTATAATTTTGTACAAATTCTCTCCTCTCCTTTAACATCCAATAAATCACCCTCAGGATCTTTGATGCACCAGCTACTGCAGCTTTGGATGATCCTCTTTTCTTTTTAATGCGATTGTAAAATTTTGTAATGTCACTATCCTTGGCATGAATTGCATGAGTGTGTATGCATTCTGTTAGAACCCATCTCAATGTCATGCTTCCCCTTTTTGTTATTCTGCCATGGTGTATTGTATCTGCAGAGTTTCTAACTGATGGTACAACTCCTGCATATGCACACAGTTTGTGGGAATCATTGAATCTTTCAATATCTGCAATCTCTGATGCAATG
Organism: Candidatus Nitrosopumilus sp.; assembly: GCA_965205675.1. GTDB lineage: Archaea > Thermoproteota > Nitrososphaeria > Nitrososphaerales > Nitrosopumilaceae > Nitrosopumilus. The sequence goes on from OZ242186.1 coordinate 1,501,716, forward strand.
ACAAGCGAAGAATAATGCCCAATTCCCGGAATCGAGTTTATCAAAATTGCATCAGGATTAACTTTTACAGCAGCATACACTTTGGAATTAATCTCTGCAATCTGTAAATTAAGGTGGCTGATTTGTTGCAAGAATCCGTCTATTCTGTAATCTCCTAGTGCCTTGAGTCTTCTGTTGTATGTTTCAGTGAATGTAACTCCTGGAATCTTGATTCCTTCTTGTAACAATATTCCATGAACTGAATTCTTGACAGATGTTCTCCATTGGATTAGTTTTTTCCTATATCTTACAAGCTGTCTTTGTTGTACAATCTTTTTGTCTGGAACATAACATGTGGCAATGTATCCTCCTCGTAAAAGATCTGCCAATATCTTGGCATCAATCTTGTCTGTTTTCTTTTTTGATGCAGCAATTGCCTTTGTCAAATATGGGTTTGAGAGTGTGACGTTTTTGTATCCCAAAGTATCTGTGAGAAATCGATACGTGTCATACCAGACTGATGAGGATTCCATTACAATATTTGCAGAAATTGGTATTTTTGCAAAATGCTTTTTTATGGATTCATGCGTGTTATCCACTTTGTCATTTTGTAATACTTTGCCTGCATCATCCATTTATTACTTGAAGAAACTTCTTGTGCAGGTCAATGCCCACAAACATGCCTTTCTTTGGATTTTTTCTAATCTGTTTGTTTGTAATCTTTTTTGGAGCCGAGTATTTACGAACCTTGGAACTAGATTCATTTTTTATGCTATCTGATTTCCTTGCTTTCTTATTCACATATCCATGTGAATCCCTTTTAACTATTGTCGGTATTTTTGCCATATTAATTACAGCTTACGCTAATACACTCATACTTTCAATCACAGATGAAACCAGACACATATCCATTCGGGGTTCTCCCCCAGTACCATCTTCATCCATTTATTAGGTGAAACCGCGGTTATAGTTTCGAGGTATTATGCATCCTCAATGTGAAAACGCGGCCAAACTCCTAACTGTAATGTTTTACAAATTATTGATGACATTGAACAAATTCTCTCCTCTCTTTTAGCATCCAATATATGACACGCAATAACTTTGATGCAGCAGCAACTGCTGCCTTTGAGGTCCCTCTCTTTTTCTTAATGCGATTATAAAATTTTGTAATGTCGCTATCTAGTGCGTATCTAACATGTGCATGAATCGCCTCCACTAGCAACCATCTTAGCATGGTGCTTCCTCTCTTTGTAATTCTTCCGTGATGTATTGTATCTGCAGAATTTCTCACCGATGGAACAATCCCTGCATATGCACATAACTTGTGAGAATTTGAAAATCTACTAATCTCTGCAATTTCTGAGAATATGCTCAATGCAGTGTATGGTCCAACTCCAGGTATTGATGTCAAAATACACACACCAGGATTATCATTTACCATGCGACGTATCATGGAATCTATCTTTGCAACCTCCTTTTTGTGAAATTTTATGCTTTGTAGGTACGAATCTATTCTATAACTCTCCAATTTTCCAAGTGCACGTATGTGTTCTGAGGAAAATGGTGTTGCTTTGATATGGATTCCCTCCTGTAGTGTAATACCATGTATGGAATTCTTCATCTTTACAATGATGCGCACAATCTTGTGTCGATGTCTTACAAGCTGTCTGTATTGCACAATTGTGTGATCTGGCACAAATGATTCTGCAATGTATCCCTCCTCGTAGCAAATTTGCAAGATGGTACGCATCAATTTTATCAGTCTTTTTGAGTGATGATGCTATTATCTTTGTGTTGTATGGATTAGATAGTATAACATCAAGATGTAATTTGTCTGTCATGTGTCTATAAAGGCCATACCAGACAGATGATGACTCTAAAACATATTTTGCGTTCTTTGGAATTTTGGATGTAATTTTGCTAATAGCAGAAAAATCACTGGAAATCTTTTTGTTAAATAATAATTTGCCAATCTCATCTACTGCTGCCACCTGTACAGAGTTCTTGTGAACATCCAATCCTACAAACATCAAATATTTTTTTTCAGGAAGGGTAGTGTGTTTGTTTGCATTTCTTACTTTCTTGATACGAATGCAAGTACCATCTAATTTCCTAGCTGATTTTGGCACATATGGTTATAGTTATTAGTAAAGTTATGATTAAAATTAATATTGTAAAATCATATGTATTATCTTGATTTTTTGTATTTTGGGCTATTTTGAGAGCAGTTAGATTCATTGGCTGATCCATATTGATTTCTGAAGCATCAATTAAAATTTCTGTTAATTTTAAAAAAAGTATTGATTACTCCTATGTAAGAACATGTTCTGATGGTAGCGCTATTGTAAGCTTGATTGTGATTAGAGATGTTGATATTTCTTTTGATATTATTACAACTGCAGAAAGGTATGCAAAAGAAAAAGATTCTTTCACAGTACATGTTAATACTCTTGAAAAAGTATCTAATGAAATTGATTTAGAACTATCTGAGTGGATTATCCATATTGTAATTGGTAAAATTTTAATGATAGGTGTGGTTATGTTTATGTTCCTGAGAAGATCTAAATCTAATTTGGAAGAAGAATAGGAAAAAAGAGAAGAACTCTAGTTTTTTCTTATTTTTCTTTTATCTCTACAAATACCACAAAGATATTTTTTTGTAAATTCATTTAATTCTTTTTTAAATTCATTTGTTTGGAAATATTTTTCTCCTGTTTTTAATCCTCCTGGCACAGATTTCCCACATATGATGCAATGAATTTCCAGATTAAATTTTATAACTTTTTCATTTTTTGATATTTTTCCTATTATCATGAGGGCTTATTTTCTTTCATTTTGACATAAACAATAGTGTTTTCCTAAATCTCATGGATATTATATTGAAAAATTGACTTCAGTACATGTTTGCAGTGTGGTTTAGGGTAATTCGCATACGTTTTCTATTAGCATCTGTTATTGCTGTATCCGTAGGACTGTCTCTGAATTGGTGGCAGCACTCTTCAATAGATTTGATGGATGCACTTCTTACTTTTGGAGGTGTTATGGCACTTCATACTAGTGTTGATTTATTAAATGATTTTTGGGATTTTAAACGCGGTATTGACACTGCAACAAAAAGAACAAAAATGAGTGGCGGTACTGGCGTACTGCCTGAAGGCTTGCTTACACCCTCTTCTGTTTATCGTGCTGGTATTGCATTTTTAATAATTGGATCTATGATTGGCAGTTACTTTGTTATTACTGATGGCATCACCATTGCCATAATTCTCGGGTTTGCAATCTTATCTATTTATTTTTACTCTACTAAAATCATTGACTCTGGTTTGGGGGAATTTTTTGTGGCTGTAAAAGGTGCAATGATTGTCATTGGAACTTTTTTTATTCAATCTGGGCAAATTTCTGTAGAATCTATCCTTGCCGGAATTTCTGTAGGATCTCTTTCTGCACTAGTATTGTTTATTGCATCTTTTCCTGATCATGATGCAGACAAGTCCAAAGGCAGAAAAACTTTGGTGATTGTAGTAGGAAAACAAAAAGCTGCGAAGTTATTTTGGGTTTTTCCTTTAGTTTCTTATTTGGCAATAATCATTGGTGTTGCTACCACCCTTTTTCCAGTATTTTCTTTGATCAGCTTATTTAGCATCCCACTCATGATAAAATCGGGATTTGGATTACAGAAAAATTACAATTTTGTAAACGATCTTGTCCCATACATGTCTACAACTTTGATGTTTAGCAGAGTTACTGGAGCGTTGTTTGTGATTGGATTTTTAATTTCTGTCATGTGTAATCAGTTTTTCGATAGCTTCTTGTTACTGGAGCGTTGTTTGTGATTGGATTTTTAATTGGAATGTAACACTTTAACATAAATTTAGCAAATTATTTAGAAATTATATGATTTCCGGTCATGCAACTTCTGAAGGTACTCAAAAATTTGTTCAGAATTCAGGCGTGGAAAAATCCAATTTTACAAAATTTGAAAATTTATCCCTATCAAATGTTGGTATGGGCACCTATCTTGGAGACTCTGATGCCAAAACTGATGAATTGGTGACTAGTGCAGTAAAACAAACAATTCTGTCTGGAATCAATGTTATTGATACTGCAATTAATTATAGATCTCAAAAAGCTGAGCGTTCTGTAGGAAAATCTATTTCTGAACTAATCTCTGATAATATAATTTCACGTGAACAAATATTTCTTAGTTCTAAAAATGGATATGTGACAAATGATGCAGATGTCAAACTTGGTTTTTGGGAATATGTAAAAGAAGAATACTCACAAAAAGGCGTGGTGAAAGAAGGAGACATCACATCTAGTTATCATTGCATGACTCCCAAATATCTTTCTGATCAATTAGACCGAAGCTTAAAAAATTTGAATATCGAGTGTCTTGATTTAATGTACCTTCACAATGCAGTTGAAGGGCAAATTAAAGATGTTTCTAAAGAAAAATTTTTAGAAAATTTACAATCAGTATTTGAGTTATATGAACAAAAACGAGATGAAGGAAAAATTAAATTTTACGGGATGGCCACTTGGGACTGTTTTAGAGTTACGTCTGATAATCCCCAATATCTTTCTCTTGAAGAAGTTGTTACGATGGCAAAAAAAATTGGTAGTGACAACCATGGTTTTCGTTTTATTCAATTACCCTTTAACATGCATTATGATCAAGCATTACTTGCAAAAAACCAATCATATGGAACTGAAAATATTTCAATCTTAGAATCTGCTGTACGATTGAATATTGGTGTGTTTACTAGTGTTCCTTTCATGCAAGGTAAATTATTAACTCCTGGCATAATGCCAGAGTTTAATGATCTGAAACCTTCTTTACGGGCGTTACAATTCATACGCTCATCTCCGGGTGTTTTGGCTCCTCTTGTAGGACAAAAATCATTAGAGCATGTATCTGAAAATCTTGAAATTATGAAAATTCCTCAAATTCCTACTGATGAATTTCTCACATTGGTTAAAAAATTAACTTTATAATTTTATTTTTTAGCCTCAATAAATTATAAAAAGATAATAAACAAGTGACAATTAGTGTTTAGTAATTTGACTGCTGAAATATATGATTATACAAAAATATGTAATTCTGTTTTTGATATTGATCCTAAAATTAGATTTGCAGGTGTAATTAATGAACGAGGACGTTTGGTTGCAGGAGGGATGAAACAAAATGTGGAGCCATTAGAAAATCAAAAAGATGATGAGATGATTTTCATGGAACTTGCATTGCGTGTGAAAATGAGAAAAGAATTTGACAAACAATTAGGGCCCGTGAATTTTGCAATGGCTTCGCGTGAACGAGCTTTAGCAATTAGTGTAATAATCAATGATGATATTTTGTATGTCGTATCTGAACCTGACACTAATTATGCTACACTGCCTCAAAAAATTATTGAAATAATTCATTCCTAATTTGATGAATTTCTACATATGAGATTTCATGATCTTCTTAATTAATAATAATTTTTTCATATCTTTAGATAAAAAAATTCAATTTTAATTTTTTACTATTTCTCAATTAACTAAAAAAAATTATCATTATTGTACAAAATACATTAAATCAGAGTATGAGAATCTATCTTTATCAGATATTGAACATGTTTTAAAAATCATTTCTAATGTAACAATAGAATCAAACTCAGAAAGATGTCATATGAAATTTTGTAATAATAGCCATAATCAGGTCTATAAAATCAAACGCAATCCTGTATCTTTTGATGGTTATGTTAATGGAAGACTAGTTTGTGAGAAATGTTTTGGCAGACAAAAATTTTTTGGAGATATTGGAGAAATTGAATCCATTACGTCTTTAAAAAATTATGAACATGTTGGATCAGACCTTGATCATCTTTTTATAATGACTGGGACTAGTGCAAAAAAACTCAAAAATGTTCTTTTGATTAATTAACATTGAATTGTATTAGATGAAACTATAAATTAAATTTGAATGTGGGTTATTTGTGCCAGTAGATCCTGTGTGTGGAATTGAATTAGATGAAGATTTAGCATTACTTCATGATCATGATGGGAAAAAAGTGTATTTTTGTTGTTCAGGATGTAGAAGAATTTTTCTTAAAAAACCTAGAAAATATAAAAAAAATATTTAGATTGGGAATGCCCCACACATTCTACAAAATTTTGAATCCTTAACACCATATTTGCAATATGGGCATGTTTTATCTAAATTAGATTTTATCGGCATACCAAATAATTTTTTAAAAATTTCATAGTAATACATTGATTCCCTGCTTTTAATTATCACTCCATCTGTTTTTTCAACTGTTAATTTTTTCTCTACAAATTGCTCTTCACTTATTATTGAATCAAACAAATCTGGCAATCCTACGGTTCCTGCCCCCTCTTGCATTGGTGATTTTTCTCTCCATGCAATCTGTGGCGGCATATTTTTTTCAAACATCTTACGTAAAATCCACTTTCCATGTCTTTTTCCATCTTCTTCTTTAATCTTCAAATTAACTGGAATGCCTTTCGCTATTTCTATGACTTTGTCATTTAAAAAAGGGGATTCTATGTTAATTCCTAATGCTTTTCCAATTTTTTGTGTTGGAAAGTGCATTATTGTACACAATCTTTCAATTTCTTTTTTTAATTCTTCTTCTGATCTATTTCTAAGAAAACTATACCCTCCAAATAACTCATCTGCACCATCTCCTGTAATGATTGATTTTTCTCCTTTTTCTTTGGCCCATTTAATTGACAAGTACATCACAACATTGTTACGAATTTCAATATCATTAAAATTTTTTAAAATCTTAATTGTTTCTTCTATCGCTTCAAGAATTTGTTTTGTTTTAACATTTAAAATTGTTAATGGTAACGCTGTTTCTTTTGCAATCATTTGACAATATGTTAAATCTGTTGACACAAAATCCTCTGAAATCACTGTTACTGCTTCTAGTTTTCTTGATTTTAAAAAATTTGCAATAATAGAACTATCCAATCCCCCAGATAATGAAAGTACATTTGATGTGCATTTATTACAAGATTCTTCTAGACACTGGTAAAGATTTTGAGAAAATTTCTCCAACGTCCATGATAATATTTTGAAATTAAAATAGCTATGCCTAACAACATTGTTAATTATTCTGGTTTTTTATTGCAAACTTTAAATTCTTTATACAGTTCTTGAGAAATAATGCTACTTCCTGCTGAAATAGAATCTAAAACTTTGATTCCGGCATTACGAGCTATTCTTGCAAAAAAACTTGCAGAAGATCACAATATCAGAGAGGATGAAATATCTAAAATGTTGGGAGTTACTCAAGCTGCAATTAGTAACTACATTCGTGGCACTCGTGGTGATCCTTCTTTGATTGCAAAACTCTTGGCAGAAAAACAAGTTGCCACAATGATTGACGAGTTAAGTGATAATCTTTCATCAGATATGGCGTATACACCATCTAGTCTTTCAAAATTTATTGGTCTTTGCAATTATATTAAATCAAGTTTGTTAATATGTGAGATACATCACAATTTAGAATCAAATATTGATGAACAAGTATGCAAAGAATGTGAAAATATGCTTCTAAAAGGACCTGGAAGCGTTTACTAGTTTTTGATTAAAATAATTTCAACTGTTGATGTCATGTTGCCAATTCCTGCAGCATCAACTGTATCTAAATTAATTTTTTCAATGTGAGAATTCCCTTTAAGCATTTTTTCTGTAATGATATTTGCTACTGCCACTGCATTAGGAATAGAGTTCCCTTTTGATCTTAAAATTATTTTCTTTTTCTTTCCTAAGATTGCCAATACTTCAAGAGCTGACTCCATTGCAGGATAGTTTCCAATTTGTATTATGACTTCTTCAGACTCTTCGATCTGTTCTTGACCATGTAGTTCAGTTGTCTCTTCCATGAGCATTATTCAATATTTAGGAATTTTATGTTCTTTTAAGTTTTATCGACCATTGATTCATTTTTCAAAATAGTCAATTGGTATGTTTTGGTAATCTCCATTTGGAAGCACTCTTCTAATTGTGATTGGGATGACTCTTTGTTCTAACTCTTCCATTGAAATATCTAGTGAGATTCTTGCAGATTTTGGAATTGGGATAAATGGCGGTGCACCTAATGATAATTGTAGTGCTCTTGCCCCCATGATTCTTGCCTTTTCAAATCTTGTCAGTGTTGGCGGTCCAATTGTGATTTTATTTTTTTCACAAGGAATCTCTACAATATCATGGTCTTCAATTTTTTCGACAACTTCTCTTTCTTCAATCTCTTTGATTCTTTTCTCAAGATTATCTTGTTCTTTTTCAGATAATGGTTCTACAAGATCTTTTCTATCGATTAGTTTTCGATAAGTATCTAGTGCTTTGTTCAGTCCTGCATTTTCTTCAACTTCGGACTCTGCTTCTTCAGGTTGTGGAGTTTCAATTAATTCAGATTTAGCAGCATCAGGCAAGTAAGAAATTTTTCTTGAAACGTTATATAATCTAATCATTTTAAAATATGAATTGAATACTTTATCAGTCTCCAGAAAACAAGTAATTTTAGAAATCCGAGGGAAGGCGAAACTTTCTTGTGATCTAAAACGACATTTGTCTCCTCTAACTGTAGGCACTATAATGAGATCTTTGCCATTAGAAGGTCATGCTCATTTGTTGGAAAAAAGTATTTTGTATTTTGAATCTAGCGCATATTCTGGAATTGAAAGATCTAGAACAGAATTTAAAAAAGGGGATGTTGCATTTTTGCCTTCTACTGGAAGTTTGTGTTTTTTTCTAATTGATACAGTATTTGCAAAAGCTATGACACCTATCGGAAAACTTGTCGGGGATATTGATGTGTTAAAGAATGTCAAGTCCGGTGATGTGCTTTGTGTCTATGAAGATACTGCTTGATATAAATAATGACCTGAATAACCGCCTACTTTTTTGATCATTCCATTACTTGTGGATTTTTTTAGAAATGCATTTGCTGCAGAAATCTTAACTCCTGTTTGTCTTGCAAGATCTTGAACTGTGATTATTTTGGAATTTTGAATAATTTTCAAAGCTTGTTGTTCATTAACCATTACTGTAATTTCAGCTTTTTTTGATCCTCCTTCCCCTTTGTCCTTCTTTTTCTTTGTATCTTTGGAACCTGTGGATTTGTCTTTATTTGCAGTTGTTGGTTTCTTTGCGCCACCCATGATTTTTAAAAAAAATATTCCTCTTATAAACGATAGAAACTATAAAAATCATTTACGATGATTTTAAACTCAAAATTATTTTCAAATATAAATAACATCTCGATTACTATTCTATATGGGAATAGTGGCAAAAGGTGCAAAATGTAACTTTGAAGGTTGTGATCAAGATGGTGCTCGTTCTCTCAACACTAGTAAAGTTGAAAATGCCGGTCTTCGCGTAAATTCACCTGGAAAAAAAACGGTTCTTTGTAAAGAACACTATAAGGAATACAAAAAAGAATCTAAAGATGATCGTGATTTAGAACGTGCTAGATTTGACAAATTTTAGTTTTTCTTTTATGGTTTTGTACTCTTAAAATAATCATCACTTAGGTTTTGGTATAATTGATCTAATTTTTTGTACAGTCTTTTTGGTTCTTTATTTTTTTGATTACTCAGAACATATAATGCAAGAATTGGAAATGCTATTGTCGCATCTGCATACACTGTGACCATTCCATTATGGGGGTCCTGTACTTTTCCCCAACTTTTTCCTTCTTGTAATGTGGCACCGGATAATCCTCCTGTGTCGGGTCTTGCATCTGTAATCTGAATGATATAGTCTTGTCCTCCGTCTTCTCGTTTTAAAATTTGATCCAATAACGGACCTGTTTGTTGAGCGGTGTTTTTTGGTACTCCTCCCCCCAATTCTAAAATCCCTGATTTTTTAGAATCATAAAGAATTGCTGCTTGTTCTATGATTTCTCTTACAAAATCTAAACTGTATGTTTTGTCTTGGAGTCTATGAACTGCTAAATTTAATGCCAATGAAGAATCTTTTATTGTTGAAATATACACAGGAACATCATATTCGTATGCTGATGTAATGAAACTTTTTTCAGGGTATTTGGCTTTTTCTTTACTTAATTTCCCCATTAAATTACAAAATTCTGCAGTTGTGAATGGTTTATTTAATAATTTATCTCCAAACATTTTTTGGACTATTTGATCTTGAGCTTCTAATGTCTCGTTAAATTTGATATACACATCTCTAATTCTAACAATTTCGTTTTGATATAATTTCATATCATCTACATTAAAACTTCCTTGTTTTACTGGCAAGCCCCATGCAAAATGATCTTCATGGTATACATTTGCCCCTGTTGTAACAATCCAATCTACAAATCCTCGTTCAATCAAGGTTTTGATAATTCCTCCAAATCCCACTGGCGTCATTGCTCCTGAAACCGTCAGACAAATTGTTGCATCTTCTTCGATCATTTTTGCATATAATTTTGCTGCATCTCCCAACTGCCGTCCATTATATCCAGAACTTGCAAAAACATCTACGAGATCTTCTATTGTCATTTTTGGATCTAATTTTATGTGTGGAATATCTTTACCATGAAATTGATGATAATCCATATTTGAAAAACTGATTTTTTAGTAAATAAAGATGTTGAAAATAAATGACGAACCGCCACTTTTATTTTTTCTCATTTTTTTCTAGATTCTATTTTGTATAGATCCCAACATCCGTACAATCTTCTGTTAAGTTCATTAGACCTCTTGCGTAATTAGACATATTTTACCATATAACACATACTTCCTAACATAAGTTCGTCAACCATCCTCTCGTTGCATATACTTGAGAATGTCTAAATTGAATCGTCTGGTTCTGTAATATTTGGAGATGTTATTTTTCAGATTACTTAGAGATGGTTGATACTGTGACACCAACAAATTGTATTTTCCTTGCTTCCATACTTCCTCAACTGCATTGAACTGTGGTGAGCCTTTTGGAAACCAATTCAATAGAACATCATCTGCATTCTCATCAAGATATTTTTGTACTAGTTTTGATCTGTGTTGTGGTGCTCGGTCTACATAGACTAGAATCTTGCCAAACTTTCTGTGCAATTCCTTTAGATAATCCAAAAAACAGTACTGATCAAATTTTTCATATTGTCTGAATAATTGCCTGCCGTCATGAGTCAGTGCACCAAAAATGATTGTTTTTTGATGTGACCCGTTTACTAGAATAATTGGACGGGTTCCTTTCTTTACCCACATCTTTTTTCTAAATATCGCATCAGCAGTAAAGATGGACTCATCTTGTGCAAGAACTGTAAAGCCTTTTGCTATTTTTGAGGCTATTTGTTCTTTGGAGTTTTTTTAAACCAGAGTTTTTCCTCAACACTAGCTGAATTTACAAATCTCTTTGCTGCAACCTTTGGAACAAATCCCCATTTGTGTAATAATCTGTACACATGAACCTCATGATATTTTACACCTGATTTTTGATAAATCAGATTCATCACTTGCTTTGCACTCCAGCCGGATTGTTTTTCTGCAATTTGTAGTTGAATGCTGACTAGTTTCTTTTTTGGTATACTAGTTGGTCTGCCAGTTCTAGGCAAGTCTTGCAGTCCTGCAATTCCATATTCTGCAAATCTATCTAACCATTTGTATGCCCATGAACGTACACGTCCAAGATTCTTTGCAACATGTGATGCAATTTGGTTCTCAAGTAATACTCGCTTTATCAAAAATAGCCTTTCTTTTACCTTGACGTTCTTTTCATCTTTGTATGCTTGAATTAATTTTTGATTATTCATGGTTTGATGTGTAATGTTTTGATCAATATGGCATTTGGTAAAATAAATCAGATCAACAGATCATAAAATTTTGTTAGAGAGTACAGATTCCTTTACAACAAGATCCAAAGCTAAGTTCAAACCATTCCATTTCATGTTAACACACAAACAACTCTCAAAAAAACCAAAGGCATTTCTCGCATACACAGGAGTGACTAGACAGCAATTTGGTATGATTCTAAAGGATGTCAGAAAGAATAATCGTATAGAAGAAAAGAAGAGGACCACTATCCAAAGGAAAGAGACAGCATGGCATTGGTAATTGGCATCGCTTTGATTTGGATGTAAAATACAGGCAGGTAATGTTGCTGGTGCATTATCGACTGTATTTGAGATATGGTTTGATAGGACATTTGTTTGGATTAGACTGAGGAAGTAATGTTTGCAGAAACATCAAATATTTAGAGCCTGCAGTAAGAAAATCAATTCCAATTCCTGCAAAACTATACTCTGATTCTAAAAAGATCAATGATATTGTACAACTCCAACTGTTCTTTCCAGATTTGATTGCAATGACTGATGGTACTGAACAGTCAATCCCAAGACCCCAGAACAAGAAGAAAAGAAAGACTTACTATTCAGGCAAAAAGAAAAAACATACGGTAAAAAATCAGATCACCATAAATCAGAAAGGTAAAATAATACACACGCCATCACACTCTCCTCCTGACAGAAGAGATGATTATGCAATACTAAAAATCAAGCATCCAATACTATCCAAAGATGTGATGGTATTTTATGACCTTGTGTATTTAGGAGTGAAAAAAGATTTCCCAGAACAGGTAAGTATTCTACCATACAAGAAAAAGAAAGGAAAAAAGCTTAATGTGCATCAGAAAGAGTGAAACAAGATTCAATCCAAAATTAGAATCAAAGCAGAGCCTATCATTTCACAAATTAAAAAATTCAGAGTCAATTCAAATACATTCAGGAATGGATTGTGCAGATACGATGGAATAAGTGACATCATATGTGGAATTGTCAACTTTAAGACAAGACAGAAACAAGAGTCTGTTGTGATTCCATGATATGTCCCAGAATAATCGAATGTTAAATGAGACAGAAGAAGAGATTTTGGTTCTAATTACGCAAGAGGTCTATTTAAAACATATAGAAAGCCATTTCTATTATCTAGTGTGTCTCATACAGGCGTAGATGTAGTTGATTTTCTTTTCTACACAATTTATCCTGTAATTGGAATTTTTGTAGTAGAAGCTATTAGTAGACTAGCAAAAGTCCCAAAATGGATAAAATTGTGGACTCAAGCTATTGTATCCATAGGTTTTGGAACATATTATTGGTTTATTCTACCTGCCCCACAAAATTTCCCGTTGACTGCCATGGTAATGTTTGCCCTTGCCATTGCTCTAATTTACCAAGGAAGACGAGCAAAAATTTCTCCAGATAAAAGCCCTTACTAACTTCACTAATGTCATTTAAAATCTAAATTTTATTTAATGTGGGAATTTGAGTGTAATGAATTAGATAGATCTACAAACTTACTGTAGAATTCTTTCCCTTTTTGATAATTATGATTGATTTTTCTTATGATCTTTTCAAAATTATTTTAAATGTTAATCGGTGGAAGATAAATTTCTAATTCTTGAATTTTTTTTGCATTTATGTTTGCTTGTTTTATTGAACCTTGAGCCATACTCCTAATTTTAGTTTTAATTATTGGCAAATTCATGTATGTTGAAAGAAAAAATGGATTATATTTTTTAGAATTTATTACAAATCTAACCAAATATCCTACAAACATATTTTTTTATTAATAGACGTCTTGCGTAATTATTTCTAGGCGTGAATTTTGCTGGAGGATTTTTCAAATTGGTTGAAAAATTTGAATTTTCAGGTATGAATTCTGTTAAAATACAAAATTTGAGAAAAAATCTCTATAATTACGCAAGAGGTCTAATGTCGAATACAGTTGTTTTTCCAACCAGTTTTTACTATTTGTTCTATTAAATAATAGATCTTCTTTATTCAACAAAGATTTATCACCCTCTTCTCCGTCATAATATTTTAGATCGTGTAAAACTAAATCTTATTCTTCTGAAAGAGTTAGCATTCTTAAACACAGTATACGATTGGTCTTGTCAAGTGCTGTAGATGCACCATATTGTGTTGAAGTTATAATTTCTGACATGGGAAATGGATTTTATTTTTGGGTTTATGGGAGGTTTCCAAATGTTGAAATAAAATTTGAATTAATTATGCCCAAGTCTCAGTTAACTGATATGGCACTAGAGATTTTGGGTAATAACGTGCAGCTAAAAGATGTTACAGGAGATGACCCACTATGTGCCACAAGTACAATATACACTCAAGGCAGACAGGAACGAAACAGGGGCAAGCTACTTGAGGCTATGACCATACGGGTAAGGCCAGTTTTGTTTGCAAGTGAGTAAAGTATTAGCTTTCTGAAATCTGTAATGCCCTGGTTAAAATTTGAAATCTTTGTTATCTAATAAAACAACAATCATCTATATAATGGGTAAATTTGAATAATAGCCATGTCACAAAGTCAAAAATCCATAAATTTGAAGTTCAAATACAAACCATCCAGCAATGGTTTTATCGCACAAGGCATCGAACTTCCCGCAATACTTGTAGAATCTGAAAATGAGGAACAATTAATGAAAGATCTTGACACAGCGACAGACTGTTTCTTTGATTCGTTCCCAGAAGAAAAACAAAAATTTGTTCTTGCAGAAAGTGAACAGATAACTAAACTGGAAAAACGCATCTAGTAAAAATTGACAAATACCCATAACTGGAATCAGATTCATAAACTTTTAATTGATAAATTAGGGTATAGACAAATCATTTCTTCTTTTCAATCTAATATGATCTCTTATAAGAGCCCTAATGGCAGAAAAATTATTATTAAAAAATCAAATTCAATGAGTGTGGAATATGTTCAGTCCATATGTCTGCATGTTGGGTATGACTATGTTGCATTTGTAGAATTTTATTCCAACACAAATTCTTGAGAAATATTATTTTATTTCTTATTAGATTTTGTAATTTTAATAGTAGAGCGACGATCAAAAGTTCGTGAACATTTTTGCAGGATTTCTAAAGATATAATTTGCAACATCAAGCTTGAATCTTGTCATTCTAAAATATTTTGACACTGCATCATTCATCATCGTAAACATTGCATAATATTCTGAAACCAACAACGCATACTCTCTAACAAAATTTTATGAACTATTGATCTGATTTATTTTACCAAATGCCATATTGATCAAAACATTACACATCAAACCATGAATAATCAAAAATTAATTCAAGCATACAAAGATGAAAAGAACGTCAAGGTAAAAGAAAGGCTATTTTTGATAAAGCGAGTATTACTTGAGAACCAAATTGCATCACATGTTGCAAAGAATCTTGGACGTGTACGTTCATGGGCATACAAATGGTTAGATAGATTTGCAGAATGTGGAATTGCAGTACTGCAAGACTTGCCTAGAACTGGCAGATCAACTAACATACTAGAAAAATTGTAAATTACGTTAAAATTTATGAGGTGCAAGACCTCATCTGTTAATTGTGAATAATTCTAATGAACAGATAAAGATAGCATTGATGATATGAATCTCGCAGAGATACATGTCTGCGCATCTTTTGTTTGGAACCATTCCCTAGTAAAAGCTATGATCTGATGTTTGAAAAGAAAGAGCGTATAAAAACAATTCACATGGATAATTATAGTTCAAAAGTCAAACTGTCAAAAAATGAATGGGTTTTTTAACCCTAACCAATGATTCTAGGATTTCAATTTAATAACTAGTCAATCTAATTTTAAAAAATGTCCCAAACAGAAGCCAGAAAGACCCTAAAAGACGCACCAGTAATGTGGAGAAGAATCAACTCCATAGGCATGATTTTAGACTGTAATTCAACATATGCTGCAAATTTAGGATATGCCAAATCTGAAATTTTAGGCAAGCCAATTTTTGAACATGTTCCAAAAGAATCATGGGAAGACATGAATAATTCTCTAAAAACATGGTTTGAGACAGGTAAAGTTACAGATAGGAAAATGACATTCAAAAAACAAAACGGAGATACTTTTTTAGGATTATTACAAGCAACTAGTCTTTATGATGAAAATAAAAATTTACTCGGAAGCAATACAGTAATTTTTAATTTAAAGGAAATAACAGATGAGAAAATAAAAGAATATCAAAACTTTTTCAAAGAATCAAATTTCAAATTAGATAAAATTAAAGAAACAGAATATGATCAGTTAGATGAAAATTCAAAATCAGAGCATAATGGATTGAAAAAAATGTTTGAGATGTTATCTGCAATCAATTTTAACGAATTAAAAAATAATTAATTAGAATTTTCTTTGATTGATTTTTGTAGTTCATCAAAAACTTGTTTAACTTCAATTACTGCAGTACCATCTTCTAACGTACTTACATCTCCAATTTGTTCGTTGTTACCTATTGCTTTTAGCAATCTACGCATAATTTTCCCACTTCGGGTTTTTGGTAATTTTGAAACAAAATAAATTTGTTTGGGAGTTGCAATTGCCCCAATGTCAGATCTAATCTTTTCAACTAGTTGTTTTTTTAAAATTATAAAGTCAGTTGTAACGCCTTGTTTTAAAACTACAAATGCAATTATCACCTCACCTTTTATTTCATCAGGAATTCCACAAGCTGCAGATTCTGCAACATCGGAATGAGATATAATGCAGCTTTCAAGTTCAGTTGTTCCAATTCTATGACCTGCAATTTTGAGTACATCATCTGCACGTCCCAATAACCAGAGATACCCATCATCATCTTTTAGAGCATAGTCACCAGGATAGTAGCAATTCTCATATTTTGACCAATAAACTTTCTTGTATTTTTCATCATCATTCCACAAAGTCAAAAGCATTCCAGGCCAAGGGTTCTTGATGACAAGATATCCCTTGACATTTGCAGGTACTTCGGCACCATTCTCATCAACTACAGTGATATTGACGCCTGGAATTGGACGGGTACCAGATCCAGGTTTTAGCGGAATAGTCTCAAGGCCAGGAAGTGAAGAGATCAACATACCACCAGTTTCAGTTTGCCACCAAGTATCAATGATTGGGCATTTTTCTTTTCCAATGGTTTTGAAATACCATTTCCAAATTTCAGGATTAATTGGTTCGCCAACAGTTCCAAGCAATCTTAAATTTGAAAGATCAAATGAATTTGGAATATTATCTCCAAATTTCATAAACATTCTCAATGCAGTAGGAGTAGTGTAAAAGATTGTTACGCCATATTTTTGTAAAATATTCCACATACGTGAGGCATCAGGAAAATCAGGTGCGCCTTCATATATTACTTGAGTTGCACCATGAAGCAAAGGGGCATATACAACATAGCTATGTCCAGTCACCCATCCAATATCAGCAGTGCAAAAAAAGATATCAGAGTCTTTAATATCAAAAGCCCATTTGAATGTAGAATGTATATGTGTTAGATAACCACCAGTTCCATGTAAAACACCTTTAGGTTTTCCAGTAGTTCCTGACGTATACAAAATAAACAAAGGGTGATCACTAGGCAAGTCTTCAGCAACACATGAATCAGAAACATCATCCATCAAAGTTGTCCAAAGTTTATCTTTTGGAGATATTAAGATCTTATTTTTTGTTCTCTCTAAAACAACAACGTGTTCTATAAAATCAAGTTCTTTAACTGCATCATCAACAATGTCTTTGAGTGGTACAATTTTTCCTCGTCTATACCCACCATCAGCAGTAATGATTATTTTGGAGTGCGAATCATGCACTCTATCTTTAATTGATGTTGCACTAAACCCAGAGAAAATTACAGTGTGAATGGCACCGATTCTTGCACATGCCAACATTGCAATCAGAAGTTCTGGAACCATTGGAAGATAGATAGTAACTCTATCACCTTTTTTTACATCAAGTGATTTGAGCACATTTGTAAATTTCTGGACCTGGATGTACATTTCACCATATGTAATACTCCTAGAATCGCCATTTTCACCCTCCCATAAAATGGCAAATTTCTCAGATTTTACCCCCTGATGGACATCCAGAGCATTATACGAGGCATTAATCGTACCTCCAACGAACCATTTAGCAAAAGGAGGTTGCCAATCAAGGATCTTCTTCCAAGGTGAAAACCAAGACAAATTCTTGGCTTGTAAATCCCAAAATGAGATAAAATCAGAATCAGCTTTTTTTCTCAAAGTATCATCATTGTTTCCCAGTCCAATTTCAAATGTCTTAGACATCAAAAAGTGTATGAGATTAGATCTTTCTAAGTGTTAAAAAAATAAATTAAAAAAATTATTGTGCTTCCATTCTAGCAAGCCAATCATTATCATTATCGTCGTTTGAAGTATCTGCGGTCACCTGTTGGGGTGGTTTTGGAAATGCAAATGTTGCCTCAGATTCAGTTAGAGGTTCTTGTATAGGGGTACTAGGAGCCTCAATAGGTTCTGAAGGTATTACTGTTGATTCGATTGGTACTTCTGGAAGTATAGTCTGAACTTGTTGTGGATCAGAAGTTTCCAGATATGAACGGGCAGATTCTTGGATGTCTGGCGTTGTAGGCGCAGTTATCTCTTGCACTTCTAATTCAAGATCTGCAATTCTACTCTTTACATTTGCGATTTCTGTTGTTTCGTGAGCAACATGCTCAATTATCTTAGTTGTGCATGATTTTACAATCTCAAATGTTGCCTCAGAGATTTCATTGCTTTTGAATTGTACTTTGGCATCAAACAATAACATTTTTGCAGACTTCATTTGTTCATCTAACTCAATTAACCTTGTTTCCAAAATTGCTTTGATTTCATGTTCTGTTTCATCTAATGATACAAGTTTTGACCTGTATTTTTCATGAATTATTTCTGCATCTGCTTTCATGTCATCATTTTCTGAAACAATATCAATCAACGCTTTTAGTCGACGTAGAGTTAGTTGTTTTTCTCGAATGAGTCTTTGTGAGTCGAGTCTCCATTTTGGAATAAAAATAACAACTTCACCTTGAGCCACTAATTGTTCATATTGGATTTGCTGTAATCCTTGTGAACCGCAGTCAATGCCAACGGATTGAATACTTCCGTCAATATCAGTTATTGTTCCTACGACTTTACCCATGAACGTTCCGTACATGTCTTTGACATTTTTACCGATAATTTCGATATCGTCATTTGTCATATGAGATAGTTTAAAGATTTGTATAACCGACAAAGTGTAAGAAATATTTTTAGTTTTAGTAAGATTAAATTCACAAACTCAAGATCATCGGATTTTAAGTAATTTTAAAATCTAGAGAGAAAGTAGTAAACTCATGATTCAAAAAGAAGAATTGGAACAAATTTTGAATTTTGTCGCAAGTAGATGGACTGAAGCAACAAAGGATCCAAATAACAAAGCAATGGAGACTTTGCCAAATGATTTTTGGATGAATTCCATTGGAGGCAAAACTGCCAAAAAAGGATTATGGGTTACAACATTGATGTATACTGAAAATGAGGCAGACGCTGAAGCATTCAAACAAGTGCTACTTAGATGGCAAGCAAAAGGTCAAGATAAAGACAAAGGACCCGATCTAATTCAAATCGGAAAAAAGAAATAGACTATTAATAATTGTGAATCAATATATCGTTATTGTCAGAGTTCTCAGTTAAAGAAAGAAAAATTCTATCAGATCATTTTTCAAACACAAAAGACAATGTCTTTGCAATAATTACACCACAGCAAGTTGATCGCGGTGCATTGATGTCAAGATATAGTAGAACCGATAAAAGTATGAGGCAGATATTTCTCGAGGAATTTTTACAAAATAAAAATAGAGGCGAGGAATTTTACAACAGAGTACTTTTAGAGTATGGGGATGATTCAGTTGCAGAATTAGGTGAAGCACAGATTGCAATTGAAGGACTGTCAAACATTGCAGTAAAAAAAATCGAAGATAGAAGAATAGGATTATCATATTTAGAAAAATCATCAAGATACGTTGCATGGAACAAAAAAGAAAAAGGAAAATACAGATTTTACAGAGAACCAGAAATTATGAAATCTCGTTTTGCAGATGTTTATGAAGAAACTTGTAATTTTTCATTTGATATTTATTCAAAAAACATAAAACCAATGATAAATTATATCAGAGAAAAATATCCAATTGAAAAATATAGTTTCAAAGATTCAAAAGATGGTAAAGAAAAATTATTTTCGAAATTAAAAAATAAATCAGATATCAAATCTGCAAATATGATTTACAAAGGTTCAACAAAAGCAAAAGCACTAGATATTCTTAGGGGATTGTTACCAGCATCAACTTTAACAAATGTGGGAATTACAGGAAATGGTAGGGCATATGAATATCTATTAACAATATTAGGCTCATCAGAACTAAAAGAAGAACAAGATTTAGCCTCAAAAATCAAAAAAGAGCTAGACACTACAATCAAATCATTTGTCAGAAGAGCAGATGACAAATATGGTAAAGCGTTTCAAAAATACCTCAAAGATATAAAAAATAAATCAAAAATAATTACTGCAAACGAAATCAAATCAAGTCCAAAAAAAGGCACAGTTATAAAAATAGTAGATTATGAATCAGAAAAAAATGCAATAGATAAAATTATTACAAGTATAATATATGAACAATCTCCAAGTACCGCATATCAAAATATTCTCCAACAAGTAAAGAAAATGTCAAAAGAAAAGAAAAATAAAATTATTGGCGAATTTACAAAAATTAGAACAAATAGGCGCCATAGACCATCCAGGGCATTTGAAAGTGTTTACTATACATTTGATTTATGTAACAATTATGGAATGTTTAGAGATTTTCACAGACATAGAGCATTAACTCTTCAAAGACAGTTATTAACAACAGACCACGGATATGATATACCAAATGAGATCAAAGTTTTAGGAATTGAAAAAGATTTCAAAGACTGTATGAATAAAACGAAAGAAGCATTTGATAAAATAAGAATAAAATATCCAGAACAAGGACAATACATAGTAAACTTTGGGTACAATTATCCATATTTTATAAAGTTTAATCTAAGAGAAGCATGTCATTTAATTGAATTAAGAACGATTTCACAAGGGCATGTTGATTACAGAAGAGTTGCACAACAAATGTTTAAACAAATTAACAAAATTCATCCAAATCTCAGTAAAATTATGAAATATGTAGATATGAAAGAATACGATTTAGAGAGATTTGAATCTGAAAAAAGAACAGAAGGGAAAAGGAAAAAATTAAAAAATCGAATATCATGACAGAAAAAATAGAAAAAACAAAAGAGGAATGGAAAGAAGAATTAACTCCAGAGCAATATGAAATTTGTATAAATCACGGAACCGAGCCACCATTTTCTGGAAAATATAATAGTACAAAACTAAAGGGTTCTTTCAAATGTACTTGTTGTGGAGAAGAACTATTCTCATCAGAGGCTAAATTTGATTCAGGTTCAGGATGGCCAAGTTTTTGGCAGCCAATATCAGAAGAAAAAATAGAATACATTTCAGACACAACATACGGAATGGTTCGTACAGAAGTGAATTGTAACAAATGTGGAGCACATCTAGGACATGTATTTGATGATGGGCCAAAACCTACAAGCCAAAGATACTGTATTAATTCAGTTTCATTGCAACATGAAAGAGATGACAAACCATAATAGCTACAGATTCGGAAAGGGCATCAGAGATGAAAATATACTTAAAAATTATTAATAAAACATAATTAATGATAAAAAAATCAGGGGAGATAAAATGAATCACAATAATATAACCAAAAGGAAAGAAAGAATTTGAGAATCATACTATGTGGATTTGGTCTCGTAGGTCAAAGTTTAGTAAAATTATTTCAATCTAGATCAGATGAACTTTATTCAAAATACGGGCTAAAACCGCGAGTTGTCGGAGTGTGTGACAGTAAAGGCAGTACAGTAGATCAATCAGGGTTGGACTTTAGCAAACTAGTAGAAACAAAGAAAAAATTTGGTACCGTAAAAAATTATTCAGACACACAGAATTCAATGTTAGGAATAGAAATGCTAAAAAACATCCAAGCCGATGTTCTAATTGAAACTACTGCAAGTAATTACAAAGATGCAGAGCCAGGCATGACCCACATTATGACAGCTATGAAAAAAGGCATGCATGTAATTTCAGTAAATAAGGGACCGCTGGCATTAGCATTCCCATCATTGTTAGAATTAGCAGTATACAACAGGGTAATGCTAAAATTCAGTGGGACCGTAGGTGGAGGCACGCCAATTTTAGATTATGCCAAGAATAGCCTAAGCGGTGAAAGAATCACATCATTTGCAGGAATTCTAAACGGTACCACAAATTACATTTTGACAAACATGGGAACAGGAGTATCTTATGAAGAAGCACTAAGAGATGCACAGGATAAAGGATATGTAGAAGCTGATGAATCATTAGATTTAGACGGACTTGATGCGGCTGCGAAACTAGTGATTCTTGCAAATTGGATAATGGGGATGAAGGTAACACTCCCAGACATTGACTGTACAGGAATACGGAAAGTTACAGTCGAAGATATTAAAAATGCCGCAAAAAATAATTGTACAATAAAATTAATCGCATCATGTAACAAAAAACTTGTCGTAAAACCAATAGAAGTATCAAATAATGACCCATTATGTGTAAACGGAACACTAAATGCAATTGCTTTTACATCTGAGCATTCAGGAACGCAGACAATTATTGGTAAAGGGGCAGGAGGTATGGAAACAGCTAGTTCCATACTAAGGGATTTGTTAGACATCAGACAAGAGATTGCTAGAGATTGAAATCAAATCTAATTTCAAAAAGTGAAACATCTACACTTTTAAAAACAGTGTCAGAAGAATGGGGAATTAAGTTTCCTAAAATTAAAAATGTCAAAGTTTATCAGATTTTAGATGATGCACAAATCATTACCGGAAACGGAATTAAAATATTAAAAGTCAATGATGACTATTTGCCATTCTTATCCGAAGTTGGAACATTGGAAAAATTTCCAACAATAACAGTAGACATGGGAGCAGTGAAATTTATGTGTAAGGGAGCAAATTTGATGAGACCGGGAATTAAAAAATTTACAGAATTTGATAAAGAAAAAATAGTATGCATTGTTGAAGAATCGCAACATAAATTTTTGGCAGTTGGAAAGTCAACGGTATCAAGCTCAGAACTAGAAAATATGGAAAAAGGCGAAGTCGTAAAAAATATGCATTATATTTCAGATAGATTCTGGGAAACAGGTAAAACAATTTATGATTAAAAATTAAATTTTAGAATTATAGAAATAGTTATTTTATTTCTTCAGTAAATTCTTCAGTACCGTCTTTAGTAATGATAAGCACATCTAATCCATCACCACTTGCAGAATCTCTAAGTGCTGCAGAACGTACTGCACGTTTTGCTAAATCAATCGCTTCATCTTTAGCCATGTTTGGTTTGAATTGTGGATCTAATACACCCAAAGCTATTTCAGCTCCTGTTCCAACAGCAGCAAAATCATCAGGGAGTACTGAACCTAGAGGATCAAGAGTGTACATAATTGGCGTGTCAACAACACCACCAACAATTACCTGAGTTAGTAATGGGAAATATCTTCGTTCATACATCATATTAGACATCATTTTTGCAACAGTGTTTGGAGGAACATCTCGTTTTAATTCCATTTTTCTAATTTTTGCAAGAGCAGAAATCTGTAATGACAGAATTTGCATATCAGCCACAAGACCTGCACAAGTTGCACCGACTTTTGGAGTAATCGGAAATGTTTTCTTTGTGGATTTACTTACAAGAAAATTACCAAATGCGATCCGTTTCTCACTGGCAAGTACTACACCACCATCAAAAGTAATTCCAACAGCAGTTGCTCCTGGCATGTACATTGACATATTTCAAAGGATTTTACCGCATAATAAAGGGCTTTCTACATTTGACAGATAATTCGAGGAAAAACAATTATAGTGAAAGTATTGGAGAGTTGTATTGACTACCGCAGAAATTAGAGAGAAAATTCTAAACGATATTGTCTTTATCGGTTTAAGATCTACTATCGGCGTGATCTTTATTCTTCATGGTATGTCAAAATTTAATCCGGGATTTGCAGAAAACTTGCCAAATATGGGATTGCCTGCAGAGATGCAAATTCCCATAGCTTTGGCAGAACTAATTCCAGGAATTTTATTGATCATTGGAGTGTTAAGCAGAATATCAGCATCATTGATTTCAATAATCATGTTAGGCGCAATTTTCATAGTTAAAGGAGCATCGAGCATTACAGGAAAGGGAGGAATAGAATTTGATTTGATTTTACTTGCGTCAGCACTTGTAATTATGATTGCAGGTCCAGGCAGGATATCACTGGTACAGACAATTAAAAAAATACCAAGATGTCTTCATTAGAACCTTCCAAAATTCTCCATAATTAGACACATGCATTTTGTAGTTTTCTTTAGCAAGTCAACTCGAGCAAATTCATTTGGAGAGTGAATTCGTGAAAACATGTATGTACTTCCAATAGAAATACAGGGAGATTTTAAAATTTCAACAAAAGGATACATGGGGCCAGTTCCAGCGTTTGAGACATTCAAAATAGAATTACCAAAAGATTTGTCAGCAGCATCTTTTATTTGTAAAACAAATGGATGTGAAGAAGAAGTCCTAGCAGCTGCCTCCCCATGATATATTTTAATTCCAATATCAGAGAATCCTTTAGATTTTAGATGTTTTTTTAATCTAGATATCTGTTTTTTTGGATCCATTTTAGGAATCAATCTAAAATCGATTTTCACTAGGGCATTTCTAGGAAGAACCGTTTTCGCCCCATCTCCAGTATAACCAGAAACAAATCCAGCAATATTACAAGTAGCGTCTCCTATCAGGGCTTTTTTTGCCTCTACTCCTTTTTTATTACCTACAAAGGAGGAAATACCAAATTCTTTCTTGAATACACTTTCATCAAATGGTTCTTTTTGAATTATTTTTAAATCGTTTTTTGAAAAAGGTAAAACCTCTTTGTACCAGTCTTTAATGAGAATTTTGCCATCTGAATCCCTAAGTGTATTTACAGCCTCGATTAATCGCCATGCAGGATTTTTTATCAGAGCAGCTAAACTAGAGTGAGCGTCAATTTTTGATTCAGTTGCAGACAATTCTACAAAGAGTAGTCCTTTCATCCCAAGACCAATAATAGGTCTATTTTTTGCATCAACATATCCAAATTCCCAAATAACACCATCACAAGAGAATTTCTTTTGATATTTTTTTAAATAATCTTCAATGTGAGCACTGCCAGTCTCTTCTTCACCTTCGATTACAAATTTAATATTGCAAGGAACATCACCTGTTGTTTTAAGACAAGATTCAACTGCTTTGATTCGGACAATCAATTCACCCTTATCATCAGTTGCACCTCGTCCAAAAATTTTGTTCCCTTTTCTAACACCACTAAATGGAGGATCGTCCCATAAATCAAAAGGTTCAGCAGGCTGCACATCATAATGATTATAAAACATCAAAGTCTTTGTAGGATTTTGTTTGGATTTTATTTCACCATATACAATTGGTGCAACACCCTTCTTCAATCTTAGAATTTCAGATTTAATGCCAGATTTTTTGAGTAATTTTTGTACAAGTTTTGCACATTTTTCAATACCCTCATTTTTTGCAGAGACGCTTGGTTGACGAATTAACATTTGCAAATCAGCGATGAGATCATCCATATGAATATCAACATATTTTGTTGGAATCATTTCAGTCATACAATTCTATCAAAAGGCTTCATCACAGTAGGAATTTCATCTAAAAGATCCATAGAAGTCATATGTAATCCTAATTTTTTTTGAGCAGATTTACCTGCCAATCCATTAATGAAAGCAGCAGCAGCGGCAGATTGTAAAGGGTTTCTATTATTAGATAATAATCCAGCAACCAAACCAGACAAAACATCACCTGTTCCGCCCACAGTCATTCCTGGTATTTTTTTTTCATAAAGATATGTGGTAGTACCATTAGATATCACATCAGTTGGACCCTTTAACAGAACAGTAATTCCAAACTCTTTTGCTTTGGTTTCAACAAGTTTGATTCTTTCAGTTTTACAATTTGAAGGAAACTCTCCAAACAATCTCTTAAATTCTCCAGTATGAGGAGTGACTACAACATTTTTGTTTGCAAGTAATGGAAGTATTTCAGGAATTAATGCACTAGCATCCAAAGATAATCTAACATCGCTATTCAATAATGCTTTTACAAAATGTAACAGAGAATTCTTTTCTTGGATGACAAGACCCATGCCAATAGTAGCAGAATGTAAGTTACAAGGAAGGGATCCAATTAATTTATTGGTAGCACCTAAAGTTAATTTTTGATCTACTAAAGGAATCACAATTAGATTTGGGGAAATAGCACGAGTTGAAGCGACATTAATTTTTGGAACAGAAGTATAAACAAGGTCAGTGCCACATTTCAAGGCAGCAAGGGAAGACAAGATAGGAGCACCGTGATAGATATAACTTCCACCAACAACTAGAACTATTCCATTATCACCTTTCCTAGATTTGGATCTTCTTGCAGGAATGAATGTCCTGACTAGGGATGAGGTTAGAGATTTTCTCACCATGTAGTAGTCTTTAAAAAATAGATGAATAAATCTTGTTTCAAATGTGTGCTAACTGCTAGGTAGACTTTTTTGTAGATTTTTTTACGGTTTTAATGGTAGATTTTTTAGTTGTTTTAGAAGCCGTTTTTGAGGTATTTTTTGCAGGTGTTTTGATAATCGATTTTGAGCGTTTTTGTTTATCTGTAGAGTCTTTATTTCTATCAAAAAAGGCCTTTCGGGCAAAGCATAGATAGGTGGTATGGCCAATTCCTTGAAATGAATGTCTAGTCTTTCCTTCTCGAGCTTCAATATTTCGAATGATGTGTTCAGTAGATTCTATATCTGTAAATTCATTTTCAACTAGAGCCATAGTTAGTTTCTCTAATTGATTCATCGTAGGACAAATTGCAAATACACCTCCACTTCCTTTTAACATCTGTCGAACTTGAGGAATCACAGCCCAAGGATCGCCTAAATCAATTAATGCAACATCCATATCAGACAAGGGCATTTTTTTGACAGTTTTCAAATCCAAATTATGTTGTGTAATATATTTAGAGACGCCAGCTTTTTTGATATTTTTTTCAGCTATTTTCATAAAATTTTGATCAATATCAAATGTATACACATGGCCTCGAGGTTTTACAATACTTGCTACAAACGAAGTCAGAGAACCACTGCCAGTTCCAATTTCTAATATTTTTTGACCATCACCAATTCCGGCTCGTGTAACAATGTAACCAATATCTTTAGGGTATACAATTTGCGTGCCATGTTGAATTTTCATTATATAGTCATACAGGGTTGGCTCCAAAAGATAGACGTATTTATCCTTGTTTGTAGTCAACCGAGAACCATATTCTTTTCCAATTGCATCATCATGTTTAAGAATTCCAATATGAGTATGAAAAGATTCATTTTTAGAAATTTTTGCTAGCCATTTTTTAGAACTGTTATAAAAAAACAGTACATGAGAACCATTCTTAATTTTGGACATATAATTGCCCTAGAAATTTTAGATAAGAATCTACTGGTTAATTTCAAAATGTTATTTACTTTAAGAGTCTAGATATTATGCTGATGATTATTTCAAGGGATTCTCTCTGATTTTCCTCAAATGTGATGAATGTTGCCGAATTATGAAGCTATTTTCTATCAAGTAAATCAAGTTGATCGGACGTTTAGAAAATTGACCCACAAGTAATCATTTTTGATTCTGGTTTTTTAACAGAAACATTGTCTTAAGAGAGATATTGAGTCAGAGACATCTCGCAGTGTTAGCTGGAAGAGCCCAATGCTCACATAAACTAGTTAATGCACTAGTCTCCAAAGTAAAGGAGACAAACTTTTTTTCCAGAATGCGCAAGTTAGAAACAATTCAAGTACAAATAGTATTTTAATACCAAGACAAACACCATAACAGATTGACAGAAATTCAATTAGCAGGTTCAGGCGGATGGATTAATGCAGACCTAAATGATGAACAAGTAGCAAAATCAAAACTTGTTCCAAATATAGATAAACATTTTTTGGCATCACTTGAAAAATTAGATACTGCAAAAATGTTAAAACATTTTTGTAAACAGTGTAATTTGGAGTTTGGCGGACCAACTCAGATTCAAATTGAGGAAAGCCCAAACGAGGATGTGGCAGATAACCTAACCCTGATAGAAAGGGGACAATACACATGTCATAAATGTAATTCGATTATTGGAGAATACAGAGTATTCCAGAAAAAAGAATAATCCATGAATCATCAAATCCAGTTAATATGATTTTGTTATTTTTATGCCAGCCTAAATAATACGTATTCATTAAATACGGCAATTTTTTATAATTATCATGTCAAATCAAAAATGCGTATCATGTGGAATTGGTTTCTTTTCCCCAACTGGTTCAGACAAATGTTCCAAATGTGCAGGAAAAGAATCTCAAGGTCATGAAGGCCATGATTCCTGTGGCTGTGGACACAGCCATTAATTCTTTTTTTCCATAATATGACCATATTAAACTGAATGTGAGACTGATGACAAAAACATCTCAAGAAATGAAAGAACAGGTTGAAGAATTTATCAAGATTACTAATATCAATTATGAGGATCAAACTGAAAAAGTTAAAGAAAAGAGCAAAATCATAGATTGGCAATTTCATGTAGGAACAAATGTCATAATTAGTAAGAACGTAAACAGAACAGATAGAATTCACATAAATGTAAATATGCGATTTTCATCTCAAGATTCAAAATTACTAGTAATGAAAAACCCATCATTTTCAAAAGCAATTATGGAAATTAGTGAGATTTGTACAGCGTGTAATGTAGGACATCAATGGATTAGAAGAGAAGAGAACATTGCAGGTTTGGCAATATTTTCCCATGTTGATGAGCAGATTCTAGATAGAGTTTCGTTTCACAATACATGGGATAATGTAGCAAGAGTATCAGGACATGTCCAAAAAATCTTGCGTTCAAATTTTAGTGGGTTTTCAGCACAAAATAACACTACAGACGCAACAATTGACAAGTCAATGTATGGTTAAGAACACACCGAAATGAACATACACTAGTAAAATACAGAAAAAATGAAATGATTTCTTTTGAATATAGAATTCTTAGTGAATATAGAATAAAAATAGCAAAAATTGAAACACTTACTAAGTCCATTTTGTCTCATAGAAATCCCAAAGGAGATGAGGTAAAAGAAGCATCAGAATTTTTAGATATTTTGATTAACGAGACAGATGTGTTTTATAAAGATAACAGTACAATATTATCAAATAATGGAAAAAGACCACATGCACGATCTCGTTTAACAGAAGTCAGAGAATGGAATGACAATGTTGAAAGATTCTATGAAAAAAATCCTAGACGAAGATCAAGAAAATAATTGTGTTAGACAATTTGAAATGATTTTTGGATAACTAAAACATTTTTAGCTGTCAGGTTTAGTGCGTCTTGGATTTCTTGTTTGTATATAGTTTAGGCATACAAATTTTGAATCAGTAGATGGGAAAGTACATCAAATTACACATTCTAGGAAATAATTATTTTTGTTATTTCTAAAGTAATGAATAATTATCTTTACAAAGAAATATTTGAGAATTTCAATTGATATTATTGGTTTGTAATTTTTTACATTAGTTTCTTCTGAGATAATCAAATTAGCAATTATCCATGCATTGTACAAAATCAATGAATAGTAAAAATACAACAATCTTATGGATTGATTCCCACTAGTAGTCTTTGGTCTGAACCTTCCCACACATGCATATCCTGTTTCAATTCCCCAACGTTTCTTGTAATCAGTTGGAATGTTTTGTATGTTATATGATATTTCTTTTGGTGAAACGTTTGTTGCAAACACAGCATACTGATCAATAATATTTGATTTTTTTCTTGCATTTTTGTTTGGCAGAATAACTAGATTAAATGACTCGATGTGTCCTGATGATGATTTTATTGTGTATGGCGAGATTGACTTTCTATCTCCATTAACGTATTGTACAATTGCATCTTTGATTCGAGAATTCTTTTTTGCAGGCATTAGAAATTTTAAAATAACATCTGTTGAGAGGATTCATACAAATATCCTTGGCACTCAAGTCCACTATGATTCAAATACAGAAAACACATCAGTGGATGGTGTAAGAAATAGTTGCCATGTTATCCAAAATTCTGAATCAATTGATGCAAGTGATCGAGCATCACTTGATAGTACGTTGGGAACTAGAATAACTGTTGGCGGTTATCATACATAATCTCCCCTATTTTTTATTAAAAAGAAGTTAACACATATTGAGACTCTATTATCCTGAAATTAATTCACCCCATCATTTCCAGACTAAAATCCCGATACGTATGAAACAGAGGCAAGAATCAAACTGGATGTTGCAAATTATATCTTTAGAAATCCTGCAAAGATGTTCACGAATTTTTGATCGTCGCTATAATAGGTTTACAATCAGCAAACCAAAATTCAATTTAAAAAAATAAAGGGTTAAGCATGAGAGCCTGTTACTGTTATAGTTGAACCAAGAGTGGACTCTAATTCAGCAGTGTCCAACACATCATTATCCACATAATGTGATATGCTAGTGCATTTAGCAAGCCACGAAGATCCAACTAAACTTCCATGTCCGCCATAACTTCTATCATGAGTTTTTGTTCCAAATCCATTATGCATTTCCTCAGATGAAGATTGATGGTAACGCACAGAATTATGATCGACGTTATTTGTAGAACATACTTCAGACCAGAATCTTACTCGGTCTGGATATGGAATGTTTTCAATCTCCGTCGATACAGTACTAGGACCAAACTCAGTATCCCAAGTAGGGATATGAATAACATAACCAGCAATTTCTGCGATTGGAACCAAATGTAGGCTTTGTTCTCCAAACTTATATCACTAGTATGTATTGGCATGATACCATCTGTAATTAAAGACGCATACATTTCTGCTTGTCCACCACAATTAAGATCACTGCCTAGTTCAAAACATACAGAACTGACAGAATTATTGTTTATGACATCACTTGCATTTTTAGCTTGTTGTGCCCAGTAGTTAGGGTTTTTGTCTAATTCCTCAGATGTTACTACACCGTATATTTTCAGAGTTTCCATTAGTGCAAATAATTCAGCTTCTAAATTCTGGATTTTTTCAGCATCATCATCTGCTTTTGCTTGTTGTAGATTTAATGTTAATTGACTTCCAATATCGATTAGTTCTTGAACTGTACTTTGGTATGGATTTTGTTCTGCTTTGAATTCATTTATTGCTTGTACGTATTCCTCTTGCTCATCAGATGTCATATTTTGATAGAAATCGTGTTGTTTTAGAACTTCCAAGTATGGATCATATACATTAGCAACTGGTCCTATTTCATCTGTAGAGTCTTCCTCTCCGGGTTCACTTTGAGCAAAAACATTACTCATTCCTACAGGAATTAATAATATCAATGCTAAGAGTGGAATTGCGTATTTTATTTTATTCATGTTATTGTATTGTATCTTAAACTATCCATATTTAGACTGCAGTTTGTATCCAAATATCCCACCCTTTGATTTAGAGAAATCCCATTGAACAATCAGTATCAATTCCTGATATTGGTAAACGATTATTCTTCATGTCTGATTTGTGCCATACTGGACCCTGCTGCTTTTAGCATGGAACTATCCCCTGATGCTGAATTGTTTTCTACTAATCCCTCTGAGATGAATTTGTTGCCCATGGTACTAATCATATCACTAATGGGTAGAAATCAAAATCGTCTGTCAATAGTTCTTCTGTCTGGAATTCCGAGTTAATTTACAAACCTTGAACAATTTATCATTGATGCCTTTAGTCAAAAGAAAATAATGAAATGTATTGTTGCTTGGAATTCTCATCCATGACTTTATGATGAACAATTGCACCATCTGGATGGTTGGATACACGTATGGTCTGCCGGCTCTGAATACGTCTTCATACAGAGACAACATTCCCACCAAATGTAACACACCAATAAGAAATGATTCTGATAGAATCTTGCCTAGGAATTTTCATTTGTTTTGACATTCCAATGAACAAAACATGATAAGATCCTTAGCTTTTTCCATTTGAATAATTTGAGAATTGACTCAAAAATTAGAATTAGTTATGCCCATGTCTCAATTAATTACACATCTGATGGATATGGCAAAATATCTTTTGATTCTACTAGCAATAATAACAATTCCTTGGGAGTTCTCAGTGCATGCAGAGCCACCTGTTTTACGAAATTCTGCCCAAATACGTTGAATATGTCTCTGTGTTACATTCATTTCATATGCAATTGTAGCTGTTCTACGACCTTGTTTACACTGTGCAATGATGTAACGTATTGATTTCTCAGTAAGATATTTCCTCATAATTTTAGATCGATATAGTCTATAGTATTCCTTTACACAATGTCTAATCTTAGGACGACCTAATTTTTATACAATAGAATTCAAGATAAAATGAATAAGACATAATTATCAGGATCCAAGCAGAAATTAGCATATACCCAATGGCTACAAAAACTACTAGTGTTAGTTTTTACATTGCAAAGGCGATAGAATCCATTGAAAAAATAGAGAATCTCAGATATGAAATCAATGCAATGGGAACGATTTTGGAATCAGATAACATGGATGTAATAAATTCAGCAACAAAACAAATGACAGAAACAGTTCACAATCTAGGCATTATCAGAGTAGAGGTAATAATCAAGATAGATTCAAGACAAGACAAAGATATCAAAATGGGATAAAGATCATATTCCATTAAAAAATAGATGAATCAGAATTTTTTTAGAATGTTAAAGTGGGTATTTCGTTGTGCAGGAGTACGGCCAATCTCTTTTACCATTGTAGCTAGTTCATTAACTGAAGAAGAAGTTGTTTTTCCAGCGGCTTTGTAAATTTCCTCAGAAAATGCAGTTCCCACCAAATCATTACCACCATTAGATAATGCAACTTGAGCAAGCTTCTTGCCATATGCCACCCAATAAACAGAAATGTTATTCAATACATTTGCAAGCATTAGTCGAGACAGTGCAATAACCTTCAAATCATAAACTGAAGAACATTCATTATTTACCAAATGTTCTTGCTCTAATTCAGTATTATCCAAACTAAATTTCAAAGGAATCAAAGTTAGAAAACCACTAGTTTTCTTTTGCAATTGACGAATTTTAATTAGATGATCAACAATGTGTTCAGGTTTTTCAATATGTCCATAAAGCATGGTGACATTGCTTTTGATATCCATGTTATGGGCCTCTTCAATGACATCAAGCCATTGTTGTCCTGTACATTTGCCTCGAACAATTTTTCCCCTAATATCAGGATGAAACAGTTCTGCACCGCCTCCGGGCATCGAATCCAATCCAACATCTTTAAGACGAGACAGAATTTCTTTAGTTGAATTTTTTGTAAGTTTTGATAAATAGTAAATTTCAGCAGCAGTCAATGCTTTGATGTTTAGTTGAGGATGACTTTTTTTGATGGCCCGCATCATATCTTCATAATATTCTAAGGGGAGTTCGGGATGAAAGCCTCCAACAATGTGTACTTCAGTTGCACCCATCTGTTTTGCAATACCAACTCTTTGTCCAATTTCTTGAGGAGTTAGCGTGTATGCATCATCTGCATCACCTTTACGATAAAATGCACACATTTGACAGCTTGCAGCACAGATGTTTGTATAGTTCATGTAGTAAGAAGCTGCAAAAGTAACAATGTCATCAACTAGTTTTTTTCTAGAATTGTCAGCTACTGCACCAAGTAAATGTAAGTTATCATAATTCATTAATTCAAGACCGTCTTTATAGGACAATTCTTCTCCAGCAAGAGCACGATCTAAAGCTTGTGAATCTCCAATCAATTTTTCTAGCATATTGATTCGTTTTTCCATCATGATATATTCCTTATAGTCTCAAGAGATAAGTAATCAGTCATAGTAGATACATCATGGTATTGCCTCTAGTTGATGAACACAAACCAAAATGCTACTTATGTCATGAAGGTTTTGAGAATATTGGGAAATTAAGAGAACATCAAAATTTAATACATAAAGATTTTTTTGAAGAAAACAAAAAGCAAATAAACAGAGAACCAGCTCCTGGCGATGTTACCGTATTTTAGATCTTTTTTCTTTGATTGGTTTTAACAATTCTTGAGCAATATCTTTTGAAATATTAGCCAAATCATAGTGTTTGTCAATAAACAGGGCTTTTTTGAAATATTTGATTGCGGTTTGAAGATCACACATTTCCCCTAATGAAAGGCCCTTGTATGTAAGAGCCATGATACATTTTTTATCAATTTTTAAGGCAGAATCATAACATTGGATGGCTTCAAGATATTTTTCATCTGAATGTAATGCTGTACCCTTGTTTAGTAAGGCATTCAGATTTTTAGGAGAAATACCAAGTGCCTTATTATATGAGCGAATAGCAAGTTTTAGTTTTCCCATATTTTGTAAAGTGACTCCTCTGTCAACAAGAATATTGGGATTATCAGGCTCTTCTTTTAATGCCAAATCATAAAATTTCAAAGCATCAGAATAGTTTTCATCCTCAACGCATTCAAAAGCTTGCATTAACATTTTTCCTACTTTATCACTCATCATATTTGATAATATTTTGTCAATAATGTAGTTTTACATTATAACATATCAAATATACAAACAAGTAATTACGTCCATGTATTGATTGAAGAAAACGAGGTATAAAATAATCATTTTTTGATTTATTTTTGAACTAGAGTATACAAGAATTCAGTTTCATTCAACAATGCTAACTGAAGTATCAAATTGTGTATTCCAGCGATTAGACCAACGTCTTATCAAAAACATTGCAAACAGGATGGTTCCAATTTGAACCCCCACAGAATATATGAATTGGTCACCATCGATGCCATAATAAAACGTCATTACATTTCTAAATCCCTCAAGACCCTCATCTTCAACAGGAAGAAATATGGCCGAAGTAATAGATACAGGAATTGCAATTACAAATATTACTAGTGCTAGATATTTTCTCAATTTTTTGATACGATATGCCGCATACATATCAAGAATAGGAATAGCACAAAATACCGTCTGAATAGTTAAACTCACTTTTCCTTTTGCAGGCATAATGTTATGATAGCATGAGAGTTAATTATGATTACTATTAAAAAACATTGCATGCAGTATAGAAGATTTATGTGTCTAAGAGGCAAATTTGTCTCGAGGTTCAATTTCAAGGGATCTGTTAAAACAATCCAGAGATTCCTCATATCTGCCCAAAACACGTAATACAATTCCCTTGTTATTCCAAAGATCAGGATCATTTTGATTCAAAAGAAGTGCTTGTTCAAAAAAACCCAAAGCATCATCAAATTGTCCATTACTCATCAAAATTTTTCCTTTCTTGATAAATTCTTCAATTTCATCCATAAATTATTAAAGATTTCATTTGTATTAAATCTGTGATTATATTTGGGTTGGATCTAGCTTTTACATGACTATAGTTCTTTCTTCTTTTCCAAACATATTCTGACTTTAGTCTGAAAATGATGGAGTGAGCTAGTTTGAGAATAACAGATGTGTATTAAATCTAAAACAAGATAATGCAGTAGTGATGGTAAAAAATAAACAAACTTACACTAATTTCATGAAAATTTAAATAAATTTTTTGCCATAATAGATTATGAGTCTGGATAAGACGGATGAAAAAATTATCAAACATTTACTAGTAGATGCGAGACAATCAGCAAGACAGCTTGCAATAAAACTAGACATGTCTACAGTCACAGTTCTATCAAGAATAAAAAAACTAGAGAAAGAAAAAATCATTCACGGATATACTGCTATTATTGATCACGAAAAAATTGGATATTCATTAACTGCCATTATTGAGATCATATCTAAAAACGACAAAGTGGTAGACATTGAAAAAGAGATATCTAAATTTGTAAATGTGTGTGGGGTATATGACATTACGGGAACCACAGATACCGTAATTATAGCAAAATTCAAAGAGAGGGATGAATTGAGTAAATTTGTAAAGAGTTTAGCAACTATACCAAATGTAATAAATACAATCACACACGTAGTTCTAAATACAGCAAAAGAAGATTTTAGATTATCATAAGGTATAAAAAAATGAATAATTTGAGGATTTTAGTAATTTCAATTATCATATTTGGTGGAATGTATACAGCATATGCTCAAAATGATAATCTGGACATGGAATTAGAAATAACAGATGAAGAGAAGATCATACTATTTTTAGGATTTACTATTGCAGTGTTGGCAATATTTTTGTTTCTAGCAAGAGACATAATTCTTAAGAAAAAAACATCATATGATAACGAGGAATTTGAATCAAAAAAAGATAAGACGTTTGAAAAATATCACTCAGACTGGGGAGATGATTATGAGGAATTAGGACAAAGGAGAAATACAAAAGAAGATAAAGAATTCAGAGAAGCACTAGACAAAGATGAGTTACCAAATTATTATGAAATCATAGGGGTTTCCACAAATGCAACTTTAGAAGAAATTAAAAAGAAATTCAGAGAACAAGCAAAAAAAACCCATCCGGATAAAACAAAAGAAAATTCTGAAGAAGAGATGGTAGAACTAAACAAAGCATATGAGGTACTATCAGATAAAGAACGCAGGGAGAAATATGATAAATATCTAAAATAGATTAAACACATTCTAGTTTTACAACAATCATACTAAGTTCAATAGAGTTAGGAGTCTGAACACTACTAGTCAGATTAGTAAAAATTTCAAGAGAAACAAGATTATCATCAGATTCAATCACAGTGGAGATTTTAAGTTCCCCAAATTCAGTATTGGGCCCTAGCATTTTTTTAGTCAGTAAAGGAACAACTGAAAGATCTTCTAGCACACATTTCATTTTGTATGCAAATTTATCTGAAAAATATGCCCCACCACGAGTAGTAGGTTCACTAACAGGTATTGGGGAGTTTTTTATTGATGTACTGATGATCGGGTATGTTCGATCATTAAGATAAAGTGTAAATTGGGGAGAATTTTTTTCATTAAAGTCTATTAATTTATCCAATAATTCTTCGTTAAGTGGCATTCAAAAAATTACCAAATTATAATTCTATTGAGTGTTTTGCTAAAATTGGGGGGAAGAAAAGCAGATGTGTAGAAAAATATATGCAATCAAGGAAAAATAACTCCAATACAAGAGGGTCCATAATGTGTAGAAAAAACATTTTGTCACCAGATACACGGATACATTTGACAATAATATGCAAGCAGTAATCAGCAGTGACGATAGGGATATAATATAAATTCACAAGAGTTTTTGTGCCTGTATAACGCATATTCTGACTATGAATAGTTCCCATAGAATTATAATTTGATATTGTTATTGATTTTGTAGTATTATTGAATCTCTTAGCAAATTCAATAAATCTTGAATATAATTAATTTAAATAATAGACCTCTTGCGTAATTACAAACAAAATCTTATCTTTCATTGAATTTAATTTCAAATAATTTCTAATCTTATGGAATCACAACAAACTCTTGCTTCCATCTTGTCTTGAAATTCACAATTCCACATACGATGTCACTTATTGCATCATATCTGCACAATCTGTTCCTAAATGTCTCAGAATTAATCCTAAACTTTTTGATTTGAGAGATAATATGTTCTACTTTTATTCGGATTCTTGACTGCATCTTGTTCCATTCCTTTTGATGTATGGTCAGTTTTTTTCCTTTCTTTTTCTTGTATGGTAGAATGCTTGTCTGTTCTGGGAAATCTTTTTCCACTCCCAAATACCCAATGTCATAAAATATCATCACATCTTCGGGCAGTTCTGGATGTCTGATTTTCAGTATGGCATAATCATGTTACCTGGAGAATGTGGGGGTTTGTGGATTATCTCACCTTTCTGGTTTATGGTGATTTGGTTTTTTATTGTGTGTTTTTTCTTTTTGCCTGAATAGTGAGTCTTTCTTTTCTTTTTGTTCTGGGGTCTTGGGATTGGTTGTTCAGTACCATCAGTCATTGCAATTAATTCAGGAAAGAACAGTTGGAGTTGCTGTACATCATTTATTTTTTTAGAATCAGAGTATAGTTTTGCAGGAATAGGAACTGTTTTTCTTACTGCAGGCTCTAAATCTGATGTTTCTGTAGACGTTGCTCTGGTCTAATCCAAACAGATATCCTGTCAATTCACATGTCAGGTACATCCGATAGTAAACAAACAACATTACAAGCTGGTCTTCAAGACTCAAATCAAACTTTCGCCCAGCTCCGATACTTCTTTTTCTCTTTGCTTTGGATAATCTCTTCTTTTCTTCTATACTTCCTAACATAAGTTCGTCAACCATCTTCTCATTGCATATACTTGAGAATGTCTAAATTGAATCGTCTGGTTCTGTAATATTTGGAGATGTTATTTTTCAGATTACTTGGAGATGGCAGATACTGTGACACCAACAAATTGTATTTTCCTGGGCTTCCATACTTCCTCAACTGCATTGAACTGTGGTGAGCCTTTTGGAAACCAATTCAATAGAACATCATCTGCATTCTCATCAAGATATTTTTGTACTAGTTTTGATCTGTGTTGTGGTGCTCGGTCTACATAGACTAGAATCTTGCCAAACTTTCTGTGCAATTCCTTTAGATAATCCAAAAAACAGTACTGATCAAATTTTTCATATTGTCTGAATAATTGCCTGCCGTCATGAGTCAGTGCACCAAAAATGATTGTTTTTTGATGTGACCCGTTTACTAGAATAATTGGACGGGTTCCTTTCTTTACCCACATCTTTTTTCTAAATATCGCATCAGCAGTAAAGATGGACTCATCTTGTGCAAGAACTGTAAAGCCTTTTGCTATTTTTGAGGCTATTTGTTCTTTGGAGTTTTTTTAAACCAGAGTTTTTCCTCAACACTAGCTGAATTTACAAATCTCTTTGCTGCAACCTTTGGAACAAATCCCCATTTGTGTAATAATCTGTACACATGAACCTCATGATATTTTACACCTGATTTTTGATAAATCAGATTCATCACTTGCTTTGCACTCCAGCCGGATTGTTTTTCTGCAATTTGTAGTTGAATGCTGACTAGTTTCTTTTTTGGTATACTAGTTGGTCTGCCAGTTCTAGGCAAGTCTTGCAGTCCTGCAATTCCATATTCTGCAAATCTATCTAACCATTTGTATGCCCATGAACGTACACGTCCAAGATTCTTTGCAACATGTGATGCAATTTGGTTCTCAAGTAATACTCGCTTTATCAAAAATAGCCTTTCTTTTACCTTGACGTTCTTTTCATCTTTGTATGCTTGAATTAATTTTTGATTATTCATGGTTTGATGTGTAATGTTTTGATCAATATGGCATTTGGTAAAATAAATCAGATCAACAGATCATAAAATTTTGTTAGAGAGTATATACGGTGATTCTTTCTGACATCCTTTAGAATCACATCAAACTGTTGCCTAGTTACTCCAGTAAAAGAGAGAAGTGATTTTGGCTTTTTTGAGAGTTGCTTGTATGTTAACATGAAATGTGTTAAGTTGTTCTTAGCTTTGGATCTTGCTGTGAAGGAATTTGTGTAATATGGTAAAATATGTCTAATTGCGCAAGAGGTCTAGTATTCCTTTACACAATGTCTAATCTTAGGACGACCTAATTTTCGTACAATAGACAAGAATGGGTACATGAAAATACTTAAATTTCGAAGATGTGTAATTGAGATATGAGCCAATTAATTGATGATACATCAGGTAATGGAGTATTAGTTGATGAAACTGATAAATTCGAATTATCAATTTCTTTAGGATCTACGTTAATTATTGATAAATCTTCATACGTGCTTGAAGATGATTTATCGTAATAATTTAAAATATTAAACTTCAACAATCTTTAGTTATTGTAATTTCTTTACTGCAAATAATCAATTTATTTTTTCAGGATTTCCTAATTTTTTCTGTTATTGGTTTTAGACCTATTCAGATTGCACATTTTAATTCATCAAAATTTAATCTCACTGTAAATTATGTTCCATCTTCCCCCCCCCTTGTTAATGACAATGGTTATTATTCTATCCTGAAATTACCGATATTTAATATGAAAAAAGACCGACAATAATGATCAATACCTTTCTAGAAGAACGCATTTTAGAGTTATTTTTCAATTATAGAGACATCTCAAATGTGTCAACCATGTAAAAAATCACTATTTGCAATAAATGAGGAACATAGTGTTATCTGTAGATTCATCAAGCATTATTGGGTTATTCCAATCATACAGATTAGAAAATCAGGAAAGATGAGATCATCTTTAAAAACATGAAACTAGATCGAACTGTATTGCAACAATTTGCAAAGATCAGTACAATTAGAAATGAAATTCTCAGCCTCATGGTGGAAAATAAGTTAGAAGATAATTGCTATGTAGAAATGCTAGATTATACTATTAATTTATTTGAAAGTCAAGGACTTGGAACAGAATATTATGGGTATCACAACATCAATCACGAATTAGAAGTAACATATGTTTCACTATTAGCAATAAATCAGAAAAAAATACAATTCACAGATGAAGATATAAAATATCTATATGTTGCAGCTTTGTTTCATGATTTTGATCCTCAGAAAAGTGTAGATAAACCTCACGAAGAAAGCGTTTTGAGATTTATTTCAATGGATAAAAAACTATGCCAGTTAATTAATGATGCACATATAGACTTGGAAATAATCAAAGTTTTAATCTTAAGAACAACATATCCATGGAGTGGAGAACTAAGAAAGAATGCAGAAGTTCAAATCAAGGAATGTTTTAGTAATTCAGAGATATCAAGAAATGATCTCCCATACCAAGAACACATTATGGAGATGGGATGGTATCTCTCAGTAGTAGATAGAATAAGCGGTTATGCGTTAGGGGATTTTACAAAAGCCATGGAGATGGCAAAAATGAATGCACATGCATTAGCCTGGAGACCATCATTAATTGTTAGAAGTGCAGTGGCATACTTTGAAGAATTGTTAAACAAAGAAACAAACATGGCAAAAGGGATTCTTAAAGTACTTCCAAAAGAAATGAGAAAGAACTTTTTTGATACAGTGCTGTCATTTATGGAAATTAGACAACAAGAAATTACAATTCAAGCCGATTATTCATACGAAAATTTAAAATTAATTCCAATAATAGAATCAATGGGAACAAGAGAAGACCCAAGTTTCATCAAGGCATTATATAACATTTTTTTAGAATTACCAACACCGCTACAGTTTGAAAAAGAAAATTTTGAAAAATCAGTTAAAGACCCCCAAATAATTATCAACACATTAAGATTAAATGATAAAAATGGAGAAATCATAGGATTCTCAAAAGGCGGACCTCTTGAAAACTATAGGTTACGAGAAGAAATTAGAGATGAAAATTATGGTTTAGGGAACACAGTATTTTTAGAACCATTGGCACTGAAAATGGGATATTGGGGATTGAAGGGAGGTAGTGAAATGAGACACATGTTCATAATGCAGGCCCATTCCATGAAATTTAAATTTTTGACAAGTTTTGCATTACGTGATGTCATCAGAGCTAGAATAGATAAAGAGCAAGCAGAATTTGTAACATTATTTGATCCCGAAAGATGGGATTATTATAGAATCAAAATTTAGAAAAATTAGAATAATTTACAGTTAAAGTTAGAAATTTTAATGGAGAAAGGCTTTTGTAACTAAAAAATATTCGAAAATCGTGGTTGGTAAGAGCATAGAACTGTTAGTGATACTAGTAATTATTGTAAACATCGCTCCAGTATTTGCATCAGATTTAGAGAGAACATCAATTAGCAATCCAAGATTAGAAAATACATCTAGGACATCAGTTAACGATAAAATAAACACAAATCAACAAATTCAAATTTCAGCAGACATTACAAATCATCAGACAAAATCACAGAGTTTTGTACACATTATTCAAATTAGAGACGAGATGGATCTAATTGTAAAAGTAGGATGGATAAGTGCAGGATTATCACCAGAACAAAAATTGACAGCGTCACAATCATGGATTCCAACTGAATCGGGAGAATACACTGTAGAGATTTTTGTTTGGGAAAGTTTAGCAAACCAGAATGCATTAGCAAATTTTGTGAAATTACCAATTAGTGTAAGTTAAAATTCAGAGAAAATTAACAAGGAATCAATGACCAATACGAAAAAAATAGATTTGGAGCACAATAAATTGGATCGAGGATTCGTCTAATAGTAAAAAAAATTCGACTAGTTCTCGCTAATATTACCTTGAGCCTAATATGAATATGACAATAGGATATTGTGTAAAGTGTCGA
The DNA here is from genome assembly GCA_965205675.1 of Candidatus Nitrosopumilus sp. Taxonomy (GTDB): domain Archaea; phylum Thermoproteota; class Nitrososphaeria; order Nitrososphaerales; family Nitrosopumilaceae; genus Nitrosopumilus. The sequence continues at coordinate 1,543,993 of OZ242186.1, forward strand.
GATAAACGAGAAATCGGCGGCCCTAAACCATACACTATGAAGAATGGCAAACCTGCAATCAAGGGTACATGCCCTACATGTAGCACAGCCATTTTTAGAATTGGTAAGACTAAATCTCTCTAGCGAGAAGTTTAGTATTGTCAATCATCAACAAGGCCATTTCATATTAAACGCATTGGAATGGATCTTTTTCTATTTCTTCAGTAATTTTATTTTTTAATACAAAAAAGAAATTCTCTAATGCATCAAGATGCCATCGCCAACCAATTCTTTACCTGTCTGGATCTCTCTGGAATAGGATCAGATAAAATAAACTGATTTTTAGTTTTTGAGAATTATTTAGTTCACAAACTTTGTCTTTTCGCTATATTTTTAAACAAACTTTGTAATGTAAGATATTGTATTTACCAGCAACGTTAATTTTTATTTTTTGTGTTCTAATCTTTATTCCCGTACATTCTGAATCAATAACTCCTCCTTCCCATAAGACAATGTCAGGCACATTCCACGATTATAAGATCTCTTTAATGTTTAATGATGGAATGGTGCAAGGAACCATAAACAATAGTGATAAGATAATCAATCTAGATGACATCAAAATAATAGATAGGCATGATAGATTTTATATTTTTGACAAAGATAACAATCTAAAGATTTTCTCAAAACAACTAGGGAATACCGACAAATATTTAGTTTTAGTAAAGATATATCCAGATACCAAACTTAGATTCATTACAGAAACAAACGAGTCAAAGAAGAATTTAGATCAGCGTAATTTACTTGATGCAATGAATCAAAAACAATCACAGTCAGAAGAAATAGAATCAGAAAAATCATTCAAAGAACAACAGTTACAAAAAAAACACAATAAACTAGAACGGCAATTAGAGAAATTACAAAACAATTCACAACAAACAACTAAACAAGAAAAACAAGTTCTAAACTCTGAAAAAACAAAAGAGCAAATTATTGCAGATTTTGAAAGATCAAAGAGAATCACAGGAATGACTTTGGTTGAAAATAAAGATACCGAAACAACTACAACAAGCAAAAGAGAAACAGCAACTGTACCAGATAAGGCAATTGAATTATTCTTATCTGTTCCACATAATGTTCTATGGGAAAATGAGTTGAGATATACCATACTAGTCACTGATGGTAGCGGACACAGATACAATTTAGATTATGGAGATTATACTGGCAATGAGATTGAAGATGCAAACATTACTGGACAAATAACAGATCCATCAGGTGAAATATTGCAAAATTTTAATGGTACTACTAATTCACAAGGAACCTACTTTAACAAATTCATTATCCCTGATCGGAGTACAACTATAGGAGAATATACAGTATCAGTTCAGGTAGCAAATACCTTCAAAGATGGAACAGTTGTAGAATCCGATGCCAGTGAGACATTCTTTGTGTTTGGTGGGATAGATACAACCGGAGATGTTGCAGGACCTGAATTTGTTTCTGCTGCATTTGATGCCAACACCGGAGTTTTAAATATTACATTTAATGAGACCGTACGCAACACTGACTCTTCTCCTGTGGATCTCTCAAAGCTGTTCCTTAGTGCACCAGGCACTGAGAATCAAGTGTCCCTTGCAGATGCAACAGTTGATACTGAAGGCAACTCTGTCACACTATCTATCACCCTAACTGAAGAACAGAGAATATCAACACTTGGCAACTCTCTTACACCACAGCTAGACATTGCAGAAGATGCAGTAAGTGATTTTGTAGGAAACGGCATTGCAGCATCAGAGGACAATGTGATAACTACAACTGGAGATACTGCCAGTCCTGAATTCCATTCTGCTGCATTTGATGCCAACACCGGAGTCTTGGATATTACATTTAATGAGACCGTACGCAACACTGACTCTTCTCCTGTGGATCTCTCAAAGCTGTTCCTTAGTGCACCAGGCACTGAGAATCAAGTGTCCCTTGCAGATGCAACAGTTGATACTGAAGGCAACTCTGTCACACTATCTATCACCCTAACTGAAGAACAGAGAATATCAACACTTGGCAACTCTCTTACACCACAGCTAGACATTGCAGAAGATGCAGTAAGTGATTTTGTAGGAAACGGCATTGCAGCATCAGAGGACAATGTGATAACTACAACTGGAGATACTACTGACCCTAAATTTGTTTCTGCTGCATTTGATGCCAACACCGGAGTTTTAAATATTACATTTAATGAGACCGTACGCAACACTGACTCTTCTCCTGTGGATCTCTCAAAGCTGTTCCTTAGTGCACCAGACACTGAGAATCAGGTGCCCCTTGCAGGTGCAACAGTTGATACTGAAGGCAACTCTGTCACACTATCTATCACCCTAACTGAAGAACAGAAAATGTCAACACCTGGCAACTCTGGGACTCCACAGCTAGACATTGCAGAAGATGCAGTAAGTGATTTTGTAGGAAACGGCATTGCAGCATCAGAGAACAATGCGATAACTACAACTGAACCCCCTGTATAATTAGAACAATTTTACAACATTGCATAAATTCATTCACAGCAAGATCCAGAGCTAAGAACAATAACTCCATTTCATGTTAACACACAAGCAACTCTCAAAAAAGCCAAGATCATTTCTCTCTTTTACTGGAGTGACCAAGCAGCACTTTGATGTGATTCTAAGAGACGTCAGAAAGAATCATCGTATCACAGAACAAAAGAGACGGTCTCAAAGACAGAGAAAAAGAGACATCGGAGCTGTGGGAGAAAGTTTGGTTTGAGTCTTGAAGACTAGCTTGTAATGTTGCTTGTTTACTATCGACTATACCTGACATGTGAGTTGACAGAGTATTTGTTTGGATTGGACCCAGGGCAACGTCTACAGAAACATCAAATTTAGAGCCTGCAGTAAGAAAGTCAATTCCGATTCCTGCAAAACTATACTCTGATTCTAAAAAAATAAATGATGTACCGCAACTCCAACTGTTCTTTCCTAGATTAATTGCAATGACTGATGGTACAGAACAGTCAATCCCAAGACCCCAGAACAAAAAGAAAAGATCCACTATTCAGGCAAAAAGAAAAAACATACGGTAAAAAACCAAACACCGTAAACCAGAAAGGTGAGATAATCCAAATCTCCACATTTTCCAGATAACATGATTATGCGATACTAGACGTCTTGCGTAATTATTTCTAGGCGTGAATTTTGCTGCAGGATTTTTCAAATTGGTTGAGAAATTTGAATTTTCAGGTATGAATTCTGTTAAAATACAAAATTTGAGAAAAAATCTCTATAATTACGCAAGAGGTCTACTGAAAATCAGACATCCAGAATTGCCCGAAAATGTAATGATATTTTATGACCTTGGATATTTGGGAGTGGAAAAAGACTTTCCAAAGCATACAAGTATTCTACCATACAAGAAAAAGAAAGGAAAAAAACTGACCATCACTCAAAAAGAATGGAATAAACTGCAATCCAGAATCAGAATTAAAGTGGAGCACATCATCTCTTAAATCAAAATTTCAGAATTAATTCAGAGACATTCAGGAACAGATTGTATGATGGAATAAGTGATCATATGTGGAATTGTCAACTTAGACAAGGCAGAAACAAGAGGTTGTTGTGATTCTATAATGTCAGAAATTATTTGAAATTAAATTCGATGAAAGAAGAGGTTTTGTCTGCAATTACGCAAGAGGTCTAATAAAAAAAGAAAATCTATTCGACAAGAACGCTTCCAATCATCCATGGATGTAATTGGCAATAGTAATCATATTCTCCAGGTGTTTTGAAAGTATGTTCGAATATTGCACCACCAGACATAAAGTCACTATCAAATCCATTTCCACCAGGATAGTTAAGACCTATTGTTTCAGAATCAGGCCAACCTGCAGTTACAGTGTGAGGGATTGAACCATCAGAATTAATCCATGTCACAGTTGTTCCTGTATGAATTGTCAGACGTACTGGCGTATAGCATACATCATTTGTTTCACACCCTGGAACTCCTGCACCTATAGGCATATCCACAGTATTTGGAGACAATTCTTTTACCACTACATCATCTACAGATACTAATGCGGCCATGGCAGACTCTTCTTCAATCACTTTATGAATTTCTTCCAAGACATGACTTGCTGAATCATTACCTGATTCATAGAGGTTAAGTTGAATACCAATAACGTCAATAAGATCAGATGTGATGTAGAGGTCAACAAAACCATTATGTGCTTTTGTGATTCTATCTAGTGCTTCATCAGCTGAGATTTTATCCAACTCAAATTTGTGGATAATCTCATCTAGTGCACCTTGGTATTCAGGGTTTACATTTTGTGGTTCAGCTGTCAAGTGAATTGCTTCAACTGCTTGAGCTCCTGATAGTTTACCCGAATCAATCAATGCAATCTTTCCTTCTACTGCCTCAATTATGTCTGAGGTAATGTAGAGGTCAACAAAACCATTATGTGCTTTTGTGATTCTATCTAGTGCTTCATCAGCTGAGATTTTATCCAACTCAAATTTGTGGATAATCTCATCTAGTGCACCTTGGTATTCAGGGTTTACATTTTGTGGTTCAGCTGTCAAGTGAATTGCTTCAACTGCTTGAGCTCCTGATAGTTTACCCGAATCAATCAATGCAATCTTTCCTTCTACTGCCTCAATTATGTCTGAGGTAATGTAGAGGTCAACAAAACCATTATGTGCTTTTGTGATTCTATCTAGTGCTTCATCAGCTGAGATTTTATCCAACTCAAATTTGTGGATAATCTCATCTAGTTGTGCAGAGAATTCTTGATCAGCACTATGTGTAGAAGGTACAATTTTACTTGCATCATTAGAATCAACACGATCATTAGAATAATCATCCATAGAGACACGGGAAGGACTAACAAAAGAGTTAAACCAATTTGCCTGATATGCTTCTTTTTTACCCGGATAATCAGAACACAACACCAATCCACAGATGTCAGTACTAGAGCCATATTGAGAAATCCTAGTTCCTTTGCTTTTTAGGGCATCAGCACTTGAAAGAAAACTAGTTCCCAATACGCCAACAACTATGATCGACATCATGAATATTACCAGACTTGTGTTTGTCATCAGAATTTTTTGGATAAGATTTCCATTTAAAGTATTGATTGAATCTATAGAGTTGTTCTATATTATGAGAACAACATCAGTTCAAACAAAACAGTAGAAGCAGATTATAATACAAGAGAAAGAAATTACAGATCTAGGAAAAATTAAATTATTTTTTAGTTTTCATAATGCTTATAGCCAGTAAAAATTTCAAAAAAACAAGATGAATATTCTAATAATGTTAGTAGTTGCAATGTTTATCATCACAGGCACATATGTAGGATATCATGCCTCACAGCAAACAGAGGATATCTCAGAAGGACACGATATTGTCATCGAATTGTATATGCTAGAGACAGATACAGGAATAGCACAAATTCTTCAAAACATCGAACCTAAAAAATCTATAATATAATCAACTGATTTTAGACTTGTATTAAATTAGGGAGATTTTTCAAAAAATCATGACACTGTCAAATAAAGAAAAAATTATAGCAATAATTGCAAATGGGATAGCCGTTTTTTCATTATTACAAGAAAGAGAAGAATTGCCAGAAAATACAACAATGTATGATTTTGTACTAAAAGTCATTCCAGATAATATCAAATCAGAACTAAGTGTGGAATTGATAGATGAAGTATTTCAGTATGTTACATCCGCACATAGTTCATAAAGTACAAAATACTTGCAAAATTATATGACATCAGTTGCCACGTTAGGTTCTCACTGCTCACTACAGGTACTAAAAGGAGCAAAAGATGAGGGTTTGAAAACACTTCTAGTATGTGAAAAAAAACGTGAAAAATTATACAAACGATTTCCCTTTATTGATGAATTAATCATAGTTGATTCATTCAAAGAAGTGTTAGATCAAAGATGTCAATCAATCCTTGAAGAAAACAAAGCAGTGTTAATCCCACACGGCACACTTGTTGCACAAATGAGTTCAGAGGAAATTGAATCAATCAAAACACCAGTCTTTGGAAATAAATGGATTCTGAGATGGGAATCAGATAGAGAAATGAAAGAAAAACTAATGAGAGAAGCAAGACTCCCAATGCCAAAACCAGTTACAAATGCTAAAGATATTGAAAAATTATCAATTGTCAAAAGACAAGGAGCCGCAGGCGGAAAAGGATACTTTATGGCAGCAAATGAAGAGGAATATAATTCAAAAAGAACCCAGTTAATTTCTGAAGGAGTCATTTCTAAAGAGGAAACTCTATACATTCAGGAATATGCCGCAGGGGTTTTAGCCTATTTGACATTTTTTTATTCACCATTAAAAGAAGAGTTAGAATTTTTTGGAGTTGATCAAAGACATGAGTCAGACATAGAAGGATTGGGAAGAATTCCTGCAGATCAGCAATTAAAATCAAACAAAATTCCATCATTTAACGTAATTGGAAATAGTCCCCTAGTTTTGCGAGAATCACTATTAGATGAGGTCTATAAGATGGGAGAAAACTTTGTTGAGGCATCTAAAAGAGTTGTGAAACCAGGAATGAATGGACCATTTTGTATAGAAGGAGTATATGACGAGAATGCAAAGTTTACTTCTTTTGAATTTTCAGCAAGAATTGTTGCAGGATCAAATATTTACATGGATGGTTCACCATATTACTCATTATTATTTAATGAAACAATGAGTATGGGTAAAAGAATAGCAAGAGAAATTAAAACAGCAACAGAATTGAATCAGATAGATAGAATTACAACATAAGAGTTTATTTTATTTTGTAGTAACTTCCATACCGTGTTGAGATTTTACAATATACTTGTCTCGAATTTTAACACTGACCCAATCAATAATCAGAACAGTAATCAAGACAACAATCATGAACATGGCTGCTTTTCCATATTCAAAGAATTTGATGTATTGAATGATAAAGAATCCAATTCCTCCAGCACCTACAATTCCAATAATACTAGTTTGACGTACATTGTAATCAAACATGTAAAGCATTTGTCCAAGAAGATGTGAGGCAGATTCAGGAATTACAACATAACGAATTAATTGGAATTTGGAAACACCAATGGATCTTACAGCATCCATAGGATCTGAATCAATGGTCTCAATTGATTCGTATTGAAGTTTTGTTACAAATCCAACCGTATACATGATAATTGCCAAGATACCTGCAAAAGGGCCTAAACCGACCATAATCACAAACAAAAGAGCCCACAAAATAGAAGGAAAAGTACGCACAGCTGCCAATAATGCTCTAATTGGAGCATAAACTAATTTGTTGTTCAGATTACGTGCAGCAAGCATGCTAAATGGCAATGCAATGACAACACCAATTACAGTTCCAATAAATGCCATCTGCAATGTCTCAAGCATAGCCCAAAAAGCAGTTGGAATATATTTTAGATTATCAATAATATTTTCTAAAACAAGAATTTCTTCCAAGACAACAATAAGATTAGGAATACCTTCAGCAAAATCCAAAGGATTTGCATCTACATTATAGGATGTAATTACAACTAGTGCGACAATAATACCAATTATGATATTATTCTTTGGTGTCATTAGCATACCTCTCAATTATTTCATCAGCGTTAAGATCACCTGTTTGAAAATCTACTATGGTATCGCCTTCGACTCCAATCTCTAAAATTTTGTGACCTTCTTTAATTACAGCAACTCTGTTTGCATATTCTAATGCCAATTGCATATCATGATGCACCATAATTGCAGTGAGATTCATTCTTTTTTGAGCATCTGCAATTAAATTCATTATTTCATGAGCAGTGACATGATCTAATTCTGAAACAATTTCATCAGCTAGTAATATTGTAGGCTTTTGCATTAATGCCCTAGCAATTGCAACCCTACGTTTTTCACCACCACTTAGCATATGGGTTTTTCTATCTTCTTTACCAGATAATCCAACAAGAGAAATCATTCTTTTAGCTTCTTGAATTTCATTTTCAGGGAATTTCTTAAACAGAGACTGTATTTTACTCAATCTAGGTAATGCACCCATCATAATATTTTCAAGAACATTGATATTTTTTACCAAACCAAGACTTTGTGGAATATAGCCAATGGTGTGCATCATTTTTTTAAATTTCTTATCATGCATGTTAGGTGTAACATAATCAATTTTGACAGTACCTTTACTTGGAATCATCATGCTGTTCATCAATTTTAATAGAGTGGATTTACCTGAACCAGATTGACCCACTATAGCATAGTTAGTGCCTCGGTCAATAGAGAGATTTATTTCCTCTAATGCAAAATTTTTAGAATCATAAGATGTCCATACATCACTCATTTGAATAATTTTATGTGTTGAAATTAATGAAAAAGGAAGGTTTTTGGTCATCTGAACTTGTTTTATATTCAAAATCCCGGGTTTTATTTGCTCTTGTCATATTTGTCAAGAATCTTTTGATCAATACCAGTTAAGGCATCAATGAATGTTCCAAATTCCCCTATATGCATAGTAGTAGTTGTTGGGACTAGAGCTTCTGCACCGTACAAATCTTTCAAAATTTGATTGTGTTCATCATAATTCAATTCTACTAGTGCGTCAACAAGGGCATTCTGAGTAGAGTCGGACATGTCAGAGCTTACCATAAACACGTGTGACGGAACAGGTCCAATGGTAGTAACTGGACGAAGTTTTACTTGATCTTCTAATTCAAGATATTTTTGTGGAGCAATATCTGAACCAAATGCAACATCTACTTTACCATCAAGAAGTAATTGTAATGCAGCTTTGTAGCCTCCAGCAAAAGTATAACTCTCAAAGTTATTTGCTAATGCATATTCCAAAGCAACAATATCATCACCTTCAATGTTTACATGACCATCAGTAACCAAAGTCCCCATAGGACGGACAAAACCAGATGAGCCAGTAATACTAGTAAATGCTACTTTCTTCCCAACTGTGTCTTCCAATGAATTTATAGAATCATTGTCAGTTAATGCCCAGACAGTTGCTTGATAGTTTACTTTACCTGCAACAAGTTCTGCCATTACAGCTTCTGCACCAGTTCTTTGATGAGCAATCCATGCAGGGCCAGTATCCATAAAGGCAGCATCAATGTGACCGAATCTCATTCCTTCGATAATAGTCTCATAATTTGTTGGAACAACAATTTCAACATCTATACCAAGTTCATTTTCAAGAAATGTTTCCAATGCTTGAGCTTTGGGAGTTAATTCATCAGCTTTTTCAACTGGAATAAACCCAATAGTGAGAATATCTACATCCACAGTGTTTGATTTAGATGAAACATCAATGACGCCATTTTCTATAAGGAATGTAATTCCATTTAGAAAAGTTTCATCATCTAAATCACCAGCAGCCCACCATCCGGCATTAGTTTTAATCCAATCAGGAATTATACTCGCTGCTTGAGCACTTTGAGATAATGGTACAGACAAAGCACCAGCTACTGCAAAGGCAATAATTAGTGCCAAAGTTATTTGTCGTTTCATGATTTACAAGAAATTAGGATAAACTAAATTATTTAAATCAGTGCCTCATTACAAACTATTATTCTAAACATATAGAATAAAAAAAGATTAAGCGAGGTTAAATTTAGATTATCTCGATAGTTTATTCATTAATATCAAGAATTCTTTTTTCATGACAATGTTCACATACTAACCATTCAGGTTGATAATCACTTTTCTTTTTACCTTTGTAAATAATTCTGTGATCAGATCCGCAGAATTCATTGTATTTGTTCATAAATAATTTAAAAAAATAAATTTTTGCATATAATGAATATAGGAAATGTATCAAAAATGAAAAATAATCTGAAATGCAATTATTTTGTATTAATTAACATTTAGCAGATTTGGGATTTATTGTGTTTGAATAAAGATTCAAACTAGGTTCCAAGTCATCTAAAGTGATTTCAGCTTTGCTAATTCTACTTCGGTACAATTTGATTTTTTTTCCTTCTGAAGAAATCACATATTTATCAACTTCAGCCAAAGCTAAATCTTCTAAAGTAGACAAGGTTTTATAAACAGTAGAAAGGGAGATTTTTAATTCATCAGCGATTTGTGTTGCATCTTTTGATTGGTTTTTCACTGAAAAAAGAACAGATCTAGTACAAACATTACTAAGAGATTCAATAATTTTTTGAGCGATATCAAACTCAGATAATTGTATGATAGTAGGTTTTTGCATCAATATCACTTAGTTTGGAATTAATGTAAGAGTAGGTTCTGGTTTTTTAATAGAAATATCAGCTTTGCTAATTCTACTTCGATAGACTTTGTATTTTCTCCCCTTCTCAGATAAAAGCAGGTTTTCAACTTCAATCAGAGTTAATTCTTCAAGATCTGCTAATTTTTTATACACAGAGCTAAGAGGGATTTTTAATTTGTCAGATAGTTCTGTTGCAGTATTGCCCTTTTTAATAATAGAAAATACTATAGATCTAGATTCAGAATCAGCTAATGCTTTGATTATTTTTTGAGCGATGTCATATTTTTTTAATTGCGGTAATGTTAATTTTCGAGGCATGTAAATTTAGAAAATATTGTAGGCATATTTAAATGAGATGCAACTATTCTCATTCTAGATAATCAGAACAACTAAGTATATTGAACTGGTTTTTTAGTAGGATCCAAACGATTCCAAAATAACCCAAGAATCAATCCTACAGAAATCCAAAAAGAAGAAAGGCCCAAAATAGACATTAAACGAAATTCAGTTACAAGATTCATTGGAGCAGTTACTTCATCAGGATTATCAGGCATCAAGAAGAAAATAGTGGAAACAAAAATACCATATCCAACTAAAGAAATGAATTTTTTATTAAGTTTTTTAGACAACTTGTAAAAAGCAAGAGCACCAAATCCAGATAGTCCAATAAAAGACAGATAAAGAAGTGTTCTTAAGACAATAGTTTCACCATCACCTACAGTGGGAGGATTCGCAGGATATTTGAGAAAAGGTATAAAGTATAACGTAAACCACATCATTCCAGCTAGTAAGATAGATTTTTGCACATCATTACTTCCAGGCAAAGAGTTTCGAGATAAAGCATAAACAATACCAAACAAAGCACCCATAGACATTCCCAGAACAATGCCGGCATAGATTAATCCACTTTTCTGCCACATTCTATAAGCATTATATTCTGCCCAAAATTGAGGAGTATTTTCAGCCTCACCAGAATCAAATAAATTCTGATTTTCAATTCCTATTGCTTGATCAAGATAAGGTTCTATAATTACAAAATTCACAGTTCCAAGAACTAGTCCTGCTAGTGCACCAGAGACTAGTACAATAGTTATGAAAATAATAGTTTTCATTTCTCATCACTTAATGACAAGGAAAGCCTGCTGCATGTCTCATATCATGAGTAAGCTCATGAATTATAAGAGGATCAATTCCCCCAGAAGAGCTATCTTCAGCAAACACAAAATTTACAATTTGTCCGTTATCAAATGCAACAACAAACAATCCTACAACAAACACAACTGCCAAAACAAGAATTGCTAGTTTTGGAACATCGGATTTGGATACTGGGATTTGTCGGGATTCAGACATGAAAAACAAGGTTCTCTGAATATATTTAAGCTCTTGGATGATGAACTTTGTTTCCTAATTATACAATCTAGGCTCAAAGTATCATTGAAGAAGACTTGGATCATAAATTTTCAGGCTCAAATAGTGTAATTGGGAAACAAAGTTGGATGATGGCGTTGTTTATAAATAAATCAGGAATTGTTAATGAAGTTTGTTAGTACAGATCCTGCAGGGAAGGTCTTTTTGATAGAATTTATCTAGCCAACACACTATTTCAACTACTAACAATTAGACAGCATCACTAAAGTAAGCCACAAATATAGCAAATTCGGGTAATAATCCATGGAAAACATGATAATAAATCATCTGCATGATCTTTATGGGTTAAATCCACACATACCACATCTAGCATTTCAATTCCCCAGATTGCCTCCAGGATTATCAAACCCTATGTTCAAAATCCAAGAGAACCCCATGAAGAAACAATTCTTACAAAATGCAGATAATATGGCTCAAAAATTAAAAGGATTCCAACACATGTATCAGCAATATGCCGCAGGTCTACTTACTATGAATTCAACCGTGATTCCTCCAGGCCATCCGGCATACACTAGACAAAATTCCATAGAAACATTGCAAACTGAAAATGATAAACTGTTAAAAGAAAATTTAGAATTAAAGAAGAAATTAGGAAAAGAGACAAATTCTAAATAAATTCTATTTTAATCTTGAAAATTATAATCGCCAATACTCTTATTAATTTCAAAGAATAGTTTTATCATGGCTAAAACTCCTGCAGACAAGTGGAAAGAAGCAGTCACCAAATATAGAAAGCAATGCCAAAACATCTTAAAAATCTCTACAAATATCAGATATGCAGGAATTGTAAATGTATATGGTAGAACGATAACAGGAATTGTCAAACCTAATTTAAAACCTTTATTAAAATCAGAACAAGTTAAGAATGAATTTTTTATAATTTCAACTTTGATGTCTTTGAGAAAAGAGACTGTCAAGATTGTAGGAAAGTTAGAACATATTATTTTACAACATCAAAAAGTCACAATTATTATTTTACAGAAAAACAACATGACATACTATATTTCAATTAATAAAAAAGAAAAAGGCTCGGAGAAGATTATCTCATCAATTAAAAAGATAATCTAAGCTGGTGTAAATCCTTGATATCCACCTGTTTGCTCAGCTTTATCATCAAAACTTGGCTCAAATAAGGAAATAAGATAAGCATCAGGATCTAAAATTACAGCATTTTTTCCTGCTTCTTTTTCAATAATATCACGATGAATCGTTATTCCTTTTGCTCTTAATTCCTCAACGGCGGATTTTACATCGCCTACAAGAAAACCTATAGTGATTCCGTTTTCAATAGAACTGCCAATATGTTGTGCAGTCAACGATGCTGGATGTAAACTCAATAAAGCACCAGAAGTACCCAAATCAATCCAGGATCTTCTCTGACTTTTGATTGGAAGTCCTATGATTTCATGGTAGAATTGTAGAGATTTGTCAATATCACTTACAGCTAAAATGACATTGCCTACCTTTTTGATGTTCACACGTATGGTAAGATCAAAGTTCTTTAAATCAATTGCTCATTGAACTTCAACCATAGTTTCAGTTCTATCTACACCATTAATTTTCTGAATTTGATTGGCCACTTCTTTGATTTGTACTAGTTCTTTAACATCTATTATGGCAACTGCATCAAACTGTCCACTAGTTGGAAATGAATCTGTAACTGTAGAAATTTTTCTCAATCTTGCAGCAATTAGTTTTTTAGGAGATTTGACTAAAATGATTGCCCTTACCATCCCATGTTAACCTCCACTTCAATTAATGTTTCAGTTGTGACAATGTCTTTGATTTTCTTAAAATCGATAACCATATTGTTAATTTCATCAATATTGCCTTGTAATAGTACACTTATGTCAGCCCTACCTGCTACAACCATAATCTGTTTTACAATTCTTCGTTTTTTCTTTAAAATATCTACAACTGAATCGACTGTACCAGGTTTAACAATAATCAAACATAATGCACGCATATATTCTATACATTACCTAATCTGATAAAGATTTCTAGTCAAATGCTTCCTGAGAACGTGCTTCTTCAAGATAGGCTCTTCTCTCCTCATTAACTTTTTCTTGATCAATTTCAATATCATCATCTACTATGACTATGCCCATATCCCCAAGGGGTTCATTTTTACCTTTTTTTGTTTTTGCTTTTGATTTGGTACCTTTTGTGGGTTTTGCTTTTGATTTGGTACCTTTTGTGGGTTTTGCTTTTGATTTGGTACCTTTTGTGGGTTTTGCTTTTGATTTGGTACCTTTTGTGGGTTTTGCTTTTGATTTGGTACCTTTTGTGGGTTTTGCTTTTGATTTGGTACCTTTTGTGGGTTTTGCTTTTGATGTTGCTTTTTTAGCAGGTGTTTTTTTCACTTTTTTCTTTGTAGCTTTTTTTTCAGCCATGAATGTCGAAAATCAAGAGGGCATGGTGACTTTTAAAGATTATGCAGAATTAATTTTGTTATCTTTTCCGGAAATTATTTCACCCCTTAACTAGGAGAGCATCATTCCCATACTATCGTATGCGTGGGTATCGTGGTATACCTATGGTAAAGTTAGATGAGAATAAGATCAGGTGGATTATACAATCTAAAAATGAAAAAGTCAAGAATTTAGATATTTCAGTAATCCTCAAGATAACGCCTAGAAGAGTACAACAAGTCTACTCTCAGTACAAAAAAACCAAAAAGATTCCCACACTCAAAAGGCCAGGGCGTCCAAAAAAGCCAGTCACTGTACACGAGATAGAGCTAGTCAAACAAGTTCAAGAAAAATACCACACAAACGCACTATGCCTTGAGAAAATCATATCAAAATTGTGCAATACCAAGATAAACCACAATCGCATCCACAAGATTATGCTAGATGAAGGATTATCAGTTGAGCAACCACGGAAAAAGATGAGAAGAAAGTGGATTAGGTATGAACGTGAATATTCAAATTCATTGTGGCATACTGACTGGCACACAATACATGATTCACGTTGGGCAGGAAAACAACTAATTGCATTTGAAGATGATGCCTCACGATTTATCACGGGTTTCGGAGTGTATGATGAGGCAACATCTGTGAATTCTTCTGCAGTACTATCTGATGCAATAAAGAATCACGGTAGACCAGCATCTGTACTATCTGATAATGGAAAACAGTTCACATCAAATGTCAATACTCTTGATCATAACAAGCCAGTAGACTTTGAGCAGCAACTAATGAGACATCACGTAAAGCACTCTCGTACAAGAGTGAGACATCCACAAACAAATGGTAAGCTAGAAAAGTTCTGGGATATCTTTGAGTGTAAAATAGAATACTTTGAGTCAGTGGAGCAGTTTATGCATTGGTACAATCACATTAGAGTTCATGGCGCACTAGACTTGGATAACATGGAGACACCATCTGATGCGTATCACTCTAAGATGATAACAAACGAAATACTCATAGACCCAAGTATTCTATGGAGGAATTACTCATGAAAGTGACACGAAATAATTTTTGGAAAGAACACAGAATTAATTGTAACTGTCTAGAGTTTTGAAGTACTTTCTTTAATATTTTTTATCTATATCTTTTCTGATCAGTGACAAATTACAATATACAATTGTCAGTATATGATGAGCTGGAATATTATCGTAACAGATGTCGCTCGCTGGAGCAAGAAAACCGTCAGTTACACAGAGAAATTGCAGAACTAAAACAAACAGTGTCTACACTTGTTGCAAGAAATATCAAAGCAAAACCAAACAAGACTGAAACTGCAAAAAAGAAGAAAACATCAAGACATCCTAGAAAAAGCAGAAGCAGACGGGCACACATTGATGATGCCATTACAGTTGACCAAAAAGAGTGCAACACATGTGGCAAATCACTCTCAGAACCAACTGATTCATACACCAGAATAGTAGAAGACATCATTCCTGCAAAAGCAGTTGTGACAAAATATACGATAGTTAGACGATACTGCACAAACTGCAAAAAACAAATCTCAGGTAACATTCACACTGTACTGTCAAATGAAAGGTTTGGAATTAGGCTCATGGTGCTAATCATATCACTGAAAACTATCGGATTATCGTATGGTAAAATATCTCATCTTTTGCAGATGCTCTTCTCACTGCACATTACAGAATCTGCAATTAATCATGCAGTATCAATAGTATCAAAAGCATTTGGGAGCAGATATGATACAATGATTGTAGAGTTAAAAGAAGATCTAAACATACATGGTGATGAGACAAGTTGGAGGATAGATGGCCAGAACCACTGGTTGTGGGCATTTGTGAGTAAATGGACTGTAATTTACGAGATTGACAAATCACGTTCAATGGATGTTCCCAAGAGAATTCTCAAGGGATATGATGGCAACATTACAAGTGATTCGTACCCTGCATGGAACCATGTTGGAAGCACTCACCAGAA
Organism: Candidatus Nitrosopumilus sp.; assembly: GCA_965205675.1. Lineage (GTDB taxonomy): Archaea > Thermoproteota > Nitrososphaeria > Nitrososphaerales > Nitrosopumilaceae > Nitrosopumilus. The sequence continues at coordinate 1,560,068 of OZ242186.1, forward strand.
ATGTCACATCCATTATCTCAGAGAGGTTAATGATACCATTAATCACAAGAATCCCGGACCAGAATTTGCACCATTTGCCAAGAATCTCAAGAAAATAATTTATGACTCTCATGGTGTGGCAAAAATAAAATCAGAATCAGAAAGAATCCATGCAAAAAAGAATCTTGAAAGGAGAATTAATCACATCATATCAAAAAAATACACAGAGAAAAACTGTATCAGGTTTGTAAAAAGATTGAAACGTGAGAGAAAAATGCTTTTTACATTCCTAATTACTGGAACTGATTCACACAATAACACAGCAGAGAGGGCAATCAGACCAAATGTGATAATTCGTAAAATTACAAACGGTCATAGAACCATTCATGGTGCTGATTCTCATAAGATACTGATGAGTATAAAGGAGACATGCAGATTACGAGGATTAAACTTTCATGATTATTCTTTAGAATATCTTGGAGATTTTACTTCAAAACTCTAGACAGTTACAATTAATTTTGTATCAAGTCGGACATATTTTATCGATCAAAATAGCCATCGGAGTTGACAAATAACACATAATTCACTTTATCATATAATGTCCAAATATCATTTTCATATAGAAATGAAGTGAAACAGCAAAATTGGCAGATTATTAGATAATAGAGAACAGTGCATCATTAGTTAAAATTGAAGATCAGCTCGGGACAATCACATTTGTAAGAAATTCCAACTATACACAAGGAAGGACAACCACGCCAAGAATAAAGATCACAACTAAAAATGTTTAAAGTGGATGGAAATCAAGCTAGCAAATTTCATACCACATTAGTAATAGTCAATAAATTCAAAAATGACAGACTTTGAGAAGACATTAACAATAGACAGTAGATGGGAAAGTAACTCAAGTTACACATTCTAGAAAATAATTATTTTTGTTATTTCTAAAATAATGAATAATTATCTTTACAAAGAAATATTTGAGAATTTCAATTGATATTATTGGTTTGTGATTTTGTACATTAGTTTCTTCTGAGATAATCAAATTAGCAATTATCCATGCATTGTACAAAATCAATGAATAGTAGAAATACAACAATCTTATGGATTGGTTTGAACTGGTGGTTTTTGGTCTGAACCTTCCCACACATGCATAGCCTGTTTCAATCCCCCAACGTTTCTTGTAATCAGTTGGAATGTTTTGTATGTTATATGATATTTCTTTTGGTGAAATATTTGTTGCAAACACAACATACTGATCAATAATATCTGATTTTTTTCTTGCATTTTTGTTTGGTAGAATAACTAGATTAAATGATTCTACATGTCCTGATGATGATTTTATTGTGTATGGCGAGATTGACTTTCTATCTCCATTAACGTATTGTACAATTGCATCTTTGATTCGAGAATTCTTTTTTGCAGGCATTAGAAATTTCAGATTCTTTTGTTTTATTTCTGAAATTGTTCCAGCTGTGAAAAACTCCCTATCCACTAGCAATAGTTTAATCTTGATTCCATTATTGATGCCATCAGAGAGTAATTTACGCACAAAATCGGCATTTGATTTGTTGTCATACAAAGGATAACAACCTAATTGAGCCCTGATTCTTTTTTCAACGCACTGCATGGTGCAGTAACTCTCAAAATGAGTAGTACTGTTTTTTGATTTTGATTTTATTAAAGAATGGTTTGGCAATTTGTCATATCTTGGGATTAGATGTTTGTCAATTGCTACAGTAACTGGTTGTTCCAATACTCCCAGTTCTTGTAATTTTGATACTGTACTATCTAGTGACTGATGTAATTGAATTTGCATTGTTTTTTGTGATATTTTTGATATGATTTTTCTCAACCATGAAACCAGTTGGAGAATGATTCTGGGATTCCATTGCCAGTCTCTTTAATCCAGATTCAGAGTATGAATTTCCCAAACACAATGACATGACAGAATTATGTGCATCTGCATTGTGGAACCGTGAGTTATTTTTACTAGAGCATGGAAACAATAAGATATTGTACATTATTTTAGTGATAATCTCAAATGCTTTAGATAGTATCACGCCTTGGCGTGTCATGGTATCAAATGAAGTACAATGCATATTTGATGGAGTGACATACTTCCATCAAGCTTTTTCTATCTGAATAGATTGATTGAATAATTGATAGTTTTTGATCTAAATTGAGTTACTTTCCCATCTACTGATAGACAAATATCTTCAGGTCTCGTCAAATGTGTATCTAAAAAAATCAGCGTGGTAATTTTTAGAGGAACTTCATGTAATCCAAAACAAGATTTTCAAATACATCCCAATTGTAAAGAAAGGTGAAAGTAAGAGCAATTGTTGACAGATATGCCGATTTTAAAAATAATAAAATCTGAAAAAATTATGTTAAAAGTGATATAGTTTAGGCATATAAATTTTGAACGAATTATCAACTATTTTAACCCAAAAGATCTAGATCATAGTTTATACGTACAGAATCATGTCAAAACAAACTAAAGCATTAATGGTATCTTCAGGAAGCCATTTCATGAAAGGAACAAGCATTAATTTTTTAAGAAAAACATGCAAGAATGAAAAAAATGCAAAAGCGAAGATAAGATTAAAGTCTGCAATACTAAGAAAACAAGATATTCCGTATTCTGTGATATGCGCCAGTTTGGATGTCATACCATCAACTCTGTCCTACTGGCTAAATCGAATGGATAAAGAGGGAATAACTGCATCACACCGTAAGGAATATTCTGGCTCTAGATGTTTCTTAAATAAAAAACAACTAGTGTCATTAAGAGGTGATCTAATTTCAGGTCCAGAAAAGTTTGGATTCAATCAATTCATGTGGAGTACAAGAATGGTAATTACACATGTGAATAAAAAATACAACACGCTATACTCTGCAAGAGGAATGCGTGAATTGCTGCACAGAATCGGATTCTCATCTAAAAAACCAAGACAGACTCATCACAAATCAGCCTCAAAAGAGGAACAAACCCGTTTTAAAAAAACGCAAAAAGGAGTATCAAAAAATATTCCAAATTGGGATACACCACACTATGTCTGGACGAGTCAACAAATAAAGTAGCACCCAACATAAAGCGCGGATGGTATCTTGCAGGCAATAACATTACCACACCAATTAATTACACTCGAGAAAAATTTCAATCATTTGGTGCATTGGGCAATAACGGTGTATTTTTTTGCAGGTTCTATGATAAATCAAACACAGACTCATTTCTTGATTTTTTAGAATCACTGCAAAAACAATTTGGTAAGAAATTGTTACTGTTTGCAGATAATGCATCATACCACAAAAGTGTCCGAGTAAAAGAATTTCTCAAAGCACCAAAAAATAAAGTAATAATTAGATATTTTCCTGCATACACTCCAGAACTCAATCCAATTGAGATACAGTGGAGAGAAGAGAAAAATGGTAATGCCAATACATTCTTTGCAAATGGAACTGAAATGAGAAAACACATGCAGAAGAGACTAGATAATGGAGCGGTTCGAGTTGTTAAAGTGTTCAAATATTTAATGCCTTAACTACAAAACAGTGCCGCGGGCGGGATTTGAACGCGCGACAGCCCGGTCTTCAGCCGAGTGCTCTCCCAGGCTGAGCTACCACGGCACTTAGAAAAAAAGGATTATGATGAGGAATTAAAGTTTGCCTTTTTAGATCTTCCAAGAGATATCTTGGATGTTTTTTCGTTTATTGATTAAACGACCCATTACAAAAAATAGATCAGATAGTCGATTAAGGTATTTTATGCAATTAGAGTTAATTTCATCTTTTTCACTTAGATGAACCGTCTGAGATTCTGCCCTTCTTACCACTGTTCTTGCATGGTGTAATTGCGCCGCAGAGAAATCTCCTCCGGGAAGTATAAAATTAGTTAGTGTGGGCAGCTCTGATTCAAATGTATCAATATATTCTTCTAATTTTTCAACCATTTCTAATGATACTCTATTTTTTACTTCATTCAGACGAGGATTTGAAAGATCAGCACCTACTAAAAATAGGTCGTTTTGAATTTTAGTTAAGACTATCTCAATATCCTTGTCTAGAGAATTTGTAAGAACTATTCCTAATATGGCATTAACTTCATCTACTGTTCCATATGAAGCAATTCGAGGATGGGATTTTCCTATTCTATAATTTCCTTGCAAACTAGTATTACCATCATCTCCTGTTTTGGTGTATATTTTCATGATTTTCTTATTTTTAAGATTGCTATTATGTTTTCGAAATTAATGGATATGAAAATTCATTAAGAGAAAACATTTGATATGATATAACAAAATGATGATAGATTTTCTCAAAACTGCAGTCCATCTTAAAAAAATTCAAAGACAAGGATGGATTGATAAATTATCTATGAGTAATCCTGAATCCGTAGCAGATCATTCTTTTTCCATGGCAATAATAGGGATGATGGTATCAGATTTGGAAAATTATAACTCTGAGAGAATACTCAAAATGATACTGCTTCATGATTTAGCAGAATCAGAAATAGGAGATTACACCCCAGAACAAATTTCAGCGGAAAAAAAGAAAGAAATAGAAAATAAAGCATTTTTAAAAATTTTAGAAAATTTACCTAGTTCTATAAAATCACAATACTTGGAAATTTGGCAAGAATATCAAAAACAAGATTCCTTTGAAGCAAAGATAGTAGATCAGCTAGATAGATTAGAAATGGCATTGCAAGCAAAAATATATCAAGATGAAGGATACTCGAAAGAAAAATTGCAGACTTTTTTTAATACTGCCAAAAAAGAGATAATTCATCCTAAACTAAAAGAGATATTTAGAAATATTGTAGAAGATGTGTAAAATGTTAGATAAAAACGAATTAATTGATGCACAAAAACAAGTCATAGGAATTTTATTTGAATTGGTTAAAAGACTCCAAGCTAACAATGATCTAGACGAAGAATATTTTCAAATAATACTAGAGGGTGTAGAAAATAACACCCGCGTTAGTAAAATTATTAATGAGAGGGCAGAAAATAGTAAAATTATATCTAGATTGTTAGAGCAATTAGAAATTTAGTTGCCACAACTACAATCATCATCAGAAATAATTCTAAGATGAGCTGTTTGCAGATATTTGTCTTGTACATAATTTGCTAGATTTATTATTCTAATTCGAGGTTCACGGGTAGTCCAACTCCCTTCATTTTCAAACCAAAATTCTATTTCATCAAGATCATATCTTTCATTTTGTTCAACAAGGTTTGTAAAAATTAGTTTAATTTCATTAATTTCTGATTCTGAGATATTTGATTTATCCTCAGTCATAGTGGTAATTTCATTTAATTTTATTATTACATTATTTGTAAGAGGCATGTATTTTCTTATCAGAAGATTCTATACAAATCTTTAGAAGCAAAATTGTTATAGCAACTATTTCATTGTGAATCATGCAATATTTTCAGGCTTTAAAATTAGGTCAAAAAAGAGTAGCAGAAGCAAGAGAATATCTAAACACACTGACAAATGGAAAAGCCATGCCCGCATTAGCTCTGGCAGATACTAAATCTGATGTCTGGGCTCCAGTAGGTGAAGAAAATCTATATGCCTTTGTTGATGAATCTGCAGGCTTTGTCCTAACTGATAGCAGTGGATACATACTTGCGCTAGTAGATAAGACAGGATCATCAAAAACCATAGTTCAAGGAGTTACCGAACAACAAAAAGAGATCTTGGAAAAATCATTTGAAGCAGACAAAATTCCAAAATTTGAAGGCAAAGTAATCTTACCTGTTTAGGCTTCATAAAAAACGTAAACTTTAGTTATGATATCATTTACATCTATTAAATGAGCAAATTTTCTCAGGAAATCGAAGTTCAAGGTCATTTGATTGATTCTTCAATTTTGACTAAAATTTTTGATAAAATAATGGATTTGCGTGGAGAATTTCAAGTGCAAGAGATACAGATTGGTAAAAAGAAAAGAGATCAATCATTTGCAAGATTGCAACTAACAGGTAAAAACCAAAAACATCTGGATGAGATTTTAGAAACTGTATATCGTTTAGGAGCAGTATCCAAAACTCAACAGCAGATAACATTAAAAAAATCTCCAAAAAACTATGTAATGCCAGATAATTTTTACAGCACAACTAATAATCAGACTCAAGTTTTTCACAATGACGAGTGGATTCAAGTAAAAAACATGATGATGGATAAATGTATAGTTGTTAAGGGCGACAGAGCATTTTGTGTTCCAGTAAGAGATGTGAAAAAAAATGATCAGATAATTGTTGGTGAAAAAGGTATCAAAATTACACCACCAGAGCGTCCAAGAGAAGGAGTTAATGTCTTTGAATTTATGAATAGTTCTAGCTCTAGTGAAAGACCAACTCAACATATTGCAAAGCAAGTGGCAGATGACATTTACAATACAAAAAAGAAAGGAGGGAAGATTGTGATTGTGGGAGGTCCTGCAATTGTCCATACAGGAGCTGATGATTCCGTCTCAGAATTAATAAAATCAGGATACATTGATGGGATTTTAGCAGGAAATGCACTAGCAGTACACGATATAGAGTATGCAACACTGGGAACATCATTAGGAATGAATGTACAGAATGCAACATTGGCATATCATGGACATCGAAACCATATGGATACAGTCAATGCAGTATTCAAGGCAGGTTCTATTGCAAATATGGTAAAAAATAAAAAATTAACTAAAGGGATTATGTATGAATGTGTTAAAAATAAAATACCTTTTGTTTTAGCTGGATCTATCAGAGACGATGGCCCATTACCGGATGTAATAACAGATGTAGTTCAAGCACAACGAGAATATAAAAAAATTCTAAAAGATGTAAGTATGGTAATTATGATTTCAACTATGCTACATTCAATAGCAACAGGAAATATGCTTCCAGCAAATGTCAAAGTAATCGTGGTGGATATTAATCAACCTACAGTTACCAAGCTTATGGATAGAGGTACTTGGCAAGCTTTAGGGATTGTATCTGATGTAGGGGCATTTTTGCCAATGGTTGTACAACAAATTAGGAAAAAAAAATAATCATATCCCCTTCAAGTTTTTTCTATTTAAATTTCTGTTTAGTGGACTTGGAAATCATCACATAAACTAAACCAATCAAAGTGTGTACTTGTCGTATCAAGATTCTTGAAAGAAATAGTGCTATTTTAGACTAGTTTCCTGTTTAATTGTGGTATTATTTTATAATAAATCTTTATTTTTGCTCTGATTGTTTGTATTGCATCATCAATTTTGAATATGTTGATAAATTTAGAAAATCAAGTATGATTAGTATAAAGTGAAATAATTCAGAAGAACCATTAAAAACAATATCTGCATAAATAACTAAATTAATTTAGAATAATTTGTTGTTACATTGCAGAGTCAAGCTTTTGAAGTTTGCCAGTTGTTTTTTTCTTTATTGTTTTTTTCTTTATTGTTTTTGATTTTTTAACAGATTTTTTTTCAATTGATGTGAATTTGAGTTCTGGTTGAAGTCCCCACTCCATTTCTTCAAGTTGTTTTTGTAGTTTTATTGTTTCAACACATGCAGTTGTTATTTTTGTAATAAAATAATTAATTCTTCTTTATGATCTGTAAAATTATATGTACTGAATTTTTTACATATTTCTTCAGAATTTGATCCTTTATCTTCAAACATGTGATTTTTGGATTCCTTATAGTTTAATATCCACCATAAAGGACTTTTTGATACTAGAGTATATTCTAATGTTTCTATTGGTATTTTTTCAAGTGTTGTTTTATTATCTATTTTAATTTTTATTGTAGTGTTATTTTGTTTTGTTATTATTAGGCTCAAAGAATTTTTATTTTTTGATATTTTTGTGTCTGTTCTTTTCAAATTATATTCGGGAACATCATTGAAATTATAATGCATATTGAATAATTGTTTACCAATATCTGAATATTTTTGAAATTTATGTTAGATAAAGTAAGATCTTCTTTAATTTTTGGATGATTTGATTTGTGTTTTTAAGGTATGATGCATCTTGTAGATTTTTAATTAATTATTTTCTTTTAGAAATAGATTTTTATTCAATTTACAAGAATACGTTGCAGATGGGTCTTAATTATTATCAAATCAAGAAAGATATTCTCAGAGCCCGTAAATTAGTGATAAAGGGAATCAATACTGCAGGATCTGGCCATCCTGGCGGTTCATTTTCGATGGCCGAAATTTTAGGATGTTTATTTAACAAGTATCTAAAATTTGATCCTAAAAATCCTCAATGGGAAGATAGAGACCGTTTAGTTTTATCCAAAGGACATGCTGCTCCAGGATTATTTTCTAACATGGCAGTTGCAGGATATTTCCCAGAATCTGAAATTGAAACATTACGAAAATTTGGCAGTAAATTACAAGGACATCCAGATTTAAAATGTCCCGGAGTCGAATTTTGTGGAGGCTCTTTAGGTACTGGCTTGTCATACTCTGTTGGCATTGCACTTGCAGCAAAAATTGATTCCAAAGATCATCATGTATACACAATCATTGGGGATGGAGAGTCTGATGAAGGACAAGTTTGGGAGGCGGCCATGACTGCTGCAAAATACAAGGTTGACAATCTTACAGCGTTTCTTGATAGAAATTTCATTCAACAGGATTCATACACTGAAAAAATTATGCCTCTTGATGAAAATTTAGAGGGTTCTAATATTTCTGAAATGTGGAAGGATACATCACGTTGGAAAACTGGTGATAAATGGAGATCATTTGGTTGGAATGTTATTGAAATAGATGGACATAGAGTTGAACAAATTGATGCAGCTGTTGCAAAAGCAAATGCAACAAAAGGAGTCCCCACAATAATAATTTCAAGAACAGTCAAAGGCAAATCTGTTGAACATATGGAGGATAATCCTCAATGGCATGGAAAAGCTCCCGATTCAGATGTTGTTCCCATAATTAATTCTGAATTAGATTCGCAATTCATGATTGCACCTTCTATTATTGCAGGAGACATGACAAATTTAGAGAATGAAATTAAAAGATGTATAGCTGGCAGAGCAGATTACATTCATCTTGATGTAATGGATGGGCAATTTGTTCCGACAAAAACATTTGATCATAATAAAATCAGGGAATTAAGGCCATTAACGGTAATCCCATTTGATACTCATTTGATGATTAATGATCCTGTAAAACATGTAAAAGACTATGTTGATGCTGGTAGTGATATTGTTACTGTCCACGCTGAAGTTATTAACGAATCTAGTTTTGGGGAAATTCATGATATTTTAAAATCAAATCAAGTGGGTGTAGGTTTTTCAATAAATCCTGGTACTGAATTGCCTGAATGGTCATACAAATTCTTACAATCCATTGATCAACTAATTGTAATGTCAGTAGTACCGGGAAAATCAGGTCAGAAATACATTGAAGAAACACATGAAAAAATGTCTAGACTAGGCTCTATTTTGAAACAACATAGTTTTTCGGGATATATCGAGGCTGATGGGGGTGTCAATCTAAAAAATATAGATTCGATATTTGCTGATGGCGCACGTGTTTTTGTTGGAGGAGGTGCAATTATTGGTCAGCAAGATGTTCGAGTTGCTATTAGGGATTTTAGAGATGAGATTCTAAAATCAAGACGACGTGGACTGCTTGCTAAAGCAAATGATCTGGGGGGAAGTGAGCTGACAAACAAATGGATTGGATTACATGTAATTGGAGGAAAACAAGATCAAATTAAAAAAATTGCACAGGGGGCAGGATACATTTGAATGAACCAATAATGACGGACATGCGTTCAGAATATTCTAAATCTTTGATTCAATTGGGAAAAGAAAATCCAAATGTTGTTGTTTTAGGTGCAGATACAACTGATTCATTGAAAACCTCCAAATTTGAAAAGAAGTTCCCTGATAGATTTTTCAATGTAGGCATTGCCGAGGCTAATCTTGTTACAATATCTGCAGGATTGGCCATGTCAGGAAAAATTCCTTTTGCTAGTACTTATGCCATATTTTTACCTGGTAGAGCAGTTGATCAGATCAGAAATAATGTTGCATATCCGTCACCTTTAGGAAAAAAAGGACTTGATGTGAAATTAGTTACATCTCATGGGGGTTTGTCAGTAGGGCCTGATGGTGGATCACATCAACAAATTGAAGATATTGCAATAATGAGAGCAATACCTAATTTCAGAGTTTTCATCCCTGCAGATACTATTGCAGTTTCAAAGTTAACTTCATTGATGAGTAGAGAGTATGGGCCATTTTACATGAGAATGGCCAGATCAAAAACTCCTCTCATTCATTCTGATTCTCAAGAATTTCAAATTGGTAAAGGTATTACTTTGCGAGATGGTTCTGATTGTACAATTGCTGCATGTGGTATTACCGTTAGAATGGCTTTAGAAGCTGCTGAATCATTACAGCGAGAAGGAATTTCTTGTAGAGTTTTAGATATGTTTTCAATTAAACCGACAGACCATGAAATTTTAGAAAAAGCTGCCAGAGAAACGGGGGGTATTGTAACTACTGAAGAGCATAATATTATTGGGGGCATGGGTTCAGCCGTAGCAGAATCTGTTTCTGAATCTTATCCTGTGCCCATTAAGAGAATCGGAGCACAGGATATGTTTGGAGAGTCTGCACGGGATAATGAGATTCCTTTACTTTTAGAGAAACACGGGATAACATCTTTTAATATAGCAAAACAAGTTAAAGAAATTAGGAGTAAAAAATTATGAAAATTTTCCTAGATACTGCAAATCTTGAATCTATTAAAAAATTTAATGATATGGGATTGTTAGATGGAATTACGACTAATCCTTCTCTCATGTCAAAAGAAGGCGGCAATCCAAAAGATGCCATGGAAGAAATTACAAAAATAATCAAAGGCGACGTAAGTCTAGAAGTTGTCAGTACTGAATACTCTGGAATGATGCAAGAAGGTAAACGTCTTCGTCAATATGGAGACAATGTTGTAGTTAAAGTTCCTATGACTCCAGATGGACTAAAAGCATGCAAGTCTCTTTCTTCTGAAGGGATTCCGGTTAATGTCACATTGATCTTTTCTGCAAACCAAGCTTTACTTGCTGCAAAATCTGGTGCAAAATATGTTAGCCCATTTATTGGAAGATTAGACGATGTTGGCCAAGATGGAATGCGATTAATTTTAGAAATTAAAGAAATTTTTTCAAATTATGATTTTGGAACTCAAATTCTTGTTGCAAGTGTTCGTCATCCACTACATGTAGTTGACGCTGCAAAAATAGGTGCTGATGTTGTTACATTGCCTCCTGGTGTATTAAATAAAATGTTATTACACCCATTAACAAAAATTGGCTTGGAGAACTTTCTTGCTGATTGGGACAAACTAAAATCTGGAAATTCTGATATCAAAATATAATAAAATTTAGAGAATAACATCAAACAAAAATTCCAAAAATGAAGAATTGATGTAATTCTATTATCCTTTACTTTTTCTAGAACCTGTACCTCTACCTGTACTGATTGTTCTACCTTTTGTACTGGCAGATTTCTTTGATTCAGGCATATCTCCTAGCTTTCTAGAACCAGTTCCGCGACCTGATGACACCGTTCTATTTGATGCTGCTTTCTTTCTTGCTTCTTGGATCTTTTTGAAATCATCTCCAGACCATTTTGAAGCATCGTCGTCAACTTCAATAGTTCCTGTGCCTCTGCCTGTTCTAATTTTAATTTTCCCCATAGTCTAGATAAAATTATCTTGTATTTATCTAAGCTCATTTTTGCAAATAACTCTAGATTTTTTATTTTAACTACTGATCCAACCCAATTTTTTAAAATATGTAAACATCATGATTGCAGGTATCGCCGATGCAATTATTACAACTATGAATGTTGTAAATGGCCCTAAAACCATCGAGTTATCTCCAATACCTCCGGGCAGATCAACATTCATTCCATAAAATGTCCCAATCACTGTTGATGGAATTGCCAAGGTGAAAATTATTGTCAATACTGCAAGGACTTTGTTAGTTTTTTCAGTACTTAGCACAAAATCGGTATCTTTGTAAATTTCCATAGTTTCCCTTGATTCTTCTAACGTTTCAATCACTTTGTCAATGTGGTCAATTACGTCATCATAGTATAATGTGAGTTCGTCATCTTCACTGCCTGGAAATCGTTTTACATGTTTTGCTATTTCTAGCACAAATTTCTTTAATGGATTAGATATTCTTCTTAATTTGTTAATCTCTCGTCTAAGTAGAGCAATACTTCTTGCTACTGGTTTTGTTTCATCAAAAACCCGATCTTCAATTTCATCTAGATTTGCAATAATTTTTCTTGACGTATGCAACAGATCATCTACTAGAACATCTATAATCTCGTGAAGTAACAATCCTGAAGATTTACCTAGCAATCTTTCTTTTCTTTGTTGATCAGAATGAGTTTTACAAATTTCCACTAATTCTACTAGAGGTTTAAGATCTCCTTGATGAACAGTAACTAGGAAATCTTTTCCTATGAATATTGATAACTGACTATTTTTTGATACTCCTATTTTTTGTGCCAGTGGTGGAAAATGAAGAATTACAAAGAAATGATCATCATAACTGTCTAGTTTTGGGAGTTCAAATTTAGTCATACAGTCTTCTATGTTTAATGCATTGAAATTGTATTTTTCAGCTAATTTTTCAACATCATTTCTATCAGGATTTTGCAAATCAATCCACACAAATTTCTCTCCTTGAATGGTCTCCATCTTATTTTCAATAGGAGTTTTCACTGATTTTTTATTCGAGCGTAATCTACTTGTAAGGAATCCTTTTTTCATGTCGAAAAATATCTTAATCTAACAAATTTAAAGCGATCGCTACGATATAATCAAAATTAGTTTAATTTTTAAATTTGAGGCCGATCTAATTTGAATGATTTACTACAACCATGGAAGAAAATAATTAATGCCTGTCCAAACGAGCCCTATCGATATTGCCATTGCAATCCACCACTTTCGCATATATCAACTCTTACCTAGTCAATAATAAATCTACAGTCTGATTTTCATCATAATCTTAAAGATTATTACTGGATGATCAAATTTCTTTTTTGTGGCCCTCGTAGTACAGTGGTTAGTATAGAGGATTGTGGATCCTCGGACAGGAGTTCGATTCCCCTCGAGGGCCCCTCCGATTTTTAAAAAATACCGAATTTGCTTGATTCCATCTCTTCTTTGATGGCAAGTTTGAATCTAGGCGATTTAGATTCCACATTCTTTGTTAACCATGACAAAAATTTTTTCTCATTTCCCTTGCCTTTCAATTTTTCAAAATCTACGCCCATCATTTCGATTAGTCTCTCAATTAATGATCTGTTCACACTTAACACAAAAAAATGCCATCCAAACGCAAACTCTGAATCAGTCATAACAAAATCATTCTCACCATGCACCATTTCCTCCAAAAGGGATAATTGATGAGTCAGTGCCTTGCTTGTTTCATCATAATCTACTGCAGAAACATTGATGTTTAATCTACTGTTCATGTTTGATTTAGATAAAAACAAGATAAAAAGATTACACAGATTATTCTTTTAAAAGATATTCAAAATCAATATCAAAATGTATTTTCATAATGCTAATGTATGTTTTAATGGATTCTGGAATTTCTTCTCCACATGCTACTCCTAATTCTCTAGCATTAATCCAAATTATCAGTGTCTGAATAATTGTCAGAAATCTATCATTTTTAACATCTGGCGATCCAATGGATTTGGTGTACCTTTCAGCAAATTCCCATGCTGTAACAAAATCTACACATTTTACGCCAAAAATTGTTAATAGTTGTTCTTGCATATTTTGTGCTTTTTTAAATGGAGTTTGATTTATGATGTAAGGAAATTCCACCTTATTTGGAAGACAGCCTAGAAGAGGGCCCCAAATAGTAATTATCTTGGTTTTAGGTTTTAGTGCTTCAAATTTTTCCATCATACTATGAATTATGCTCTCATCTGTAAACCAGAATAAAATCACACTGGCTTCTGAAATATCTGATTCTTGTATATCTTGACAAATTAATTCTGCCTTGGTATTATTTTCTTCAAGAGTTTTCTTTGTTTGTTTTATTTTTTCAGGATTATTATCTATTCCAACTGCTTTTTTGACACCAAATTCTTTAACAGCTAATTGAATTCCTTTTTCATCTTGACAGCCTAAATGATAAAAAATATCTTCTTTATCTAAATTCACAAATTTAAAAATCTCCCTAAATGATTTTTCAGGTAGCTGGACGTCTTCACCACTAAGTAAATTGTCTGGTAATGTTTCTAAATATTCTTCAATTTTCATTGTGTTTGGTATAATAAACGAGAATTTATTCTCTTATGCTTTCTAGCTTTGAAACTGCTTGCCATAATTGAGTTCTTACGTATGATGGCATGTTAGGATCTTGTGTAACATCATCTAGTAGACTAATGGTATTTGCGGCCCTAACTGATAGAGAATATTCTGGATTATTTAGATCTGCAATCAAGTCTGTAATTGATTTTTTTATTGTTTTTGGAGTAGAGTTGCTGGCTGTAATTTGTTCTAATGTCTCAATCGCTTCCTTCATGGATTCTTTATTTTGAGTATCGTCAACCATTTTTATCATCTTTTCTTAAAAATTAGAAGTATATAGTTACATCTCTACAAAAACATTGTCTGATTCTACAACAACATTATATGGTGTCAAATCTCTAATTTTTGCTGGGAATTTCATTAATTTGCCAGTCTTACAATCAAATTCTGCTGCGTGCCACCCACAAGTAATGGTACACCCATCTAATTTTCCTTCAGATAGGCTAGAACCTGAATGAGTACATGAGTCATCTGTTGCACAATACTCTCCATCAATATTTGCTACTAATATGTCTCTACCATCAACTGATAGTTTGATCATTTTTCCAGGAGTAATATCTGATGTTTTACCGGCAATAACTTTACTCATTGAAGTTTTTATCTAATCATTCTTAATAATTTTTTGTATAATGGCAAATCTAGAAATTCGAGAGGCAAATGATTCAGATAAAGTTTCAGTTTTAGGATTTTGTAAAAATACTTTTTCATGGGGTGATTATATAGAACATGTTTGGAATTTTTGGTTATCAGAAGGTTATTTGTTTTTAGCTCAAAAACCAAATCCTGTTGGAATTTGTCATGCATTTTATTCTGACAGTCAAATCTGGATTGAGGGAATTAGAATTGAATCCTCCTCTCGTCGTCAAAATATTGCCTCTAAACTGATAAGACACACAGAAATTATTGGTTCGAAGAAAAACCTTTCTTTTTCATACATGTTAATTGATACAGAAAATTCTATTTCGATTTCAATGGCAAATTCTTTAAACTATGAAATTTTTCAAACATGGAATTTTTACTCTATGGAACCAAAAATTAACTTAAATCACAATGCTACCTTTGAAAGATCGTTTAATCACAAATTTTATACTCATTATGTCAAATCTTGGAGATGGCTTCCACTTGATGAAACAATACTAGAATCTCTTCATGAACAAAACCGAATTGTTTATTCTAGCATTGGTGGGAAAAACTCTGTTGCCATTCTCACGGATTCTGAACATTTTGGGAAAACTCTTATTGTCACTTTATTTTCTGGTTCTGATGAATCTGTATGTGAAATTCTTTCTTTTTTGCAAAATTTTGGTTGGAATAAAGACTATAAAAGAATCCAAATCTTAACTCAAGAAAAATTACCAAATTTTGATTCCTTGGAATCCAAAATTTTATTTTATTTAATGAAAAAATCTTTGAATTAATTCGATTTAACGATTTTTATTGTATTGTTCAAAATTCCCAGATTCTCAATTTCCATTTCTATTTTATCCCCATCTTTTAAGAACACTGCATTTGGTTTGTTTAACATAACTCCAGATGGAGTTCCTGTAGAAATAATATCTCCTTTCTCCAATGTCATTACTTTGGAAATTTTTGAAATAATTTCTGGAATTTTAATGAACATATTATTTGATGAGGAATTTTGTCTTAATTCTCCATTTACTTTGGTTGTCATTTTGAGATTTTGGGGATCTTTGATTTCATCTTTTGTTGTAATCCATGGTCCACAAGGTGCAAATGAATCAAAACTTTTTCCTCTTGTGAATTGTTTATCTTTGAATTGGATATCTCTTGCTGAAACATCATTGAATACCATATATCCAAAAATTGCATCAAAAGCAGCCTCTGCGCTAATATTTTTACAGTTTTTTCCTACAATCAATGCTAATTCTACTTCATAATCTAACTGTGTAACAAAGTCTGGACACACAATATCTGAATTCGTGCTGTTTAGTGCAGTTCGTGGTTTTATAACTAAGGCAGGATCTTCTGGTACTGGTAACCCTTGTTCTTTAGCATGATCGACATAGTTGAATGCTAAACAAATTATTTTGTTAGGATTGGGAATCGGCGATAATAATTTATATTTTGAAATGTTTTCTGCATATGGCAAGTCATTGACTTTATTTTTAATTTCATCATACCATCCATCAAAAAGAAAATTCTTAATATTTTGAGGAATTGGCACGCCTGTCAAGTAAGTAATTTCATCTTTAGTTGATACTTTATCCCCGTTAACAAAGCCATATGTTTCATTATTATCATGTACTAGTCGTGCAATTTTCATAATGAATCACTTGTGTGTAAAAATGGCTTGATTCTGTGAATCTTTTCTACAATATCCAAATCTAACAAACTGAATTTCCTCTTCTTCTTTTAATTGTAGATAATATGGTTCTGTATAAACGTCTAATTCTTCTAAACTATTTTCATTAAATTCTTCATCATTAAACAATGTTTTTGGGATAACCATCTTTATTGCATGTGCCGTTTTCTGCGGAATCCACTGAATTTTTGGAATATCATTTATTTTTCCATCTTTAACAAATTCTCCCTCTAACTCTATGCCTTGTTTAGTGATAGATACATTGCCTAGTCCTAAAAGACGAATTTGTGTTCCTTCTTTGATCGTTTGTGCATCTTCTCCAGAAATGTAAAAATTCTCATCAATTTCAATAGTTCGTGTTCCCATATCGTTTATGGGATGATTTGGAATTTCAACAGAGGATGCTAACAAGTTTTTTACTCTGAGTTTTTTTGCGTTACTTACCATGAATAGTCTTATACTGTTTGGATCGATAAATTTTCGATTAAAAGCTTCTAGTGCATCAAATGGTGCCAGAGTATTTGCCTTAGTTAATCCCAATGACATGATAAATTTCCTAATCGCTTCGGGTTTGATTCCTCTTCTTCTTAATGCCTCTAAAGTTGGGAGTCTTGGGTCATCATACCATGAGACTTTTCCTTCTTCAATCAGGGGTTTGATGATTCTTTTTGATATTGGCATTCCTTTGAATTCTAGTCTGGAGAAAAAGCCTTGTGTTGGTTTTCGCATCTTTAATGCATCTAAAATCGCATCAATTAGTTCTTTTCTCAATTCAAATTCTTTTGAACGAAAAGCATGAGTAACTCCATCAATACTATCTTCTATTGCTACGGCCATATCGTAACTTGGCCATATTCTATATTTTTCTCCTAATGTGTAATGTTTTCCTTCTATAATTCTAAACAAAACTGGATCTCGCATAACTGCATTATCTGCTTTCATGTCTCCACGAAATCTAACGATGGCATCCCCTGGTTTGAATTTTGTATTCATCTTTTCCCAATTTTTATTATTTTTATCAATATTTCCTGTACTGCATTTACATGCTTTTCTCGCTCTTCTGTTTTTGCTGATATCTTCTCTTTTACAAGTACAAACATATGCTTTTCCCGAATTAATCATCTCATTTCCTTTTTCATAAAATAACTCCATATCATCTGATGTACTTTTTACGATATCAAATTCTATTCCCAACCATTCCAGTCCTACTTTGATAGCAGCATGATATTCCATTCTCTCTACTTCGGGATTTGTATCATCCATTCTTAGAATGAATTTGCCACCATACATTTTTGCATATTCTGAATTAATGATAGCAGCTTTGGCATGACCTATGTGTGGATATCCATTAGGCTCTGGAGGAAATCTGGTTATCACTTTTCCTTGTTCTGCATCTTTTAATTCTGGAAGTCCTTCCCTTTCTTCAATTTTTTCTTTAGGTGCTAAAATTTCTGGAAAGTTTTCTTTAATTTCTTTTTCTTGTTCTTCTGATGATAATTGGTTAACTGATGAGACAATTTCAGAAATTCCCCCTGCAATTTCATTTACTTTATTTCTAAATTCGGGCTTTATTCCTAAAATTTTTCCTAAAATTATTTTATCTCTAGTTTCTCCTCCATGCTCAAAAGCATTTTGCAGAGTCATCTTTCTAATTTCTTTTCTTAATTCTTCATCCATGCTCTTACCTATTACAACTACACACTTCGCTTGACTACAAAATCCAATAATGAGATTAGTTCTGTTTTTGCAGATCCTGAATACTTTTCTAGTGATTTTTCTGCTTTTTCTGCATATTTTAGAGCCTGTCTTCTTACATTTTCTTCAATTCCCAGAGAACGAATAATATTTACAGCTTTGTCTAGCTCTTTTTTTGTTATCTTTGGATTTTTAAATGCTTTTAGAATTATTTTTTTGTCATTACCTTTTGCGGATTTTATTGCCATTAGAATTGGTAGTGATTTTTTACCTTCTCTTAGATCATTTCCTACGGGTTTTTTTGTAATTTTAGGATCTCCCATTACTCCAATAAGATCATCTGTAATTTGAAATGCAATCCCCAAATTCCTACCAAATGATGAAAGATTTGAAATATCTTTTACTTTGTTTGTTGCACAAATTGCCCCCATTGCACATGACACATCAAATAGTGCGGCTGTTTTTTTGCCAATCATTGTGATGTATTCTGCCTGTGATGGAATCTTTGTGTCTTCAGCCATTTTTACATCCAGCAATTGGCCTTCACATACATCTACACAGGCCTTTGCAAGTCTAGAAACTAGTTGCATAGTGGCATTTGCTGATAATTTTGAATCTGTAATAATTTGAAATGCTTTTGAAAACAAAACATCTCCTGCAAGAATTGCAATTGGCATACCAAATTTTTTATGAACTGTAGGAACTCCGTGACGTATTTCATCATTATCCATAATATCATCATGAACTAGTGTAAAGTTATGTATCATTTCTACTGCACTTGCAGCAGGCATTGTATTGTATACTCTACCCTTTAAAATTTGACAACTTCTAATCACCATGTATGGTCTGAGTCTCTTTCCACCATTTACAATTAGATGTCCTGCAGCATCATAGAGTTTTTTTGGATTGCCTTTTAGCTTGGAATTTAGATACTTGTTTACCGTTTTTGCATTTTGTTCCATCTGTTTAGTTTTTTTCATCTACTAATCCCCATTTATCATCTGAGAGATGAATTTTAATTGCTTTTTGTAGTTCATCCTTAACTTCAATATCCATCCATGTAGATAAGACATTTGTGTACTTTTCAAGCATAGATTTATCTGATTTTTCTAATAATTTTAGTGCAATAAGCATCCACGGACAGTAAATTTTTGGATTTTCTTTTAATTTTGCAACTAATTCTTTAGAGGAAATCCATTTTATCTCGTCAATTTCCCCTGCAATTTCTTTTAGTTCTGTAGATTTATCAATTACCCCGATTAATGTTCCACATATCTCATTTTCAGATCCTATATCTTTGTATGGAGCATGGTATTCGAATTTATGCAAATAATCTAAATTATCACAAATACCCAATTCTTCAGGCATTCTTCTTTCTCCTGATGACACATACGTTTCGGATTTTCTTGGATGGCTAGCAAATGTTCCGTCCCAATCATTTGGCCATAGCATTTTTTCTTTTGCTCGTCTTGTTAGAACTAATCTTCCTTCATTATCAAATAATAATGCAGTAAATGCCCTGTGTAATTTTCCATTTGGTAAATGACACTTTACTTTTTCTTCATTGCCAATCGGATTATCATTTTTATCAACTAAAATTACAAATTCTTCAGACATTTTTTTTACCTCTAAACATTGTTCCTTCAAATGTCTTATTTTTAATCGCTTTTACAATTCTTTCGGGTTTGTTACCATTTACAAAAAACACGTTCATTCCCATTTTTGCAATTTTAAATGCTTCTCCAACTTTTCTAGTCATTCCTCCAGTTACATCCATTTTATTTTTAGAGATTAATGGGCGCTCTCCTCTTAGTTCGTAAATTAATTTTTTTGATTTCAAGTCTGAATATAGTCCATCTTCATTTAATACAAAAATACAGAGTTTGGGTTTTAGAATTTTTGCAAGATGAGTCATAATTTTATCTCCTGATAAAATGTATGTTTTTTTTTGACCATACCATAATGCATCGCCATATGTGACTGGAATCAAGCCTGATTTTGCAATTTTTTCCATCTCCTTAATTTTTTTAGTTATGGGTTTATTTCCAGACATGAAATCAGTTGGAGGAAGAGAATATGGATTTATTTTATTTTTTAGTAATGAATCTAAAATAATTTTATCTAATTCAATCATTGAATTTTTAACAATTGCAACTCCTCTTGGTTCATATTTCTTTTCTTTTGTATGCATATCATATTTTACAGACCAATAATGTCCATAGGATCCTCCTCCATGAATAACGATTATTGGTTCATTAATTTTTTTCAAGCTTTGAGAAAGATTGTCAATTATTTTTTTCCTTGCAGATAATGGTTTTTCTTTATTTGTAATGATAGAACCTCCCAGTTTTATCAGAATCATACATTTTAAAATTATCTGATCAATTAAAAAGTATTCAGACCTTTAAAATCAATCTTAACTGAAAAACAATTATAATTATTGTCTTTGAATTGTTTTATAGTTTGTTCTAAATTCGATTCGTCTGTAAGTGCATAAATACATCCTCCTCCACCTGCACCTGTAATTTTTGCCCCAAATGATTCTCGTCGGCCTATTTGAATCATTTCTCTTAGTGTATTATTTGAAATCCCTATCGTTTCAAGATATTCTTGATTTTCTTGAACTTTGTCACCTAATCCTTTAATGTTGTTTTCCTTCAGTAATTCTAAAACTTTTTCCACTAATTTTGATTCTTTATCACACAATGAAGAAAATCCTGCTTCATCTTTTTCTTTAAATCGTTTCACTTCATTTACTACTAATTCTGTCGAATGTTCTATGTCTGAATTGGCAATTACTAGATGAAAATTAGGCTCAAATTCTATTTTGTGAAACCCTTTTTTCTTGTTGTATTCCATTATTCCTCCGTATGTACATACAGTGCAATCTGCTCCAGATGTATTTTTAAAAATTGTTTTTTCAGCTTCTATTGCTAATTCTAGAATTTCTTCTTTAGATGGTTTTTTGAACAGTCCTGCAATTGCTGCTGCACCTGCAACACAACATGCAGATGATGATCCTAAACCCATTCCTAATGGAATGTCTGATTCAACAACAATTCTAATTCCGGTATTTTGATTTTTTATCATCTTATTTCCTAAATAATAAAATGGTTTTAATGGTGAATTAATTTCTGAAATTGTTTTTTCAGATCCTAATTCCAAATTCCCAATACTTGATTTAATGGAAATTTTTCCGTCTTCTGTTTTCTCTGCTGTAACTGTAATTCTCTTATCAATTGCACATAAAATTGCTTTTACTCCATACACAACAAAATGTTCTCCAAAAAGAATTACCTTTCCAGGGGCAGAAGCTTTGGATTTCAATTAAACCCTTGAAAAATCTAAAAAAGTTATTCGATTTCCTCTTCGATAATCTTTGTTTCAAAATCATCGATTTCCTCTTTCATTGGTTCATCTTCTTTCAGTTCACCTCTTTCAATTAAGACTTGACGTACCAATAACCAGTAAACTGTAGCTAGAGCTTTTCTTCCTCTATTGTTTGCTGGAATAATTACATCCAGATTAGATGTGATGTTGTCTGTATTTGCAATTCCTATAATTGGAATACCTGCATTTGTTGCTTCGATAATTGCTTGTTCATCTACTTGTGGATCTGAAATTAAAATTAATTTTGGTTCAATATAGTATGGCAATGAAGGATTTGTCAGAGTTCCGGGCATGAATCTGTTTAGTAACTTTTTAGCGCCTAAACTCTCACAGAATTTTTCAATTGGAGTTTCGGCATATTGTCTACCTGAACATACGATAAGATTTTCGGCGCCTAATCTATTGATGAATTTGGCTGCGATTTGAATTTTTTCTAAGGTGATATCCAAATCGAGCATGTATAGTCCTTCAGGACTTGCTTTGGTGATGAATGGTTTCATGAATTTGGTCTTAACCTGGGTTCCTACCCTGATTCCGGTAGCTAAAACCTTTTTTTTAATGTCAGTTGCTTCAGTTTGTTGACTCATGACGATTTTAAATCTCTGCCATACCACATATTAAATCATGCTCTGATAATCGTAATAATTCGTTGAGTTTTGCCACCCTTTCTCCTCCCACAATGCCCACTTTGAGCATTTTTGACTTTGTGGCAAGACCAATATGCGATATTTGTGAATCTGTAGATTCTCCTGATCTATGGGATGTGATTAGTTTGATATTGTTTTGAGTTGCTTCATCAGCAAATTCTAAAGCATCAAAAAGACTACCTGCTTGATTTACTTTTAAAATAGCGGCATTACATGATTTACCTTCAATTGCTTTTTTCAAGATATTCTTGTTTGTGACAGTGAGATCATCCCCTGTAACCAATGTGTTTGGGAATTTTTTTGTCAATTCTGACATGTCTTCAAATGCTTCTTCATGAACTGCATCTTCAGCATAAATTAATTTGAATTTTTCAATAATATTTGCAGCAAAATCAATTTGCTCGCCAGTAGAATTTTCAAATCCTGCCCTGTCATAGACATACTTTGCTTTATCTTTATTCCACTGTGTTGATGATGCAAAGTCAACTCCTAATGATACTTCTTTTCCTAAAGTAAATCCTAAATTTTCACAGGCTTTTGCAGATATTTCTAATGCTTTTTGATTTTCTAATTTTGGTGCCCAACCTCCTTCATCTCCCCGACCATTTGTAAAATTGGGATCTTCTTTTTCTAAAACACAACGTACTTCCTTATGTACTGACAAGTTAGTTTCAATTGCATCTTTGATAGATTTTGAGCCTATAGCACAAATTAGTATCTCCTGAATGTCGGGCGTTCCAGGACCTGCATGTGCTCCCCCTCCCAAAATATTTCCTAAAGGATACGGGAATTTGAATGAAGATTCTGATGAGAGTGTTTTAAACAATGGTTCGCCGGATGCTTTTGATGCTGATTCCATGGCTGCAATGGTAACTGCAAAAGCTAGTGCCCCTCCAACAATTGAATAATTTGTTGAGCCATCTATATTTTTTAAAACATTATGAATTCCTTGTAAATCTGATGATTCTAGACCAACAAATTTTTGAGAATTTTCTTTTAAAATTTTGAGACTTTCTTCAGGATTTTTGTTTGGAAAACTAACTGCTTCGTATTTTCCCACACTTGCACCTGATGGTGCACAGACTCTTCCTAAAAATTCATTATCTGATTGAACATCAACTTCAACTGTTTTACTACCTCGACTGTTGTATAAAATACGTCCTTCAATCGAGGATATTTTTGCCAAGTTATTCTAACTCAGATTGAACTTCTTGTTTTCTTCTCTGAATTGCTTCGTAGAATGGAATTACTTGTTGTATTGTTTCTACAGTAGTCAAAAGCATTCTTCTGCAACAATATCTTTCAAGACCTAAAGAATCGAGAGTTTTTGTAGAATTTTCACCTGCTTTAAGTTTATTTTGATAATCTTCAAATTTATCAGCAATTAATTTTCCACAAGTTAAACATCTAACAGGAATTAACACGAACAAAAAAGTAACCAAGGATTATAAAAACTATTGAAAAACGTGGATTAATCTCATAGTTTCGCTTTTTTTATTTCATAGAGTTATGACTTTTACGCCTAATCTCCTACCTTCTCTTCAAATAATCTCTGACATTATGACATCTGCCATTTCATGATTTGTTACACAGATCACTAGAATTTACCACATCCTTCATGTATTTTGTTGGGTTAACTGATCAAAAAGTTTTTTGTTTTGGAATTATTTAGTTCACGAACTTTGTCTTTTCGCTATACTCTATCAGATTTGGAAACTGTGTCTACATCTCTTGAACTGCTGATATATTGAACATCATCGTCAGTAACTAAGAAATTATAGGATTTCGTTTCCAATCAGTTGTTTAAATCAGTGTTTTTTTATTAGTTGATAGTTATTCTTATTTTATGAAATAAAATTATAAAATTAGAATAAATATTATAAAGGCGTTATGAATTACAATTTGTAATAACATGTATAACAAAATAAAAAAATACAGATCATTTTATTTGCTTCTTTGATTGTTGCAATGATATTACCATTTAGTATAATTGACATTGCAGAAGCAGAGGTCAACAATAAAAACCCTAAAGATAAAACTTTGGAAAGAATCCAAGAAAAAGTAGAACGTGAATTAGTCTTAAAAGAACAAAAATCACTTGACATTGAGGAAAAAGATTTAAAGAAAAGAATCAAATCTGAAAAAAATATAAGTGAAAAAATAAAGATCAATAAACGAATTGCTGAAATAAAATCTCAAAAGGATGAAATTGAAAGAATCAATCACATGAAAGATATTCCAAAAACACAAGTGGAAAGACTAATCCATCAACAAGATACTTTTGAAAGAAAGTTATTGAATTCTGATGCAGTAAAATTTGTTACTAGTATAGGTATAGACATCACTAGTAAAGAAATTCAAATTGGATTGAATAAAAATATTGTAAATTCTGATAATATCGATTTAATTGTTTCAGAACTTGAACAAATGATGCCTCAAAATATAAAATGGCATGTTGTTTATTCTACTCCTGCAGAAGCATTATCTTGTAATCAAAATGAATGTACTCCGATAATTGGAGGAAATTACATCAAAGTATCTGGAATGGAGGCTGCTTGTAGTTTCGGTTTTCAAGCCAAGAAGGGTTTAACACGGGGTTGGATAACTGCAGGACATTGTGCAGATGGTAGAGTTGGAAGCAGTGTAAAAGACTATTCAAATGATAATATTGGAACTGTAAGTTCTGAGAAATCCTATTGGGGTAATTGTGACTGTGCATGGATTACAAGTGGTTCGAGTATAGCCGACAACAAAGTATATGGTGGTGGGACTCACATAATAACCAAAACTACTTCGGCTTCTGGACAACAAAACGACACTATTATGAAATCAGGTCAAGGAGGGGGTGTAGACTTTGGAACAGTTTCAGCAATTCATGTAACTGTTTTGAATGTGGCTCAAGGTGAGTACGTCAGAGATCTTGTAAGATCTAACACTGTAATGGCACATGGTGATAGTGGCGGTACTGTTGTTGAGAGTGGTGATAAAGGTGATTTGTATGGAATTGTTGCCACACATGATTGGTGGGGATATTATCACACACCAATTGATCAAATCACATCTCAAATGGGCATAACTGCTGTCTTAAATTGAGGAATTTTCTTCTTCTATATATTTTAATAAATTAAAAATCAATAAAATATGACAAATAAAAAAATTATACTTTTTGTGTCAATAGTTGTTTTAATTTTATTAATTGTAATGACTATGGTTATTCCAGCATATTTGTATCGTCAATCAGATGATCTTCTCACAATTAACTATGTTTGTACAACAGGACTAAAACCAGATGCTTTTTCAGCTTGGAAAGCATATAACAATGGAACCCATACTATTGATATGGATTCGTGTGTCTGGATAAAAAATGTCCATGTTACATCTGCTTATAATGGAACATAGATGTATGTATCAAGCTTCACACATAAATCAATACCATTACACAAAAAATCAAAGATCAACTAAATCATTCTACAATACATGTCAGAGCGTGGTCATGAGAGAATCATCTTACAATTACAAGAAAAAGTAAAACAACTCACGCAAAAATTATCATACTATGAAAATCCACACTCACCACCATCAAAAAATTCACTTGAATGGAGAAAACAGAAACAAGATGCAAAGAAAAACAGAGATTCTGATTCTGGCAAATCAAAACGTGGTGGTATACCCGGTCACAAAGGTGCAACACAGAAATTCACCCCAACTATACTGTCTAACAAATATTCATGACCCAAAATCTTCCAAATTATGCTAATTCCTGAAATTTAAACTTGAATCTACAATGTACGTAAACCGAGTTCAGAATAGGATAACGAATTTTTGTTATTGAGTATGGTTTCCAAAAGGCTCACCACAGTTCAATAGACCTCTTGCGTAATTACAAACAAAATCTTATCTTTCATTGAATTTAATTTCAAATAATTTCTGAGATTATGGAATCACATCAAAGTGCTGCTGAGTCACTCCAGTAAAAGAGAGAGATGATCTTGGCTTTTTTGAGAATTGCTTGTATGTTAACATGAAATGTGTTAGGTTGTTCTTAGCTTTGGATCTTGTTGTGAATGAATTTGTGTAATATGGTAAAATATGTCTAATTGCGCAAGAGGTCTAGTTAATGAGTGAATGGATGTTTTTGATTTGTAGTCTTTGGATTTAATCTTGTTTTGTTCTTTGAGTGTACAGTTAGTGTACAGTTCTCTGTTGTACTCTCTGGTACAGTTGTACTCTCTGGTACAGTTGTACTCTCTGGTATCTTTGATTTGATGATTACCGTATTTGTATTGGCATATACCTCCAACTCATCATTCTTTTTCAAATTAAGCAGCCTTGCAAACTCTATTGGAATGGTAACCTTTGTGGAATAGTATCTCTGATTCTGATATGTCTTTGAGTTTTTGCCTTACTTTAACAGGTGTCGAGTCTTTTAGCTCCTTTTTGTGCAGTCGTATGGTCCTAGTCTTTTCAGATGATGTAGCATGCAGTATTATTCCGTCTTGCAGTTGCATACCCTCTGCTGTTTTGTAGGGGATTATGACATTGTATGAATCATGTCGCTGTATTCCATAGTTTGGTCTGGTCCCCTCTAGAGTAGGACCAGTAGCATACATACACTTTTCAGATAACTTGGGAGGCTTACCCTCATGGTAAAGAGCAAATTCACATCAGCAGAAAAGTCAAGAGTGGTTTTAGAGTCACTAAACACAAACATTGCAACTGCAGAGTTGTGCAGAAAGTACAATATTCATCCACAGACATTCTACCAATGGAGGGAACGATTTGTAGAAGGTGGCAAGGCATCATTAAATGGCACACCAAACGGAGATGTCTGCAAGAATCTGCAAAAGGAAAATGATTCCCTCAAAAAACTAATCGGCGAGATCACAATTGCCAATGACATTTTAAAAAAAACGTTGGAGAACCAGAAAAGATGACTGCAGTGAATCAACTGAACAAACACATCAGTTTGAACAAGTCATTGTTATTAATTGGAGTCTCAAAATCCAAATGGTATTACTCAAAGTCACCAAGAAGGATTCAGACAGATCCTGCAGTAACTGATGTAGTTCAAAAGATTGGAAAACAAAGGCCAACTTATGGAACCAGACGCATGGCATCCCAAGTCTCAAGGGAACTGAACAAGCCTGTAAACAGAAAACAAATCAGAAGAATATTTCACAAATTGGGCTGGATTGAGCCTAAAAAGACCAAAAATGACATCATCAAATCTGCCAGAACATTATTCAAGCCTGATGCACCAAACCAGTTGTGGCAGACAGACATCACATATGTCTGGTGTGGGGTTGACAGATGGTGCTACTGCTTTAACGTGATTGATGCATTTAGCAGGAAATGGATTTGGCATTCATTTGATGTGGCAGCTCCAAAGAGCACTGCAATTGACAGCATCATTAATGCAGTAGCTACTGCAAAGCCTGATTGCACAAAACTGATTCTCAGAACTGACAACGGTTCGCAATACAACAGCCGAGATTTCAGAAAAGCAGTTGTTCTACTTGGAATAAGACACGAATTCATCTGGCACCACACGCCAGAACAAAACGGACATGTCGAATCATTCCACAAAACACTCAAGAAGGAATACTTGTGGAGGTACGAGTTTGCAAACTATCAGGAAGCCGAAGTTGCTCTAGAGAAAGCACGAATCGATTACAATGGTTCCAGGATTCATTCAGCGTTAGGATACCTTACTCCTGATGAATTCATGGAGTTATGGGAGATGAAAACATAAATGAATCAGACTGTATGTAAGATTATGCAAAAAGTGGTACTAAAAACAGGGGTCCACTCCAAGTTTTCCTTTTTTATCTTTGAGAATACCTGAAGTTTTGGCATTATCGTATCATGAGAAAAATTGAATTTAAAGGAGGAAAAAAGTGTTCTGTTGCATGCTGTAATTTTTCACTCTTGATTAAAATCCCCTGACAAAAACCTCGCTAATGCCAATACAAGTTAATTCAAGCAATAAATAATCATTGGGACTTGCCTTCGTTATGGAAAAACGCAAACTCTTAGGAGTTGTGATATTTGTTCTATGTATCTTGGCTTTCTTTCTGTATGCCTACCTGCTAATGCTCTCTGAATGGAGTCCCATTGTTTTACAGCTATCCATTTTGATGATTGCAGGAGGAATATTGGGAGTCATTGCATGGATTGGCTACGTCATGGCTACAACAAAACAGACCCTATCCACAATAGATGATAAAAATTAGTTCAGAGAAGAGTTGTATTTTACCAATGCTTGCAGGTCTTGCATTTTGGGTCTTGGAGATTATACAGAAACCTGCAATCATTAGAAATAAATACTAGACCTCTTGCGTAATTACAAACAAAATCTTATCTTTCATTGAATTTAATTTCAAATAATTTCTAATCTTATGGAATCACAACAAACTCTTGCTTCCATCTTGTCTTGAAATTCACAATTCCACATACGATGTCACTTATTGCATCATATCTGCACAATCTATTCCTAAATGTCTCAGAATTAATCCTAAACTTTTTGATTTGAGAGATAATATGTTCTACTTTTATTCGGATTCTTGACTGTATCTTGTTCCATTCCTTTTGATGTATGGTCAGTTTTTTTCCTTTCTTTTTCTTGTATGGTAGAATGCTTGTCTGTTCTGGAAAATCTTTTTCCACTTCCAAATACCCAAGGTCATAAAATATCATCACATCTTCGTGTAGTGCAGGATACTTTATTTTCAGTATGGCATAATCATGTTTTTTACCTGGAGAATGTGGGGGTTTGTGGATTATCTCACCTTTCTGGTTTACGGTGTTTGGTTTTTTATTGTGTGTTTTTTTGCCTGAATAGTGAGTCTTTCTTTTCTTTTTGTTCTGGGGTCTTGGGATTGGTTGTTCAGTACCATCAGTCATTGCAATTAATTCAGGAAAGAACAGTTGGAGTTGCTGTACATCATTTATTTTTTTAGAATCAGAGTATAGTTTTGCAGGAATAGGAACTGTTTTTCTTACTGCCGGCTCTAAATATCTGATGTTTCTGTAGACGTTGCTCTGGTCTAATCCAAACAGATATCCTGTCAATTCACATGTCAGGTACATCCGATAGTAAACAAACAACATTACAAGCTGGTCTTCAAGACTCAAATCAAACTTTCGCCCAGCTCCGATACTTTTTTTTCTCTTTGCTTTGGATAATCTCTTCTTTTCTTCTATACGGTGATTCTTTCTGACGTCTCTTAGAATCACATCAAACTGTTGCCTAGTCACTCCAGTAAAAGGGAGAAGTGATTTTGGCTTTTTTGAGAGTTGCTTGTGTGTTGACATGAAATGTGTTAGGTTGTTCTTAGCTTTGGATCTTGCTGTGAAGGAATCTGTGTAGTATGGTAAAATATGTCTAATTACGCAAGAGGTCTAATAATTTCTGCTTAGAAAAATGGTTTTGATCTTTTTTACAAAAATATTCAAGCAAATGAAAAAATAATGTTAACCTTTTTTGTGCCTAATTCTTGTTGTACATCTGGAAAAACTAATTCTTTGAAAGCAACAATAGTAATTTTAGCAGGGAATTTACTAAGAAATAAACGGACATCACTAGCATAATTAACATGCATCATTTCAGCAGGAATAACCATTCCAAGTCTTCCTCCATCATTAAGACTGAACATTCCCGCAATTAGAAAAGGAGCCCAGATATTGGTGAGTTTATTTGATTTTATTCCTGCAGATTCCACAATTTTCTTTGCTTCTTTTTTAGATAGCATCTATTCCTCCAAATATTCCTGGATTTTATTTTTCATCTTTGGATTCAGACTGACTTCTAATCCATATCCTGTAGGTTTTGATAAAATCAGATTTTCTTTGATCAGAGATTCTCCCATTTTATCTATTTTTTTGAAACCCTGTTTTCCAGTATCTCGCTGACTGAATCCTTTTTTGAGATTCTCAAATGAGGTATGGCTAGCACCCCAATTTCCACGTCTGTAGAGTTTTCGTATGATTCTACCTTTGATTTCATCGTCTGTTAGCATGTGTTCACTTATAGTACCTTTGTTGGTTCACATTTAAATACATTTAAAATCATAGTATTGCTATGGAAGACCAATCACTACTCCTACAGTACATGGGGGATACTCCAAAACTCAGAATAATAGACTTCTTTCTGGATAATAGAGAGAGTGATTATTCTAAAAAAGAGATTATAGAGTACACAGGTATTTCTAAAACTACATTTTACAAGGTTTGGGATGGAATTTTAGAATTTGAATTTTTAAAAACTACAAGAAAGTATGGCAAAGCACAACTATACGCACTAAATCCAGACTGTACACTTATCCAGAAGTTTAAAGATCTGGATAATGAACTTGGGAAGCAAGCCATGCAAAAGGCAACAGAAGAACCAATCCCTGCTCTGTCGTATCCCAAAATCAGTTCGTCCCTTATTTGACATCGTATTCTTCTCCTGTCTGCTCATCAATAACTCTTGTTCCTTTCTCGGGCATCTTTCTTGCATATGCCTTTGCAGGGGTCTCAAGATTATCCCAGTCAAGTGACATGTATGGCTTTATGAGAATGCATGAAATCATATAAAGCAAATCAAAATTAACTGGAATTCTCAGAAATGCTATCTCAGAAATGATATGCCGGAGCTGATATACTGGAATATCTGAAACTTGAAATTAATTTAAATTCTTTTGTTTTATTTCTGAAATTGTTCCAGCTGTGAAAAACTCCCTATCCACTAGCAATAGTTTAATCTTGATTCCATTATTGATGCCATCAGAGAGTAATTTACGCACAAAATCGGCATTTGATTTGTTGTCATACAAAGGATAACAACCTAATTGAGCCCTGATTCTTTTTTCTACACATTGCATGGTGCAGTAACTCTCAAAATGAGTAGTACTGTTTTTAGATTTTGATTTTATTAAAGAATGGTTTGGCAATTTGTCATATCTTGGGATTAGATGTTTGTCAATTGCTACAGTAACTGGTTGTTCCAATACTCCCAATTCTTGTAATTTTGATACTGTACTATCTAGTGACTGATGTAATTGAATTTGCATTGTTTTTTGTGATATTTTTGATATGATTTTTCTCAACCATGAAACCAGTTGGAGAAGCATTATCTGATTCCATTGCCAGTCTCTTTAATCCAGATTCGGCATACGAATTTCCCAAACACAATGACATGATAGAATTATGTGCATCTGCATTGTGGAACCGTGAGTTATTTTTACTAGAGCATGGAAACAACAAGATATTGTACATTATTTTAGTGATAATCTCAAATGCTTTAGATAGTATCACGCCTTGGTGTGTCATGGTATCAAATGAAGTACAATGCATATTTGATGGAGTGACATACTTCCATCAAGCTTTTTCTATCTGAATAGATTGATTGAATAATTGATAGTTTTTGATCTAAATTGAGTTACTTTCCCATCTACTGGAGCAGAAAATCCAAGAACTGTAAAGAGAATGCTTTGCTGTTAGAGAATTTAGAATGAAATTAGATTTTATTTTTGTAAATCATTATGCCCAAGTCTCAATTATCTTTATATTGAAATCTCTTTGTGATACGATTAGAACATGAACAAGCTAAAGTATGCAATACCATTTTTCATGATGATTTTGTTGATTCCGGGAGGAATCATATTTGCTCAAATTACACCAGGAGAAGAAGCTTTTGTTGATAAAATAGGACCTGTCGCAAGTGTTGCAGACCAACACAAGTTTGATGATGGTTTTTATGAAAAAATTCAGGATTTGATAAGAGACACCCCAAATGATGATGATATAGGCGTGCATGATGGCGTGCGCTATTATGATGTGATACTTGTTGTATCACGTGATGATGGGGATAATAGAGATCCTGATGCAGTTGCACAAGAAAATAAAGACGCACTTGTAAAAAGACTGGCGCTTCTTGGTGCACAAAACATAAGGTCTGCTGAATCACTTTCGTTTGTAACTGCATCGATTCCGGTTGCAGACATACCTGATTTTTCAATACATGATGAGGTTTATCGCTTGGGTGATGGAGAGCTAACAGTTGTTGCAGAGACTGACATTGCAAGGGATACCATAAATGCATATCCTGATGACTTGCGCAGTAAAGTTGGAAGTGTACCTGATGGTACAGGAGTTGTTGTCGGAGTTGTTGATGATGGAATAAACAGCATACATCTAAATGATATAATAACTGACAGAATATACTGCCCTGATGGCTGTCGCATAAATAATGGGATTATTACTGGCGCAAATCAGATTATTTCTTGGTTGAATGATACGTCTGCTACTCACGGCACCCATGTTGCTGGCGTACTTGCAGCTTCTGGAATGCCAAACAATAATGGAATTGCCACAGGAGTCACTCTTTTAGATGCAAAAGATGCCGGCAACAATATAACTGCTAATAATTTAGCACATGTAATAGACTGGGCTTTTAGCAAGGGTGCAGACATTCTCAACAACAGTTATGGGATTGAGGTTTGTGGCAATTCCGGTAATACATCATATGATCTAATCTTAGATGAAGTCGTAGACAAGGGAGTAGTTGCTGTAAAATCTGCCGGAAATAGGGGCCACCCTACTAACTCCACTGTTGTATACCAATCAATAACTACCCCTGGCTGTTCACAAAATATCATAACCGTAGGTGGAATAAATGATCGTACTCCAAATACCACCACAATGTATTATGATTCCAGTAGAGGTACTGTTGGCAATGATCACATATTAAAACCCGAAATTGTTGCACCTGCACACAACATACAAGTATTAAAATTCACCACAAATTCAACCACACACCCTCAAAATGGCACCAGTCTTGCAGCTCCTCAGGTAAGTGCTGCATCTGCAATGCTTTTACAACTAGAACCTACACTTTCTCCAGCTGAAGTCAAGGCATCTCTTTTGCTTGGAGCAAACTGGACAGGACCAATTCCATGTACATCCACCCAATACGAAACAAACAACTCTAATGATAACTGTTCTTATGCAAGACAACCTTCTGATTTACAAACAGCAAATAATGCAGCATCACTTGGAATACTAAACAATGTCGGGTTTGGAATTTTAGATGTTGCAAACACACTAAATCTGGCCACTCCAAGAAATGCAGCTCACAATCATGTTGTAGGAGATTATCTTGATTCACAAACAACTAGCAAACAATACACGTTTAGGGTAACTGATACAAATGAGCCAGTCAAAGTCATACTAACGTGGATGGTTCATCCTCACGGAGGCATAACTGACCAGCCCAGTCGTTTGAGCCCAACCAAAGCCAATCTTAATTTTGTAATAACTCCGCCTACTGGAGATGCAATACGTGCCCAGGCTGACCATCAAACAAATGAGTTTGCCGTCTTTAACCCAACTATAACTGGAACATACACCATAACCGTATCAGGAACCGGACTGGAGAATCTCAGCAAACCCGTGCAAAACTTTGCATTGGCAAGCACTCTATCTTTGACACCCACTCCCACATCTACAAATACTCCTCCAACTGTAACTACTAGAACTGTAACAATAAATCCCAATCAGGCAGATGCAACCATAATCCGACTTGTAGGTGCCGACAGTGATGGAGATGCCATCTCCTTTAGTTTATCCACCCCACGTCATGGAATTGTGACCACTGATGAGTTTATCACAAAAACATCCTCGAGAGTCTTGTATACTCCTGACTCTACATTTAGAAATAGTGATACATTCACAGTTACTCCTCAGGATGGTTCTACAACTGGTACACCCCAAACAATTGTAATTAATTCTGAATCCCTACCTACTGGCTCAAGAGATGTATCTCCTAACTCATCAAATATTCGCGATTGGGATACACTGGAGGTAACATCAGGATTCATTAATGCAGAATATTCTCAGGATTTCACAGGCAAAAACTATCCGATAACCTCATTATATGTCGGCTCTGTCAATATGGAGGGAGTAGAACTAGAACTTGAAACTACAACTGGTGCACAATACACAATAGCTGTGCCTCCAAGTGGGACAAGAATGATAGACTTTGCAACTCCTATCACTGTTCGTTCTATCACGTTGTCTGCTGATGGACTAGATGAGGAAACTCCATATCTGATAGATCGTGGCCAAAGCAATTCCGACCCATCAGATAGAAATGATGTTCGTATGTTTGTAGGTTATGTCCCAAGTTCATGTGATGCATCTGGTGCCAGTGGTCAGTCTGCTCATACTAATTCTTGCCCAATGCCAACATATGATATCATTATAAAATCTGAACAAAGTATCGCTGATGCAGCAAGAAACCAATCAGTTACCAGTACTACAAATGTTCCAATTAATGGAACGTTGTCGTCATTGTCTGCATCTGTTAATTTGACTCATACATATATCGGGGATCTAAAATTAGTCCTCACATCCCCTGATGGTACCGAGATTATCCTACATAACAGAAGCGGAGGAACCACTAATGACATCAATGAAACATATTCTTCATCATCTCAAACAGATCTTGCGGCACTGAGAAATTCTCAAATTCATGGTAATTGGACACTATCTGTAGGAGACTATGCAGCCGGAGATGTGGGTGTCCTTCATCAATGGGGCTTGAAGATAACATATGCCTTGTTGCCTGATTCTACTCTTACCCCTGTTGACCCCTCACCCCCATCAAATACAGTACAAGCCATATTCTCAGATGATTTTGAGTCATCACTTACTGGAAAATGGATAGAGACCGGTGAGGGAGACTGGGTAATCTCAACATCTAATGGTCAACGAGTACCCACATTACCCGGGCATCTGCAGACAAACAAAGTGTTGCACTCTGATAATTGTGATTATTCATGTACAGTTACACTTGAAAATCCTATTGATTTGAGAGATTATTCTTCTGCAACTCTGTCATTTTACAGGTTTATAGATTCTGGTTTTGATCGTGATGAATATCTCAAGGTAGACTTGTTTGATGGCAGTAGATGGAATACTGTGTATCATTGGTCTCCAAATCTTGGGGGTGATGACCACAGATGGCATGACGAATCATATGATCTTTCATCATATCTTAATACATCTAATTTTAAGATTAGATTTGTAACACAGCAAAGCAGCTCCAGTGAGGATGTACAAATTGATGATGTCGTAATATCTGGAGTACGTTCAGATACTGATTCTACTCCAACTAATCCGACACCTCCTAATACGACTGATTTCTCCGTATATGTTGCAGATACAGATGATCGAGAGGTTCTAGTGTTTTCCAAAACAGGTGCATATCTTGATAGTTTTGTTGACCGAAGATCTGGCGGATTGGGTAAGGTATGGGATATAGCATTTGGTCCTGATGGTCACATGTATGCCTCAGATAATACCAACAGCAAGATACGCAAGTATAACGGTGCCACTGGTGCACCAATTAGTGACAGTAACGGATGGGCATCTACTGCAGGATATCCATATGGACTTGTCTGGAATGGCAACACATTGTATGTTGCAACATCAATGGGCGTAGAGCGATTCTCATCATCTGGAACATCTCTGGGATTCTTTGGAGATGCATCAAGGACCACGTCCAGTGCCGGTGCTGTGCCACTGGCATCTGCATATGATGTTGTATTCTGTCCTGATAACCGCATGTATGTATCAGACAGAGCACTAGGCAAA
This sequence comes from Candidatus Nitrosopumilus sp., assembly GCA_965205675.1. Lineage (GTDB taxonomy): Archaea > Thermoproteota > Nitrososphaeria > Nitrososphaerales > Nitrosopumilaceae > Nitrosopumilus. The sequence continues at coordinate 1,596,100 of OZ242186.1, forward strand.
ATAGCATACTTTACTACATCAAGTGGGGTATATCAGGGCGAAATTATAGGATCTGATACAAATTCGATAAACACACAAAGACCAACAGGTCTTGAATGTGCCTCTGGCAACATACTGTATCAGAGCGGAGATGATAATGGACGAGTAAATAAAATAAATTCTTCTATTCCTTCACTGTCAAGTGCCATCACATCAAACATTGATGAACCATACAACATGGATATGGATGCGGCAGGCAACATTTACGTTGCAAACAAGGACGATGACAATGTTGTAAAAATAACTCCTAGCGGTGTATCCTCTGAATTTACATCCGGAACGCATGGCCTCGATGATCCACGCGGTCTCACCATAGGACCAAGATTCACCAGCACCTCTGGTGCTTTGGGTCAATCTGAAAGCATTGATGATTCAAATGATAGTCCAGAATTTTTGTTGATGCAAAACGGTGCTGAGATAAACGGACCTCTGTCTGTTTTAGATATGCCATTTAGAGTACAGGCAACAGACTCTGAAGGGGATGTCATAACCATAAGAGTTACCAATGACAGTCTGCCAGAATCTGCCATATCGATAACTGATCACAGAAATGGCACTGCTGTAATATCTATTGATTCTTCTGCAATATCTGCAGGAACATATGTCTTTTGGGTTGATGTGTACGATGATGCAGATAACCATGAGCGTGAACCATATGCCATAGTTATGCCAGAATCTGGAGAGAGTACCAATGAATAAGCAATATCTGATAGTGATATCTGCAATAATATCCATAATAGCTGTATCTGCTGTACTTGGCATATCTGGTCCTGATGTTTTAACATCAAATGATACAATCAACGATAATTCTGTTGCAGATGAATATGATCATATGATACTGAATGCCTCAAACCAGAACCACAACTATACTGCAATCCCCAGAGAAATTGCCCAATCAAATAACGAATTTGCAGTAAAGTTTTACCAACAGATATCAACAGATGAGAATATTTTTTTCTCACCTACTGGCATGTATACTGCATTTTCTTTACTGTATGAGGGTGCACGAGAAAATACTGCCAAACAGATAGAGCAGGTGTTTGGATTTGAACCTGATGCATTTTTACGTCACAACTCTACTGCCCATATGATATCGGCACTAAACCAAGATGATCCTTATGCAACACTGCAAGTTGCAAACGCATTATGGATTGCCAATATATTCTCACCATACCCCGAATACCTAGATATTGCAGATAAAACATACATTGCAACTGCTGAAATACTTGATTTTAAATCTGATGCTGAGGGCAGTGCTGAAACAATAAACCAATGGGCCTCAGAGAAGACTAATGACAAAATCACAAAAGTTGTAACCCACAAAGATTTGAAACCCGGCACTGCTATGGTAATTAATAACGCCATTTATTTTAAGGGAACATGGCTTTCCCAGTTTTCGATGGAGGATACAAAAGAGTTAGACTTTAGACAAAATTCCACATCAAGTGTAAAGGCTGATTTTATGAATCAGCACTCTTCATTTAATTACACTCACTCTGATGGGGCACAGGTGCTAAAGCTGCCATATGAGGGTGATAGACTATCCATGCTGGTGATATTGCCTGAGAGTCTGGATGTACAGCACTTTGAGGAGAATGTTCTTTCTGCACAACAGATACAAAAATGGAATAAAAGTATGTCCAGTACATCAATTGTTGTATTGATGCCAAAGTTTGAGATGAAGACAAACTATCTTCTAAATGACCATCTCAAATCTTTGGGAATGCCTGATGTATTTGAGGCGTTATCTTCTGATCTTACAGGAATTGGCCCATCGCATTATCCACTCTATGTTACTAAAGCAACTCAGGATGCATATGTCAAGGTAAACGAATCGGGAACAGAAGCTGCTGCTGTAACTACTGCCATCATCGTCAGGGATAGTGGGCCGTCACAATTCGTAGCAAATCATCCTTTCTTGTTCTTAATACAAGATGATGACAGTGGCGCAATTTTGTTTATGGGTAAATTATACGATCCATCTTCTTGATGTTTGAGAAAATGTAGTGGTACTGTTATTGAGAGTAGTGATAAAGGTGATTTGTATGGAATTGTCAACTTTAAGACAAGATAGAAACAAGAGTTTGTTGTGGTATCTCAGAAATTATTTGAAATCAAATTCAATGAAAGATAAGATTTTGTTTGTAATTACGCAAGTGGAGTGGACCCCTGTTTTTAGTACCACTTTTTGCATAATCTTACATACAGTCTGATTCATTTATGTTTTCATCTCCCATAACTCCATGAATTCATCAGGAGTAAGGTATCCTAACGCTGAATGAATCCTGGAACCATTGTAATCGATTCGTGCTTTCTCTAGAGCAACTTCGGCTTCCTGATAGTTTGCAAACTCGTACCTCCACAAGATACAAGTATTCCTTCTTGAGTGTTTTGTGGAATGATTCGACATGTCCGTTTTGTTCTGGCGTGTGGTGCCAGATGAATTCGTGTCTTATTCCAAGTAGAACAACTGCTTTTCTGAAATCTCGGCTGTTGTATTGCGAACCGTTGTCAGTTCTGAGAATCAGTTTTGTGCAATCAGGCTTTGCAGTAGCTACTGCATTAATGATGCTGTCAATTGCAGTGTTCTTTGGAGCTGCCACATCAAATGAATGCCAAATCCATTTCCTGCTAAATGCATCAATCACGTTAAAGCAGTAGCACCATCTGTCAACCCCACACCAGACATAGGTGATGTCTGTCTGCCACAACTGGTTTGGTGCATCAGGCTTGAATAATGTTCTGGCAGATTTGATGATGTCATTTTTGGTCTTTTTAGGCTCAATCCAGCCCAATTTGTGAAATATTCTTCTGATTTGTTTTCTGTTTACAGGCTTGTTCAGTTCCCTTGAGACTTGGGATGCCATGCGTCTGGTTCCATAAGTTGGCCTTTGTTTTCCAATCTTTTGAACTACATCAGTTACTGCAGGATCTGTCTGAATCCTTCTTGGTGACTTTGAGTAATACCATTTGCATTTTGAGACTCCAATTAATAACAATGACTTGTTCAAACTGATGTGTTTGTTCAGTTGATTCACTGCAGTCATCTTTTCTGGTTCTCCAACGTTTTTTTTAAAATGTCATTGGCAATTGTGATCTCGCCGATTAGTTTTTTGAGGGAATCATTTTCCTTTTGCAGATTCTTGCAGACATCTCCGTTTGGTGTGCCATTTAATGATGCCTTGCCACCTTCTACAAATCGTTCCCTCCATTGGTAGAATGTCTGTGGATGAATATTGTACTTTCTGCACAACTCTGCAGTTGCAATGTTTGTGTTTAGTGACTCTAAAACCACTCTTGACTTTTCTGCTGATGTGAATTTGCTCTTTACCATGAGGGTAAGCCTCCCAAGTTATCTGAAAAGTGTATGTATGGGACTGGTCCTACTCTAGAGGGGACCAGACCAAAATGAATCAGACTGTATGTAAGATTATGCAAAAAGTGGTACTAAAAACAGGGGTCCACTCCATGTTCTATCACTAACTATGAAATCCTCCACCGTCGTCCAAGCACAACCAATACCATGTGATACAGCCTCTGCCTGTACAACCGAACCAATTGTCGTAGTTATATGCACAGTATTGTGTGTATTTTGAGATGTCATGGATATTTCATAATCGCAGGACGACAAAGTCGTAGTTATATGCACAGTATTGTGTGTATTTTGAGAGCCACAAGAAGATCCATGCATGGTCATTTCTTGAGAAGAACCATGACCTAGTCCTTCGTGTATTGTAGTTGAAGGAGGACTAGCTAGAAGCTGATGTTCGCCGACACCAGTTTCCCATACAGATGCCATACAAGTATCATAAGTACAACTTTTAGGTTCGCCATAAACAACTGAATGGTGGAGTGCATCAGACCAAGCAAATGCCCTAGGTAGAACTGACTCTAACCAGTTTGAAGCTACGGTTGGCACGTCACTTGCATCTAGTTCATATGCTCTGGTATCTAGAATTTCTTGTAACACATCACCATCACATGTGTCTTGATATTTACAATGTGCAATGTTTACGATGACATTCCAGTATTTAGGATCTTGTGCAAACAATTCATCGGGAACATTGCCTTGTTCTGCCAATCGATTAAAGTTTTCAGCAATTTGTTCGGTAAATCTTGCAAATTCTAGGCCTGTGATATTTTCAAGTTTCTGGTCAATTTCAGATATTGTATCCGGTGATCTGTATTGTATAGCGACGATCAAAAGTTCGTGAACTAAATAATTTCAAAAAACTAGAAATCAGTTGATCTTGCCTATAGGTAAATACGAATAAACAAATTGAAACACCTAAAAAATAACCCACGAACTTATGCTTCTCGCTATATATCTAACCAACTATGGAATTTTCTGAGCGGTTCACTAGAATTATAAAAACCATGCAAGAAATTTCCGTTGCGGACGTTGCCCAGCCTGGCCAAAGGCGCTAGCTTGAGGGGCTAGTCTCTCAGGAGTACGTGGGTTCAAATCCCATCGTCCGCACCATAGATCTTTAATCTATTTCTCTAATTTTTGTAAAATTTTGATTAACTCAGTTCTTCTTTTTTCTTCAGTAATTACAGATCTAACATCATCTACTAGAATTCTATTTACATCGATTTTCCTTCTTGCCTCTTTTACAACTTTGTCATACATTGAAAAAGTGTAAAGTTGAAGATACAAGTTTTCCATTATTTCAAAAATCCTCGCTGCCTCATCAATTTTATCCATTCTAATTTTATCAAATACCTGTCTTTTCAACTCACCAACACAATCAAGTAATCCTAAAACATATGATTCTGGCATTACTGCCAATTTTTTATCTGATGGAATTTCTTTTTTCTCTACAATTGCAATTAAACATGCAGCCTCTACAAATTCTTGTTCAGGTGTAATTAGATATCTTCTTAATCCACCTATTGCTTTTTTCTTATATTTTTTTAATAATGTCTCTGCTTGTTTTAGATTATTTTTTCCAGTTATTAGATCTCCTTTGTGAACCGCAATAATTGATTTACTGCAGAGGATTATTATTTCTCTTGTGTTTTTTAATAAAAATTCTCTAGAGTCTTGAGTAGTTCCTAAATCTTTTGCAATTTTACTTAAGGATGGTTTTACATTTTTTAATGTCATGTTTACCAATGTTTTGAAACTAGGATAAAGTCGTTTGCTAAACAGGCTTTTGATATCAAATTCCCATTTGGAGATGGATAATACGCTTTAGTTCATAATTCTTACATAATGCCAATATTGAAGTTATGGAAATCTTCCTTCATCGATTAATTCTTTGTATACTGTTGATTCAATACGGCTTTGTGCTGAGCTACATTTACTACACATGCCTGTTTCATCAGGATTTTCTTTAATTTTCTTCTCACATTCTACACATTTGTTAATGCCTTTTTTGAACCCCATACCTCTGATGGGATAATTGTTATTCATAAAACATTCCCTTTTAGACATAGTTCATACTTTCAAAGCTCTTATTTTGGATATAATTTCATAAAAGATATGAGAATTACTGTTGATCAAATGTACAATATTGAAAATAAAGGCCATGACATGGGATTTTTGAAAAAATTTATGATGGAAAATGCAGGAGCTGCAGCAGTTAGACGATTACTTGAAAAAATTGGCAATGTGGAATCAAAAAATATTTTGATTTTTGTAGGATTGGGTAACAATGGAGGTGATGGTTTAGTAATGGCAAGACATCTGGCAGGCTATACTGCCAAAGTTACAGTAATGCTTCTTGGCAATCCTGATAAAATAAAAACTGAGGAAAGTAATTGGAATTGGTCAATTTTAGAAAAAATGCCGTCTGTGAAATTATTGAGTGGTGATTCTTTGAAATTTGATTTTAATCCTGATGTGATAATTGATGGCATTTTAGGTACTGGAATTTCTGGAGAGATTAGAGAACCATATGCATCTGCAATAGACTATATCAATAAAACAGATTGTTACAAATTTGCAGTGGACGTTCCATCGGGATTAGATCCACAAACGGGAGCAACAGCAAATATTTACACAAAATGTAACATGACAGTTACTTTTCACAAAATGAAAGAAGGCATTCCTAAGCGTAAAGATTTGACTGGGGAATTGTTTGCAGAAAAAATTGGAATTCCCCCAGAAGCTGAAGAGGGCATATTATGAGAGTACATCAAATTCAAGTCGGGAACATGCAGAATTTTTCATATCTTGTTGAGGATGAAGATACTAGCCAAACAATCATAATTGATCCTTCTTGGGATTTGATAGAATTAGAAATGATCATTAAAGAAAATAACTTGAAAATCAAATACATTGTAAACACACACCATCATTTCGATCATACTCTGGGAAATGATGAAATGGTAAAATCTACCAAAGCCCCCATAATCCAACATGAAAATTCAGAATTAAAGCATGATATCACAGTAAAAAATGGTGATTTCATTGAATTTGGAAATTCAAAATTAAAAGTGCTTCACACTCCTGGGCATTCTCAAGATAGCATTTGTCTTGTAGGCGATGGAAAAATTTTTTCTGGTGATACATTATTTGTTGGAAATTGTGGTAGAATTGATTTGCCTGGAGGTTCTGCAAAAGATCTCTATCATAGTCTATTTGATATTTTGTATAATTTAGATGAAAATTTAGTCATGTATTCAGGCCATAATTATGGATCTTCTAGGATTTCTACTCTGGCACAAGAAAAAATTACTAACCATGTAATGCAAAAACGGACTGAACAAGAGTTTCTTGACATGATGGGTTAGTGATTCTGATGGAAAATTTTGAATTATTTGGAAATAAAGATCAAGGCAAAAACTTTCTTGAATCTATAAAATCTGGAAAATTTCTTTTTTCATTTGTCATCTCTTATACTGAAACATGCGAAATCCCTGGAATTACTTTTGCAGGCATAGATAGGGATTCAATTCAGTTTACTCCTCCTGCAGATGCTGAATATCTTCATTATGGATATTGTAAAACAATTGATAAAATTCCAATGACCCCTGACGGTAAGCCAACTCCCGGATTACTTACTAAAGCGGCATTGGAATCTGCCAGTATTCCTCATTTAACAATAAATGCAGGTAGTAAAATCCATCCACAACTCCCATTCATGGATACAGGTATGACGTTTGGAAAAAATATTTCAGTTCAAGACGCTATGACTGATACTCAAGTATCTCACGCTGTAGATTATGGAAGAATTGTTGGTAGAAGTATGGCATCACTTACTGATTGTTTAGTAATTGGTGAAAGTATTCCTGGAGGTACTACTACTGCGCTAGCTGTTTTGAAAGCATTAGGTTTTAATGCTAAAGTTAGTTCAAGCATTCCTGATAATCCAATTGAATTAAAAAATCAAATTGCTAAATCGGCAATAGAAAGAATAGACTCTGATCATCCATACAGTATTGTAGCAAAAGTTGGTGATCCTATGATTCCTTTTGTGGCAGGAATGTTAAGTTCAGCATCTAGTGTATCAAATGTCATGTTAGCTGGCGGAACACAGATGGCAGCTGTTTTGGCATTTGCATCCAAAATTGGATTTAATAAAGAAAATACTGCAATAGGAACAACTTCTTACATCACTGATGATAGCAGTGCAAATTTCACTAGCATTATAAAAGAAATTACGGATATCCCTGTAATTTCGGTAAATCCGGGATTACAAAATTCGCGTTATTCTGGTTTGAAGGCATTTTCTGAAGGATTTGCAAAAGAAGGAGTGGGAGCTGGTGGAAGTATTATTTCTTCAATGATTAAAACTGGAAATAATTCTACAAAATTTTTAGATCTCGTGGAGAAAGAGTATCATAGATTATTTACTTCACTGTAACTGATTTTGCAAGATTTCTAGGATAATCCGGATCAGTATCTTTCTCAAGTGCTGCATAATATGATAATAGTTGAATTGGGATTATCGTTGAAATTGGATACAACACTTCATCTATTTTTGGAACTTGTATCCAATAATCATAAACGTTACTTTCCATATCTGAAACTCCAATAATTTTTGCTCCACGTGCTTTAATCTCTCTTGCACTTGTAAGTGTATCAGCATACGTTGAATCATTTGGATTGATAATTATTACGAAAACATTTGAATCCATCAATGCAAGTGGGCCGTGTTTTAATTCCCCTCCTGCAATTCCTTCGGCATGAATATATGTTAATTCTTTTAGTTTTAGTGCTGCTTCTATAGCAATAGGATAATTTATTCCTCTACCTAAAATATAAACATCTGAAATTTCTTTTAATTCTTTTGCAATCTGTTGAATTTTTGTTGGATTCTCTAATATTTTTAAAACTGATTTTGAGAAATTTTCAAAATTAATTGTTATGTTATTGTTACTTAATTTTTTGACAATTTTATATAATATTACGAGTTGTGATGTAAAACTTTTTGTTGCAGCTACTCCAATTTCAGGTCCACAATTCATTCCAATTGCTACATCTGCTTCACGTGCAAGCGATGATGTCATTAAATTAACAATTGCAATAATTTTACAATTTGCTTCTTTGCCAATTTTTACTGTATCTAAGACGTCTGCACTTTCTCCACTTTGAGATATTGCAATTATGACGGAATTTTCCTCAATACTGTCTGGTGCAAATTGGAGTTCACTTGACATAACTGGATCGACTTTGACTTTGACATATTTTGATAAAATCTGTTTTGCGATAAGTGCAGAATTGTAACTGGTTCCACTTCCAGTTACATAGATATTTTTTGCATGTTTGATATAATCTGCAGTTGTTTCAATTGCTTCTTTAGTTTTTTCTCCTGCTTTCAATATAGTTTCATGTTGCTCGTAAATTTCTTTTAATGTAAAATGGGCATAATCTCCTTTGTATGCATCACCAAATTCTTTAGATACTTTTGTGATTCCATATTTTGCATGTTCTCCTTGAAAATCTAAAATTTGAAATTTATTTTTATCTAATATCACAAAATTTCCATTTTCTAAATAAATTGCATTATCTGTAAACTCGATGAATCCTAAAACATCGCTTGACAAAAAGAAATCATTTTGACCGACTCCTATGATTAGCGGCTCATGAAATCTTGCAGCTGCTAGTTGGCCATTTTCAAATATTGCAACAAATGCATAATGCCCTTTAATTTCTGAGACCGTTTTCAAAATTGTTTCTTTAACATCTTTTGTTTTTTCATAATGTTTTTGAAGCAAGTTTGCAATAATTTCACTATCAGTTTCACTTTTGAAATCATATCCTTTATCTTGTAATTGTTTTTTTAATTCTTCAAAATTTTCTATTATTCCATTATGTACTATGGCAATTTTTCCGGAATTGCTTGGATGTGGATGTGCATTAAAATCAGTTACTTTTCCATGAGTTGCCCATCTTGTGTGTCCAATACCGATTTTCCCTGGAAGGGAATCAAGTTGAATTTTTGAATTGACGTCGTCAACTTTCCCAATCCCTTTTTTTAATTCAATTCGATGATCAGATTCTGTTGCAATTCCCACACTATCATATCCACGATATTCCATTCTTTTTAGCCCCCTGACAATTATAGGTGCTGCAATTTCATTCCCACAATATCCAATAATCGAACACATTATGATCTTCTTTAATAATTGGGGTTATTTACGGATAAGCCTATTTTTTTGATTGTTCAGTTGAAGAATTTTCATTTTTTGGTGCTTCATCCAGAGTATCTTCAGTTGTTTCAGCAGTTTCTGTTATTGGATCTTCTCTCTTTGTCTTCTCTAATACTTGAGGGATTTTTGATTCTGGTGCAAAATGAACGCTTTGTTCTTCTTCAACTGTTACTATATACGATGGAATGTTTACTTTCCTTTCGCCAATCATTATGTGACCATGAATTACTGCTTGTCTTGCTTGATATGGTGTTTTAAATCCAAGTTTCTTTGTAACAATAGTTTGTAATCTTCTTGAAAGTAAATCAGTTGCATTTAAATTTAACACATCATCTAATGTTGCATCATCACTTACCAATCCAATTCTTGTAAGAGATTTCATCAAGATTGGCTCTTTTTCTGCTCTAATTTCTTGTCTTAGTGCAAGCAATGATCTAGCTTGATGCCTTACACGCGATAATTCTGTATGGGCTTTCCATAACTCTCTTTTAGTTCTTAATCCAAATGTTCCTATAGTTTTCAACTCACCCATTTTTAATTCATAATTTAGTGGTCTTTTTGGTTTTCTCCATACTTTACGTGGATATTTTGGATCTCCCATTCAAATCACTTATTCTTTTTTCTCCACTACTGGAGTTTCAGCAGGAGGAGGGACTGCACCTTCTGCAGGAGCTGCTACGGCAGGGGCACCTGCACCTCCTTTCTTAACGGGAGCTGCCAATCCACCTTTAGCTACGCCGACTGCTCCTCCTTTTCTACCTGATGTTCTAGTTCTTTGTCCTCTAACTTTAAGACCGCTTAGATGACGATAACCTCTCCAACTTGCAGTAACTCTTTCTCGTTCAATATCGTTTCTTAATGTAAATGGAATATCTGATGTTAGTAAATGTAAATCTGCACCAGTTTCAATATCTTTTCTTCTGTTAAGGAACCATGGTGGAAAATTACTTTCAATTGGATCTGTGATTAATTTTTCAATTGCTTTGACATTTTCATCTGTGAGATTACCGATGTTGGAATTTGGATTAATTTTCAAAGTATCAAGAATCGCAGTTGCAAAATTAAAGCCTAGGCCTTTGATTTGGGTTAATCCAATCACAACTTTTTTCTCCCCTTTAATGTCATTTCCGACAATTCTAACAATATGTCTATATTCTTGTGCGCTCAAGTATTCAAAAATTCAAAGAATCCCAGATAAAAACCATGCTAGGCATCAAATTAGAGGGTTTTTAAAATATGTTGCAATTCTAGGTTTCAAGATCGTACTTGGAGTTCATATTTTGTTGTTCTGAATTATCTATAGTCTTCATCACTTGTCCAGTCATTGCCCTGAACATTCCATTGGTTACATTTACAGCATTTTTTGATACCTCGCTGAGCGTCAATATCTACACAAAAACAATGTACACCTTTACCTGATAGATCCTTACTGCAAAGTTTTTGCATGTTTTTACTGGATAATTTTTCTTAATTATCTTATTGGAATGATGTATTCAAAAAGTTATAACTTTCTAAAATCTGTATCTTATCATGAGTGATACATATGATCGAGAAAAAATTGTAAATTGTATGTTTGATCCTATAACTTCATCTATTTTAGCAGAATTAGAAGACGGTGAAAAAGAATGCTTATTTTTGGCCAAGCAATCAAATATTTTGGAATCTGAGGTTTTAGAACGATTATCTTATTTGATTGAGCATGGATTTATTTCTAAAAATTGTAACGATCGAAAATGCGTACTTGTAGCAAATTCTGATAAACTTACAGGCATTATAGAAGATGATGATAATTTTGATGCTGCTGTAAGTGGATTAGAAAAAATGGATAGTTATCTAAACTAGTTTTTTTCTATTTCGGATTTCATATATTCCGCTAACAAGTAGTCCCATCATTCCAACAACAATGATGACAAATGAAATAATGGAAAGAATGAATTTTTTATCTGTATCTGGAAGAGGGCCAATTGCACCTGTCACATAAATTTCTTCATTTGTAGTGCTTTGAATTACTAATTGATATGTTCCAGATTCAAATATTTCAAATTCTTTTTCAATGAATTGTTCATTGATATCTTGGGAAATAATTTCGATGTTTGTTGGGTCTATTATTTTTGCAGATATTGTATTTTTTTCAAACTCCATTATTTGAACTGCAAAAATACCTCTTGGTGTTTCTTCTTTATGCATATCTACTGAGACGGTAACTGTTTCACTTGTTGTTACTTTTCCATTTCCTTGTTTAATTCCCTCCAATGTAACTTGATTTTCAATTACTGATGTTATTAATCCTCCCACAATTAATATTCCAAAAATTACAATTAACAATCCTGATTTTTGCATAGATTTAGGCATAATTCGCTTTAGTTTAAACCTAATTTTTCAAAATTTATTAGCCTTGTATAACAAAGTTAGATTAGGCTAAAAAAGTTAGCTCAGGGTAACTTTAAATAAAGATTTTGGATTTTTTGGATATCTTGCAAATTGGACGATCAATTATTATGATTTCATTACTTGTAATAATAATTAGTTTTTCAACAATTGTGTTTTTTCCCATATCTGATGCTCAATCCAAATCTAAAACATTTGTAACTCATTCAGGTGCGGTAATCCAAACATCTGGTGACGTTTTAGATCCATTATACACTGTATCTACAGTTGAGTTTGATCCAATGAAATATCTGAGAGATTTCAACTATGGACGAATTTCTCAAACACCTGATGATAAAACTATTAGAGAATTTACGATAGTTGCTGAAGACGATAAAATTATGGAGGTTTCCCCTGGTGTATTTTATAACGTTTGGACTTTTAATGGAACTGTTCCAGGTCCAACTATTAGAGCAACAGAAGGAGACTTGCTTCGAATACATTTCATCAATAATGGCTCTAAAGAACACACAATACATTTCCATGGGATTCATCCTGCGGGAATGGATGGCGTATTTGAACCTGTAGGAGGCAATGGTGGACAATTCATATATGAATTTGAAGCTGGACCTGTTGGCGTACATCCCTATCACTGTCACGTTATGCCTCTTGAGGAACACATAGTTCATGGTCTTTATGGTGTTTTCATAGTTGATCCAAAAGAAGATCGTCCACCTGCTGATGAAATGGTTATGGTGTTAAATGGATTGGATACTGATTTTGATGCTGAAAATAATTTTTATGCTGTAAACACTATTCCATTTTATTATCAACACCATCCAATTCAGATCAACACTAATGAGTTAATCCGAGTTTATGTTGTTAATATGGTTGAATTTGATCCTATCAATAATCTACACCTACATGGAAATTTATACAAATACTATCCTACCGGAACGGATCTTGTACCTTCTTTTTACACCGATATGATCACTTTATCTCAAACTGAGCGTGGAATAATGGAATTTCAATATGATTTTCCAGGAAAATACCTTTTTCATGCTCATAAAGTTGAATTCTCTGAAAAAGGTTGGGTTGGCATCTTTCTTGTAAATGATTCAGATGAACAAAATATTCCGGTACTAGATTATGGAACTTCGTGATAATTCATCAAGAGGCAAAGTTGTTGCAAGTGGAATTATTCCATTTCTTTTTGTTATTTTGATGATGGTGTATATTTTTGGTCCAGGTGCAGATTTACTAGATTTTGGAATTCTTCTTCCTGAAATCACAATTGAAAAGATAGATTTTCTTGATTCTGAAATTCAAGCAACTGTTAGAAACACAGGTCCTATTCCTGTAGAAATTGTTATGGCTGATGTAAATGATCGAATTCAACCTGCTGCAGTTGAACCTGATGGGTTTTTAGATAGATTTGAAATTGCTTTAGTTAGAATCCCTTTTGAATGGAATGAAGCAGAACCATATTTTATTGGTATTACCATTGAGGATGGAACCCGGTTTGAAAAAGAAGTCCCAGCAGCTGCTCCTGCATTAGAATGGTCTTTGGATCTTGCAATATTTTTTGCAATAATTGGAACGTATGTTGGAATAATACCTGTAATGATTGGATTGTTGTGGCTCCCATTTATTAAAAAAATTAATAAACAAAAATATCATTTCTTTTTAGCATTAACTGCAGGATTATTACTTTTCTTGGCAGTTGATTCTATTGAAGAGTCAATTGAAGTTTCTGATGAAAATTTGGCTGATAGTTTCAATGGAACATTACTTGTAGCTACAGTAACTGTGTTGTCTTTTCTTGCATTGTATTATTCTGGAAGCAAACTTGTAGATAAAGCTGGCTCTTCAAAATTCACAAAACCTGTAGCTGTTGGACTGATGATTTCTATTGGTATTGGATTACATAATTTTGGTGAAGGTCTTGCTATTGGATCTGCTGTAGGTATGGGATCCATAGCATTCAGTACATTTTTGATTGTAGGATTTGCATTGCATAATACAACTGAAGGCCTAGCTATCGCTGCCCCCATGTCCCAAGGCAAGATGATGTTCGGAAAATTAGCTGCCATGGGAATGATTGCTGGCAGTCCTGCTATTTTTGGGGCATGGATTGGAGGTTTTGTTTATTCCCCATTTACATCGGTAATTTTTCTAGCAATTGGTGCAGGTGCAATTTTTCAAGTTATACTTGTTATTATGAAATGGATATATGATGAAAATGACAAAAAACTATCCAATATTGCTGTAATCTCAGGATTTGCTATTGGGATGCTAGTGATGTATCTTACTAGTATTTTAGTCTAATTTGGCTCAGGATGAATTGTAATCACTGAATTTTTGATTTCTGTTCTAATAGCATGTTCAATTTCTGATGTTAAATCATGAACTTTTTCAATCGATAAATCTTTGTTAAATGAACAATCTATGTCTATTTTGAGAATATTTTCAAATTTCAATGATAATATTCTACCAATTGTTTTAATGTCTGGATATTTTTCTAATATTATTTTGATTTTTTCTTCAGTTTCTACATCTTCCATATTGAGATTTTCGGGAACTGCCACAAAAGGCTCTAAATGAATAGTTACATGTTCAATTTCTGGAATTTGTTCGTGAATTTCACGTTCAATTATTTCGGAAATTTTGTGTGCTGATGACAAATTAATTTCTCTATCCACCATGACATGTAAATTAGAATATGTTTTATTTTTTGCTTTATGTGTAGTGACATTATGAACTCCTCTCACCCCTTTTACATTTTTTGCAATCTCTAAAATTTTTGCATCTAATGGAACATTTTTCCAATTTGGTTCGAAATGAACTGTGGTTGACGCATTTGGAATGTTATTTTTTATGTTTCTCTCAACACTATCGCTAATTTCATGTGCTTTATCAAAACTAGTATCTCCTCTTAATGAGACAGTGACATCTGCAAAAATTATATCACCTGATTTTCTCATTAGTATTGAACCTGTATCAACCACTCCTTCTGTAGCTATTGAAATTTCTCTAACATGTTTCACCAATTCTGGAGATATTACATCAGTCAAATCCAATGCTGTTCTGTATACTAGTTTTAGACTCAGTATTGCCAACAAAACTCCTAGGATTAGCGCTGCGATAAAATCTCCGAAATACAAACCATAGGATACTAAAACAATCCCAGCAATTGCAACTAGGGTGGAACCAAGATCCATAAATGCATGATAAAAATCGGCTTTTAGAGTTGCCCCTCCAATTTTTTTAATTGTTCTTCTCAACAGAATAATTCTGAAAAAGTCAATTCCCATTGTATATAGTCCGCCAATTACTGCAAATAACCCTGGTAAAACACTTGGAGGTGGACTTTGTAGCCTGTTGATGGATTCATAAATGAAAAAACAAGCAATCAGAAAAATCGCTATTCCCCCAATTAATCCTCCTAAAGATTCAATTTTTCCATGTCCGTATGTGTGCTCTGCATCTGGCGGTTTAATTGCCCATCTTGCAGCCAAAAGCAAAACTAGAGTAACTACACTGTCTAGTAAAGCATGAATACTATCTGTAATTAATGCTAAACTATTTGAAATTAATCCAAAAATTAACTCTACTAGAAATGCTGAAAAAATGGCTAAAAGTGAAATCTGTAAAACTTTGGTTCTCTGAACAAACATTACTTTTGATAATCTGAATCATGTATTACATTTTTCTAAGGAATGGGGATATGTTGTATGGCAAGATGAAGAAATTGTTGTAGTTCCAAAAATTGTTTCTTTAAATAACAAAATCACTACAAAAAATTATTGGGTTTAAGGGAAATTGGACTAAAAGAAGAATATCGTTCAGACAGAGATGATATTGTTGCAGAATTCTTTCTTCCTTGTCTAAGTAATTGCGTTGAGTATAACAGATGTGTGGATTTTTTATCAATTCAAACACTATCTACGTTTTCTGTAGCATTTGAAAATTTTGCAGAAGGTAAAGCAAAATTAAGAATGATTACAGGTCACAGATTTAGAACAATTGACTTGAATTTATTTGCAAAGCTCTTTTCTGAGAAATTTACAAAATCATTTGAAGGTAAACTAATTAAAGATGCTAAAATTCAAAAGCTTCAAGAGATTGTAAATCGAGGACAGGTAGAATTAAAAATTGCAATACCAAATTCAGAAAGAATCACAGATACATTTTCAGAAAGGATTGGAATTTTTAGAGATGAAGAAGATCAAACAGTGTCGTTTACAGGAACATCTAAAGAATCATTTTCAGCTCAATCAAGAGATTTTGAATCTGTAGATGTATTTACATCATGGAATGATAAATCAAGGGTAGAAAGAAAAGTAAAAGACTTTGAAGAATTGTGGGAAAACAAAACAAAACATGTAAAAGTTTATGATTTTATGTATGCAGAAGAAAATAATCTTTTAAAATATTCATCAGAATGGATAATGAAGGATTAAAACTCAAAAGATTCTTCTAATCTTGCCTTATTTGCAAAGAAACTCATACGATTAATTTTGTAATAAATTATCTCACCTCTTCTTTCGATGACTGCAATAATTGGTTCTTTTCCCATTTGAGTGATTTCTTCAATCTTTTTCTGCAAGGTCCTCATTTTTTCTTGTTGGCCCTCATTAAGACCAAAAATTAAAAATTTTGCTCCTTTTTCACCATAATGTCCTCTTTCATAGACTCTAAAATCATAACCAAATCCAAAGCCATCTTTAACCACATATCCTTTATTTCGTAAATCTCGATAAATCAAAAATTTGGTAAGAATTTCAGAATCAATCGTTTGACAGATATTCATAAAATAATCAAATTTAATTTGTTTTTTGTTCTTTTTCAAAATCAATCTTTTTGTATACAATAGATAGAGAGTCTCAAAAGATTTTAGAAATAGTATTTCTTTTTCAATTTCTCCAAATCCTTTCATATCTAATTCATGAATCATATTCTTGTCCAAAATACGAGTTTGATCAGAAATTAATTCTCCATGAACTAGAGAAATCTCTTCCATAATAAAGTCAAAATCAAATGATTTCCATATAAGCATTGGAGAATACTCAAAAATGCTTGGTTAACCGTTAAAATATGGGTATTTTGACTTGAAGATATATTGCATGGTGCTAATTATCGAGATGGGAAAGGACAAGTCTTTACAAGAAAAGAATACATCAAAGGTAAACCACAAATTAAAATTGCAAAATTTCAAGGAGGAAAAAGAGGAACGTATCAGTATTGTGTTCAATTATTACTAAATGAGAAAATTCAGATTAGACATATGGCTATTGAATCAACAAGATTGGCAGCAAACAAAACTCTAGAAAAAACAACAGGGGAAACAGGATATTATTCAAGGTTGAGAATATACCCACATAATCTTCTAAGAGAAAATAAACAGATTGCAACGGCAGGTGCAGACAGAGTTTCAGAAGGAATGAGAAGATCATGGGGAAAAGCAGTTAGTCTAGGAGCCAGAGTAAAACAAGGACAATGCATTATGGAATTGTATGTTAACGGTGATACTCATTTAGATGCTGCAAAAAAAGCACTTCACGGATCATGTGTAAAACTACCAGGAACACCACTAATCAAGGTAGTTAAATGGAACAAGTTATCACCATAAATTATCTAAATCAGGTTTCTTGGTTTTGATAAATTCCATAAATTCATTAAATTCTTGTTTGGTCGGGTTTCGATTTAGAATTCTTTTTGATTGATAGTAAAATGTATTATAGATTCGTCCTACAACAATACCCAACGCAAAAGATTTTGAATCATCTACACCAGAAAGTAGTTTAATCAATTCTTTGATCTCATCTTTGTTAGATAGAGAGTCTTGGATTTTTTGTTCTATTTTCTTTAGTAAGATGTCATCCATGATGATGATTCTTAGTTCAAATAGTTAATAAAACAGTTTAATTGTAGACGTCATGATGTTTTGTTTATCAAAACAAATATTTTTGCGCCTAGTCGCTACTTTTTCTTCAGATAATCAGAAAGTATCATATCTGCCATCTCTGAGACATCCACATCTTCTCTCACGGCCAAACATGGGGCATGCAAAATGGTTTTCAAATAACGTATTTTATGCTGAAACATAGCGATTAGAATTTGATTGTGTGAGATCATGTATAAAAGAAATAAGAGAAAAAATGAACATCATAGACACTGCCAATAAGATATGATTTTTCACAATATTCTATAAAACAGGATCTTCATAAAGTCCTATAAAATAATCGTGTGTTCCTATTGGAAGGACGGATTCACGGATTTTACAGTTATTAAAGGGGATTTTTCTAATCTCAATATGCCTAGTTATCAAGATCAAACGTGGATCAGATTATGGAAAGAAAACTCTCCTAAAATACGTGAACGAGTAGTTGGATGGCGTAAACAAAATGCAGTTACTCGTATTGATAAACCAAGTAGATTACAAAGAGCAAGAAGGTTAGGTTACAAAGCAAAACAAGGTATTATTGTAGTTAGAATGAGAGTTGGTACTGGAGGTATGAGAAAACAAAGACCTACGGGGGGTAGAAGACCAAAGCATCTTGGTGTTACAAGAATTAAGGCCGATGATGATATGAAAATTGTTGCAGATAGGAGAGTCATCCAAAGATATCCCAACATGAAGCTTTTAGGTTCTTATTTTGTCTATAAAGATGGAAAACATTATTGGTTTGAAGTTATTCTAGCAGATCCTGATCATCCTAGAATTGCACAAGATAAAGAATTAACCAAAAGAATTCCTAGAACTGCATAAATTGAAAGCGATATTATTTGTATCTGTATTATTCATTTTTATATTAACTCCTGCATACGGTCAATCACTATCTGATACAACTGGATTAATAAATAGATTGGATGTTAAAACTGGTGGCCATTCCTTTGACATCAAAGTCACTTCAAATTTTGACATCTCAAATTTCGAATTTGATAAAGATGAGAAAAAATTAACCCTTTACATTACAAGTAGTTTGGAAAATAATTTAGGTGAAATACTTGTCCCTCTAAATTTTTTGAGTGGAAATCTTACATTCTTTGTCAACGATCAACAATATTTCCCAAAGATAAGTACCAATGAAAAAATTTCTTTTGTGACCTTAAATTTTACTGGTTCTGGAGACAATAAATTAGAACTTTTTGGAACTACGTATCTTTCAGGCTTAGTTGATAGAAGTGATATAAATGCCAGTATTGGTAATACATTACAAAAAAAAAATACTTTTGATGATTCTTTTAATTGGATAATTATGGTAGGATCTTTGATAGTTGTTACAGGATTTATTATAATGAAATTCAAAAAAAAGAAATTAAACTAAGGTGATTATAAACATAGTATCCGCAACTAATTCTATCTAATTATTAGACCTCTTGCGCAATTAGACATATTTTACCATATTACACAAATTCATTCACAACAAGATCCAAAGCTAAGAACAACCTAACACATTTCATGTTAACACACAAGCAACTCTCAAAAAAGCCAAAATCCCTTCTCTCTTTTACTGGAGTGACTAGGCAACAGTTTGATGTGATTCTAAAGGATGTCAGAAAGAATCATCGTATCACAGAACAAAAGAGACTGTCTCAAAGACAGAGAAAAAGAGACGTCATGGCCCTGGGAGAAAGTTTGATTTGAGTCTTGAAGACCAGCTTGTAATGTTGTTTGTTTACTATCGGATGTACCTGACATGTGAATTGACAGGATATCTGTTTGGATTAGACCAGAGCAACGTCTACAGAAACATCAGATATTTAGAGCCTGCAGTAAGAAAAACAGTTCCTATTCCTGCAAAACTATACTCTGATTCCAAAAAAATGATGTACAGCAACTCCAACTGTTCTTTCCTGAATTAATTGCAATGACTGATGGGACAGAGCAGCAAATCCCAAGACCCCAGAACAAAAAGAAAAGACTCACTATTCAGGCAAAAAAAACACACAATAAAAAACCAAACACCGTAAACCAGAAAGGTGAGATAATCCACAAACCCCCACATTCTCCAGGTAACATGATTATGCCATACTGAAAATCAGACATCCAGAACTGCCCGAAGATGTGATGATATTTTATGACCTTGGGTATTTGGGAGTGGAAAAAGATTTTCCAGAACAGACAAGCATTCTACCATACAAGAAAAAGAAAGGAAAAAAACTGACCATACATCAAAAGGAATGGAACAAGATACAGTCAAGAATCCGAATAAAAGTAGAACATATTATCTCTCAAATCAAAAAGTTTAGGATTAATTCTGAGACATTTAGGAATAGATTGTGCAGATATGATGCAATAAGTGACATCGTATGTGGAATTGTAAATTTCAAGACAAGATGGAAGCAAGAGTTTGTTGTGATTCCATAAGATTAGAAATTATTTGAAATTAAATTCAATGAAAGATAAGATTTTGTTTGTAATTACGCAAGAGGTCTAATATATAACAACTATATTAGTATTATGAAACTAATTACATAATATTAAGGAACTAAGTAAATAATAAATAGATGGAAATGTTACCAGTAACATGATGTCTGAAACAGTATCTAAAACAATCGCCGAGTCTGATGGGAAAGTTCTGGAACTTGGACCATTAGAAGATACATTTCCATGTTCCAGATCAAAGATTCTGGACTTTCTAATTGTGTTTGATGATTATGACTATTCGATTTCAGATATTGCGAGACATTCTGGAATATCATTCAAAACTGCTCTGAATGAAGTACGAACACTTGAATCAGAATCTCTCATAACAAGAACCAGGAGATCAGGTAAGGCAATAATGTACAAACTTAATTTGGATTCAAAACAGGTCCAACTAACCAGTCAACTTGCAAAAGAGATTGCAGTTAGACGGATAAAAGAATCAAAGAAAAAATAATCTAAGGTTTATTTTTAATTAATGCTTTGATTTGAAAAATACTAATCAGGAATTTGTACTATATGGAAATTATGTCGCTTATCCATTTGTATCCTCTTCGGCCCAATTGGGGTTATATCATCTCTGATCGTTTTTGTGGCAATTCTGTATGTATCAAGCACTTTAGATGTATTTTGCCATCTCAGAAAACATATTCAACTCCCTTATCCTCCATGTTTCAAAGCATGTTAAAAATATAGAAAGCATCCTCATTCCCTGATTGCTTTTCATCTGTCCGCGAACATTTCTCTGCATGATACACTTTTGAATAGAATTTTCAGTGTCATTGTTAGTTGATGGAATACAGGGATATTTCACAAATGTAAACAGACTATTTCTTGCAGTTTTTAGTTTCTTACCAAACTGAATCATTTCTTTATCACCTGACATGTATTGACATATTATAGAATCTGTTTGTTTTAGTAAATTCAACGCATATCTTTTACGTTGTTTCTCTGAATGTTCTTGTATGCTATACCGTCTTGCACGATGCAATGGTTTTGAGAGTTTTCCATAAATGGTTTTAGCCTGTTTATCATTTGATTTTCTTGCAAGATATTTTGCATCACGCTGCAGATGTGCAGTGCATCTCTGTTTTACATTATCACAAAATACCGTTCTGTATGGAGCATATCCATCAGATATTAAAATCCCTGAGAATTTCTTCCAACATTTTTTTAGGATTTTAGCACCTCTACTGTACTCTAAAGTGTGATGAGCTTCTGTTTTGCTTCTTGCAACCTAACACCCAATCCAGTCTTTCCGTCAATTGGAAATGCTGTCTCATCCATTCCAAGAATCTTTTCAGTCACGATTTCACTACTAATGTCATGGTACAATGGTTCTAACATAATACTGCCAGTGCGAAGAATAGATTGTACTGTAGTGCAGCTAATTTTCAATCCATATCTTTCTTGAAGAGTTACTCTAATGGTATCGTATGGCATTCTCTTTGAGAATAATGAGACTGCCTCACGTATTGCAGAAGCATCAAAGCATCCACATGGTGGAAGATTTCCATCTGTCTTGAAACTATCAGAGCAGTTCTTGCAATTATACTGATACAAGACATGCTCAGTTGCAATGTATTGAGTTGGTGGAGGGATTTCAACCATTATTCTTTTGACAGTCTTGGTTTGAAGGATATCTTCACTTCCACATTTGGGACATTCTAAACATTTGTGATGTATGGTACTTAGTTGGGGTGAATTTCTGTGTTGTGCCCTTGTGACCGGGTATGCCACCACGTTTTGATTTGCCAGAATCAGAATCTCTGTTTTTCTTTGCATCTTGTTTCTGTTTTCTCCATTCAAGTGAATTTTTTGATGGTGGTGAGTGTGGATTTTCATAGTATGATAATTTTTGCGTGAGTTGTTTTACTTTTTCTTGTAATTGTAAGATGATTTTCTCATGACCACACTCTGACATGTATTGTAGAATGATTTAGCTGATCTTTGATTTTTTTGTGTAATGGTATTGATTTATGTGTGAAGCTTGATACATACTATTTTTTATCTCTATAAAGAATAACTTTTGAAATATAATCAGCTGATTAATCATGGTTGCATGTATGAATCCTTTAGTACAGATAGAAATGTGTTTATCATGACGTAGATCATTTGTAATTTTTTTTCTGACTAAATCATAGATTGGTTCTATTTCAACTCTATAGAATCCATACTTATTTTTCTCTATTGTATATTTCAAACATGGATATTTGTCGTGATAATATTGTAAAGCATTAGATATCTGTTCAAATAATTTATCATATATTGGATTAGTAGGCCATACCAAATCAGTTTCAGTATGATTTTCTAATCTGAATAACATTTTAAACAATTAGGAAAGGGAGTTTATTTCCAATTGATTGTGTATGGAATAGTTTTGTCTTGGATCATCAACTCTATCCATGTCTACAGTGCGAACAGAAGAACTAGTTGGAAAGTATTGAACGTTACCATTTTCATCTGTTGAAATTACAGTGCCATATTGGTTTTCCATATTGTGTTCGTAAGAATAATTCACATTAAGGCGTTTGTTTGCTTGCATCAACCAAAATGGATCCATCCAATCATGAGAATTTCCAACTGTTAGTAATTGATTTCCCATATATCCATCACGAAGTTTTTCCCATATTGGAGCAAATGCATGACATGTCCATAAGCCTGAATAACAATCATATCCATAACCTGATTGAAATTTTACTTCTGGTACAACATCACAGTCACTACATCTATGAGATACAAAACTGACATTAGAAATAGAATCATCATGTTCAGATTCTTCTTCTGCCAAGTGATGTTCAGCAGCTATTTGTCTCCAATATGCTTTGTTGGTTTCATATTCTTCAACAGTTGGAATACCTAATGTACGCATTGTTTCTTTGATGTCGTCAAACTCTGCTTCTAATTCACTGATTTGTTGTTCATTAGTTATTACTTTTAACAACTCTTGAATTTGAACACCTCTATTACCTAGTGTGTCTATTTCTTCAGTGACATTAGTTACTGGTCCAATTTTTTCTGTAAACTCTTCTTCTCCTGGTTCTTGTGCAAATGAGTTTGTCATTCCAATTGGAATTAACAAAATCAATGCCAAGAAAGGAATTGTGTATTTTATTTTGTTCATGTTATTAGATTAATAAAATTAGTCCTAGCTAATAAAATGATCCTTGATTATTCGATCATATAATATCAGTTTAACCTAAATGGTTCTGGTAAAAAACAGTGATCAAGATCACCAAATTTTAACATCAGGGTTTGTAACATGGCATTCTCAATCAATTCGCGCATAAAATAATCTTATATCTGGGAAAATCTATGTTGGAAGAAAAACCTAATAGACGGATCACCAAAAACTACCAGAACCTGCAAAGATGTTCACGAACTTTTGATCGTCGCTATATGTTTTTTGATTATTTCCATGAGAGTATCATATTTTCTGTCAGGTACAACTTTGTTTCCTAATTATACAATCTAGGCTCAAAGTATCATTGAAGAAGACTTGGATCATAAATTTTCAGGCTCAAATAGTGTAATTGGGAAACAAAGTTCACTGATCAGAAAAGATATAGATAAAAAATATTAAAGAAAATACTTCAAAACTCTAGACAGGTACGCAAGAGGTCTATTTGATAATAACCCTCACAACTTAAAATCTGCAAGTGAATCGGAGAATAATTGATTTACTTCGTGATTTGATGCCAAAATCAACTGAGGGAAAAATATTGTTTGGTGGTCTAATAGTTTTAGGATTGTTAGTGTTGAGTAAAAAATAATAATTTATTTATTTTCTATTAATTTTTAATGATTTTTCATGTTAAGCGTATACGTTTGACTGCTGTTAATTAGATAAACCTAACCTTCATTAAGCAATTTTTGAATCATTGAACCAATCTGTCCAGATTGCCCAAATGATACCTCTCTGAGAATTCCTTTTCTATCTACTAGTATCATTGAAGGCGTTCCCTGCAGGGCAAATTTCTCAAATGTTTCTGCTGAATATTCTTTTGATTTCATGTAATTTTTTACTCTTTCAATGATCTGATTTTTGTATTCATCAGGTTGAGAATCAAATTCAGGAATTTGTGGATAGATAAATTCCATAATTTTTTCTTGGCTTATTCCTGTTGATGTTTTTGTAAGATTGTCCATTGCTAATGGAAATGGAATTTTAAACGATAGTTTGTTTCCTTCTTGTAATTGACCATATGATGAAAGGGCATCTTTGGTGTCTCCAATTACTTCTCCTGTTTTTGCAAGCAATTTCAAATTGTCTAATGTATTTTTATCAAAATCCTCAAAAGCTGTTGCTAGACCTAAAACTCGAACTCCTTCATCTTTGTATTTGTTGTAAATGTTGATTGCCTCCGGAATTGCATGCATAAAACATCCTGGACAATTTACTTGAAAAACTTCTAACAATACAATGTGATCTTTTTCTTGATCAAAATTGGTTGGAGCTCCTTGTACCCATTCTGATACTCCGAAATTTGGTGCCCTTTCACCTAGCTTCACACCCATAATAAATTACTGAATTTTTTCCATTAAATACATACCTAAGTTGTAAGTAGAATATATACCCCAGATCATAAGTCTTTTCAATTTATTGTTCTTGCAAAATACTGATACATATTCAAATTAAATTTGTGGGTTCTAAAATATTCCATAACTGTATGCCTCATTTCATGAATAGATTCATAAAATTCTGATTCAACATTAGCATGTTTGCACTGTCTCCAAATCTCTTCAATCATACTCAAATGCGGGGAGCCTCTTGGAAGATATGCCAGTTTGACATCTTTGTTTTTGTGCAGATATTCTTTTACACCATTAGCTTTGTGTTGTGGCGCTCTATCGACGATAACAGATATTTTTCCAAATTTTCTACGAGCTGCCTCCAAATAATCCATAAATGCAATTGTGTTAAATTTTTCATACGATCTAAAAAAACTTTGATTGCCATCATTTCCATAAACCAAAAATCTTTGGTGCGATCCTCTCCAACATACAATCATTCGTTGATGTGTATCTGTCCAGTATTTTTTACCAAGACGTACATCGTCTACAAATACAGACTCGTCTTGGATAAATACTGTAAAACCTTTCTTTTTTGCCTTTTCTATGCGTGAAATGATGCGGTTTTTCCACTTGCGGCACGTATCCTTGGATGCTGCTCGCACATGTACCTTTTGTGGAACCTTTGGTTTTAGATTCCATTTGTGCATCAAACGACGCACATGAGTGATATGATATGTAATGCGTGTTCTGTAAAATATGAATTGTATCAGTTTTTTTGGAGTCATTCCATCTGAAATTCTCTTAAATGTACGCTCTATTTTTTGTAATTTTTTGTGTGAGATTAATGGCGGACGGCCCGAACGAGGGAGATCCTCCAGGCCCCCCAATCCATATCTTTCAAATGAATCTATCTAATTCCTTACAGAATTATATGTACAAAACATTTGGTTGGCAGTTTCAGCAATTGTGGATTCATTGATTTTAATCTTACACATTGCATGTAATCTTGTTTTTTTGTGAATATTTTTTTCTTTTTTGTAGGCCTGGAGTAACTCGTCATTTGTGATGTCCATGAAATTATTTCTAACTACTGATCAAAAAGTATTGCTATTTGTTTTGAAAAATTGCAAAGAATTATGCTCCAAGGTATACATCAAAAGGAATGGAACAAGATACAGTCAAGAATCCGAATAAAAGTAGAACATATTATCTCTCAAATCAAAAAGTTTAGGATTAATTCTGAGACATTTAGGAATAGATTGTGCAGATATGATGCAATAAGTGACATCGTATGTGGAATTGTAAATTTCAAGACAAGATGGAAGCAAGAGTTTGTTGTGATTCCATAAGATTAGAAATTATTTGAAATTAAATTCAATGAAAGATAAGATTTTGTTTGTAATTACGCAAGAGGTCTCTTCAAAAGAACTGAAATTTGATTCAATAACTGTTGAATCAATACCCATTGATCATTCATTACCTAGAGTATTTGGATTTTTGATTCATACTTCTGAAGGTGATATTGGATACACGGCTGATATTAGATTTCATGGAAGAAATTCTAACAATAGTCAAAATTTTGTTGATGAATGTGGTTTAGAAAATCTTGATTATCTTTTATGTGAAGGAACGAGAATTAACAAACAAGGTAGTATTACTGAATTTGATGTTGAAGATAAGGTTGCTGATATAATTGGAAATACTGAAGGTTTAGTTGTATGCACATATCCAACTAGAGATCTTGATAGATTGCTTTCGTTTTATAATGCATCTAAAATAATGGAACGTGATTTAGTCATAGATACAAAACAAGCTTATCTGTTAAAATTATTTCAAACTACAAATGATTGGAGACATATTTATCCTTCATCTGTAGATTCAGATATCAAAGTATTTGTTTCAAGGAAGTCTTGGGGTTTGTTGGTTCATTCTAAATATTCTATGAATGAAATTCAATCAGATTATAAAAATTGGGAACGTGAATTTTTAGATTATTCTAATTTTGTAGATTATACGGATATTAAAAAAAACCCTAAAAAATATCTTTTTTATTGTTCTGATTTCCAATTACAGAATCTTATAGATATACAACCAGATGAAAAATCAAGTTATATTCGTTCATCCACAGAACCGTTTAACGATGAAATGAAGATTGATCAAGAACGAATTAAAAGATGGTTAATTCATTTTGGATTAATATCAAAAAGTGGTAATTGGAACACAATTCATGTATCAGGTCATGGGCCAGGTGATCAAATTAAAAAAGTAGTTGATGAATCTAATCCTAAAACATTGATTCCAATTCATGCTGAGCATGAAGATTATTTTGACGTCTTACATAATCATGTCCAAAAAGTTACATTGAATCAAACTCTTCAAATTAAATAATTTTTGAGGATGTGTATGGGACTTTAATAATGTATAAGATACTTTGATGCTCTTCGGGCCCATTATTTCCCATTAGTTTTAAAATGAGCAAATCAAAAATAAACTGGCTGCAATGAAGAATCAGAGTTATATCTGAATGATGATTGGAAGGCATTTGACTGAGCTGCCAAAACTTATTTGTTAATTTGTTTTTTTAATACAGTTCCATCAATTGGATTTTGTTCAAACAAAGCCTCTGTAATTTGTAAAATATTGATAACAGAGTGCATTTTTATACCTAATTCTAATAATGCTTTATCAACACCCTCCATCCTATTTACAATAACATAAGCATCTTTAATTGTGATATTTTCTTTCAAAGATTTTACTGCATTAACAGCTGAACCTCCTGTGGTTGCAACATCATCTATCATTACAACTTTCATGCCATCATGAATTTTCCCTTCCACTGATTTTGATGTTCCATAGTCTTTTGGCTTCTAACATGGATTAGAGGTTTGACAGTTTCAATTGCCAGTGCTGAGGCAATCACTAAACCTCCTGTTGGGACTGATACAATTGAACCAAAATCATCCAGTCCCATATCTTGATGAATTTGATTTTCAAGATATTTTACCCTCTTTCTAAATTCAATAGGATAACTTGACACTTATCTTAAATTCACATAATACGAACTATGCTTTCCGCTTGCCAGTGTAAAGTCACCAAATTTCATGATGTCATTTTGATGCAAAAAGGTTGCAAACTCTCACAAATTCCATACAAAAGTTAACTACACTGGATTTATTTTGTTTTGTATTGAGTGATAATTATGCCTGAAATCTGGTTAAATTATGGTATCACTGACGTTGTTTTAGATATAAAGGCTGAAAATTTAGAGCAGAAAATTGATTCTGAAGGAAAAATCCTAGACGATACGGCGATCACTGAAAAACTAGACACTTTGGATTTGTCAAAACCAATGGAACTTGTAGTACTACACAATTCAAAATCTATTCTAAAAATTATATCTTCTCTGTTTACACTATGTGAACAAAAATCCAAACCATTTCCAAAAATACTAACTGACAAAAAAATTCTAAATCTAGTAAAATCCGGACTGCCTGAAGGAAGCTCAATTAACGAATTTGGAGATGTTGGTATTTCAAATTCCAATTTGGTGTTTATGGGTGAAATGGAGTTTAATGGGTTATTTGGATATGAGACTATTTGTACACGTCTTATCAAAAAATTCGGCCAAGAATCAATGCTATCTGCATATGCCAAGAGAAAGGGAAATCTTCCTACTCCAGGCCAATATACTGAAAGTCTAACTGAAGCAAAAAAATTTGCCGATAGTTTTGAGATTCAAGGAATAGAAATCATTGCAAATTCTGAAGGAATCGTTGATTTTACAATTGATCATCCCTCAGAAACTATAACCTCTGTAAAAATTCTTGAATCTAATTCTATCAAAGATGTTGGTCAACACAAAACGATGGTGATAAGCACTGGAAAAGATGCTAGTAATGACAATCTCGGAAATTCTTTTTCATCTCTTTGGAATTGTTCTAACGCCATCAAAAAAGATGGTCTTGCTATTCTAATTGCTGAATGTAAAGGTGGATTGGGCTCTGATACACTACAGCAATACATTGAAGATAGATTAACAATAGAACAATTACGAAATCCTAGCAAATACATTAACGGGATGGAAGATTTATTATTTCTTTCAGAAATTCAAAAGAATTTTCAAATAGGACTAGTATCTATTTTACCTGAATTTTATGTCAAAAAACTAAACATGGTTTCTATGCAAGGTATAAAATATTCTATGGATTACATTCTTAAAACACAAGGAGCTCGTCAGAAAGTAGCAATAGTTACTGATGGTGCTAGATTATTGCTAAGATAGTATGCCTGGTAAAAATTCTGATGGCAACGGTGCACACAAAACTGCTAATATTATAATTCCAACATATGCTAATTTTCTATTTCTCGGAAGTGGTGAAACATCATCTAATGGAGATGCACTAGGATTTCTTCTACTCAATATGAAAATCAACATTGCCATTGGCCAAAAATTTAACAAAACAAGAACACCTAAACTTGCATATGTTGCATAAGTATGTGTTTTTGAACCCATTAGCGTTCTAGATAAATGACCTCCATCTAATTGCCATGCAGGTAATAAATTGATGAATGTAATCAGATATCCCACCCACGCCGCAAATATGAAAGGAGTCATGTATATTGTATTTCCATATAATTCTCCTTTTCCAAACATTGCTAAACTAACAGTTAGTAACAATGGCTCACCCAAACTCCAATCTCTCAATCTTGGATCATTAAATACATCCCCTGTAATTTCTTGTTCTAAAATTGGTGCAGTATATGCTCCATAAACTGAGACAATAATTGCAATTGCTAATCCTGCAATTGGGCCAGCAATAGCAACATCAAATAAAATTTCTCGATTAATGGTTAATCCTCTTGATTGAATGAATGCTCCAAATGTTGGAATGCCATATACTGGAATTCCTGGAAGGAAATAGGGCCAAGTTGTTTTTAGTTTGTGTTTTTTTGCTGCAATCATGTGACCTAGCTCATGTACTCCTAAAATTCCCATGAGTGCCAATACATAAAATAATGAAATCGATAATGGATCTCCCAACTCTACGATCGTATTCGCTAACGATGTTTTGTAGTATCCATCAAATATAACAAATCCTATGACCACTACAAACAAAATTCTTGGTATCCATGCCGAACCCAAAAACCTTCGTCGTTTTCTTGGAGGGAATTTCTGAACAATCACGTAGAGTTCCCCATTTTCTACCTTTTCTAATTTGGAGACATACCTCATATCCTCTAACTCCCTTGCTAAACTCTCAAATTTGGATTTGAAATCTACATCTTCAATTTTAAACTCTAATGAAAATTCAGTTTTGATAAAATCACTGACCTCAAATATAGAATTAACTAGTGAAATAATATCTTCTTGTGAGGGATCTTCCATCTCTCTTAAGATTGGATTTTTCCATTAAATGGTCTTTTCATCAGTACTTTTGATGTTATTTATTTACTATAATAAACATAATAAATCAGGGTAAAATCTGCATTTGGTTATGTTGTAATATCAAAAATAATAGACAAAACAATACCTGATAAATTAAGACCGATATTTTATGATCTAAATTGAGTTACTTTTCAATCTACTGAAAATCTGTTTCTTCATGACTTTAAAAGTATTTTCTGATAAATGAATGATTTTTTAATTTTAAAAGTTCTATTGATTAAGCCATTTATTAAAATTCCAGATAGGCTCATAGTTTTAGACAAATTTGATCTTGGTTTTCATTATCTGCATTTGCAGATCTTAAAGGATTAATATTCAAAATCATAATAATTAATCACGGAAAAGTTGAAACCGAATCACACATTTCCAGATATTTCACGCTCAGAATACCAAGAAATCAAGGATTTTATCAATCAAAAATATAAAATTCAGATTTTAGAAAAAACCTCATCCGGACTAGAAGAGGCTTTTGATATTTTGAATGAATCCATCAAGGTTCATTATTATACAAAAGGAAAATTGCTCTTTCAGGCCAGTCCCACAAACAAAACATATGCAAATTTGGTTTCAGACATAGATAGGAAATTTTCTTTAAATTTACTTGAGGAGATAGAAACTTCAACTGAGATTCCTTCTGATGTGAAATATTATGTGGGATGTGATGAGTCAGGAGCGGGAGAAACCTTTGGGTCTATGTTTTTAGGATGTGTCACAATAGATGCAGATAATTTAAAAAATATTGAAGAAGTTTTTGATATCCAAAACATCAAGATGCTTGAAGAATATGAAATACTAGAAAAATATAAGGTAATCAAAAAATTTTGTAAAATTTTTGTGAAAAAATGTATTGCATCAGAAATTGATGAAACTAGTAAAAATACACTTCTTGATAGAAAATACAAAGAGTTGTTAAACGAGGCAACTCCTGAAAAAGAAAAGGCATGTGTGATAATTGATGATTATGGAATTCAAAGAGAATTGAAATCATTTGTAGATGATCTTCAGCGTATAGGAAATACAGTAATTGTTGTTAACAAAGCAGATGAAAAATATGCGATATGTCAGGCAGCATCAGTAATTGCAAGAAAAGAGAGATTTGCAGAAATGCGAGATATTGACAGAGAATTCAATCTGCAAGATGAATTGGGGAGAAGAGTTTTTCCAGGATCAGGTAATGCTGGAAATTCACAGACTGCTCAATATTTAGAGACATTTATGAAACAAAATCCTGGCAAAGAACTTCCTCCATTTGTCAGAAGGAAATGGCGTAATGTACAAAAATTATTGCAAGAAAAATCAAATCAGAAAATCTCACAATTTTTTGGAGAATGAGTCAGTTCTGCAATTCCATCCTTGTCTAGTTTTCTTGTCTGTGGATCACACCATACCTTGACGTACTTTGCTGGAATTTTTTTAAATTGATAAATGATTGAGAAATTGTATTTCTTAGCCATGGTTCTACCGTTATGTGATTTTTTTCCATGTTTGATGTTCATTTTTATAAAAAAAGAAAAGTTGGTTAAGGTTTTTCTACAAAAAATTGTTTTGCCTTTTCAATATCTAGAGATTCTTTATCCCATTGTTTATGATATTTATCATCATCGCCAAGATCAAAGGTAGTTTGGATTACTTGTACTTGAATAGTTCTTTCCATGTATGGAATCATTGGTGGATTTATCAAGATAAATCAAAATTTGATCTGAGGTTTATTCCAAATCAAAGGATCGGATATTTGGGTATAAACTACACACAAGTTGTTCAACTGGCAGTTCTCTTCCCAGATAATGTCTCAACTGTAGATATTCATGACGGAGGATGTATTGTGGAATAGTCAAACCACTTGCAGAACTAGTTGAGAATGTCTTGTGTGATCTTGTATAGACCTCTTGCGTAATTATAGCGATTTTTTCTCAAATTTTGTATTTTAACAGAATTCATACCTGAAAATTCAAATTTCTCAACTCATTTGAAAAATCCTGCAGCAAAATTCACGCCTAGAAATAATTACGCAAGACGTCTTATATGATGATGGTTCACTGTACCAGTTTAACAGCAAGAAAAATCCGAGATTGATTATTCCAATGAAGTAATACAGATGTACGCCACCAAAGAGAATCAAATCCGTAGAGTTTTACAATTCTGTAACGGGTCAAGAGTTGTACAAAGATAGGGAAATCTCAATTGGGTCACTATTTCAAGTAATCAAAGATATGTTTGATATCAGAACAGTCCCTGTAAAAGTATTATACAATACCAAATCATTTGTATTGATTTGTGTATTGGTGTATTAATTGAGTGTACTACAACTGCGTCATTGGGGTAGAGAATCCAAGGATTATAAAGAGAATGATTTGTTGTTAGAGAATATTCTAGATTAAAATTTTATTTTTGTAAATCACTATGCCCAGATCTCAAATAAACATGATAAAAAATAACGATTAAATTTAAGAATTAATATATTTTTATCAAGCTCCTATAGTGTAGTCCGGTTAAGCATTTTGGCTTCTCAAGCCAAAGACTCGGGTTCAAATCCCGATGGGAGCATTACACATATGGTTTCATACTCCCCCCCCCCTGTTCTACTATCAACTCATCCCAATACTCTCCAACACATCAGAATTGATGCAAAATAAACAAGTCCCAGATAATTCTTGCAATTCTTTTCATTTCTTATTGCAGTTCTTGCAGAATCCACACTTGAGCCATGCAAAGAATCTCTCCATACATAACGAATCTTGTTATATTTTTTGTATGGCTTATTTTTTTTGTTGCTTCATCATTATTTTTTCTAAATGGAATACCTAGATTGATGTTTCTGTCTCTCAAATAATTTCTGATGTATTTTGCATCATAACCTTTGTCTGCATAAACTGAAACAATTTCCCTCACCATCTACAAAATCAAAGATGTTTTCTATTACATCAATGAATTTTGTGGAATCATTGATATTTGCAGAACCCATTACAATAGATATCCGCAGTACTTGGGAAAGTGACTATCTGACATCTTCCAAATAGTATTGGGATTTTATTCCACTAAAGAAATCAACGATGACAATCTCAAAGATGCGCTTGAGAATTTCAATTGTAATTATTGGATTTATGTGATTAATAGAACAGTTATCCCTTAACATGACATTTGCAAATGCTTGAGTTGTTGAATTTCTAATGTGTGCAAAATCAAGATTGCTATGATTCACATTTGATGGAGAAGCACACCTCCTTCAAGCTTTTTCTATCCAAATTTTTTGTTTAACTGATGAAATAATGGTTAGTTTGTGATCTAAATTGAGTTACTTTCCCAAGTACTGTTGATGGCGTGTATTTTACTCCTACGTTAGTAGAATTGTTTAAGGAATTTAAGAAAGTGATATACAAATTTCAAATATAATCAGTCACAATAAAACTGTTTTTCTTTTTCAAAAGCAAAAATCAGTGTTTTGTCTTGGGTAATTAATCTGACACCCTCAATAGTCAAAGCCTTTTGAAGTAATATGGAATCCGTTTCTGAAAGAGGCGTTCCTTTGCCATTAACATATTTTTTAGATTCATATAGTTCCTTGGCACGTAACATTTCTTCGGATGCATAATCTATTGTGACATGAGTAACATTTGCAATCTTTTCTAATTTATCGCTTATTTCATTTGCATCTAATCTGCGATTAAACTTGTCTGATTCCATATGTTTTGTCTCAATCAATATTCTATCCAATATGACTAATTCTACATTATCATTTGGGTTAATTCCTGCAAGTTCATGTATTGACTTTCCATCGAGTAGTTGATGTATTATCATGGTATCAAGTAAAAGTTTAGTGCTTTTTTTGACGTTTGTTTGATCAGTTTTGATAATAATTTTCGATAGACTATGATCTATAATCGCATGCGTTTTACCAAAAATATTTGCTTTGCCTCCTGTAGGTTCAGCTAAAAGATTGCCACAAAACTTGCAATTGATAATGCTTTTTGCCATGGTAAATACAACACTTGTCAAATTACATGAATTGCACTCAATTTCTACAAATCTACTTTTTGGCTCTGGGATGAGAACATTGCTGCCTTTCAACTATTGACAATTAATCTTCTAAAATAATATGTTTTTGATTGAATTAGTATTATAACAATCAAACATTTACACGAATCTGACCAGTAAGCAATTTCTGCATCAGATCCTTCTTTAGAATTTCTAATTTTTCCTTGTATTCTTGATTCTTTTGGATATATACGTCAACTCCCGACAGGATTGACGCAATAATTAGCATTCAAATATTTTGGTTCGTAATTTTATACGTAAAATTGGCAATATTTTTAATATTTTTTGCAAGAATGAACGATTATGAGTTCAACAATACAGAAAAAAACATACACAGTTGTAATAGCTAAGGATGATGAGGATGGCGGATTTGTTGGCAGATGTGATGAATTACACGCAAATTCACAGGGTGAGACATATGATGAAATTATGGAAAACATGAAGGAGGCCATAGAGTTAGCAGGAGAAGACAAACATAGTGAATTCAATCCACTTGTCATCCAAAAGTAATGTCAAAAATTCCCAAAGTCACGGGTAATGTCATGATTAAATATTTGATCAAAAAAGGATTTGTAATAACGCATAGAAAAGGAAGTCATGCAAGGCCAAGTACCAGTGATCTTTTTACAACTATTCTCGCAGGCAACTGCATCTTAAAGACCGGTACGATGTTGACAATATACGACATAGGCATGACACGGAATGATTTTGTTACCGAGTATGACAGAGGAAATGTAAACTAACGTATTATAAAATGCTGTAATCGTAAAAATCAAAATAATCCAGTTTAGTATACCCCAGATCATAAGTCTTTTCAATTTATTGTTCTTGCAAAATACTGATACATATTCAAATTAAATTTGTGCGTTCTAAAATATTCCATAACTGTATACCTCATCTCATGAATAGATTCATAAAATTCTGATTCAACATTAACATGTTTGCACTGTCTCCAAATCTCTTCAATCATACTCAAATGCAGGTTGGCAGTTTCAGCAATTGTGGATTCGTTGATCTTAATTATACACATTGCATGCAGTCTTTCCTTTTTCTTACCGTATTTTTCTTTTTTGTAGGCCTGGAGTAATTCGTCATTTGTGATGTCCATGAAATTATTTCTAACTACTGATCAAAAAGTATTGCTATTTGTTTTGAAAAATTGCAAAGAATTATGCTCCGAGGTATAAACACATGTGCAAAAATAAACATTCTACAACTTTGTCTTTTCGCTACAAGTGATGCAAAAAGAAGTATTGCTGGGTTAGCAGTACTTGCACATCTTTTTGAAAAATGTAAGGTATTTGAAAAAGAGTATGAGATAATATTTGACAGAGAAAAATTTCTAGTTCAAATAACAGACCTCTTGTGTAATTGCAGATAAAACCTCTTCTTTCATTGAATTTAATTTCAAATAATTTCTGAGATTATGGAATCACAACAAACTCTTGTTTCTGTCTTGTCTAAGTTGACAATTCCGCATACGATATCACTTATTCCATCATACTATATTTAATATGAAACTAATTTTATCCCCAAAAACAGTTCAAGCCTTTACGGATTCATCATGTAATTACTTTAGTTGTTGCATTATTTTTGGATGGCATAACATAGAACTATGTGCTGCAGAATCTGTACCTATTCCATAACTAATTGTTGAATCTCCCACAAAATACAATCCTTTGATTTTTTTTACTTCATGTGGCATTTTTTGTTTCCACACTAATCCTGGCTCTTTGACTACTGCCTCCACAAGTTTCCATGCCATTGGTCGCTCCCATAACAAAGATTTCTCAAAATCTGGATAAATTTCTGAAATCTCTTTTTTCATTTGTTGACTGATCTCTTTAATTTTTTCAGGATTTTCTGTGTATTCTGCAGGTACAGGTGTTCCTGCCATTAGGAGATGTTCACTTTGTGGTGATACTTTGGATGTGATATTTGATATGAAAAAAATTCCTTTAGATGTGTAATTTCCAATTGGAAATACCACTTGTCTTGAATCAATTTTTTTAGATGTACAAAAATGAGTTTCAATAACAGAAGTAGTTTTGTTTAACTTTTCAACTTTGATTTTAAATTCTTTATCAAATACATCTTCATCAAACAATTCTTTTACCGCAATGTATGCAGGATATGAAACTACAACACTATTAGTTTCAATAAATTTATCATTGTTATCTATGATTCCTACCACTCTGTTATTTTTGACAGATATTTTTTTGATTGTAGAATTTAGTCTTAATTCATTTCCATTTTCTTGTACATATTTTGCAAGAATTTCTGAAATTTTGTCATATCCTCCCTCATCTGGATATGCAAACTCGCTTGTACCTCCTTTGAATGGATTTGCTCTGATCATCGTTCTCATAAATTCTCCTAAAGATATTCGTTCAGGTATATCTGCAAATGCTAGCATACATACTGCATCAAAAAATGACTTTGTACTGTGATCTAATTTCTCTGTAATCTCTGTTAATTTCATATTGTCATGTTCTTCAGCTTTTTTCATTGATGAAAATGCCATTGGAAATAATATTTGCAATAATTTTATTCTGCTACTGATTGGTATGATTGCTAGTTTGAGTATGTCAATGATGCCTCTTGGATATTTGAAGAATTTTTTATTTTGAAAAAATACAATATCATCTACTAAAGCTAATTTTAGCCTCGAAACAATTCCAATTTTTTTAAAAACTTGATACACTGCGGATGTCTTGTAAAATGGCATGATGTGAAATCCGTTGTCGAGAATGTGATTTCGAAATTTCATACTTGTGGTTCTGCCTCCTACTTTGGATGATTTTTCAAAAATTTGGACTGAAATGTTCTCATTTGTTAGTAATGCGGCTGTTGATAGACCACTTATTCCTGCACCTATGATTATTACTTTTTTCTTTACACTAACATCAGTTGATTGTTGAGACATTTTGTTTTATTCTCCTCTGCTTTCTAATTACCCATAATGCTGACATGATAGGAATTGATGCTAAAATAAAAAATAAAATTCCGATTGAAGTATAATCATTTACAAATAATTTTGTATCAAGCCATGCCTTTGGTAGTATGGTAAAAAAATCTCCACCTGAAAAATCTTCAATTGTGCCTATTGCTAAACTATATTTTCCACTTTGATTATTTTCATCCATCACCACTACGAAATATTCTCCATCAAGAACAATGTCTGTTCTAACTTCTTGTCTTTCCCAATAAGTTACCTGGCCAAATGGTTCATAAAATTCTCTACTGGGAAATTCTCCCAGATATGAAAATTTTTCAGTACCCAATTCAGTTTCAAATGGAACAAGATCATTTCCAAAAATCCCTTTTCCTACAAGAACTAATGTTGGAGAATATTCTTCTAATCCATCAAGTTTTGGCACAACAATACTTGCATAAAATGAATCACCGTGTTTTGCATTAAATGAATAATATTTTGCTTCATTTGTACCCAAATTTTCGTAAATTGCCCATGAAATCTTGTGATCAGGAATTTTCAATGCAGAATCAAAACTCCTATGTAAATCATCATGACTGATCAATTTGTGTGCATATGCTGGGCTCACTGAAATAATACTAATCAAAACAAATACAAGCATAATTTTTTTCATATTACTTTTTTGGAATTAGTATTTTAACAAAAATAATTATTTTTTTCTAGTGCTAACCAATCATTTACTTTCGCCTCGAGTTAGCATCATGAAAAATTAGTAGAGATAGTTATAAGAGACGAAAATTTGAATTTGTTACTTGACTAAAATTCCTAAAATCAAAATTACAATTCCTTTAATGGTTCTAACAAGTATTTTTACAATTAGTTTGCTTTCTTACTATCCATCTGATGTTGGTGCTGAATATGGTGAATTTTCTATTCCAGAAATTTCAGGAACTATTACTATTGCTGAAACATCTGATGATTATTCTGATGATGCAAAAATTGTACTCAGTGTAGCAATGGCAGTTGCAGAAAATTCCGTTGAAAATGGAAAAGCAATGTGGGGAAAACTTGATGTTATAGTTAAGGCATTAAATATTTGAACACTTTAACAACTCGAACCGCTCCATTATCTAGTCTCTTCTGCATGTGTTTTCTCATTTCAGTTCCATTTGCAAAGAATGTATTGGCATTACCATTTTTCTCTTCTCTCCACTGTATCTCAATTGGATTGAGTTCTGGAGTGTATGCAGGAAAATATCTAATTATTACTTTATTTTTTGGTGCTTTGAGAAATTCTTTTACTCGGACACTTTTGTGGTATGATGCATTATCTGCAAACAGTAACAATTTCTTACCAAATTGTTTTTGCAGTGATTCTAAAAAATCAAGAAATGAGTCTGTGTTTGATTTATCATAGAACCTGCAAAAAAATACACCGTTATTGCCCAATGCACCAAATGATTGAAATTTTTCTCGAGTGTAATTAATTGGTGTGGTAATGTTATTGCCTGCAAGATACCATCCGCGCTTTATGTTGGGTGCTACTTTATTTGTTGACTCGTCCAGACATAGTGTGGTGTATCCCAATTTGGAATATTTTTTGATACTCCTTTTTGCGTTTTTTTAAAACGGGTTTGTTCCTCTTTTGAGGCTGATTTGTGATGAGTCTGTCTTGGTTTTTTAGATGAGAATCCGATTCTGTGCAGCAATTCACGCATTCCTCTTGCAGAGTATAGCGTGTTGTATTTTTTATTCACATGTGTAATTACCATTCTTGTACTCCACATGAATTGATTGAATCCAAACTTTTCTGGACCTGAAATTAGATCATCTCTTAATGACACTAGTTGTTTTTTATTTAAGAAACATCTAGAGCCAGAATATTCCTTACGGTGTGATGCAGTTATTCCCTCTTTATCCATTCGATTTAGCCAGTAGGACAGAGTTGATGGTATGACATCCAAACTGGCACATATCACAGAATACGGAATATCTTGTTTTCTTAGTATTGCAGCCTTTAATCTTATCTTCGCTTTTGCATTTTTTTCATTCTTGCATGTTTTTCTTAAAAAATTAATGCTTGTTCCTTTCATGAAATGGCTTCCTGAAGATACCATTAATGCTTTAGTTTGTTTTGACATGATTCTGTAAGTATAAACTATGATCTAGATCTTTTGGGTTAAAATAGTTGATAATTCGTTCAAAATTTATATGCCTAAACTATACTCAAGGATTTCTAGCTTACAAGATTGGGGTTTTGGCAAATGATGATATTTTTCATAAAGTTATAGTTGATGCTGGAAATGGAGAAGCGTTGTATGTTTCAGAAGGAGTTTCAAAAGATAACTGGAAACATTCCAAACACTCTGATAGTAAATCTCATAAAAAATGGAAAGATCATTATGCTGATTTAACTCCTCAAGAAAGAGAAATTAAAAAACAACAATGGAGTGAAGTAAAAGATGCTTTCTTTGCATTATCTATTGATGAGAGAGCAAAGATGATAATGCATTTCATGTCTATGAAAATCCAATTTGAACCAATGTCTGATCAAGAAAGAGCTGATAAAAAATTACAAATGAAATCAATGATGAATGAATTATTACCTCTATCTGTTGAAGAAAAAACTCTAAAACTACGTGAATTTGTAAATTCACTTTAATTTCCCATAATCCAAGTCCACTTTCATCCCCAAAATGATGACTAAATCCCCGTGGGCTCATTTTTGTACTCAAAAAGTGGCTGAATCCTAATGGATTCCATTTTAGCCTCAAAAATAGTAAGATATTGATTTTCAATTAAAAATTAGTTTATTCCAATAAATTTACGATTGTAATTTCTGGTGGATTAAAAAATCTTGGTGCGGGAGTTAGACCACATGTTGTATAGACATCAGCATCATTTACAATGTAATGTTTATAATCATAATCTCCTTCAAATCCTATAATTTTTGGTATAGATCCGACATATGGAAGTCTGACTTGTCCACAATGAGTATGTCCAAACAAGTACACATCTGCTGTTTCTTTACTAATTTCTAAATTATTTTGATTATGTGTAAATAAAATTTTAAATTCGTCTGAAGTGTTTTCAAAAGCTTTGTCTAAATCTCTTAAACCTGCCCAGTAAGAATCAAGACCAATTATTACAACATCATTAATTACAACATTTTCATTTCTAAGAATTTCTATTGGACCATTGGATTCAAGATATTCTATTACTGTTTCTGCTGTGAGAAAATTGGCATTATTAAGATTAAGAGAATATACATTATAATCATGATTTCCTAAAACCCCATATACTCCACTTTTTGTTTCTAAACTTCCTAATGGATCTAGCGAAGGTAATTCATCTATACCTTTATCAATAAAATCCCCTGCAATAATTACTACATCAAGATCTTGTGCATTTAGTATGTTTACAACACGTTGAACAAATGCAGGATCAGAATTTTGTCTTTGAAAATCAGAAATAAAACCAATCTTCATTTTAGTTCCAGTATCTAAAATATCTATCTCATTAACTTCAATCATGTTAGGTTCAATTACAAATGCATCTAATCCTGATATTACAATAATTCCAACAAATACGCTGACAAAAATTCTCTTTTTCGTCAAGGAATTTCTTCTAATTTTGTTGTTTAAAATGCATTTCTATGCCTATCTGCGTACTTTTTATCTCCAATTTAGTAGATGAATTCCCATGGAGTTCCATTTTAACTCTAATTTGGGTACTGGTAAATTTATCTGATGTTAAAAATATTGTAGAGCAACAAGAGATAATCTCTGTACAAAACAATTCGACTATATTTACAATACTACCTACAAAATCTTAATTTTTTGCTTATTTTTGTTCAGAAATGTTCTAGTTTTCATAAAGTTAAACTAAAGATGAGAAATCTTTATCAGAGATAATCTTTGATTTGAAAATGTGTCCAAGAAAGAATTTGACGATTTCAAAGAGCATTTCCCAGGATGGGATGATTACTATAAAGAAACAGATGTTGAGACAATGCCTTGGTATGAGAAAAATTTAGACCATGATGTGGAAAATGAAATTAAATATAATGATTACAATACTGGAAATTTTTTGGATCTGGGTACAGGTCCAGGAACACAAGCATTAGAATTATCAAAATATGACTTTAAAGTAACTGGAACAGATATTTCTCAAAGTGCAATCGAAAAAGCTGAAAAATTATCAAAAAAAATTAATTTTTTAGTAGATGATATTTTAAATTCTAAGCTTCCTGATAAAAAATTTGATTTTATTTTAGATAGAGGAATTTTTCATAACTTTGATGTTTCGCATAGACCTCAATACCTAAAACAAATTAAGCGAATTTTAAATAATAATGGAATTTTATTTCTAAAATGTATGAGTGTAAACGAGAAAAATATAACAGATAATGATATGCCACATAAATTATCCAATCAGGAGATAATTGATTCTTTTAATGATGATTTTGATATTTTAAAAATTAAAGATAGTGAGTTTCGTGGTACTCTTGAATTTCATCCCAAAGCTTTGTTTGCAGTTTTAAAGAAAAAATTATGATTGATAATGTATTAGTCAGACCAGCTTCTAACAAAGACATTCCTATGCTTCTTGGATTACTATATGATCTTGGACGTCCAAAACCTCAAAAAGATTCTGATGTTGAGTTGTTTCGTACATTATTTACAAA
This sequence comes from Candidatus Nitrosopumilus sp., assembly GCA_965205675.1. Lineage (GTDB taxonomy): Archaea > Thermoproteota > Nitrososphaeria > Nitrososphaerales > Nitrosopumilaceae > Nitrosopumilus. Next base: position 1,638,155 of record OZ242186.1, read on the forward strand.
ATATATTCAAGATTCTGATAAAACAGTTCTTGTTGCAGAACTTGATGATGTGAAAATTGTTGGCATGGTAAGTATCATGTTTTTATCAAGATTAAATCAATCTACTTTGGAAATGTATATTCCAGAATTAGTTATTCTTGAAAAATATCAAAATCATGGAATGGGTAAAAAATTGGTCAATTCTTGTATAATTCTTGCAAAAGAGAAAAAATGTCATAGAATCCGATTGGAATCTGGAAATCAGAGAAAAGACTCTCATCAATTCTACAAACGTTTAGGGTTTGATCAACATGCACTTTCATTTACTAAAACAGATCTAGTTCTGTGATCTCTTTTATACCTAAAATGATTGTTCATATTAGACGTCTTGCGTAATTAGACGGATTTGACATGATTGCACAAATTCATTCATAATAAGATCCAAAGCTGGACAGAGCTACTCCATTTTATGTTCTCATCAGACAACTCCCCAAAAAATCAAAAGCATTTCTCTCATACACAGGAGTCACTAGGTTTAGTGATTCGTAACATCAAAAAAGAGCAGGATTGATGACTTGAAAGATTAAAAAAAATCTGTACTTATTGTGCAAGTGGATATAGAGGAAACATTGCAGCTAATGAGTTAAACAAGGATGCTCCCTTCGATTGGATTTAATTTTATTGTTTGAAAAATTAATTTTAGATGTCTTGTATAGTTGCAATAAAGAGGAAAACTAAAAATTGAGATTTAATCATTCCAAGATATTTCTATAGAGATTTACAATGGGTTTAATCCTGAAAACTTGGAATCTTTGGAAAGCAGAACATGACCTCTTTCATGCAACTAGGAGATTGCATAGTTTGGCTGTGAAAAAAGATGTTGAGGTCTCATAGATGTTATACTGTCTGGTTATCTGAAAAGGCAGAGATTAGGCGTAAAAGTCATAAATCTATCAAATGAAAAAAGCGAAACTATGAGATTAAATATGCGTTCAAGGCATTTTTTATGAGGGTCTATGGCGCAGCCAGGTAGCGCACCGGACTTTTAATCCGGTTGTCAAGGGTCCGAATCCCTTTAGACCCGCTCTCTTTTAGTGATAAAAATAAACTCAGCTGTATCTAATTACATGGATACCAAGATAGAGAATATGGCAATAATGCACACTCTAACTTTGTTGAATCCATCAAAAGCGATGCAACTAAGCGTGGATACTGAAAAGATCTGCATAAATTCTACCAAAGATTGATTCCGTTTCTGTGACTATTATTTTTTGTTCAGAATGTGGAGGTATTTTTAACTCCAGTTCCTCTAATCTTGATTTTGGAATTTCTTTAAAGCGTAAGAGTATGATTTTCTGGTCCCCCCCCAACCGTGTTTATTCTGACTGATGTTCTTATAACTAATCTCGGAATATTGATCAAAAAAGTATTTTACTGATTCTAACTCTACAAATTCATTAAATGTGAGATGTTTGGTTTTTACCCTGTTTTCAGATCTCATATTCAAGGCAATATTGATAATAAAACTCATGAGTATTATTGCTACATCAAGAATTGTAGATTAATAATACATTAAATACACTACACAATCCAATCTATTCATGTTTGGGAGAAAACCTACATTGAAAGAAGGTACTACTGTTTTCTCAATTAAAAAAAATGGTGAATTTAATGACTTTATCTTTGGTGTGGTTACTGGTATTGATGGAAGGAAAGTTGGTATCAATGGGGTAATCGTAAATCCAATAGGATTGAAAAATAAGATTGCTCAAGGAAAGACCGGTGAACGTTCCCGAGAAATCCTTGAACACCCAAATCCTGACAATGTGGTACTTGCATTAGTGTATAGAGTCGAACATGAAAATTATGCTGAAGTATTAGATCTTGATGTTGACAAGTGTGATATTCTTCCTCCAAAAATTTATGCAATGTTAGATGGTTGGATTCGTGAATCATTACCTGAATTTTTTAATGCTGTTTTATCCTTACCAGAAGGTTCTGAAAGAGATGAGGCAAAACGAGTTTTAAGACAAAGAAAGGATACTTTGAATGATCCTAATCTGAAAAGAACTGTGTATGCTGTTTGTAGAAGTCTAAAAATACTGAACTAAATTTTCCTACCGATTTTAGGTGTACTTCTCCATAGTTTTATATTATGCCCCAAGAAAATCTCGACATAATGGAATATGTTTACGCTGCTTTACTTCTTCACAAACTAGACAAAGAAGTCAACGAGGCAAATCTCACATCAGTTGTTAAAGCATCTGGTGCTGAAGTTAATGAAGCCCAAGTTAAATCACTAGTTGCAGCCTTAGCCGATGTTAATATTGATGAGGCAGTTAAAGCCGCACCTGCAGCAGTTGCAGCAGACGCACCTGCAGCAGCCGATGCATCAACAAGTGGTGGCGAAAAGAAAGAAGAAAAGAAAGAAGAACCTAAAAACGAAGAAGCAGCCATGGAAGGACTATCTTCCTTATTTGGCTAAGCAACTTTATTTTTATTCAATTTACACTTGATCTCTATTTTTATCAAATCTTAATTAATAATAGATATGTGTTGCATTAAATGGTAGATTTTTCTTTTCCTATAGATGGGTTCGTTAGCATTCTTGATTATTTGGGTACCATATCTTTTGCTGTAACTGGTGCATCTAAAGCCATTATACATAAGGCTGATATATTTGGAATTATTGTACTTGCCACTGTAGTTGGAGTGGCAGGTGGAATTACACGTGATGTGATATTTGGAAGATTTCCTATTGCTCTCTCTGATCCAATCTATGTTTCTCTAACTATTGTAGTTGGAATTGTGATGTTTTTTTTGTATATAAAATTTAAAAAACAAATGAACATTTGGTTAATTTTCGATGCAATTGGGTTGGGAGTGTTTTCTATTCTTGGTGCATCTATTACATATCAAGTCATTGGATTACATTTCCTTCCAATGTTGTTTGGAGGAATGATCACTGCAATTGGTGGTGGAATTCTTAGAGATGTATTTGTAAGAGAGATCCCGCTGGTCTTTGTAAAAGAAGTTTATGCTATAGCTAGTCTTGTTGGAATTATAATATTTTACATTATTTTGTCATCTGGTATTAACATTCAAATTTCGTCAATAGTTGGCATTGTGGTTACAACAACAATAAGATTACTTGCGATGAAGTATAAATGGAATCTCCCTAAAGTTAGAGAGACTTAAGATAGAGTGTAATCTTTTGCTTGACCTGCAACTGCTTTTGCTTGAGAATCTGCTTTTTGTAAAATTTGTTCCTTTGTTTCATCCGTCATGAATCCTGACTCAATAGACACAGAACGTGCAGATTGAGCAGCCTTACTAAGAATATGTGAAATGTTATCTGCAGTGATATAGGCTGCCTCAATTGATAATGATACTGCTTCTTGATGTGCTTTGGAGAACTCTGCTCTGATTTTCTCGACATCAATAATCATTTCCTCTTCAGCATACACTGTTCCTGCTTCTAATGCTGAAGAAAGTAAAATTCCTGCCTCAACTGGTTTAATGTCTAATTTACCTAAAATGGATGCTAATTTTTCATTAATTATTTTACCTTTTAGAACTGGTGTACTGTCTTTTGCAATCCAAATTGTTCCTTGATCAATTTTGGTTGGAATTCCTGCCTCTTTGAATTCTGTAAGCATTGGTCCTGGTGCAATTCCTGTATTCTTTGCAGGTACGACAATATCAAAACTTGCAAGATCTCCACCTCTTGCTGCCATCATTATTTTATTTTTAGCGAGAAGAACATTTAGCTTGAATGGTGACATGTTTGTAAATAGAAACATACATTGTCCTGTTAGTTTATCTGCAATCTCTTTGATCCCTGGTACGTCAAGTGCCTCAAATGCTTTTTTTGCGATTTTATCTTTGATACTGAAAAATTCTACGTCTTCTGCCAAAGTTTTTCTTAATGGAAGAATTTGAGTGGAACGAACCTTTCTCATTTTAACTATGGCTAAAACTTTGTATTTTTTTGGTAGCTCTTGCAACTGTTGATACATTTGAGCTTTTCTTTTAGGATACTTTGTTCTATTTTCATGCATATTTCTTTTTAACCTCTTGTGCTTGTTTTATTGGCTTGCCCATCGTAGTTTTAATTAAAATCTTTTTTATATTTTTCTCCCCGTTTGGTAATTTCTTTTCAATTGCACTTAGAACTGTATGTGCATTAATTGTTAAATCTGAATCTTCCATAGTCACATCTCCAATTTTTGATGAAATTGATAATGATGCTCTTGTTCTTACTTTGATACAAGTTCTGAATCTCTCTAGAAATGCTTCAATGGATGCATCAAAAGGAACTGGTGTTGGCATTTTTCCTCTTGGACCTAAAAGTTGACCTAATGTTTTACCTACAATTGGCATAACTTTTGTGTCTGCCAAAAAGAAATCATGTTTGTTAATGAATTTACGAGATTCTCTTTTGTTAGCTCCGAACTTTTCTAATTCTTCTGTTCCAATCACTGTATCTGCTTTTGCAGCTTTTGCCTTTTGGCTCATATCTCCTGTAGCTATAATGCAAACTGTTGCAGGAGAGCTTGTTTTTGGAAGCTGAACAACTTCGTTAATTGCAAATCCTTTTTTTACATCAATATCCTTGAAAGTGACGATTAGTTCTATGGATTGTTTAAATTTCCTCTCTTTTGTTGTAGCCTTTACCTTTTTTACCATTTCAGTAAGTTGAGTATCCGTAATCATTACGAAACAATTTTTAGAAAACCTACTTAAAATCGTTTAGTGGGCATACAAGGTCTATTTAAAATACGAAATATTCTCTATCTAATTTAGTGAGTCTAGAAACCATGTCTCTCTGAATTGACGTGATTCTGCCACCTCCAAGCGCTGGATCGCACAACGTCAGATGAAAAATGATGATAAAATCATACCTGCAAAGACTAAGAAAGTAATGCATACTTGGATGATGTCTCAATACAACAAAATCTAGAATCAAAGTCATATTATATAATTTCAGTATTTACCCTGTTTTCAATATATTAAATGTATATGATTATACTGCATTATACATGGTATAATGTCAACAACAATCAAAATATCAACTAAAACAAGAGAAATTCTTGCAGAGCAAAAATTGCATACTGATGAAACACTATACTCAATAACAAAAACTCGTCACCCTATTTTGAACTCTATTTACGTACATTGTAGATTCAAGTTTAAATTTCAGGAATTAGTATAATTTGGAAGATTTTGGGTCATGAATATTTGTTAGACAGTATATGTAAGCCAATACGAAGGCATTCTCTCAAATAACAGTTCAGGTGATCATCTAGAAAAGTATGATTTTTGGAATTACAAAAATTCGAATCATTTTAAGCATAGTTCAAATGTATAATCTTTGTTGAATAAGACCACATTGATAGGAATTGTACTTGCAGTGGTTGTTATAATTTTAATGATTGCAGGATTTGTTGTATATGAGACCAGACAAACCCCTCTAGTAACACAACAAGATCTTGGACTAGAACCATTATCATTTGAAACTAAAATTTTGTATATTGATTCCAGTCTTGTAGATTGTGTAGGAGTAGGACCACAACAATGTATGTTGGTAAAAGAAAATCCTAATTCTGAATGGGAGCTGTTCTATGATAGTATAGAGGGATTTGAGTATCAAGAAGGAACCGAATATAAGATTAGTGTCACAATTACAGAAATACAGAACCCTCCAGCGGATAGCTCTTCTTTGAAATATATTCTAGTGGAAATTTTAGAATCAGTTGCGGACAGTTGTCAATTGGAACCTGATCCTGGTTTGTGTAAGGCTTACATGCCAAAATATTATTTTGATAAGGTAACTAACTCTTGTCAGGAATTTATCTGGGGAGGTTGTGGAGGAGTAATTCCATTTGAGATGATGGAGAATTGTACGCAGCAATGTGAGAATTAAAAAATCACATACAAAATGACTAATCATACTATAAATCATACAAGTCTTGACTATTAAGACAGGTCTCTATCAATAATCTTTTCATGAGATTCTGAATTTGATTTGTTCTCGTAACTACCATTACTAAGATCATTTAGAGATTGAGTTTTTTGCCAATCATTTATTTTAAAAAATTACATATTTTTGTCTAAATTATTACAATTAAGATAAAAATTATGCTGAAAACCTACATATATTAAATCAGAATCATATTTTTCAAATACGTTGCATCGTTTTGACGAATTAGATATGAAATTACTTTATGAATTGACTGCTGATGGTTCTATCTCTGTTCCTGTTTTATCAAAAAAACTTGGGATTAATGCTTCAGTACTTTATAGTAGGATTAAGCGATTGATGAAGAAAAAACTCATCAAAAAATTTACCATTGAAATTGATGATTCTCTGTTGGGAATAGGAGTCAAGGCTTCAGTTGGAATCAACAGAGATCCAAAATTCAAGGATGCCATTCATAAAAAATTCATGGAGACTGCAGAAGTGGTATCTATTTCTGAAGTAACTGGCAGATTCGATATCATAATTCATGTCTATGCCAAGAATTTAGAATTTCTTCATTCAGTTGTCATTGAAAAAATTGGAAAAGTTGAAGGTATTCAAAACACTGAAACATTTGTACAATTACAGAAAACCAACAAAGATCCTGTCTATTTGATCAAGTAATTATTGGAATTTTTCATCCCACTTGCCGTCATTAACTTCGGCAGTGATCTCTTTTGGAGTTTTTCCTTCTACTTTAATTCCTAATGCCAGACATGTTCCAATGATTGTTTTTGCAACTGCTTTTAATGACGAAGAATAAGACTTTTCAAGTTTTGTATTTGCTACTTTGACAATTGCATCCATTGTGACATCTCCTGCCCATTCGGTACCTGATGCTCCTGAGCCTTTTTGGACTCCTGCTTCTTTCATGATTAGTGCAGCAGCTGATGGAATTCCGATCTCAATTTCATATTTTTTAGTGTCTGTATCGACAATTACTGTTACTGGAACTTTCATTCCTTCAAAATCTTTTGTTTTATCGTTAATTGCTTGAATTACTTCCATGATGTTAACTCCTAGAGGGCCCAATGCTGGACCCAACGGTGGGCCTGCTGATGCTCCTCCTCCTGTTACAAGTGATGATACTTTTTGTTCTCCCATGTTAAATCAAACTCAAATTCAAAATTTAATTCTTCCTAAGTCTCACTAGACAGCTTTAGGTAGTTTGCGTCTACTGTGACTGGTAATTGATATGATGCATCTAACAACACTACAGTTGCTTCTTCTTTCTCTACATCAATTCTGGTGATTGTTGCCTTCATTCCTTTGAATGGTCCACCTGTAATTTCTACTACATTATCTACTGTTAATTGTGATACTGTTGATTTCTTGATTAGATATCCTTCGATATCTTTGAATTCTAACTCTCCTCTTAATTGACCTCTGATGTGTCTCACTCCTTCTACTGCCATGTAAGCATCACTTGGATTGATTGCCTCAATAACGACGTATCCTTTTAGATTATCTACTAGTAAAACTGATTGAATATTAATTTGATCTATGTTAGCTTTGGCTTCTAACAATCTCATTACAACTTTTTCTTGTCCCCCTGTAGTTCTTATTGCAAACAAGTGTGATTTTACTTCCTCAGACAATTTCATCTACCATATGTAAGTACAGAAAAGACAAACTGAATTGTAAAACCAATAGCTCCTACTCCTGCTATTCCTAACAAAACAAGTCTAAGATGTTGTTGATACTCGTCTTTGTCTGGCTTTTTGGCCATTTTCATGGTGTTGGCCATATTTTTCAAAGTCTGCCTAGGGTTCATTGTTGGAAATTAATAAGGTGTCTTTATATCTCTTATCTCATGGAACTACTAATCGCGTATCAGGATGATCCTGCAGGTCATAATATGGCAAAATATCTTTCAAAAGATATGACTTTGAAAGATGATATTTTTTATGGGAAATATTATGATCTTGTTATTATTCCCACACCTACAATTTCTGCAGATTGGTTAGAAGAAAAATATGATTATGATGGATTTATTTTTCTTTCAAAACATACTGCAGAATCTGGAGTTTTAGCTTTAACATGTCATAGTACTGGAAATTTTTCTACTGCAAAATCTGGTGGAAATGATAGACAAATAGCAATCCCCAAGTCTGATCTTCAAAAAATATATCTTCAAACCTTGAAAAAGAATCAGTCAAAATTTTCTGATTTTCAAATTATCATAGAGGCAACACATCATGGTCCTACTGCATTAACAAAACCTTCAATATTTATCGAGATTGGCACAACTGAGAAACAATGGAAGGATGAATCCTTATGCAATTCTGTTGCATCATTAGTTCATCAGGTATTGTCAGAGCCAATTCCTAAACACCCTGTGGCAATTTGTTTTGGTGGAACTCATTATTCCTCAAAATTTACAAATGAGTTGTTGAATGGAAAATATGCCCTTGGAACAGTTGTTCCCAAACATGCTTTAGATGATCTGGATGAAGAATTATTTTCTCATATTTTAGTTCAGAATAGTAGTGCAAAGGCTGCTCTTCTAGATTGGCGCGGGTTAGGTCCACACAAACAAAAAGTATTTAATTTTCTTAAATCTACAAAACTTGAGGTTGTCAAACTTTGAATCTACAAGAAAAGATCTACAAAAAATTGCTTAAAGTACCTAAAGGACAAATCACAACTTATGGTGAATTGGCAAAAGCTGTTGGATTAAAAAATGGTCAACGAGCAGTAGGAAAAATTATGAATAAAAATCCATATCCTGTGATTATACCTTGTCATAGAGTTGTAATGTCTACTGGTAAGATTGGTGGATATGCATATGGGGAGCATGTTAAGACTAAGATGTTAAACGATGAGGGAATTAACATTCAAAATGGTAAGATTGTAGATTTAGAAAATAAAATTTATCGATTCTAATCTTTTCGTTTTTCTTTGATTTCTTCCATCAAAGTCCTAAGGTGGGCTTTGTTTCTAACTGTGTTTCCACCTACTTTCTTGTAAAGGGCCCAAAACTCTGGATTGGTTAAATCTTTTCTATCTTTTGCAATTTTCAATAATCGCCTCAATGCTCTAACTTTGGCAACATAGACTTCTTTTTTACCGACTCTTGCACCTTTCCTTCCTTGTTTAGAACCTTGAGTAGTCCCTCTTTTATTTTTCTGGGCTTTCTTTTCATGTGCTCTTCCTTTTGATGTCCCTGTAAATGATCTAATTTTGATTGTGTTTGCTGTGATTAGACTTCGTATGTTTTCTCTTGTAATTGCATCTGCAATGTCATCTAAATGATCTGTATCAAATTTAATTCTATGAACTCCCACACCAGTAACTCTGGCTGCAAGTCTCTTCTTAGCTTTAAGATTTACTACCACTTGCACTCACTCTTGCATTAAAAATCTTGAATTTTTGTTCAATTGCTTTAACAATAATCTCTTTTCTTTTTTTAGTACCTACACTGTGTCCAAATCTAACTCCATCTTTTTTTGGGTCTAATTTTTCTAAATCAGCTAAGTTGAAAACTAAATTATCTGTAAATCCTGATGGGTGTAACCCTCTTGCACTTTTAGGTCCGCCATATCCTATTTTGACAAGACCCGGACGGCCTCTACTTTTTTGTTTTCTTTGATGGTGATCGATACCTTTTGGTTTCCTCCAATTAGTTTGAAGTCTAACATAACGCCAACTTTCTGGTCTAGTAAAATCTGGATTGTGTTCTTTTACTTCTTGTCTTTTTGCAATCTTTTCTTTGTTAATAGGCATCAAATTGACTTTCGAATTTTGGAATAAATACGTTTAGATGATTTCACATTATCTATAAGAAAAAGATAATAAGGAAACTTAGGGCGGATCGAATATCTCATGAATCTACCTGGGATTGATAACATTATTTCTGGAGGCACAATCCTCTGACTCAAGTACTTGGTACTGCAGTAACTGAGAAGTTTTCCTCTCAATTGATAACTTTTGGAATCAAACCTTCCAAAGTTCACAGAAATCTAAGTACTGATGAAATGGTAAAATTAGCAGTTGAGCGAAATGAAGGCGTTGTAAATTCGACGGGCTCACTTTCAGTAAATACTGGAAAATATACAGGCAGATCTCCTGATGACCGCTTTATCGTATATGATGATAAAACTCATAATACTATTGATTGGGGAAAAATCAACCATCAATTTCCAAGTGGTAAATTTGAAAAACTATTTGAAAAAATGAAAAATTTTGTTGATAATAAAGAACTTTTTATTTTTGATGGTTTTGTAGGTGCAGATCCTGAAACTCGTTTGTCGATTAGAGTAATCAATGACCATGTTTGGCAAAATATGTTTTCTAGCAATTTGTTTATTCGTCCTACAAATGATGAATTAAAAAAACATGATCCTGAATTTACTATTTTATGTATTAATGATTTTGTAGCTGATCCAAAAACTGATGGTACGAGAACTGATATTTTTATTTTAATTGATTTGACAAGAAAAATTATTTTGATTGGTGGCACAGAATATGCCGGCGAAATGAAAAAATCAATGTTTGGTGTAATGAATTTTCTCTTACCCGAACGTGGGATTTTTCCAATGCACTGTTCTGCAAATATTGGTGAGAAGGGCGACACAGTTTTGTTCTTTGGATTGTCTGGTACTGGTAAAACTACTCTTTCAGCAGACCCTAACAGAAAATTAATTGGAGATGATGAGCATGGTTGGTCTGATACTGGCACATTTAATTTCGAAGGAGGATGTTATGCAAAATGTATTAATCTCAGCCAAGAAGCAGAACCTGAAATTTGGAATGCAATCAAACCTGGTGCTCTCTTAGAAAATGTCGTGTTAAATGATAATGTTCCAGATTATGATGATAACTCTTTAACTGAAAATACTCGTGTTGGATATCCCTTAGATTACATTCCCGGAGCTGTAATTCCAAGTGTTGGCGGTAATCCTCATGTAATTGTATTTTTGACTGCCGATGCATTAGGTGTTTTACCTCCTGTTTCTAGACTTACCAAGGAAGGAGCAATGTATCATTTCATGTCTGGATATACTAGTAAATTGGCTGGAACCGAAAGGGGTATCAAAGAACCGAAATCTGTATTCTCTCAATGTTTTGGAGCCCCATTCATGTCTAGACCTGCATCCGTTTATGCAAAACTTCTTGGTGAAAAAATTAATCAACATAATACTGTAGTTTATTTGGTTAACACTGGGTGGTCTGGTGGTCCTTATGGTGTTGGGAAACGAATCAAGATCAAATATAGTCGTGCTATGGTCACTGCTGCTCTTTCAGGTGCACTTGATATTGTAAAATATAGACATGATGATTTGTTCAATCTTGATATTCCTACAGAAATTGAAAATGTTCCCTCTGAAATTTTAGATCCAAAAAATACTTGGATTGACAAAGATTCGTACGATCTTTCTGCTAAAAAACTAGCACAAATGTTTACTGAAAACTTTAAAAAGTTTGAAAATGTTTCATCTGAAATAGTTGATGCTGGTCCTAAAATTTCACAGTAAATTATTTTTTCTTTAGTATTCCAAATACTCCAATCCCAATTACGATTACGCTAATTATCATAATTTGTTTTTCTGGAATATCTAGCATGTTTACTCTCTCTTGATTTTCATCAAGCGAGTTAATTTCGATTGTATTAAATGCATTTGATGTAGTTCCGTTGACTCGGATTTTGGCATCTATCCAATATTTTGAATTTTTATAAATTTCTATTGATGCGTTCTTATCTGGTGTGGCAGTAGTAGTAGTCGTCTTTCCATTTTTACTGTCTGTAACTAGAATTTTTGCAAAACTCCATTCTTCTGGATGATAAATATCCAAGTAAATCTTTTGTTCTTGTTGAGTTATGGAAATAGAACCTGGTGTATATTGTAATAAGAATGGTATAACATAATGAATGTCCTCATGATTAATTCTTATTTTTCCTTCATGTTCCCCAAATTTATTTCCACTTACATTCATTTTAACAACTAATGTGTTTTCTTCAAGAATGTATTCAAACTTGATAAATTCTGGACCTACAAATTTTACATCCAAATTCTCTAATGTCCCATCTAATAATTTTAATTCTAATTTTTGCTCTACAATTGATTTTTCTGATGATGCATTAACTACAAAATTTGGAGGAATTATGATTAATTTTGCATTATATGCATTTTCGATATCCAACCTGCCTGCCCCTGCTTCATGAATTGAAAATTCTTGACCGTAGGCGTCTGATACATCTCTCACTGTAGTCAATAGCAGTGATTTTATCTCATAATTGTAAAGTTCTGGATTTTTTTGTAGTAATAATGCTGCTGCGCCACTTACATGAGGTGCAGCATAACTTGTTCCACTTGTAAAATTATATCCTGCATTGTTTTGTGTGGTATTGATGTATGCTCCAGGAGCTACTATTTCTGGTTTAATGTAGAATGGTGATACTGGACCTCTTGAACTAAAATGTGTTACAAAATCTGGATTGTAAAACAAATGCATTATTCCTGTACTGTTTTGTCTCAACGCTTCTCTAATTTCTATCCCTTCATCTCTATCCATTGATACTACTGGGATTTGTGGCAAGTATCCTGTTTCAACAAATTCAGAAATTAGTTCTCCCAAAAAAATTCCTGGCTTGTTATTGTAAACAATTAATGCTTTGGCACCTGCATTTGCAGCATTTTTTTCCTTAATTGAAAAATATAATAGTTCTCCTTCTATGTCACTACCTCTTTCTACAAGTACTATGGAATTTTCAACATCTATTTTTTCTAGATCTGTCGTTTTTCCATACTCTCCAAAAATTATTTTTCCAGTAATTGCATTGTCTAGTTTTGAAGATCCGACCATTGGAATTACAGTGTATGGTTTATTGTCTATTTCTAATGTTGCAACTAGACTTGATGTCAAATTATTATATGTTGCACCAACTGTTACAGATCCAAAATTTCTTCCAGGACTACCAATTGTTTTTGTTTCTGGTCCATCATTTCCTGCAGCAGTCACTACAAAGATTTTTTTTTCTAATGCTAGATTTACTGCATGTTCAATTTTCGGGTTTGTTTTATTTACTCCTAAACTAATATTGATAATATCTGCTTTATCTTCAATTGCTTTCTGAATTGCTCTTGTGATTAAATTTGATGAAACACCTTCTCCGTCTTCTGAAACCTTGTAAGCTAAAATTTTTGCTTTGGGTGCAATACCTGTTATTTGTCCATCTGCTGCGATTACTCCTGCTACTTGAGTACCGTGACCATTTGTATCTAATGGAGGTTGACCTTCTTGAATGAAATTGTATCCTCCCACCACTTTTCCGTCTTCTCCCCATCCTAAAAGATCTGGATGATTAAAATCAACTCCAGTATCTATCACAGCTATCTTGATTCCGGTACCATCAATCCCTTCCATTCTTGGAATATCTGTTCCAACAAATGGTACACTTTTCTGTAAATAAGTCTGAATTTCATTTTCAAATTCTAATGCTTGTGATAAAACAAAAATTCCTAATAATACTGTTGTTAATGAGAAAATTACTATTATTTTCACAAAATTTGTAACTAATCTAACAAGTAAAAATGAATTGCTTACTAAAGCAATAAATTGAATCAATTTTTAAAGTCATCTATGGGAAAATACACTCTTCCTGAAATGCCATATGCTTATGATGCATTAGAACCTCACATTGATGCAAAAACAATGGAGATTCATCATACAAAACATCATCAAACATACACTGACAAACTAAATGCAGCTCTTGAAACTTGTCCTTCTGAAATTCAAGACAAAGATATTCTAGACATCTTGTCTGATATCAAATCTGTTCCAGAAGACAAAAGAGGTGCAATTAACTTCAACGGTGGTGGTTATGATAACCATAGGCTATTCTGGAATAACATGAAACCAAATGGAGGTGGAGAACCTGGAGGATCTATTGCTGATGCAATCAATGATTCTTTTGGAAGCTTTTCTAACTTCAAAGAGAAATTTTCATCTACAACAGCTGTAATTCAAGGCAGTGGTTGGGGATGGTTGGTATACAATCCTTCTTCTGGAAAGGTTGAATACAAATCAATGCCAAATCAAACTAGTCCACGAACTGAAGGATTAGTACCTTTACTAGGCTGCGATGTATGGGAACATGCATACTATCTCAACTACCAAAACAAAAGACCTGTCTATATTGAGGCATGGTGGAATGTATTAAACTGGAATGAAGTAGAATCTAGATTCTCTAAAGCAAAATAAAGTTAAATCTTTATTTTTTTTATTTCTTAATTTGTTCTTAATTGAATTTTTTAAATCTATGAATGAATTTATAACCATCAGTGGAATGTTTGATGTACATGAGTCAAGAAAAGGCAGAACAATTAATGCAACAAATGCAAATGCTTGAAACTTATTTTTCTGATTTGTCTCAGAGAGAAGTCACTTTTATGAATATTTTAAGAGAAGCAACTGCATCCATTGAATCTATTCGATCCCTTAGTAAGAATCCTGAATCTGAAACACTAGTCCCAATGGGAATGGGCGCTTTTATCCCAACAAAAATATCTTCTACTTCTAAGATTGTTATGAATATTGGTGCTGGTATTGCAATCGAAAAAGATTTCCCTTCTGCTATTAACTATCTTGAAGCAAGAATTAAAGAAATTGAAGTTGCATTACAAGACACTGTTGCAAAAAAACAAGATGCATCTGCTAGATTAGAACAAGGAAAAGCTCAGATGAATCAAATGATGCAAGCAATGCGATCTCCGTCCAAACCTACAACTACAGGATAACCATGTTTGATAAACTTCGTAGTGCATTTTCTAATGCTGCGAAAAGTCTTGGAGAAAAAGAACTTGGTGAAAAAGATGTTGAAGATGTTCTTTCTGAATTAGAAATTTCTCTTTTAGAATCTGATGTTGCAACTGAAGTAATTGGTTCTATTAAATCTGATCTTAAAGAAAAACTAGTTGGTTCTAAAGTTGATAAACATGAAATTGAAAAATTTGTCAAAGACAGTTTAATCTCTAGTATTTCTTCTTTATTTGATGCAGCAGGTGAGTATGATCTTCTCCAAAAAATTAATGAAAAAAAAAGCCAAGGACAGCCATTTCTGATTTTGTTTGTTGGAATTAATGGTACTGGAAAAACTACTTCTCTAGCCAAAATTGCACATTTGTTAAAAGAATCAAAATATTCAGTTGTAATTGCCGCAGCTGATACTTTTAGAGCAGGTGCTATCGAACAATTACGTGAACACACTAATCGTTTGAATCTAAAACTTGTTGCACAAAACTATAATTCAGATCCTGCTGCAGTTGCACGTGATGCTGTGCTATACGCAAAATCTCACAAAACTAATTGTGTTTTAATTGACACTGCTGGAAGAATGCAAACAAGTGAAAACTTGATGCAGCAAATTGCAAAAATTACAAAAGTCGTCAACCCTGACATGAAAATTTTTGTAGGTGATTCTTTAGCTGGAAATGATACAGTGAATCAAGCCCGTGAATTTCATGAACATGTAAAGTTTGATGGTTCTATTTTGACAAAAAGTGATGCTGATGCACGAGGCGGTGCTGCCTTATCTATTGTTAAAGTCACATCTACTCCTGTACTCTATGTTGGAGTTGGTCAAGAATATTCTGATCTTAAACCCTTTGACAAAGATCTTTTCCTAGAGACTGTTTTTGGTTCTCTTGATGATGTTGATATTTCAAAACCTTCTAAACCAACACCAGAACCAGAACCAACACCAACACCAGAACCAACACCAGAACTGTCTTCTGATGATCCGTTTGACGGAATCAAAGATGATGATATTGCAACATATTCTGATCTGTTTGATATTCCTCCACCTGAAAATGATCACGATGCAATTAATTTAGGTAATAAAATCCGCCAATGGATTAAAAATGGAAGACCTGAATCTGATGAATCTAATAATGATGTGAGTGTTGATGTTGAAGATGAAGAAATCCAAAAACATGATAA
The DNA here is from genome assembly GCA_965205675.1 of Candidatus Nitrosopumilus sp. Lineage (GTDB taxonomy): Archaea > Thermoproteota > Nitrososphaeria > Nitrososphaerales > Nitrosopumilaceae > Nitrosopumilus. Next base: position 1,654,098 of record OZ242186.1, read on the forward strand.
AGAAGACAAACCAGAAAAGAAACGAGGCCGATTCGGATTCTTTAAAAAATGAAACTTAAAACTAAAAATCTACTCACATTAGCGGAATTATCTTCAAAAGAATTTTTAGGATTAATTGATAATTCTATCAAACTAAAGAAAGAATTCAAAAAGAGTGGAAACAAATCTATCTTAAAAAATAAAACATTAACGATGATTTTTCAAAAACCATCTACTCGAACACGTGTTAGTTTTGAAGTTGGTATGTATCAATTAGGAGGTCATGCAGTTCATCTTTCATCTGATGACATGCAATTATCTCGTGGAGAATCTATAGAAGATACTGCCAAAACTCTTTCACGTTATTCTGATTGTATTATGGCACGTGTTTATGATCATGCATTACTTGAAACATTATCTAAACATGCAAGTATTCCTGTAATTAATGGACTTTCTAATACTTTTCATCCTTGTCAAATTTTAGCAGATTTTATGACTATTAAAGAAAAAAAGAAAAAACTCAAAGGATTAAAAATTGCATGGATTGGAGATGGTAATAATGTCTGTAATTCTATGATTTATGGTGCAGCATTATCTAAAGTAAATATGTCCATAGCAACTCCAAAAGGATTTGAACCAAAAAAAAACATTGTAAAACAAGTCAAAAAATCAATCAATATCGAATTAACAACTGATCCATTTGTTGCAACTAAAAATGCAGATGTTGTAGTCGCAGATACTTTTTCATCTATTCATAATCTTAATAAAAAAAGATTACAAAAATTCTTACCAAAATATCAAGTTGATGATAAATTAATGAAGTCTGCAAAAAAAGATGCGATCTTTTTACACTGTCTTCCAGCTAAAAGAGGAAAAGAAGTAACTTCTTCTGTAATTGATGGCCCTCAATCATCTGTTTGGGATGAGGCAGAGAATCGATTACATACACAGAAAGCTCTGCTTGTTGCTCTAATTCATGCTTAACGTCATTAAAACAAATCTTGTTTTGATCGCTTTCTTGTTCAGGAAATAAAATTGCTTGTGGTAGATTGCCTCCATCTTAATTTATGGTGTAGTAACTTGTCTTGTATACAATACCTATGGACATATGACTCCGAACATATTAGACCTCTTGCGTAATTACAAACAAAATCTTATCTTTCATTGAATTTAATTTCAAATAATTTCTAATCTTATGGAATCACAACAAACTCTTGCTTCCATCTTGTCTTGAAATTTACAATTCCACATACGATGTCACTTATTGCATCATATCTGCACAATCTATTCCTAAATGTCTCAGAATTAATCCTAAACTTTTTGATTTGAGAGATAATATGTTCTACTTTTATTCGGATTCTTGACTGTATCTTGTTCCATTCCTTTTGATGTATGGTCAGTTTTTTTCCTTTCTTTTTCTTGTATGGTAGAATGCTTGTCTGTTCTGGAAAATCTTTTTCCACTCCCAAATGCCCAAGGTCATAAGATATCATCACATCTTCGGGCAGTTCTGGATGTCTGATTTTCAGTATGGCATAATCATGTTACCTGGAGAATGTGGGGGTTTGTGGATTATCTCACCTTTCTGGTTTATGGTGATTTGGTTTTTTATTGTGTGTTTTTTTGCCTGAATAGTGAGTCTTTCTTTTCTTTTTGTTCTGGGGTCTTGGGATTGGTTGTTCAGTACCATCAGTCATTGCAATTAATTCAGGAAAGAACAGTTGGAGTTGCTGTACATCATTTTTTTGGAATCAGAGTATAGTTTTGCAGGAATAGGAACTGTTTTTCTTACTGCAGGCTCTAAATCTGATGTTTCTGTAGACGTTGCTCTGGTCTAATCCAAACAGATATCCTGTCAATTCACATGTCAGGTACATCCGATAGTAAACAAACAACATTACAAGCTGGTCTTCAAGACTCAAATCAAACTTTCGCCCAGCTCCGATACTTCTTTTTCTCTTTGCTTTGGATAGTCTCTTCTTTTCTTCTATACGGTGATTCTTTCTGACATCCTTTAGAATCACATCAAACTGTTGCCTAGTCACTCCAGTAAAAGAGAGAAGGGATTTTGGCTTTTTTGAGAGTTGCTTGTATGTTAACATGAAATGTGTTAAGTTGTTCTTAGCTTTGGATCTTGCTGTGAAGGAATTTGTGTAATATGGTAAAATATGTCTAATTGCGCAAGAGGTCTATTTTGTACATCTTGTCAAAAATGTGGGAATAATCCCTACACATATTTCCATAATTTTGTACTTACTATCAAGTACGATATCCGTTAAGACATCGTTATCTACACGTTAACGTATATAAGAGCAGATTCAAACTCGGTTTCTATAGATGGCATATTCGAAAATACTGAGGAGATTAAGAGAAGAAAAGACCAATTATAAAAAACGTGGAACCATGTTGATGGGCAAACGTGATTTTATCACTGTAAATATTACTAATGAAAATACTCAAGTCCAAATTCTAAAACCTGGCATGACTGGTGACAAAGTTGTTGCTTCTGCTCATTCTAGATATCTACTTGAAAAAGGATGGAAGGGTTCTAGAAAAAGTGTACCTGCTGCATATTTGACTGGTTATTTGGCTGGTAAGAAAGCATTAGGACATGGTGCTAAAGATGCAATATTGTATACTGGTACTAAAAGATACACTCAAAGAATGGCAGCTGCTCTTAAAGGTGTTATTGATGCGGGAGTTGAAGTACCAGCTGATTCAGAAACATTCCCATCTGATGAAAGAATTAACGGTGAGCACCTAACAGTAAAAAATGAAATTTCAAAAATAAAATCTTCTATTGATAGTGAGGTTAAATAAATATGAGTCAAACCGCACAATCTAAAGATTCTCGTGGACCTCGTGGCAAATCTGCACCTGTATATGGAAGAGGCCCTCCTAATGGTGGAGATCGACCAAGACGACCAAGAAGAGAACCTGAAGAAGAAGTTTGGGTTCCAAAAACTATTTTGGGACAAAAAGTTGCATCTGGAGAAATTTCATCTCTAGAAGAAATTATTGAATTAGGATTACGTATTCAAGAAGCTGGAATTATCAAAAAACTGCTACCTGATTTGAAAAGTGAAGTTGTAGATGTTGGTATAATCCAAAAAATGACTTCTAATGGCCAATCAACTAGATTCAAAGCAATTGTTGCAGCAGGTAATGAAAATGGATATCTTGGTGTTGGTCAAGGAAAATCAAAACAAATGAGAATTGCTATTGAAAAAGCAACAAGCCAAGCTTATCTTAATGTTAATCCTATCAAAATGGGATGTGGTAGTTGGGAATGTAGGTGTGATCAAAAACATTCTGTTCCATTCAAAGTAAAGGGTAAAGGTGGTAGTGTTACCATTGAAATTATTCCTGCACCTCGTGGTTTAGGTCTTGTAGCAGGTGGTAAAATTAAACGATTGTTAGAATTAGCTGGTCTCAAAGATGCATGGACTACTGCAAAAGGATCTACTCCTACAATGAATTCGACTTCAAAAGCAATATTGGATTGTCTAAGACAGACATTTAGCCAGGGTTGATAAATTATGGTAAATGCATATCTTGTTGTCAGAATAAAAGGTCAGGCAGATTGTCCTTATTGGGCAACTCATACTATGACTTTGCTAAAATTGGATAAAAAATATCGTGCAACTATTCTTCCTGCAAAAGAAAATACGTTGGGCATGTTAAGAAAAATACAGCACTATGTATCTTGGATTGAACTTGATTCTTCCTTGGCAAAGGAATTGGTTGACAAAAAAGCAAGAAAGTCTGGTTATCAGAAAATTACTTCTGAAGATTTGAAAGAACTTGGTTTTGCAAATACTGATGAATTAGCAACAGCATTGGCTGATGGAAAAGCAACGTTATCCAAATTAAAACCACTAAAACCTTGGTTTGCTTTAGCCCCACCAGTGCATGGATTTAAAAGAAGTACAAAGAAACTTTACGGACAAAAAGGTATCCTTGGACAAAATAAAGAACTTGATACTATTGTAAGGAGAATGATTTAACATGGCAAGTAGATTACGAAAAACAAGACGACTTAGAGGTGGACGTCACATGGGATGGGGACAAGTAGGTCAACATCGTGCAAGCGGTCACAAAGGTGGTCTTGGAATTACTGGTATGAAGAAACATCATAGAAGTACTATGATGAAAGAAGATCCAGATCATTATGGCCATGATATACCTAAAACACCTCACCCAAATATTATAAAAAAATGGACTAGCTTCAGGGATTTAGATGACTTGTTCATAAAGTTCGGTAAAGAAGAAGGAGGAAAAAAAGTCATAGACCTAGAAAGTGCAGGATATGATAAACTCCTTGGTGGTGGAAAACTTGTCAATGCTTATTCCATCAAAGTTCAACAATTTACCGCATCTGCTGCAGAAAAACTAAAAGCTGTTGGGGGAGAAGTGTTATCTGATAATGGCTGAAGGTAGTATCACCACAATTATTCGAAAAATAGTCTTTAAAGCAGAGCCATATCTACCACAAGTTCCAAAACCTAAAAAGAAAATTCCTCTCCAAGTAAGATTACTTTGGTGTGGTATTGCATTACTTATCTATATGATAATGGGACAAACCCCATTATTTGGAGCTAGTGCACCTGCATTTGATTTCCTAGCCTTTGCTAGAGTTATTTTTGCATCTCAACAAGGTACTTTAGTTGAATTGGGGATTGGGCCGATAGTTACAGCTGGACTCTTGATGCAATTATTGAGAGGTTCAGATATTCTTAAATTTGATTTCAAAAAACCTGAAGAACGAGGAATTTTTCAGACTGCTACTAAAATAGTAACTTACATCGTAATTGTAGCTGAGTCAATCGTGTATGCTATTGCAGTTTACGGCCCTGGTGTTACTGAACCATACGTTCTGTATGTAATGATTGGCCAATTGATGGCAGCGTCTGTCATTATCATGTTCTTAGATGAATTGATTCAGAAAGGTTGGGGGCTTGGTAGTGGAATCAGTTTATTCATTATGGCAGGTGTTGCTCAGCAGATTCTTTGGAGTATGTTTAGTCCGCTGCCTGCAGGTGATGGTGGCATGATTGGTATTATTCCATATGTTGTTGAATCTTTGACTGGTAGTGGGGATATTACAAATATTCTGTTCCGTTCGAATCAATTACCAAGCATATTTGGTTTATGTCTGACGGCTGGAATTTTGTTGATTCTTGTATTTACACAAGGTATGAAAATTGAAATTCCAATTGTTTCTACAAAATACAGGGGTTTCTCTGCTGTTTATCCAATCAAATTGATGTATGTCTCAAACATCCCAGTTATTTTGGCTTCAGCTCTTACTGCGAATGCTGTTTTCATATTCCAAATGCTGTGGGCAAACATGAATCCCAGCAATAATAATTTCTTTATGAACTTTATAGCGCAATTTGATCCTACTAGCCCTAGTACTCCAATCGGCGGCATCATTTACTACATTACTCCTCCAAGAGGTCTAGATGTTGCAGCTTTAGATCCAATGCGTGCGGTAGGATATGTTTTGTTTATGATTGGAATTGTAGTTGTATTTGGCAGATTGTGGGTTGAACTTGGTGGTTTATCTCCAAAGAGTGCTGCACAAAACTTACTTGATGCAGATGTACAAATTCCTGGATTTAGAAGATCAAATAAACCAGTTGAAGCATTGCTAAACAAATACATTCCATCTGTTACAATTATTGGTTCTATGATTTTGGGAGCATTAGCAGGTATTTCTGATGTGCTTGGTGTCTTTGGTTCTGGAATTGGAATTTTACTTATGGTGGATATTCTCATCAACTATTACACACAATTAGTTAGAGAACAAGTCGAAGTCGTTATGCCGCGTTTAGGTGCTTTACTTGGCAGAAAATAAAAAAATCATAATGATAGGTATTCCAGGTGTTGGAAAGACTACATTACTATCTAAGATCGTTGAAATTCTAAAAAATCACGAAAAAAATGTTCACGTGGTTAGTTATGGAACATTGATGTATGAAGTTGCCAAAGAGAACTGTGTTACTGATAGAGATGATCTAAGAAAATTGCCTGTATCTGAACAACGACATCTTCAAAAAGTTGCAGCCGAAAAAATTGCCTCTCATACTGAAGAAATTATTATTATTGATACACATGCTTTTATCAACTCTCCAGAAGGCTATTATCCGGGTTTACCTGAACATGTTCTAAAAATTATTCAACCTGCAAACTTTGTATCTGTATCTGCAAAACCTGAAGAAATTTACAATAGGCGTATGAAGGACGATACTCGAAATAGGGATAAAATTACTCTGGCTAATATTAAAAAAGAACTAGATGTTCAATCAGGCATGATCTCTGCATGTGCTGTGATTACTGGTGCACCAGTAAGGGTAATTCTTAATGGTGAGGGAAAGGTTGATGAAGCAGCTAATAAAATCATTAGTGCAATAGGACTGTAAAAATGGATTTCAACTTTATACTACTCTTCATCGATTTTATACCTCTTTTTCTAGATTCAATTTCATTACAATTTGATATATTTGGTGGGGAGAGACAGGCTTTGGGAAGTGATGAACCAATTATTAAAGGATTAATTCTTTCAATGTTTGCCGTAACCGGATTTGGCATTTTATTAAATATCTTCAATTCTGCAGTACGAAAGAAGATGGTTGATCAAGTGAAACTCAAACGAATTATGAAAGAAACTCGTGGTTGGCAAAAAGAAAGAATGGCTGCAATGAGAGCTAAAGATCAAGCCAAAATTGCTGAATTAGGAAAAAAATCGTCCTACATGAACAAAATGTCTATGGAGATGATGCAGATGAATATGAGACCCATGCTGATTACTTTTGTACCTTTAATTTTGATATTTTATCTTGTATTGCCTCAACTATTTGCATACACTGTAGCTATCTCCCCTATTCCACTAAATGTAATTCCGGGAGATCTGTTCCAGTTAACATGTACAGCAGAACAAGCAGCAGATGTTGATCATGTTTGTACTGAAGAAAATGCATTATATCTTTGGGCTTGGTATTTCCTTTCATCTATTGCGTTTAGTGGCATAATTATGAGACTTACCAAAACATCAATGGATCTCAGTTGACCAAATCCATTGTTATTTCTGGTCCTCCTGCAGTGGGGAAAACAACTGTTGCTAAAGGACTGGCCAAAGAATTCAAACTACAATATCTTAGTGGGGGTGATGTTCTCAAAGAAATGGCAAATGAACGCGGTTTTGATTCTAAAGGTGATGATTGGTGGGACACTGATGATGGGATGGAATTTCTTAATCAACGTGAAGAAAATTCTGATTTTGATAAAAAATTGGATGCAAAACTAATTACTCTCTTTAATCAAGGAGGCATGGTAATTACTAGCTATACTTTACCTTGGTTAATCAAAGATGGAATATGCATTTGGTTAGAAGGTTCTCATCAAAGTAGTACTAAACGAATGCAGTCTCGTGATAATATGAGCCCTGAAGAGGCATATGAAATTACTAAAGAAAGATTTGATAAGAATAAAGCATTATACAAAAAATTATATAATTTTGATTTTGGTGAAGATAAATCTGTATTTGATTTGCTAATAAATACAGATAACTTGACAGCACAACAAGTAATTGACGTTACAAAAGAAACGGTGAGAAAATTATTATGACTTTAAAACAACTTGAAAACCTTGTTGAAATTGATCAAGATACTACTGATGATGCTTATGGAACTTATTATGATAAAAGAACTATTGAACAATTATTAAACTATGGAATTATTCTTTTGGATAAACCGCCTGGTCCTACAAGTCATGAAACTGTAGCATGGACCAAACGTCTCTTGAAATTACCGAAAATTGGTCACAGTGGAACTTTGGATCCTCAAGTATCTGGAGTTTTGCCTTTGGGTCTGGGTGAGGCAACTAAAGCATTAGGTGTATTGCTTTATGGTCCAAAAGAATATCATGCATTAGGACGAATTCATTCTTTGCCCTCTAAAGAAAAACTAAATGAAATTGTAGAAATGTTTCAGGGCGAAATTTTTCAAAAACCTCCTCAGCGCTCAGCTGTTCTAAGACAAACTAGAACAAGAACTATCTATGAATTTGAAGTTATAGAACAAAAGGAAAGATTGCTTTTGACTCGAATTTTATGTGAAGCTGGTACATACATTAGGAAACTTTACTATGATATGGGTGAAATTTTAGGTCCTGGTGCTACTATGATTGAGCTTAGACGAACTAGAGTTGATCAATTTTATGAAAAAGATGGTTTGGTTACTCTGCATGAACTTGCAGATGCATTTGCATTATGGGAAGAGAAAAAAGATGATAGTAAATTGATGAAAATGATCAAACCTGTAGAATCTGCACTAAGTGAATTAAAATCTGTAATTATTCGCGATTCTGCAGTTGATGCAATGTGTCATGGTGCACAGCTTGCAATTCCTGGAATATTAAAAATCTCTTCAAATATGAAAAAAGGTGACATCGTTGGAATTTATACACAAAAAGGAGAGGCAGTAGCTTTAGCAGAATCTACAATGTCTGAAGAAGAAATTCATGATGCAACAAAAGGATATGCATTTGAGACAAAACGAATAATCATGGCTCCAAATACATATCCAAAAAAATGGAGAACTAAACCTGCTCCTCCAAAGGATTAAAAAATAAAGAAATTGCTAACACAAAGTCTTGTAATCTTTATTGGAGTTGGTGTAATTGCAGGGCTTGCGTTTGGCGTATATCTAATTGATGTCAAAAACCCCAGCCAACTAGTTTTTGTTGATGGTCCTTCAATTTCTATTGTTACTGAAAAATCTGATTTTAAAAAAGGTGAAGAAATAACTATTCGAATTATAAATTCTGGAACTACTCCGATCACTTTTTCTGATGATTCGTATGGACTTCGAATAACTGGCTTGTCTGGAATTTTGATGTTTGTTCCTGATCCTTTTGAAGTAATTCCAACACTTGATCCTGGTAGTGAAATTAGTTTTTCATGGAATCAAATAAAAAATGATGGTGATGCTGCTTTGGAAGGTCTTTACAAAATATCTGCAAAAGGAATTGATAATAATGGAAATTATGTAGAAGAATTTACAACCATAACAATTTGGAAATAGTTTCACAGTAACATAATTTATAATCACATTTTACAAGAATATCTTTGTCGCAAGACTTGTGCCGGGGTCGCCTAGCCTGGTAGGGCGCGCGCCTGGAAATAATTAACCATAAAGCGCGTTCTCGCAAGGGAACGGGAGTTCAAATCTCCCTCCCGGCGCCACTATACCTTCGTATACCTCGGAGCATAATTCTTTGCAATTTTTCAAAACAAATAGCAATACTTTTTGATCAGTAGTTAGAAATAATTTCATGGACATCACAAATGACGAGTTACTCCAGGCCTACAAAAAAGAAAAAAATATTCACAAAAAAACAAGATTACATGCAATGTGTAAGATTAAAATCAACGAATCCACAATTGCTGAAACTGCCAACCAAATGTTTTGTACCTACAATTCTGTAAGGAATTGGCTTGATTCATTTGAAAAATATGGATTGGAGGATCTCCCTCGTTCTGGCCGTCCGCCATTAATCTCACACAAAAAATTACAAAAGATAGAGCGTGCATTTAAGAAAATTTCAGACGGCATGACTCCAAAGAAACTGATACAATTCATATTTTACAGAACACGCATTACATATCATATCACTCATGTGCGTCGTTTGATGCACAAATGGAATCTAAAACCAAAGGTTCCACAAAAACTACATGTACGAGCAGCATCCAAGGATACATGCCGCAAGTGGAAAAACCGCATCATTTCACGCATAGAAAAGGCAAAAAAGAAAGGTTTTACAGTATTTATCCAAGACGAGTCTGTATTTGTAGACGATGTGCGTCTTGGCAAAAAATACTGGACAGATGCACACCAAAGATTAATTGTATGTTGGAGAGGATCGCACCAAAGATTTTTGGTTTATGGAATGGTGACAGATGGCAATCAAAGTTTTTTTAGATCGTATGAAAAATTTAATTCAATTGCATTTATGGATTATTTGGAAGCAGCTCGTAGAAAATTTGGAAAAATATTTGTTATCGTCGATAGAGCACCGCAACACAAAGCTAATGATGTAAAAAAATATCTGCGTAAAAACAAAGATGTCAAACTGGCATATCTTCCGAGAGGTTCCCCGCATTTGAGTATGATTGAAGAGGTTTGGAGACAGTGCAAACATGTTAATGTTGAATCAGAATTTTATGAATCTATTCATGAGATGAGGCATACAGTTATGGAATATTTTAGAACGCACAAATTTAATTTGAATATGTATTATTTTGCAAGAACAGTAAATTGAAAAGACTTATGATCTGGGGTATATATGGTACATGGTAACTATACACTCCGCTCTTTTTTATTTTAGACTAATTTTTGGATTTGTAGGAATTATTATCTTAGGTGTAGGTTCTATATTTTTAGCCTGGCAATTATTTGAAAATCGCTTCTTTGATCTCGATTTGGTTGTGTTGGGGTTATTTATTGCCAACACATCCATACTTTGTGCAATTATTTGGAAATTATTAAAAAAATCCAGAGCAAAATAAATATGACATTATGATATTATTTACATCCATCACAAAGTTAAGGATATTTTAAAAAATTAACCTTTGTTTATGCGATCATCATCATTTCTAAAATCTTTATAAAATATTCAGTACTTGGGAAAGTAACTACCTGACATCTTCCAAATAGTATTGGGATTTTATTCCACTAAAGAAATCAATGATGACAATCTCAAAGATGCACTTGAGAATTTCAATTGTAATTATCCATGTGAATTGTTTTTATACATTTCCTCTCTTTCTATACATCAGGGCATGGCTTTCGCTAGAGAATGGTTTCAATCAAAAGATGGCAGACATGTATCCATACGAGACTATTCTCTCAATGCTATCTTCATCCTAGTTAGGATTGTTCGCAGTTATTAGACGAGGCCTTGTCCCTCAATAATTACAACGCGACTTGCAGTCCTAACTATAATTTTGTACAAATTCTCTCCTCTCCTTTAACATCCAATAAATCACCCTCAGGATCTTTGATGCACCAGCTACTGCAGCTTTGGATGATCCTCTTTTCTTTTTAATGCGATTGTAAAATTTTGTAATGTCACTATCCTTGGCATGAATTGCATGAGTGTGTATGCATTCTGTTAGAACCCATCTCAATGTCATGCTTCCCCTTTTTGTTATTCTGCCATGGTGTATTGTATCTGCAGAGTTTCTAACTGATGGTACAACTCCTGCATATGCACACAGTTTGTGGGAATCATTGAATCTCTCAATATCTGCAATCTCTGATGCAATGACAAGCGAAGAATAATGCCCAATTCCCGGAATCGAGTTTATCAAAATTGCATCAGGATTAACTTTTACAGCAGCATACACTTTGGAATTAATCTCTGCAATCTGTAAATTAAGGTGGCTGATTTGTTGCAAGAATCCGTCTATTCTGTAATCTCCTAGTGCCTTGAGTCTTCTGTTGTATGTTTCAGTGAATGTAACTCCTGGAATCCTGATTCCTTCCTGTAACAATATTCCATGAACTGAATTCTTGACAGATGTTCTCCATTGGATTAGTTTTTTCCTATATCTTACAAGCTGTCTTTGTTGTACAATCTTTTTGTCTGGAACATAACATGTGGCAATGTATCCTCCTCGTAAAAGATCTGCCAATATCTTGGCATCAATCTTGTCTGTTTTCTTTTTTGATGTAGCAATTGCCTTTGTCAAATATGGGTTTGAGAGTGTGACGTTTTTGTATCCCAAAGTATCTGTGAGAAATCGATACGTGTCATACCAGACTGATGAGGATTCCATTACAATATTTGCAGAAATTGGTATTTTTGCAAAATGCTTTTTTATGGATTCATGCGTGTTATCCACTTTGTCGTTTTGTAATACTTTGCCTGCATCATCCATTTATTACTTGAAGAAACTTCTTGTGCAGGTCAATGCCCACAAACATGCCTTTCTTTGGATTTTTTCTAATCTGTTTGTTTGTAATCTTTTTTGGAGCCGAGTATTTACGAACCTTGGAACTAGATTCATTTTTTATGCTATCTGATTTCCTTGCTTTCTTATTCACATATCCATGTGAATCCCTTTTAACTATTGTCGGTATTTTTGCCATATTAATTACAGCTTACGCTAATACACTCATACTTTCAATCACAGATGAAACCAGACACATATCCATTCGGGGTTCTCCCCCAGTACCATCTTCATCCATTTATTAGGTGAAACCGCGGTTATAGTTTCGAGGTATTATGCATCCTCAATGTGAAAACGCGGCCAAACTCCTAACTGTAATGTTTTACAAATTATTGATGACATTGAATAAATTCTCTCCTCTCTTTTAGCATCCAATAAATGACACGCAATAACTTTGATGCAGCAGCAACTGCTGCCTTTGAGGTCCCTCTCTTTTTCTTAATGCGATTATAAAATTTTGTAATGTCGCTATCTGGTGCGTATCTAACATGTGCATGAATTGCCTCCACTAGCAACCATCTTAGCATGGTGCTTCCTCTCTTTGTAATTCTTCCGTGATGTATTGTATCTGCAGAATTTCTCACCGATGGAACAATCCCTGCATATGCACATAACTTGTGAGAATTTGAAAATCTACTAATCTCTGCAATTTCTGAGAATATGCTCAATGCAGTGTATGGTCCAACTCCAGGTATTGATGTCAAAATACACACATCAGGATTATCATTTACCATGCGACGTATCATGGAATCTATCTTTGCAACCTCCTTTTTGTGAAATTTTATGCTTTGTAGGTACGAATCTATTCTATAACTCTCCAATTTTCCAAGTGCACGTATGTGTTCTGAGGAAAATGGTGTTGCTTTGATATGGATTCCCTCCTGTAGTGTAATACCATGTATGGAATTCTTCATCTTTACAATGATGCGCACAATCTTGTGTCGATGTCTTACAAGCTGTCTGTATTGCACAATTGTGTGATCTGGCACAAATGATTCTGCAATGTATCCCTCCTCGTAGCAAATTTGCAAGATGGTACGCATCAATTTTATCAGTCTTTTTGAGTGATGATGCTATTATCTTTGTGTTGTATGGATTAGATAGTATAACATCAAGATGTAATTTGTCTGTCATGTGTCTATAAAGGCCATACCAGACAGATGATGACTCTAAAACATATTTTGCGTTCTTTGGAATTTTGGATGTAATTTTGCTAATAGCAGAAAAATCACTGGAAATCTTTTTGTTAAATAATAATTTGCCAATCTCATCTACTGCTGCCACCTGTACAGAGTTCTTGTGAACATCCAATCCTACAAACATCAAATATTTTTTTTCAGGAAGGGTAGTGTGTTTGTTTGCATTTCTTACTTTCTTGATACGAATGCAAGTACCATCTAATTTCCTAGCTGATTTTGGCACATATGGTTATAGTTATTGGATTTGTGTGATTAATAGAACAAATATTTCCCAACGTACAATTTGCAATAATCCATGTGTTAAACAAAATCAAAGGATAGAAAAAATACAAAAACAGGACAGTCGGATTGACACTGCATGTCCTTGGTCTGAATTTACCAACACATGCATAACCTGTCTCTATTCCCACCTTCTGCGATACTGGTCCTAGATTTGCCAAATGTTTTTTGATATCTCTGCGCTTTTGATATTTGTTGCAAAAACCAGATACTGGTCTGTGGGATTTGATTTTGTAGGTTTTGGATTTGGCAAGATAACTAGATTAAATGATTCAACATGACCAGACCCTGAATGAATCCTGTACTCAGATATTGATTTACGGTTCCCCTCAACATATTGTATTATTGCCTTTTTGATTTCAGGTGTCTTTCTTGCCGGCATGATGAAATGTGTGTTGGTTTTGCTTTAGTTCATGAATTGTTCCAGTTGAGAAAAACTCTCTATCCAACAGAACTTGTTTTGTTGCAATGTTGTTTCTGGTGACATCGCCAAATAATTTACGCACGATATCTGCTTTAGAGTTGTTTTTTCTAATTGGTACACGCCAATTTGTGCCCTACATGATTTCTCTACACATTGAATTGTTCCATACCCTTCAAACGTATCAGTGCCATTTTTGGGTCTTGATTTTATCAGATATTGTGAATCTGTTTTGTCATACCTTGGGATAATGTGTTTGTCAATTGCAACAGTTACTGGATGATTCAGCATTCCCAATTTCTTTAGGTGTGTAATTGTTTGGTCAATTCCATCAGATAATGCAACAATCATTTTCTCTTGTGGTATTTTTGCAATCTGCTTTCTAATCCAAGAGCCTGATGAAATGACACATTCAGTCCTTATCTTCAGTTTATTTGCAGTTGATTCAGAATAACAGTTACCAAGACAACATTCCATGATGAAATGATGAATGTCCTCTGAATTGTATATGGCATTACTTTTTTGTGAGCAAGAAAACAACAATGTTGTGCACATTATTTTAGCAATATTTGCAAATACTTGAATTGTTGAATTTCTAATGTGTGCAAAATCAAAATTATGATTCACATTTGATGGAGCAGCATGCCTCCATCAAGCTTTTTCTATCCAAATTTGTGGCGTTGTTGATCAAATGATTGTTAGTTTGTGATCTAAATTGGATTATTTTCCCAAGTACTGGTATAGAATATGGGACAAGATAAAGGCTCAGTTGGGGTATGGGCCCGAAGGGCTTCGATCCCTTGGCTCACCGGTTATGAGCCGGTTACTCTACCAAGCTGAGTTACGGGCCCTAAAGAAAGGAATTCTTTCTCAAGTATAAAATGTTATGAGATCAACAATATTCTTCGTAGCAACTATCAAGCAACAAATTTTGTGCTGACATTGATTTATCTGCAATTGCAATCAAGTTACTAGAATCAACAGAAGATTGTTCCAAGATATTTCTCCAAGACGCTGCATGTCTAATGTCAGCTTCTGTGTGAAGTTTAAAGTATTCTGTAGCTTCATTATTTGTCATTCCATAAAATTCTGCCAAACCGTCAAGTTTTGTTTGGCTAATTTTTGGGATTTCTTTTTCAAATGCATACATGGCACATGCGCCACCATCAAAAGTATTCATTAGTTGAGTTAGATCATATACAGCTTTTTGAGTTTTAGCCGTTCCAGCATATGAAGTCAATTCTTCTTCAGGTATTCCAAGCTTACAAGCAAAATTAATCCATGGTTTGATATGATCAGATTCTTCTTGTTGATTTTCAACTAGTTCACTAGTTACTGTTTCAGGAGATTTTGCAATAATTGGAATCATAAAAGAAGGAACTGCTTTTACAAGTTGAAAGTATTCTTTAGAATAACCTCCAAGAGATTCCTGAGTTAATTTTCCACCAGACCACATTTGGTAAAATGGATGTTTTAGTAAACTTTTTTCTTCAATCATTTCATCAATTTTCTGTATTATATTCATGATTCATCTCAAGTATGCCAATAAAAAAATCTTTGTGGTTTACAAAAGATTTTATGGTCATAAAAAATAATTTTCGTGGGTTCCAGTGGTGTAGACCGGTCAAGCATTTTGCCCTTTCAAGGCAAAGATCCCGGGTTCAAATCCCGGCTGGAGCACTAAGATTTATTTACTTATGATAAAGTTTTTTGATCAAGCTCATCTTGGACCGTAAAAATATCGAGATTAATCCTTTACTTGAAACATATGGCAAATATATTCAACGAATCGATCAAGCTTTAGAAAATGAACTTGGAATCTATTCTGAATCCGAGTTTATTGAACCTCTAAAATACTCCTTAGAAGGAGGAAAACGAATTAGACCAATTATTTTGAATTTAGCAGCTGAAAGTGTAGGTAAAATTGATGAAAATATACTTTCAGCTTCATGTGCTGTTGAATTTCTTCATATGGAATCAATTATTCATGATGATATTATCGATGACGAAATCATGAGAAGACAGAAAGAACCATTTCATATCAAATACGGGTACAACACAAGTGTATTAACAGGAGATTTTGTTTTAGGATTAATTCTTGCAATATCATCCAGATTAGATAATGCTAGAATCACAAAAGATCTGGCAACTACGGCAATGCTAATGAGTGAGGGTGAAATGATTGAGGGCAGATTAGAAACAAGTGAAGATGTAACATTTGATGATTATCTAAAAGTAATTGAATACAAGACTGCTGTAGCATTTCAAGTTGCAGCTAGAATAGGTGCAATAATTGCAAATGGGACTGAAGAACAAATTGAAGCATTAACTGAATATGGGAAAAATCTTGGAATTGCATATCAAATAAGAGATGACTTGTTAGATTGGAAAAATGAAGATAAATTATTTAATCTATTGATAAAGAAAAGTTCTGATCCTAGAGATGTCTTTAACAAGATGGAAGAATTACTAAAAGAGTATTCAGAAAAAGCAAGAACAGGTTTGAGAAAAATTCCAGACAGTGATGCAAAGATAAATCTGGATAATCTAATTAAATTTACTTTGTTTAAGGCATAAGACCTAAACTAATTACTGGAGTTGCAAATTCTACAAATTTGAGTAATGGTTCTGGATAAAC
Organism: Candidatus Nitrosopumilus sp.; assembly: GCA_965205675.1. Taxonomy (GTDB): domain Archaea; phylum Thermoproteota; class Nitrososphaeria; order Nitrososphaerales; family Nitrosopumilaceae; genus Nitrosopumilus. The sequence goes on from OZ242186.1 coordinate 1,670,630, forward strand.
ACCAAATCCTACCAAGAAGATTGTGGAGAAAATCATTACAGCGATGATGGATTTTGGTTCTGTAACTCTCTTTTCGGTTTCTCCTTCAAAGTACATCTTTCTAGTAATCCAACCATAGTAAGCAAGAGATAGTGCACTGTTAAGAACACCTGCAATTGCCAGCCATGGTGCCCACCATAAAGCAGAGCTAGCATCTAAAGCACTTCCAAATAACATCAATTTACTCCAGAATCCGGAAAGTGGAGGTACGCCAGCTAGTGCAAAGAGAGTAATAACTAGACCCAAAGCAGTGATTGGCATTCGTCTACCCAAACCTTTGAGTTTGTCAATGTGAGTAACTGCAAGAGTGGTAACAATGCCTGCAATTGCAATAAATGCGGCACCTTTCATTACGGCGTGATTCATTATTTGATAGAGAGAACCTTGTAAACCTAAAGAACTGTGTGGTGCTACTGCAAGTCCAATCAAAATGTATCCTGCATGTGCAATACTAGAATACGCCAACATTCTAGAAATGTTCTTTTGCATAATGGCTGCAACATTTCCAATTGTCATTGTCATTACAGCAATAATACCAAGTGCCAATGTCCAATCAAGATTTAGTACAACCATACCAAGAACCACAATTCTAATTGTTGCTGCAAATCCTGCTTTCTTTGTTGCAGCAGCTAATAATGCCGTAATTGTAGGTGGTGCTCCCTCATATGTATCAGGCAACCACTGGTGAAAAGGAACAAGTCCCATTTTAAATCCAAATCCTGCAATAAACATTCCAACTGAAAGTAATGCAAGAGGTAACAGAGAAGGATCAAGTGTAGAGTATCCTTGAATGACTTCACCGATATTTGTAGAGCCTGTTAATCCATAAGAAAGTGAAATGCCATAAACGATTATTGCAGAAGATAGTGCACCAAACAAGAAATATTTCAGAGCTGCTTCATTAGAACTTGGATTCCTTTTCATGTAACCAACTAAGATGTATGTTGGAATGCTCATGAGTTCCCATGCAACAAATAGCATTATCAAATCAGTAGAATATGCAACAAGAACCATACCGATAGTTGCAAGTAAAATCAGTGAATAGTAAACAGCAGGAGAATTATGCTTTCTCATATAATTGAAAGAGCCAACAGTTGTGAAAACGGCTACAATTAGCATTGCAATAGCAAAAAAGCCACCAAATGCATCATCTACAATTACATCTTCTGAGAATAGAGCAGATGAAGCAATATTATTAGCATAGAACTGATATCCAACATATCCCATAGATACGATTAATGCTGCAAATGCAATTATAGCATAAAATGAATTAGAGCCTTGTTCTTTTCTTGCAATACTGATTATTGGAAGAAGTATTCCAACAGTACCCAAGATAGCAATTATGATTAATGGAGTAGAGGTAATTTCTAACATTTCATCATTCTCCTATATCAACAATATCAGGACTATGAATAGTAACCCTGCTCCAAATACGAATAGATATGATTGTGAGACACCTGTCTGAGTTCCTTGAACAACTTTGGCACTCCATCCAACTGCTTTTTGAACTCCAGCATTCATTCCGTAATCGATAGCTGTTTTTTCAAAGTATCGGAAGATTCCTCTTGCTAACCATAAAGGTGCTACTACGAAACACCAGTAGATTATTGCATTTAGATACCATCTGTTTAAGATAAGTTTGTGAAGTGAATAAAAGAAAATATTTGAATTGACAAATTTAACTGGATCAACCCATCTTCCAATGTAGAAGATATAACCTAGTCCAATACCTGTAGCAAATGCTACAAGAGATGAACCAAGTGCAACTGGATTAAGTCCTTGTAAGAATTCTGGCAAGATTGATGCTTCATCTGGAACATGTACAGTGTGTATGCCAAAGGAGTGTTCAAGATATTCGGTGAATAAATGATGCAAGCCTTCTTCAGCAGATAATCCGATGAGTCCAATACCGATTGTAAGAACTGCGAGAATTCCGTATGGGACCCACATTGATAGTGATGCTTCATGAATGTGGTATCCTTTCTCCTCCATCTTTTCAATGTGTTTGCTCTTCTTTCCAAAGAAGACCATTCCAATCATTCTTGTTGTATAAAATGCAGTGATTACGGCAGTCAAAACTGCAATTATGTATAATGGCAAAGCCCATTCATTTCCAGATTCATAAACTGCAGCAAATATTGCATCCTTACTCCAGAAACCTGTGGTGATAAATGGCGCACCCATCAAACCAAGACCCGCAGCCCACATGAATGCATAAGTTTTCTTCATTTGTTTTCTCAAACCACCCATATCAGTCATAAATCTAGAACCGACTATATGTAACAGAGAGCCTGCGGCCATGAATAATGATGCTTTAAACATTGCATGAGAGATTAAATGGAAAAATCCTGCAGTGTAACCATCAACATATTGATGTGATAATCCTGCAACACCTAATGCCATCATCATATAGCCAATTTGAGAGCCAGTAGAATATGCAAGAACTTTCTTAATTTCTGGATTAACCATACCTTGTGTTGCAAGTAGTAATGCAGTAATTGCACCAACCCAAGCAACAATCTCAAAGAATTGATCGGCCATAATTCCTGCAGCTCCTAGTGCAAATACAAGTGGGCCAATTCTTGCAACTAAGAACACACCAGCTTTAACCATTGTTGCTGCGTGAATTAATGCAGATACAGCAGTAGGGCCCGTCATTGCTTCTAAGAGCCATTCATTTAGTGGGAACTGTGCAGATTTTCCTATGGCACCTCCAAACAGCAAAACAAATGCAGGTACTAACAACCCTTGAGCTTGCATAGCAATTGCCCAATCATGAGATCCCATTAATTCTCTAAATCCAAATGTTCCTGCAAACAAGAATATCAAAAGCATACCTGCAATCATCATTACATCACCAACTTTGGTCATGATGAATGCCTTCATTCCGGCATGTGTTGGTGCATAGTAATCTAGCATTCCAAGAACTGTACGTCCTTCTGTACCAACATGATCTTTCTTTTTATCACGATACCAAAAGCTAATCAGAGCATATGACGCAAGTCCTACTCCTTCCCATCCAAAGAATACTTGTAACAAGTTGTCAGATAACACAATTAATTGCATAGAACCAATAAAGAACATCATCCAGAACCAAAATCTTGTAATGTCTTTGTCACCTTTCATGTAACCAGTGCTGTAAATCATAATCAAAAATGAAATCCAGCCAACTACATTTGCCATAATTATTGAAAGCGGATCAGCTAATACGCCTGCTTTGAGACCTATTGCCTCTATCCACATTACTTGATCATGAATTTCATGAGCTTCCAAAGCTATTGGAAGCATTGATGCTGCAGATAATGCACTCATTAATGCAAATCCGACTGCAACAAATCCCGTTGCATTCTTTGATAGTTTTCCAATACCAGGCATAATTAACGCAGCAGCAAATGGCAGTATCCAAACTAACCAAGCACTTGCTGCTCCAACTTCAAATGGTAATCCGATAGCTTCTGTTGCCATAATCTATACCCCCAGCACTCCATTCATGTATGGAATGATTGTCTTCAAGAAAATATCTGGATAAATACCAACTACAATTGAGAATCCTGCTAATACCATCATTGGAGCAGTCATGTACCAACTTCCTTCTTTTACATTTTCAAGATGTTGAGGCGTCTTTCCAAAGAATACACGTTTTAGCATCCAAAGCATGTAAGACATTGTTAGTGCAGTTGCAACAAGACCCAAACCAAATGTTACAGCTCTTAGTGTTGAACCTTCTTCAATTGCAGTCTCTAATGCACCAAAGAAGAGAGGCCATTCGCCCATAAAACCACCTGTTGGTGGAATTCCCATGATAGTTAATGCGCCAATTACTGCACATACTGCAGTGATTGGCATCTTTCCTGCCAATCCACCTAATTTTGAAATGCTTCTAGTTCCAACTTTAACAATAATAATTCCTGCCATCATGAAGAGAATGCCTTTTCCAATTGCATGTGTTACATACATCATCTCTGCACCTGCAAGACCAAGTACCGAGATTGAACCAATGCCAAATAGGATATAACCCATCTGACTAATACTAGAATAAGCAAGCATACGTTTTAGATCATCTTGCATCAATGCCATGGCACCGCCATAAATCATTGTAACAAGACCCCAGATGTGTAACCATATCGAGAGTTCTGCAAATGTCAAGGGTAAGAATTCTACAATTAATCTGAAAATACCATAAGCTCCAATTCCGATCATGGCAGGAGATAACAGTGCACTGATTGGCGTGGGAGCTGAACCGTGGACATATGGTAGCCAAACATGGAACATAAAAACTGCCAGTTTAACTCCAAGTCCTATTACAATTGCAACTGCAGAATACATTACAATGTCTGCAGGAATTTCAGATTCTCGGATATCAGCAAAATCAAAACTGCCAAGTGTAAGACCAATCATTAAAAATCCCAATAGTAAAACTACAGCACCTGCATGAGTCCAAAACAAGAACATTAAACCAATCTTTCTTCTTGGACCATCACCCCAAAGTGCAACTAAAAAGAAACCAGGAATCAGCATAACCTCAAAGAAGATATAAAATTCAATCAAATTTGTTGAAAGAACTGTTCCAAGCATACCCATTGCAAAGACAAGGTATAGTGCAAAGTAAAGTCCAGATTTTGCATTTACATAATTTGTAAGAGAAGATGATTCAATGATAGATGTTTGGCCCCCAGAAGATGAAACCATTCTTTTCTCTTCTTCAAATTGCTCATGGAATTTATGAATCATGTATGGCTTTGAATAAATTGCCAAGATAGTAGACAAAACATAAATCATTATTGCAAACGGTGATGCTAATCCATCTAATAGGAATCCGAATTCTCCAAACTGGCTAGTCCACGGATAGTGTTCCTCTACGGTTCCAGATAGGGCTGCATTAATTACAAGAATTGTAGTGTATAATAGAATTGCAAATGTAAACCACATTGCAGGAGTTGGTCCCATTTTTCTTCCGAGAATATAGGCTATGGGAGATAAAAGCAGTGGCAAGAAAACTGCCTGCAATAAGGCATATTCCATTATCCTTTCAAACTCCTAAAGTCTGCAATATCGACATTTTGATACATACGGTAAGCTACAATAATTAAAGACAGCCCAACTGCAACTTCTGCTGCTGCAATTGCAATAGAGAATAATGCCATTGTTTGACCTCCACTATGGGGTAAAAATCTACCAAAAGCAACAATATTCAAATTTGCAGCATTGATAATAATTTCAACTGCAAATAACATTCGGATAAAATTACGTTTAACTGCAAGGCCATAGATTCCTATGCCCAACATAGCAACAGATACTAGTGTAAAATCAATTAACTCGCTGGTCATTTTCCACGTCCTCTCGTTTGGCTAAAACTAATGCTCCTGTAACAGAACCTGCTAAAATTAATCCCATTAAAATTAATGCAGGCCAATAATATGTTACAAAGTCAATACCTATATCTCTAAAGTTAGTTGCAGGTTCATCAGTAGTTATTGTTTTGATACCTGAATCTAAGAATATTGCACCTAGTGCAACCATCACTACAAGCATCAAACCAATACCTGCAAATCTCCTTCTCTTGTCTTCAATTTTTTTGAAGATTAATTCTCGTTTTACTAACATGACAGTAAACAAAATTAAAACTGCAATAGATCCTACATAAACTGCTAATTGAAATAATGCGACAAATGGTGCATCCAACAAGAAAAAGAATCCTGCAACACCACCTAAAGTTCCCATTAAAGCAATTGAACCATAAATTAATGATCTTAATTCAAGTGCAGCAATTGCTGAACCTATTGTAATTACAGTTAATGCAAGAAATGCTGCATCAGCCATGTGTCGCACCTCTATCTGATATTTGGATTTCACTATCTTGTGCAACGTATGGTTTAACCTGAAGCTGAGCAGGAGTGTAAATCAAACCTTCTTTAGAAAATGAAGATAATTCATAATCATTTGTCATGTAAAGAGCATAGAAAGGACATGCATCAACACAAAGACCACAAAAAACACATTTTCCATAATCGATTTGTGGCATTATTGATTTTTTATTTTGTTTTTGTTCTTCTGGAACTTTAACCATAGCAATTGCTTCAGCAACTCCCTCACATGCAATTGAACATAATTGGCAACCAGTACAATGATCATGAAATAGCATGTGCCGTCCCTTTAATCCAGCAATTCCAACACCTGTAGATGGATCAAATTGATAACCATCCCCAACAAACTTTAGTTTTTCTTCAGGATAGCGAAGAGTAAATCTCTTTGTGGCAATATGTTTAATTCCAGAATTTAATGCACGAATAATGCCAGTTGCAGTTCCCATTATTGTAGTCCTCCTGGTCCTAGCACGCCAGCGTAAAGCAAGCCTAGTGCAATAAAGATGTTAACGAAAGCTAACCCAATTAGTTTAGTCCATCCAAGATTCAATAACATATCAACTCTGATTCTTGGGAAAACCCCTCGAGGTAATAATATGAAGAATATTACAGCAACGGTTTTTAAAACAAACCAGAATGTGCCATTAAGCATTGCTTGATCAAATAATGGCAATCCCGGGAATGGTCCTACAGTAACAGGACCCATTTCAATTCCAGTTAAAAGTTCCGCGGGGAATGGAGGTACAACCATTGGACCATTCCAACCACCTAAGAATAACACAACAAACAATCCGGCAAATGCATAAAGTTTCAGATATGTTCCTAGTTGAACAAGTCCATACATCATTCCAGATAATTCAGTCAACCATCCCGCTACAATTTCACTTTCTGCTTCTGGTAAATCAAATGGAATTCTTTCCAACTCTGCAAGCATTGTAATAAAGAAAACAATTGCGCCCACAGGTAAAAATACAATCCATGGAAAACTGGATTGACTAGCAGCAATTTCAGATAAATCAAGAGAGCCAGTTAACATTACAACACCCAATAAAGATAAGATTAATGGAATTTCAAATGAAACCATTTGGAATAAAGCCCTGATACCACCAATGAATGGGAATTTACTATTTGCAGACCATGCAGAAAGAATAGTGATGATTGGGAAAAACCCAATCACAGCAAATACTCCAAGTAATCCAATTTCAACATCAGCAACTACCCAACCGGGTGCAACAGGAATGAATGCAACAAAAGCTGCAGCAGTTGCAACAAAGAGTACCGGAGCTGCCCAGAAAATAGGTTTATCTGCTTTTGCAGGAATAATAATTTCTTTTGAAATTAATTTTAGACCATCACCCATTAATTGTAAAATTCCTTCAAATTTCCCACAATAGAAAGGACCAACTCTTAGTTGTAATTTTGCAAGCATCTTTCTTTCAACAAAAATCGTACCAGCAGCTATTAGTGCTGCAAATCCAAATCCTGGAAATGCCATAACTCTAAAGATATCAGTAGCCATGAATGCATGAACAATTGGAAGAATACGAGACGGGTCAGCCAGCCATGTAAACGCAAGGAATGGTGTAAGTAGCTCTCCATCAATTACAGGCATTTCAATGACAAATAGAATCATCATTATTGCTGGAAGACCAACTAAAACTACAATTAAGATAATCCAGAAAATGTTATCAAGTAAAGACTTGATAAATTCACTTAGTTTGAATTGTGGTGCAATAACTGACATTTATCTGTCTGCCTCCACTGGCCAATAGTTGAGACTCCAATAAACAGATGGCATGTTTCCAAGTTTTTCACCCCTGAGAAGATTTGGTAATGCAATCAAATTTCTAAAAGAAGGAACACTTAGTTTTACCCTATACGGTTCTGCTTTTGCATCTGAGACAATATAACAACCTAAAGAACCTCTGCCTGATTCTACACGTTTGTAAACAGATTCTAATCCTTTGGTTTTTGGATTTGGTTTTAGTTTAACTCTAACAGAACCAGACTTTGGCATTTTTTGTAATGCTTGTCTTATAATGTTACAACTTTCAATCATATCAAGCCATGGAATTCTAGATCTTGCATAAGAATCCCCTTCCTTCATTACATTAGTATGAACATCTAGTTCATCATAGACATCATATGGTTCTTTTACTCTAAGATCATAATCTACACCACTTGCACGAAGTACAGAACCTGTTGTTCCATATCTAATTGCATCTTGTCTTGATAAAACACCAGTATCCCTAGTTCTTGAAATTAGAATCGGGTTGTCATAAAAGACTGCAGCATATTCTTTGATACGTTTTTCAAAATAGTTAACCTGACGTAGACAAACATCTTCAAAGTTTGGCGGTAAGTCATTTCTAACTCCGCCTGGAACAAAGTGAGCATGTGTTACTCTGGCACCTGTCATTTTCTCCATCAAATCAATTAAGAGTTCACGATCACCAGCAGGCCACATAAACATTGTAGAGTGTCCCAAAAAGATTCCATAGATTGCTAACCAATACATGATGTAGATACATCGGTTTAGTTCAGATGCAATTACTCTAACATATTTTGCACGTTCTGGAACTTCAATACCGAGAAGTTCTTCTGCTCCCAAAACATATGGATACAATACATTACAAGAATCATGAATTACAGGTCTTTCTAAATGAGGAATATTTGTAATATAATTTCTATACTCTGCCATTTTTTCCTCTCCCCGATGAACATATCCCGGATCTGGATCACACGCAACAATATAATCGCCATCAATTTGTACAATAATTCTCATATGGCCTGAGCCGGGATGTTGTGGTCCTACATTTAGAGTCATGATTCTCTCATCAACTTTTTGGAGTGCTAATCCAGGTGGCAATCCTGCAGTCATCTCTATCTACCTTTTATTGTAAAGTCCTTTCTAAGTGGTGGCAAGTCTGCAGTCATCTCTATCTACCTTTTATTGCAAAGTCCTTTCTAAGTGGTGGCAAGTCTGCCCAATCTTCTGGCAAAAGTAATCGTCTATTATCAGGGTGACCTTCAAAGAAAACTCCAAACATTTCAAAAACTTCTCTCTCATGAAATTCGACACTGTAAAAAACATCTCTAAGAGTTGGAAGCTTTGTTGCATCATTTCCAGGGATTGGATTTGTTTCTCGTTGAGCTCTAGTAGCTAAAACCAGAATCTGTCTTGCCAATGAAGATTCAGTATAAGATCCTATATGATAAACAACTTCAATTTCATTATCTTGAGGATAATCCACACCTGAAACAGATTCTACATGATCATAATTTAGTCCATCACGAATGAATTCGGCAACATCATGAACATTTTCTCGTCCAACATTAATTCTAACGCGGTCTTCTTTTACAAATCCAACTTTAACTTTATCACCAAATTTTTCAATAATCTTATCAGAAATACTTTTTTCAAAAACAGGTAATTCAACTGGTGTCGGTTCCGGTTTCTTTGCTGCAGGTTTGGGCGGAGGCGTTTCAACTTTAGGTGAGACATCTGCAGAAGAATTTTCAGTTTTAGTACTCATTATACAAACTTCCTAGCCTTCATCCTCTTAATTTTTTCTTGCAATAACATACATCCTTGGATGAGAGTTTCAGGTCTAGGTGGACAACCTGGAACATAGACATCAACTGGAATTACTCCATCAATTCCTGGAAGTACATTGTATGAATCAAAATACAAACCTCCAGTAATTGCACAAGCACCCATAGCAATTACATACTTTGGTTCTGGCATTTGATCATAAACTAATCTGAGACGTGGTGCCATTTTTCTTGTAATAGTTCCTTGAACAACTACAAGATCACATTGTCTTAATGATCCAAATGCTTCAATGATGCCAAATCTTTCAACATCATATCTAGGACTTGATGCTGCCCCAAATTCTACACTGCAACAAGCTGTTTCAATGTGAACAGGCCAGAGTGACCAAATTCTACCCCAGTTAATGGCATAGCCTAATGGTTTATCAATTGCTTTTTCTAAAATATCTCCTAACTTTCCTACAAAGACATTTGCATTTTCTGGTGTGACTAAATCTTTAAGCAATTTTATCCCCTATCCCCGTAAATGTGATTTATATAAAAAACTACCATATCCTTCTTTTCCCTGATTGATACAATGCAAAAGCCATTGCACCAAACATTATTGCTAAAAATCCCATCATTGGCAAAGTTGCCATCTTTGGAATTTCTAAAAGTGCACTACCCCACGCATACAAGAAAATTGCCATTACATCAAAAACAACAAACATGAGAATGTATGGATAATACTGCATCATGAAATGAGTTCTTCCCTCACCTGTTGGAACTTGACCACATTCCATCGGCAAGAACTTTACAGGATTACTTCTTTTTCGAGGAGAAACCATTCTTGAAATAAAAAGAGCTGGAGCCATCGCTATTATACCAAACGCAAACATCAATACAACGGTACTGTAATTGCCCGCTAATTCCCCGACCAATTTAGCTTTTCACCCTAATTTTTGTATATAATTCAATCGTTTTAGGCACATTTTTAAGGTATAATGGTAGATATTAAGTAAATGTCTACCTTTCTTTCAAAAACCAAAAATCGAGTCAGTTTTGAGGAGAGAATACAGACAAAAGCAGTCAATACTCAAAAAACATCCCAGTCAGCAATAAGAAACTTTGAGAGATTTTGCAAGGAAAACTATGGCAAATCAATGGAGGAGACAATATCAGAATATCAGAGAGTTGAGATGGAACTAGTCTATGAATCTCTTCAAGAGTGGATAAACTGGAACCATACAAAGATCCACTCAAACAGCATTCCCACACTGTTTTCATACCTCAAAACATATCTGAGATATCACAAGATAAGAATTACAAAGGAAGATGTGGCAGAACAGTTGAGTTTTCCTCACAAGGTCAGAGAGGAGAAACATCCATTGACAAAAGAAGAGATAAGAAAGATAATTCTAGTCAGCAACAAAAATAACATGATCAAGTTTTTGGCACAGTTGTCAAGCGGTATGAGAAGGGGGGAATTGCTCCAATTGCGTAAAAAAGACCTTGATACTACTCAAAAGAGAATCATGGTAAAGATTCCTGCAAGCATCACAAAGACAAAAAAGTCAAGGGTGACTTTTTTTAGCAAGGAGGTAAGGCCTTTGCTTATGCCAATTCTGAGAAAACTATCTGATGAGGATGACAGGGTGTTTTTTCGTGGAAAGGCAAATCCTGCAAATATAAGCAATCACTACCAGTTGATTCTCACAAAGTATCTAAAAAAAGCAGGACTGGATCAAAAATATGAATCAGGACTGCACAAGATAACAACACACAGTTTTAGGGCATATTTTATCACAAAGGTATCGCGACACGATCCAAACTTGGCAAAATACTTTGCAGGACAAGAACAGGCAAGGGATTTGTTGATGTATGACAGATTGACAACAGATGAAAGGTTGGAAAATTATATCAAATTTGAGCCTGATTTGCTAATATATGACAACAATAGACGACAGAATTAGAAGGGGATGTTTTAGGGTTGCAAAAGCAAATAAAAATCTGTCATCAAGATTTTATCAAAAAATTATTATAACAAATATGAAAAATGTATGTTATGAATACAGCACTCCAATATAGAAAAATTAGTAACTGTCTAGAGTTTTGAAGTAAAATCTCCAAGATATTCTAAAGAATAATCATGAAAGTTTAATCCTCGTAATCTGCATGTCTCCTTTATACTCATCAGTATCTTATGAGAATCAGCACCATGAATGGTTCTATGACCGTTTGTAATTTTACGAATTATCACATTTGGTCTGATTGCCCTCTCTGCTGTGTTATTGTGTGAATCAGTTCCAGTAATTAGGAATGTAAAAAGCATTTTTCTCTCACGTTTCAATCTTTTTACAAACCTGATACAGTTTTTCTCTGTGTATTTTTTTGATATGATGTGATTAATTCTCCTTTCAAGATTCTTTTTTGCATGGATTCTTTCTGATTCTGATTTTATTTTTGCCACACCATGAGAGTCATAAATTATTTTCTTGAGATTCTTGGCAAATGGTGCAAATTCTGGTCCGGGATTCTTGTGATTAATGGTATCATTAACCTCTCTGAGATAATGGATGTGACATTTCTGGTGAGTGCTTCCAACATGGTTCCATGCAGGGTACGAATCACTTGTAATGTTGCCATCATATCCCTTGAGAATTCTCTTGGGAACATCCATTGAACGTGATTTGTCAATCTCGTAAATTACAGTCCATTTACTCACAAATGCCCACAACCAGTGGTTCTGGCCATCTACCCTCCAACTTGTCTCATCACCATGTATGTTTAGATCTTCTTTTAACTCCACAATCATTGTATCATATCTGCTCCCAAATGCTTTTGATACTATTGATACTGCATGATTAATTGCAGATTCTGTAATGTGCAGTGAGAAGAGCATCTGCAAAAGATGAGATATTTTACCATACGATAATCCGATAGTTTTTAGTGATGTGATTAGCACCATGAGCCTAATTCCAAACCTTTCATTTGACAGTACAGTGTGAATGTTACCCGAGATTTGTTTTTTGCAGTTTGTGCAGTATCGTCTAACTATCGTATATTTTGTCACAACTGCTTTTGCAGGAATGATGTCTTCTACTATTCTGGTGTATGAATCAGTTGGTTCTGAGAGTGATTTGCCACATGTGTTGCACTCTTTTTGGTCAACTGTAATGGCATCATCAATGTGTGCCCGTCTGCTTCTGCTTTTTCTAGGATGTCTTGATGTTTTCTTCTTTTTTGCAGTTTCAGTCTTGTTTGGTTTTGCTTTGATATTTCTTGCAACAAGTGTAGACACTGTTTGTTTTAGTTCTGCAATTTCTCTGTGTAACTGACGGTTTTCTTGCTCCAACGAGTGACATCTGTTGCGATAATATTCCAGCTCATCATATACTGACAATTGTATATTGTAATTTGTCACTGATCAGAAAAGATATAGATAAAAAATATTAAAGAAAGTACTTCAAAACTCTAGACAGTTACAATAGAATTTCTAATCTAATTTGTCTATCATTTATAATTATGATTTGTAATGTATATTAATAAATAAATTATTTCTTTTCCATCTCGTAAAAACAATTAGAACATAAATATTCATAATCTAGATATTCATCAAATGTGAAAACCCATTTCTCTTTTCCACAAGAATCACAAATTCCTACAGTTCTATTTGTACCATCATGCATTATTCTAATTATTCAAGACTGTTTTATATCATCTACGTTATAATCCAGTCTATTTATCATGTTTACAGTAAGATCAAGATTGTTCATCAGTGCTTGGTCTTTGTCTGGATGAAGATTCTTTTTTATCTCATTTATACCTGATTCTACCAGTACGCTTGCCATGTCGCGATAGTATCTTTTGTGGGAATCTCTGTATCTTGTATCTGCAATATCATCTGCATTACTGTAGGTTTTATGTCCTCCAATATTTTGAGACGTGATACCCTGAGGATGGAATGTAAAGATAGCATCAAGCAAATGTTTTATTGTATCTGGACTAAATATGTCAGAGGCAAGCTCCCTTTGAAGAGCTTTGAAATATTGCAAAACATACTCTTCTCCCACCAGATTAAAACTCAGAGTAGATTTTATTATTTCAGGACTTAGGTTTGAATAGATTTCCCTGATGTATTTTTTGTCCTTGTGGTTGGAGGTTCCGGTAATTTTATCAGGTGTTGTATTGGAGATTTTAATCATATCAGATAACAGGACAAATCCCTGCATAGAATTTGTTATTCTTGATATAATGTCATTTTTTGCCTTGGAGAGCCTCTTTGTCTCAGTCTTTGAGCGGTTCCCAACTCCAAATTCTTGATTGTAGTGGCCCTTTAGAAAGTCAAGTATCTTTCTTTCAAACTGGGTAATTTCATCAGGCATTGCTTAAAATTGGTAGAAGTTTTATTAAAATCTACTTTAATTCACATCTTTGCAGAGTTATGCTTTTACACATATCTTTCCAGTCAGTAATTTTTGCATCAGACCTTTCTTTAGAATTTCTAGCTTTTTCTTGTATTCCTGGTTTTTCTGAATGTATGCATCAACTCCAGACAGGATTGACGCAATTTGCTTTTGTTCTTTAATCATTGATACACAGTTAATATTGAATGATTTAGGTAAAAATAGAAATTATGACTCTGGAAGCATGGATATGAAAGAGAACCTTCCAAAAGGATGGGTAAAAACAAAGATAGAATTGATTTGTGATCTCATAGGTGGTGGCACTCCTTCAAGGAAAAATTTAGAATATTTTAAAGACGGTCAAATAATTTGGTTAACACCAACTGAAATCAATAAAGAGAAAATATTAAAAATTAATTCTTCTAAAGAAAATATTACAGAATTAGGATTAACAAAAAGTTCCGCTAAATTAATACCTAGAAATGCAGTTTTATTAACATCTAGAGCTAGTATAGGATATGTTGCAATAGCAGAAACAACAGTTACAACAAATCAAGGGATTTGCTTCATTCATATGCTCTAAAATTATCCATAATTATTTTTTAGCTTATTGGTTAAAGAGTAATAAAAATGTCTTAGAAGAAAATGCAACAGGAACAACATTTAAGGAAATTCCCAAATCTGTGATCAAAAAACTATCTATTGAAATTCCACCATTTTCTGAACAAAGAAGAATCGTCTCAAAAATTGAATCAATCTTCACACAGATTGATGCAGCAAAGGTGCAGCTTGAAAAACTTGCATTACAAACAAAGTCTACATCGGGAAGTTTATCTGCACTAAAGAGCAGTGTGCTAAAACAAGCCTTTGAAGGTAAGCTTGTTCCACAGGATCCCGATGATGAACCAGCAGAAATCTTGTTGAAGAAAATTCATGGCGATTCAAAAGAATTAGTCTTTGAGAAAGAGAATCTTCCAAAGGGATGGATTCATGTTAGAATTAAAGATGTAGTTAATGATTCAAAACAAGATATTGTAGATGGTCCTTTTGGTTCTAATCTTAAATCATCTGAATATGTAAATAATGGTATTCCTTTAATCAGATTACAAAATATTGAACGAAATTATTTCATTAATAAAAATACAAAATATATTACAAAAGAAAAAGCTGAACAGTTGAAAAGACATAATTTTATTCAAAACGATATTGTAATAACAAAATTGGGTTTTCCTGTAGGAAAAGCATGTATTGTACCTCACATCCTAAAAACAGGAATAATTGTTGCAGATATTATAAGAATTAGAATGGATGAAGAATTTGTGTTAAGAAAATTTCTCATACATATAATAAATTCTGAAATAATCATAAAACAATTTAATGAACATACTAAAGGAACAACAAGACCAAGAGTAAATTTGACCAAATTTCGTAATTTTCAAATTCTCCTTCCACCACTCTCCGAACAAAAACGCATCGTCTCTAAAATTGAATCAATCTTTGATAGGATTGATGCAAGTATAGTATCTATGAGAGATAAAATAATTTATAAAACATATCATTCATTTTCTCAAATTTATGGACATAATATTTGATTTATATTATATTTTTCATTAAATCATCTAAAATATTTTTAGGATGTCACAAATATGTTGTATTAATAATGATTTATTTTATAACCATCATAAATCTAAAAATTAGGAGTATAAATTGAGCAACGAAAAGATTTCAGAATCAACTACTTGTATGCGTTTTATTGATCCAAAATTGAAAGATACTGGATGGGAATTAGATAAAATCGTTCGTGAATATTATATTAATAAAGGAAAAATCATTCCAGAGGGTCGTACAGGAAAACGGAATGATCCAAATAAAGCAGATTATATTTTAAAACTAGGACTTGATTTTAAAATTGCAGTGATCGAAGCAAAGGCATGGGATAAACCTCATGATGAAGGAATGCAACAAGCTTTGATATATGCAGAAAAACTAAACCTACAATTTGCATATGCAACTAATGGACAAAAAATTGAAGAATATGATGTTACAACAAAACAACAAAGAACAATTGATAAATTCCCAACACCCGAAGAGTTACAAAAAAGATATAACGGACATAAGAATTTTGATGAAAAACAAATGAATGTTCTGTTGGAACCATTAGATAGAAGCTCAAAAGATCCTGGTGGGTCACCTATGGAACCAAGATATTATCAAGAAATTGCAATCAATGCAGCATTAACATCAATCTTTGCAGGAAAGAAACGAATTTTGTTGAATCTTGCAACAGGAACAGGCAAGACCTTCATTGCTTATCAAATTGCACAAAAATTATGGAATAAAGATAAACCACATCCAAAAATCTTATTTTTAGCAGATAGAACTATTTTATTGGATCAAGCAAGAAATAATGCATTTGCAAATTTTGGTGAAGCAAGACATAAAATCCAAAGAGTTGTACAAACTGCATTTGGAATGTATTTTGCATTATATCAAGCACTTGATGTAGAAAAAGAAAACGGTGAATTATACAAACAATATCCAACAGATTTTTTTGATTATGTTATAATAGATGAATGTCATCGTGGAAGCTCAAATGAATCTGGGAATTGGAGGAAGATACTGGATCATTTTTCTAATGCAATCCACATAGGTATGACTGCAACACCTAAACGAAATGATGAAAGCAAAGATACCTATGATTATTTTGGCACACCTGTATACACGTACAGCCTTAAACAAGGAATTGAGGATGGCTTTTTAGCACCATACATGATTCATAGAGTAAATCTTGAAATTGATATACAAGGATACAAACCAAAACCAGGTGAAAAAGATCTTGATGGAAAAATATTGGAAGATAGATTGTATACATACAAAGATTTTGACAGAATTTTAAGAGTAAATGAAAGACGAAAAGCAGTTGCAATGCATCTGGTAAACTTTTTAGAAAAAAATAATCAAAAATATAATAAAACAATTCTATTTTGCCAGAATTCTGAACATGCACTTGAAATGACTAAATTGATCAGAAATTATTCTGGAGAAAAACATGATTATTGTGTTAGAATAGTCTCTGCTGAAGGAGAAATAGGTCGTGAACATTTAGATCATTTTCAAGAACCTAATAGAGATTTTCCAGTTGTTGCAGTAACATCTAGATTGATGTCTACTGGTGTAGATGTACCTACATGTAAAATAATTGCATTAGACAAAAGCATTAACTCTATGACCGAATTTAAACAGATAATAGGACGTGGCACACGTGTGTATGAACCGAAGGACAAGATGTGGTTTTCTATTATAGATTATAGGAAAACAACTCGATTATTTGAAGATGTAGAATGGGATGGTCCACCTGCTGCTGAAACAGATGAAGATCGAGGAAGAATTACCAGAGAAAAAGAAGACAGGATGAAGGAAAAAGTAAAAAAGAGAATAGAAGAAGAAAGAAGGAAGATAGAAGAAGGAATATCATCTACATCCAGAGATCCAACAAATATTGAAACTTATCATATTGAAGGACATGAAGTTAAGATTATAGGTGAATCTGTATTGATATTTGATCAATCAATAGATGGTAACAGATTAATTACTTATCAGAATTATACAAAAGAGACTGTACGTCGTTTGATTAATGATGATCAAACAGAACTATACAAACTTTGGACGAATCCTGAAAATCGAAAACATTTTGTCGAAAAATTAAAAACTAGAGGAATAAATTTTGAACATCTAAGAGAAATTACACAGATGTTTAAAGCAGATGCATTTGATTTGTTACTTCATTTTGCATTTAATGCAGATGCAAAAACTCGTTTAGAAAGAGTAAATTCTGTGCGTAAAAAACCTTTTTTGGAGAAATATCCAGATAAGGCACGAGAAGTTCTTGAGATAATTTTAGATCATTATGCTGATCATGGATATCAAGAATTAGAAGAAAGAGATATTTTGAAATTGCCACAATTCAAACAGTTTGGAGGTCCAGTAGAAATTATTAATGATAGATTCAAAGATGGTGATCAATATGATGATGCCATAGTACAATTAACAAAAGAATTGTACTTGAATAATTGAATCATATTTAATGAGGATATAGGAAATATCACTAATGGATGCACAATCACTTCGTTCTATAATAAAATCTGCAAGAGATCTAATGAGAAAAGATGCAGGTCTTAATACGGATGTCGATAGAATCCCTCAAATTGCATGGATTTTATTTTTAAAGAGTTTTGATGATTTTGAAAAAGAAAGAACAGCATTGAATAAAAAATATGTCGAGGCAATTCCCAAAGGATTACGATGGAGAGATTGGGCTGAAGATAAAAGTAAATCTTTGACAGGTCCGGATCTAATTTCTTTTGTCAATAATGAATTATTTCCTAAACTTGCAAAATTGGTAGGAGGAGAGGGTTTTGAACAAAGAGATGTACTTGCATCAATCTTTAAAGAATTAAACAACAGGATATTAAGTGGATATGTTCTTAGACAAATTCTAAATCTGATAGACAAAGTAAATTTTGTAAATACTGATGATATTCACACAATGGCAAAACTCTATGAAGATATGTTAGTAGAAATGAGAGATGCTGCTGGTTCTAATGGCGAATTTTATACACCAAGACCTGTGATTAGATTTATTGTCAATCAAATTAACCCAAGTCTCAAAAAATCTGAAAAAATATTGGATCCTGCATGTGGCACAGGAGGATTTTTGATAGAATCTCTAGAATTTCTAAGAAATGAACAAAAGACAAAACATGACTTGAAAAAATTAACAACCAAGACATTATTTGGAATTGAGAAAAAACCAATGCCATATCTATTGGGGATGATGAATTCATTATTACATGAACTTGACAAACCAAACATTATCAGAACTAATACACTAGCTAAACCATTAAGAGAAATATCTGTAAACAATCAATATGATATCATCATCACAAATCCTCCATTTGGTGGAGAAGAAGAAGAAGGAATATCATCTAATTTACCTGTTGGTTTTCAAACATCAGACACTGCACTTGCATTTTTGTTGTATATCATGTATTCATTAAAAGATGGAGGGCGTTGTGGGATTATTCTTCCAGATGGTCCAATGTTTGCAGGAGGAATGGCTGCCAAGATCAAGAAAAAATTAATTGAAGAATTTAACTTGCATACAATAATTAGACTTCCTAGAACCGTTTTCGAACCATATACAACAATTGCCACAAATATTTTATTTTTTGATAAAACCACTCCTACCAAAGAAATATGGTATTATCAGATGCATGTAAATGAGCGATTAAGAGGAGTTACCCGTGCAAAAAATCCAAAATATACTAAATCAAATCCAATTGCATATGAGGATTTTTCAGAGATTGAAAAATGGTTTAAAAATAAAAAGACAAATAAAAATGCATGGAAAGTAAATATCAAAGATATTCAAGATTATAATCTTGATTCCAATAACCCAAAAGATGTGACAGAAACAATTGTACTGCCACCAGATGAATTGATAGATTCATTCATCAGTATAAGAAAAGATATGATCAAAGCGTTTGAGGATGTAAAGAATATCATATCTAAAGAAATTCCAAAATAATTATTTATTCAAAAATTACCATCAATTATTTCAGTAGTAATTATATTTATGATCTACATTTTTGAGATTTTATTTTTTCTAATAGAATTGATGCGGGTTCATCATTTGGATCTTGTGGAACTAATTTTCCCTCAAAAGCTTGCTTCAAAATACTACTTTTTATAGCATTTATACTATCGGGTATATTTTTTAATTTAGATTCTAAAATTGTAATCTCTTGTTGTTTTGCATCAATCCTATCAAAGATTGATTCAATTTTAGAGACGATGCGTTTTTGTTCGTTTAGCGGTGGGAGAGGAATTAAAAATTCAGATATTTTTTTAAAATTAATACGAGGATGTTGCACTCCAGTCATATTTGCATTTGCATATGTAACAAAATTATTAGTACGTAAAAATAACGATATGAACATATTTGAAAAATTAGTTATATTTTGGAAGACCAAAATATCTGTAGAGCATACACCATCAAAGATAGGAATACATACTTTGTTAAGATAAGGACGCAATCTACCATACAAAATATCACCTGATTTGAATATTGTTTTTGTACTAGTGAGTTCTTTCGAATCACCTCTGCCAATAATTTTTCCTGTGTTACTTTCAACATGTTCTAATCCAAGAAATATTCTATTTGTATTGCTAGTTGGATCAAATCTTTCCTTAGAAGGTTCGATCATATGTCCAATTTTTGTTCTGATCCATCCTTTTGGAAGATTATCTTTCTTAAATTTTAATTCCTTTGAATCGCCATGAATTTTCTTCAACAAGATTTCTGCTGGTTCATCATCGGGATCCTGTGGAACAAGCTTACCTTCAAAGGCTTGTTTTAGCACACTGCTCTTTAATGCAGATAAACTTCCCGATGTAGACTTTGTTTGTAATGCAAGTTTTTCAAGCTGCACCTTTGCTGCATCAATCTGTGTGAAGATTGATTCAATTTTTGAGACGATTCTTCTTTGTTCAGAAAATGGTGGAATTTCAATAGATAGTTTTTTGATCACAGATTTGGGAATTTCCTTAAATGTTGTTCCTGTTGCATTTTCTTCTAAGACATTTTTATTACTCTTTAACCAATAAGCTAAAAAATAATTATGGATAATTTTAGAGCATATGAATGAAGCAAATCCCTGATTTGTTGTAACTGTTGTTTCTGCTATTGCAACATATCCTATACTAGCTCTAGATGTTAATAAAACTGCATTTCTAGGTATTAATTTAGCGGAACTTTTTGTTAATCCTAATTCTGTAATATTTTCTTTAGAAGAATTAATTTTTAATATTTTCTCTTTATTGATTTCAGTTGGTGTTAACCAAATTATTTGACCGTCTTTAAAATATTCTAAATTTTTCCTTGAAGGAGTGCCACCACCTATGAGATCACAAATCAATTCTATCTTTGTTTTTACCCATCCTTTTGGAAGGTTCTCTTTCATATCCATGCTTCCAGAGTCATAATTTCTATTTTTACCTAAATTATTCAATATTAACTGTGTATCAATGATTAAAGAACAAAAGCAAATTGAATCAATCCTGTCTGGAGTTGACGCATCACATTATGCACAATTCATAGTCATTACAAGTTTACGTATGAGAGTAACAATACTTTTAATACTTTTTACAAGAGTTTAGGAAAGTTGTACATGAATTGGAAATCTAATTCGTAAGGTAGACACAAATTATTTCTCTTTATTTCATATTGTCAGATTTTTATACCAAATACACACAATAAGAAATACATGAAATTTAGAATATTCATAAAACAGGATGATGATGGAATATTTGTCTCAGAAGTTCCAGAACTTCCTGGATGTATATCTCAAGGAGATACGAGAGAAGATGCAGTAATTAACATCAAAGATGCAATTTCAGGGTACATCACAAGTCTAAAAAAACATGATGAACCAATACCTTTCTCAATTGATGAAGAGACTGTAGAGATACATGTCTAAACTACCCATTACTTCTGCAAGAGATTTACTCAAGATATTACATAAAATTGGGTATGATGTTGACCATCAAACAGGAAGTCACATAATATTGAGAAACAAAGATTATCCTCACAGAAGAATAACTGTTCCAAATCATAAAGAAATAGCAAGAGGTACATTACGTTCCATAATAAAACAGTCAGGATTAACTCTGGAAGAATTTTTGAAAATGTCCTAAGTTGATTTTTTCTTGATATGTGATTTTTCTTATTTGATTTTCTCCAATAGGATCGATGCTGGCTGAGAGTAACAATACTTTTAATACTTTTTACAAGAGTTTTACATCATGAGTTTTACAGTACAAAAAAAGACATACACTGTAATCATAACACCTGATGAAATTGACGGTGGTTTTGTTGGTAGATGTGATGAATTACATGCTTATTCGCAGGGTGAAACATATGGGGAGATCATGGAGAATATGAAAGAAGCAATAGAAGTATCAATAGAGGATGGGAACATGCATGAATTTAACATGCTCATTGTTCAAAGCCACAAATGACAAGGATTCTCAAGATTTCAGGTAATGCAATGATAAGATATTGTACCAAAAAGAGATTCACCATACTTAGACAGAGAGGGAGTCACGTAAGGCTAAGAAAAGAGAGTATGTTTGTAACTGTTCTAGCTGGAAACAACACACTAAAAACTGGAACACTTTTGGGATTGTTAGAAGAGATTAACATTAATAGAGATGAGTTCATCCAAATGAAATGAAAATAGACTTGTAAAATAATACAATCTAAAAATTATGATTATTACATTTTAGAATTTCAATATGAAAATAAAATAATCCACATTCATAAACACATGTACAGAAATAGCAACATTGTAAAAAGATCACATACTTGGTAATGACAATAACAAAACAACGAAGCATGGTATTATTTGAAGAGTCAATAAAATCACAATATACTAAAAAGAATTACACATCACACATGAATCAATTTATGAAATTTCTAAATATCAATAATATGAATCAGTTACTGTTAATTCCAAAGCCAAACTTGCAGAATTCATTAGAAGATTACCTGATAGAATTAAAACAAAACATGAATCCAAATACAATACCATCAAAATTTCAAGGAATAAAGCATTTTTGTGTCATGAATCAAATCGATTTGAACTGGAACATAATACATAAAATGTTTCCACAAAAACAAAAACCTCAAAATTTAAGATCCTACACCACGCAAGAAGTTGGAGAAATATTATCCAATACAACAAGTCTTAGAAACAAGGCTTTGATTCATTTTTTGGCATCAACTGGAGCCAGAATAGGAGTATTTGATCATAAATTATCAATGAATCATATTAAAAAAATGCCTCATGGCTGTAATGCAGTAAAACTCTATGCAGGGCATGTAGAGGAATATTGGAGTTTTCTTACCCCTCAGGCCTCAAAGGCATTGAATGCTTATCACCAATATCGCAAACAATGCGGTGAAATATTTTCTGAAAATGCTCCAGTCTTTGCTACAATGAAAACAGACTGTGGGCAACTTGGATGGAGTGGGGCAAGATCAACGATATACAGAATACTCTCAAAGAGCGACGTCAAGAGAAACAAGATTGAATATAGATATGATGTGCAGACAGACCACGGATTTAGAAAGAGATTCAACACCATACTCAAGATTAACAATTCTGTAAACTATAACATTGCAGAAAAGCTGATGGGTCACAAGAACGGCCTTGATGGAGTATATCTGACACCCACTCTAGATGAACTGTTTGTAGAATTTAAAAAAATTATAAAGAAACTGGAGACAAGTCCAGAGAAATAACAGAGATAATGACTAGTTAGATTATGATTATTTTTCAACTAGAAAATTTTAATTTAGTTGATATCAGAAAATAATAAAACATCTATCAATGTCACTTGCAATATTCAATGTTAGAATACAATAATTTACAACATGTTGAGAATATACGGAGATGAGTTTAGATGGAAAATGTTGGAAACCCACTAGCTCTTTTTTCCACGCATGAAAAATATCCAATCCCACGCATGGGAAAAGAGTTCAATCCGTCTAAAACACACATTCAACGTTTTCCAATGAGTAGAGCAGGTGTTGGAATGACTTTATCTGATTCTGTCAATCATATACAAGCCAACGTTTTACAACGCATGGAATTAATTCATGATCCAAGATGTTCCAACAAAAAGCTAATCATAGCCAACTGAAAGAAAATTATACTCGCTAACCAATTGAAACAATTCAGCTATAAAGTACAAACAGTTGCAATGTGTTCTTGATTAATTATGTCATTTTATTTTTAAATCTGAATCCAAAAACGATCAACAAAAACCTTCATTGTACTTTATAATCAATTTGTACAATATAGCACAAGTATGACCTGCAATATTGTTTAAAATCATCATTACGCAATCAATAAATTATACTAGTTATACTATCTATACTTCCTAACATAAGTTCGTCAACCATCCTCTCGTTGCATATACTTGAGAATGTCTAAATTGAATCGTCTGGTTCTGTAATATTTGGAGATGTTATTTTTCAGATTACTTAGAGATGGTTGATACTGTGACACCAACAAATTGTATTTTCCTTGCTTCCATACTTCCTCAACTGCATTGAACTGTGGTGAGCCTTTTGGAAACCAATTCAATAGAACATCATCTGCATTCTCATCAAGATATTTTTGTACTAGTTTTGATCTGTGTTGTGGTGCTCGGTCTACATAGACTAGAATCTTGCCAAACTTTCTGTGCAATTCCTTTAGATAATCCAAAAAACAGTACTGATCAAATTTTTCATATTGTCTGAATAATTGCCTGCCGTCATGAGTCAGTGCACCAAAAATGATTGTTTTTTGATGTGACCCGTTTACTAGAATAATTGGACGGGTTCCTTTCTTTACCCACATCTTTTTTCTAAATATCGCATCAGCAGTAAAGATGGACTCATCTTGTGCAAGAACTGTAAAGCCTTTTGCTATTTTTGAGGCTATTTGTTCTTTGGAGTTTTTTTAAACCAGAGTTTTTCCTCAACACTAGCTGAATTTACAAATCTCTTTGCTGCAACCTTTGGAACAAATCCCCATTTGTGTAATAATCTGTACACATGAACCTCATGATATTTTACACCTGATTTTTGATAAATCAGATTCATCACTTGCTTTGCACTCCAGCCGGATTGTTTTTCTGCAATTTGTAGTTGAATGCTGACTAGTTTCTTTTTTGGTATACTAGTTGGTCTGCCAGTTCTAGGCAAGTCTTGCAGTCCTGCAATTCCATATTCTGCAAATCTATCTAACCATTTGTATGCCCATGAACGTACACGTCCAAGATTCTTTGCAACATGTGATGCAATTTGGTTCTCAAGTAATACTCGCTTTATCAAAAATAGCCTTTCTTTTACCTTGACGTTCTTTTCATCTTTGTATGCTTGAATTAATTTTTGATTATTCATGGTTTGATGTGTAATGTTTTGATCAATATGGCATTTGGTAAAATAAATCAGATCAACAGATCATAAAATTTTGTTAGAGAGTATAATGTAACATGCAATCAAAAAATTCTATTATAATTTCTAATAATGTCTACCAGTTTTTATCAACAATACAAGTTAATTTTTTTGTAACTAGCAGAAGTTGTTTTGTATAAAAAGGTATGTTTCATTTTGGATCAAAATCTGAAAAAAATTATTTTTGTAAAAGACTTAATAGGATAACGTCAAAAAAACGATCATGTCATTGAATGTAGGAGATACAGCTCCAGATTTTGAACTTCCAGATACTGAATTAAAGTTGAGGACTTTGGATGAATTCAAAGGCGGAAAAATAGTTATATCATTTATCGTGGCAGCAAGTTCTCCAGTTTGTGAAGTAGAACTTTGTACATTTAGAGACTCTTGGAAAGAAATTTCAGATACAGGTGCTAAAGTCATTGCAATTAGTAATGATGGTCCATTTGCAAACAAAGCATTTGCAGAAAAACACAACTTTAATTTTCCATTATTAGGGGACTATACCAGTAAAACAATTAGAGATTATGATATTTTGATGCCAGATTTACTTCACATCAAAGATTACAATGCTGCAAAACGTTCTGTTTTCATAATTAATGAAGATGGGAAAATTGGCTACAAATGGGTTTCAGAGGATCCATTAAAAGAACCAAATTATGATGAAATTAAAAATTTCTTAAAATAATTATTCTATTTCTGCAACAACGTTGCCTTTAGCAACAGTTTCAGTTTCTTTAACTTTAATTGTTTTTACAACTCCATCTTTGTGCGACTTTATTGCAACTTGCATTTTCATAGATTCTAAAGTACAAACAACATCACCTTTCTTAACAGAATCTCCTTTGGTTACAGATATTGATACAACTTTACCAGGAATTTGACTTTTCAAAGCTAGTTGTGCATTGCCAGCACCGCTTCCACCTGAATTTCTGTAAACGACTTTATCAAAATGAGTGTGTAAGTTCAGTGTGATTGGAACATTGTCAATTACAATTTTCATTTCATTAGTTGATTGTTCAAGATATTTTGCTTTATGATATTTGTTATCTAAAATAAATTCAATTCCAGTAGAACTCATTGTTATAATTTTTAAATTATGTTCGTTATCATTGATTTTAATTACATAATTATTGTTTCCAAGATTTTCTACAATCTTTCCGTCAAACGATTTTTCAATATCTTGTATTTTATAATTCATTTATCATCAATCCAGTTTGTATTTCCAATTTGGATTATTGGCAGTATTATTTTGTGCTCTACTCTTAAAGTATTCAGAATGAATAATAGCCGCAGCTAATGCCGCATCGCTTTTATCTTCTTTTTCTTTTTTAAGATCTTTAGTTAATCTATCAATCATTCCATAACGTTTGAGAAAATCTGTTGAAAGGTCCCCATTTTTGTATTCTTCAGAGTTAAGAATTGTTTTGTATAATGGAATTGAAGTTTCAACGCCTTGGATATAAAAGTCATTTAATGCTGCAAGCATTCTAGTTCTTGATTCTTCAAATGTTTGTCCCCAAGTAACGAGTTTTGCCATAAGAGAATCATAAAATGGAGAAACAGTACATCCAGGATAAAGATAGGTATCACATCTAACACTAGGTCCTGCAGGAATGACTACATCAGGCACAGGTCCGGTAGATGGAGCAAAGTCTAAGAAAGTATCTTCTGCATTAATTCTGCATTCGATTGCATAGCCATTCATTTTGAGGTCACTTTGTTTGAACGGGATTGACTCACCATTTGCAATGTCTAGTTGTAATTTGACCAAGTCTAATCCAGACACAAATTCTGTAATTGGATGTTCTACTTGTAATCGGGCATTGATTTCAATAAAATAAAATTCCCCATTATCAGCCCTCAAAAATTCAGCAGTTCCCAAGTTGGTATAGCCTACTGCATCAGCAGCTCTGCAAACAGATTCACCAACACGTGCTCTTGTTTTTTCATCTACAATTGGTGAAGGGGTTTGTTCGATTAATTTTTGATTACGTCTTTGAATGGAGCATTCTCTTTCAAAGATGTGAACAGTGTTACCGTGAGTGTCTCTAGCAAATTGGTATTCAATGTGTCGTGTTTTTTCTAGGAATTTTTCTACTAGTATTGCAGACTTTCCTACGGCTGCAATTGATTCACCGGTAACTGATTCAAAGCCTTCACGTAATTCTTGGTTACTAGTAACAATTCTAATTCCACGACCTCCGCCACCATAAACTGATTTTAACATTACAGGATAACCAATTTCATTTGCAACTTTTTCTGCATCTTCTGCATCTTTTACCAAACCTGGACTTCCAGGAACTGTTGGAACATCAGCTTTGAGCATTGCAGCTTTGCATTTCATTTTATCTCCACAAAGATTCATAGATTTTGCTGTAGGACCAATGAAAGTAATTTTATTTTTTTCACATAGATTTGCAAAGTCATCATTTTCAGAAAGAAAACCATATCCTGGATGAACTGCATCACTTCCAGATTTTTGCATCACTTCAAGGATTTTTTCTTGATTAAGATATGATTTAGCAGGAGCAGCCTCACCAATATGATATGCTTCAGTTGCTTGTTTGACATGCATTGAATTGTAATCTTCATCAGAATAAACAGCGACTGTCTTAATTCCAAGTGCCTTACAAGTTCTAATTACACGTAAGGCAATTTCTCCCCTGTTTGCGATAAGTACTTTTTCAATCATATCTAATCACAAATTGATATTTCCATGTTTTCTTGGTAATTGCTTTGCTCTTTTATTCTCAAGCATTTCAAGTGCTTTAATTAACATAGGTCGTGTTTCAGCAGGATCAATTACATTATCTACGGTTCCATGAGATGCTGCAACATAGGGATTTTCAAATTTTTCTGCAAACTCATCGATTAATTGCTTCTTTAATCCTTCAGCATCCTCAGATTCTTTGAGCTCTTTTCTATACATAATTTTAACAGCAGCTTCTCCACCTAGAACAGCACATCTTGCTGTGGGCCATGCATAATTTATGTCAGTTCGGAGATTTTTACTTCCCATTGCAATGTATGCTCCACCATATGCCTTGCCAATAACTAGTGTAATTCTTGGAACAGTTGCTTCACAATATGCATAAAGTAACTTACTACCATGTCTAATGATACCATTGTGTTCTTGATTAGAACCTGGCATGTATCCAGGGGTATCAACTAGAGTAATTATTGGAATATTAAATGAATCACAGAATCTAATGAAACGTGCTGCTTTGTTTGATGAATCAATGTCAAGTGCACCGGCAAGTACAATAGGTTGATTTGCAACAATTCCAACAACCTTTCCATTCATTCTTCCAAAACCAATAACAATATTTGCGGCAAACAATTCATGAACTTCAAAGAATTCATGATCATCAACAACTGAATTAATGATTTCTTTCATATCATATGGTTGCAAAGGATTTTCAGGAATGATATTGATCAAGTTGTGATCCATTCTGTTTGGATCATCATCAGTTTTTATTTTTGGTGGTGTTTCAGTGTTATTTTGAGGTAGATAAGAAATTAATTTTTTGATATAATCCATACATTCGTATTCATTTTGTGCAACAAAATGTGCAACACCACTCTTTGATCCATGTGTTATTGCCCCTCCAAGATCATCAAATGAAATTTCTTCTCCCAATACAGTCTTGACTACATCTGGACCTGTTACAAACATGGTTCCTACTTTTTCAACCATAATTACAAAGTCAGTCATTGCAGGTGAATATACAGAACCGCCAGCAGATGGACCAATACTTGCAGTAATTTGTGGAATTACCCCAGAAGCTAATTGATTATGATAAAAGATATCTGCAAATCCGTCAAGACTCATGATGCCCTCTTGAATTCTAGCACCACCAGAATCCATTACACCAATTATCGGACATCCCGTTTGAACTGCATGATCCATTAGTTTAGTAATTTTTTTAGCTCCCATTTGACTAAGTGTTCCACCAAGCACAGTGAAATCATATGCAAATACAAAGATTTGTCGTCCATTTACATTTCCATAACCTCCAACTACACCATCTGTGAAAAATTTCTTTTTTTGCATATCGTATTCATGATAGTGATGTGTGGTTAATGGATCAATTTCAGTAAAAGTACCTTCATCAAGTAATAGATTAATTCTTTCACGAGCAGTTAATTTTCCTTTCTCATGTTGAGCCTTAATTCTATCTTGTCCTCC
The DNA here is from genome assembly GCA_965205675.1 of Candidatus Nitrosopumilus sp. Lineage (GTDB taxonomy): Archaea > Thermoproteota > Nitrososphaeria > Nitrososphaerales > Nitrosopumilaceae > Nitrosopumilus. The sequence continues at coordinate 1,699,733 of OZ242186.1, forward strand.
TCCTCCTAATGATGTTTTATTCTTTTTAGTATATCCTTCAATCTTTTCAGAATGCACGGTATTCTAAAGCAGGAAAGTTTTCCTATATTTAGGTTCAGGATATTGGCTTGTAAAAAATTTATAAAAATTCAACGATCATTGATTTTTTTAGAATTTCATGAGTTAAAAATTGAAAATTTCTTATTTGCAGATTTTTGATAGGAACTAAAAGCATCATTTTCTTCACTACATTTCTTACATATACACAACTGAGAGACATTTGGAATATCACAATTTTCCTGAAATTCACACTGAGAACAGCCAGCAGGGTTACCACATACAATACACTGTAATTCATTAATCTGGGTACACTTTTCATGTTTTACACCCAAACCTTTTGCCCATAAACCAATTTCGTTGATAGGGATTTTTCCATTACAAACAATACATGTGCCTGGAAACTTCATGGGGATTTTTCTCCAACTCATTGTATTTGTTCAATCTCCTTTTCAATAATATCCCCAAAAGTTTCTTCCAAGTCCAATTCAAGTGTTTTATTTTTAATACATAATAAAACAAAAGGGAAACACAATGTGACAAAAGAACTAGAAGATGAATGTAATTTTTTTGCCATGATCGATGAAAGAGATTTTATCTTTACGCCATCCCAACGAATTCTATTTAGTAAAGGCCATGATAAATTGTATTGTGCATACCTAATTCGATCATCATTTTGATACAATTTAATCAAAATATCATTTAGATATCGAAGCAGTCTCCAATTCTGAGTCTTCATAATTTTTCCAAAAAGCATATCGGCTTTAGATATAATTTCTAAATATGTTGCAAATGTTAAACTATCTAAATCACTTGTGATGATACTAGAATAAAATGCATTGATTTTTTCTCTAGGATTAATTTGCATCGAATATAGAACACTTTTAGCTTCTTCAATCGAATTTGCTTTAAAAAAAGCATTAATTCCATCTTCAACATTAATACTTTCAAAAGAATTTTCAGTTTGAGGATTAAATCCAGTCACAAAAGATTGTGCAAAGTTAGTCATTGAACGAATATCCCCCCTTGATTTATCAATTACTTTGATTATTGTACCGGGACTAAGACTTGCACTTTGTTTTTTTAAAATATTTTCAAGGTATACCCGTAATAATCGTGGAGGGATTTTTTTGAATTGAATTGTTTTTACAACTTTTTTGATACTTTTCATTTTATCAGAATCATCACTATTTGCAGCAAGGACAATTGGTACTGTAGGTTCTTTGAGAATATCAACAAGTGCTGATGCCCCACCATAATCCCCACGACCATGAATACCATCAACTTCATCAACAAAAATCATTGGAGTGCCCATTACACTTACGTTTGCTAAAACAGGCGTTAGAACTTCATTTATTCTGGATTTACTTCTAACATCACTGGCATTAAGACCAATCATATCATATCCAAATTGCTTAGCAATCAAATATGCAATGGTAGTTTTTCCAATTCCAGGCGGTCCTACCAAAAGTAATGGCTTTGTGCCTTTTCTCCATTTGAGAAACCATTCAGTAATTGTCACTCGTGCTTCTTCATTTCCTACCATGTCAGAAATTATCTGAGGTCGGTATTTTTCAGACCACATCAATGCAATCACTTGGGAAGTTTGGACTGGTACTCAGACCACTTGTTGGCCTTTTGTAATTTATTGTACCAATATTGATTATAATGTTCCACAGTTAAAAATAAAAATTCTAAAAATTCTTTGTGAGAAAAGTTATCAGGTAATAGATCTAGTGTAAGTCTTGCATCTTGTAAATACAAATTACTTTTTTCTATAGTAACCTCAAATCCTTGTTTTAGATCATTTGCTAATAACGAATAATACAAAGGCCAAGAAGGAATTTTTACAAAACCGTTTTTAATTGAATCTTCAATTTCATTTCCACATCCAACACCTTCAGCAGCTCTTGCCATCCCTAAATAAAAAATCTCACTCAAAGGTCTTTCTGCCAAAGCCATATTTCGTCCAGCAGTTCCCATTACAGCACGATATTTTTTATAAGATACAGTCATCTCTTCTTCAGTAATTTCTGTAGGTTTTGATTTTAATTTTTCATCCAAGTATTGTCCAATTCGTGCATCTTTGAATCCAGCTTCAAATTCTTTTAGAACCTTTTCCCCGCCTTTTGAAATTTTATCTCTAGCTAATTTCAAAATATAGGGGTTCATCAATTTGTAATCATCAAGAAATTCCAAGTCTTCATCTTTATCTACAATTCTATCCATAGGTTCACTAAGATCAATTGCAAGAATATGTCCTTCAACTATATCTTGTTTTAATTGAGGATCATCTCTTCTAGAATATTCTGCTGCGGCATCAAATAATCCATTAAAAACAGGAAAAGTCATCTTTACAAAATTTGAGTTCAAAATTCGATTTACCCTATCTTGCATCACATCAATACTATCTAATTTTGATTTTATAGGCTCAATTTGAGATGCATTTAGTATAATTTCAGTTGAATCTATTTCATCACCAAATGCCTGTTGAGTTGCATTTGGATTTGGATCGGATTTTATTTCATCAAGTAGTCCTTTAGCAAATCTCTCTGCGAATTCTGGAAATTGGTTTTCAGTTTCTTCTTTATATTTGTTAAATAATTTATAGCCTTTAGATTTGAACAAAGCTTGCTTGATAATTTGCTTACCTGGTTTTGTACTCATCAAAGCTTCTTTGCTTGTTACAGATTGATCTTTACCACTCACAAACGTTAAGCTTTTTTATTGTTATTTATGCTTTCAAACTAAATTTTTTCTTCACTTAAATTACGATTGATCAATTTGACAACATGGACACAATAGAAATTCTTCGTGAAGCTTCAAACAGAATTTATGCAAATGTAAAAGATCTTGCAGGAACAGATGATGCTGCAGGAGATTTTGGTGTTGGAGCCGGTGGAGATATTTCAAGAAACATAGACATTGTTGCTGAGAACACAGTCTTAGATTATCTTAAAGAGATTGACTTTGAATGTGTTGTATTAGGAGAAGAATGTGGACGAGTAGAATTATCAAATAATCCAAAAGGATTTATCATAATGGATGCAATAGACGGTTCTGCTAATGCAGTAAGAGGAGTTCCATTTTTCTGTAGTTCCTTAGCATTTGCAACTAAAAATAAATTAAGTTCAATTACAGATGGTGTAATCACAAATCTTTCAAATGGTGAAATGTATTGGGCATCAAAAAATAAGGGTGCATTTTTTAATAATAAACAAATCAAAGTTCACAAAAAAGATCCAATCTATAAAATAGTTGGAATTAACACATCAGGATCATCTCTTGAATTGATGAAAAAATTACATCCGATTTTTGAAAATCATAATCATACAAGACATTTTGGTGCAAATGCACTAGAAATGGCAATATTTGCAAGAGGATTAATGGATATTTTTATTGATCTAAGAGATAAAATTAGAATTCAAGATATTGCAGCAGGATATGTAATTGTCAAAGAAGCAGGAGGTTTGCTATTAGATGCAGATCTGAATCCGCTTGATGCAGATCTAAGCTATGAGACAAAAGTTTCTTTTATCGCAGCGGCAAACCAAGAAATTCTTGATGAAATAATGTCGCAGATCAACAAATGAAATTATTGAATAAAAATTTAAAAAATTATGAATAGATTGATAATTTATCTGACATTTTTGAGTTTTCAATAGATTTTGTAAGATAGATGCTAAGAGAAATATATTTAACCAAAGTCAAGAAAAAACTTCTTGTATGGTAACTGAGATGAAAGCAAAGGTCGTCTACAGGGAGTTACTTAAAGAAGATCTAGTGATTATTAGATTAGTTCCAGAAAAAGGAGTGCCAGAATACAAAACAGGTCAGTTTTTGACAATAGGTCTTCCAATTCCAGCAGAAAAAAAAGTTGTTAGAAGAGCATATTCTATCGCATCACATGCTGAGAACAGAGATTATTTTGAATTTGTAATTAGATGGGTAAGAAAACCACTTCCAGGACGTGTAACTACTGAATTGTTTTATCTAAGTGTTGGAGATGAAGTTTCTCTTGGTGATCCAACAGGAGCTGCATTACAAATTAGCGACAAGTTACCTAATGGACAAAAAGACAATAGAAGAGTAATTTGTGTAGGTGGAGGTACAGGATTGGCTCCATTTATTGCATTTGCAAAACATTTTCATGATATCAATGATAAACGAGAAGTAATTGTTCTTCACGGTGCAAGTTATGTTGATGAATTAAGCTACAAACGACTATTAACAGATTTAGAAATGGAAAGTGAAAACAGAGGAAGAGACAAATGGAATTTCAGATACAGAGCCGCAATTAGTAGACCAAAAGAATTTTTCAATAGATCATGGAATGGTCATGTAGGTAGAGTAGAATCTTTCTTCAAACCTGATAAAAAATCAGGATTATCGCCCGTAGAAGAAATGGTCGGCGAGGAACTAACTCCAGAAAATTCAATTATCTATATTTGTGGTTATCAAGGAACAATTGATGGAGTAATTGAACATCTAGGGCCAAAAGGATTCGTTACTGAACATGAGAAAAAACCCGATGGAAGTTTTGGAATTAAATTCGAATCATACGGATAGATTATTTAAAAATAAAAAAAGTTATTTTTTAATATCTTAAAATTAAGATATTTGTACTAATTATATACGTGTGGATTTTTATATTCATTATTTTTTATCAAAACATGGCAAAACTCAAGTGCAGTGATTATGGATTTGAGTGTAATTTTGTAGTCGAAGGCGAATTGGAGACAGTTATTAATAATTTTAGAAATCATACAGATGAAGAACATGGAATAGACTACTCTAAAGAAGCAGTCATGCAATTTCTCTTAAGAAAACAAGGATTGTAGTGAAATCAAGCAAAATCTAACCTTTTCATTCTAACATGTTACAGTTGCTGAAAATGAGGTGCCAACTGTTAGTGAAATCAAGCAAAATCTAACCTTTTCATTCTAACAGCTAAAACAGGGAGTTCTTTTTCAATAATTTTCTCTACTGCAGGAACAATACCTACTCTAGCTTTTACGCTTTCTTCATAAAGTTCTGCAATTTGGTCTCTGAATAATAATTTGATTCCGGGAAGTGCAGTAATTCCTTCATCAACAGTTCTAGGATCAGACAAGTCTAAAATTAATGTACCTTTTTTCTTTTCTTCCATAACTAATCTAATTCTATCAAAGGTGATTAAGAAATAATCAGATGTGGTTGCAACAAAAATAATATCATATTTGTCAAATCCTACCAAAACATCGTTAAAATCTACAGGAGTTCCGCCAAGAAGGGTTGTAAACCCCGTGGCACGTTCAACACTTCTACTAGTAACATCAAATGCTATGTTTTTTTTGTTCAAGGTCTTTGCAAGCATGGCGGCAGGCTCACCAGTTCCAATAATAAGTACTTTTTTCTTGGAATCAAGTCCGGCTTTCTCATCTACTAGTTTTACAGCAACATCACCTAGTGAAATTACATCTTTTGCAATTCCTGTAGTATCTCTCATTCTAGTAGCCAAACGAATTACACTATCAAATAACTTATTGAGAATATTTCCAGATACGCCAGCAGTTTTTGCATTAGCTAACGATTGAACGATTTCATCAAAGACTTCTTGTTTCCCAACAACTACAGAATCCAAGCCCGATGCTAATCGTAACAGATTCAAGTAAACATCATCACCTTTGTAAACTTCAAGGGTTTGGTCAAAGTGATCAATATCAATTTGTTCTAAAGAAGATAAAGATACCCAGATATCTTTAATTTTATTTAATACGAGTGTTTTACCTTCTTCTCGTCTCGCATCAGGAGAATCATCAGTTTCAACATTACCTACTGTAAAGATTTCAACTCTACTTGCAGTTTGAATGATAATACATTCATCCACACCAGGGATTTTTTTAAATTCTGCACATGCAGCAATTACATCTTTGAAAGTAAACTTTGACAATGTGTGTAACGGAATATTTTTGAAAGTTACTCGTGCATTCATTACATCAAAAGATATTTGTCCCATATCATCTACCTATGCTTTAATCTTATCCCGACCACCTTTAGCGGTTCGAAAAACATTCATTCCAATGTAAAAATTTTCGTGTAAAGATTCTAAATAGATAATTTGATTTTCTGTATATTTGATTTCTTTTTCAGTTGCTTCAGGATTATTTTTTAATTGTTCAAGTTTTTGTTTAGTTTCCTCTAAGAAAGAGCCAACACCACGTTCATAGTTTGAGACACCCTCAAATTCTGGACTAAGAACATGTTCAGGAACATAAGCAGGAGTTTGATCCTGTGGAATCTCTGCTTGTCTTGTAAGAGATTCTTGTTCATATACTGAAAGAATTGGTCTTGGAAATCTATCTTTTTTATCTAAGAAAAATTCCGGTTCACCCATATCGCGTCTAAAGATTTCTTCACCTTGTCTTTTAAACGTGTAATCTGATTTCTTGGCAGCCTCTGCTTTAACTTCTGCAGCAATTGCTTTGTATTCTTCTTCAGCTGCTTCTTCTGCTTCAGCTTTTGCGGCTTCAGCTTTTGTAAGAGCTTCTTTAACTGCGTTTTCTGCTTCTTCAACAGCCTTGGCTGCTTGTTCAGCTTTTACAGTTGCTTCTTCAGCTGCTTTTGCTTGTTCAGCTTTTACAGTTGCTTCTTCAGCTGCTTTTGCTTCTTCAGCTTTTACAGTTGCTTCTTCAGCTTTTACTGCGGCTTCTTCAGCTTTTACAGTTGCTTCTTCAGCTGCTTTTGCTTCTTCAGCTTTAGAATCTTCAACAGATTTTGTGTCTATTTCAGATTCTTTGTTCTCTTCAGACAACAAAATTTACTAAAATTCCCTGAATTTTAATATTTTTGTGAGATTCATCTTGATTCAATCGTAATCCAATAATATTTTCTGAAAATTTTATTCTGATCGGTTCAAAACCATAATTTTTGATGAAATAGAAATAATGGCGCCCTCGGCGGGATTTGAACACGCGTCTCAGCCGTGACAGGGCCGAATTCTAGACCGGGCTATACTACAAGGGCACAAATTGTTTGAATCAAAGTACTAGATTAAAAGTTTTTGTCACAACAAAATCTTTTGTAAAAGACTAATACGTTTAATCATTATTTTTCACCATATTTATTTAATAGATTTGCATTATGGATTAATTGGGAATTCTTAGATACAAAATCAGTATGTTTAGGTCACGCCTAGATTAAACCGAATAATTTAGATCAGAGAAGAATTTTCAAGAAATAATGGACTCTAAACCGTGCAAAAACTGTGATGATTTGGCAAGAAAAAATATAGAATTGGAAATCAAAATCAAGCAGCTAGAATCAAAATTATCCTACTATGATAACCCAAACTCTCCGCCATCATCTGATTCTCTCCATTGGAGGAAACAAAAGAAGCAGTCTTGATATCATACCGTCAACTCTTAGTAATTGGTTAAACCAAATGAACCGAAAGGGAATATCTGCATCACGCCGTAAGAAATATTCTGGTTCTAGATGTTTCTTAAATAAAAAAACAACTAGTGTCATTAAGAGAGGATCTAATTTCAGGTCCAGAAAAGTTTGGATTCAATCAATTCATGTGGAGTACAAGAATGGTAATTACACATGTGAATAAAAAATACAACACGCTATACTCTGCAAGAGGAATGCGTGAATTACTACGCCGAATTGGATTCTCATCTAAAAAACTAAGACCGACTCAATCACAAATCAGCCTCAAAAGAGGAGCAGAATCGTTTTAAAAAAACGCAAAAAGGACAGTTAACAAATATTCCAAATTGGGATACACCACACTATGTCTGGATGAGTCAACAAGTAAAGTAGCACCCAACATAAAGCGCGGATGGTATCTTGCAGGCAATAACATCACCACACCAATTAATTACACTCGAGAAAAATTTCAATCATTTGGTGCATTGGGCAATAACGGCGTATTTTTTGCAGGTTCTATGATAAATCAAACACAGACTCATTTCTGGATTTTTTAGAGTCACTACAAAAACAATTTGGTAAGAAACTGTTACTGTTTGCAGATAATGCATCATACCACAAAAGTGTCAGAGTAAAAGAATTTCTCAAAGCATCAAAAAGTAAAGTGAACATTAGATATTTTTCTTGTATACACTCCAGAATTAAACCCCATTGAGATACAGTGGAGAGAAGAGAAAAAGGGAAACTGCAAGCCAATTCTTCGTCAATGGCTCTGAAATGAGAAAACATATGCAGAAGAGACTAGATAGTGGAGTGATTCAAGTTGTTAAAGTGTTCAGATATTTAATGCCTTAACTAGTGGTCCTTTTCTTTTTATTTTAAAAACAACTTCTGGATTATCCGGCAATGTAGTATTTGGGAATTTTCCTTCTAACACTACATTTCTTGTAGTTTTTAGAAATTCATAACCATCAATCATATTTGCTTCGTATTCATCCTTGTATTTTTCAAGGAAATGTGTATAAATTGAGTCATTTAGTAAATAGTAGCAATTATTGTTTTTCCACTATTTGGCGGACCTAAGAATGCAACAATATTTTCATCATACAAACCTTCTTTTACTCTTGTAAGTAAAGGATTCTGATCTTCTACATCATCTATATTTTCTTCTTCGCTCATTTTCTCACCATTTTAATTGGATGTTCAGGAATAAACCTCTTTTTTGCTATGTTATTATATTTATCAAATGTACTGATAAAATATTTTGATGAGCGTTTCTTTCCAAGATCTGAATAATGTAATCCAATGCAAATCCTTACAGCACCAACTCCATCAAAATGACGCTTTGAAAATTGTTCATTTTCATATTGTTTCAAGACTTCAGTAGAATTTCTGATTATCTCATCAATTTCTCCAATTCTTTGGAAACCTAATTCTTTTATTTCTTGCACTAATTCTTTGATGTTTTGATCCGATTGTTTTTGTCTAATATAGAAACGCCAATCAAGATATGTCTTAAAACGATGTGTGGTTATTTTTAACTCTTTTGCTGAATATTCATTATTTTTTATTAGTTGTGCATATGTTGTTCTTCCTACAGAATATTTTTCAATCGTCTCAGATTTTTCTAATGAGTCAATTCTATTTCGAATCATTGATTCTGTAATGTCTCCACCATTCAACAATTCTACTATCTCTTTTATTGATGTACTACCACCACGTAATATTCTCTTGATCATTCTATCTACAACATGTCTTCTTAATTTATCAAGAAATGGAGCTACAATACTTGTTTGTTCTGCAAGATATGATATTTGATCAAAAACTGTAGGTGTGAAATCTTTTGTATGATTGATATGTTCTTGTCTTAGTATTTCCTCCAACACTAATTCCCAATCAAAAGATCCATGTTGTAATTCATGAGGTGTATTGGGACTACCTGTTACTAATGCAGCCATATCTTGTATGTCTCCTTCTCTATTTGCTATTGCTTTTAACAAAAATACATCTTCATTTCTTAGCAATCCTATCTTTAGTAGACCATAATCTCTAATGTCTGCTCTCTCCCTCATAGTTGAGGATAACGATAGATCTTGCATAATTGTAGATGTGAATAAATCTACCCTACTCTTCTGTTCATGCTCAAAAATATCATCTGGGTTTATTCTCCTATCTTCATCTGAATAATTTGTTTTGAGTCTTCTTTCATATCCCATATTGGTAAGAATTTCTACTAAATTATCAAAATCATTTTTATTTTCTACTGCTATGTCACAATCTTTTGTACTATCTTTCAATGATTTTATCCTCATATTTTCACCGCCAAATAGGTATATCGTTTTTGATTCTTGTAGTTCATTATTAATTTCTCGAAATAATAAATTACCAGGTTTTGGCAATGTGTATTTTTCAATTGATATATCATATAATTTTGCTTTAGATAGAAATTCATCCCATGGTAAAAATAGATCTGTATTTTTCAATTGCTTTCTACGTATGTAGGCTTCAATATCTAACCAAATTTTAGATATTCCTAACTCTGATGCTTTTTTCCTTAATTGAAGAATATCCATCTTATCTTTATGTTTTACATAAAAAATGATAGCTATCAATAATTCCATTTTATTTTTTGAATAATTTGCAGCAAAAACTGCATGTAACAATACATCTTGTATTTCTAAATCTTCTTTTTGTTCACAAAAATAATCATGTGTAGTTTGATATTCTACATCATATTCTGAAAATAATGTAAACCCTGTTGTTGCACCTTTAGCAATTTTTCCATTTGGAGTTTTTCGTAATATTACTGAATTGTTATTATGAATGATTTCAGTATTACCATCTTCATATTTTTGTTCTCTCTCAGTTTTTAATAATTTTGTAAATAAAACTAGTTGTTCTTTTGATTCGTCAATCTTTATCATTTCTTCTTCTTTTATGATGGCTCCTATGGATTGTAAATCTGATATTGATCTGTAGATTGTTGCTTTAGATAATCCTGATTTTTTTATCAATTCATCTACTGTGATGTTTTCATCTATGTTGAAAAGTATTATTTCATTAGATTCACGAAGTAATTTTTCAACATCTACAGTTTGCGTAATATCTCTGAATAGTGTTGCTTTTGATGTTTCTTTTAGTTTGATTCTTGTGTCTTCTTTCTCTATGTAATCCTCTTCTGTGAGATTTTTTATTATGTATGCTAACCGTCTGTCCTTTATCCCTAACAAATCAAGTAATTCACTTGTTTCTTTTTGTCCATCGACCAGTGATTTTAGTAACTTTATTGAGGTAACATCCATTTAGTATTATAACATTGCTTTAATTTATATAATTTTGCATTAATTTGAGACTAAATATTTACACTGATTTACAAACTTTTTACAGAAATTTTCAAAAAATTAGTCATGCATGCACAGCAACCGAATTTTACAATAGACGTTTTGCGTAATTACAAACAAAATCTTACCTTTCACTGAATTTAGTTTCAAATAATTTCTAATCTTATGGAATCACAACAAACTCTTGCTTCCATCTTGTCTTGAAATTCACAATTCCACATACGATGTCACTTATTGCATCATATCTGCACAATCTATTCCTAAATGTCTCAGAATTAATCCTAAACTTTTTGATTTGAGAGATAATATGTTCTACTTTTATTCGGATTCTTGACTGTATCTTGTTCCATTCCTTTTGATGTATGGTCAGTTTTTTTCTTTTCTTTTTCTTGTATGGTAGAATGCTTGTCTGTTCTGGGAAATCTTTTTCCACTCCCAAATACCCAAGGTCATAAAATATCATCACATCTTCGGGCAGTTCTGGATGTCTGATTTTCAGTATCGCATAATCATGTTACCTGGAGAATGTGGGGGTTTGTGGATTATCTCACCTTTCTGGTTTATGGTGATTTGGTTTTTTACCGTATGTTTTTTCTTTTTGCCTGAATAGTGGGTCTTTCTTTTCTTTTTGTTCTGGGGTCTTGGGATTGGTTGTTCAGTACCATCAGTCATTGCAATTAATTCAGGAAAGAACAGTTGGAGTTGCTGTACATCATTTATTTTTTTAGAATCAGAGTATAGTTTTGAAGGAATAGGAATTGATTTTCTTACTGCAGGCTCTAAATTTGATGTTTCTGTAGACGTTGCTCTGGTCTAATCCAAACAGATATCCTGTCAACTCGCATGTCAGGTACATCCGATAGTAAACAAACAACATTACAAGCTGATCTTCAAGATTCAAATCAAACTTTCGCCCAGCTCCGATACTTCTTTTTCTCTTTGCTTTGGATAGTCTCTTCTTTTCTTCTATACGGTGATTCTTTCTGACATCCTTTAGAATCACATCAAACTGTTGCCTAGTCACTCCAGTAAAAGAGAGAAGTGATTTTGGCTTTTTTGAGAGTTGCTTGTATGTTAACATGAAATGTGTTAGGTTGTTCTTAGCTTTGGATCTTGCTGTGAATGAATTTGTGTAATATGGTAAAATATGTCTAATTGCGCAAGAGGTCTATTGTATATATGAAATGTCAAGACAAGAGATTTCAAGTTCAAAGTAAGACAAGATAAAACTGTACAGTTAAGCTTTTTCTATCTGAATAATTTGAAGAAATGATCATTATTTTTTGATCCGAATTGCGTATTTTTCTATCTACTGAAATTTTGATGATTTCTAGGAAAAGCCGTAAGTCACTTCTTTTTGGAGACTTGCATGTACAAGTCAACAGTGCCACTGCCAATTGGAATATTACTTCCAACAATAACATTTTCAGTAATACCTCTAAGTTGTTCAATTTCACCACCAAGTGCAGCATGTGCAATGGTTGGAACTGTAATTTCAAATGCGGCTCTTGCCAGAACACTGTCTTTGGTACCTGCGATTCCATGTCTACCAATTTGTTGCATGTATCCTCTAGAACACATCAAATCAGATACCAGCATGATGTACCTATTATCAACTTCTAATCCTTGATCACCTAAAGTATGATTAAGTTCATCAATCAAAGAGTTTCGTGCAGCCTCAATTCCAAGAGTTCCTGCAATTTCAAAGACGTTGTTTGTTCTAACATTCTTTTTATCAATACCTTTCACTTCAAGGACTTTGGCTATATTAGAACCAGTTGTCTGGATAACCCACTCATCGTCTTTTTGAACTAATGTAACTCGTTCAATATCTGGAACACCTTTAACAGTAGTGTTAAGAATTTTATTTCTAATTGCAATTGCAGTTGCAGTATCTGCTTCTTCAACTAAATTCAATGTGATTAATTCTCCAACAGTTTCTATTTTGAATTTTTTATTTGATGAAAGTGCGGCCTCTATTTCAGTGATAGAACAACCTCTCTCTTGAAGTCTATTTGGACTAATAATTAATTTGATGTTTGTAGAATAATCAGTTTCAGTATCAGTAATCAACGCACTTACTTTAGTCTGTAACACATTACGTGCAACTTCAATTGCTTTTTCTCTAGATTTCTTTGAATCCTCATCAAGGTAAATATCCATAGTTGGAGTAACAGGTTTCTTTCTGGCATCAACTAATTCAATCAATCTTGGAAGACCCAAAGTAACATTTCTTTCTTTAATTCCTGCAAAGTGGAAAGTTCTCAAGGTCATCTGGGTACCAGGTTCACCAATTGATTGTGCAGTGACAATTCCTACAGCCTGACCAGGTTCAACTTTGGCTTTATTGTAAAGCGAAAGTCCTTTTTTACATACTGCTTCTACACCGTCTTTACTTAGATTGGATTTCTGTAAAGCTTCAGTTATAAGATTGGTTAATCTTGGATTGAAGGTCTTAGTATATTTTTTAGCGAGAGTGTCAATTTCATCTTTTGTTGCTTTCTTTCCAGAATCAGTGATGGTTTGAGATTCAGCTAACCTACTGGCGTTAAATGCTTCACCATGATCACTTTTTTGCACATCAATTCCATCTTCACCATACAAGAATTGAACAATGTGACCATGAGGATCTCTAACTGTACCATCATATTCTAATCTAATGTGTTCTAGAGCATTAATCAATCTACGTTGCATGTAACCACTTTGTTGTGTTCTAACTGCAGTATCTACAAGTCCTTCACGGCCACCCATTGCATGGAAGAAAAATTCTAAAGCTGTAAGACCTGTTCTATAATTGGATTTTACAAATCCATGAGCGTCTGGATTACTATCATGTTCTTGATAGTGTGTTAACGCACGATTACTATATCCATCATTCATTCTATTGCCTCTTCGAGATTGTTGACCCAGTGCACCAGCCATTTGTCCCACATTAAGTGCTGAACCTCTTGCACCAGTAGTAGCCATAATTTTTCCGGCATTACTATCATCTAGAGAATCATTAGCAGTATCTCCTGCTTTCACTCTGGCTTTACCTAATTCATTAACAATGTAAGCCTCTAGAGCTTCTTCAGCTTTCATACCTCGGGTAAGTTTGAGAGTTCCTTTCTTGTATTGATCAGTTAAATCAGCAACAACATCATAAGTTTCTTGAATATCATCTAAAATCTTTGATACGTTCTTTTCTGGAACTTCAAGATCACCGTATCCATAACTAAATCCATAGTGAGTAATGAATTGTTTTACCATGATTAAGACAGAGTTTAAGAAATTCTTGCCAATTGTATTTCCATAATCTTTTGTAATTCTGTGTAAGATACTCTCTGGTTCTTCAGCACCAATTGAAGTTTTGTCAATTACACCGCTGATGAGTTCGCCATTTTTAATTACAACATCTTTTTCTTTGCCTTTTGTTCCTTTAGACCATTTTGATGTAAGTACATAGTTGAAATCATTTGGAAGAAATAATGAGAATAACTGTTTTCCAGTATATGCTGGACCATCTTTTCTTTTGGTTCCAGGTTTTGGAAGGGCTCCAGCATAACCTCCAAGCATTGCATAGTTTGAAAATTCTTGGACAGATAAAACAGTATCATCTTTTGTTAGAAGATATGCACCAGTTACGAAATCTCTTAGTGCTCCAATAATTGGACCGCCATATCTTGGAGAAATTAATTGATCTTGGACTCTCATCAAAAGGATTGCTTCGGCTCGGGCTTCTTCACTTTGAGGAACATGAAGGTTCATTTCATCACCATCAAAGTCTGCATTGTATGGCGGACAAACAGAAGGATGTAATCGGAAAGTTTTACCTGGAAGAACTCTCACATAGTGAGCCATAATAGACATCTGGTGAAGTGAGGGTTGTCTGTTAAACATGACAATGTCACCATCTGCAAGATGTCTTTCAATCAAATAACCAATTTCAAGAGTTTCAGCTATTGTAGAGCGGTCTTCTACAAAATCTAATCTGATTTTTACACCATCTGGTCTTACAATATAGTTTACACCGGGGAATTTTTCAGGTCCGTTAATTACAAGTTCTCGCATTCTTTCAATATTCCATTCAGTAACAATTTCAGGAATAGTTAATTTCATTGCAACTTGTTCAGGAACTCCAACTTCAGATAAATCCAAATTAGGATCAGGCGAAATTACAGTTCTACTTGAAAAGTCAACTCTCTTTCCAGATAATGAGCCTCGGAATCTTCCTTCTTTTCCTTTGAGTCTTTGGGTTAATGTCTTGAGAGGACGTCCAGAACGATGATGAGCTTGTGGAATTCCAGAAACTTCATTATCAAAATATGTTGTAGAGTGATACTGTAACAAGTCAACTAAATCTTGAACAATTAATGGCGGAGTTCCTGCTTCTTTACTTTCTTTTAGTCTTTGATTAACTCGGATTATATCTACCATTTTGTGTGTCAAATCATCTTCAGATCTAATTCCAGTTTCAAGAATAATTGAGGGTCTAACAGTTACAGGTGGAACAGGTAATGCTTGCAGAATAAACCATTCGGGTCTTGCAGTTATCGGATCATATGATAATAATTCTAAATCTTCATCAAGAATTTGTGAAAATCTTTCTCTAATAGTAATTGGTAGTAATCTATGTTCACCAATTTCAGTTTTTTCTACAAAGATAGTAGGCTTTGTAAAGACCAATTCATATTGTGTTTTTCCACAATGAGGACATTCTTTTGCTTTTTTAGCTTTTTCTATAATTTGCTCTGGAATACGTTTTTGTGAAACTACAGTGTAAGCAGCATGCTTGTCTTTAATTTTTTTGAATGCACTTAGATCTTCTTGAGGTACTTTGAGTCTTGCACAAGAACGACATGTTGATTGCAGTAATTTGTAGATATTGTCAATAAATGCAATGTGTAAAATTGGTTCTGCAAGTTCAATGTGTCCAAAGTGTCCAGGACATCTTGCTGCAGTATTTCCACAAGTAAGACATTTTTGTCCAGGTTCAAGAGTTCCCAATCTGCCATCCATAAGACCTCCTTGAACAGGCATTCCATCTTCATCATATGTTTCAGGAGCAGTGATTTCAGCTACAGAATATTTTCTAATTTCAGTTGGAGACCATACAGAAAAACGAATTCCATCAATGGCTTTAATTGCTTGAATAGACATCTCTAGATTTTCTCCTTGATTAACAATCTTGGGGCAACGTTAAGACTTTGCATTTCTTGGAGCAAT
This sequence comes from Candidatus Nitrosopumilus sp., assembly GCA_965205675.1. Taxonomy (GTDB): domain Archaea; phylum Thermoproteota; class Nitrososphaeria; order Nitrososphaerales; family Nitrosopumilaceae; genus Nitrosopumilus. Next base: position 1,715,728 of record OZ242186.1, read on the forward strand.
AGCTTGAATGCATATGCTACAGAGACAGAAGATACTTTAGCTTTGTCACCACAAACTCTACAAACATATTTTCTTTGTTTAACATCATGATATGCAACTAGACCACATCTTTCACATACAAAAATATCAGATTTGTCAGATTCATCTAACAATCTATCTTTGAGAATCATTGAAGCACCATAAGCAATTAAACAATCTCTTTCCATCTCACCAAATCTTAGTCCACCACCTCTTGCTCTTCCTTCAGTTGGTTGTTTAGTTAACATCTGAACTTGTCCACGAGCTCTTGCATGAATTTTATCTGCAACCATATGGTGTAATTTTTGATAGTACACAACTCCAATGAAAACATCTACTGGAAATGATTTTCCAGTTCTTCCATCATACATTGTTTCCTTACCAGAATATTCAAAACCATGTGCGTCCATTACTTCTTTAACTTCATCCATTTTTTCTCCAACAAATGCTGAACCATCAAATCGTTTTCCACGTAATGCAGCTGCCTTACCACAGATAGATTCCATCATCATTCCAACAGTCATTCTTGAAGGAAATGCATGAGGATTAATCAAAACGTCAGGAGACATACCGTTTGTAGTGTATGGTAAATCTTCTGCTTTAGCTAAAATTCCAAGCACTCCTTTTTGTCCATGTCTTGATGCAAATTTATCACCAATTTCAGGAATTCTCATATCTCTTGCTCTAATTTTATACATTTTTCCTCCTTCATTGGATTGAGTCATAACTATAGTATCAATAACTCCGATTTCAGATGGTCTTACCCCAATTGAAGTATCTCGTCTGTACGGACCAGAAGATTCGAATTCTCTATACTCTTCCATAAATCTTGGAGGACTAGTTTTTCCAATCAGAATATCTCCACCTTTAACGGGAGCTTCAGATGCAACTACGCCATCATCTTCAAGTAATCTGTATGCACGTTCTCCTTTATAGCCTCTAATGTTAGCTTCAGCGTTAGGAATTTCAAAGTTATCACGCATTCCACCAGGATATTGCTTTGCTTCAGCATCATAAATTCTAAAGAAGAATGTTCTACCAAGACCCCTATCAACAGATGCTTTACTTAACACAATAGCATCTTCAATATTGTAACCATCAAAAGGCAATACTGCAACAACACAGTTTTGTCCTGCAGGCCTATCTTCTAATCCTAAAAGCTTCATTGCTTTTGTATTAACAATTGGGACTTGGGGATATAGCATAAAGTGTTGTCTAACATAAGTACTGGTATTCATCATAGGTGTAGAAAATCCTAAACTTTGTTTTGCCATAGCAGATTCGTATGTGTTTCTTGGGGATTGATTATGTTCAGGATATGGAATGATGGAAGCTCCCGCACCTAAAATTGCCGGTGGGAAAACTTCCAAGTGAGTATGTTTTTTTGAGTCTTTTTCATCTAAAGTGACATAACAGTTTTCTTCTTCGTTTGCATCAATCATTTCTAATACACCCATTCTCAAAAGATCAGTCCAAGAAAGTAATTTCTTTGAAATTTTATCCAATAATTCTGAAGTTAATAGTGGTTTGTTATCCTTGATAATAATTAATGGACGTAATACTCTACCAGCATTACAATTTACATACAGTCTTCGTGTTGAACCCTCGATTTCAGATTTATGAAACGATACACCAACATGAGGGTGAATCTTTGAATTTCTTCTTAATTCTCGAAGAGATTGCGCCAACTCCCCACCATCTTTGTAATATCCAATTAGTCTACCATCTACAAATATTCTAGCCCCATCTTTTTTCAAGTCTTCTTTTGCGTCAAAGAAATGAACAGTTCCAAGATCATATAGTTTTTCTACAATTTCTTCAGATGTAACATTTACTGAAATGATTCCAGACAGTGCCAAGTTTTTAACCAAACCACAGTTTGAACCTTCAGGAGTTTCACTTGGACAAATTCTTCCGAAATGAGTTGCATGCAAGTCTCTTGCTTCAAAGTTTGGTTGAGTCCTACTAAGTGGAGATTGAATTCTTCTAAGGTGACTTATAGTTGAAAGATAGTTAGTTCTATCAAGTAATTGAGTAACACCTACACGTCCTCGTCCCCAGTTACCAGTTGCAATAGCATTGTTTAATTTGTCAGTGATAATTCCTGGACGAATTGCTGCAGCAACTGCATTAATTCCACGTTTTTGGCCAGAACGTTCTAATTGATATTTCATATCTCTAACCAAATTTCTAAATGCAGTTCTGAAAAGATCTGCCAACATTTGTCCTGCAAATTTGATTACTTTATTTCCATAATGATCTTTATCGTCAGGAGCAATCCAATTGAGTTTTAATTCTAATAATTTACAAGCTGCTTCACCCAAGAATTGTGCTTTTTCTTTTCGGTTTTCAGGATGTTTACCTAAATGAGGTAAAAGTCCCCAATCAAGTAGTGTTTCAGCACGTTTAATCTGGAATTCTTCTAGCATTCCAGGTGCGATTCTTTTACTGATGTAGACAATTGCATCTTTTGACGTTGGTACATCACCTGCTTTTTCAAAAGAACCTTCCAATTCATCTTGTATTTCATCAACTAATGAAACTACAGATGCAATTTCTCTATCAGATTCTAATCCAAGAGCTCGCATTAAAGTTACAACAGGAATATCAACAGGAGAGCCAGGAATTCTAGCAACAATTAATCCATCATTTTTCATGACAAGTTCAAGTTTTGCACGATATCCTACAATTGAAGAATATACTTTGGCTTTGAAAACAATATTTCCACCAACAGTTTCTCTATCAACAATAATCTTGTTGTAAGAAAGATCTTCCAATCCAACGATAACTCGTTCTGAACCGTTGATGATAAAGTAGCCACCAGGATCATTTGGATCTTCTCCATGTTCAATTAATTTTTGAGAAGAGAAGTTATGTAAAATACACGCATTGGATTTTGCCATTACAGGTACATCTCCAATATGAACAAATCTAGATTCTAAAATTTTTCCATCCTCTACAACACTAGCTTCCATCATAACAGGTGCAGAGTAAGAAACATTTCTTAATCTTGCTTCAGCGGGAGTAATATGTGTGATTGAACCATCAAGTTCCATCATTCTTGGTTGTTGGAGTTTTACTTTGCTTAATTGAATTTTATAAGGATATTCAGCGTTTTCAATATCAATTTGTCCAACTTCATTAATGATACTTTGTAATCCTCTTTCTAGAAATTCATCAAAAGAGTTAAGATGTTGACGTGCAATACCCTCACGTTTCAAAATATCTTGGATGACAGGCCATCTTTTAGTTGAAGGATCCACCATTTAGATTTCCACCACATATCGGTAATAGAGACTTTCACCAGCAGTTGGACTTTTTCGGGTTATCTTGATCATGTCACCAGGTTTTACACCAAGTCCCAAAATTGCAGGATCGTTTACAAAGATTAATGGTAATTCAGTAGGTTTACAATTGTATTTTTTTAGAACTCCTTCAGCTTCTTGTTTTGTGATGATTTCATGTTTTGGAACATAAACATGATCAGGTACTAAAACTTGGTTTTTCTTAGTTGCCATTTAGAATACCCCCACATCGAACATTAAATGTAGCACTAATGAAAATAAACAAACTGTCAAAAATTCACACTCGGGTTAATATATATGTAATTTGAAGTTTGATGAGAGCCTGTCTTTTTTCTATTTTGTCAACAAATTTTTTCACAACCTTAAATAGTATAAATTTAGGCGTAAAAATAATGAAAGCTCATCTAACGGTGTTTGCCTTATCTGCAATTATGATTGCAAGTATTGGTATGGCACCAGTGTTTGGACAAGCAATACAAAGCTCGATTACTGTTGCTACAGACAAATCTTCGTATTCAGAAGGTGAAACAATTCTAGTAACAGGTGAAGTGAAAGATCTGTATTCTGGAACCCCAGTAAGTGTAATTGTCAAAGCTCCTAATGGAAACTTGGTATCAATTGCACAAATTACAATAGGTGCCGATAAAAAATTCAGTACCGAGGTAGTAGCTGGAGGATCATTAATGAGAACAGAAGGATCATACATAGTTACCGTTCAATATGGTACAGAAAATCGTTCAGCAACTACAACATTTGACTTTGGAGGATCTACAATGATAGATAAACCAATAGATGTAGATGGTTCAACGATAACTGACAAAACAGTTCTGATTACAGGTGCTGATGATGTGATAGGATATGAAATTACAGGAGGGAAACTACTCAGCATTACACCTGATGTGGATGAAAAATCACTTGTAATCAGCATTGATGCCATAGAAGACGGAACATTGACACTCACAATACCAAGAACAGTATTTGATTCAGTAGATGAAAATGGGGATGATGTTGAAGCGTTCGTCTTAATTGATGCAGAAGAAGCATACGATTATGATGAAGTAACAACATCAGAGGATAGAACACTCACCATAGAATTCCCAGCAGGTGCTGAAGAGATTGAAGTGATTGGTACATTTGTGATTCCAGAATTTGGTACAATCGCAGCTATGATTTTAGCAGTAGCAATTATCTCAATAATTGCAATTTCTGCAAAGTCAAGACTTAGTATTATACCAAGATACTAAATTTCATCTTTTTTCTATTTTTTGTTCTTTCCAAAAAATACTTTAGAGTATCTTCAACCATACACTCAAATATATTCCAGAATTTTTCTAGCTTGCCATTTGTTTGAAAGTGTCGTATTCTGATCTAGGAATGCTTTACATGATTTATCCATGTGAATTGTTTTTATACATTTTCTCTATTTCTAAACATTAGGGCATAGCTTTCGCTAAAGAAGAATTACAATCAAAAGATGCGGACATGTATCCATACGAGACTATTCTCTCAATGCTATCTTCATCCTAGTTAGGATTATTCGCAGTTATCAGACGAGGCTTGTCCCTCATAAATTCTAACGCGACTTGCAGTCCTAACTATAATGTTCCACAAATTCTCCCCTCTCCTTTAACATCCAATAAATCCCCCTCAGAATTTTTGATGCGCCAGCTACTGCAGCTTTGGATGAACCTCTTTTCTTTTTAATGCTATTGTAAAATTTTGTAATGCCGCTATGGCAGTATAACAAAACGAGGAAGCATGACACTGCGATGGGTTCTAACAGAATGTGTTCACACCCATGCAATACATGCCAAGAATGGTGTATTATATCTGCAGAATTTCTAACGGATGGAACAACACCTGCATATGCACATAATTTGTGGGAATCGTTGAATCTTTCAATATCTGCAATTTCTGATGCAATAACAAGCGAAGAATAATGCCCAATTCCTAGAATCGAGTTTATTAAAATTGCATCTGGGTTGCACTTTACAGTAGCATACACTTTGGAATTAATCTCTGCAATTTGCAGATTAAGATGGTTAATCTGTTGTAGAAATCCGTCTATTCTGTAATCTCCTAATTACAATAGATATCGGTAAATCGTTTTGTTCTACTGCAACATGAATTTTTGTGCCTGTAATCTTTTTGAAACCATCTCTTCTTATATCGTTATTGTGATTTTTCTAGGTGTTTTGTATTGCAAGTAGATTTGCTGTACTCTTCTAGGCGTTATCTTAAGAATATCCGAAATGCCTGAATTCTTGATTTTCTCATTCTTTTAATTTTATAATCGCGCTGATCCTATCTTTATCTAACTTTGCCATCGACATTCCATGATATACCTACACAGACGATAATATGGCCATAATGCTCTCCTAGTTAAGGGAGGAAATAATTTCTGGGAAAGATACTTTTTTCTATTTTTAAATATACATAAATAGCGATACAACTGGGTGAAATTAGGATGAATTTTAAACGTTCTACAACATCAATAACAATAGCCCTCATGGCACTGTCATTAATTTCAATGACTTCAATTCAACAAGACGCTTTTGCTCAAACTCTTGGAATGTCCATTACTGCAACAGCTGATAAAGGATCAGATACAATTACTATCATAGGTAAAACAATTTCTGACATTACAGATGTTACATTTACCGTAACATCCCCAAGCGGAAATAATGTAGTAGATCTTGGTCAAATATCACCAGACGAAAATGGAGATTTTGTAAAAGAATTCAAAGTAGGACCAACATGGAATGAAAATGGATTTTATGAGATTAAAGCAATGCAAGGTACGGGTGCAAATTCACTATATACACTAGAAGTTCTTGTTGAAGTAGCAAACGGTATGACTGAAAGAACTTCTGCAACTGAATCTAATTTAGATACAGGAATTTTCACACCAAATGAAAACAATGTTGCAACAGATGCAGGACTTATGCTTGACGCAATAAGTTTCGAGAAAGGTTCCTCAATGTTTGAAATAACTGGAATGACAGACAGAGTAAGTCAAGATATCACATTAACTTTAACTGCACCAAATGGAAATGTAGTAAACGTTGATCAAATATCACCAATGCTTGATGGGGAATTTGCTGCCGAGATTATAGTCGGAGGACCATTGTGTAAACAAGATGGTTTTTACACTGTAACTGTACAACAATTTAACGATCCAAAATATACTGCTACAGATAAAGTAGATATTTTAGATTGTAAAGTAGTACCAGAATTTGGTACAATCGCAGCTATGATTTTAGCAGTAGCAATTATCTCAATAATTGCAATTTCTGCAAAGTCAAGACTAAGTATTATACCAAGATACTAAGTTCACAATTTTTTTCTCTTTTTAAGTATACATAAATAGAGACAGGTACAAATCGCAACAAGATGAACAACCATACGACGTTCGCGTTACTAGCCTTATTGACTGCAGTCGGCACTTTAACCATATCATCAGCATATGCTGAACACCACGAAGGTGGTGAACATATGGAAGATCATTCAGATATTCCACAAGCATGTGTAGGATGTTCCGTGGAGGATGCAAGGACAACAGCAAATCAAATGTTGCTTGATGATACTCCAATATCTGTTTGGACAGAAAAAACAGATTATGGTCATAATGACAGGATTATGGTAGAGGGACAAGTAGCAAATATGGCTTCCGGATTTCCAGTTACAGTAACTGTTGTTAGTCCACTAAACTCCATTATTGCAGTTGATCAAATCAACGTAGCAGAAGATGGTAGTTTTAAGACGACAATAAACACAGCAGGTGCAATGTGGAAATACGACGGTACCTACACCATTAAAGTAAACTATGGCAGTGTTGAGAAAAGCAACTCTATACAAGTTGAACTAACAGGTGGAGTTGAACCAAGTCCAATATACTCAACACCAGAAAACAACAAACAATGTGGTGCTGGAGAACTATCTACAAGTGATCAATGTATACCATTTAGCATTACTGGTGGAATGGTAACAGGTACAACTCTCAATCCAGGCGATAACGGTTCAATTATCATCAGTATTTATGCTGAAGATGATGGGACATTAACAGTAACTCCATCAGAAACGACTATGGAAAAACCTTTCATGGTATTGATTGACAGAGAAGAATGTAATGAACCAGAATGTGAATTTGCTGGAAACAAAGTAACAGTAATGTTCCAAGCAGGCACTGAACAGATTGAAATAATTGGTGTCCATGTGATTCCAGAATTTGGTACAATCGCAGCTATGATTTTAGCAGTAGCAATTATCTCAATAATTGCAATTTCTGCAAAGTCAAGACTTAGTATTATACCAAGATACTAAAATCACACAACTTTTTTCATTTTTTCACTTTTTGATAGTAAAGGAGATATACAAACGCGTGTTTAAGATGATGTGAATTCAGGAATATTTTTTGGTTTGATGATATTATTTGTGATTTTTACAGGATCAGCTTTTGCGCAACAATCACTAATTAAAGTTCAAACAGATGATGATCATTATGACGAAGGAGATACTATAGTAATTTCAGGCACAGTAGACACCATAATAGGTGAAACACCTGCAACATTACAATTACTGTTTAAAGAAGAATACCTAGTAGATATTGCCCAAATTGTAATAGCACAAGATGGGAGTTATTCTCACACAATAATTGCAGAAGGTCCACTGTGGCAAAAATATGGGAAATATTTAGTTCGAGCATCATACGGGGAAGGAAACATTGCAGAAGCCACATTCAATTATACACCTAAATCAGAAATAGCCATAACTACGAAAAATTTTGAAGTGGATGCAGAAAATCAGGGAACATTTGATGTAGAATACACAATTCAAGGAGGAATAGTCAAAGATATGGCAGTGGATTCAGAAATCTTTGCGTTAGTAATTCAAATCGAATCAACAGATAAAGAAGGGGAAATAACAGTTGATCTTCCAAGAGAGTTCATAGGAGCAGAAAAACAAGACGGTAAAGATGAGATATTTATCGTTTTAGTAGACGGAATAGGAAGAGATTATGAAGAAGCAGTAGTGTTGGCAGATAGTAGAGTTATAACAATTAACTTTGAACAAGGAGATTCAAATATTAAAATTATCGGAACTTATATCATTCCAGAATTTGGGACTATTGTTATGATGATTTTAATTATAGGAATAATGACAATGATTGTGATTACAAGAAATAAATTTCAAATAACAATTTAGATACAAAATTTAAAAAGAGTATTTTTCTTTAAACGGTGAAAACGATCTTAATTCAGCAACAATCTTTTTTAATGAATCAACAGTTCGTTTAATTTCTTTTTCATCATTAAAGACTCCCAAAGTTAATCTCAAAGAACCTGTGATTTGTTCATGTGAGAATCCCATAGCCTGTAATACATGAGATGCTCTTTGAGTATTAACAGAGCATGCAGAGCCTGTGGAAGCAGCAATTCCATATTCATCAAGTTTAATGATAAGATCTTCTCCATTAACACCTAAAAATGTGAAATGTGCATTATTTGGCAATCTAGATGTAGGATCTCCATTTAATGTAACTTTAGGAATTTCGTTTAATACTTGTTCAATTAGAATGTCTCGTAATTTTTTTACATATGTCATATTTTCAATAAGATTGTTTTTTGCCATTTCACATGCCTTTCCAAATCCAACAATATTTGCAACATTTTCAGTTCCAGAACGTAATCCTTGTTCTTGACCACCACCCAAAATTACAGGATCAATTTTGATACCATTTTTGATGTATAATGCACCAATCCCCTTAGGACCATGAAGTTTATGAGATGAAATAGACAATAGATCTATGCCTAATTCTTTGACATCTATAGGAATTTTACCAACAGCCTGGACAGCATCAGTGTGAAATGGAATACAACATTCATGGCAAATCTTGCTTATTTCTGAAATCTGCTGAATAGTACCTACTTCATTATTTCCAAACATAATAGATACAAGACAAGTATTATCAGAGATATGATTTTTTAGTTGAGTTGAATCAATCATGCCAACAGAATTAACAGGTAAATAATCAACAGATGAACCATTCCGACTTAATTTTTTACATGGTTCTAGAATTGCATCATGTTCAATTGAAGAAGTGACAATATGATTACAAGAATTTTTCATAACAATGCCTTTGAGAGCAGTATTGTTTGATTCAGTTCCTCCAGAAGTAATCAAAATTTCAGAAGGATCAGCATTGATTAGAGAAGCAATTTGTTTTCTTGATTTTTCAATTGCTTTACGTGCCAATCTACCATATCTATGAATTGATGATGCATTGCCATATTGCTCTTTTAGATAAGGCAACATTGAATCTAAAACATCATTATGGATTTGGGTAGATGCAGCATTGTCCAGATAAATCAATCTGCAATCACGTTAATTTTTCCTGGCCTATAACCTTCCTGATCAAGTTCTACAGTAATAAAACCAATCATTTTGAATTTTTCTAGAAGTTGATTCAGAATAGTATCATCAAATCTAGAAATCATTTGTTTATCAACTTCAATTTTTGCAGAACCATCAATATCACGAACACGTACTTGTTTTACATTTGTAAGTTGTTTAACTAATGTTTCACCAAGTTCAATTCGAGTTAATTTTTCAGCAGTGACTTGTTGCCCCCAAGGAATTCTAGATGCTAAACAAGAATTGGAAGGTTTGTCAAATACAGACAATCCAATAAATTTGACAATTTTACGAATATCAGATTTTAAGAAATTAGTTTCAACCAGAGGGCTACGTATATCATGCTGTTTTAGAGCCTCAATACCAGGCCTATAGTCATCCAAATCATCTAGATTAGTCCCATCAACTATCATGTCTACATTATGTTCTTTTGCCAATTTGACTAGATGTTCTCCAAGTTCCATTCTACAATGAAAACATCGATTAGAATCATTTTTTATGAAATCCTCATTTTCAAGCTCATTATAGTCTAAAAATAATTGTTTAATTCCAATCTCAGAACAAATCTGTTTAGCAGTAGACAATTCTTCTTCTGAAAGAGTTTTGTAATCAGCAGTTACCGCAATAGCAGAATCACCAAGATTCTGAAATGCAGCATAAGCAACAAGTGCACTATCAACACCGCCAGAAAGAGCAATCATCACTTTACGCTTATCATCAAACCAATTTACAAGACTATCAAGAGTTGGCATTTTTATTCTCCAATATTTCAATTTCTTTTCGCAATAAAGATTCTGTCTCTTTAATGGATTTGTTAATAGAGTTGGAAATTTTCTTCAAATCCTCAAATTCAATTTTAAAATCAATATTACCTTTAAATGAAGATTTTTTGTAACTAATTTGATAAGAATTCCCGTTTAGAGATAATGAAACATTATGAATAGAACGCGGTACGATAAATCGATTAGAATTAAAAATTCTGATTCCTAAAGTACCAGTTTCTAATACCAGTGTATCAACAACATTATCTACAGTTACATCATCACATATTACAGATACAAGATTAGTAGGTCTGCCTTTCTTTGTAATTCCGTGATAAATTGAAACGTCACGTGCTCCCTTTCCCATAATTTTTTCAATCAAATTTCCCAATATTTCACCTGAAATATCATCTACGTTTGTTTCTAAAATTTTCACAGAATCAACATCTAAATGATTTTCAGCACCATGGATTATTTTTAGAACATTAGCAAAAGTGTCAAAATCTTTTTGACCTGCACCATAACCTATAGAATTAACCTTCATTGGTGGATAATATTCCAGAGAATCATGAGTCAAATTTACCAAAATGCAGGCCCCAGTCGGAGTAGTAAGTTCTTCATTTGAATCATTTCCTTTAATGATCAAATTTGAATTTTTGAAAATTTCCAATATTGCACTAGCTGGATTAGACATAGTACCATGAGAAAATCTAACAGATCCCCCACCAACAGAAATAGGTAAACAAAAGATCTTTTCATCAAACAGATCTAGATCATTTAAAGCAATTGTAGTTCCAACAATATCTATCAAGGTGTCAATACTAGAGGTCTCATGAAAATGAACAGAATCTTCAGAGATTCCATGAATTTTTGATTCTGAAGAAATCAAAGTATCAATGCAAGATTTAGCAAAGAAACTAGCTTTTTCTGATAGTCCTAATTCATCTATAGAACTAACAATTGCATTTTTTATTTCAATTCCTTTTCGTTCATGAAGATGCTCATCAAGTTCTAAAACTAAACAACAAGATTCAATTCCATGTTTTTGAACTTTATCAAAACCAATTTTCTGAATAATAGAATCTGGAAGAAATTTTGCAGACTGTTTAACTCCAGAAATTATTTTGTCTTTATTTGCACCTAGATCTACCAAAGAACACAGAAGCATATCTCCAGAAATACCTGCAATTTGTGGATCTATCACGATAACCATGATTAAAAATCATCAAAAATGCTTATAAATTCGACTAATGTTTCAAAAATTTCACTAGATTTAATTATTGAAAATTAATGCTGATTTTTATGATCACAATTATCGGATCTGGGAAAGTAGGTGGAGATGCAGCGTTATTTTCAGCACTAAAGCGATTAGATGATCAAATTTTATTATTAGATGTAGCTGAGGGTCTTCCACAAGGAGAAGCAATGGACATTAATCATATGCTATCAGAGCAAGGAATTGATGTTGAAGTAAAAGGTTCTAATGATTTTGCAGACATGAGGGGTTCAGATGTTGTAGTGGTAGTAGCAGGTTCTGGAAGAAAACCAGGAATGACAAGAATGGATCTTTTAAAAATTAATGCATCAATAGTAAAGAGTGTAGTAGAAAATGTAAAAAAATATGCAGATAATTCCATGATTATTCCGGTTACTAATCCACTAGATCCAATGACATACATCACTTACAAAGTCTCAGGATTTGACAGAAGCAGGGTTTTCGGTATGGGAGGAATGCTAGATTTATCAAGATTTAGACAATTTATTCATGAAGCAACTAAACATTCACGTGATTCCATCAGAGCACTGGTAATTGGAGAACATGGAGAAAATATGCTACCATTACCAAGATTTTCATCAGTGTCAGGAATTCCTCTATCATCTTTTCTTCCAAAAGAAAAATTAGATGAACTTGTGATTAATACAAAACAAGTTGCAGCTAAAGTAATTGAATTAAAAGGCGCCACAGTTCATGCACCAGGAAACGCAATTTCTGCAATTGTGGAATCAGTTGTAAGGGATAGGAAACAAGTCATACCAGTTGCAACATATTTGGATGGAGAGTATGGACATTCGGATGTTACAATTGGAGTTCCAGCAATTATTGGAAAGAAAGGAGTAGAGAAGATTGTCGAATTGGATCTAAATGATGAGGAAAAACAAGTGTTTGATAAAGCAGTTGAGAGTGTAAAAGGTGCCATTTCAGGTATTGAAATCTAAGCATTTTTTTAGAATAACAGAGAAAACTTTTCAATGGAAATTCATGGGATTTTAGAGTCATTAAAAGAAGGGAAGATTTCAGTGAATAATGCAAAAAAATTATTGTCACTTTATTCCATTGAAGAAGTAGAAGGATTTGCTAAGATTGATATCAATAGAAGAAAAAGAAGAGGGATTCCAGAAGTAATTTTTGCTGAAACAAAAGAATTAGATGAAATTAAAAAAATTGCAAAAAAGATATTAGAAAAAACAAATTCAGTAATTATATCAAGAATTAAAAAAGAAGATTATCCAAAAATTTTAACATTTTCAAAGAGATTAAAAGTAAAGATAAAGACAGGCAAAAACTCATCATCATTATTGTTATTTAAAAAACCAATTAAATTTCAAGGTGGGAAAATAGGAATTATAACAGCAGGCACATCAGATATTGGTGTTGCAGAAGAATCAAGATTGATGTGTGAAGCAATGAACTGTAAATGCATTACAAGTTATGACGTAGGAGTAGCAGGAATTCAAAGAATATTTCCAACATTAAAAAAAATAGTAGATGAGGATGTAGATTGCATAATAGTTGCAGCAGGTATGGAGGGAGCTTTGGCCACACTAGTTTCAACATTAGTAGACATACCAATTATTGGAATTCCAACATCAGTAGGATATGGATATGGAGAAAAAGGAATTGCGGCTCTTGCATCTATGCTTCAAAGCTGTTCATTAGGATTATCAGTGGTGAACATAGACAATGGAATTGCGGCTGGCGGAATAGCTGCAAATATTGCAAATAGAATGATCAAGAAAACTAATTCAAAATAGTATTTCAGGACTAGTCATTCTCGTAAATGATATATAATATATCTAAACGAGTTTGGATAGTTGACTGGTAAACGTGTTGTACTTACTGCTGATCGTAGTTTAATGACAAATTATAGAGGAAATTTTCTTTATGGATTTATTGCATGTGGTCCTTACGAAGTACTACCAGAATGGGTTTTTGACAAGGTATTCTGTCCATCTGTTGAAACAGATCATATTACAGGAGAAGTCAAAGTTGCCCAAGTGGGATTAAGAAGGATTGAAAGTTCTTTGATTCAAGGAGGATATAAAAAAGAAGATGTCTTTATGGCACATCCCGAAATGTTGCATAAATCAATTGGGCCAGACACTAAAGTTGTAGGGATTAATGTGATGGATCCACTGGGTATGGCTCCAGTTACAACTACAATGTCACCAGAAAAATTATCCTATGTTGCAATGAAATTTAAAAAAATGTGCGCAAACATAATTCAACTCAAAAAGAAATATGATTTCAAAGTTGTTGTTGGGGGAAATGGGGCATGGGAATTAGCTAAATCAGATAGAATGAAAATTCATGGAATTGATACTGTTGTAGTAGGCGAAGCAGATGAGCTAGCCGTAGATTTATTTCAAGATTTAGAAAAAAATGATGCACCAGAACTAATGCATTGCTTCGTAAGAAATCTTGAAAACATTCCAGTAATTGAAGGTCCTACCATTAATTCATTGATTGAAGCAATGCGGGGTTGTGGAAGAGGATGTGACTTTTGTGATGTAAATAAAAGATCAAAGAAAGACTTGCCATTAGATAGATTACAAAAAGAAGCTAAAACAAATTTGGATTATGGATTTGATTCAATATGGTTACACTCTGATGAAATGTTACTTTATGGATGTGATAACAGGGACTTTGTTCCAAACAGAGACGCAATTGTTGATTTATGGAAAGGGTTGAAAGGATTAGGTGCAAATTTTGTGGGAACAACACATATGACATTTTCTGCAGTCGCAGCAGACCCCACGCTAATGCAACAGATTTCTCACATTAATGAACAAGATAGAACGGGGAGATGGCTTGCAACTAATCTAGGTATTGAAACAGTAGCACCAGACATGGTAAAGAAACACTTGGGTGTAAAAACAAAACCATTTGCACCAGAAGAATGGGGCAGTGTTGTAAGAGAAGGCGCAAAAATACTAAATGAAAATCACTGGTTCCCAGCTGCAACCATCATTATTGGTTGGCCTGATGAAACACCTGATGATATTCAATATACAATAGACATGATGAGTGACTTTAGGGAAATGAATTTTAGAGGATTAGTTGCACCACTACTATACCAAGACTTTAGTGAAAAGAACTCTATGCACTTTGGAAATCTCAATGAAGCACAATTCACATTATTTTGGAAGTGTTGGGAAAATAATTTGCGTGTAATTAACGATATCATTCCAATTATTCTCAGAAACAAAACCTACGGTCCTCCAATGAAAGTATTCATGTATGGAATTCTTAAAGCAGGTACTTGGGCAATAATGAGGTATTTGAGAGGATTGTGTAAAGATTTGTTTAATGGCAGAACTCCAGACGAAATTATAGGCAAATATGCCAGAAGTAGATCAGTGTCTGCACCTAAAATTCAAACAAAGAAACTATAGATTTTGGATAGCAACGTCTGCTATAGTATTTCTTTTTGGAGTTAAAGAGATAAAGTAAATTTTGTCTGCTCGTTCTATGCTTTCAACCTTTTTGAAAGATTTTGAGGTTATATCAAATTCATAGATTCCAGGTTCAAGGGAACCTTTTGCATAAAGCATAAGATAAGTTTCTCCAGTTGCAGGACTAAGAGGAATAAAAGACATCACATATCCTTTGTAAGAATTAATCGGCATAGTATTTTTCATTGGAGGAGCAGCAGATGCCATATACATTAGAATGTCTTGGATTGATTCAAATTCTTCATATTCAACATGCATATGATTCATAATGTGTTTCAGTATAATAACCTAGAGTAAAATAAGATTATTTACGAGATTTAATAATTTGGCTAACTTTGAATCCTACTAATGCAGGTGCTACAATATACATTCCCAAGTTCAAAATAATCACAGAAATGCCCAATCCCAAAACTTCTGCTTCTGAACCTTGATCAGCCAAAGACATGATTGATAATGTTGAAAGCATTGGAGTGATGAGAGTCTTTACTGTTTCTTTAAACATTGGATTTTCTCTTTCCCAATCTGCAACTGTTGGTGCAAACGAATAATATATTGTGTTAAAGCCTAACATGAATGATGTACCAGAAGTAGTACTAAATAGCGTATTATCTCTAATTTCTCTAAGTAATTGTACTTGTGGTGCTAACTCAGTACCATAAGCAGCTGTTGCAATAAGACAACCTCCGCCATCTTCAACACATACACCATCTTTGAATGAGAATCCATCAGGACACTCAGGTGTTGGAATAGGTACACAGAAACCCTGTGGACCAAGTTCAGTTCCAGGACCACACTTTATTGGTTCTGGAGCAACAGGTTCTACTGGTGCAACAGGTTCTACTGGTGGTTCAGGCGTAGTTGGTTCTACTGGTGGTGGTTCAGGCGTAGTTGGTTCTACTG
The DNA here is from genome assembly GCA_965205675.1 of Candidatus Nitrosopumilus sp. Lineage (GTDB taxonomy): Archaea > Thermoproteota > Nitrososphaeria > Nitrososphaerales > Nitrosopumilaceae > Nitrosopumilus. The sequence goes on from OZ242186.1 coordinate 1,731,860, forward strand.
GTGGTGCAACAGTGTTGCCACCTCCAGTTATAGCATCACCAGTACCTCCAGTAAATTCAAACAAAACACTAGATTTCAAATTAGGACCATAATTTGCACTTATAGTATAATCACCTGCAGTTTTCCATTGACCACCATCAGCAATCATTTCGACGTTAAATGAGCCATCAGACGCAGGAGTCAATTGAGCTACTTGAACTATAGTTTTAGTTGGGGAAAAAATTATCATAGTTACAGCACCATCATCTGAAGAAAGATCTTCATAATTATCTATCTTACCAGAAATTTTAATCAGATTGCCTTGACTATAAAGATCAAGATCGGTGGTTATACCAAGATCATTTTTAACGAGTTCATCAAAAGCACTAACACATTGACCATTGACTATAACTTCATCTGAACCACAGGAAATTTGAGCAAAGGCAGTACCAGATATTCCGTTAGATAATATAATTAACATAAGTACACTTAGTGTAATTACCCCAGATAATTTCATACTTAAAAATAATCAATTATTTAGAGTATTTATGTTTTCAATGAAAGAAAAATTGACCTGATTATATTCTTATGATACTTTTTTTGACCAAGTATTGAATCGATTTTGTAAAGTCTTCATCAGAGATTTGATCATTTGCCCACCACTTTGCATTATTTTTAATCCAATCAGGTATTTCTTTATCAGAAATAGAGATAGTATCGGGGGAAATTGCTATCAACCCTTCCTCAATCATATATTCAATTGTATCAATGAATTCATCATCAGATACAATATCTGCAGACCACCACTTTGCATTATTTTTAATCCAATCAGGTAAAATTGGATTAGATACTACAAATGAAACTGTCTTAACATAGGAATTGTTGTGAGATAGATAAATTTCATATATCCCAGATAATGAATTTTCATCAATTGAAATTATAGTTCTATAATTGCCAGTATTAGACAAGGTTGCAGCAAAATTTCTGGTACTGCCATCAGGAAATGTGATAGCTACTGATAAAGGAATATCTCGTCTAGAATTATCTATTTTTCCAGAAAGAACAATCTCTTCTACATTTCCAGAAGGGGGTTTTGTAACCTCATATACACTAAGCTGAGGAGAATTAAGATACAAAGTAGATTTATTGTTTAGTAAACTGAAAATATTTGAATTGCCAAGATTATCTCTATAATCAAAATATTTTGCATCAAGACTTCCACCAGCTGAAGAAATTAATCCAGTTCCCGATTTGTTGCATATTTTTGAAGGCATTTTAAAGGAACCTTCAAAAACTCCGGTAGCAGGTCCGGTTTCTCTTAGAGTGAAGCCACTAGCACTCAGACCGCCATATTCAACACCATCAACAGTACAGCGCTTGTAACGAATATCTTTAATCAAAACTTCAAACAAAGTTATTCCATCTCTTCCAACAGTGTCCACATTTGAAGAGGTCGGATCATTGATTACAGAATAAATATCAATTAGATCATTTTTTAAATTAAGATCAGGATCATGTAATGTCAAGGTAACAGATTGACCAAATCTATAAGATTGTGAATTAGAAGTCAATACGCCAGAAATTGTACCGACATCAGACTTTGTAGATGTTGGTGTAAAAATTCCAGTAACATCAAGATCAGAATATGAAATAGAGATACCCTCATCATCAATTAATCTATCAGTAACAATGAATTGGATTTGATCATCTATGGGTTGAATTGTTTGAATAAATGCAGGATCCAAAATATTTAATTGATTTGCAACAGAATATTCTAAAGTTCCATTAAATGTAGAAGAATTATCAGAAGTTTCTTCTAATTCAAAACGATATATCGCATTATTTACATCGTTAGAATTTACAAGTCCAAATGAAAAGAGATCAAATATAATTGGTTGCGAATTAACTTCATTCAAGATGGTGCCAACACTTGTACTATCATTTGAAGAATCAAAATTGATTACAAGATAAGCAGAGCCGCTTTTATTAAAAATTGATTGTACATCAGAATCATCTAATTGAATAAAACCTTGAGGTGAAGACAAATCTCCAGACTCGACAAGGGTTACAGATGAAGATCCTATAGTATCAAAAGATAATTCAATAGTGGTATCAGAGAAATCAGATATTTCAAAATCATTTGTAAAAGATCTCAAATCATAGTTAATCCAATTAGTACCATAATGATTTGAAAGAGAGGTATCAATTAATCTAGACTGCAAGTCAGAGGCTGAAAATCCGAGATTTAGAGAAATTTTCTCAAAATCATCATTAATAAGAATAGAGGTATCAATGACTAGTCGTGCTGAATTTTTATCAGGGACCGAGGAATTGGCAGGGATGCTATTAGTCAGTGAATCAGTAGACAGTGTGAAGAAATTAATATCATAAGCATTCTGAAGCGTGACTGGCTTTCCAATTCTTAGGGTGGGAATAACAGTAAAATCATTGAAAACATCCAAATCATCCTGCGAATCTGAATTAATATTTTGATCAAAGTCAACTAAAACAACAGGGATTTTGGTTCCAGGTTTTAATGATTGAGTGCCATCACCCATAGTAAGAGTAGGATCATTCAAAGATACCGTAGCTGATGAAGAACCAGTAAGAACAGAAATCGATTTGTCATTATACGTAATTAAACCAGATAGATCTCTAGGGGCATCATCTAAAATTCCCAAAGTAGATTGATCTTTAAAATCACCATTATCAAAAATACCAGAATTTGGACCATCTTCAACTAACGTAGTAATTTCAGAATAGGTGATAGTCCCATCAAAAACACTAGTATCAGGTTGTTCACCATTTGATTGTAATTCAAGGATAGAACCAAGATTTACAAAAAGTTTACCATTGTCTTCAAATCCAATATCTGAAAGATGTGAGAGTAAATCTACCAACCCTGCACCATTATTTGCAGAGTCAAAGCCATCATCATCATATGCTTGATAAAAAGTAGAAGGAGAAGATCCTACATCAAAAGTCCAAGAGTCTTCATCTGTTGGATCTTGATTTAGTTGTAAATCACTTACAGTTAGAAAAACTTCGGCATTCTTTGGATATAGATCTCTATCAAGACTCAAAGAAATATTTGGAATTTCATCATATTTCAATGAAACCTGTTGAGACGAACCGCCAGAATTGTATTGAATTACTACATCACCAAATGAAAAAAGTTGAATCAATGGCCAAGCATTAGAATCCAATCCAATTTGTCCAGTTGGAATATTAGAATTTGTGTTAATTGACTTTGCATTTCGTACTACATTATTCCAATTTGTACCAGATGGAGAACTAGTACACGAAGTAAATGAAGAAGTCCCATCAGTAGAACCAGTTGTAGAACGAGGTACTGCGAATCCATCAGTTTCAGAAAGAGAAATTCCCATAACAGATGTCAACGTATCTTGACTACAAAATACTCCAAAATCTAATCCAGTACCAGATAAACCAACAGTAGAATCGGCTTCCTTGGCTTTTTCAACATTTGCAAAATAAGCATACCAGTTACCATTAGTTACCTGAACCATTCGTAATGACTTTCCATTAATCGTAACATCGGGTTCACCTTTTTTACTATCAGTATCACGTAGATTTGGGTCAATAACTATCACTTCAATCACCATAGAGCCAGCGAAATGATTCTCAAATTGAGAATTTTCAGCAGATACAAACAAATTAGAATTACTTGACGCCTCAATATCAGCAGGGACTAACAACAGTAGCAAAGAGGTCAAAGGTAAAATGAAATATCTTTTATTCAATATTTCTAAAATCCTATTCTATCACAAATAACGTTGTCGCATCATTGTTCCTTTATCTATATTCTCAAATTAGTTCACCCCGTCATTTCCAGACTAAGATTAGGATACATTTGGAAAAGAGGAAAGAATTACAGAATCATGCAAAAGATAGTAGATCCAACCCAAATATCATGGATAATCAAATCAAAAGAGATGGAGATAAGAATGCCGATGTTGCCTCACAGTTTGAGATGGAACTGATATAATTGGAGATAAAACATATCCTTGCAAGAGCGAACCATTCACAGACAAATGGAAAACTGGAGCAATTTCACGGTAAGATCCAAAGAAAGCAAAAATGGTTTGATGGAATCGATGAGTTGGTTCACTGATAATCACATAAAGCCACACATGTCACTTGGCTGGGACAATCGGGAGACGCCTACAAAAGCATATGTGAGAAAGATGCCAGAGAAAGAAACAAGAATTATTGATAAGTAGACAGGAGAAGAATATGATGTGGGATAAGGGACGAACTAATTTTTGGATATAACAGTTGGTGTTTACGTTTGAAAATGCCTAAATATGGCCCAATCCGGTTGAAATTGAACAATAATTGCTTAATTCATTACATATTTTATTCTACAAATCAACGAAAACTTCTAACTTGTACATACAAGTAAGCAAGAAAAAATAGGAGTACAAATTAAGGTTCGGCAATAATTATGGCAGATGAAATTTCCACATTGATGAATAACAGTAAAGATAAAGTTGTATTACTTAGATTAAGAAATGTCAAAACCATACAAGGAATCCTCAAAGATTTTGATATTCATATGAATCTTACATTAGATGATGCTGAAGATATTTCTGAAGAAAAACATGAAAAACTTGGAAAAATATTGCTTCGTGGAGATAATATTTTGGCCGTTTCTTTACCTGAAGAAGAATCTTAGAAATTTCTCATCAAACGTTAAATTCATTCAGTCTTTGTTTTAGTATATGCTGTTTCTTTTTTTCCTTCCTTTGATTTTATCTCCTGTGTTTGCACAGTCTGAACCTGACTATGATAATCCATATTCTCCAATTTTTACTGATAAATCAGTTTATTCTTGGACTGATAAAATGAAAGTAACCATTATAGCTCCTAGTTGGAATACGGATAAACACTTAGTTGATTCAATTGGTGGCACTGATGAACATCCCATTAAAATCTCAACATCTGAAAATACTCTAGAACCATACCGATTTACTGAAACTGATGTGAACTCTGGAATTTTTACAGCTGAGGTAATTTTGACTGGTTTTACACACGACGTTGACGGTGATGGGGATTTTGATACAAATCCTAGAACTTTCGGTAATGGTCCTACTAGTGGATTTTTAGAAGTAGATAGGAATTCCTCAATAACTATTTCTTTTAGATTTGCAGATGGTGTTATATTAGTTGAATCTGTTCCTATAAGTTGGAATATTGGCACCATTAATTTTGTCAGTGATATTTTCTATTTAGAAAATTCTGTAATGGTACGTGTAATTGATGCTGATATGAATTTGAATCCTGAAATACTAGATAATGTATCTATACAACTTTTTTCTGATTCTGATGTTGCAGGCATTGATGTCAATGCTATAGAAACGTCTAAAAATTCAGGCTCTTTTGTTGCACATATTTCATTATCTCAAGATTCACCATCTAGTGGAAATAGACTTTATTCTCTTTCTGGTGATGAAATTTTTGCTAAATACGATGACTATACATTGCCAAAACCTTTTTCAAAATCAGATAATCTTACTCTTGAAACTTCAGCAGTAGTTGATTCATCAATTCCCACAATTGAACGAATTGAAAACTATCCAATTGTTTTCTCTGATGTATCTGGAAATCCTTTACAGTATATCTCAGAAAATTTACAGATACAAATTGTTGGAGAGATCTCAAATAAACAAAATTTTAAACAAAATTTTGTTTATGTGTTTCAAATCAAAGATGACAAAAATATGATTGAATATCTTTCTTGGGTTCAAGGTGAAATTTCTCCAAATAGGAATTTGGATTTTTCAAAATCTTGGACTCCGAAAAAAAATGGGACTTATACAATAGAGACTTTTGTTTGGAATTCTCTAAATGATGCAGTCATTTTGTCACCAATAATGTCTACTTTGATCAATGTTCAATGAAAAGAATAATCTCCACATGATGATTAAAGAGAAATTTACGTTTTCATTTTTGTGTTAGGATATGTATTAAGATTTACCTTAGTGTTAGTCGTATTATCTTCTGTGACTTTCACAGATGTTTTTACCAATTCTTTTGATGTTCATTTTGACAAGCAATTTTACGATCTAGGTAATTCGTTTACTATTTCAGGTAAAATTCTTGATGTTGTAATGCCTTTAATCGCTATGAATATGTATGATCCAGATAGAAAAATTTTATCCGTAAACAATTTGGAAATTTCTGCCGAAAATACCTTTGATAAGATTATTTTCTTTAATTCTTCTTATCAAAAAACTGATTAATATTCAATCAGACTAGATTATGGCTTTCTTTCTGGAACTTGTTATTTTATTATATAAGATGCATTTGAGTCTGAAATTCTAATTGATGAATATCTTTGAATCCTAAAATTATTTCATTGGGTATGGAAAAAACAACACGTTGAACAAAGATACTGTAAAAATTCTTTGCACTGTGTAATTTGTTAATTCTCTTACCGTATTTATTGAAATTTATGAATCCTTTTGGAATGCCTACGGAATTTTATTTTGGTCATGTTGATTCTAATTTAGAATTTAAAACAAAAATTGTTGTAAAATCTGATATGAGTTTTAAAGTTGATGGGACATGTCCTATAAAAGCACATTATACTAATAGCAAAATAATCTTTTTTTGATTATTAGAAAATACCACCAATAACAATTGAAGATTCTTCAGAAGGAAAAAATTCAAGAACCAACTAATAATGAACAAATAATCCATTTGAGGATAAAATTACTTCAAGCAATAATGATAAAGCCACGTCTGATAAACAATCTAATTTACAATCAAAATCTTCAGATGATGTATGACAAGAAACATAAATTCGTGAGTTGTTTCTCAGATGTTTCAGTTTGTTTATTCGTATTTACCTATATGTAAGATCAACTGATTTCTAGTTTTTTGAAATTATTTAGTTCACGAATTTTGTCTTTTCGCCATACTAGCAAACACTTCAAATGAATTACATATCAAAAAAAATAAATGATTCAAAAAATAAAGAAACAGAAATTATTCCGACATCAAATAAGATAAAAAAGAGAATAATCTTACCGTGGATGATTTATTGAATTAAGGAGATTTATTGAACCAAATCAAATTAGAATGTGATTCTAACGTGCATGTTCATACTATTTCATGTTATGATAGAATGGACCCTACATTGTATAGACTATAAGTTTGATAATGCATTGAAATTTTTTTAATGACTCCCTAATTCATAATCCTAATGATTTAGAAATTCTTGTAAACAAAGGTTCTGCTTTGTCAAAATTAGAATATTTTTCTGAGGCTATAGTATATTATAGCAAAAAGATAAAGTTCATGAACTAAATAATTTCAAAAAACTAGAAATCAGTTGATCTTACATATAGGTAAATACGAATAAACAAATTGAAACGCCTAAAAAATAACTCACGAACTTATGCTTCTCGCTATATGATTATGTAATTAGAATTGATTCAAATTCTCTTTCTGTTAAAAATAATAAAGTGAATGCACTTACTAATATGACATATTTCAAAGATGTAATCTTATTATGTCATGAGACTTTAAAATAAAATCCAAACTATTAATCTACAAAACAAAATCTTGAGGTTGCATCATCTGCAAATCTTGATGTTTCTATTGATTTATCTAAAATGAATGTTAAAGATTTACATTTAGAAAAATCTATCATCTCTGGACAAATCGTTTCAATAAATCTCGAAAAACAAAAACCTAGTAATTTTTTTGACAAGATATGTATTGCATTTTTCACTCTGGATTATTTACTAGGATTTCTAAACTAGTTTTATGATATCTCATGCTTAACTTTTCAATAGACCTATAAAGCCCTGTCAAGACGATCGTCATAAGGAAAACACATGAGTAAGATACTTGAAAAATCATTACGAGATGCACGAAAAGAAGATAAACTAACAATGGGTGCTAAACAAGTTTTAAACTCAATAAAAAACTCCAAGCTAATTGTATTGTCTCAATCAATTAAGAAAGAAACATTTGAGCAAATTAAATCTGATGCAAAAAAAGAAAAAATACCTTTAGTAAACTTTCAAGGAACATCAGTCGCATTAGGTAGACTATGTGGCTTACAATTTAGAATTTCAACAATTTCATTTACAACCATCGATGATGCTAACATCAAATCAATTTTGAAAGATACACAAGCTGAGGAAAAAAATGATTAGCTGTTATTCCTTTAATGAAAGTTTAAATGAGACATTTTTTGTTCGAAGATAAAAAGGAATTCTAATGACACAATCAATTAAACTTACAACTGATCAAATGAGAATGATGTCTCTTTTCCAAAATGTTACGGGTGCAACCGCACGTGATTGCGTGGAAGATGAAAAACAAGATAGAGTTATTTTCGTAGTTAATACAGGTAAGATGGGACTTGCAATAGGTAAGGGTGGAATTCATATAAAATCTCTTCAAAATATTGTTAAGAGAAATGTCGAATTGGTAGAATTTGATGAGGATCCTGCAAAATTTTTGTCTAATCTACTTAATTCAAAATTGATTTCTGAAGTAAAAATAAATAAACGAACTGATGGGACAAAACAGGCAATCGTAATGGTAGACCCAAGAAAGAAAGGAATTGTGGTTGGAAGAGAAGGTAGAAATGCGGAAAAGGCAAGAATGCTTGCAAAACGATATTTTGATATTAACAGTGTATTGATAAACAGCCCTGAACGAGCAACTTTGGAGATGTAAGATTTGAGAAAATCACCACTTGGACTATTTGCCGGCAGAGTACTTACAAGTAAAAAGAAAAAACAAAGATGGGCAATTTCTACTTACAAACGAAGAGAATTAGGCATTGATAAAAAAGCAGATCCTCTTGGCGGTGCACCACAAGCACGGGGTATTGTTTTAGAAAAAGTAGGTATTGCAGCAAAACAACCCAACTCTGCTATCCGAAAATGTGTTAGGGTTCAATTAATTAAAAATGGTAAAACTGTAACTGCATTCTTACCAAGAGATGGTGCAATGAATTTCATTGATGAACATGATGAGGTTCACATTCAAGGTATGGGTGCAACACAAGGTGGTGCAATGGGCGATATTCCTGGAGTTAGATTCAAAGTTTTCAAAGTTAACGGTACTGCATTACATGAATTAGTAATTGGTAAAAAGGAGAAACCAAGGAGATAGATATGGCACAAACTAAGAATTTGTTATTATTTAGAAAATGGGATTTATCTGATATTGAAATAAAAGATCCTGGATTAAAAACTGCTATTTCACTGCGAAAACAGATCTTACCTTATACTTATGGACGTTCTGCACTCAAGAGATTCAATAAAGCAGATGTTAACATTGTTGAAAGATTAATCAATAAAACAATGCACTTTGGAAAAAAATATGCAAAGAACACAGGCAGGATGACAGGTAAGAAAACTAAACTTCTCAATACTGTAAAGACTTCTTTTGATATAATTGCACTAAAAACTGGTCAAAATCCAGTTGAAGTTTTGATAAGGGCTGTAGAATTTTCTGCACCTAATGAAGATACAACGAGAATCGTATATGGTGGTACTGTTTACCATGTATCTGTTGATGTTGCACCAATTCGACGAGTTGATTTGGCTCTGAAATTTATTGCAGATGCAATTAAAGAAGCAACTTTTTCAAATCCAAAACCTATTGAAGAACACATGGCTGAACAGTTAATGTTAGCAGCTTCTAATGATCCTAATGCTCCTTCTGTTAAGAAAAAGAATGAACTAGAACGTATAGCGCAAGCCTCTAGATAGTCTTTTATCCTTTTAGAAATTCATCAGTAGCCCGAGGCAGATTCGAACTGCCGTCTCCGCCTATCCACTCTTGAGATCCAGAGGGCAGAATCCTTGACCACTAGACTATCGGGCTACTTGAAGAAATTTTAATGTTTTAGAATATATTTATTTGTTGTAATTATTTTAATCTGACTTCATGAATTGCAGTTGCATAATCACATGTTGCTCTCAATCGCATATATGGAATTAATTTGTAGTGAATAGAATAGACGTTTTCTTCTTTCTTGATAATACCTTTTTGCATTAGTGAAACTAATCCTCTTGATGGAACATTGATTGTAATATTTTTTTCTTTACATATTTGATCACGTTTGTCTTGGAACTGTTTTAATGAAAATGCAACATCATTAATTTCTAAAATTAAAGGCCAAATAATTTCTATCCAAACAAATCTCCTGTTTTCGGTTGCTGAGGCATATTTTCCTTTTTCACTCAACATTAATAATATCTGTAAAAGATGTTATAACTTGATTGTCTCAGAAAGAAATCCAAGAGTCTCTTGACTTGCTAGAAAAGGATTGGGATATTGATCCAATTCTTAGAAAATTTATGTTAGGTCAAATCACAAATATTTCTGATTCTCCAATAAAAGTTAAGGATGTTGTTTTTCATGTTCCATATTTGAATTCTGAAAAAAAATATATTTTGTGGAAATGTTATTGGCCTGATTGTCATAATTGCTGTGATAGACAAGGTAGACTCCCACTAACTTCTGATGATCTGATTACAATTGGTAAGGGATTGAAATACAAAAAACCTTCAGATTTTGTAAAAAATGAAACATTAACAGCAACTTATCAAGAACCTGGCCCTTCTGGACAAATGACTACCATGACTACAATTAATCTAAAAAGAAAAACTGATGAAACAGAAGATGATGATGGCACACACATTTCTTGTAGATTTTTAGATGATAAGGGAGGTTGCAGTATGCATCCTGATAGACCTGGAGTATGTTATCTGTATCCTTTTTCAAGCTGGTTAGAAAATGAACAGGGGAAAGCTCGTGTTCATGCAACCTATCAATTTACTGGGGATTGTCCAGGGTTTTATCTTGCAGATAGTTTAGAACCAATGAAAGATGAATTCAAAGATTACTCTAAAACAATTTATGATTACAACATGGCCTCAAATAGAACAAATCGAGAAGGATTTAGTTCGGTTAGTTTTGGTTAGGTTTTCTCTTTAGACTCTGTCCTACTGCCGAAATCCATTCTTTTTCTATTTTGATCAGTATATGACCATCCTCTCTTTCAAATCTTTTACAATATTTTCTAAATTCGCTATAAAATTTGTAAAGTTTATCATCTGAGATTCCTGTATCTAATTGTAATCAAGTAATTATACGATACCCTTCTTTGAATTTTTTTTATGTGCTTTGATCAATTCCTGACCACACAATTTTCTTTTTTTCCTCTATTTGCTTTCTTTTTCCCATCTTCGTATACTTTCTAGTATGGCAAAAATTATTGTAACTACAAGTCCAATAATACCTATTGCTATACTAACTGATCAATTTCTGAAATTTCTAATGAAAAACTTGCAATCATGACAGATGTGAAACTAAGATAAGCATATGAATTTACTATGCTCTAGCTACCTTCATCAAGTCTGCCATTTTGATATTCATGCCAAATCTGTCTTCGTGCTTTTTCATGTAACGAAATATTGCAATAAAATCTGGTAGTGCTTTCAAGAAATTGAAATCTTTGTGAATTTTTGCTCTAACAAAATTAAATACTTTGGCATATACTTTGTAATGCTTTTCTACTGCTTTTTCATATGCTTTAAAATCATGCATATTTTCTAGGAAAATCTCTACACATTGCATTGATGGAATAATTCCTTCTCCTAGTAATGCGTAGACTGTCCCAATCGATTCGCCCACACCAACAACTTTTCCTGAATAGTATGGTTTGCATCTATCTGGGGTTGCTAATCTGATTGGACGACCTTTAGTTTTGAGAACTTTGCCACCATGTTTTTTTAGAAAATCATCAGTTACTTTGATATGTTGTTTGTTATAATCTCCTGCTCCAATATGTGCCCATTTCTCACCTAATGGAAAATACCAAAAGTATCCTGACATCCCCGGAAATGGTTCGATGTAAAAGTCATCATATGGAACCTTGTCTTCGTATTCTACTTTATATTCATATGTTGGCAAAAAGAAATCTTCTTTTAATTTTGGCAGAAATACTCTGTGAAATCCGGTACAGTCTACTATCATATCATATTCTTTTTCTAATTCTTCTAATGATGGTGGAGCACCGTAAATAATTTTAGAATCTTTAATGAAATCTTTGATTAGTGCTAGTTTGTCATATGTGCATAATCCTTTCAATCCGATATCAAATTTTATATCGTTGTTCATTTTGACATGCATATTTTTACCATCATGAATCAAAAAATCATCAAAATTCCTACCTGTTTTTTTACAAAAATCTGTTAGAGCCGATTTGATAGTTCCCCATGCACAAATAGAGTCATGTCTTTCTTCTACCATTCTCTCATATCCGACAACTTGATGTTCTGAACCCTTTAATCTAGCCATAAGATATGACCCTGCTACACCCATACCCATTACTGCTATCTTCAAGACACTCTCCGAATCATTCATGCCTAATAAATACACTATCTGAAAAATAATTCGTATCCTTTCATGATTTATTTTCAATAGTATGAAATAGTACAAATTAAACATCAAAACTGAATAGTCTGTTTGAAAAGATAGACTGTAGTTTGATTGTAAAAAATTTCAAACCTTAAGACATCACTGTCATCAGATAATTTTGAATTACTCATCTTAAGCAATTAGCTGTTATCTACTGTTTTGGAGTTGAACTTAGGCTCATGTGCCTTTTCTTATTACATTAAATTTGGTCATATTTTACTATAATCATGGATACATTTGATGCAATAAAAACAAGACGTGCAATTAAAAAATTTGATAGTACATACAAGATGACTACAGAACAAGTTAAATCATTAATGGGACTTGCAATTCTTTCTCCAACTAGCTATAATCAACAGAATTGGAGATTTATCACAGTTACAGATCAAACCATCAAAGAACAAATTTCAAAAGCTGCTCGAGATCAAGCTCAACCAAAAGATGGTTCGTTGGTGATTGTTTTGTGTGGAAACATGAATGCTTGGAAAGAAAATCCTCTGAGATATTGGAAAGATCATCCAATAGAAAAACAAGAATTAATCAAAAATTCATTATCAAAAAAATATGCAGACAGCCCTCAAAATAGACGAGATGAGGCAATTCGCTCTTGTGGATTTGCAGGACAAACAATTATGCTAGCTGCAAAACAGATGGGTCTTGATTCTTGTCCGATGGTTGGATTTGAATATGATGAATTGGCAAAAATTATCAAACTTCCTGAGGATCATCTGATTGTTTTGATGATTGTTATTGGAAAAGCAACAGAACCTGCAAATCCTCGTGGCGGACAGCTTCCTGTATCTGAAGTTGTCTTTGAGAATAATTTCTAATTGTGTAATATTTCAAAAAGAATAGGGAAATCAGGTATCTGAGATTTAGGCATAATGATTTATAGCGAGAAGCATAAGTTCGTGAGTTATTTTTTAGGTGTTTCAATTTGTTTATTCGTATTTACCTATAGGTAAGATCAACTGATTTCTAGTTTTTTGAAATTTGGTTCACGAACTTTATCTTTTCGCTATAAATCATTATGCCTAAATCTCACCTAATCACCTTATTCTATTAAAATTGCAGGCTTGAATGGTCTTGCATGTCTTGTTTTTCCTTTAGGATCATAAACGTCATCATCGGATTCTGAATATACTGAAATCTCTACTCCAAATTCCTTTTTACCTATACTGGATAATTCCTTTGAGAGGAATTCTTTTTCATTAAATGAATCTGATTCAAGCTTCATCTGTTTAATTTCTTCTGATTCTGAATGCAAATCTTTGATTATTTTTTGAATATAGTCTGGCATTTTTTTAGCCTCAATAGTTTCAGGATCTGCAATGAGTTCTTTCATTACAACCCCCATGTTGTTTTGACCACCAACCATGATTTTTAGTATTTTGCGATATAATTTAGATTTTACATAATCTGAATTTACATAGATTACAATTTTTTGCGGTGTAATTTTTGTAACTTTGAGAATATTTGCAATGTCACCCATAGTTGATTTGAGTAATTCCTCTGATTGAATTGATGTGGCATCTAGTTTCTCTTTAGAGAATTCAGGCCAGGGGGATTTTGATACTAGAACAGAATTTCCTAATTTTTCCCACATTTCTTCAGTAATATGTGGTGCGAATGGAGATAACATTGCAACACGAATAGAATTGATGTGATGTAATATTCCTGATACATCGGTTCTTTCTTTAGCTTGTACCCTTTTATGATACCAACTCAAATCAGATTCAAATGTAAATAAAATATGATGTAATGCTTCACGTAATCTCATTTTTTCAACAGCTTCTGTAACCTGTATTATCATACTCTGAGTTTTCGATAAAATCCATCTATCTTCTGCTTGTATCTCTCCAATGACTCTCTTTTTGAGCCTAGAGCACTCTTCTAATAATGATTCTAGTTTATTTTGAATGCCATACACTGATTCCATATTAAAATCAGCATCTTGGAGTAATTCTGCAGATGATATTATTGCCAATCTGATTGGATCTGCTCCATGATCCCTAATTGCAGTTCTTAATGGGATGATATTTCCCATACTCTTACTCATTTTAGCACCATCCATCATTACACTACCATTAACTACAATTTCCTGTGGCCATAATTTCTCATCAAAGATTGCAACATGGTTTAAAACAAAAAATGATAAGTGATTTTGTACCAGATCTCGTCCTGAATGTCTTGAATCAACTGGGTAGAAATATTTGAATTCTTTTTTTAATGTTTCAATGGTATTCTCAGTAAGCTTGGAAGTGCCAACAGCTAATGCAATATCTCCTTTATCAAGTAAAATATAATCAAAGAGTTCTCTAGTTAGGTTATCAGGAGTCAGGGTTCCATCATTTACAAATCGTGAAATAGTATAGTATGCCATGTAAATTACACTATCAGATAATGATTCTACAACCCAATCGTTATCCCATGGTAATTTTGTTCCTAATCCTTGTTGTCTTGCACAAGCTCGTTCATGTAACCAGTCAACTACTTCATTGAACTCTGTTTGAATATTACTTGGTAAGATATTCATTTTGTCAAAACAATTACAAGCTAATTTCTTCCATTCTTCATCCCCATAATTCAAAAACCATTGATTGTTCAATACCTTAACAACACATTCTGCCCCGCATCTACAATGCACTGGTGCGTTTTCAAGTATTGGGAATTTTTCTAGATAGTTATTTTCTTGGAGCCATGTCCTTACTTTATCTCGACCAAACTGTACTTTTTCATTATTGAACTCTTCACATTTTTCATTTAGTTTTCCATCTGTGAATTCTTTGAGATACAACTCCTTTGTGGCCTCTTCTAATTTTTGATCTGTTTGGTCCGAAATTCCTAATTTTTCACAAATCTGTTTTGCGGGAATAGTGTCATATCCTTCAGTCACAATAATCGGAATAGGCTCGATTTTAAGTGCTAATTCATGATTTTTGATCTTTAAATCCATCAATGCACGGTAATCTTTTGGAGCATGAGCTGGTACTGACATTACAAGTCCGGTTCCCATTCCAGGCTCTACAAATTCTGCCGGTAGTATTGGGATTTCTTGTCCATTTTGATTCATGACATTCTTTCCAATGATTTCACTACCAGAAATATCTCCAATGATTTTAACTTGTTTTTCAAAAAACTCTATTTTTTTTGCACATTGCTCTGAAACTATCCATGTCTCATTGTCTACTGTAACTTTTTTGTATATTATATTTGGATTCATCCACAAATTTGTTACTCCAAAAATTGTTTCAGGTCGTAGTGTTGTAACTGGAAAAATAAATTCACCAAATGAAAATTTAACTAGAAAATTTTTATCGTCAATCTTTGGTTCAACGTCACCCATTGTATCATGCTGTGATACGGGATTTTGATCAACAGGACACCAGCCAACCGGATGACTACCTTGAATTATTCTTCCACTTTCTTTAAGAGTAGTAATTTGCCATTCAATAAATTTTTGATAGCCTGGCACTATGGTAGTAAACTCTCGCCTCCAATCAATGGAATAACCCATCTCAATCATTCCAGATTTTATCTCTTCATGAAAATAATCTGCAATCTTTATTGGCTCAACAAATGTTTTAATATTCTCTTCTGGAACATGATACACATTTCTTAATCCATCCAGGATTTCTTTTTCTCCAGCTTGAATTCTTTTAGCCATTCCAAGTATGGGTGTACCCGTATAATGGAACCCCATTGGGAATAATACGTTATATCCTTGCATTCGATAAAACCTTGCATGAACATCAGCTAATGTGTATGTTCTTCCATGTCCAATGTGTTGTGGAGAATTTGGATATGGATATGCAACTGTAATGAATTTTTTTGGTTTTTCATTTGGATTTGTCTCAAAATCTTTTGACTCCATCCATTTGTTTTGCCATTTTGTTTCTATTTCGTTCCAGTTAATTGTCATAATGTTATCCTAAAACCATTGATTTTGCTTTGGCTATTGCCTTGTCTTTTTTAGATGTGTCTTTTCCTCCACCTTGGGCAAATTTAGCATCACCACCACCAGAACCTCCTAGAATTGAGGCTATTTCTTTGACAATCTCACCTGAATTTATACCTGATTGCTCTCCTGCAAATATTAATATACAAATTGTAGATCCTGCTTCAAAAATTCCACAAAATGCAGCTGTACCATCTTTTGCAACTAGTTTCTTGCCAAAGTTTTGATGGAAATAATTATCATATGCCTCATCGGATGTAAAACAAATTTTGTTATTTACTGTAATACCGTCTATCTCCCCTGATTCTTCTGTCAGAATTTTTTCTAACAGTATGGGAATTTTCTCTCTTGTTTTTTCTTTATTTTCTTCACGTTGTTTCTCCAATGCTTGTTTTGCGATAGTTTCTTGTTCTTGTTTTTTTGATTCTTCTTCTTTATCTTTTACGTATTGAAATGCTGTAGGACCTGAAACAAATTCTATACGAACTACTCCGTCTTGAATTCTTTTAGTTTTTGTAATTTTGATTAACTCAATATCTCCCGTCTTTTTTACATGGGTTCCACCACATGCTTCAATGTCTTTATCCTCAATTGATACAATTCTAACTAACTTTACTGGAACTACTCCCCCCTGATAAATTCTAAATCCATACTTTTGTTCTGCAGTTCCTCTATCATAGTAATCAATGTTTACTGGATAATTTTCTTTTATCATCTGATTAGCTGCGTCTTCAATCTGGTTTACTTGCTGTTCAGTTAATGATGAATGATGTGTTATATCCAATCTTGCATGATCATCATCTTTGAATGCAGAATGCTGCCAGATCCAAGAACCCAAAATCTTTCGTGATGATGCGTTGATAATATGGGTACTAGTGTGGTTTTTTGTAATGTTGAAACGACGAGTTTCATCAACCTTACATTGTATTGTTTCTCCCTCTTTTGGCACTCCACCTTCTAACTGATGAACAATAATGTCTGCATGTTTATCTACGTTAATTACCTTGAATCCTGCAATATTTCCCAAATCTGGTTCTTGACCTCCGCCTCTTGCATAAAATGAAGTTCTATCTAATACCACTTGATCATCAAAAACCTTGATTACTTTAGCCTCAAACTCCATTGGATCATCTTTGTAAAAGAGAGTCTCAGTTTCAGGTAGTTCTTCTAGTGGAAGTTCTGCAATTGTCTTTTTCTTTTCAGATTGATGCAAATCAGATAATTTTGAATAAAATGATGATGGAATTTCACTGATTGCCTCTACTTCTTTGAGATATTCTGGTGTAATTCCATCTGATTCATACAGTGTGATGAGTTCGTCTACTGACGGCATGTCTTTTTCACGTATTTTCTCTGCCTTCTTCTTCATGTGGATTTTGGATTCTTCATATCGCGTAGATTCTATCTTGAGAATTTTTTTCACGTCTTCTCTTTTCTCATCTAGTTCAGGATAGGTGTCTTTGAGATAATCAATATGAGCATCAATTAACTCATCAATGTCTAATTTTAGATTCAATCGGTTAATTGTCCCATTGATTCTCCGCAACATCATTCTGAGGTTATATCCTCCACCAACATTGCTTGGCAAAGCTCCATCTGTTATTGCAAAGATTAGAGTTCTCAAATGATCTGCAATTAGATAGATTCCCTCAAGTGGTGTAATCATTTTTTCTAGCTGGGAATCTGTAATTTTCGCATTCTTTATTGCAAGACATCTGACGTGATTTAGATCATCAAAATGATCAATTTCTTTTGCGATTTCAGTAAAATATTTCTTCAAAACTTTAGAATCGGGATCAATCCCAATTGTCTCAAATAATTTTCCATTTACTGGACCAAAACAGCAATCATATGCTGTAGGTGTGCCCATAGTAATCCATGCAAATCTCTCAAGGCCTGCACCCATGTCTATTACTCGTTGATCAAGTGTTGTATGTTGTCCTAATTCTCCTTGGAATTCAGTAAACACTGCATTTCCTAATTCCAATCCCCGTACAAAATATTCTAAAGAAGGTCCAAAAGAACCTCCTCCTGCCCACACGTCTTCAACAAACACTACTTCTTCTTCTTTAATTCCAAATTGATTTGTTAATAATCTAAAATCTAAATCAATACATTCATCTTTCCAATAACCTCCCAAATCAGGAATGCTATGTTGTCCAATCATACAGAAACTTGAAAAGTGTCGTCCTGTAACTCCTACATTTTCTAAATCTTTGAAACGTAAACATGTTTGTGGAACTATTAACGGATTGGCTGGAAATTCAAAAACAACTTTGGAGCCCATTACTCTTTGAAAGTCCACAACTGATGCAATTGTAAAAAATAAATCGTCTCGCCATCTACAAACAACTGGATATCTGTTAACGGAGGTGTGGTTATTTTTTACAAAAAATTCTTCTATTTGTTTCCATGCTTGTGTATAATCAAATCTTTTGTTAGTTGGTGGCTCACCAATGAATGAGTATGTATCTATTCCATCATCTGGACATAAGTTTCTATCTGCATTTAGAGTCCAAAAAAATCTACCACATTTGGCACATGATTTTCTTACAAATCCGTGTTCTTGGAATAATTTAACATTATAGTATTTTTCCGAATTTGATGAAAATTCTTTTAGAATATCTTTTTTATCCAACGATGAGCCTGTTCCAATCCAATATTAAGAATTACCGCTGACTAATTGAAGATAGAACGTTAGACATACCTGCTTGCAAGGTGACATGAACAACAACAAGATGAAGCGACTAAGCAAAGAATTTTGTGACAGAGAAAAAGTTGTGAGAAGAATCAAAAAAGAAGACACTAATAATTGACAGTTATCAAATTTATCACAATTACGTCAGATCTCATATGGGGTTAGATTACAAGACATCTGCTGATGTATGCGGTATCGGTATAAAAGGTGAAAACAAATGGAAAACCATGACAGGGAACACAAGTATGGAATAAAGGAAGGAGTCAAGCTTGGCATAAAGTGTACTTGATTGACAGTAGATTTTCTAGTTTAAGTTATTGACAACACATCAGTAGATGGGAAAGTAACTCAATTTAGATCAAAAACTATCAATTATTCAATCAATCTATTCAGATAGAAAAAGCTTGATGGAAGTATGTCACTCCATCAAATATGCATTGTACTTCATTTGATACCATGACACACCAAGGCGTGATACTATCTAAAGCATTTGAGATTATCACTAAAATAATGTACAGTATCTTGTTGTTTCCATGCTCTAGTAAAAATAACTCACGGTTCCACAATGCTGATGCACACAATTCTGTCATGTCATTGTGTTTGGGAAATTCATATTCTGAATCTGGATTAAAGAGACTGGCAATGGAATCAGATAATGCTTCTCCAACTGGTTCATAGTTGAGAAAAATCATATCAAAAATATCACAAAAAACAATGCAAATTCAATTACATCAGTCACTAGATAGTACAGTATCAAAATTACAAGAATTGGGAGTATTGGAACAACCAGTTACTGTAGCAATTGACAAACATCTAATCCCAAGATATGACAAATTGCCAAACCATTCTTTAATAAAATCAAAATCAAAAAACAGTACTACTCATTTTGAGAGTTACTGCACCATGCAATGTGTAGAAAAAAGAATCAGGGCTCAATTAGGTTGTTATCCTTTGTATGACAACAAATCAAATGCCGATTTTGTGCGTAAATTACTCTCTGATGGCATCAATAATGGAATCAAGATTAAACTATTGCTAGTGGATAGGGAGTTTTTCACAGCTGGAACAATTTCAGAAATAAAACAAAAGAATCTGAAATTTCTAATGCCTGCAAAAAAGAATTCTCGAATCAAAGATGCAATTGTACAATACGTTAATGGAGATAGAAAGTCAATCTCGCCATACACAATAAAATCATCATCAGTACATGTAGAATCATTTAATCTAGTTATTCTGCCAAACAAAAATGCAAGAAAAAAATCAGATATTATTGATCAGTATGTTGTGTTTGCAACAAACGTTTCACCAAAAGAAATATCATATAACATACAAAACATTCCAACTGATTACAAGAAACGTTGGGGAATTGAAACAGGATATGCATGTGTGGGAAGGTTCAGACCAAAGACTACTAGTGGGAATCAATCCATAAGATTGTTGTATTTTTACTATTCATTGATTTTGTACATTGCTAATTTGATTATCTCAGAAGAAACTAATGTAAAAAATTACAAACCAATAATATCAATTGAAATTCTCAAATATTTCTTTGTAAAGATAATTATTCATTATTTTAGAAATAACAAAAATAATTATTTTCTAGAATGTGTAACTTGAGTTACTTTCCCATCTACTGACACATCCTAAAACCCTCCAATACATCATGATTTCATTAACTGTCAGTCTGTCGTTGCTTCTTGGATGTCTTGTTTTAGAGGGTTTTGAAATGCATTGTTTTATCAGTACTTGGGAAAGTAATCCAATTTAGACCACAAACTAACCATTATTTCATCAGTTAAACAACAAATTTGGATAGAAAAAGATTGATGGAGGTATGCTGCTCCATCAAATATGAATCATAATCTTGATTTTGCACACCTTAGAAATTCAACAACTCAAGCATTTGCAAATATTGCTAAAATAATGTGCACAACATTGTTGTTTTCTTGCTCACAAAAAAAGTAATGCCATATACGATTCAGAGGATAATTGAAAACCTGTGTTATGTTGTTAGCGCTTTAGAAAACAATGAGCCATGTTTTGTCTTTTCGCTATAGTTACTTTCCCAAGTACTGTTTATTGTAATGCTTTGTTGTTGAGTGATTTTATTTTTGTGAAGCAATATGCCCAAGTCTTAACTAATTAAATAATTTATAAAATAGATAGTACATTTTATTTATTGGATTATTTTTTTGATTTGTTTTTCCAAATCTATGATAGAAGAACTAATTTTATTTTCACGTTCTGATATAATCATTCTATATTTATCGATCTTTTGAGTTCTATCAGAAATCATTCTTTTTTGCTCATCATAACCTGAAGAACCAAGAGATTTCCTATCTTTAAGAGATGAAACAACAGTTGTGGAGGATATAATTTTAGATACAATTTTAGAGTCAACTTTGGTATCAGATACAGATTTTTTGATTTCAGAAGGAGTTAATTTTGAAATGGGTTTTTTTGAATTGTGAGCCAATTGAACCAAAGCTCCTGAAATTTTATGAGTCACTCTAAATGAAATTCCTTCTTGGACTAATTTTTCAGCAATATCTAATGCAATAAGATTACTTGATTCAGTTACTTTTTTCATTTGTTTTTCGTTTACTTTCAAAGTCAAAAGAATTGATTTTAAAATTAATAAAGCACTGATAGAAATTTTTGATGTAGACCAGATTGATGATTTAATTTGTTGCAAATCTCGTCCATATCCAGACGCTAATCCTTTAACAGTTGTTAAAATTGCAGTCAAATTTCCAATTATTTCAGATGTTTTTCCTCGTGTTAATTCTAAGATATCAGGATTCTTTTTTTGTGGCATTACACTAGATGGAGATGTAAATTCATCTGAAAGTTCAATAAATGAAAATTCAGAAGTAGACCAAATTACAAAGTCTTCTGAAATTTTACTAAGATTAGTCATCAAAATAGAAATCATTGCAACATATTCTGCTACAAAATCTCGTGTGCTTGTAGCATCAATAGAATTTTCAACAAGACCATCAAAACCTAACATCTTTGCTGTACTGTATCGGTCAATTGGTATACTTGTTCCACCTACAGGTCCTGCTCCAAGAGGACTTTGGTTAATGCGTTTAAATGTGTCAAATAATCTTTCAAAATCTCTTGTTAAAGCATCTGCTTGAGCTAAAAGATAATGTGAAAAAAGACCAGCTTGTGCTTGTTGTAGATGAGTATAAAGAGGCATGATAGTTTTTTGATGATTTTTAGCTACAGATACAAAGGACTCGATAGTATCCAATAAGCAATTACAAATAATATTGATATCATCTCGAATTTTCATTCGAATATCTAATACAACTTGATCATTTCGAGATCTTGCAGTATGCATTTTCCCTCCACTTGCCATACCTGCTTTCTTTATTACCAACATTTCAATTAGTTCATGAATATCTTCTGCATCAGATGAAGTATCAAACTTCTTATTTTTTAAATTCTCTAAAGTAGATAAAATTTTTTTTGTGTCATTTTTTGTAATAATATCATTTTCAAACAACATCAAGACATGAGCTTGACTTCCAAGAATATCATAAAGAGCGATTTCAGAATCATCATTAATTGATGAAACATAATCTAGAGTGACATTACTCAAATCAGTACCAAGACGAGAACGATACATTACCTAAGGTTCTAGAATGGTTATATATAGCATCGATGGTTTTCTCCACATGAGCCAAGATATCAAACAGATGCGAGTGAAAATATTTGATGAGCTATCAAAGATTGTAGATCCAGAAATTAACACATCAATTGTAGAACTGGAATTAATTGATGAAGTAGATATCAACGACAGTAATGTCAAAGTGGATTTACATCTAACAAGCCCATTCTGTCCAGCAGTATTTGGTTTTAAGATTTGTCAAGATGTTCATGATAATCTTTTGAAAGTAGATGGAGTAGATGACGTTAAAGTTAATGTCTCAAATCACTTTATGGCTGAACAGATCAACAATCAAGTTAACAATAGTCCAAATCCAAAAAAATTAGATTAACTTCTAAAACCTAACATGTATCCTCGGAGTAGTTGGATTCCCATTGCAGGATCAACACCTTTTGGACATACTTGACTACAAGAACCAGCAAAATGACATCTCCAAATACCGTGAGAATCATCAATTATTTTTAATCTAGAATCTTTACCTTTATCTCTGCTATCAGCAACATATCGATATGCTTGAGCCAATGCCTGAGGACCAACAAAAGATGAATCAGTAGCCATTGTTGGACACGCAGAATTACATAAACCACATTTGATACAATTTGCAAATTGAATGTATTGTTCCACCTCTTCAGGAGATTGTAGAAATTCTTTTTCATCAGAGTTTAATTCGGTATCATCTCTAATTAGATATGGTTTGATTTTTTGATGAGTGTCAAATAATTTTTCAAATCTTACTGCCAAATCACGAATTACAGGGAAATTATTCATTGGTTCAACTGTAACAACATTAGAATCTAATTCACTGATTTTTGTAAAACACGCTAATCGAGGTTTTCCATTAATAATCATTCCACATGAACCACATGTAGCTTGTCTACAAGAATAACGAACTGCAACAGAATGATCAAGATGTTTTTTCACATCAAGAATAGCTTCTAGAACAGTTGTCCATTTTTCATATTTGACATTAAATTCCATGAATTGACTCGAGTCATCATGTTCTGGATTATATCTTGAAATTTTAAGAAGGGCTGATTTTGCCGTTGGGGATTGTTCGTTTAAGATACCAGAAACTTGTGCCATTTCTATGCCATTCCCATGTTAGTCATAATAATTGTTCTTGAGCCGTAGGCTATTAACCCAATCATTGCTGCAAGACAACCATACGAAACAGCTTTTTCATACATTCTTCCTTGTTTTAATTCAAGTAAGATTACTCGAAGTCCATTAAATCCATGAACAGATAATAAAATGAGAATTATTTCTAACATTATAGCATATGGAATGAATTTGTAGTTTGCCAAAACATTCTCATAATTCAGAGATTCTGCATATCCCATTGTTAAACGCATTAAAATGTGAACTGCGACTAATGCCACAGCTGCTAAAGCAGTTCCATAGTGAATTTTCATTATTGTACTTTCTCGCATTTTATTCACCAAACATTACCGCTAAACCATACATCATTGCAACTGCAGCAAGAACTATTGCAGAATAAATTCCTATTTTGTGTCTGTAATTTTGTGATGCTGGATCATATGGATAATCAGGTCTTGCAGGTTTTCCTACACCAACTCCTCCATGTCCCAACATTACTCTAACTCCATTTACAGTGTGAAATACACACATAGCAATTACAATAGACAGAATGATATGTCCTTCAGTACCAGATATGATTTCCATGAAATCATCCCAACCGACTTGACCACGTAGAATATTACTCGTCTCATAAATATGACCAACAAAATATGCCAATAATCCCAATCCACTTAATCGCATTAACAAATATGCTATGCGCTCAATTCCATATCGACGAGGATTAATCATTCCTCCAATACCTTCTTTGTGTTCATCACGGGGCATCTAGTATTTCCTCTCCACTGGCTGATACTTGGTAATTGTGACGGGGTGTGTTTTCATAATCGGTTCATTTGGATCATAGTAAGCAAGAGTATGATGTAAAAAGTTAGCATCATCACGTTTTGGATAATCAATCCTTGCATGTGCACCACGAGATTCTTTTCTGTTAATTGCACCAAGTAAGATAATTTCTGCTATTCTGAACATAGAATCAAGTTCCATAACATTGGCAAAATTGGTGTTGTATTCTTTTGCTTTATCATCGACATGTTTCCAAGTTTGCGTTTTTAGATTTCTGATTATTTTAAGACCTTCAATCAAATTAGTTTCATTTTTGTAAACATATGCTTTATCATTCATTGTATCAGTAAGCTGTTGCCTAATTTCATATGGATTAACATCTCCATTTCCTCTAAAAATCCCATCATAGATTCTTTTTTCTTCAGCTGCCACTAAATGATGTGGCCAAGGATTATCTTGTAAATTATTTTGGATATAATCAATTGCCAATTCCCCAGTAATTTTACCCCAAACAATACATTCAGAGGTAGAATTTGCACCTAGGCGATTAGAGCCATGAACGCTGTTACATGCAGCCTCACCTGCAGCCCAAACTCCTTGAATTTCAGTTGCACCGTCAATATCAGTATGAAGTCCACCCATCATATAATGACAGACAGGTCTGATGTCCAGTAAATCCTTAGCAGGATCTTGACCTGAAAATTTAATGGATATCTCTCTAATACCACCTAATTTTTCTTTGATTTTTTCATCACCAAGATGTCGTAAATCGAGTTTCATACAATCTACACCAGTTTCATGTTTGAAACCACGACCTTCTTGAATTTCTGTCATAATTGATCTGGATACAATATCTCGTGGTGCTAATTCCATTTTACCAGCTGCATATGTTTTCATAAATCGTTCACCTTTATTGTTAAGAAGATAACCACCTTCTCCTCTTGCACCTTCTGTGATTAGGATTCCAGAAGGTAAAATTCCAGTTGGATGAAATTGAACAAATTCCATATCTTTAAGAGCCATACCAGCACGTAATCCCATATCCAAACCATCAGGAGTTGAAGAAAGAGCATATGTTGAAAAGCTGTATAATCTTCCAGCTCCACCAGTTGCAATGATGAGAGCTTTTCCTTTAATTGTGTAAAATGTGCCAGAACCTAATTCAATTGCAGTAACTCCCATGAATCGTTTTCCATCATGTATAATTGATGTTACAAACCATTCGTTAAGATATTCAATATTTTCAAATTTTTGACATGTATCATACAATGTTTGCATTTCAAAGAAACCAACTTTGTCTGATGCATATGTTGCTCTAGGAAAACTGTAACCTCCAAAGTTGCGTTGATCAATTCTACCATCATTTCGTCTTGACCAGGGCATTCCCCAATGATCTAATTGATAAATTTCTTGTGGCATTTCAACACAGAGTCTTTCAGCAACATCTTGATCTGCAAGAAAATCACTACCTTTGACAGTATCATAAACATGGGATTCAATGGTATCACCTTCATCTTCAAAAAGAACAGCAGCAGTTCCACCTTCTGCAGAAACAGAATGAGAACGCATCACTTGTACTTTGGAGACAATTCCAATTTTAAGATGAGGTCCTTTTTTGGCAGCAGCAATTGCAGCTCGCAATCCTGCTAACCCAGAACCACAAATAATCAAGTCAAATTCTATGGAATCTACCATTTTCAGTCAAACTTGCTTTGGGCGAGATAAATATGTAGTAATTGTAGGCGTGATCCAAAATATTAAAATATATCACTAGTGATATCACTAGTGATGATTTCTGAATGGTTTCAGAGAGTAGGAAGTTCAATTCCTAGAGGATTTTCAAGATATTTTATTTTGGAATTATTGAAGAAAACTCCGCACACAGGAAAAGAGATCATAGACTATGCAGTAGAGCAAAGTAATGGGATTTGGAGACCATCACCGGGATTAATTTATCCGTTACTAGGTAGACTATTGGATGAGGGACTAATTGAGGAGACTAAAGATGGAAAGTATCAATTAACAAAGAAAGGAAAAAACACCGCAGAGGATGTAGATAAAGTAAATGATATTGTCAAAAAACAACTAGAAGTTTTGTTCAGATTAGGTAATGTGGGAAGATTTGTTGCAACAGATCTATTAGAGAAGATTTCTTCGATGGGATCTATTCTTAGTTCTAATTTTACCAATATGACTGAAGAAGAAACCAGCAAGTATAAGCAATTCCTAGAATCAGAATTGAAAAAAATTGAAGAGAAAGAAGTAAAGAAAAAAGGTAAATCGATTAAGATCGATTAACCATAGATGTTCATTAAAAAATTCAGTATCATATAATTAAAATCATAAATAATTCAGGAAAGAAAACATCGTTATGAAGAATTTGAAAAGTATGTTAAAATCAAAAAAACCACTTGTTATACCAGGTGTTTATGATGCATTAGGTGCAAAAATTGCTCAAAAAGTAGGATTTGATGCGATGTTTCAAACAGGATATGGGACATCTGCGACATTATTTGGAATGCCAGATTATGGATTCATAGGTGCTACTGAAACTGTAGATAATGCCAGAAGAATTTGTAGAGCAGTATCAATGCCAGTTATTGTTGATGCAGATACAGGATATGGGAATGCATTAAGCGTATGGAAATTGGTAAAGGAGTTAGAATCAGCAGGTGCATCAGGTATATTCTTAGAGGATCAAAAATGGCCTAAGCGATGTGGACATATGCAAGGAAAAGACGTAATTTCACAAGAAGAATATACTGAAAAATTATCAGCAGCAGTGGACGCAAGAGAAAATAAAGATTTCATTATTGTTGCAAGAACAGATGCAAGAGCAACAAAAGGGTTAGATGAGGCAATTCAACGTGGAAAACAAAACAAGAAAACAGGTGCAGATGCAGTTTTTGTCGAAGCTCCAAGATCAATAAATGAAATGAAAAAAATAGGAAAAGAGATCAATTCACCACTAGTTGCAAATATGATTGAGGGTGGGAAAACTCCACCAAGTTCTGCTGAAACGTTAAGTAAAATGGGATTTAACATAATTCTGTATCCATTATCAGTTTTGTATGCAAATACATTTGCAACAATGAAGATACTTACGGAATTAAAAGAAAAATGCAATACTGCAAAGTATAAACAAATAGTAAACTTTGATCAATTCAATGACTTGGTTGAGCTACCAAAATTTAGAAAAATGGAAAAAAGATACGAAAAATTAAAAAGAAAATAAATAAAAAATTTCAAGTAAAGTACAGTTAATTTGTATTTCTCTTTACTTCAATTTCTATTGTTGAAACGTTTCTAGTTCTACCGTCTTGTGACTCTAGTGATTCTGAGCCAATTTTAATTTCTCCGATAGAGTAGCCTGCATTTTCTGTCTTTCTTGCAATAATTTGAGCTACATCTACAGCACGACCTATGCTGAGTCCTCTAGCTTTGATGTTGACGGATGGTAAGTTTGCCAATTGAATTAGCGTTGATGTTACATATGCCATCAATGGTTTCTTACCAATGAATACGGTGTCTCGAGTTTCAGTTGACATATAAAATTCAGTATTTAAGGATAATTTAAAGCTAAAAGGGTATTTTCGAATTAAATGAAAAAAAATTGAAACAAATTAATCAATATTAACTAGAAAAAAGGAATATAGTCAGAACTTGGAAAATATTTCAAAAGTTTTAGAATTGGGGAATAGTGAAGAAAAAATCAAAATTTTGAAAGGTTTGAATGATATAGACGATCTACAAATATTAGAAAAAGTAATTTCAAAATTAGATGACGATGATCTTAGAGTAAGAGGAGAAGCATTTAGTTTGCTTTTACTAAACAAAAATAAAATTTCAGATTTTTTAATCAACAACTTGAATGCTACAAGTAAAAACATTAGAGGTTTTGTTTCACTTGTATTAGCAAATAGAAATGATACCTCAGCTATTCCAGAAATAATCAAACTTGCAAAAGATAAACACTCAATGGTTAGATCATGTGCACTTGGAGCATTAGGTCACCTAAAGGCCATAGAAGCTAAAGAAGTTTTTCTTGCAGGATTATTAGATTCCAACATAGAAGTCAAGAAAAGTGCATTACAAGCAGTGATTGATCTGAAAATTACAATATCAAAAGAAAAAATTAATGACATTTTTAAAGAAAAAGATTCTGAAATAAAAAAAATGATTTTGTTAATCAGTAGATAGGAAAGTGCTCAATTTAGATCAAAAAATAACGATCATTTCCTCAAATTATTCAGATAGAAAAAGCTTGCTGAAAGTGTGCAGTTCCATCAAATATGAATCAGCATACTATTACTAGCACTGCACACCGATACGATATCTCACAGCAGACATTTGAAAAGTTACATCAAACATTCTACTACACTGTTTTGTCATTTGGATTCTCTACCATATACAATTCAAAGTATGGATTACCAAATATGATAAATGCACTAATTGCCATTTGCATTGGAAATTCGTATGCAGAATCCACGATTAAAAAGACTGGAAATAGAGTCGCATCTCAAAAAGGCACCATCAAATTCTTAGTTGATTGACTCAATTAAGAAAATCCCAGAACAAAACATGATGGTGATTCAGATAATGGATGCAATATATAGATGGCACAATACAAGACCTCAAAAAGATCGGAATGTTTGCAGAACCCGTCACTGTTGCAATTGACAAGCATCTCAGTCCAAGATATGACAAGAGTTCAGATGAGTTTGCAGATAAAATTGATGGCGAAAAAGTATAACGCATTTTGAGAGATACTGTACGATGAGTAATGTAACAGAATCCTGCAGAGCCTGTCTTGGTGCATTACATGCTCACACCACACGAGTCAAACTCTATTTTTGTACGTGAATTGATTAGCAATTGCATCAAAAATGATACGTACGTTACCTGTCCTACTCTAGAGAAGTCTAGACCGTTGTGATAGAATCTGTAAATGCTCCTTGCTCAAGTCAGGACATGCTCAAATTTGCAGAAATAGTGTGGTACAAAGCTGCTGCGATTGCAATGTTTGAAGTCAAAAAAGAGTGAATGAAATTATGATTAGAAAAATCCTTCGAGCCAACACTTGAGAGGGTGCTGATCCAATAGTAGAAGCAATTGGTAAGAAAATTATCTTTACTGTTCAAAATCAGAATAAAAACTATGCAACAAGTTGTCTTCAATACTAACTAAAGTAACAAATTAGGTTTTTTAAAATTAGTTTTCTTTTTTATTTTTAGATTATAACTTGAATACTTATAGTGTTGACTTTTATTTACCGTACATGATAACTGATGATTTGATTACATTCATAGGATTCCAATGCTTGAAATCAATCCACAATTATCAGGATTTGAAGATATGAATAAAAAATACATCGTATTGATTCCATTGTTACTTGCATGTGTAATTCATCTCATAAATCCAGTTGGATTTCCAGATGTTTTTTTTGATGAGGGAATATACATGAGAAGAGCAATGAATACAATAGATACCGGTAATCCTCAAGAAAGTTATCTGTATGATCACCCATATTTTGGTCAGATAATTCTTGCAGGTGTTTTACAGATTACAAATTATCCACATAATGAAACTACAACTGATCCTACATCATTACAGAATCTATATCTTATTCCAAGATTATTCATGGGAATGATTGCAATATTGAGTACTTTTCTTGTGTATCAAATTGCAAAAGAAAAATTTAGCAACAATGTTGCCTTGCTTTCATCTACATTGTTTGCAGTAATGCCATACACGTGGATTTTAGATAGAATATTACTAGATTCTATACTTTTACCATTTCTCCTCACATCTATTTTGTTTGCAATTCATTTTGCAAAACCTCAAAGCAAAATGTACCTTGCTCCACTTTCTGGGATAATGTTGGGATTGGCAATATTTACAAAGATTCCAATATTTGTTTTCATCCCTCTTGGATTTTGGCTAATTTTTCAAAAGAGAGAAAAATATCAAGATATTCTGATTTGGATAATACCTGTATTGTTAATTCCAATGCTATGGCCTATAAACAGCATAATCCTAGATCAATTTGATTTATGGATTAAAGATGTATTATGGCAGTCTGAAAGAAGTAGCAGTATTTTAGAAATCATAGGTTATTTCCTAGTAATTGATCCAATGTTATTTGTAATTGGGATGATAGGTATAGCATATGCTGCAATTACACGAAACAAGTTTGTCTTATTTTGGTTTGTCCCATTTATGGCATTCATATCATTGATTGGATTTAAGCAATATTTTCATTGGATACCAATAATACCGATTTTATGTATAGGAGCAAGTGTTTGGTTATTAGACATACCTAAAAAAATCAAATACGTTCAATCAAAAGCAATTCATAGAATAATCATTGTATCCATTCTAACATTTGGATTTTCAAGTACAATGCTCATTATAACTAATGACATATCATACAACCAATTTGAAGCATTGTCATATGTGATTGAAAATAAGAAAGAACAAAATACGATATTGGCAAGTCCAATATATTCTTGGATCCTTTATGACATATACAATATAGAAAACGTTCCATTAGACTATTCAGCAGTGTTATTTTACCCGATTGAAACTGAAAATATTACAGTTATTGCAGATTCGCATTTCATATTGGATCAAAACAGAGGTCTAGAAATTGTCAAAGCATACAATGATACTGAATCCATAAAATATTTTGAAGGCCGAATAAATGAATTTAACACTGAAATATATCCATATACAAATATGAAGGTAACCCAAGAAGGATTCTCCATAGATATCAGAGAAGGAAAATGGGATAAACCATAAAAATAAAAAACATATTACATGTTTTCATATAAATTCAAGAAATAATTATAAAAAATAAATAAAATTTAGGCATAATGCTTTACAAAAATAAAATCATTCATCAACAAAGCATTCTCTTTACAACCCTTGAATTCTTTATTTTTGTTATGCAGTTGTAATACATTGTCAGCTCGTATATCATTACACAACTCAATACAAATGATCTTACATTCTACAATCCTTTTACTGGAACTGTTCTAATTCCAAATTAGTCTTTGAATATTTTAAATGGAAGATCAATTGAGATTTTTCTATCAGAGTATACTTCTTGGCCTATTGTAGAATTGTAAAACTCTACAAACATGATTCTGTTTGGAGGAGTATGCGAGTATTGTTTTATTGAAGTAATCCATTTTAGATGTTTCTTGTTGCAAACCAACTGTGACAATATACCTATTCAAATTATACATTGAGAAAATAATTGTTGATTGGTTTTGAGATAGAAAAAAATATCATTTGAAATACAAGAGATGAGTTACTTTCTCATTTACTACTTATAGAGTCAGATCAGAAAAGTTTGAACATAACAAACTATTTTCATATAATAAATTTCAAATTTTAATGTCTTATCATCCATCAAAACAAAATACCCAAACAGATAGAACTAACTTGTAGCCAATGGTCTATAGTGTGTGCAAAAACAAAAAAATAATAAAATAGAAGACAGAAGTTTTCTACGGGTTATCCTTTACAATGCCATGCAGTAGGCTCTGACATGTAACACGACAATAGGATATTATGTCTGAATATCCCTCTTGTTCTGTCTTCATTACATATAGAGCGTAATGAATAATAAAGCAGATCTAAGAAATAGTATAAATTTATATATTTTTAATTTAATTTTTAAATAAATTTTAAGATTTTATCTGGAATTCTTTAAATTTCTTTTTCTCATATAGTATGACTGATGGGGTCTATCATACCTGTTGAGATTCAAAAAGAATGGACTTTGAGGAAAATAAACAGATAGAAAAAGGAAGACGTGGAAGGATAGAAGTATATCTAAGATTCATCTAGTTTTTCATGATATCTCGTTTCCTATTTCGTCACGAATTAGATTTTGTTTATAATAAACATACATGATTCACCAGTAGGATCTATATACCAAGTTTACATAATCATATTAAATTGGAATTCTCACCAAGTAACTAATCGTTGTTGGTCTTAAGTTCCAATTTTTTATAATCAATAACCTTAATTGTAAAATAATGATCAACAAAAATATTGAAAGAAACTATGTTTAGTGTTATAGTATTTTTATTAATTCCAGTAGCGTTTGCAGAAGAATATCCCGAACTGGGAGTACAGATTGAAACTGTAGCAGATAATTTAACCATACCATGGAGTATTGATTGGTTACCAGATGGGACTGTTCTATTTACTGAAAGAAATGGAAATCTGAGGGTCATACAAGATGGAGAATTGTTAGAAGATCCTTTACTATCATTAGTAGTTGGAGGTGTAGAAGGAGGACTGTTAGGGATAGCAGTTGATCCTAATTATTCAGAAAATAATTACATCTATCTGTACTATACTTACAATGAATTTATTTCAACAACAAATAAGTTGGTTCGCTATCAACTAACAGATGGAATACTAACTGAGAATAAAATATTGATAGATGGAATTCCTGGTGGACCATTTCATGATGGGGGACGAATTCAGTTTGGTCCAGATAGAAAACTCTACATCACAACAGGCGAAGCTGGCAATCCAAATTTATCGCAGGATCTAAACTCATTGGGAGGAAAAATTCTAAGAATTAATTCTGATGGAACAATACCTGATGATAATCCATGGAAAGATTCTGCAATATACACAATAGGGCACAGAAATCCACAGGGAATTGACTGGGATGAGGCAGGTAATCTTGTTGCAACAGAGCACGGACCATCTGGACTTAGAGGTTCTGCACATGATGAGATTAATGTAATAGTTTCAAGTATGAATTATGGCTGGCCTGACATTATTGGTAGTGAATCTCAAGAAAACCTGCAACCTCCAATCTTGCATACGGGAGATGACACATGGGCACCATCAGGTGCAGAGTTTTACAATGCAGATAAAATCCCACAATGGACTGGAAAATATTTTGTTGCAACATTGAGAGGAAATCATTTGCATATGATGGATTTTGATTTAGAAAACAACAAAGTAAATTCACATGAAAAATTATTTCAAAACGAATTTGGAAGACTGCGAGATGTACAAACAGGGCCTGATGGATATCTATACCTCCTAACTAGTAATCAAGATGGAAGAGGTAATCCACAAATCAATGATGATAGAATTCTCAGAATACTACCAATGAATACAGTAATGAATAGTTTTGAGGATTGCGTAGCAGCTGGCAATCCAATAATGGAATCATATCTAAGACAATGCAATACTATAGATGGATTGCATTTTATAGAAAAAATAGAATTGTGTGTTAATGTTTCAAAGGAGAATCCAATACACATCAAAGTAGAAACTGAAGATACAAAAAATAGTACCGGAGTCAAAGTGGAAGGCTGTGTATCAGAAATTGCACATTTTAAAGAAATAAACATCAAAGTGCTTGATCCCAACGGAGAATTTGTTACAGGTGGCACAGTGGTTCCAGAATCAGATGGTACTTTTGTAAGAATTTTTGAGCAAGAATTTTTAGTAGATGGAATATATTCTGTAATTGCTGATGCAAACAATGAATCTTTTGTAACAGAAACTTTTTCTGTTGCACCTGAATTTGGAGGAATTGTAATAGTTATTTTGGCAACCAGTATTATTATGATAGTTATTGTATCAATAACAAGACTACAAATTTGAGGCACATATAATGGAATTAAAAATAGGCTGTACTGGATGGAGCTATCAAGGATGGTCCGGTACATTTTATCCCAAAAATCTAAAAAGTTCAGAATGGCTAAAATACTATTCTCATCTTTTTGATATTACTGAGATAAACTCTACATTTTACAAAATTCCAGCACAAGAGATTGTAAGAAGATGGAATGCAGAGACTCCCAGACATTTCAAGTTTACAGCAAAATTCCCATCAGTCATTACGCATGAAAAAAAACTAGATAGAGTAAATTCAGAAGTCTTTTCATTTTTATCATCATTGGCTCCAATTCATGAAAAGATTTCAGCGCTTGTACTACAACTGCCACCATCATTATCATTTGAGGAGATAAAACCGAGGCTAGGAGAACTCTTTGATTTACTACCCAAGGATTTTGTATATCCAATAGAAGGACGACATAAATCTTGGTTCTCAAATAATGCAATAACATATCTGAGACAAAATAAACACTGTCTTGTATGGAATGCAGTTTCAGGAATAAACAATCCAATGCCAATTACCTCAAACTATCTTTATGTTAGATTGATTGGAGACAGAACTATCCCATATTCAAAATTTGGTAAGGTTACACAAAACAAAGAAAAAGAAATAGCTAGTTGGGCAAAAAAACTCAAAGAAATAAAAGATATTCCATATGCGATGATAATGACAAACAATCACTTTGAAGGGTTTGGTCCTGCAACTGCAAATTCATTGAGAATGCAGCTTGGAATGCGTGAATTGATTTGGGAAGAAAAGAAACAGAAAACACTAGGTAGTTTTTAGAAACTAAACTAAACTCTGGAAAAAATGATAATTGGCAACTATCAACTAATTGCATTAAATTCTACTGCAAGCTACAGAATAACAAAACATGGCAGCTTCAAGACAACTCTGTTTGGAGGAGAATCTATAGTTATGGAAATTGGAAGTCATGGTGTACTGTATATATTCAAATCAAAAATGTCATGGAATTTGTACGTTCTATAATTCCATTCTTGTCTAAAAGAAACTAGTATCAAATAGAAATATCTCTATCAGAACCATATGATCTCTTTTCTGGAACGTCATGAACATCAAGGGACGCCAAATATCTCAGCTGTTCTGAGTGTAATTTGTCACTACCAAATGATATCAAGATTCTATCATTGTGATTAATCTCATAAGATAAAATATCAGACATCGTTTTTCCATTTACCATGAAAACAAGGGAGTTTTTCTCATCAGCACAAAATGCTTCATCAGATATTGCATCATTTGTACCCAATACAATACAATTCTGACTAACCTCTATCTCAAATGATGAAAACAACATATCTAGGGGTACGCCAGTCGCATGCTTGTGAATCTGGTATGGGTTGTGGTTCTCAAAATGAATATACTTGCTTTGTAATTGAAACTGTGGTAATCCAAAGTTTATCTTATCTCCTTCCACAAAAACTGCAATTGCAGCATGTGCATGATTACTACCAAGTTGACCAACATTATACTTTATAGCCATTTTTTGTTCTGCAGTCTTAAATGATGTATTATCCATAATTTGAGAATTAATCTCATTTTGGTTTACAAAGTAATATGAAAACACGCCAGCTGATACCAAAATAAAAGCAACTACTGCCAACATCAGGATTCTACTTTTGGGTTTTGTCTCCACTGGTGAAACAAAATATGCAGCATCACTCTCATCTGCTCTCCCTGGAAGAGAATAATCCGAGTTCTCATTAGGCAATGCACTATCAGACAAACATTATTCATAATTCATTCTAGCTATAAATTTCCATAATGTAAAATTTAGATACAATAACCTAGCTCTAACATGACTAGATTTGAAAATCATTTCATTAAAGCATCACTATACTATACCATCTAGACACCAAATGACTTGAATTTTTCACATTTTGGACAATTCGTTCCTCTAGTTTCTGTGCCACATTTTTTACAGTACACATCAATTCCTACTATTTCACGTGAACCTGTTTTTGATATTTTGACAATCAAAATAATCACTAGTAAAACACCTAAGACAATTCCAATATATGCAAGTACCATACATTCTATATGCATTCACATCTTAAAAATCAATTCTATACATTCAAAACATATTGGTTTGCTAAAATTCTCTTAATATCATCAATGTATTGTCGTCTTGTACTACCAACAAATCCCCAACGTAACTCCATAGCCTCTTCTGACACTTGATATACCAAATCAATTTCTTCTTTTGCATCTAGTTCTTTTTCTGCAATAACTAACAGTTCTTGCAGGCAAGTTTTTCTCTTCATGTGTGGGTACAACTGCCCATAGATTACACAATTCCATCATGATCTAAAAATATCACTATACACTTATCATTTATCTATATTCTGAATCACAAATCACATCAAAAAGATCCTTTATAATGATATACAATTTTTTTGGAATATAGTTTATTTGGCTAATATTGAAGAAAGCATTGTAGATGTGTAGAATATTATTTTGAATATAGTAAAAAGTGCTGAATTATTTGCAAAAAACAAACATGCAGGACAATTCAGAATAGACGGAATTATTCCATACTCTAAACACTTAGAAGATGTTGTAAATAGACTCAAAAGTTTGGGCGTAATTGATGAGCAAATATTTTGTGCAGGATGGCTACACGATGTAATTGAAAGTACAGAAACAACTTTTGATGATTTGTATGAGCAATTTGAAAGTGAAATTGCAGTGTTGGTATCCTCCATATCAAAAGACATGTCATTATCTAGGAAAAAAAGAAATCAAGCATATACAATTCAACTCAAAGAATCATCGTTTGGTGCAAAACTAATCAAACTGTGTGATATTTCTGCAAACTTGAGTGAGTTGAAAACCTATCAAGCATCAAAATCAAAGAAGATACGACTAGTAAAGCAACAAAGATACTATCTTAGTATTATCAAAAATGATCTCATTGGGAATCCAAACTATCCATATGTCCAATCTTTAATAGATAGTGCCAATGTAATTTTTAGAAAATTTAACCAGAGACCAATATCATTTCGAGTAAAATCCTAAAACCAGTCTCAAAATTTACTCTATAATCTTAAATCTACAAATTTTATAGATAACACATGACTGAAAATAAAAATTCTGATGATTATAGCGTATTTGAAGAGATAAGCAAAAAATATTTCTTAGAAGTTGAACATACAGTTCCACACATTCAGCAAACACTATTTGATTTACAAAACGAATACTACAAGTCAGTAAAGCATGCAGTTGATGCAAACATCAAACTATGTCAAGAATTCCTATCTGACTCTGGATTCAAACTACCACAGGCAGCAAAAGATATCATAACAAACATGGGCGAAGAATCTACAAAGTGTCGCTCAATGTACAACAAACTCGCAATACAAAATGTAGAATATATCAAAAATAATGTAAAGGCCTGGAATGATAATGCAGATGCAATAGTAGAGATGAATCATAGAATCCTACGCTATTGGTTCTCTGTATTTTCTAAAAATACAAAATAACTCATATTTTGATAAGAACTCTCACAGAAATATCTAAATCACAATCATTTGGAAACTAGTTATCTTGGAACTACCACGTGGGATGAAAGACTTTGAAGGTGCAGAAAACGCAAACATTGAACATATCAGGTCACATTTTAAGAAACTATCGACTTTGTATGGATTCTCCTTTATGGACCCATCCCCTATAGAATTACTATCAACTTTGGAGACAAAATCTGGTCCTGGAATAAGAGATGAGATTTACTATTTCAAAGACAAAGGAGACAGAGAAGTAGCATTACGTTTTGATTTTACAATGGGGCTGACAAGATATGCGTCTGCTCAAAAATCAATGAAACTGCCTGCAAAAATCTCAGCCTTTGGTGGGGTGTTCAGATACGATGAACCACAAAAAGGAAGATATCGATATTTTCACCAATGGGATATCGAAGTTTATGGTAAAGCCCGCCTTGAATCAGAAGCTGAAATTATAGAAATTACCTCAAGACTATTTGATTCTTTATTGCTCAAAGATATCACAATTGATATTAATCACAGAAATCTTGTAGAGTCTTACATCAACAAAGTGTTTGATTCCAAAGAACCACAGCTAGTTGCAGATATTTTACGAGCAATAGACAAAATTACAAAAAAATCAAAACAACAGATCCTAGAAGAATTTGAAAATAAAGGATATGCAACTGAAAAACTAGAAAAAATATTACAATTCTCACAAATCAAAGGAACTATACAAAAAATAGAAGACACATTTGATGTCTCCCAACTAGAATCCTGGGATAAACTAAAAGCACTAGTTGAGTCATTAAATAATAGAGGCGTATCAAATGTTAGAATTAATTTCGGTATAGTACGAGGACTGGATTATTATTCGGGAATCGTCTTTGAAGTATTTGATAAAAATTCCACTCTGGGTGCATTAGCTGGTGGTGGACGATACGATACTCTAACTAAAGCATTTGGTAGAGAAGACATTGGTGCAACAGGTGTTGCAGGTGGAGTGGAGAGAATAATGCTAACCATGCAAGAGCAAAAAATAATTCCTCAGACAAACCAAAACAGAGTTGCAGTACTATACATCAATGAAGAGATGCAAAAGGTAGCTCATTCTATCACATCACTACTAAGACTAAATAATATCCCAACTGACATTGATTTGGCAGGGCGTAACATGAAAAAACAGATGGATATTGCAACTCATGCAAAGTTTGCAATTATAGTAGGACCTCAAGAACTAGAAAATGGAAATGTAATACTCAAAGATATGGTAAATAGTACTGAAGGAACTATATCCCTAGAGAAACTAACTGAAGACCCAAAATCTATTCTTAATTTAGAAACGCTCTAGTTAACATCATAATTTCAGGACCACTAGTCAGAGAACCAACTATTACGCAGTGATTATTTACCAAAATTCCTGATGACACATATGGAATACCGTTGTTAATTGAACTCTGCTCAATATTTACGCCTAGTACATTGGCTATAGTTTTCATGTCTTCCTCATCTGCTTCTGGATGAATTGCAGCACCACTACCGTTTGCAACTAGTACTACTCCTGTTTGATTAAACCCAGCAATTTTTTTCTGAATTACCTCAACTCCCAAAACATCTGAAATGATTTGACAGTCTTGTTTTGATAACCAAGGAGATACCACTGCACCTTTGTCATTGGCACAAATTACATTTCCTAGTGCATTAAATTTTGTATCTAGCACTCCAACTTCTAAATCAGTTTCAACTTTGAGATAATCGTATTCATTTTGATAAGCAGTATTTGGTAATAAAACTCCTTTATTGTTCATCACTGATAATGCACCAATTAATCGAGTATTTGCAATTGCAGTATGATGAATTTCTATATCTAGATATTTTGCAAGCTTGTCAGATTTGGTTTGAGCAAATCCCATTGGAACCAGTCCTATACTATCATTTATTGCAATGTATACTCCTAGATTTGGTCCTCTATACACATCATACTTGATAATATCCATATCCAGAGAATTGCTACTTGATCGTTATGAACGTAAGGAAATTTTCCTACCTAACATGATCTATAGTCTAGTGTATATTCGTAAAACAACTCTCTAGCTTTAAATAATAACCATTAGAAAATTGTATCATGCCAATAGCAGAAAATTTTCCTGAAGGTCTAAAGCCAACTGGAAAAATTAACCTCGATGATGGTAATTTCCATATTATGTGGGGTCCCGGTAAAACCAAAAACATTGATGGCTCCCAAGCTGAAGCATTAGCAGATGCAGATGTCGTTGCAGCATATGCAGCAAGAGGCGAAGAACAAGTTCCTCTTGGTGTCAGTGGTACCATGGTTGCAGTCGATTGGGATTCATGTGTTGCAGATGGTGCTTGCATCGAAGCCTGTCCTGTACAAGTATTCCAATGGTACAGAACTGAAAAAGACATCTCGGCAAAAGATGTCATTGAACAAACCTTTGCAGGAACTGGAAGTGATGTAAAAGACGAGCGCAAAGATCTTACAGATAAAGCAGATCCAATCAGAGAACACGATTGTATCTGGTGTATGGCATGTGTTTCAGTATGTCCGCCAGCAGCTATCAAAGTTGATCAATCAAATGTTGAGAAACATGAAGCTGCTGCAAAAACTCTCTAAGTTTTAGAGATCTAATCCTAGAAATTTTTAATTTTTCTATTCCTTTTTGAATTTAGTCTCAACTAATTTTGTTTAGATTTAAATAATATTTAGAAATAACGAATTCATGGCAGATTTACAAATACCAGAAGATTTTTGTCACAATGATGTTAAGCCAAAAGGCCAAACAAATCATGCAGATGGTGAAAATTTTCACTATATCTGGGGTGACGGAAGATCAGACGGTGCCGCATTCTCAAACGACGATGTAAAAGCAGCTTATGAAGCAAAAGGAGAAACGCAAGTTCCTCTAGGAATTCATGGTACTACTGTTGCAGTCGATTGGGATTCATGTGTTGCAGCTGGTTCATGCATGAGTGTATGTCCAGTTCAAACATTCCAATGGTACAGAACTGAAAAAGATATTCCTGCAGACAAAGCTATGGGAGAAACTTTTGAAGGAACTGGCCTTACAGAACAAGACGAAAGATTAGATTATACAGACAAATCACAACCAATCAGAGAACACGATTGTACAGTTTGTATGGCCTGTCAAGAAATTTGTCCTGAAGGAGCTATTCGTATAGAATCAGCTAACCAAGAATGGCACGAGAAAGCAGCCGGAACATATGTAATTATGAAATCTGGTTCTGAAAACCCACACGCACACGATTAAAGAAATTTTTTCTTTTTTCTTATTTTTCTATTTCACCTCAACAGATTTTAATCGCTACTATCCAATATTTTTTGCAGAGGTCGCCTAGCTCGGTAGGGCGCGGGCCTTGAGAGCCTGTGTGCGCAAGCATACGGGGGTTCAAATCCCTCTCTCTGCGTTTTCAATTTCCATTTTATTGAAATCTATTCTGAGAATTGCAGCTTAGAATTATTATTCGATAGGACTTGAAATAATAGAAAAATTCAATTCTGGTTATGAATAGATGATCATACCAGTTATTGCCATAGTTGTAATTATCCATGTGAATTGTTTTTATACATTTCCTCTCTTTCTATACATCAGGGCATGGCTTTCGCTAGAGAATGGTTTCAATCAAAAGATGGCAGACATGTATCCATACGAGACTATTCTCTCAATGCTATCTTCATCCTAGTTAGGATTGTTCGCAGTTATTAGACGAGGCCTTGTCCCTCAATAATTACAACGCGACTTGCAGTCCTAACTATAATTTTGTACAAATTCTCTCCTCTCCTTTAACATCCAATAAATCACCCTCAGGATCTTTGATGCACCAGCTACTGCAGCTTTGGATGATCCTCTTTTCTTTTTAATGCGATTGTAAAATTTTGTAATGTCACTATCCTTGGCATGAATTGCATGAGTGTGTATGCATTCTGTTAGAACCCATCTCAATGTCATGCTTCCCCTTTTTGTTATTCTGCCATGGTGTATTGTATCTGCAGAGTTTCTAACTGATGGTACAACTCCTGCATATGCACACAGTTTGTGAGAATCATTGAATCTCTCAATATCTGCAATCTCTGATGCAATGACAAGCGAAGAATAATGCCCAATTCCCGGAATCGAGTTTATCAAAATTGCATCAGGATTAACTTTTACAGCAGCATACACTTTGGAATTAATCTCTGCAATCTGTAAATTAAGGTGGCTGATTTGTTGCAAGAATCCGTCTATTCTGTAATCTCCTAGTGCCTTGAGTCTTCTGTTGTATGTTTCAGTGAATGTAACTCCTGGAATCCTGATTCCTTCCTGTAACAATATTCCATGAACTGAATTCTTGACAGATGTTCTCCATTGGATTAGTTTTTTCCTATATCTTACAAGCTGTCTTTGTTGTACAATCTTTTTGTCTGGAACATAACATGTGGCAATGTATCCTCCTCGTAAAAGATCTGCCAATATCTTGGCATCAATCTTGTCTGTTTTCTTTTTTGATGTAGCAATTGCCTTTGTCAAATATGGGTTTGAGAGTGTGACGTTTTTGTATCCCAAAGTATCTGTGAGAAATCGATACGTGTCATACCAGACTGATGAGGATTCCATTACAATATTTGCAGAAATTGGTATTTTTGCAAAATGCTTCCTGATAGATTCATGAGTGTTATCCACTTTGTCATTTTGTAATACTTTGCCTGCATCATCCATTTATTACTTGAAGAAACTTCTTGTGCAGGTCAATGCCCACAAACATGCCTTTCTTTGGTTTCTTCCTAATCTGTTTGTTTGTAATCTTTTTTGGAGCCGAGTATTTACGAACCTTGGAACTAGATTCATTTTTTATGCTATCTGATTTCCTTGCTTTCTTATTCACATATAGTTATTAGAATTATTAGTATATCATTTATTTGAGACTTGGGCATAATTAATTCTGATTTTTGAGTTATCTCTCAAATTATTCAAATGGAAAAAGCTAAAGATCAGCACATCGTGATATCATTGAAATGATAAAAGATGTACAAATCCCTAGGCAACATAAGGTATCAATCATTTCTTATTGGCGTGTTACATTTGGTTCATCATGCAGTCTGATATTTGTAGCGGCGATAGGTATCAATCATTTCTTATTGGCGTGTTACATTTGGTAGGGACATTATCTTTGTATGAAGATGTACTCAGAGTCGGTAGACCATACGTGTACTCCACCATTCAGATGATGCAATTGTGCATCGCAGGTCTTGGATGAGAATATCCAGCAACAATACACTATACTATTTTCTTTTGATTAAATCAACCAATCACAAATTACTCAAGGTTTGTAAATTACAGTAAATCCCAAACCGTAGAACAATTGACAGGCGATTTGAATTTCTACCAATTAGTGACATGATTAGTACAATGGGCAACAAATTCATCTCAGATGGATTGGTGGAAAATATTTTAGTACTAGTTGATAGTTCCATGCTAAAAGCTGCTGAGTCCAGTATAGCAAAAATCAGACATTACACAAAATCGTTTGCCAATTGCAGGAATTGATACTGGTGCCAAAATAGGGTTTCTCCAAATACAAGGGTTGGATATTTGGATACAAACTACACATAAGTTGTTCGGCTGGTAAATTGATTGTTCCTTTATCTGCTGATGTCTCAACTGCAAATGTTCATGACAATAAGATGTATTGTGAAATAATCAAATCACTTGCAGGGCTGATAAGTAATGTCTTGTGTGATCCAGCATATGATGATGGTTCACTGTACCAGTTTAGCAGCAAGAAAAATCTGAGATTGATTACTTCAGTTAAGATATACCCATCAACTCCTCCAGAGAGAATCAAACTTGCAGATTTTTATCATTCTGTGATTGGTCAAGAGTTGTATTTGCAAAGAAAAATTTCAATTGAGCCCCTATTTCAAATATTCAAAGATGCATTTGATATCAGAACAGTCCCTGTGAAAGGATCAAATAACGTAGAATCATTTGTGCTGATCTGCGTGCTTGTTTATCAGTTGGCAGTGTATTACAATTGTATTACTGGAGTAGAGAATCCAAGAATTGTCAAAAGAATGCTTTGTTGTTGAAATAATTTAAAACTATTTTTGTAAATCACTATGCCCAAATCTCATTTATCTCTCTAGAACCTGTTAAAACAAAAAATAATGAACTACTAATAATTTCAATTAATGCATAACCTGGTTATGCATATGTTTTTGTTGCACAAGAACTGGGATTTTTTGAAGATAATGGAGTTAATGTAGAATTAATTTTAAGACAAGATTATTATGAATCTCAAGAACTTTATTTGAATAGTAATAAAGAATTCATTGGGAAATATTATTAAAGTGTTCTACTTGGTATAATTATTTCGTATTTCCTAGTTCTGCTAACATTGCAGATAATTGAATTTCAGAATTTGCTCCAACTAATACTCTATAATCATACTTTGCAATTATCTCTAAGATATCTGCTAATTTATCATGTTTTGATTCGAATACTGCAGAGTTTAAATATTTTAGAAAATCTGATTCAGACATTCCATAAACCTTGATTAATTCAATCATCTTTTCTCTGGCTTTTGCAACTTTACCTGACAGTGCAATTTTTAAAACTTCATCAACATCACTAGTTTTTGTCAGCCCTGCTGATGATTTTACATTCTCTTCTGTAATTTCACCAATACTTGCAGTTGCCTGCATTAGATTAATTGCATGTCTCAAGTCTCCTTCAGAATAATCATAAATTGCTTTGAGACCTTTTTTATCAGTTTTGACTTTTTCTTTTTTGGCAATAACTTCTAATCTACTAATAACATCTTCTTCAGAGACTGTGGTAAACTTGAAAGTGGCACATCTACTCTGAATTGGATCTATAATTTTTGAAATATTATTAGCTATGAAAATAAATCTACAAATTTTTGCAGTATCTTCTATAATTCGTCTTAGTGCCGTTTGTGCATCTCCTGTCATCTCATCGGCTTCATCTAAAATGATAATTTTGAATGGAACATCGGTCATTCCTGCAAATCTTGAGAATTTTTTTACCTTTTCTCTGACCATCCCAATCCCTCTTTCATCAGATGCGTTGAGCT
Organism: Candidatus Nitrosopumilus sp.; assembly: GCA_965205675.1. Taxonomy (GTDB): domain Archaea; phylum Thermoproteota; class Nitrososphaeria; order Nitrososphaerales; family Nitrosopumilaceae; genus Nitrosopumilus. The sequence continues at coordinate 1,776,809 of OZ242186.1, forward strand.
CTAATGTGTAGTCTTTGGAATAATCTCCTAAAATTTGTCTTGCAATACATAGTGCAGTAGTTGTCTTCCCCACTCCTGCAGAACCTGAGAACATCAAATGTGGCATATCTGTTGGATCTTTGATTAGAGCCTCTAAACTTCCAATAATTTCAGTTTGGTTTACAACTTCAGAAAGCTTGACTGGTCGATACTTTTCTACCCACATACCAGTTTCAGCCATGTGTATTAAATGCAAAACCCCACTAATAAATCCGAATTGGTTATTGTCATATACCATATCTTAAAATCAAAATTTGTCATAATCACTTGCGATCAGCCTGAAATTAATTAGGATCAATTGATCTCACTAAATTGTTAACAGAATTGATCGATCCGATACTTGAGGATCTAAATCAGAAAAAGTGATCTCAGATGGAAATAGATAAAATAGAAAAAGTGCATTCAATTGGATACCGCCTAAAAGATGCTAAGGTTACTGTAAACAAGGATTTCAAGTATAATGTGGCTGGAATGAAAATTGAAGGCACGCAAGGTGATACTAATAACATGCCTCAATGGGTAGGAAAGATTCTCTCTGATAATGAAATAGGAACCCTTGATTCTCCAGATATGATAACTCAATTAAAACAAGCATTATCAAAAGAAAAAATGGTTGGTGAATATCAAATATCTACACTTGATCCTCATTTTTACATCAAGCTAAAAGAATCTATGAAGGATCTAAACAATAATGATTTTGATAAGGTGGAGAGTATGATGTTGGAATTATTTAGAATGCGAAGAGGCAAGCTAGTGAAGATTGCAGATTCCATCAAACTAAATTCCGAACTTTACAACAAACTAACTGTTGAGGAAAATGTTTTCTATAAAACAATTTATGATAACAGTAAAGAATTTGAAAAACAGATAAGAGGAGATCAAAATAAGCACAGCTCAAGCTAGCACATTTACTGATTCTGCTTTATCTGATAAAGTAAAAGAATTCTTAATTCAATTCAAAGACAGAGATGGCAATTACAATTATGTAGATGCAATCGATGAGATGATGCCAAAGAATGCAAAATATATCATAGTTGATTATAATGATTTGGTTATAGAACCCCAAATTGAAGCAATGTTTTCAGAAAATCCTGATAGAATTTTTGATGCATTTGCAAGAGCAATCAAAGAAGCATTACAAACAAGATTTCCTGATTATGCAGAAAAAATTAAAGATGAAATTCGTGTAAGACTAATCAATTTTCCATTAGAGCGCAGTCTAAGACAAATTAATGCTGAAACAATTGGAAAAATTACCAGTGTCTCTGGAATGGTGGTAAGAGCATCTGAAGTAAAGCCTCTTGCAAAAGAACTAGTTTTTGTGTGCCCTGATGAACATCCAACCAAAGTAATTCAACTAAAAGGAATGGATGTAAAAATCCCTATAGTTTGTGATAATCCTAGTTGTAAACATAGAGATTTTGAATTAAAACCCGAAGCAAGCAAGTTTATTGATTTTCAGATACTAAGACTGCAAGAACTTCCAGAGGACTTACCTCCTGGACAATTACCTCACTATATCGATGTTACCACTAGACAGGATTTAGTAGATAATTCAAGGCCAGGGGACAGAATCATACTCACAGGTATGGTCAGAGTAGAACAAGAATCAGTTGCAGGAATCCAAAGAGGCCACAGTGGATTATACCGATTAAGAATTGAAGGAAATAATATTGAATTTCTTAGTGGACGTGGTTCTAAGACTGATAGAAAAATTGGTAGAGAAGAAATTTCTCCTGAAGAAGAAAAACTAATCAGATCACTTGGTCAAAGTTCTGATGTGTATCAAAGATTGATAGATTCTTTTGCACCTCACATTCAAGGTCAAGTATTAATCAAAGAAGCTATTTTATTACTAATTGTTGGTTCTAATCAAAAATTACTTGGTGATGGAAGTAAGATTAGGGGAGACATCAACATATTTCTTGTAGGAGATCCTGGTACTGCAAAATCTGAGATGCTAAAGTTTTGTGCAAGAATTGCACCCAGAGGTTTGTATACTTCTGGTAGAGGTTCTACTGCTGCCGGTCTTACAGCTGCTGTAGTTAGAGACAAGACCGGGATTATGATGTTAGAAGCTGGTGCAGTTGTGTTAGGTGATCAAGGTTTGGTAAGTATAGACGAATTCGATAAGATGAAACCCGAGGACCGAAGTGCATTGCACGAAGTTATGGAACAACAATCTGCAAGTATTGCAAAAGGTGGTATTGTAGCTACGCTAAATGCACGAACTTCAATTCTAGCTGCTGCAAATCCAATGTATGGAAAATATGATCCTTTCAAAAATATTACAGAAAATGTCAATTTGCCAATTCCATTGCTTACAAGATTTGACTTGATATTTGTTGTAAGAGATATTCCAACCAAAGAAAGAGATACACAAATTGCAAAACATATCATTCAAAGAAATACTTCAGTAGGTACTGATAAAAAATCTGTAATTGAAGTTGATTTACTGACAAAATACCTATCCTATGCAAAACGTGGGGAACCTGAACTAACACAAGAGGCTGAGGCCAAAATTCTTGATTATTATCTCCAAATGAGAAATGTTGAATCAGAAGAAATGATTACAGTTACACCTAGACAACTTGAAGGTATAATCCGACTTTCAACTGCTAGGGCAAGATTACTTATGAAAGATAAGGTAGAAGAGGAAGATGCTGAGCGTGCAATCTTCCTAATTCAGAGCATGCTACAAGACGCTGGAGTGGATGTCAATACTGGTAAAGTAGATCTGGGTGTGTTACAAGGCAAGCCAAGAAGTGAAGTTTCAAAGATGCAATTATTCATGGATATACTCAAAGGTATTGAAGGTGATAACAAGATCCCAGCAGAAGAAAAGGCCTTTGTCAGAGAATTAGAAAAGAGTGAGAAATTCACCGAGGAGGAGGCAAGAAATTACATTAGAAGAATGCTTAGAGAAGCATCTATTTATGAATCAAAACCCGGTCATTATAACCGCGTATGAAAATAGAGAAATTAAAACTTCCAGCATCTGCAATTGATTTTCTAAAATCTCAAGGTTTTGAAAAATTATATCCCCCACAAGCTGATAGTGTAAAGTCGGGTTTACTGGATGGAAAAAGTATTCTAGTGTCTGCCCCTACTGCTAGTGGAAAAACTTTGATTGCAATGCTTGCAATGATGAGTTTTATATCAAAGAATAAAGGCAAGGTGGTTTACCTTAGTCCATTAAGAGCATTAGCTGCTGAAAAATTTACAGAATTTAAAAAATTAGAAAAAGTTGCTTTAGGAAATAAAGTAAAGGTTGCAATATCTACTGGTGATTTTGAAAATATTGAAAAAAACCTAGAGAAAAACAATGTGTTAATTTTAACAAATGAAAAAATGGATTCCATGATTAGACATGGTGCTGAATGGGTTGATGAAATTGGATTGGTAATCTCTGATGAAGTGCATTTGATTGGAGATGAAAGTAGGGGTCCAACACTTGAAATGATTTTAACTCAACTCAAACTTTTGGAAACAAAACCTCAGATTGTAGGTCTTAGTGCAACAATTACAAATTCTGATGAGATTGCAGATTGGCTTGAATGTAAATTGATAAAAAATGACTGGAGACCTGTTCCATTATCTGAAGGTGTATGTGATGAAGGTCAAGTTACAATGAGTGATGGTAAAACTTTTGAAGTTAAACGTAGTTTGATGGATACACCAATTGATTTAGGCGTACAATCTGTAAACCAAGGAGGTCAATCCCTAGTGTTTGCAGAGACTAGAACTCGCTCAAAATCCCTTGCAACAAAAGCATCAGATGCAATATTTAAAAAATTAGAAAAAAAAGAAATCGCTGAACTAGAAAAAATATCAAAAAAATTATTATCAGAAAATGAACACACTGAACTAGTCAAGACACTAGCATTGTTGGTAAAAAAAGGAGTCGCATTTCATCATGCAGGACTAAATCAAAAATGTCGAGAGACGATAGAGAAAGAATTTCGTAAGGGTACAATCAAACTATTATCTTCTACCCCAACTTTGGCTGCGGGTGTTAATCTTCCAGCAAGACGAGTTGTAATATCTAATGTTAATAGGTATAATGCTAAAGTTGGTGCAAACAGACCAATTAGTATTTTAGAATACAAACAGCTTTGTGGAAGAGCAGGAAGACCACAGTACGATGATTATGGAGAATCAATTATTGTTGGAAATGGCAATACTGAAGATTTAACAGAATACTACATCAACGGCGAACCTGAGGTAATCGAATCCAAAATTACTGATGACAAGTCTTTGCGAACTCATATTCTAAGTGTTATAGTTACTCATCCTGGAATTAAAAAAGAAGAAATTTTAGAATTCTTTTTACAAACATTAGGTGGATTACAATCACGAAAACCCACGATAAAATTTGCAATTGATATATCATTACGTTTTCTTTCAAGTAAATTCTTAATAATTAAAAAAGGTGAAAGATATGCCGCCACAGAATTTGGCAAGAAAACATCAATGCTGTATATTGATCCATTAACTGCAACATACTTTAGAGATTCAATTGAAAATGTGTCCCAAGAAAGAAAACACACTTTTGGATTCTTGCATTTAATCACAAATTGTGAAGAATTTTTTCCGAAATTCTCACTGCGACAAAAAGACTATGAAACTGCAAGTTTGATGATAGAGAACAATTCATCACAACTTTTGGAATCTATCTCCGAGTATGACTGCTCAAGAAGTCTTTTAGCTCTACAATCTTGGATTACAGAATCTACTGAATTATCTCTCTCTGATAGCCTTAAAATTGAATCTGGAGACATGCACAGAATGACTGAGAATGCCAATTGGTTATCATACTGTCTCAGAGAGATATCAAAACATGTAGAGAGGGCAGACTTGCTTGAAGAATTGAGTGATTTGAGAACTAGAATAGTTTATGGAATCAGAGAAGAACTCTTAGATTTAATTCACGTCAAAGGTATTGGAAGGGTTAGAGCACGGATTCTCTTCAAACACGGAATCAAGAATCTAGATGATTTGAGGAAGATCCCAGTGTATAAATTAGCAGAAATTGATAAAATTGGCTCAACCATTGCAGATAACATAAAGACAGAGTTACGAAGAGTTAGTTAATTGATTGATTTACTGATTCCAGCAATAATTTCTTGCATTGTTGCATTTGTAGTTGTTTTTGCAATGATTCCTCCACTAATTAAAATTTTAGAAAAAAGAAATCTTGCAGTAAAAGATGTGAATAAAAAAGGGAATGTTATGGTGGTGAGACCTGGAGGCCCTGCAATTGTTGCAGGAATTATTGCATCTGAAATTGTTCTTTATGCATTTTTACAAATGAATGAGATTCTTGCAATACTAATTACTACTTCTGCAGCATTTGTAATTGGATATATTGATGATAGAAAAGTAATGGGTGGATGGTTTAAACCTGTTGCCCTTGCAATAGCTGCAATTCCAATTATTGCATTTGGGGCATATGATTCAGATCTTACTTTTCCATTGTTTGGCTCAGTACAAATTCCAATTCTCTATTTCATATTAATTATATTCATGATACCAATTACTGGAAACACCATTAACTCTATTGATGTTTTAAACGGAATTGCAAGTGGATTTATGATAATTGCTAGTTTCTCATTATCTATCTGTTTATTCATAATACAAAATTATGAGATTGCAATTGTCAGTTTACCTCTTGGTTTTGTTTCACTAGCATTTTACAAGTATCATAAAATCCCAAGTAAGATTTTTCCTGGCGATTCTGGTGCTTTAACATTAGGTGCAATGTATGGTGCTATTGCAATTGTAGGTAATGTAGAAATTATTGCAGCAATAGCTCTTTTACCTGCAGTAATTAACTCTTTTTTGTTCCTATCAAGCGTAAAACGAGTCGTAGAACACAGACAAATCAAGAGAAAGCCCGTAGAGCATACTGCTGATTTTAAATTAAAGGCAACTAGTGATAAAAAAGCTCCAGTTACTTTGATGAGATTAATTCTTGCTGCAGGTCCAATGTCAGAAAAACAAATAGGATTTGCAATTTTCAAGTTAGCAATATTTTCAGGAGTTTTAGCAATAATTACTGCATTTATGATGGAGACTCGCTTTGAAATCTAATCTTTTTGGATTTTTGTTTGCAATGTGGATTATGATAATTGTTGGAGGTGGAATCATAGTTATTTTTCTGGGTCCGATTTCTATTTCAGGGTTTGGTGAATTTGATCGGTTTATCGCATCAGTAATTAAAGCAATCATTGCATTAGTTTTAGTTGTAATTTGGATTTTAATTCTATCAAAATTAAAGAATTGGATTTTTAGAAAAGAAGTTAATTTCTAAGTTAAACTTTTCCTATTATTTTACCTACTATTGCCTTGTCTGCTCTAACGTGGGAATTGGGTGGGATGTTCTTTGTGATCAAACAACCCATATCAATTAAAGAATTCTCTCCAATTTTTACTCCTGGAATTAATCCCACATTCTCTCCAATCCTTACACCATTTTCAACAGACGGTGGATATCGAGTGTCATCTGTAGTGTTTGGATAACCAAATTTACCTGCACTTATCTTTGGAGTATTTGCAGTATAAAAAAATGGTGCAATAAACACATTGTTTCCTATTTCCATTCCCCATGTAACATGACATTGAGAATGAATTGTTGTCCATGAACCAATCTTAACATTTCCTTCAGTTGTAGATAATGTTCCAAATATTGTATGATCTCCTATTTTTGTATTTGATTTTAAAACTGCTGATGTACCAATTACACAATCTTCTCCAATTTCACAATTATCATAAACTATTACACCCGGTTCTAGTTTTGTATTTTTTCCAATTCTTATTTTTGTACTATCATCAAAATATCCTTCATTAAATTTGCTAGTTTTTTTTAAAATATGTAACATGTTATAACGATATATTTTTGAAATTTCATTAATACTTTGTTGATAAATAATTAGTCAGTTTTTAATCAAATCTTACAATGGTTAATCAAATATGCCATGGGTTCGCTTTTGTAATAATTTTTTCAGGTAATTGATTTTTATAGTTTTTTAGAAATTCCATTTCTTGTTTCTTGTTTCGTAGTTCGTCAGGTAACATGATTGGAATTTCTTCGATAATTGGATAGAATCTAGAGCATTTTGGGCAAAAAATTGCACCTTCTGAGACAATATTGTTCTTTTCCTGTATCTCAAATAATTCTAAAGGGTAATTTTTGTCAATTGGGCATGCCAAAATATCCATCATTGTTTTATTCATTTTAGATCTAGATAGATAGGAATTCCTTTTTGACTAGATAAAAGTGCAGCTTCGGCGATTTTTGTCACATTTACTGCTTCTTGAGATTTTACAACTTGTTGATTTTTACCTTCAATTGCTCCAAGAAAGCTTTGAATCTCTAATAGTAATGGCTCTTGTTTTTTATCTTGAATTTTTTCTGGTACTTCATCTTTTTCTACAATAATTTCCTGACTGATAAAATCAGATGAAATGACTGCATCTGTACATATTGCATTGAATTTTCTCACTTTTTTTGGTGTTATCCAATTTGATAAAATAATTGCAACTTTGTCATCCTTGTATCCTAATATTATACTTGCAAAATCTTCATGTTCGTGTCTTATTTTCCCTGCTCTGGCAAATACTACATGTGGCATTTCATCAAATAACCAATTAGCAGTATCAATATCATGTACTGATGTATCATAAATAATCCCTACATCTTTGATGTGGATCGGCATTCTATTTTCCCTGTGAAATTCCAAAGTAACTAATTTACCATATTTTCTCTCTTTAACCATTTTCTTTACTATGCCAACTGCAGGGTTGAATCTTTCAATATATCCACATGTTAAAATCACTTTATTTTTTTCCGCTAACTTTGCTAGAGTTTCTCCATCTTCTGATTGGTATGTCATTGGTTTTTCTACAAACACATGTTTTTTTGCCTTTAGTAATTTTTTTGCAATTTCAGTATGAGTTGATGTAGGAGTTATTACAAATGCTCCATCAAATTCTTCTATAGATAATAATTCATCTAATGACTCATAGTGATTAACAGAATATTTTTTTCCATATTCCTTGCATTTTTTAAAATCAGAGTCGCATACAGCTACTAAAACTCCTAGTTGTGATAAAATCCTTGCATGGTTCTTACCCCATCCACCAATTCCGATTTGAACAATTTTCATCTAATAAACCTCAGTTAACCAATGAGAGTAATCATCATTTTTGTTCATTACTATTTCTGTATATTCTTGCATCATCTTTTTAGTAATGTCTCCTGGTTTTCCGTTTCCTATTTGTTTTGAATCCATCTTTATGATTGGAGTAATTTCAGCTGCTGTACCTGTAAGGAAAATTTCATCAGATATGATTAGCTCACTCCTAGTTATTCCTCGTTCAACTACATCTACATCCAAATCTTTTGCAATCTTGATTATGGCATCACGAGTAATTCCTTCTAGTGCCGATGATAGAAACGATGGTGTTACTATTTGACCATTTCTTACAATGAAAATATTCTCCCCTGAGGCTTCACTTACATTTCCGTTATGATCAAGTAAAATTGCCTCATCAACCCCATTTCGTTTTGCTTCTTGTGTAGCTATGATAGAGTTTAGATAATTTCCACCCATTTTTGCTTGTGGTGGTGTAGACATGTCTGAGAACTTTCTCCATGATACAACTCCTGCGGTAATTCCATTTTTGTTAAATAAATCTCCAAATGGAAATGTAAAGATTGCAACACTAGTTGGTGCTTTTTCTGTTACATGTAGATTAATTCCATAATCGCCAACAAAATAAAATGGTCTAATGTAGCATGATTTCTTTATTTTATTTTTTTTACAAATCCCAACGATTGCCTCAGCAATTTGTTCATCTGAAAAATTCAATGAAATATTATAAAATTGTCCTGATCTTCTAAATCGTTTTATATGTTCATCTAGTCTAAATACATGAAGATTTTCCCCATTCCAGTACGCTCTAATCCCCTCAAAGATTGATGTACCATAATGAATTGCATGTGTTGTGATTGGTACTTGTGCCTTTTCTGTAAAAACATATTTTCCATTAAACCAAACATATTTTGATAATGGAGGCTTCATAGAAAACTTTTATCCAATGTGTATTAATCTTTATTTATTTTGAATATCCTTCTTTTGGAAATTTCATTCCTACAACTCTTGTAGTTTGATCTTCTTCATTTGCAAATTCCTTAATCGTTTCCCATTCATCTTCTATAATTTTGATTATATTTTCTGGTACATCTTCTTTCCATGAAGATTTTTTCCCATGAACTGAATCATACAATTTCTCTTTGACTGATGTTGCAGAAAGTGATTTTCTCTCACCTATTTTTGGTTTTAATCTGTACATCTTTAGCATGTACCCTTCAGCTTTATCTCCTGTATATGAAAAATAATCTCCCTTTACTCCGTCAAGAATTTGTTTTCTCAATCTCCATGACTTTCTTCTAATTAGTGGTGGCAAGTATTTTTTAAATGGAGCATGAAATGCATAATCATCTGTAATTTGAATCGAATCACCAAAAATTGATTCTAACATTTTCTTTCTTACTTTAAAATTAAATGGAAAACTTTTACTGTTGATCTCTCTATCTTCATCTTTGAAGACTACAGGCATCACTTTAACAATATCTGCTTGTTTTTTTAATTCTGTAATGATCTCTATATGAGCATTCGTTACAGGATTTAGGTGTGCAAGATAAAGCGCTGTAATCAATTACATCACGTTAATAATTCTCATATTTCAATGATTGATTTTTTTAATTCTATCCATATGATTCGTATTTGACTTCGTAACTTCCATCTTCACGTTTATCATGTTCAGTGATGAAACCTTTAGGATTTAAAAAATCCATTACACCATCTATGGTTCCTTGCCAGCCACAAACATAGAATATTGTATTTTTTTTAGTTATCTTATCCCCAATTAATTCCTCTAGTGGCGAAAGTCCGTTATCTCTTGGTCTTAGAAATGTCTCAACTCTTCCAACTTGACCTGCCCATGATCTGTTAAACCATTCTTGTGGTCTACTGATTGCAGCTCGATATTTAAAATTCCATTCCTCCTTGCCTTTTGCCACGCTTTCATCTTCAAGACCTGTTAGCAAATCCTTGTAACTTAACTCATCAACATAACTTGCTCCATGCAAAACTACAATTTCACGTTTATCTTCAGTATCATGAAGGTGTTGTGCAAAGCTCACAAATGGTGCAAGTCCTGTACCTCCACCAATGCAAACAATTCGTCGGTTATCTTTCTCACCATTAGGTAATTCGTCATTAATTAGCAAAGCCCGACCTGTAGGTTTTAGCCAAAGAATTTCATCCCCTTCTTTTATATTAAATAACTGAGTGGTTAATCTACCTGGAAGTGGTTTTCTAACCCATCTGATAACTAGTTCAATGTAATCTCTATTTTCTGGGTGAGATGCAATTGAATATGCACGTCTAACAATTTTTCCATTTTCTACTGGATTTGGTAACCCTAATGTAATGAATTGTCCTGCTTTGTATTCTGGAACTGGTCCATCTTTTGGAACTAGTCTAATAATTACAAGATCTTCTTTTAGTAATTGAACATAAGTGACCGTTGCTTTGTTATCTACGACCATAACGATTCAATCAACATTTGCAAGGTTAAATATATTGTGTTAATATCATAACCTGATTTTTCTATTGACCGCTAAACGTTAATAACCAATTTGGAAAACATATTTCGATCAGAATTCTGATTATTGGGCCGGTCGTCTAGTCCGGTAGGATAGGTGCATGGCATGCATCGGATCGAGGGTTCAAATCCCTTCCGGTCCACTTATTTTTTTTATAAATATTAACAGTAGATATGAAAGTGCTACCCAACATATTCTAGAAAACAATCTTGTTTTTCATTTCTGATCATTTGTATGACAAAGAATCTAAAAAAACATTTGAGTATCTCAATTGATATGATTTGTTTGCCATCCATAACTGTTTGATTCGTCTTGTATGATACAGTTTGTAACAATCCATGTGTTGTAAAATATCAGTGGAAAATAAAACATCAGTAATCTTACAGAATGATTCGGACTTGTATAGCGACGATCAAAAGTTCGTGAACTAAATAATTTCAAAAAACTAGAAATCAGTTGATCTTGCCTATAGGTAAATACGAATAAACAAATTGAAACACCTAAAAAATAACTCACGAACTTATGCTTCTCGCTATAGATCCCAAATACGCTGCAATTGACAGTATTTCAATGCAATAGATACAGCAAAGCATAGTAATAAAAGAATTGAAAAAATTATAAAAATATATTTTCAAGAAAAAATAATAAATAGTGTTAATTGGTTAGATTGGAAATATATAGAATACCATTCGTTCTAATTTTGGATGATTAAAACGGTTTGACATCCAAAATGGATTGCTGATGCCAATTAACAATACAGTTCTTTAAGGATATTCTCAGGAAAATATTCATGGGTAAAACCATATTCATAAAAGAAATCATCACCATACTCAAAGAACCCAAATTATGTCCCACATGCCAAAAAGAAGACAGACTTGAAAAAGATGTTATCCGAGAAGAAAGATCCAATGGAAAGACAATACTATGTTTCAGATGTGAAGCATTGATAGTAATTACAAATCATAACCTCAAACAAGTTGATCTATCTCCAATTAAGGATGACACAATCATGCTAAAAGAACCGCATTTGATCAGAAAAGTAGGTTATTGATTATCAGGTTTATCAAGTAATTCTTTAATCACATAACCTCTAACATTTGCAAATTCCCATTCTCTTAGATTTGCATCCCTACATTCTTCTTTGATTATTAGCCCTGCCAAGCCATTACTCCAGATATGACGTTTGATATCATATACTTCAATAATTTTTCCATGTTTAGTGATTTTGATTGCGCCATGACATCTACGAAGTATTTGTAATGCAACTCTCCGATAGATTTTTTCAAAATTGGCCATATGAGAATTATATCATATCATATCAAAAAGGTTCTGATTTCATATACGAAATAACAATATAGCCTAGAAAATAAAAGAAAAACGCTAATGATTAACCAACAAACTAAGCTATGACTGATAGATGATGAGTTTGCCGAATTATGAAGCTGGAAATCATAAATTAAAATAGAAATTTAATCTAGATTATAAGAAAAGAATTTTCTGGAAATTTTCCAGAATTTGCAATAATCAACTCATCTCAAAACCCTACAATACATCAAAAATGATGCAATGTTAACTAACCCAAGATAATTTTCTGCTACTCTTTCATATCTGATTGTCGTTCTTCTAAATCCATTTTTGAGCCAAGCAAAGAATCATTCCACGACATAACGAACCTTGTTATATTTTTTGTATGATTTATTTTTTGTTGCTCCATCATTATTTTTTCTAAATGGAATACATGGATTGATGTTTCAGTCTCTCAAATAATTTCTAATTGATTTTGCATCATAACCTTTGTCTGCATAAACTGAAATAATTTCCCTCACCATCTACAAAATCAGAGATGTTTTCTATTACATCAGCTAATTTTGTGGAATCATGGATATTTGCAGAACCCATTGTAATAGATATCGGTAAACCGTTTTGTTCTACTGCAACATGAATTTTTGTGCCTGTAATCTTTTTGAAACCATCTCTTCTTATATCGTTACCCATTTTTTTGCAGCAGCACTTGAGGAATCAACTGGTACTTTTTTCAGACTAATCTTGTTTGCTTTGTGTGCAGATACAATTACATATTTGAGAATCTTTTTCCATATTCCCTTTTGCTGGAAATCCTGAAATCTCCTATGTGCAGATGATTTGGAACCATATTTGACATGTATGTTAATCCACCTGCAACCTGTAATTAACACAAACATTATTGGATTGATTGTGGTCCTGTCATCGGCTCTAGGTCTGGCTAGTTTTAGCTGGTTTTGACAAATGTAATTGCAACATATTTCATTGCTTGTTAGTTAGTTCTGTAAATTGCATAGAATTGTTCTAAATGACATTGTTCGTAGATCTAAATGATCATCAAAATTTGTCTAAATGGTTGGTTTTGGGATCAGTTGAGAGTAATCTGGAACATCTGACATGTGTATCGCATCTGATTTTACCTTACTTGAGTTTGTCTGAATGGTAATCCAAAATACATTCGGGCATAACTTGTTGTCAGCTTTGGATCTTGTTGTGTGTAAATGTTGAAAATATGATCAAATTTTAGTTAATTACGCAACAACAGGTCTATTATAGTAAATTCTCATGTGTGATTCTTTAAGAGAGATTTTGCAAGATGCCACCAACAAACCCATCTCTATCTGTAAATAGATCTTCATAAAATAAAATAAGATTGGGACTATTTTGTCATTGTTTATTTCTATTGATTTTTAAAAAGCCTTATTTCCATACTGTTCATGGATAATATTACAATTGATTCATCACTTAGAACTGTAGAATGGAAAAACAACAAAGTGATAATGATTGAACAGACCAAATTGCCAAATAAGCTGGTATTTGTAGAATATGATGATTTTAACCAAGTTGCAAATGCAATCAAAACTCTGATTGTTAGAGGCGCACCTGCAATTGGAGTCTCTGGAGCGTTTGGATTGGCTTTAGCTGCCTTACAAAGTAAAGCAACATCAAAAGAAGAATTATTTTCTGATTTAGAAGATGCAAAAAAAATTCTTTTTGCAACAAGACCAACAGCAATAAACTTGGGATGGGGATTAGAAAAAATCATGAATGTTGCAAAGACTGGAAACACAGTTGAACAAATTAGAGAACTAATAATTTCTACTGCAAAAAAGATGGCAGATGAAGATATTGAAATAAACAAAGCTATAGGAAAGAATGGTTCTATTCTTTTTGATGATAATGACACTATAATGACTCATTGTAATGCTGGTGCGTTAGCTACAGTTGCATATGGAACAGCACTTGGTGTAATAAGAGCAACAAGAGAGAGTGGAAAAAATATTAAAGTTATAGCAACAGAAACTAGACCAATTCAACAAGGTTCCAGATTGACAGCATTTGAACTAAAACATGATGGTTTTGATGTTAGTCTAATTCCGGACACTGCTGTAGGATATTCTATGGCAAACGGATTAGTGAATAAGATAGTGGTTGGGGCAGATAGAATTGTGAAAACTGGTCATGTGTTTAATAAAATTGGAACATATCAAGTAGCTATGATGGCCAAACAACATGGAATTCCATTTTATGTTGCAGCACCATTATCCACAATTGATATAAAAACAAAAGCTGAAGATGTGGTTATTGAGATGCGTAAAGGATCTGAAGTTACAGGTATTGGAGAGAGAAAGACGGCTCCTGATGATATTGATGTGATTAACCCTGCCTTTGATATGACTCCTCCAGAGCTAATTTCTGGGATTATAACTGAAAAAGGTGTTACTATAGCACCTTATGAAGAATCAATTCTAAAATTATTTGAAGCTAATAATTAGAAAGTTTTTATTGTTTTTCAAACTGTCATTTACAATATGAGTACTGTTTCTGCACAAGCAATTGAAGAATCTCTTAAACAATGCATGGATCCTGAAGTTCCACTAAATATTGTAGAAATGGGGTTAATTTATGGAATTAATGTTACTGAAAATAATGATGTTAATATCAAAATGACCATGACTACACAAGGTTGTCCATTACATGAAACTCTAGTTGAGGATGCAACAAGATTTGCTAAAAAAGTTCCTGGAGTAAATAATGTGAAAATAGATATTGTATGGGAACCTGTGTGGTCCATGGATAAGATGACTGAAGAGGGTAAATTAAAAATCAAGAATATGGGTGCTACTATGAATACGCCTGCACCAGTTAATTATGAAACCACACTACCTCAAGGCGTTGGAAAACTAGTACAACAAGAAGATGGTTCAATGGTACTTGCAAATGAACATGAACAAGGATTTATGGTTAATCAAGCAATTGTTGATTTCTGGAAATCGTGTAATGGTCAACGTAAAATTACAGATCTAGTTGAAGTGTTTGCCCAACAAACGGGATTACAAAGAAAACAAATTGAAAAAGAAGTAATGCAACTATTACAACAATTACGTGATGCTGGATTAATTGCAATTGCAGGTCAATCTGATACCCCAAATGTAGAATTTAAAAAATAATTTTAAAAAATATAGTTTGAATTAGCACCATCAAAGTTTATTGTAACTCCTGAAAGATATTTTATGTTATTTTGAATTATTGATTTTACAAAGTTACCAATTTCTCCGGGTTCTCCTAATCTTTTCATGGGTAATGTTTTTTCATATTCTTTTACATTCTCTATTAATTCTTGAGTTCTATCTGTGTTTATAGGACCCGGCGCAATGTTAATACAACTAATATTTTTTTGAGCATATTCCTTACTTAGTACTTTGAAAACTTCACTAAATGCAGCTCTATATGCTGATGAGATTATTAATTTTGAATTTGGTTCTTTAATTACACTAGAACTAACTACAAAGATGTATCCACCATCATTAATTTTGATATTTTGGAGAATTGTGATAAATCCCAAAAATAATTGATTATGATATATTTTCCAATCTTCTTCAGTAATTGTAAGAAATGGTTTAGGTTCAGGCCCACCTGTGTTTAAAATTAAAATATCTGTATGAGTATTTTTTTTTAAAAATTCTTTTACGCTATCTAAATTTGATGTATCAATGTCATTTTTTGATGTTGCTAAAACATCAATATCTAGTGTTTTTAGTGAATCGGATATAGCTTTTCCTATTCCTCTTGAACCTCCAAGAATAATCGCACCAGCCATACAATTCTCTAAAAACTTGATAATTAAATTTCTTTAATTTCTGTAATCGTACCTAGCACTGAATCCATTCTAACAATTGCTTTTTTTTCATCCCATCCTAATGCAACATACCAATCGCCAGCGTCATCATGATATTTTGTTTCTAGAGTTTGGATATTCTCAGGCTTAATATCATATTTTCTTGCAATACTTGAAATACCTAATGCAATTGCATCTCTTTCTTTCTCCAAGCGTCTTTTCATTAATCCTATTCCTGGATTCATAATTCCCTTAGGATATTTCATCTAATATACTTAATTCATAAAATTAGCCACAACATGGATTTTTTCTAATTAATAACATTACAATATTTCAAATACTTCTATCATATTGTAGAAATAAAATGAAACTAATTCAAAGACTTTCAAATTCAAAAATTGCCCAATCCAACACACTAATTTCTCTAGTATCAATTTTAGCAGTAATTGGTCCAATTGTGATTGTCTCAGCTGGATTTTGGGATGCAATCTCTCATCTTCAAAAAGAGCCGGAATTTTTCTGGAGTCCCTCACATATTGTAGTATACTTTGGAGTTTCATTGACCACTTGCGCTGCAATTATGGGTTCTATGCTTATACTTAGAAAATCAGTTTATGGTTCTCTTAAAACTGGAATTAAACTAGTAATTGTAGGTTCTATCTTGCAGATCGTCTCAGGTTTTGCTGATTCTTTATCTCATGATTTTTTTGGCATTGATGGATTAATCTCTTGGTCTCATCAACCATTAGAATTAGGATTAGTTCTTGCATCACTAGGAGCAGTTTTAATATTAAAAAATAGAGAACATACTAAACTAAAATTATTTTTACCTTTTTCAATAATTGCTTTTTTGTTTTTTACAACTTGGTTGTTATTTAATTTTGTATTAATTTTTGGTCATACAGTTCAATGTATTCAGATTTATGAAATATTTTCTTCTGGCTGTTCTATATTGTAATTTTTTATTTTTAAATATGATATTATCATTATAACAATAGCACCAACCAAAATCATAACTCCTGAAAATTGCATCTTTTGAGAATTTGTATTTCCAAATTCTATTTGTATATCAATTGGGTTTTTTGCAATATTTGTAATTTTTACAGTATATTCTCCATCTCCATCAAAATCAAAATATCCTACGGACATTTTTGTTTGAATCATTTGCTCTTGAATTATATTATCTTTCAAATCTAATATTTGAACAAAAATCTTTTCCCCTGTAAATTCATGTATGTATAATTTGTAATACCCTATATCTGTACCAAAAAACGTTGATTTTACTTGAATAGAATTTGATTCTTTTAACATGATTGTTTCATGTGTTTTCTCTGTTTCATCAAAAATAAATACGGTCCAAATTATTCCTAGAATTACTAATACTAATCCGATTTTGAATGGTGATAATAGCATTCCATCATGCTGAGAAATTATTTACTTAATAAGATAGTCGATACAAAAGTGATTAGATTAAAAGAAATTTTTTACTAAAAATAGAGATATTATTGTATCAAGACTAAATGTATTTGATACGATAACATTCAAGTTTTTTTAATTGATTAGAACAAAAAAATCTAGATCGCATATTGGAACACCCTAAACCAATTATTCTAGAATGTCAATAATTACAACACACGAATTTTATTTTATAATTTGAAGATGAAAATTCGTCAGGGTCGCCAAGTTAGGTATGGCGTGGTATTGAAAACACCATTATCTTCCCCGATATCATGGATTCGAATCCCATCCCTGACGGGTTTTATAATACCCATTAAATTATTAATCATAAAAAGATTTGTGAGTTATTAGGCTTGAAAATTATTACAATTAGATCGCAATAGATTAGTAATCAAAATCATCATAACAAATTATGGCAGATAAAATAACTGTAAGTGATCTCAAAGCACAAAAAGAAAACTTTGTTATCTTAGACGTAAGAGAATTTGATGAATTAGAATCTGGAAAAATTAAAGATTCTAAACATATGCCATTAGGTCTAGTGATTAGAAATGTCAAGAAAGAGCAGATTAACGACTTGAAAGATAAGAAAATCTGTACTTATTGTGCAAGTGGTTACAGGGGAAACATTGCAGCTGATGAACTAAACAAAGGTGGCTTTAATGCAATAACCCTTGAAGGTGGATTTCCATCATGGAACCAATCTTAATTTCCTTTTTTTAATCACCCAAAAAATATTCTTTGTCAATTTCCTTAATTTTTATTGTCTTCTTTACTTTAATTCCCACATTATTTTCAATCATGTATCTAACTAATTGTTTACCGTTTATCAACACAATATTTTTTTCAGATTTTGTTATATCCTCATAGGCTTCTTTGGAAAAATTAGAAGTTGTAATGAATATTCCTTTTCTAGATTTCTTTAAATAATTTGTTATCCTCAAAAGCCTAGTTTTCATTTCTTTAACAGTTTTCTAATTACCAAGGATTTATACAATAAAATTCCTCCAATAGAGAATTCAACAATGGATGTTATTAACGATAAAAGTAACCAAACTAAAATGCGTGGCTGACTATAATCAATTAGAGGGGGTGTTGTTGTCAAAGTCTGTAGAAATGAAACTAGATTAGTAATGCCAAAAAATATCAACGATCCTGCCAATGCCAAAATAAAATACGGCCTCCTAGGAATGTTTTTTCTTTTTAGAATAAAATACAGTACTGGAAATAATAATAATACTGCAACACCCAATGAATAGCCTTCTGATATTACAGCACCAATGACGCTGATTGCTAGCTGTTCCATTCCTTCTGGAGTACCAGTCCATGCTCCGATACCGTCTCCAGCATACCAAACGTGTGGGCTAGCTAATATATCAGTCATCCCAGAAATCTGTATAAGAAAGACGGTGCTGATAATCAAAAGTATAATTTTCATCTTTTTAAAAAATCATTAATAAGAATATTATTGATTTGAGAAAGTCCATCATCAATAAAATCTTCTGGAGATTTACCACTATCAAATAATTCAGTTGATGTTGCTGATGATTCTAATTCATTTGATTCTTCAAATTGAAGTAAAAATTTTCTGTTAATTTTCAATGGTTTTTGTTTTAATATACTTAAACCTCTAGTTGAAATTTTGAATGTTACTCGTTGTTTTTCTAAAATACTAGCTCGTGTTAGATAAAATTTAGCCCATCCAATTCTATTATAGAGGTAATTTCCTCCTGACGGGCGTTCTTTTTCTATATCTTCTTGTTGTAAATCAAAATAATTTATCAGATAATCCATTACTTCAGAATATTTTTTTTCATTATTATCACCTAAAAAATCTACAAGAGGTAGCATAATATCTTCAAAAGTAGGAAGAGACATAATTTAGGAAAAATCAAGAAAGATATGAATATTTACTATTTCGTCTTGCTACAGGATTCATGAATCCAAACACCTTTAGAATTTCTTACGATTTTGTCCTTTTTTACAACTATCTTTAACTTACAAACCTTGCATATTCCGTCAAACTTTGCTAAGATTGGTTTGCTAGAATATTGTTTCACATTATTTCCTCTAGGTCTAAAATACTGGCACTCTTTACATTTTGTACACTTGTTAGGAATTCCTGTACTGTGGTATTTATCAACATGTCCACAAAAGCAGATTATTACCAATAATTCTAAGAATCTTGCTAAAAATATATGGTTTACAAATTGTGATATTTTTGAATTAAACTGCAGTAACTCTTGATAGAATAACTATGGTCCTATTGCTACAAGTATCAGTAGTTCTTAGTAATGGAACTTGATACTTTTCCAAGCCTCTCAAAAAATTAGCAAAATATCCATAGTATCAAATCTTACCAAAATATCAAATTTCCAATAATCCTAACTAGGATTCTTGGAATTTCTAACGCCTATGACATTGCATTAGTTTGCATGGAAAAAAACTTGAAAATAACTTGAAATTGCATGAAAATAACTAATATGCGACTATGAGTTTGCATGACTAGACTTTTTTGCATTTCATGTGCCTATTTTTTTGCATTTCATGTGCCTATTTTTCCAAGCCATGTAAGGTCATGCAAATTCATGCAAACTTGAATAATTTCATGCAAAGTAGGTAATTCATGCAAAGTTGAATAAATTCAAGCAAAGTATACAATTCATGCAAAGTTGAATAAATTCAAGCAAAGTATACAATTCATGCAACTATCTAACTAGGTCTAGTATCATCTATTGCAGTAAGTCTAGTTTTAATGGTATGATAGATTCTTTTTTTGGTTAGATAGTATCAAATTCTAATATTGTCATATAATATCAATGATAAAAGCGATAGAGAATTACTAATTACTCTACTTGGTGATATTCAGTTAGTAAAAAAGAAATTAGATATTGAAGAGAATAGATTTTGTACTATCGCAAACTATGAAATCGAACTATCAAGGTATGAAGAATTTGCCATAAATACATTAGACCTCAATCCTGGAACTATAAAGAATCATACAATAGCAATAAAGAAATTCCTAGAGTTTTCAAAAGGTGAGGTAAACTATGACATTACAAAAGAGTATCTTGATTCATCAGATAGTAAATCTCAAGCAAATATTCTAAAGTCATTAAGACGGTTCATTAGGGATTACCTAAAACTTGGAAACTGGATTAATGAGATACAGTTCAAGACAGAAAAGACCAAACTCAAGACTGAAAAACTATCAAACAACAAAGAACTGTCTGTATTTTGTTCAGAAATTCAAACATTGGAAATTCAAGTTATATTTTTAATTTGCTTTAATTCTGGATTGAGAATAAATGAAGTCTTACAAATAGAACGAGATAAGATAAATTATGATTTGAATTGTATTGATGTTTCAGATATTCATCAAGGCGGTACTAAATCCTCTTGGTATGGATTTTTCACAGAGCAAACTAAAGAATATCTACAAAGTCATATTGAGAATAGTTTCATAGATGATAAAATATTTGACGTGTCGTATGATCAAGTTTATGCGGAATTCAAAAGAGTAAGTGAGATTACAAAAATTGAGTTAACGCCAAAATCATTAAGGACTATTTTTGTTGAAAGGTGTATTGATTGTAAGATAGATAAGAATGTCATTGATATTTTTGAAGGTCGAATCCCTAAAGGTGTTCAATCAAGGATTTATAGAAACTATTCCTCCCAAAGACTAAAAGAACATTACAATAAGGTTGAAGAATCTCTAACTTTGTGATTTGAAAAAATTATGTTCTAAACACTGTATCAAATTCTTGTTCAAACTGTTTTAGTGTAATGTTTAATTTCTTTAGTATCTGTTCAACATAAATATCACTCATTTTATTTGTTTTTTTAATTATAATTTTCTGTTCGTTGTATTTGATTGAAAACATTGAATCAATTCTAGACCAAACAACATTAAGATTAAATGATTCATCGAGAACTCTAATAAATTGATACCAATTGTAATGTTTGCTAAAAGCCAATATTATGCAGGAATTTCAATAGAAATCATATCGCTTATCATTGTAGGGTTTTCAATTATACAAGCACCTAATGCAGTAGTAATATCAGTTTTCAACTGCTCTATATTTGATGATTCTACTACAATAGGCAAATTCTCAACTATTCCTACCATTCCTTGACCGCTATCAATAATTGTAATATCCAATGCACCTTTACCGGTTATTGTCTTCATGTTATATTATGATGTAATAGAGCTTATAATCATAATGATCAATTCCATGCCTAAAATCATTTGTTTATTTTGAGTTTTATCTAAATCAAAGAATTAAAAAATAATCTCGTGAAAATAAAAAATAGAAAGTAGAATATTCTACTTTTCTATTACGGTTTGTTTCTTCATCAGTTCTTCTCTGTTTACATTGATTGTGTATTTTTCCCTACCGTATGAACTGGGTACTATTGGTATCTCTTTGCCTGTCATTTTGATAGTCTCTGATCCGGACTTGTCAATTAATGCGTTCTTACATTGTTTGTTTAGTGTCCAGTTGGCAAGTGTCTTGTTTTTATCATTGCATGGAACCCTAGCTACTACGTTTCTTGAAAATCCGTTCTCAGGAATTTTTGGCTCTTGAATTATAACAAGTTTGGTATGTTGTTTTCCTTGACAAACAGGCCGTCTAGTTCTCTCTCTATCTCCAACTGATCACCCCCTCTTACTTTGCATAAGTTAGATTTGGTTTGTGTTGTAATTTTTTCAGATATTAGACAATAGTTCTCTAGTGTAAAATTGATTGAAGTTCTTGTAGATGTTATTTTTCTATGTGATATGGAATGATGTCTTGATGATTGCTCCATTGTACCAAAACATCTAGAACATTTTCTACATTCCATAACATCAAAACCAAACAAGTCAACTTGTTTCATTTTTCAGAATCCTCAAAAAGTTTAGACTGTAATAGACATTGTTTCTCGTGTTTGTCTTGTTGTTCTCGTGTTTTGTTGTTTAGTGATTTATTGCATCTAGTACAGATTGAGTTTTTTGTAGTTCCCGAATATTGGGAGTGATTGGTTTTCAATAGACCTCTTGCGTAATTAGACATATTTTACCATATTACACAAATTCCTTCACAGCAAGATCCAAAGCTAAGAACAACTTAACACATTTCATGTTAACATACAAGCAACTCTCAAAAAAGCCAAAATCCCTTCTCTCTTTTACTGGAGTGACTAGGCAACAGTTTGATGTGATTCTAAAGGATGTCAGAAAGAATCACCGTATAGAAGAAAAGAAGAGACTATCCAAAGCAAAGAGAAAAAGAAGTATCGGAGCTGGGCGAAAGTTTGATTTGAGTCTTGAAGACCAGCTTGTAATGTTGTTTGTTTACTATCGGATGTACCTGACATGTGAATTGACAGGATATCTGTTTGGATTAGACCAGAGCAACGTCTACAGAAACATCAGATATTTAGAGCCTGCAGTAAGAAAAACAGTTCCTATTCCTGCAAAACTATACTCTGATTCTAAAAAAATAAATGATGTACAGCAACTCCAACTGTTCTTTCCTGAATTAATTGCAATGACTGATGGGACAGAGCAGCAAATCCCAAGACCCCAGAACAAAAAGAAAAGATCCACTATTCAGGCAAAAAGAAAAAACACACAATAAAAAACCAAACACCGTAAACCAGAAAGGTGAGATAATCCACAAACCCCCACATTCTCCAGGTAACATGATTATGCCATACTGAAAATCAGACATCCAGAACTGCCCGAAGATGTGATGATATTTTATGACCTTGGGTATTTGGGAGTGGAAAAAGATTTCCCAGAACAGACAAGCATTCTACCATACAAGAAAAAGAAAGGAAAAAAACTGACCATACATCAAAAGGAATGGAACAAGATACAGTCAAGAATCCGAATAAAAGTAGAACATATTATCTCTCAAATCAAAAAGTTTAGGATTAATTCTGAGACATTTAGGAATAGATTGTGCAGGTATGATGCAATAAGTGACATCGTATGTGGAATTGTGAATTTCAAGACAAGATGGAAGCAAGAGCTTGTTGTGATTCCATAAGATTAGAAATTATTTGAAATTAAATTCAATGAAAGATAAGATTTTGTTTGTAATTACGCAAGAGGTCTAATATCTTATTGTTTCCATGCTCTAGTAAAAATAACTCACGGTTCCACAATGCAGATGCACATAATTCTATCATGTCATTGTGTTTGGGAAATTCATATTCTGAATCTGGATTAAAGAAACTGGCAATGGAATCAGATAATGCTTCTCCAACTGGTTCATGGTTGAGAAAAATCATATCAAAAATATCACAAAAAACAATGCAGATTCAATTACATCAGTCACTAGATAGTACAGTATCAAAATTACAAGAATTGGGAGTATTGGAACAACCAGTTACTGTAGCAATTGACAAACATCTAATCCCAAGATATGACAAATTGCCAAACCATTCTTTAATAAAATCAAAATCTAAAAACAGTACTACTCATTTTGAGAGTTACTGCACCATGCAGTGCGTTGAAAAAAGAATCAGGGCTCAATTAGGTTGTTATCCTTTGTATGACAACAAATCAAATGCCGATTTTGTGCGTAAATTACTCTCTGATGGCATCAATAATGGAATCAAGATTAAACTATTGCTAGTGGATAGGGAGTTTTTCACAGCTGGAACAATTTCAGAAATAAAACAAAAGAATCTGAAATTTCTAATGCCTGCAAAAAAGAATTCTCGAATCAAAGATGCAATTGTACAATACGTTAATGGAGATAGAAAGTCAATCTCGCCATACACAATAAAATCATCATCAGGACATGTAGAATCATTTAATCTAGTTATTCTACCAAACAAAAATGCAAGAAAAAAATCAGATATTATTGATCAGTATGTTGTGTTTGCAACAAATATTTCACCAAAAGAAATATCATATAACATACAAAACATTCCAACTGACTACAAGAAACGTTGGGGGATTGAAACAGGCTATGCATGTGTGGGAAGGTTCAGACCAAAAACCACCAGTTCAAACCAATCCATAAGATTGTTGTATTTTTACTATTCATTGATTTTGTACAATGCATGGATAATTGCTAATTTGATTATCTCAGAAGAAACTAATGTACAAAATCACAAACCAATAATATCAATTGAAATTCTCAAATATTTCTTTGTAAAGATAATTATTCATTATTTTAGAAATAACAAAAATAATTATTTTCTAGAATGTGTAACTTGAGTTACTTTCCCATCTACTGATCACAAATATCAACAATTTCTTTTTGCTGTAATGGATAAAGTTCCTCTTCTTGTTTTTTTGGAAATTCTAGATTTTCTTTTACATCATCAGAAGTTATCTTAATCCCTAAATGTCTAATGTATTTTTTTAGATATGAAAAATACATTATGATCGTACTTGGTGCATTACCAACATCTACGTTATAATTAACCCAACCTTGCAATACATCAAATATTTTATCAATATCATTTTTTACTACAACCATTTCATCAAATACAATACTCGAATCTCTATTATCATACCTTGATTTACAATAACTGTTAAAATTACTAATCATATTTTTATGAATTTTTTTAGTATTGGTTGGTCTAACTTTCATTTTATCCTCGAATGATTTTGATTGTTTTCTCTCATTTAAGAAAGTCATTATTGAAAAATGACCTAAAAGAATACTTAATCTAATCGTTTTGCATTAGATTAATAAGATAATCTAAAGGGCTCGGAGGGCTTCGATCCCTCGACCTAGCGGTTCGAAGCCGCTCGCACTATCCAGACTGTGCAACGAGTCCAAACAAGTAAGATTTTAACGGGTCTAAATATCTGTCTAGATCTAGTTTTTGACATGTTTTTTATTGGTTTGACGTTTTTAGATTATGCAAGATAGTTCCAACATACAATACAAGGTTAGTATATGCATTTGAAACCCATGCCGATAAAATTAAAGCAATTCCATAAGATTACTTTATGGTTTTGGAATGATATGTTGGCGATGCTAATAGAAATTCAATTACTGATTATATAGAAACGAACAAAGGATTGTAAACATCTGTACAGGATTTGTAAAAATATAATTTACAACATCAAATTTGAACTTTGTTACTCAAATATTCAGAAATTGCCTTGTTCATTATTGCAAACATTGCATAATATTCTGATACCAACAACTCATACTTGCTTATCTTCCATTATTGTTTTATCATGTTCAAGTATAGTAATTGACTGTAATAGTAAAATCACCTCAAAAAAGACTGAATAAAAAATCTAGAGTGCGATGAATTTAAAACATACTAATTTGTCCAGTTAATTCCTAGATTTTAGAAAATAACTGGACAAATGAAAGCCAAAAAGAGAAAATCTAAGAGGCTTGGAAAAATGGATCATACCACCATGTGTTTGCTGGGTATGTGGAATTTAGAAATTCCAATACTTGAATAGAACACCAATCAAACCAACTATGATTAGTATTTCAAATATTCCAATTCTGAATATCTGAAACTTGCCAACTCTTTTAATCCATTTTACTGCAAAATTATCCTCAGTGTTGATCTTAGTAGAGTTTTGCATCTGTTATCAGTCCACCTTTGTAATATAAAAAATATCCTAAAAATCTCATAATTTATTATGTGGTGTATTTTTTTTCATTTCTTTTTCAAGTCTTCTAGCCTGATTAATGCCCATATATGCTACAGTGAAATTTTTTGCGTGAGGTCTAAGAGATCGCTTTGTTTTATTCACTGTAAAATCATCTTTTTGATAGTATGATTGTAATCTATGACGTAGTACTTTTGATACCCCTATACCCCAGTTCATAAGTCTTTTCAATTTATTGTTCTTGCAAAATACTGATACATATTCAAATTGAATTTGTGCGTTCTAAAATATTCCATAACTGTATACCTCATTTCATGAATAGATTCATAAAATTCTGATTCAACATTAACATGTTTGCACTGTCTCCAAACCTCTTCAATCATACTCAAATGCGGGGAGCCTCTCGGAAGATATGCCAGTTTGACATCTTTGTTTTTACGCAGATATTTTTTTACATCATTAGCTTTGTGTTGCGGCGCTCTATCGACGATAACAAATATTTTTCCAAATTTTCTACGAGCTGCTTCCAAATAATCCATAAATGCAATTGAATTAAATTTTTCATACGATCTAAAAAAACTTTGATTATCATCATTTCCATAAACCAAAAATCTTTGATGTGATCCTCTCCAACGTACAATCATTCGTTGATGTGTATCTGTCCAGTATTTTTTACCAAGACGCACATCGTCTACAAATACTGATTCGTCTTGGATAAATACTGTAAAACCTTTCTTTTTTGCCTTTTCTATGCGTGAAATGATGCGGTTTTTCCACTTGCGGCATGCATCCTTGGATGCGGCACGTACATGTACCTTTTGTGGAACCTTTGGTTTTAGATTCCATTTATGCATCAAACGACGCACATGAGTGATATGATATGTAATGCGTGTTCTGTAAAATATGAATTGTATCAGTTTCTTTGGAGTCATGCCGTCTGAAATTTTCTTAAATGCACGCTCTATTTTTTGTAATTTTTTGTGTGAAATTAATGGCGGACGGCCAGAACGAGGGAGATCCTCCAGGCCCCCTCCAATCCGTATTTTTCAAATGAATCAAGCCAATTCCTTACAGAATTATATGTACAAAACATTTGGTTGGCAGTTTCAGCAATTGTGGATTCGTTGATTTTAATCTTACACATTGCATGCAGTCTTTCCTTTTTCTTACCGTACTTTTCTTTTTTGTAGGCCTGGAGTAACTCGTCATTTGTGATGTCCATGAAATTATTTCTAACTACTGATCAAAAAGTATTGCTATTTGTTTTGAAAAATTGCAAAGAATTATGCTCCGAGGTATACATATTCCAGTTTTCTATTTTTGTTGAAAATTTGATAATATCCCGAAACATTTTTTATTTTTGATATATTTTCTTTGTTTAATTTTTTCATCTTAACCAATCTTAAACATATTCGTATTGCATTTAGTACACTTGCCTTTAGTTGCAGGTCGCCCGTTCTTCATCTTTGTTTTAGTTGCGTTCTTCATGGTTTTTTTTTTGATTTGCATTTTACACAGTAGCCAACAGTCATGTTTTTTCAATGGTATTGTGATCTAAAAGGATTATGGTGTATCTATGATAATACAACGTCAGTAGATATGTTCAGATTTCCCAATACTGTCAATAGTGCCCTTAGTTGTGATTGTCCTTTTGGTAATACTAGACCGCTTGTAAACTCATTGATGTTTTGTGTTGTTTTTCCAGCGGTGTTTATCGTTCCTATTGAATTAATAATTTCAAACCATTCATCATTTGATCCTTTTGATTCTAGTCCTATCTTGATGTTTTTTGGACTTGTATCTACTATCTGGTTTTTAGAGAAGACTAGATTTTGCGGTTCATCATGCTTTGTTTCCCAACCCCAAATAACCATCAACACTCTTTGATGCTTTGAAATCATTTCTGATTCTATTGCATTGCAATCATTTTATTGTACAGACAAACTTTCATTTTCAATTCATGAATCATGTTTTCTCTCTTGTGCGATGTCACATGCTCTCCAAACATTCTTTTGAATACAGAGAATGCTCCCTCTACAATCCATCTATCCCCATAGCTTACGCTGAGCTTCCATAGATCCAAGTTATACAATTGTGCCAAAACAGACTTTCTCCGAGGATAACAATCAGTTACAACTGATGAGTTTTTTCTTGTTTTAATTGCAGGTAGAATATCATTATCATAATACAGATATGAAAAATTATCCTTTGTATCATATGCACCATCAGCCAAAGTTTTAGTGACATTGCCAAACTGTTTTGATTGCTCAACTAGCGATATGAAATGTTTTGAATCATGTGACTTGTCATCTGTAATATCAATCCCTGTGATCTGTTTAGATTTCACATCTACTGCCCAACATGAATTTTAAGAAATCCTCTTCTCTTCTGCCATTTCTGTCTCATCCACTCACCTCTGTCTGCAACCTTGATTCCAGTTGAGTCTATTGCAATGACAATGTCTTTTCCTAGTTTTGGATTCATCTTGATGTCAAGTTTGTTGACACGTTTCCAAATGGCAGAATATGTGGGAGTCTTTGTTTTGGATTGGAGGTGTGATTTTATCAGACCTTCTGTTTGTCTGAATGGAAGATGCAAATAGAGATGACAGTATCCTAGTGCCTCCATGAAGGATTCGGGATAGACAAATCGATGACCTTCCTTTTTGTGATTCATCTCTTTTAGTTCCATACTCCATGATTCCATTGCGTCAAAGGACAACATGATTTCTCCACGTCTAACTAGTAGACCTCTTGCGTAATTAGACATATTTTACCATATTACACAAATTCATTCACAACAAGATCCAAAGCTAAGAACAACCTAACACATTTCATGTTAACATACAAGCAACTCTCAAAAAAGCCAAGATAATTTCTCTCTTTTACTGGAGTGGCCAGGCAGCACTTTGATGTGATTCTAAAGGATGTCAGAAAGAATCACCGTATAGAAGAAAAGAAGAGACTATCCAAAGCAAAGAGAAAAAGAAGTATCGGAGCTGGGCGAAAGTTTGATTTGAGTCTTGAAGACCAGCTTGTAATGTTGTTTGTTTACTATCGGATGTACCTGACATGTGAATTGACAGGATATCTGTTGGATTAGACCAGAGCAACGTCTACAGAAACATCAGATTTAGAGCCTGCAGTAAGAAAAACAGTTCCTATTCCTTCAAAACTATACTCTGATTCCAAAAAAATGATGTACAGCAACTGCAACTGTTCTTTCCTGAATTAATTGCAATGACTGATGGTACTGAACAACCAATCCCAAGACCCCAGAACAAAAAGAAAAGAAAGACTCACTATTCAGGCAAAAAAAACACACAATAAAAAACCAAATCACCATAAACCAGAAAGGTGAGATAATCCACAAACCCCCACATTCTCCAGGTAACATGATTATGCGATACTGAAAATCAGACATCCAGAACTGCCCGAAGATGTGATGATATTTTATGACCTTGGGCATTTGGGAGTGGAAAAAGATTTTCCAGAACAGACAAGCATTCTACCATACAAGAAAAAGAAAGGAAAAAACTGACCATACATCAAAAGGAATGGAACAAGATACAGTCAAGAATCCGAATAAAAGTAGAACATATTATCTCTCAAATCAAAAAGTTTAGGATTAATTCTGAGACATTTAGGAATAGATTGTGCAGGTATGATGCAATAAGTGACATCGTATGTGGAATTGTGAATTTCAAGACAAGATGGAAGCAAGAGCTTGTTGTGATTCCATAAGATTAGAAATTATTTGAAATTAAATTCAATGAAAGATAAGATTTTGTTTGTAATTACGCAAGAGGTCTAATGAAATGAATATCCTATAAAATCTGTTATTTTGGTAATTCTGATATTACCTTAGTACAACTTTTGATCAGTTTGTATACAAAATAATCACTAAGGTATTATAGTATGTAATTTTCTATTTCTCTACATGCCAGAAGAAATTCCAGAGAGAATGTGGCTGCCATTATTAATTTTAGAAACTACTGGTGACTTACATTCGAAAACAAAATTCCAAAAAATTGCATTTCTGACACAATACGAATCAAAATTTGACGTATATGATTTCATTAAACATCATTATGGTCCATATTCTGATGGTCTTGATTTAGACACAGTATGTTATCCTTCATTGATTACTCAAACTACTTCTCAATTGTATTATGCACCAAGTAGACATTACTATTCTTATTACATTACAGAACAAGGAAAAAATATTTTATCAGAATTAAAACAAAAAATACAACCAGAAATCCTTCAAATAATGGTTGACAAAATTAAAGAAATTAATGAAAAACCATTATGCGAATTACTTGAAGAAGTTTATGAAAAATTTGCTCTAAAGAAAGATGATTCTATACAACTTGAATTACAAGTTAAAGAAGAATTAATGAAAGTAATGCCTCCAATTAATCATAGCTATACAAAATTTGGAAATAGACAAACTACTTTTGTTTTAGGTATTTTAGAAGCCATTGACAAAATTCTGTCAAAATCCCAAACAGAAAATACCGTGCAAAAAGGAGTTATTTTTAATTTATCAAAAGAAATTATTCAACGATGCAAAGATTTAGCAAAAGATGTTATTCCTCCTACCAATTCTGATTTCTTACGTCCACAATTTTTAGAAATACATGATCTTTATAGCTATCTTATTCAATACTGTGAAAATAGAAATATCGTTCAAGATCCTATGTCACAACCATTAGATGAAATACTAAACGAGGATGAAGCATTACGTCTGTCTCAAGCACTGGAAGCAATAGAACTTCCATCTTAACTGTCCTTGATACAAACGCTTGTCTTTTCTATTCGATTAATCATAGCGTAACAAAATCAGGAAGAAAAATTCCTATAAAATTAAAGAATTCTGAACCTGTAAATCGCTATCTTACACCAAAAATTTCAGAGAATTCAATTTATGTCATAGAAACTGTTAATCGAGAAACTACAGGAAAAATTTGGGATGAACTATCAAAAATTGGTTCTAGTCTTTCATTTCAAGCATCAACAATCCACAAATTGGTTCAGTTATCTTCTTCAAATTTTAACAAATTAACTCAAAATCAAATCCATCCTGATGATCTATCTCTTCTTTCTGATGTCAAAAACATGTATGCAACAATTTGGAGTGACACTGGAAAAAATGAAAAAAAGAAAAAATGGGCACAAATAAAAAAAACTACCATAGATAAAGGTCCTCCAAGTGGACCTGATCTAGATATTTTAGCAACAACTGCAAAATTGGCGCAAGATGAAATTGTAGAATTACTAACGTTTGACAATGATTTTATTTTATTTGCAGATGAAATATTGAGCGAATTTGGAATTTCCATCAAAAATGGATGGTTACTAGAATGATCGATCAAATTTCCCTCCTAAAATAACTCTAAACTATCTGAATTCTCACTAAAGTTAAATTGAATATTTATGAATAATTTTCTACAAGATCTGAAAAATATTCTATAATATCATTCACTAATAACTCATATTCAGGATTAGAAGAACTGGATTGAACCATCATCTTGCCATTTTTGTAATATGTGATCATAATTTTACCATTTGGAGTATCAACTTCTAAAGCTTCTTGGGTGCCAAGTTGAATAGATCTGTTATTCAGTCTATGCCTTTCTTTTAGAAATCCTTTGAGATTATGAAATTCACTTTCTCTAACATTTGGACAAACATGATATGACTTCAAAATAGTGATGATGTATTGTCTTGATTAGTTATTAACATTTAACGAAACTTTGTAGATCGATATAGTTGTGGGACAAATTTAATCCCCAAAAATGGTTCAAGCCTTTACGGATTCAGTCATAATCTTTTAAATTTAACAGAATATTGTTTTATTTTGTGAAGTTTGTTATTTTTGCATTAATTCCATTAATCCTCTCAATAGGAATTGTTCCTGCTTTATCATCTGATTTTGTTCCAGAAGCTAATGCTGCAAAGTCCAAAGGGAATTCTCTGACTGAAATTGGTTCAAAAAAAGTTTGTGGGGATAGATTATGCTCAGAAATTTCTGGAACAAAAAATGTCTCTCCTTCAATGATCATAAAATCTGAAAAGAAATTGTTTGCATCTGCAATGGATTACACAATTGCAGGACCTGAAATAGATCCTGAAAAAGGATATGCAGTAATTGAAATTGGTGATGGTCTTTACTGGCTAACTGATGGAATGTATCAATTAATGTTCTTAACAACAGGAGAAGGAGTAATCTTAGTTGATGCTCCTATGGGAATGGGAACAAAAATTCAGCAAGCCATATCTGATGTTACTTCTGAAAAAGTAACTCATTTCATTTACTCTCATATTCATAAAGATCATGTTGGCTCTGCAAGTTTACTTCCTGCTGATACAGTCTACATTTCCCATATTGATACTGCTGAACATTTGATGATGAAAAATGATCCTCAACGTCCAGTTCCAACTGTAACTTTTCATGATGATTTTACTTTGGTGGTAGGTGATCAAATTTTGGAATTATCTTACTTGGGACCATTTCATTCAAAAGGTGATATTGTGATTTATTCTCCTGCTCACAAAACTATCATGGCAGTTGATTTGTTTCATCCAAATGCAGCACCATTCCAATTCATGGGAATTACAAGAGATGTAGGTGAGCATATTGCAGTTCATGACAAACTTTTAGAAATTGATTGGGATGTAATTGTATCTGGCCATGAACCAATTTTAGGAACTCCTGAACATCTAAAATTTAACAAAGAATTCACCTTGGCAGTTTTAGATAATGCAATAATTGCAATGCAAACAACGCAGTCAAGTGCAGATTACTTTGGAGATTTGGCAAACAAATGTGCTGAATTAACTGTTGAACAATATTCAGATCTAAAAGACATTGAAGTTTATCCTGTAGAAAACTGCATTACAATGGTTTTCTTTGCCATGATTGACTAAGCTGCGTCCATTTTTGACCCCAAAAACGATTTGAATCTATAATTATGAAATAATAGGCACGATTTGCTTTTTCATTATTAATATTTTCTATACAATTGAGACTTGGGCATAATGATTTACAAAAATAAAATCTAATTTCATTCTAAATTCTCTAACAGCAAAGCATTCTCTTTACAGTTCTTGGATTTTCTGCTCCAATTATACAGTTGTATACCTCGGAGCATAATTCTTTGCAATTTTTCAAAACAAATAGCAATACTTTTTGATCAGTAGTTAGAAATAATTTCATGGACATCACAAATGACAAGTTATTCCAGGCCTACAAAAAAGAAAAAAATATTCACAAAAAAACAAGACTGCATGCAATGTGCATTATCAAAATCAACGAATCCACAATTGCTGAAACTGCTAACCAAATGTTTTGTACATATAATTCTGTAAGGAATTGGCTTGATTCATTTGAAAAATACGGACTGGAGGGCCTGGAGGATCTCCCTCGTTCTGGCCGTCCGCCATTAATCTCACACAAAAAATTACAAAAAATAGAGCGTACATTTAAGAAAATTTCAGACGGCATGACTCCAAAGAAACTGATACAATTCATATTTTACAGAACACGCATTACATATCATATCACTCACGTGCGTCGTTTGATGCATAAATGGAATCTAAAACCAAAGGTTCCACAAAAACTACATGTACGTGCCGCATCCAAGGATACATGCCGCAAGTGGAAAAACCGCATCATTTCACGCATAGAAAAGGCAAAAAAGAAAGGTTTTACAGTAGACCTCTTGCGTAATTATAGAGATTTTTTCTCAAATTTTGTATTTTAACAGAATTCATACCTGAAAATTCAAATTTCTCAACCAATTTGAAAAATCCTGCAGCAAAATTCACGCCTAGAAATAATTACGCAAGACGTCTATTATATCAGTTTAGTGATGAGAGACATTTGAGATTGATTTGTCCTATCAAAATATATCCATCAACACCACCAGAGCGAATCAAACTTGCAGATTTTTATAATTCTGAACAAGGTCAAGAGTTATACTCACAAAGAAAAGTTTCGATTGAACCTTTATTTGAAATATTCAAAGATACGTTCAACATTAGAACTGTACATGTGAAAGGATTTGACAACGTGAAATCATTTGGATTGGTTTGCGTGTTGGTGTATCAACTTGCAGTATATTACAACTGTATAATTGGAGCAGAAAATCCAAGAACTGTAAAGAGAATGCTTTGCTGTTAGAGAATTTAGAATGAAATTAGATTTTATTTTTGTAAATCATTATGCCCAAGTCTCACTTAGTTAATCAAAATTAGGCATGAAATGGGCCCACGGGGATTTGAACCCCGGATCTTCGCCGTGTAAGGGCGACGTCATAACCGACCTGGACTATGAGCCCAGAAACCTACTCTGTTAAAATCCATTTAAACTTTGAGACAAGAGAAAATCTAAAAATTTGATTAAAAATCAATAGAATCATGAATATTTTTAGTTTTTTTTCTAGTCCAATTGGATTGGGTCATGTGACTAGAGATATTGCAATTGTAAATAATTTTAAAAATATTTCAACTAATTTTATTACAGGTAGCAATGCTGCAAAAATTCTAGAAAAATTAGATTACAATGTACAAGATGTATACAACCCACCTTCATTTATTGTACAAAATGGTACATTAAAGAATCCAGCAAGATGGTTGTGGAATTATTACAAATATTACAAAGATTGTAAAAATATTTCACAAAATATTATTCAAAAAACTAATCCAGATTTATTAATTAGTGATGAAGATTTTGCATCACTAACAGTTGCACAAGAAAGCAAAATTCCAACAGTATTGATTACAGATGTGTTAGAGACTCATTTCACTAAAGGAATAGCATCATTAATTGAGAGAGAAATGAATAAATCAATGCAAGAAATAATTAAGAAATGCGATATTGTAATACTTCCAGAAAACGGTGATGATAAAGATAACATCAGAAGAACAGGACCAATTGTTAGGAAAACAAATCACACACGAGAAGAATTGAGAGAAAAATTTTCATTTACAAAAAAGACTATACTAATATCCATAGGTGGAACAGATGCAGGGTTATTTTTAATTGAAAAAGCATTAGATACAATATCAAAAATTAATCAGGATATAGAAATAATTCTAGTTTCTGGTCCATCAGTAAATAAAGAATTCAAAGATGTAAAAAACTTAGGATTTGTAGATAATTTACATGAATTAATTTTTGCAGCTGATGTACTAGTATCATTAGCAGGAAAATCTACAATAGATGAGGCTGATGCTTATGGAACTCCTGCAATATTCATACCAATAAAGGGACATTTTGAACAAGAAGATAATGCAAAAGAGCACGGATTTGTTTTTGAAGATATTAACAGATTAAAAGAATTAATTTTAGAAAAATTAGAAGAGAAAAGAAATCAAATCAACACAAATGGTGCTAAAATTGCATCAGATATTATTAAAAAATTAATGAATTGATAATCAAATGCTTAATAGATGGCTATTTGATTCTGATAGAGTACTATGACTAATCTAGTAGTTGTTAAATTCGGGGGTAGTGCAATAGGTCCAAACGGGGAAACTATATCAAGAATTATTCAGAGAATTATAAATTTGAAAACAAATTCCAAAGTTATTGCAGTTTTTTCAGCACCATTGACAATTCATGATGGGAGGAAATGCTCACTAACAGATGTTATTTTAGAGCAAGGCAAAAATGCAGAAGAGGGCAAAACCCCATCACTAGATATTGTAAAAGCAACTTATCAGAAAATTCTAGAGATGGTAGATGAGAAAAATAAGGAAAACTGTATAAAAACAATTGATTCTCATCTAAAAAAGGCACAAAATGCATTAGATGAGGCCTACGCTAACAGAGAATTTGCCAACGAAGTACGATCTAGAACACTAGCATTTTCAGGAGAAATTCTAATGTCACATGTCATGGCCTACATTCTCAGAAGTAATAATATCAATACTGAAGCAGTAGAATTTGAGAATTGGCCAATTATTACAGATGGAAATATTGAGTTTACAAATTTTCTCACAGCGGAATCCAGAGAAAGAATAGATAATGTTGCAAAGTTGGTAAAAAATAATGAAGTTGTTGCCATAGGTGGTTTTATTGGAAAAACAGTTGATAACATTACGACTACGTATGAACGTGGAGGCTCAGATAGAACTGCGGCAAATTTGGGAATATTATTTCATAAAAAATATGAAACTAGTATAGACTTTGAAAAAGACAGTTCAGTAGTTTCAGCTGATCCAAAAATTGTAGATTCAGAATTAAGAGAAGTTATTCAGTTATCATATAATGAAGCAAGGCTAGCAGGAATGTTTGGAATGAAAATTTTAGATCCAATTGCAATTAAAGAAATTGTAGAGAATGGAATAGATATGCCAATTACAATTACAAATATGAAAAACCCAAAAAAAACTACTACAATAAAACGAATTTTAGAAGAACATAAAGGACATCCAATAAAGATAGTTACGGGAAAAGAAAATTGTGCTATAGTTAGAATTGAAACAAACGCAATTCAAAAATTATTAACATCTCTAGAGAAAGACAAACATTACAGTGAATTTGTCATATTATCGCCATTTACGAAAGATGGGATTGAGTTTTCTAGAATATTATTTTTAGATGGAGATTATGTAAAAAGAAATGAAAAATATCTCTTAGGATTTGATTCACTTGCCACCATTACATACAACAGAGGAGTTATTACATTAATTGGAGATGAGATGTGGAGAGTTCAACAAGTAGCTTCTAAAACTAGTGCAAAGATTGGTGAGTCAGGATTAAACATATTAAATATGGATGCACAAGAAGAAACTTCAAGAATAATTATCGTTATAGAAGATACGCAGGGTAACATTGCAAAAGCAATCAAAACAATACACCAGGAAATTTCAAAGATAAATTTTGATTAATGTAAGAGTGGCGTTACGGGCTTTCACCTGTAAACTGCCATCATGGGTTTATTCTTGGACCTTCATCTAGAGTTAGTCCGGCGTTACCCAAAACACGCGATATTATAGATTAGAATTTCTAGTATTTAGAGTTGATCTATATAGATCTGTTCACACACGCTCAGCTGTATACCAAAAAAGTATACCAATGCCCAAGATAGCATACCACTTGAAATTTCTTTTATTCATAAAAATATTTGCAGAGCCTAAGTCCTCATCTTTGTATGTGGTTAAACGGATTTTTCTCATTTCAAATGCCTGACCAACTAAGCCTATCACAAGCAAAATAATTCCAACAAAGCCCAAAGTCCACTCCATAATAGAAATTAAGACTAATCAGATATGTAGTTTAAGATGATTTGACAGAAAAAATAATTCTTTAAATTAGCATGGATTTTTTGCTCTCCTATGAGAGAGGTTGGTAAAATATGGATGAATGGAAAATTGGTGCCATTCAAAGATGCCAAAATTCACGTATTGACTCATGCATTACACTATTCAACATCAGTCTTTGAAGGAATTAGATGTTATAATACTCCGAATGGATCAGCGATTTTCAGACTACCTGAACATGTTGATAGATTTTTCAAATCTGCAAAACTCTATTCAATGAAGATGCAATTCTCAAAGAAAGTAATTTCAGATGCAATTGTAAAAACTGTACAAGCAGGAGGACTCAAAGAGTCATACATTAGACCATTAGCATATTATGGATACGGAACAATGGGATTAACCCCTACTGCTAACAAGGTAGATGTTTCAATTTCTTCTTGGGAATGGAAAATGGGTGAATCAAAAGCAGGGAAATTTTCAGGGGCAAAATGTAAAGTGTCTAGTTGGATTAAAATTGATTCAAGATCTCAACCGATGCAAGCAAAAGCTGCATCAAACTATGCAAATGCAGCTCTTGCAAGAATGGAAGCATTAGAAAACAAATACGATGAAGCAATTATGTTAAATTATCATGGTAAAGTTACAGAAGGTAGTGCAGAAAACATTTTCATAATTAAGGATGACATAATTCAAACTCCTCCACTTTCAGCAGGAGGATTAGAAGGAATTACTAGAGACAGCATCATTCAAATTATTGAAGAGAATGGAGATTTTGTAGTCGAACGTGATCTAGAACGAGACGATCTCTATAATGCAGATGAGGTTTTTATGACAGGAACAGCAGCTGAAGTAAAATCAGTAACTCAGATAGATCAAGTGAAAATAGGAAATGGGAAAATGGGCACCATCACAAAAGCATTACAAAAGTCATTTACAGATGTAGTTATGGGTAAAGATGAAAGATTCTTGCCATGGTTGACGTTTATCTAAAATTCCATGAAGTTTTTTTACCCACAATAAAAAGTAATAATCATGGATTCATGTACGCCGGGCAATACTCAAGAAATTTGTTGGTTTTGTAGAAAAGGTCGCCATGGAGATTGTATGAAAGAGATTCCTACGCAAGGAAAATCAGACGGTCCACATGATTGTACTTTTGATACAAAACTAATTCCATGTAAATGTCAACATTAAACAATTAGTAACAAATACAGCTTTGTTTAAAAAAAATTCTATGAATTATGATGAAGAATTTTGGAATAAATATTCGGATGAGAATGAATCCAAATATAATGAAGAATTTGCAAAATTTGTAAAAGATTTAGCAATTTCTTTGCGTTGTACAAGTGTGTTAGAAATTGGATGTGGTACAGGGATTGATTTGAGATTGTTTCCAGATACATTTCAAATTCATGGGATTGATCTAAATGATCATGCATTAAAAATTGCACAAGAAAAATTAGCGATAGCAAAATTCAAGAAAGGAACAATTACTGAAATACCTTTTGATGATTCATCAATTGATTTTGTATTTACTCATGGATTAATGAATTATTTGGATGAGAAGACATTAGAGCAGGGGGTTGCAGAAATGTTTCGAGTTTCTGGAAAATAT
The DNA here is from genome assembly GCA_965205675.1 of Candidatus Nitrosopumilus sp. GTDB lineage: Archaea > Thermoproteota > Nitrososphaeria > Nitrososphaerales > Nitrosopumilaceae > Nitrosopumilus. The sequence goes on from OZ242186.1 coordinate 1,815,602, forward strand.
ATTATGAATTGTGAGAAATTTGATGAAACAGAGAGAAAAATTGATGAAAAACAAAAATTTTGCAACATGCAAAATAGATGGCTGGATTATAAAGTAAGATTTGTAAGTAATGTGGATATACATGAAGACATAGATCCCGATAAACCTCGATTTACATTATTGAAAAAATTGTAACTTATATCAAGATTTTATTTTAACACAAAATAAAGATAACTATAACCATATGTACCAAAATCAGTCAGGAAATTAGAATGTACTTGCATTCGTGCCAAAACTCGCAAGAAGACTAGAACTGCCAACAAACACATTACTCTACTATAGCGACGATCAAAAGTTCGTGAACATCTTTGCAGGATTTCTAAAGATACAATTTGCAACATCAAACTTGAATCTTGTCATTCTAAAATATTTTGACACTGCATCATTTATCGTAAACATTGCATAATATTCTGATATCTGCAACGCATACTTGTTTATCTTTCGGTATTGTTTTATCATGTTCAAGTACGGTGAACCTTTTGGCAATCATATTAGTTTGACATCTCTATTGTTTGCAAGATATTCCTTGACCTTCTTTGATTTGCGAATTAATACTCGGTCTAGCATAATTGCAATCTTGCCATATTTCCAGTGCAACTCTTTTAGATATTCTACAAATCTTACAGTGTTGAATTTTTCATAAATTCTAAACAGTTGATCTCCACTAGTTGTAATTGTTCCATATACTGCCAAACTTTCATGATTCCCCGTATATGGAAGAAATATTCTCTTGGCAACTGGTGACTGGGTATTTTTTTCCTATTTTTGTATCCCTTAGAAAAAATGCCTCATCAGCCATTACAATGATAAATCCATTCTCTTTTAGGCATAAAATTCTCTTTCTGATGCGTTACTGCCAGATTCGCACAACAGATACGCTTGCATGGTTGATGTGATATTTTTGTGCAGTTTTTGCAGATATAATACTGGTGCATTATCTTTTGGATGTGAGTGATGTGAAATTTTACTCCAGTGGAATGAAATATTGCTTGCTGTAGCATCACAGGTGTAAACAAAGTTAGCATTGCTTTTGAGAAGATACAGTCCATTTTGGTCTGGGAGATTGTTCTTGGTCTTCCACTCCTTGGGTGGTCGTAGAGGCCATCGATTTCAAAACGACTCACCCATTTTCATACCCAGTTTGTGCAGCTGTGCAATGTCTTTGCAGTGTGTTCTATTTCCTTACTCCCTTTTAGAATCATCAATACTGCAAGCATTCTTACTGCAACTTTTGAATTTTTTGTATGCTGCTTTCAAGGGATTCTAACTTTCATGTATTTTGTTGGGTTGACTGATCAAAAGGTTTTTTGTTTTGGAATTATTTAGTTCACGAACTTTGTCTTTTCACTACAGTATACAAGACTATGCAAGAAGGTGATTCTACCTTTAAACTACAAGCCCACAAGGTTTATTAAAAAATCCAATGTAATAACGTTAGTTCTTAGGCGGTAAGGCTATCATAAACTAGCCTATTTTTTTATTCAAATATGAAAAATGATTTATCCAATTTCTGATCTTATCATATGAATCTGCAAAACGGACTTTATTGTATCAGTTCCCTTTAGACTCGCTCTCTTTTGTTGGTCAATATACTATAGCGAAAAGATAAAGTTCGTGAGCTAAATAATTTTAAAAAACCAGAAATCAGTTGATCTTACCTATAGGTAAATACGAATAAACAAATTGAAACACCTAAAAAATAACTCACGAACTTATGCTTCTCACTATACTATATTTGTCAACAAAAGAGAGCGGGTCTAAAGGGATTCGGACCCTTGACAACCGGATTAAGAGTCCGGTGCGCTACCTGGCTGCGCCATAGACCCACCGAAATAGATAAGCATATAGAGTTGTTATTAATCTTAAGATTTTAAAATAAATGAAGATGTGTTTTATGCTTTAGCTTCAATCTCGTTGTATTTTTCAATGATTGCTGTAAGTGCAATTGAAACTGGAACGTCATTCATCTTTTTCTTTTCTGCTAAAAGTTTTTGGTATGCATCTAATGTGATGTATACTGGGATTGAACCGTTTCCTTCTAGTAATCCTCTAACATTGTATAGAGCAGTTTCCAGTCCTTTTTCAGCAGATTTTGTAAATTTTGCTTTATTCAAAATTGCTCCCAGAGGACCAAATGGCATCTTATAGTCCACGGACATGGTTATTCGTGTAAGATTATTACCTAATGCTTTGAATTCATTGGTGATTTGCCAATTTTTAAATGGACCTTCAATTTGTTTAGCAGTGATTTTCTCATTTCTGATGAATTCAGTTGTTTCACAATCCCATTCTACACGCTTTCCGCCAAAGTCACCGATAATTCTAAAGGTTGTACCAACACCCATCCCTTCTTTAATGTCCATAGGAACTACGGTCATGCTTATTGCATCATTTTTGATTTGATCAGAAACATGTTCTGGTCTTGCAAAATAGGTAAAGACATTCTCTACAGAGGTCTTAATATCGATTGATTTTGTAATGAGGGTCAACGATTGGGTTTCTTGCCAATAAGGATTTAAAGGTTTTGAAGATTTTCGTAAAGGAATTGATTTACAATATATTCACCAAGTTTACATAGTAAATTAAATGGCTAAAAAGCGATCAGTTTTTTTGATCTTTGTTTTGATTTTTTCAATATATTCAGGATTTGATTTTGCGTACGCTCATTCTATGTTTAATTCTGCTGAGCAATCATATGGCGGTTATAGAGTCCAAGTCGCAACAGCCCCAGAATTTCCACAAATTGATGAGCCATCTCAGTTTCTAATCAAAGTGACCAAAGGAGGAGATTATGAAGAAGTGGATAGTTTTACAATGGGGATCAGAGTATACTATAATGATCAGCAAGTTGATGCAATTCCACCGACAACAATAGATAATGCACATTGGGATTTTGATTATACGTGGAAAAATATAGGAAACCATATTGTTAAAGTGGATTTGTATGATATGATAGAACCAGACAAAATTCTAACTTATACATTTAACATGGGAACACAAAGTCCATTTGGATTTGTGTTCATAGGAGCAATAACTACTGGTGCTTTTGTGTTTACAGGAATAATGCTGTATATCTACTTGCCAAAAATTTTTAAAAAATTTAAGCGCTAATTCCTTTAGGTGACTTTGATATTCTAAATGCAAACAGAGTAGTAAGTAATACCATTGCAAACAACCAAATTCCAATTCCTAAGTGAATTGCAACTAATACGGCATGAAGTTGAGTATCAATCACTAAAGCACCAAGAGTAATTTGAGTAATTACCAATACAGTTGCCAATGAACTTGTTATTTTGATTTTCGAATCAGCATTTTTGTTAATTAGGCTACCAATCATGGTTGCAACTATCAGTACACCAGTAGTTGCAGCAACAGTTCTATGAATCCATTCAATAAGATATTCTTCAGAAGGCATTATTCCATTAGGACATAAAGGCCATTCAGGACAAGTTAATCCTAGTCCTGCTGCAGAAATATATCCACCGATAAACATAAGCGAATATAGAACAATCATTGTTATTAGTGCAAGATATTGTAAAGTCAATATTTCTCTAGTTTACAGAAATGTTACCTAACATCCAAGGATGAACCATGCAATAGTATGGATATTCATCTGCTACATCAAAGGTTACAGAATACGTAGTTCCTGCAGTAAATAAGCTGCTATCAAATTTACCATCATGACCGTCTGTGGGGGTTCCACTTGTAACAGTATGAGCTGCTGAGTCATCATTTGACCAAGTAACTTCATCACCTACTGAAACTGAAACAAAAAATGGGATATAGCATTCATCTGTTTCATCACATCCAGGAACTCCAGAACCATCTGGAACTGAAATGATTCCGTTAAAGTCTACAGATTCAGGTTCCATAACTTCTTCCATTACCTCTGGTTCAGGTTCCATAACTTCTTCCATTACCTCTGGTTCAGGTTCCATAACTTCTTCCATTACCTCTGGTTCAGGTTCCATAACTTCTTCCATTACCTCTGGTTCAGGTTCCATAACTTCTTCCATTACCTCTGGTTCAGGTTCCATAACTTCTTCAATAGAAGCATCACCTACAATGATTTTACCAACCATTCCTTGATCTCTGTGACCTGGAATAGTACAGATATAGTAATAAACACCATCCTCACCTGCAATAAATTCCGAAGTACCACCCTCCCCAGATTTTAATGGATTTGATGCTAGTGCAACTTCACTTCCAGGAATAATTCCTGCATATCCTTCAGAATCAGAAGTGACACCAAAGGAATGAAGTGACTTACCATCATTGACAACATCAAAGACGATTTTATCTCCAACCTCCATCTTGATGGTTGGATTGTTATCAGGCTCTCCTGGTAATGCGTTAAAGGCTAAAGTTCTAAAATCAGATGATTCGATAAATGAAAGAATAGACATGATAGTTGCACCAGTATGTACTGCTGAACTTGCGGAACCAGAATCACCTGCCATCATGGCTACAACTGGAGCAGGTTCAGATATCCAGTAATCCCACATTGAAAAGAATATTGCTCCACCAACAAGGCAGATACCTAACATGATAATCATCATTTTTCCAGTTCTAGCTGGAGTTGTTCTATAAATTTGGGAATTATCGTGGCTCATTTCATATATCTCCTAATGTGATGGATTCTTTGCCTCAAATGGATAATAGTATTTTCCACCTAGACCAAATGGATCATCAGTGTTTGCAAATTTACCTTTTCCGGAACTGTAAATCATGTTAGCTAAGAAGATGGCCATACTGACACCAATAATCATTGCGCCTACAGAAGCAATTTGGTTCATAGCAATCCATTCTGGGATTGGTGGATAATCAAAAATTCTTCTTGGCATACCATACAAACCAAGTACGTGTTGTGTAAAGAATACTAGTACTGTACCGATAAAGGACATGATAAAGTGGATTTTACCCATCGTTTCATTGTACATTCTACCAGTTACGTATGGGAACATGTAGTAAAGATAGCCAATTGAACCAAATGCAATAGTTCCCATCACAAAGAGATGAAAGTGTCCAACTACCCAGTAAGTATCGTGTGTTGTAAAGTCTAATGGCATTGCACTATTAACTACACCACCTGCACCTGCAGAGAAGAATAAAGCGATACCGCCAACTGCCCACATCATTGGAGTTGAGAATCTAATTCTACCATTCCACATAGTTGCAATAAAATTAAAGACATGCATTGCAGATGCTGGAACTGCTGCAAGAGTTCCTACCATGAACACAGTTTTTTCAGTAAATGACATTCCTGTTGCATACATGTGATGTGCCCATGATGAGAAACCAACAATAGATAACAAGACAAATGCAAAGACACCAGAACTATAACTGTAGATAGGTTTTCTTGAAAATCTTGGAATAATCTCATACATCATACCGATTGCTGGAATTACTAATACATACACTTCAGGATGGAATGTAAACCAGAACAAATGTGCATATGCTATTGGATCACCACCCATTGCAGGGTTAAAGAACCCACTTACTCCAAGTCTATCAGTTAACAACATCAAAAGTGCTGCTGCAAATGTAGGAATTGCAACTAGAATGATTAATGATGAGGATAAAAATGACCATGCCAGCAATGGGACTTGTCCAATAGACATGTCAGGGTGTTTACATTTTAGAATTGTAACTACAAAATTGATTGCACCAAGTACGGAAGATATACCTAAAATCTTTAATCCAAAAATCCACATGTCAGCTGCAGGACCTGGGGCACTAATAATAGAATACGGAGGTGTAGCATACCAAGTAAAGTCAGCAAAGCCTAACCAGATAAGAGCACCTGCTGGAGGAATCATCCAAAATGCAATTGCGTTGAGTTTTGGATATGCCATGTCTTTGTATCTGACCATAATTGGAACGTAATAGTTACCAACAGCAGATGCAAATGGAATGATAAACAAGAAGATTAATGTTGTACCGTGAACAGTAAATATTCTGTTGAAAGTCATTGCATCACCAATAATTTGAGCTCCTGGCAAAAATAATTCTGCTCTAATTGCAAGAGCTAGTGTTCCACCTAAGAACAAGAATGCAAGTGATGAAATCAGATAAAGTAAACCAACATCAGTGTGATGGGTTGAAAACATAATTTGCCAAATTGGACGTGGTTTTGCTAATTCTAAAGTCATTAGTTAATCTCCTCACTACAGATGATTGGAAGTTGTGATAAAAGCGTTATCAAGATGATGGTTCCTCCACATATAGTGTTCCACGCATATTATAGTGAAGCAATCCACAATATTCTCTACATTGAATATCATGTACACCTGGTGCATCTGGTGCAAACCATACAGTATTAACTCTACCAGGAATTGCATCCATTAAAACAACATAATCGTGAATATTAAAAGAATGGTTAACGTCTTTGGACATTACCTCAAATTTGTAAGCTTTACCCACTTCAACGTGTAACTCTCCAATTTCTTTTGTACCATCTTCGTGTTCAAAAGACCAGAACCATTGTTGGCCAGTTACTTTGATTATTTCAGCATCTTCAGGAACATGTTCTACAAGTCGTTCTGCTTCCCATGCTTCTGCACCAACCCAAACCATTAACGCAATGACAACTCCGATGTAAACCCATTCAGGCCAGTTAGAGTGTCCACCCATTGTTACCAGTCCGTGCCCTCATATGGAGTCGGTTTGGCTTTAGGATGAGATTCTCTAAATCTCCAAACTTGCCAAATAATTGTACCAGATACTACTGCACCTACAGTAAATGCAACAGTCATCATTCTGTAAAACAGATTCCAAATGACTACTCTACGATCAAGATACTCTCCAGGTTCATCACCTGCGGCAAATGCCAATTCCACAGCTGGAACTATCATCAAAACTGCCAATACTAAGAATAATCCGACCAAATTGTTCATTAGCGATTGAATGACGTGGACTATAATTTCTATTTAAGGGTTTTCAAGATTAGGCTTCCTAGAAATCATCCATAAAACTAACGCAGAGATCAAACACATTCTATGACATTATACGCCGATACTCGATAGAGTAACTCTGTTTTCATAGCATCATTGTATGATTTGATTTCAGAATCAAACCTTCTTTTCACTACAGAAAATACTGTCTCAGTTTTATTCCGTTCATGGTACAATGTTTCATCAAATTCTTTGCTCATCAGTTTTCTATATTTGCCATGCGTATATGAAATTGGATTATCCACTCTAACTGGGAATGATTGAGAGAATAGACGTCTTGCGTAATTATTTCTAGGCGTGAATTTTGCTGCAGGATTTTTCAAATTGGTTGAGAAATTTGAATTTTCAGGTATGAATTCTGTTAAAATACAAAATTTGAGAAAAATCTCTATAATTACGCAAGAGGTCTAATATTCTCTTATCTCTAATTTGCTTATGAACTGATTCTGCATCATATCCTTTCTCTAACACCATTGTATTCATTGGAATAACATCATACATTTGAGAGAATGGTTTTGGGAAATGTTTGATATCATGAGATACAAGATAGTACTGAATCACAACTGCACAAATCAACTGGGATTTCATATCAGATCCTGCTGACATTTTTGTAAATACATGCCTGAGATTGCATCTGTAAGAATAGTAATGGTGTTAGCAGGTCTGTTTTCAAATCCTGTTGCATCAATTTCTGCAAATATTGCACCCTGAGATATCATTCCAATGAATCTGCCAATTGCAACATGCAGTAAAACGTCACTCAATCTAGCAGTATGATGTGTTTTGGTGTATTGAAAATGTGTGTTTTGATTTTGGATGCAAAAACAGTGAAACATTCATTTTCTTTAGAATCCGGTGCATGAGGGAAATCATGCGTTGGTATTTGTTTTTCATAAAATGGCGGAACTGGAAATACATTCATTGAACAAGATGATCTGTTTTGTGTTACAAATAGGTGAAATCTAGATGATTTCTATGTAGTCCAAGATTATTAGCTACCAACCTTGATCGAATCTAGAAGGATGCATTACGTTAAGCCCTAAAAGAGAGAATTTTTGATCTTTTTCCCTAAAGATGTTAAGAGATGCATTTGCAATAATTAGTTCAAAGAGATTGGTCGGTGATAAATCAACAATTGTAGAGAGCATTGCTTTGATTGGATCCATATGAGTTACAAGAACTACGTTCTCATCAGGATGTTTTTCAATAACGTGATCAACAATTCCTGAAACTCGTTTTTTGACTTGATCAAAAGTTTCTACACCATTATGAGCAATTTCTAATTCACCGTTATAGAATTTCATAAAGACATTACCATGACTGGTAAAAATTTCATCATATTGCAATCCAGTGAATTTTCCCATATCAAGTTCAATTAAACGATCATCTATTGTTACATCAACGGAATTGCGTTTACCAGTAATTTCTGCAGTGTGTTTTGCTCGTTGAATAGGACTAGAGTAAATAGCTGAAATATTCATATGTTCAAGTAATTCAGCAGTATGTTCTGCTTGTTTAATACCAGTTTCAGTTAGAGGGACACCTTCTGTTCGTCCAGCAAGTATCCTATCAATATTATTTTTTGCTTGTCCATGTCTAAGAAAAATGATCTGCCCCAATTTGATCGATTTTCAAATAGAGATAATAATAACATTGTCAGACAAACATCATGAAAATTGGAATTATTGGTGGAACTGGTGGGATGGGTAAAGGATTTGCGTTGAGATGGTCCCAAAATAATGATGTTATTGTTGGCTCTAGAGATGCTACAAGAGCATCAGAATCTGCTACAGAATATACAAATCTTGTAAAAGAAGCATTTGGAGAAATAAAAGGAACTATTGCTGGAAACGACAATATTTCTGTTGCAAAAGAAAGTGACGTTTTGATTTTATCAATTCCATATGAGAATATAGACTCTGTATGTTCAGGAATATTATCAGAAATTAAAGAGAGTTGTATAGTAGTATCTCCAATTGTTCCAATGACAAAAACAGATATTGGTTTTGAGTGTGTTTCAATTAAAGAAAATAAACCATTTTCATACAAACTTGTTTCAAAACATATGAAAGATAAATCAAGATTAGTTTCAGCATTTCATGTAATTTCTGAAAAGAAACTAATCAATCCAACATTAGAATTAGATTATGATATCTTTGTTTGTGGAGATGATAAAGAATCTGTACAAGTTGTAAATGGTTTAATTGATGAAATCAAAGGATTAAGATCAATATATCTAGGACCTATTGAATTATCATATCTAGCAGAAATGTCCACACCACTATTGCTAAATGCAATGATTAGAAACAAAATGAAAAACCCTGGCATCAAAATCATCTAAATCTATTTCCACTTATCATGAGTCATGAGTATTATAGACGGGGTAAAAATTGGTATACCGCAATTGGAGTGATGTTTTGTGTTATGGGAGGAATTGTTCTTATCCAACAATTATTGATTTGGGGAATAGATTTTGTAGCAGAATTCTTGTTAAATGCTGAGTTTACAAATGAGAAGGTTTCTGTAGCAATGTTAGGCTTTGGGATTTTTATGATAGCATTAGGATTTATGAAACATGAATCAAAGAGATGAATTCCTGAAAAAACAAAAAATATTACGATTAGCTACAGTAGGTGAAAATAAAACTCCACACATTACTCCTGTGTGGTATAGATATAATGGAAAAAAATTCCATATTGGAACAAATACTAGAACACAAAAGGCAAAGAATCTGCAAAAAAATAAACATGTTTCTTGTTGTATAGATGTAGGAACTAATGCCCCAAATATCTATGGTGTTTTAGTTCAAGGAAACGCAAATATTATTTTAGAAAAGTCAAAAGTTAAAATAATTGCAAAGAAAATTCTTTTGAGATATTTTAAAACATTAGAGAATAAATCAGCAAAAGAACTATTAGATAAAACAGACTGTATTATAGAAATAATACCTAAAAAATTTACAGTTTGGAACTACTAACAAATTTTTCGATTTTATTCATTGCAGAATCTAAGACTTCAAGATTTGGTAAATATACTAATCTAAAATGCCCACTTCCATATTGTTTTCCAAATCCAGAACCATGAACAGTGAGTACACCTTTTTCTTCCAATAATTTTGTTATAAATTCCTTATCAGTTGCAAATTTATTGTTTTCAATTTTTGGAAATGCATAAAATGCACCTTTTGGATTAGAACATGATAATCCAGGCATTTCATTTAGTCGTTTGACAACAAAATCTCTGTGTTTTTTCATTTCTGAAACAAAATCATTGATGTAGTTTTGAGGTCCACGTAATGATTCCAAAGCAGCATATTGTACTGGAAGACTAGTTGCAATTCTAACTCTGGCTAATTTTGGAAGATGCTCTCGTAATTCTGTTAATTGAGGAGATTGATTAAATGCAATATATCCAATTCTCCAACCAGACATTAGATGAACTTTAGAAAAACCATTTAGAACAATAACTGGGGAATCACCAGCTACTTTGCCAATCCCAACAAATTTTTCATCAAATACTATCTGATCATAAATCTCATCACAAATAATGTAAAGATTATGTTGATTTGCAATATCTACTAATTCTTGTAATGCTTTTTCATTAAACACGACTCCAGTTGGATTATTTGGACTGATGAGACATATAGCTACAGTCTTTGATGTAATTTTTGATTTAATATCATCAATATCAGGAGTAGAATTATTCAAATCTACTGCAAATTCTACTGGAACTCCACCATGTAATCTGACATAGGAAGCATATGGAGGATAGTAGGGTCCTGGGAGTAGTACTTCATCACTTTCTTCAACTATTGAAGAGATGACCATATCAAGTCCTTCAGACACCCCATTTGTAATTAAAATATCATCAGCAGTAATAGATAATCCTTTAGCATTTTCTTTTTTAGCAATTTCTTTTCTTAGCTCTAATAGACCTTCAGATGTAGAATAGAAATTATCACCATTGTTAATTGAACCAATCAAAGCTTGTTTTACATTATCAGGAGGTTGAAAACCAAATTGTACAGGATCACCAATGTTCAGATAATCAACCGGCATTCCTTTTTCTTCAATTTTTCTAGCAATTAGAACAATATCCCTGATAGCATATTCTACTCCAACTACTTTTTTTGATACCTTCAAAGTATCTAGACAAATATTTAGACCATACTTTACTATAGCTATTTTTATTCATTTGATCAATTTTTCATGTAATCTCATGGTTTCGCTTTTTTCATTTGATAGAGTTGTGACTTTTACGCCTAATCCCCTACCTTTTCAGGACCAGAAATAATGAGACCTCAAAGTATGGATCTTCGTGTAAAGTAGCAATAAGACTTTGTTGTTATTATTTCATGACTATGAATATTACCTGATATGGTTGAAGTAATACTTTGTTGTCATAATTTGTACATGTTACTATTGGAGGGAACTGGTAAGTTAGCGTTACACTGTTCAATCTCCGGAGCTTTTCAACTGCCTGTTAAATTAGAGACTTTTTGTGTTAAGTTAGGGTCTTAATTCAGATCAAGAGGTTTCCAGTCTGAAAAATCCTTTTCATCATACTCATATTCCTCATTGTCATTGTACAACCATTCACCATTCTCAAATACTGCAATACCACCAAAAACCTTCTTGGACTTGTTGTTTCTGATGTATCTAGATAATGCCTCTGCCTTTGGTTTGGCAATCTTGGCTGTAAATCCTGCTTTTGTGTCGTATAGACCTATTCTGCCATCATTCATGCGAATAACAAAGTCAACATAAAATGCGTGAGGTTCTCCAGTCTCAGGATCATCATACTTTATGGCAAAGTATTTCTTGTCATTGACCTCATTTTTAAACCACCATTTCACGTTATTTTCTTCTTCAAGAAAATCCATGAATCGGATCTCATTTTGTATGTCTGTTTTGATATAAGCTGGTGACATTATGCATTTTTTGTAGTCTTTTTTGTCATAGACTTTGGTATATTCTGTATTTTTTGGTATATTCCATTTTTGAATATCTTCTGTTTCACGATTGATTTTTTCAACAACATCTCTGGTAAACTGAGATTTTGATTCAGATATTGCCCTGATAAAATGATCCTTATTTTTTGTAGACAATGTTATGTTTGCCATGTCCATAAGATCAGTTATTTTGGTGTTTTTCTCAAAAAATTGATGAATACATCTTTTTATGATTCCGTGAGAGTGTTCTTTTGCGAAAGGTTCTGACATTTCTCTTGCAAATGAATCGAATCTATTTTGTAAATTCATTGCATCAGATTGTCTAATCAGTAAAGTTCCTTGAAGACTTTGGTTTTTATCCAATTCTATAATCTCTGCATCAGATATTAGATTCTGTTCTAATTGTGGAACATTCAATGAAATTTTATCTATGATATGTTGTCTGTTTGCAACATTAGAAAAGATCTTGCGAAATTCTGCATTAAGACGAGTTTTTTCATGTTTTCGTTTTATGTATATGGATTTTAGATCAATATCCTCATGAAGATCTTCTCTTCGTATGGACTCATAAATTGTAATATAGTCTCTTGTGACATCTTCGGCAATCTGTACTTCTTCAATGTTTGTGTATACATAGGCATGATTTAATTCATCATTATCATAATGTCTTATTTCTGGCATTCTAATTATTCTGCCTATTGTCTGTATAGAAAATTCAAATTTTTTCCATTCTCTAAATAACACAAGAATTGATGAACGTGGACAATCCCATCCTACAGTAATTGCCTGTTTAAAGATTAAAACTTCAACCTCATTTTCATTTTTTTCAATATTTTCAAGATTTACCTTGTTGTCTTTGTCTGAAAGATAAATTGCAAGTTTACCATTGTTTGTATTTATTCCAAACCTTGAGTTCAAGAGTTCGATTACTTGATCTTTTCTATCCGACATTCCTTTGCGTGAATCAGGTAATTGTATTAATACCAGAGGATTCACACTAGAATTTTCATTCTCATAACTTTTCTTTAATTCCTGTCTTTTTTCAAGAGCTGTCTTTATGATTAATTCATCTGTTGTGCTACCTTGAGTATTTCCAAGATGATAATTTAATCTTACAGAATTTTTCACCATCTCTTCATCTTTGACTTCTTGAAGATCAATACTTTGAACATAATCAGTATCAGAAATTTTAGGCGTAGCTGAAACCTCTATCGTTACCTTTGGGTTTATTTTTTGGATTATTTCTCTTGATTTTTCAGAGCTTGCAGTATGATGACTTTCATCAATGATTAGGATTATTTCTCTACCTTCATCTTTTGTATTTTCTATGACTTTTGATAGATTAAACTCATTTTCATTTTCTCGTATGTAGATATTTTTTTCTTGGTTTATACTCTGCCAGTTGAAAAACAAGATTTCTTTATCCTGTATCTGTTTGTCTTGTAAATCATTGAAATTTGCACATCCTACAGTTTGTAAATCCTCGTAATATTTTTCTAATTTTTCCTTACTTTGGTCATGTAGTTTATGAACAGTAATCCAAATAAATGCAATTTCTTTTCCATCCTTTCTATTATCTACAAGTCTCTTGATCAGTTCAGCCATCATGATTGTCTTACCTGATCCAGTCGGAGACTTGAAAATGCAAATTTTCTTTGATTCTAAATTAAGAAATTCATCTATTTTTTGTTTTAACTCACTTACGTGTTTTTCTTGATAATTTCTTAGTCTGAACATACGCAAATATCCTCTTGTATACATTTAGTATTGCGGAAGGTATTGGTTTTAAAGTTACTAATGATCGGATATTTTCAAACTCATCTGTATTTACTTCATCAGTCAATGAAAATACATACGTATTGATTTTTTTATCCAATTTTAGAACCTCTTTTTTGAATGATTCTATTCCATCATTAATAGATAATTCCAAGATATTTATTCTCATGATTCTTGAATATTTTGAATTGTTTTCCTTTTTTGACTAGTTCAAAACAATCTTCTTTTAAGCATAACATTTCTGTTGATTGTTCCACCATCACCCTCTTATTCTGATCTGTTGGTTCTGAATCTACAAACAAAGTTTTGAAATATTTGAGATTACCACCTAATCCGTCTATTTTTTTATCTTTGACACTCTTGTAACCCTTGATCACTTTTTTTAATCTTGGATAACAAACATCAGTACAAATATTATTTTCATTATTTGTACAGAGAATAAATTTTCTGTTTCCTTCATCCTCTTTATTCAATTCCATTACTGCATGTCCTGTAGTTCCCGAACCCGCAAAGAAATCTAAAATCAAGGACTCTTTGTTTGAGGCAATTTGTAAAATCCTTTTAATTAGTCTAACTGGTTTTGGTGTAGAAAATACATCATCAGGCAAAATATTTTGTAGTTCTTGTTTTGCTTCTTGATTATCTCCAGCTTCATCTCTTAACCAAATTGTTTTTGGTATTACTCCATCTCTAACATCTGATAAAAATCGCTTAAATCTAGGCACATTATTTCCAGATTTTCCAAAATATATCCTATTATCTTTTATCAATTCATCAAGTTTTCTTTTTGAAAATCTCCAACTTGTACCTTTAGGAGGCATAATTTTTCTACCACTTGGAGTTATTATTTCATATATGTCTTTTTGATTTGGAGTTTTCACTTGTAATGGACCTGATGCCCAAACACCTCGAGAATCATTATCTTGATTTTTATAAATTGATAATTGAGATTCCATTCGGGTTAAAAGATTAATTTTTAATTTTTTTGAATCTCGTGCATATACAAAAATAAAATCATGATTGTCTGAAAAATATTTTGCATCATTAGAAGACGTATGTTTTTTCTGCCATATTAAAGTGGCAATAAAATTATTTTCATCAAAAATTTCATTACATAATAATTTTAATTGAGCTTGTTCATTATCATCAATAGAAATAAAAATAATTCCTTTTGAAGAGAGTAATTTCTTTGCCAGTTCTAATCTCTTTTTCATAAATGATAGCCATTTACTGTGTTTGTATGTATCTTCTCTATCTACAATCTTATCATTATACGTAAATTCATTTCCAAGATTATAAGGAGGATCAATATAGATAACATCTATTTTTTCTTTATGACTATAATTCAAAACTGAAAGTGCATGATAATTATCTCCTTCAATCAAAATATTATTGGGTTTTGATTTATCTTCAATTCCATTTTTTGTAACATCTTTTAGAACTGGAAGTTTTTTCTTTACTTCTTCTTCAAAAACTTCTTTAACTCTTTCCTCATCCCAAATTAGACCATATTTTTTTCTCTTGTTCAGTTTTTGAATTTCTTTAACAAGTTCTGGTTTACTCCATTTTTTATAATCGATTTTTCCGTTAACTGCCATGAATCATCACTTTGATTTTTTTGGGTTACGATCCCAGTAGACACTTTTGCACTTTGCACAACGTAATGGTTTTTCTCCATCTCTAGACAACCATTCATGATCACATCTACAACATTTCCAAACCTTGCGTGTAACCGTTGGCATCACTAAAGGTGATCACCACTTCTATAAAAACATTCACTAAAAGTGATCACTTAAAATATTAAAATTTATATACACTATTAGAGTCCACTAATAGTGATGTCTACAAACAATAAAAGAAAACAAAAAGCAACACAAATTTTCTCAAAGACAAACTCAATTAGAAAAATTACAAATAATCACTATGTTGTAAATTCACAAAATTCAGATAAAAAATATAACATCAAAAAATTGTCCAAAGTTGATGTATGGACTTGTGAGTGTAAAGATTTTCATTATAGATTGAGAAAAATGGATGATAAGCATTGCAAACATATTCGAGCTTGTTTGTTACTTCAAGATACAATAAACATAGAAAATAAAATAGAGAAAACAGAACAACCTCAAGTTTGTCCAAAATGTAGTTCTACTACAATAATTAAACGTGGATTTAGGAAATTAAAGAATGGTACAAAGAGACAAAAATATGGTTGTAAACAATGTAATCGTAAATTCATTTTGGGTGAGAACGGATTTTCCAAAGTTTCATCTGATCCAAAAATAATCTCTGAATGCCTTAACTTGGTTATGTCGGGTGTTTCATACAGAAATATTGCAAGACATGTTTACTCTACACATGAAATTAAAATTAGTCATGTATCTGTAAATAACTGGATAAAGAAATACACTTACATGATTAAAGAATATGTGGAATCATTTTATCCTGAATTAGGTGATGTGTGGTCACTTGATGAAATGTATCTTAATGTTAAAAATACAAAGAAAACAGGTAAAGGATTTCATGACTGGTTATGGAGTATCATTGACCCAAAAACTAGATTTCTAATTGCTACAGAAGTTTCCAAAAAGAGGGAAATTTCAGATGCAAGAAAGATTATTGCAAGGGGTAAAAAATCAATCTCAAAAAACCCAAATTATGTTCTAACTGATTCTCTAAACTCATACCAAGAAGCAATCAGAAAAGAGTTTGAAAATAGAACTGCACATGTGAGAACCAAATCTCTCAAAGATGGATTTGTGAATAGACCTATCGAAAGATACCACAATGAAATTAGGGAAAATACTAAAACTAGACGTGGACTAGGTAACGATGATTCTGCTCAAGACTTTGTAGAACTGTTAAAGATTAATCATAATTTTGTAAAACCACATCAAGGATTAAAAGGTAAAACGCCAGCTCAAGCTGCAAATATTGACTTGAATCTGGGCAATGACAAATATTTAGATTTAATCAAACAAGCTGGAAGCAAACCAAATTTTGTAAATAATCTAGGGAAACGAATCAAGAAAGTAACTATTGTAAATGAAGGTGATTGTATCAGGATAATTCCTAAATGTTGGATCGATAAACACATCTGGCGAGAGATTAATGATATATTGAGACTATATGGATTTGCATGGTTATCTAATGGAAAAGACAGTTATTGGATCAAGCTAGTTTCCTAAACTTTTTGTATGTGTAAAATTCATCAAAATCATGAAAACATTTTGTAAATGTGGATGTCAAACACCACTAACTGATTACGAGTATCGTAAATTTTCAGGATATAAAAGAGGGCATGAACCATTACCATAATTTTATTCAATGAATAGTCATGTTAGGTATAGAAGTATCAGATCAAGAAATAGTCAAAAGACTAAAGGAAACAATAGAATTTCTCAAAGTTGAATCTGTTGGAGGTATGTGGAATACGCCTCAACTAATAGATATGCTAGAGGATTTACTTAAAGAAGATTCCAAGATTTACAAAAATAATAATTAAAAATTCCAGTTATTTTTTCAATATGAAAAGCACCTAACTTCACACAAAAAGTCTCTAATTTAACACCCTGTTGAAAAGCTCCGGAGATTGAACAGTGTACAAATCTTATTGCTGGTAAGTGTCGAGGCTTTTATTTATCTGACTTTCTTCTATGGATCTGTTAAGTAATTAGTAGATAGTCTACAAATTTTCTTCCTGTTAAGGGTCGCTATCTGGTATTTTTTTAGGAATTGTCCAGTAATTCCAGTAGATGGGAAAGTAACTCAATTTAGATCAAAAACTATCAATCACTCAATCAATCTATTCAGATAGAAAAAGCTTGATGGAAGTATGTCACTCCATCAAATATGCATTGTACTTCATTTGATACCATGACACACCAAGGCGTGATACTATCTAAAGCATTTGAGATTATCACTAAAATAATGTACAATATCTTGTTGTTTCCGTGCTCTAGTAAAAATAACTCACGGTTCCACAATGCTGATGCACACAATTCTATCATGTCATTGTGTTTGGGAAATTCATATTCTGAATCTGGATTAAAGAGACTGGCAATGGAATCAGATAATGCTTCTCCAACTGGTTCATGGTTGAGAAAAATCATATCAAAAATATCACAAAAAACAATGCAAATTCAATTACATCAGTCACTAGATAGTACAGTATCAAAATTACAAGAACTGGGAGTATTGGAGCAACCAGTTACTGTAGCAATTGACAAACATCTAATCCCAAGATATGACAAATTGCCAAACCATTCTTTAATAAAATCAAAATCAAAAAACAGTACTACTCATTTTGAGAGTTACTGCACCATGCAGTGCGTTGAAAAAAGAATCAGGGCTCAACTAGGTTGTTATCCTTTGTATGACAACAAATCAAATGCCGATTTTGTGCGTAAAGTACTCTCTGATGGCATCAATAATGGAATCAAGATTAAACTATTGCTAGTGGATAGGGAGTTTTTCACAGCTGGAACAATTTCAGAAATAAAACAAAAGAATCTGAAATTTCTAATGCCTGCAAAAAAGAATTCTCGAATCAAAGATGCAATTGTACAATACGTTAATGGAGATAGAAAGTCAATCTCGCCATACACAATAAAATCATCATCAGGACATGTAGAATCATTTAATCTAGTTATTCTGCCAAACAAAAATGCAAGAAAAAAATCAGATATTATTGATCAGTATGTTGTGTTTGCAACAAATATTTCACCAAAAGAAATATCATATAACATACAAAACATTCCAACTGATTACAAGAAACGTTGGGGGATTGAAACAGGCTATGCATGTGTGGGAAGGTTCAGACCAAAAACCACCAGTTCAAACCAATCCATAAGATTGTTGTATTTTTACTATTCATTGATTTTGTACAATGCATGGATAATTGCTAATTTGATTATCTCAGAAGAAACTAATGTACAAAATCACAAACCAATAATATCAATTGAAATTCTCAAATATTTCTTTGTAAAGATAATTATTCATTATTTTAGAAATAACAAAAATAATTATTTTCTAGAATGTGTAACTTGAGTTACTTTCCCATCTACTGACATTAGAGTTCATGGCGCACTAGACTTGGATAACATGGAGACACCATCTGATGCGTATCACTCTAAGATGATAACAAACGAAATACTCATAGACCCAAGTATTCTATGGAGGAATTACTCATGAAAGTGACACGAAATAATTTTTGGAAAGAACAATGAATGTCTTTGGATGATCACTTTTATAAGATTATAACTTTTTTCAAAAACAGGTATTTTTTCTGGATGAGATCAATCATTGGTAGAATACTTGACAACATAACGAGTTGAACTTGTCGGTCTATTAATCCCCAAATTAGTTCATTCATCATTTCCAGACTAAAGTCAAGATACGTTTGGAAAAGAGGAAATAATTACAGAGTCATGCAAAAACTAGATCTAATCCAAGTATCATGAATAAACAAGTCAAAATGAACGAAAGTTATTGGTGAGCAAACAGGAAGAAAATACGATATGAAATAAGGGACGAACTGATTTTGGGATATAAGATAATATTAGTAAAAAGTATAAAAAACATAATCAAGCAAATTTCAATGAACTAGAATGATGTTAAATTACGATGCGCCACTATATAGACCACCTTCAGAATCTAAATCATTGATTTTTCAAGTAACACTAGGTTGTTCATTTAATGAATGTTCATTTTGTGACATGTATAGATCAAAAGAATATTCTGAAAGATCATGGGAAGATGTCAGAGCGGAAATTGACATGATGGCAGGGTATCTCCCAGATACTAGAAGGATATTTCTTGCAGATGGAGATGCATTAAATCTTGATTCAGAATATATAATCAAAATTGTAAAATATATTAGAGAAAAATTCCAAAACATTGAAAGAATTTCTTGTTATGCAATGCCTATGAATATTCTAAAGAAGACATCTGAAGAATTAAAGAAAATGAATGAAGCAGGACTTGATATGTTTTATTTAGGAATTGAAAGTGGTTCAGATATTGTGCTAAAAAAAGTAACAAAAGGTGCAATATCTAAAACAATTATCAAATCAGTAAACAAGGCAAAAGAAGCAGGATATGTCATGTCTTGTATGGTAATTTTAGGATTAGGTGGTAAAACATATTCAAAAGATCATATCAAAGGAACTGCAGAAGTACTTAGTGCATGTTCTCCAAATTATGTAGGTGCTTTGACATTATACTTGGAGAATGGAATAAAAAAAGAATTCATCGATAAATACGAAGGTGAATTTGTTAAAATTAATGATGATGAATCACTAGAGGAACTATATGATTTGATTAATCAAATTGAAACTAGAGAAGAAATAATCTTTAGAGTAAATCATGGTTCTAATGCATATACCATAAAAGGTACATTTCCTCAAGATAAACAAGAAATGTTAGAGAAAGTAGAATGGATGAAACAGCATCCAGAGATTGTACGCCCACAAGGGTTACGAGGATTCTAAATTAGATTTTCTTGGTACATATACACCACTTTGAATATTCTAACTGAATAATCCCCATCAGATATTTTCATTGTGATATCATTTTCAGAATTTAATGCTCTAAGTTTATGCTCATAACTTCCATTTGAATTAATATTAGTTTGAGTAAAATGGACAGGATCATTTCCTTTGAAAATTTGAATTATCACAGGATAGCCTGTAACCTGATTTGCAATTTTTCCTTCAACGTACATCAAGGTAATGTATTGTTTTTAGAAGAATAAAAATAAATTGTTGATTTTTCAAGACCTATTACTCCAGATGATGGATGAATTTTAGTTTTATATTCATGAGTGTGATCATTAATTAGAACTTGACCTGAATGTGGATAAGCAAGAACATCATCTATTGAAAATGAGAAAACAAAAAGCATAGCAAAAACGCTTAAAAATAAAACTAGATTATTCATATCAAAATCTCATATTATAATGGTTCAAAATTTTTTCAAATCATAAATTATCAATTACTGATTTGAGATGATCCGGAAGATCCGATAGTTCAGTATGGCTTTCGTTGTTTTGGAGAATTTCAGGACCGATTCGTCTAACACGTTGAGTTCCAAGAAGGGTATCAATATTTCTCTGAATATCTTTTTCAGACAATATAGCCTTTAGTTTTTCAATAATAATTGCTTCATTTTCATATTTTTTTATTCCATATTGAACAAGAATTGTTTTCTCTTCGGAGGAAAATTCAGTCATAAATTTGATGAGTAATTTATGACTAATAATCTTTGGTTAATCAAAACTTTGTTTCCTAATTCCACTTTACATGTTTACTCTATAAACAAATCATTATCTAGTTCTGATTCGGCTTGTGCTCCATTGCATCATCATCAAGTTGTATATCATTACCTTGAATTTTATCTCTCTTGCCACATTACACCAAACTCTGACTGAAATGTTCTCTCCAAGAATTCTTTTCCATGTGGAGAATGTAACTTCTCCAGACCAATGTCTACCATAACCTATACATCATTTTTCCATTTGTTTCTATTTCGTATCTTTTGCTCATCTGTTAAATCATTAAACATTTTGATGTTCTTTTTATTTATCTCATAATTGCCAAGCTAAATCAATCCTTGCTTCTTTCTTGCAGTACTGTCCTTTGCCTTACCTGAAAAATTCTTTCTTGTTGGAACAATTGGAATTACATTTCTCTTTTTACACTTCAAAATTATCATTAGAACATATGCACCACCACATCCAACTAGTAATTCTTTAGATTTTTTCACATTAGGAGAATTCCCTGTGTTTTGTAACGCTTCAACAAGTAATTTTTTGAATTCTGGGGCAATCACCACAAGAGTCATCAGTTGCAGATACTGCGTAAATTTTCTTGGCTTTGGAATCTATCATCACATGCAACTTTATGAACCTATGTTTAATGTTCCACTTGTTGCCCATCCGATCTCCTCTGCTTAGTTAAAATATGATGAATTGTAAAACAACCTACTTGGTAAGTAAATTACAATTAATCTCAAATATTCTTGGAACAAAAAGATACGCATCTATTGCGATATTCACAGGTACAGGACTAGGAATAATTTATTATTTCTTGACAATGTCATTACTGCCAATTCATTTAGATACAACAATGAAATTAATACCTTTTTACATTACTGCATCAATTGGACTCACAATAATAATCTCAGCATTAGCTGGCATTAATTTCGCAATGATGGCATTTAAAATGAAGAGAATGAAAATGATGAATTCGGGAAAAGTAAATTCTTCAGCTGTGTTAGGAGGAGTGTTTGCTGCATTTACTCCAGGATGTCCAGCTTGTACTGCACCACTAGTAGTAGTTTTAGGTGCAGTTGGGGGATTATCATTATTTCCAATGGGAGGATTAGAGCTAAAATTCATTTCAGTAGGAGTCTTGATTTTTTCGATTTGGTGGATCGTACGAGGATTGCAAAATAAAAGTTGCTGTAAGATTGGATAAAAGACAATCTCTCTGGCAATACACATAGAATCACCAGTGTTCATGACTGTGATTTTTCCCCTCCGTTTGAATCCTCATAGTAGAAATTTACTTCAACAATGAAATATGTAAATTAATACATGAAATGGCCACCACTCCATTGGACATTAGAATAATTTTTCAAATGATTTGTTTTCCAGTAAAAATAACTGCACATGTAGTTTTATAGGAATCGTTGAATCAAAGAGAAAAAGAAGTTTGGGCGAAAGTTTGATTTGAGTCTTGAAGACCAGCTTGTAATGTTGTTTGTTTACTATCGGATGTACCTGACATGTGAATTGACAGGATATCTGTTTGGATTAGACCAGAGCAACGTCTACAGAAACATCAATATCTGCAATTTCTGATGCAATGACAAGCGAAGAATAATGCCCAATTCCTGGAATCGAGTTTATCAAAATTGTATCAGGATTAACTTTTACAGCAGCATACACTTTGGAATTAATCTCTGCAATCTGTAAATTAAGGTGGACTGATTTGTTGCAAGAATCCGTCTATTCTGTAATCTCCTAGTGCCTTGAGTCTTCTGTTGTATGTTTCAGTGAATGTAACTCCTGGAATCTTGATTCCTTCTTGTAACAATATTCCATGAACTGAATTCTTGACAGATGTTCTCCATTGGATTAGTTTTTTCCTATATCTTACGAGCTGTCTTTGTTGTACAATCTTTTTGTCTGGAACATAACATGTGGCAATATATCCTCCTCGCAAAAGATCTGCCAGTATCTTGGCATCAATCTTGTCTGTTTTCTTTTTTGATGCAGCAATTGCTTTTGTCAGATATGGGTTTGAGAGTGTGACGTTTTTGTATCCCAAAGTATCTGTGAGAAATCGATACGTGTCATACCAGACTGATGAGGATTCCATTATGATGTTTGCATGCATTGGTATTTTTGCAAAATGCTTTCTGATAGATTCGTGAGTGTTCTCAATTTTGTCATTTTGTGTTACTTTGTCTGTATCATCCATTTATTACTTGAAGAAACTTCTTGTGCAGGTCAATGCCCACAAACATGCCTTTGTTTGGATTTTTTCTAATCTGTTTGTAATCTTTTTTGGAGAAGAGTATTTACGAACCTTGGAACTAGACTCATTTTTTATGCTATCTGATTTCCTTGCTTTCTTATTCACATATATACCCCAGATCATAAGTCTTTTCAATTTATTGTTCTTGCAAAATACTGATACATATTCAAATTAAATTTGTGGGTTCTAAAATATTCCATAACTGTATGCCTCATTTCATGAATAGATTCATAAAATTCTGATTCAACATTAACATGTTTGCACTGTCTCCAAATCTCTTCAATCATACTCAAATGTGGAGAACCTCTTGGAAGATATGCCAGTTTGACATCTTTGTTTTTATGTAGATATTCTTTCATATCATTAGCTTTGTGTTGTGGCGCTCTATCGACGATAACAAATATTTTTCCAAATTTTCTACGAGCTGCTTGCAAATAATCTATAAATTCAACTGAGTTAAATTTTTCATACGATCTAAAAAAACTTTGATTATCATCAGTCATCATTCCATAAACCAAAAATCTTTGGTGCGATCCTCTCCAACGTACAATTAATCTTTGGTGTGTATCTGTCCAGTATTTTTTACCAAGACGTACATCGTCTACAAATACAGACTCGTCTTGGATGAATACTGTAAAACCTTTCTTTTTTGCCTTTTCTATGCGTGAAATGATGCGGTTTTTCCACTTGCGGCATGTATCCTTGGATGCGGCACGTACATGTAGTTTTTGTGGAACCTTTGGTTTTAGATTCCATTTGTGCATCAAACGACGCACATGAGTGATATGATATGTGATGCGTGTTCTGTAAAATATGAATTGTGTCAGTTTTTTTGGAGTCATGCCGTCTGAAATTTTCTTAAATGTACGCTCTATTTTTTGTAATTTTTTATGTGAAATTAATGGCGGACGGCCAGAACGAGGGAGATCCTCCAGGCCCTCTAGTCCGTATTTTTCAAATGAATCTAGCCAGTTCCTTACAGAATTGCAGGTACAAAACATTTGGTTGGCAGTTTCAGCAATTGTGGATTTATTGATTTTAATCTTACACATTGCATGTAATCTTGTTTTTTTGTGAATATTTTTTTCTTTTTTGTAGGCCTGGAGTAACTCGTCATTTGTGATGCCCATGAAATTATTTCTAACTACTGATCAAAAAGTATTGCTATTTGTTTTGAAAAATTGCAAAGAATTATGCTCCGAGGTATATGCAGATAGAAAAGTTCCAATTGAACCTTTATTTGAGTATCTCAAAGATATTTTTGACATCAGAGTATTGCCTGTAAAGGGATTGTACAATGTCAAATCATTTGTGTTGGTTTGTGTTCTTGTGTATAAGTTAACAGTTTACTACAACTGTGCAATGGGTGCAGAGAATCCAAGAATTTTAAAGAGAATGCTGTGCTGTTAGGAAATCACTGCGAATTATTTTTGTAAATAATTATGTCCAAGTCTCAAGTAATTATTGAAATGAGGTTTTTGTACCACACTAAACCCTTAAAATGGTAATTAATTGCAAAGTTTTTGGGCCTATAGCTCAGCATGGATAGAGTGTTGGACTTCTAATCCAATGGTCAAGGGATCGAAGCCCTTTGGGCCCACTTAACAAAATTATTATTCTGATTTAAAGATAAAATTTTATGAAAGACTTGGAATTTAAATTAAATTCAACAGAGATTCATCAAAATTCAGAGATTAAGGGGATCATATCAGTTTCATATCCAGGAAGGTATGATGGAATTGTGATAAATACAACAATTTCAGATTCAAATGAACATATAGTTTACAAATCATATAATGGAAAAAAAATATTACAAAATGTCTCGAGATTATTTATCAATAAAGACGTAATGCCTGATCATAAAGCAGAATTTACAGCATTAATTAATTTTGAACCAAAACAAGAATATGAAGTAAGATTTAGAGTATCAATTATAGAACAACATAAAGAAATTGAAAGTCAGATAATTTTTGCCAGATATTCCAATTAGAATAATTTTGAGATATTAGATACCTCGGCTTAATTCCACAGTGATGGTTCCTTCCATCCACGGATGTGGTGTGCAATGATAATGAACCTCTTGGGCTTCAGTGAATAAGAATTCATAACTCTCACCAGGTTTTATTATTCCAATTGAACCAAATTCTCCACTATAGCTATCTTCATGACGATGATCTGGAGTTACAGTATGACCAGTTTCATCATTGTTTTTCCAAATTACTTTATTATCAGTACTCAGTGTTATTACAGGTTTATTTGGAACATAACTTTCGTTTCCATCAATTACAGCACCTTGAACAATTTCAATAATTAATTCAGATTCAGGATGTAAAATATGTTCAGATACAGAAGGTTTCGCTAAAGATTCAGGAAGATAAAATGATGTATAAAATATGACAGATGCAGACATTCCAATAATTAATGCAATCATGCCTATACCATATGCATGACTGGATGTAGGCGCACTCATAATTTTTTCAATCGGTCAAGTTCTTATAAAGCTTCTTTAGAATTTTGAAAAATTATGATTTGTTAAGATCGCTTTGACCAACATTTGGATTGGTATCAGCATTAACTCCCAAATCTGCTTGAGTTTTTGGTACTGGAATTTCAGATGCTAATTCTTTTGTTTTAGATGCAACATCAGATATAGTTTCATCTTTTGAGAGTTTGCTTTCTTCAACAGGGACTTTGGGTTCTGCTAATTTTGGTTTTTCATCTACTACAGGCATAGGTGCAGGTGGAGGAGCATTCTTTTGCTGGCTCATTGCATATCTGTACACATGGAAGAATCCTGCAAACACTAACAAAATAACACCAACAAAGAACAATGAAACGTTCTTCATTCCTGTTAAAGCTGCATTGTAAGCTGCAATGTTTAAGAATACTTGGAAGGCCAAAAGTACAACTAATAACCAATTAATCCATTTTTCAGAAAGATTAATTGTAGATACTTTTTGAGGGCCGTTACTTTTTGCAAGTTTAGATTTTCTTTCTGCTTCGTTTGCTAGTTTAATCATCATGTAGGTAAATCCAAATCCTAACGGAACAAGTAATATCATTGTTGAGTAGAAGAATATTGGATCAATTACCAAACGTTCTACTAAAGGTATCTTTGTATCTGATGGGATGTAGAATCCCCAATACGTAGTGACCATTATTTGTGCAAGACTGGTAATACCAAATGCAGTAATGATAGGTCTATCTCTCCAAGAGAATTTTTTGTATCTGTCAATAAACGGAATTAACACGAAGGATATAATGAACAACAACGGCCACAGTAATCCAGTTACAAACTTGTCATATTGTGTCCTCATGAATGCATAGATTCCTGTAAGATACCATTCAGGAACTGTAACACCAGGTGCCTGTGTAGGTTCAAACTTGAATCCCAAGTCAATAGGAAAAACACCACCTGTAATCAAAATAGCACCACCAATAGCCATCACCATTGGTACATCAAATACCAAAAATCGTGGAAAGTGTACTGCCATTAATCCAAGCATAACAATCGGCAACAAGAACACATGTTGTGCATAAAATCTTAACACAAAGTCGGAGAAACCACTACCTAACGCCGCATCACGAATAGTAGGACCCACTACAGGAATAGATGTTGTCAAAGACGCGGCAATACTAATTGCAAGTTCTGCTCTTTCACTAAAAATTACATCATAACCAGTAAAAGCTTCAAGTATTGTAACAGTTCCAAGAATAACACCAGTCATCCATAAGACTTCATTTCTAATTTTGTATCGTCCACTGAAATATTGATAATACATGTGAAGTACAGCTAGTAACACCATAGCATTTGAGCCATGATAGTGAATATTTCTAATATGGAAGCCAAATGGAACGTCATCATTAATGAATTGAACACTATCCCAAGCTCTATCAAGAATTGGCTGATAGTAAAACATCAACAAAGCTCCCGATACTCCAAGAATAATGAATACAATGAACGTGAGCATTCCTAAAAATCCAAACGGACTTACAAATCTTGCAGGAAATGAAAATTTAATTGCAGTAAAAATAGTTCTATCTACTCCATCCCAAAGCCAATAAAGGAATGCTACAACTCCGGTTCTTCTTTCAAGCGAAACGGCCATACCCAATTACTCCATTATCGTTTGTGTTAAACTTTGGCGGCATAATAAACAAAGATCCATCAGAATCAAGATCTAAAGTTAATTGAGCTAATGTATTTGATGGTGGAGCTTGTACAGATGCTGGTCCTATAAATGCCACACCAGTAGAAGGATCATACATACTACCATGACAAGGACATTCGCCTCTTTTTCGATTGTCTGCTGGATAATATTCCCATAAACACCAAAGATGCAAACATATCATGCTGTATGCTCTAACAGCAGTTAGATCATTTTTGGTACCACCTAATTCTTCAGGAAGTCTAATGAATTGCCATTTACGAAAAGCTTCTGCATCAAGTGCTGCATCACCAGTGGAAGGATAAGTGATGACTTCTGAATGGTTAATTGGAAAAGTGTTGATGTTGGCCTGAGACCCATCAGGTAAAATTACAGGCACTCTTTCAAGGGAAGCCTGATTTGGATTTGGCATGAAATTACCAAATGGAACAAATGGTGCAAAAGCTAATCCTGTGCCTGCAGCGCCCATTAATTTTAAAAAATCCCTTCTAGATAATCCAGATTTTTTTGCCCCCTGTTCATACATTTAGCTGTCGTATTCGCCAAATTGCTTATAAACCTTGTTCAATTATTTAGGTGGTTTTTGTCTAATGATAAAAATGAAAATCAATCCGATCGTAAATCCAATGGCTACACCAACTGCAATTCCAGCATTAAATGGTAGATCAGAATCAGAGTTTATTTGATCTTGGGTGATGTTTGTTTTGTTTATAATTTCAGAAATTTCTTCAGATTCTATTTTAATTGGTTTAATCTCAATATCAACAGATTCAGGCGTATCAATTACTTTAGAAGAGGTGTTTGTGAATTTGGCTGCTAATGTAATTGGTTCAGTAGTTGAGGAGCCGCCAAATAAAGTTGAATGAGTCAAAAGGGTGTATGTACCTGTTTGATTAATTGGTACATAAAGAACCGTTGAAGTATCATCTTTATTTTTTACAGGGAAAAAACCTCCACCCTGACTAAAAAGTGAACTTCCTAACCAATCAAGGGATATCCATCCCAGAAAATGTCCAAATACGCCAGAAGGGACATTAGTTTGTATTATTTCTCCAGAGGGGTTCATGACAAATACAGCAAGATTGGTATTATTATTAATCCAAGACAATTCTATTGCTGCAGAATTAATGGATTCATTTTGAATATCAAAATAATATTGCCTCCAATCACCGGCCATATAGCGATTAGCCATATCAAATGCTCCTTTAGTGTAACTGTTTCCATAAAGAACATCATCACTTTGTATTCCTTGAATTATAATTGTAGAATCATTTGCTATTACGGGTTCTTTGATTACAAAAGAGATAGGTGCATTTACAATATGTTTATCACTTTCAAAAGTTAAAAATCCTTGATAAACTCCGGTTTGAATGTCATTTGGGGTAACTAAAGTAACATCAACAGTAGATGATGAGTTGGGAGGAATAGAAATTATTTCATCTTCAGACCATAGTAAAGACCATTTTTCTTTCTCATAGTAGCTAGCAGAAATGGTATAATCCATAGAAGTTGAATTTTGTTTTGTATCCCCTAACCAATAGGAATATCTAGTTGGGACAGGATAAACGCCAGCTAATGGGATGCCTTCAAATTTTTCATTAGGTTCTGAAACTCTTAATTCTTGTACAGTGCCCCATGATCCAGCTCTGTTAACCATAGATAATTCATTACTAGTAATTTTTGTATCGTTATTATTATCAACCCAATCATAAAGATAAAGTGAAGAAATTTTTAGATCATCGGCATAAACATCTGCTGTATTATTCATAAAATCTGTAAATGGGAAATTTATATTTAATACCATTAATGAGGACTCGTCAGGAATCGGATCGTCGTCGTTAAAAAAAGACAAGAGTCCAGTTTGGTTATTAAGTTCTGATAATTTTACATAGTTGGGAATGAATGTGTTAGTATCATTTAGTAGAGAGTCTTGTTGTTGTGGAATTGTTGTTCCATTAAATTGTGTCTTTGACATTAAAGATAAAATTTGAGGTTTTACATTAACTGTTATAGTGGCATTGGTGGGATTCTCAATTGTAAATGTTGTAGTTGGGCGATCTCCTGGAAGTATTTGTCCTGCAAACCAGCCGGTCATAGGTAATGAACGCGAAGGGAAATTAAATTGTTCAAATCCAATTGATGTGAAATTAATGTTTTTGATTGCAGGTTCAAGAACATTTTTGATGTTGCCATATGAGCCATCATTATAAACTATGAAAACACCATTTTCACCATTGACATAGTCTAGAGCTGTTTCAACATTTACTAAACCAGCACCTTGAGTTAATGGATCATTATGTAAATCAGTTGCAGTAGACATGAGAATATTTTTGATTGCAAAAGAGTCATAGTCTTTGGATTGTTTTTTCATCTCTTCAATTAGAATTGCCGCACTTCCAGATACTAGAGGAGCAGACATGCTAGTGCCACCAAATAAGGAGAAAGATTCTTCTTTAGAATCTTTGTTGGCTTTTAGCATAGTTGATGGCACAAATCCATGTGCACCAATGCTCATGATATCAGGTTTAGGATCGCCAATTGAACCAGGACCTCTGCTAGAAAAATCAACTACATGATTGGAATGAACAGTTGTGTTTCCAAATCTAGGTTGATCTTTGAATGGTCCATATCCGACAAAAACATTATTAGTTGTTGCACCTACTGCAATTCCAAATGGTGATGCATTGGGCAATCCTATTGTTCCGTATCCATGACCTGAATTTCCTGCACTTGAAATTATTGTCACACCAGAATAATCATCATCAAGAGTGCCAGGAGTTGTTAATGCACCTAAAATTATTGATAGGATATCCATACCAGGAGATGCTTTAAACGATGGGAAATTTGAAATGCCCCAACTATTAGAAATAATATCCACTCTGGGTTGACCTGAAAATTTCCAAGTGTTGTCTTTGTTTTCAAATCCTGCAGCCCACAACCAACCAAATACAGTATCTCCAAACCACAATGCCTTAACTGGTACAATCTTTGCATCTGGTGCTATACCAGTTATGGAATATGTTTTTGAATTATTGTAAATATTATAAGTTTCTTGGCCGCGTGAAGTTATGGATGCAGCACTAGATGTACCATGACCCATAAAATCAGTCATTATGCCAAAAAATTCTCCGTCTGGATCAAATGCTGGCAAGAGAGTTCCATTTAGCGCATTAAGATTTTCATCAATGTTAGTTGTGTTGTTTTTGATTGCACCATAGACATCAAGAACTTGTGCTCCAATGGTTCCAGCGCTGTAATCATTTTTACCATCATTGTTTGAATCATAAACAAGGAATTCTTTACCACTTCCCAGTACTATTGGTTTCTCATCAGTAAAATCAAAATCATAATTTGGTTTTTTTCCTTTTTCTAAATCAAATCTGGTATAATCTTCCCAAGAAGTACTAAGATCAGGAATTATAGTATCATATACGCCGGGAGTAAAAGAATCTACAACTAGTACAGGTACAACTTGTATTTTAGTAGAGGAGCCATTTGATATGCCTTGATATATAATGCCTACATGGTAAACCCCACTCTTGGATTTGATATAGTTTTTATTATCATCGCCTATTTTCATGTCATTTAGCAAAGTCCCATTAAAAATGATTGATGAACCTAATTGCGGGAAAAATGAATTATAAATCTGAATATTGCTACCTTTGCTGCCTTGAGACACATCAAGAAATACACCATCATGCGTAACATATGCTGAAGATATCATATCTGATGGAACAGGTTTGCTGTAATTACGAATAATTTCATTGTCATCTATATATGCAAAAAAAGTTGCATTTGTAAGAATTATTCCTTGTCCATCAGGATCAAACATTATAGGATGATTGTTAGTTTCATCTCGTGCAAGTGAATGTTGTATGTCAGGATTTGAAAAATCGACTCCGGTATCAACAATTGCAATAACAGTTCCATTTCCTGATGAATTGTATTTTGTTTTAGCTAAATCAGAACCAGTGATACTACCAATTCTTGAAGCATCTTGGATTTCATCAGAGGCATGAAAATCTAGTTTAAAATCCTCAACAACATAATATCCTTGTGTAATTAAACTAGAGGCAAGAGTTTCAGACAAAACAGATACATAAAAAAATCCGTTGTTGGATTGAATTGCATGTATTGAGTTATTTTTTAGAGAATTATTATCATGTAAACTATTACCAAAAATTAAATATCTTTTGAAATTATTTTCAGTGAAAAAATTAGAATCAATTTCTATGATATCTGAATCAAAAACCGGGGTATTTTGATCATGGTTTTTCAAATCAACAGGTATGAAAGCATGTGAATTAGTTATCATGGGAGAAACAAGTAATAACATGAAAAAGAAAATAGCCACTTTGGGCATTGATTGGTATTCTATTCTTGTGTTATTATAATTATCTTCTTCTGGCAAGGATTGCAACCTGTAAGGCAACAATAAGTCCAATAGCACCAATGATTGGCAATAATAAAGCATTTAGCTGTGCAGAAGATTCACTAATGGATTGTGCAGAAAGTGCAAAGGTGCCAATATTTTCATCTATTTGGCTACTTGCATATTCCAAAGTAGTATCAAATCCTTTAATCTCAGATTTTAGAATATCAAGCTCTTTTGATGTTTCATCTAAAATTGTATTTAATTTAATTATTTGATCAGAGATTCCACCAAGATCTTGGCTTAGTACATTGGTAGCAGCAGACCCATGAGAAGTAGTTCCTTGACTAAAAGCGACCACATGAAATACGTGTGTTCCCTCCTCTATAGGGGTATAATCTACAAAATATAGTCCTTGATGTAATGTTTGAAATGAATTTGCCAAGGTTACAGATACTCCAGATGGAAGATGCACGTGTGTAGCATCCAATAACTCAGAAGGCTTATTTCCAACTAAAAGACCGTCACTAGTAGTCTGAACGAATACTCGTATAGGTTGTCCAATAGCTGCAGTTTCAGGAGCAAAGACCAAAGTGTTTACAAATCTTTCTACAGTTACATCAAGTAGATCAGTTGTAGATGAGAATTTTACATCTATTTTTTCAGATATGCCATTTTGTTCTGTGCTGATTACCTCAACGGTATATGTTCCGTAAGGAAAATTTGTCGACGGTTCTGGCCAAGTAAGTAAATCATAATTAAAAGAGCCATCATTCTCATTAGTAGTTATTTGATCAAATTTTGCAATGGATTCATCTGGAGCAAATAATCGTATAATCAAATTTTCTTCAGGTAACCCATGACCATAAACTTGTAAATTGTGCGAAGTGGAATAGACTTTGCTGTTTGTAAATAATTCAAGTTTGATAGATGTTTCTGACTGACTAAATGAGCTTGGTATGTTGACTAGTAATAAAATTATAAAAATTGAAAATAAAATTTGAAATTTCATTTTAATTAATTGGTAATCTTCTCCTAGATATTAATTACTTCTGGAAAAATTGTCTATAACTTACGTTAAGAAGGATTCAAAAAAAAGAAAAAAGGGTTAGTTTGAACTAGTTAACACTTACAGTTGTACTGATTGGTGGTGATAGAGCTGTTGGGTTATCTACTGATTCCCATACGAATGCGGTAACAGTGTATGTACCACTTTCAGTTGGATTCCAGGATACCGCTGAGCTAAATGACTGATCAGAAGATAGTGTACCGGTGAGCCAGTCTAGTTTGACTGTGACACCATTGCCATCTTGAATCTGTACCAAGTATGCGAATGTTTGCTCTCTATCCTGACCATTTCTTAAATCAGCGCTGACTTGTACCTGTTGGTCAACGGAAACAATATCTAAACTGTTGCCGAATGCATCAACGGCTCTCAAGTTAGTAGCTGGTACTCTCTCGAGAGGTGGTACTGTAGTGCCGATTATCGAAGTGGCAGTAACATTAAGTTCATCTGCAGTTGTGTACGGATTTGGTAGTGTATTGTCCTCATATTCTGCGGTGACAGTGTCACCTTCTGCGACTCTGAGTCTATGACCGGATGACTCTTCGGTGGTTGTGAAGAACACAACACCTTCGAAGATTCCAGTTGCCTCATTAGTCTCATTTACAGTAAGGTCAATACCTCCAACATCAGAATCAGACCACACATCGACACTAAAGTTGTCGACGGCTTCTGGATTCAAATTCATGTCTGGATCAATTATTCTTACAACGCCTGAGCCGCTAGCTGGATAGCTAGCTTCTAACCATTGAGTTTCACCAATATTCCATCTAATTAATGCTGAACCGACTACAGTTTCATTATCTGAGAATTCAAAAGATACTGCAAGTCCGTCATCATCATCAGCAGGTAAGAATCCATTTGTTGGACCATCACCTCGTGGCTCTTCATCAATTACATCATTACCATTGTTATCACCAGTAGAACTGTCACCATCAGCATCATGTCTGAAACCAGTAAGGATAACCTCACCAGTGAAGATGCCTGTGTCAGTTCCAGTTTCGACTAACTTGTATTCGTCAAGTTCGGCACCTCTAGTGGAGACCTTTAATGGATCTTCATTAGTGTCGCCAATCTCATCGACCAAGTCACTGTCAAAGTTGTGATCTGGAGCTACAACAGTAATGTATACTTTGTCAGTCCAAGTGTATACTTTTTGATCAAGTTCTATAGTTGCACCAAAGTTAGAAGTAAAGACTGTCAAGTTGACATCTTCATCCTCATGACCTACATAATCTGCTCCTGATGGACCCCAATCAGTATATTCCAATTCGATTTCTTCGCCTCTTTCAAGACGATCACCGCCTAATTCTTCAGGGATTTCGATAACAATCTGGAAGATACCAGTACTGTCACCTGTCTCTCTAAAGTTACTTGGTTCAGGGTCAAATGCTGCTGCATTAGCCTCTCCACTCTGGTCTCCCATAGTGGTAGTGGCAGCGTCGCTATCCCATTCAATCAAGTCTAGGTCAAATGTTTCTGCTTGATCATTATCCAAATCAAAGTCTGGTTCAATGAGTGTCAGAATCATATCTGAGCCTATAATATAGACGGATTTGTCAGTTTGTAATACACCGTTTCTAAGGTCAAATGTTGCAGAGTCAGTAATGGTGTTTTCGTCACCGGATGCATCAGTTGGATCATTATATTCTACAGTAAGAATATCTCCTTGCAAAATACAATTTTGTGATGTTCCATTCATAATATGTGATACAGCATCATCATTACTGGCTGGACATTGTGTACTTGCAGGACCATCTGTAAATTCTATTGGTAGATCAAGTTCGAATATTCCTGAATCAGGTGCAGTCTCAAGGATTGGACCATACTCACGAGTATTGTCTTGAACATTATCACCAATAGTTATGAAATCATTAGCACCTAAAGAAGCCTCTTCTGCACCTGCTGTTCCCAGCATTACAGTAGATGAACCTCTAGTGACCATGATTCTTACAGGACCATTAGTAGCATCTTCGGCAATTTGATCAGCACCACTTCCAGAGACATCATAGTCAGGATCATTAACTCTTACATGAACAGTTAATATACCAGATTCCAAATGATGTCCTTCTTCAGTTACATCGTCATCACCAATTGCAGTTGCATGAACTGGGAATTGGGAAGGATTAGATTCACCATTTGCACCATCATCTGGTTGTCCAAATGGAACAGGATAAACAGTTCTATCAAGTGAAACAGAACCAGTTGTGGCTCTAATTCCTGCACTGTCACCTACTTCAATTGTTTCACCAGAGGCATCTCTAAAGTCTTGATAATTAACCTCAAGATCCAAACCGGTTACAGAAACTGGTTCTTCACCAACGCCTGGACAGTATTGTTCTGGTATTTGGAAATCAGTAGTAAAGATACCGGTATCAGAACCAGTTTCTTTTAGACTACTAATCACACTACCTAAACCGCCAATGTCTGAATTTTCAGGACAATTAGATGCTGTCCATTTAGTATCATCAAATGTTACATCTAATAGAAGTGATCTGGCTTGGTCTGAAAGTGCAATAGTATCAGTTGTAGAAGTTCCATCAGTTACTACTGTATAGATATCTATAACATCACTATCGGTATTAAGATCTCTATCTTCAAGTGTGATTACAACAGTATCTGCTACTTTGTAATTATCACCATCAAAGGAGACTATACCAGAATATGTTAGAGCATCAATTTTGTCAGAGACTTGGGTTGAAACACCTTGGCCATCTGTATCAAAGTAAATTACTTCAACTCCATCTTCATCAGTCAAATCTTCATGAACAATTATGTCCAACTCGTCACCAATGGTTTCAAGTCCACCATATGTATCTTGATCGAAGATATTGATTTGATTAAGCATTACATATTCTATTGTACCTGCATAAACACCTGTATTGACATCAGTTTCTTCTGCTTCAAATCTATAGATAGCATCGTTGTGTCTGGTTCCATCTGCTTCTTCTCCAAAAGTAAATACATCTAATGCGATATTATATGTAGTACCATTTTGGTTACCCTCAGGTAATGAAGTGGCCAATTCTATTCGTAAATCTCCGGCAAATTCATTGGCAAATGTTGATGAGTTTAGATAAAAGAGGCCTTGAGGCATAACGGGGAGTGTTTCGTCACCGCCGTTAATACCATACAAACGAATAGTTGTATCACCCAATGATCTAACATCATAGTTAACATATTGGTGAACACCTGGTTCATCCTCAAATTCGTTTAGGAAACTTGAATCAACTCCAGTGCTAATCGTGATAATTGGATTATCCGGTAATTCTGTGTCTCCTGTATTAATATTGAAGATTTTTCCAAATACTCTTTGACTCTCCTCAATGTTATCTAGAGAAGGATCAGCTATCCGCATGATTAGCGTCGTGATTTCGTTCTCTAAAGTGGTTTTTTCTGTTTCTAGATTATCTAGAGCAGCTCTCAAGTCCGCAATACCAGCTCGTTGGGTAGAATTAAACAATCTATCAATATCTGTATCAACCTCAGCTAGCATTGCTTCTGAACTGTCAACAGCAGCTTGAGCGTTGGCAAGCGCAGTTGAGGAAGGTGAGTCGAGGTCGCCAAGAATGTCAAGTGCATTCTGATCCTCATCTAATTGATCTTGGTATGTGATTCTGTTGGCATTAAGTGAATCATACTCAGTTCGATCAGTCTCATCAAGTTCATCAAAGATATCCTGTAAAGATGTGTTGTTACCAGCAATGAAACCAGTATTAACAGATAAATTCGCTCTTGCAGTATCTAGGCTCTCCCTTAGCATTTCATTAGTATCATCTTGAATTGTAACATCAGTTATTGCTTCAAGAGTAAATGGATTACCAATCAATACACTTGGGATTTGATCATATGTATCATCTGAAAGATTAAAGTCATCTTCTCTTAATGTGTTCTTGTTTTCATCTTGATCTCTAATAATAACTGTTAAAGGTTCGCCAGAACCCCAGTCAGATTCAATACTAGTAAGATCCAATTCAACATCACCTAAGAAGAATGAGACAAGTCTATTTACAGTCGTATCATTGTAATCTACAATAAA
Organism: Candidatus Nitrosopumilus sp.; assembly: GCA_965205675.1. GTDB lineage: Archaea > Thermoproteota > Nitrososphaeria > Nitrososphaerales > Nitrosopumilaceae > Nitrosopumilus. Next base: position 1,852,503 of record OZ242186.1, read on the forward strand.
GTCGACATCACGAATGTCTTCGTTATCTGTTGTTCGGATAATTGAATCATGATTGTTATCTGTACTGGAAAACACACCACTATTTGGATTTGTTTCCTGGACAGTAACAAGTTGGGCATCGACATTTAGTGTACCATTGAATACAGCATCATTATATAATGGTGTAGCATTTTGATCATCGTTATCACCAAATAGTAATACTAGATCAGAATTTGGACTAGGATTGATAATTAGAAAACCATTGTCGCCATAATCTGCTTCATTTAATGCGTCTTCATAGTTAATTAAATTATCTATATTGTCACCTAGTGTAGACGTTCCACTTTCACTAAAGATTCTATAGTATGCATCATTTGATCCATTTGTGGCAAATGTCCAAATATCCTCATCAGTAGGATCAATGTTTAATTGATTGTCACTGATGGTTAAATGAACATCTGCATTATGTGGATAGGTATCTCTATCAAAAGAGAAATCTGCAAAGTCATCCATAGAATCTTCATAGCTTATGTTAATCTGTTGTGAGTTACCGCCTGTATTGTAAATTACTTCGACGTTTGAATCATCGGCAAAGTCATCAAATGTTTGAATGAAAGGCCAGAATGCTGTATTATTTAGTCCAGCGTTACCAAGAGTAACAAAGGTACTAAATACATCAGTTGGTTCTTTTGCATTTCCAAGTACATTGATTACACCGGGATTAATTGTCCCTGCAGTTGTATTACACGTATTTGCATTTACATAAACAGTAGCGCTAGCGTCAAAGTCTGCGTCAATAATGTTATTAGCTTGTTCACTAGGACATATAGTACCAAAGTCTAAGCCAACACCAACATCAGCAGTACCAACATCATCAACAATTGCTACATTGCCTTGATGGGCAACATAAGCATACCAATATCCATCAGTGGCTTGAATTAATCTTAATTCATTACCATTAATAGTTACGTCAGGTTCAGCCTCATTCTCATCAGTTTGTGAGTAATTAGGATCTCTAACTATAACTTCAACGATCATTGGTCCACCAAATGTGGTGGTTGACACATACAGATTTGCAGTAGATTTTGAATCAGCACTAACATCAGGAATGACACCTGGAATTGCAAAGGTTAAACCCCCTGCGACCATGATGGTCATAAGTGTTAGACTAGTTATTTTTCGTAGTTTTTCGTTATACATGTTATTAACACCTTTTTTCCAAAAGCGTATTTAAATTAAATGGACGATTGATCCACAGGGCTGGGAGACGGCAGATCAACAGTAGGATACATGGACATCACCAAAAATAAGATATATTCCACCATTGGTACAATCACATCAAAGTTTCACGATATATTAGATTTGAATAGTATGTGGAAAACACCACCTACACACAGATAATAATAAGAAAATACGCACACATCATACTAAAAAGATAACAAGTGAAACACTCTGAATACTGAAATATTACAAGTACTCATAAAGTGGTGAAATAATTTATGAAAAGAACAAACAAATCATCCACAATTACTCTATTTTTTATAATTATGATACTAAATTCTTAAATTTAATATAATTTTTATAAAAATTAATCATGATAATCATATTTTATCTCATAAGATCTGATCGTCATATTTTTTTAGATTTTATACATAATTTATGAAGTTTTTTTAGTCTATTTTAGGCCTTTGAACTCTTTACCTAGCAAACTTTTGTACAATGCTATTGCATCTGATTCATCTTTTGGTCCAACTATTACAGCAGAGCCTTTCTTCATAAAGCTTACAGATAATTCACTAGTTCTCATCGACAATCCAAAGTTTCCCGAATTATCCACAATGAAACCTTTTTCTTTTGCAATGCCAGTTACAGCATTCACGTCAAGATCAAATGTTTCAGTCGGAGTAATAGAATATGTTCGCTTGCCTCTATTTCTACCACAAAGCTCTTCTAGAATCAATTCTTCTTTTTGTATCACCTCAAGTTTACCTGTTCCACAAATTGGACATTGATCAGCTCTAAATGTTCTAGTACTGTTAAAATCAAGATTTTCTAAATCAATATGTAAGATTCTTTCAGACAAACTTGGTTTTTTTCCAACAATAATTTTTACAGCTTCTGCAACTTCAATTCCACCAACAAGTGAAAGTATTGATGGATGTACTCCTTCAATGCTACATGTTGGCATTGTATCTTCATCAAGTTCTGGAAACATGCAAAAGTAACATGCACTTTGTTTTGGTAAAACGGTAAATGCTTGTCCAGAAACACCAACTGCAGCTCCTGTAACAAATGGAATTCCAAATTTTACACATGCTTTGTTTAATGCATATCTTGCATTAACACTATCAAGTGCATCAATTACAACATCACATCCTTCAACAACTTCTAGTGCAGTATAATCATTTACAGAAATTGCTAATGCTTCTATTTTACAATCAGGATTTAGTTTTTGTAATTTTTTCTCAGCTACTTCTACTTTAACATGACCCACGTCATCTTCATCAAACATTGTTTGTCGGTGTAAATTAGATAATTCAATCACATCCCTGTCAATAATACGTAGCGTACCAACACCCATTGCAGCTAATCTAGAAATAATTGGATTCCCTAAACCTCCAGTGCCAACAACACAAATTTTAGCATTTTTTAATTTCAATTGTCCATTATAGCCAATCTCTTCAAGCATTACTTGACGTGAAAATCTATCAAGTTCTTTAGAAGATAATTCTTCAGAGCCGCCAGCTACTGCAGGTAAAATGTAAACTTCATCACCATCTTTTAGAACGGTTTGCATGCCATTAGCAAATTTTGCGTTCTTTCCATTAATGTATATGTTAATCAATGAGCGAGGAGTTCCATCACCTTCTAGCACCCTGCGCTTAAAGTCATCACCCATAATTTCAGAAACTTTTAGAAGAGCATCAGTTAGAGAATTAGCTGAAACATCAAGTTTCTTTTCCCCACCACTTTGGTTCAGCACAGATGGAATTGTAAATACAATGTTTGCCATTAGTTAACTACCGCCGATATTTCACCAACATCTGCTTTCATTGTTGCAGGTTTTTTCAAGACTCTCATGATTGATTCAGTTGCTTTTAGACCATTGCCAGTAACATAACATACGACTTTGTCACTAGTATCAATCTTTCCTTGTTCAACCATTTTTTGAAGAACAGATATTGAAACACCACCTGCAGGTTCTGTAAATATTCCTTCAGTTTGTGCAAGTAATAAAATTGCATCAAGAATTTCCTTGTTGTTTGATTCTTCTGCAAATCCACTATACTGTTCTAGACGTTTCAAGACATATCTGCCATCGCCAGGATCACCGATGGCTAAACTTTTTGCAACAGTGTCAGGGTGTTCTACAGGGATTATATCTTTACTGTTTTTCTTAAATGCCTCTACAATTGGCGCACATCCATGTGGTTGTGCTGCAATCATGTGCATGTTTGAAACATCATCAAGTAATGAAACGGTTTGTAATTCTTCAAATCCTTTACAAATTGCATTAAGCATAGCACCACTTCCTACAGGCACTATAAGGTGATCAGGTACTTGCCAATCAAGTTGTTCTGCAACTTCAAATGAAAATGTTTTTGAACCTTCGACATAGTGAGAGCGCATATTGATGTTTACTATTCCAATTCCTTTACTGTCACCAATTTGTGCAGCAATAGTGTTTGCATCATCATATGTTCCATCTACTGCAATGTAATTTGCACCGTAAGATAATGCTTGAGTGATCTTTGCCATTTCAATATTACTTGGTGCAAATACATGACAGGGTAATCCAGCTTTAGCTGCATGAGCTGCAGTGGCAGATGCTAAATTTCCAGTAGATGCACATCCTACAGCAGACAGACCAAATTCTTTTGCTTTTGATATTGCAACACCAGCAGGTCTGTCTTTGAATGAAAATGTAGGATTCACAGAATCATTTTTTATGTAGAGATTATCTAACCCTAATTTTTTTCCAAGATTCTCAGCTTTGATAAGAGGAGTCATGCCTGCGCCAATGCTGACAATATTGGATTTGTCCTCTATTGGTAATAATTCAAAATATCTCCAATAGTTATCTTCGCGATTTGCAAATGTATCCTTTGTAATTGTAGTAAAGTCATATTTTACATCAAGTGGGCCAAAACACTCATCGCAGATATATTTGAAATCTGTATCACACTCTTTTTTACATTCTCTGCATTGCAGTGAGGTTCTAGTCAAGATCAATATCTACTTTGAGAATATAGATAAAAAATCCTAATATCAAGTTAAGTATTACTTAACTCTAAAGAGGGTAAAATATAATAAAAAAATTCATCATTAGAAGGTGAGATAATCTAAAAATTAATAAAAAATCAAGATTTCATAGATTTCTGAATTATAAGGTAAGGTTTTTGTATGTATCAAGCACTTTAGATGTATTTTGCCATCTCAGAAAACATATTCAACTCCCTTATCCTCCATGTTTCAAAGCATGTTAAAAATATAGAAAGCATCCTCATTCCCTGATTGCTTTTCATCTGTCCGCGAACATTTCTCTGCATGATACACTTTTGAATAGAATTTTCAGTGTCATTGTTAGTTGATGGAATACAGGGATATTTCACAAATGTAAACAGACTATTTCTTGCAGTTTTTAGTTTCTTACCAAACTGAATCATTTCTTTATCACCTGACATGTATTGACATATTATAGAATCTGTTTGTTTTAGTAAATTCAACGCATATCTTTTACGTTGTTTCTCTGAATGTTCTTGTATGCTATACCGTCTTGCACGATGCAATGGTTTTGAGAGTTTTCCATAAATGGTTTTAGCCTGTTTATCATTTGATTTTCTTGCAAGATATTTTGCATCACGCTGCAGATGTGCAGTGCATCTCTGTTTTACATTATCACAAAATACCGTTCTGTATGGAGCATATCCATCAGATATTAAAATCCCTGAGAATTTCTTCCAACATTTTTTTAGGATTTTAGCACCTCTACTGTACTCTAAAGTGTGATGAGCTTCTGTTTTGCTTCTTGCAACCTAACACCCAATCCAGTCTTTCCGTCAATTGGAAATGCTGTCTCATCCATTCCAAGAATCTTTTCAGTCACGATTTCACTACTAATGTCATGGTACAATGGTTCTAACATAATACTGCCAGTGCGAAGAATAGATTGTACTGTAGTGCAGCTAATTTTCAATCCATATCTTTCTTGAAGAGTTACTCTAATGGTATCGTATGGCATTCTCTTTGAGAATAATGAGACTGCCTCACGTATTGCAGAGGAATCAAAGCATCCACATGGTGGAAGATTTCCATCTGTCTTGAAACTATCAGAGCAGTTCTTGCAATTATACTGATACAAGACATGCTCAGTTGCAATGTATTGAGTTGGTGGAGGGATTTCAACCATTATTCTTTTGGCAGTCTTGGTTTGAAGGATATCTTCACTTCCACATTTGGGGCATTCTAAACATTTGTGATGTATGGTACTAGTTGGGGTGAATTTCTGTGTTGTGCCCTTGTGACCTGGTATGCCACCACGTTTTGATTTGCCAGAATCAGAATCTCTGTTTTTCTTTGCATCTTGTTTCTATTTTTTCCATTCAAGTGAATTTTTTGATGGTGGCGAGTGTGGATTTTCATAGTATGATAATTTTTGCGTGAGTTGTTTTACTTTTTCTTGTAATTGTAAGATGATTTTCTCATGACCACACTCTGACATGTATTGTAGAATGATTTAGATGATCTTTGATTTTTTGTGTAATGGTATTGATTTATGTGTGAAGCTTGATACATACTTGAAAACGTGGTTTTAATTCTATTTTCATAATTATGGTTCCAGATCGCTAAATATCCCATAATCAACAAATTAACATAAAATGTCAATAATCCTAGCGTGGATATTTTATCTCGTAATTTGAATAGGAAAACTCGTTGGGTTCGCCAAGTTAGGTATGACGAGTGTCTGAAAAACACTATCTGTTACCACGGATACATGGGTTCAAATCCCATACCCAACGGGTTATGATATCTATCTAATTATTAATCATAAAAACATTTGTGAGTTTTTAGGTTCAAGAATTATTCTAAAAATGATAAATAAACCAATAGTTTAGAGTTGGTTTCCTGCCAACAACTTAGTGCTAACTATTAGTTTCTACTCAAAAAAAGATCGCAATAGAAACCTATTGGTTTTTAATTAGGCATAAAAATAGTTATCATTACAAAATATTCATAATTTTAATTACTTGTTGTTATTTTTACAAGTTTACAGTTATTACATATTAATTATGAGTATTATTTATGAAGAAAGCGTTTGATAAGACATTAGATAGTATTTCAGATTTACAAGATGCCTTAGATTATATTAACACAGAAAAGACAATTTCAGATAAACAAAAAACCAAAGATTTGGATGAGGTAAATGAACATCTAAAACAAGCACAAGATATTATTGTAAAGGCTCTTGTGATATTTCGGAAATATGAGAAAGACCTGTAAACCCATCTAATGTTTTAACATAATTACAATTTTTACACTTGTAAAATATCAAACCATTTGAATGAGTTGTTATTTTGATAGGCTCATTTTTTATACATTCAGGATAATTAATGTCATGTTGTGTTTTCAATACTTACTATTACAAAATAAGTATAAAAACACATTAGTGGGGTATGAATCAAGTCATCTATCCCATCAGGAACAAAAATGGAAACTGAAAACAAATTCTAGACGTGAGGCTTGATACATACAGGTTTTTAGTTATTTTAGCAAAAAGATGTTTTTGCCAATAAATTATAATTCCAATTATTATTAGAACAGTTATTGCAATAGTTGGAATTGCTATGATAAGGCAATGAAGAATCAGATACAAAAGAAATTAAAAGTTTTGTGATGAAAAATTAAATGATAGCAAAAATTGAAGATAAGATAGACCAAGGGTTTTAAACGCAAATTTAGAAGGTGGACATATGCCTAAACTAAGAGAACAGATTACATCTGGATCATTTAAAATTAATCGAAATGAATACGTCTTAGGTGAAAAATTTCATGATAACTAGAGGCTTGGATTTTAATAAAAAAAGAAGAGACAAAGTTTCTAAGACTGTCATCTAATGGTGTATACATTATTTAGTGTATTTGATTAGTTCTTTTGATAGAGTAGATTTAGCAGGAATTGAACTATTATTTAGATTCAAAGCTTTCAAAAATTAACAGGTATTGTACTACAGAGAATTTTATTGGAGAGGGATAATGTTTAGGAGAACAGATTATTCAAACTTGAGTTTAAGATAACAGATGAAATTATACCAGATGATGATAAAATTATGAACCAGTATGTTATAGATTATTTTTCTAAACTGTTATGAAAACAAACATCTTTACCTAAATGACATGCAGGTCCAGAAGGTTCAACAAGGTAAATAATTGCATCTGAATCACAATCAACTAAAATCTCTTTAATTTTTTGAGTATTGCCAGATTCTTCTCCCTTCATCCAAAGTTTATTTCGCGAACGACTCCAAAACCAAGAGTTTCCAGTTTTTTTTGCAAGTTCTAATGATTCTTTGTTAGCATAAGCCAAAGTCAAAACATTTTTTGTATTTGCATCTTGAACGATTACAGGTACAAGACCTCCGCTTTTATCAAAATCTATTTCATTAATTGACTTTTCCATGTTATATAAAAAAAATAAAATAGCTATTATAATCTTACAGGGATTTGATTGTTTTTCAAATGAGACTTTACTCCATTTACACCATGTGTGTTATAGTGAAATATTGAGGCAGCTAAAGCAGCATCCACATTTGATTCTTTAAAGATATCAATCATATCATCAGGTTTCCCACATCCTCCTGAAGCAATTACAGGTATAGATACAGATTCTACAACTTTTTGTGTTAATAAAATATCATAACCGTCTTTTGTTCCATCTTTATCAATACTAGTAAGAAGAATTTCGCCAGCTCCTAGTTTTTCAGCATTTTGTACCCATTCTATAGCATCTATTCCAGTACTTTCTTTTCCACCATAAATGAAAACTTCAAACCAGAACTGTTTTTTATTTTCAACAAATATATTTTTTGCATGTGTAAGATCATAATTTCTTTTAGCATCAACTGCTACTACAATACATTGACGACCAAACAATTCCATTAATTCAGTAATAACTTTAGGATTCTTTATTGCACCAGTATTAATTCCAACTTTATCAGCACCATTAAGTAAAATATTTCTTGCATCCTCTAATGATTTAACTCCGCCACCTACAGTGAATGGAATATCGATCACAGATGCAACTTTTCGAACCAAGTCTTTGATTGTTTTTCGTTGTTCATCAGATGCAGTAATATCTAAAAATATTAGTTCATCAGCTCCCTCATTACTGTACTTTTCAGCTAGTTTTACAGGATCACCGGCATCTTTAATTGATTCAAAGTGTAATCCTTTGACTACTCGGCCATTTTTTACATCTAAACAAGGAATAATTCTTTTAGTTAAGGTCATGATAATTTTTTTACATCCTCAATTGAAATTTTATTCTCATAGAGCGCTTTTCCAAGAATTACACCAAATACATTTTTTCTTTTTACATCTGCAACATCATTAACATTAGAGATTCCTCCACTGGCAATTACATTAGCATTTGAAAATATGCAAGTCTGCTCTAAAAATTCTAAATCAGGACCTTCCAAAGTTCCATCGCGACTGACACTTGTTAGTAAGAATTCTGTAAATCCCATCTCAAGAAACTCTTTGAGAGCAGGAATTAATTTAATTCCAGTATCTTGTTGCCAACCATTAATTACAATTTCACCATCTTTATGATCAACTGATATTACAATTTTTTCTGGACCAAGTTCAGATAATAATGACTGTAATAGTTGTTTGTCTTTAAATGCCAAAGTTCCCAACACTATTCGTTCTGATAGATTTGCCATTTCCAAAACCAGTGATTTTTCTCTCAATCCACCAGCAACTTCAACAGGAATTGATACAGTATCAAGAATTTTTTTAATGACATCAAGATTAGACCCCCTGCCTAATGTAGCATCTAAATCTACCAAATGAAGTATATCTGCACCTGCAGATTCCCATTTTTTGGCAATTTCTACAGGGTCATCGCTGTATACAGTTTTTTGATTAGGATCTCCTTTGTACAATCTAACAACACAACCATCCATTAAATCAATAGCAGGAATAACTTTCATTTTTTACACTCTTTAAGAAAATTCTCTAACATAATTTTTCCAACAATGCTAGATTTTTCAGGATGAAACTGTGTTCCAAAAAAATTATCAGATTCAACAACAGCGGGTACTTTAATTCCATAGTCAGATTCAGCAGTAATTACATCAGCAGATTCGGGTTTTACTCTATACGAATGAACAAAGTAAGCCCAAGAACCATTTTTTACACCTTCAAGAATTTTTCCAGGTTTTTTGATTTCAAGATTATTCCATCCCATGTGTGGTATTTTCATAGATGACGGTAAAACAATTACTTGGCCATCTATTACATTCAAGCCTTGCTCCTTACCCTCTTCGCTTTTCTCAAAAAACATTTCCATTCCAAGACAAATACCAAGAACAGGAATGTTTTCAACATAGTCTTGGAATTGAATTTTAGAAAAATTTCGGATACTTTTCATGGCAGGATCAAAATTCCCCACACCAGGTAATAACAAACCAGAATAGATATTGATATCATCAAAATTCGTTATTATATCAACTGTAGCATTTATTTTTTCAAGTGAATTTTTCAAGCTGAAAATATTTCCAGCGCCATAATCAAAAATTGCAACATTGACCATTACATTGAACCCTTTGTACTTGGTATTCCTTTTTGTTTTTTATCCAAAGCAGATGCATTTCTTAATGCAACAGCAAGTGATTTTATTGCGGCCTCAACTTTGTGGTGATCATTATCGCCATACTTTACAGTAAGGTGAATACAGCTATTGAGGTTTTGTAATAATGATTGGAAAAAGTGTTCTAGATCTTCTTTTGGTACACTCTCAATTTTGTTTCGTTTAATAGATAAAGTCAATTTTGAAGATGGACGCCTTACCAAATCAATTGAAGCCTCAGCTAGTGACTCATCCATTGGAACAGAAGCATAACTGAATCTAGTAATTCCTTTTCTAGAGCTTAATGCTTTGTCTATTGTTTGTCCTATTGTAATTGCAGTATCTTCAATTAAGTGATGTTCAATCCCATCATTTGATTTGGCATCAACTTTAAGATCCATCATACCATGTGTGCCAAGAGATACAATCAAGTGATCAATGAAATTGATGCCAGTTTTGATAGATGTTTTTCCAGATCCATCCAAGTTTACAGACACAGAAATGCTAGTTTCTTTTGTATTTCGTTTGATTGATGCTTTTCGTGGTATCATTTTTCTCACAGATTATGTGATTTGCATCATTATTCTAAATTTAATACCTTTGGTAACTGATGAATCGAGTCCAACACCAAAATAGCATCATTTTTCTCAAATAGTTCTAACTTATCAAAAGGATTCTTGCTTGTACCAATAATTCCACAGAAAATAGTCTTGTGACCCAACTCTGTTGATTTTTTAGCCATGATAAAATCCTCCATAGAGTCTCCAACATAAAGAGTTAGGGTACTATTCATTCCATTAATGGAGGTTAGCAAGGATTGAGGATTAGGTTTTGCAAGTTCGCGTGATTCATATTCAAGAAATATGGAATTACATAAATCAAATTTAGTCAAAAGAGATTTCAAAGAATATCGTACAGATTCTTTTCCTCTGCCAGTAACCATGGCAATTTTTGAGTCAAATTTTTTCTGTAATTTTTGAATTAAAATATCATCTAGAATAACATCATCTTGTTCAATCAAACCAGATGCAAAAAAGTTTGAAGGTTTGTTAAATAATTTTTGATATAATTCAGGCCCATAGAAAATTTGATCAAATATTTGATACAAGAGATTATCATGGTGAGTTCCAGGATAAGATAGTTGTTTTTTAATATCAGAAATATCAACTTGTGTTTGAATATATTTTTCTGTAAAAGCAATACCACTGGAATTAGAATTTTTTATTACATCAAAGATAAAATCAGTTGGGTCTTTGTTTAATTTTTTAGCAGCAACAAGGGAAATTATTGCAGCATATGTTAAATCAACTTCATCATTAAATCCACCAGTAGATTTGAATCCATCAATGATTTTAAAATCAACATCAATAGAAGAATTAATTTTTGCCAGATTTTCTAAAACATACTGAGTTGTTTTTATGATTGTGGAATCATATGATTTTGTAATATCAATTAGTACCCCATCACAATCAAAAATTATTGCATCTACTTGATTTAGAGTTTCAATTTTAGAATCATCGCTGTAGATTCCTTCAGATTTTTTTGTTAGAGTCATCCCAATAAATCACGAATAGCTAGTAAAAATTTTGAATTCATTTCTTTTGTACCAATAGTTACTCGAAGGCATCCATCATGATCTCCAATTTTACCAAGTTTGCGAATTGAGATGCCTTGTTCGGCAAGTGCAGAATAAACACGTTTGTAGGCTTTATGTGCGTCAAAAAGGACAAAATTAGCCTTGGAATCAAAGACGTTAAAGGCATCATATTTTTCCAAAGTCGCAATAATTCTTTTTCTCTCAATTTTGATATTATCAAGAGTGTCTTTTATGATCTTTGGTTTTTCTAAAGCATGGATTCCAGATTCAATTGCAATGGTACTAACAGGATACGGATATTGTAAAACAGTCATAAAAGTATCAGTGAATTTTTTGCTTGCAATAAAATAACCTAATCTTAATCCTGCTAAACCAAATGATTTTGAAAATGTTTGAACAACGATCAAATTACTTTGAGTTTTAACCATATTTGCAAGAGAGTAGTCACTGAATTGCCCATACGCTTCATCAATTATTACAAGACCGCTAAAAGATTTTACAAGTTTTTGTAATTCGCTTTTAGAAAATTGAAATCCAGTAGGATTATTGGGAGAATCTAGATAAAGAATATCAGCATTTTTGGATTGTTTTAGAAAGTCTTTGATATTTAATTTCATATCATCACAAAAAGGTATTGCAATTAATGGTATATCATATAATTTACAACGTTCTTCAAAAAATCCAAAAGTAGGATTTGAGGTAAGAACTTTGGTCTGTTTTGATGCAAAATTTGAAAGAATCAAGTCCAAAATTTGATCAGAGCCATTACCCACACCGATCATCGAGGAAGGAATTTTGATGAACTTGGATATTGAATTGATTAGTTTTTCAACTCCACCAAGTGGATATTCTCGTATATCAGAATTTTTTCTTGCTGAAGAGATTAGATCATTTTGAAATTGTTTTGGTATCATATAGTTTTCATTTGAATCAAGTTTTACAGAATCTTGAATAAGTTCGGGTTTTTGATAACCTCTAATAGAACTAAATTTTTTAATTTTTTCTTCAAACCAATTTTTTTTCAATTTAATCTACCTCTTACTGCTTCATAGTGATTTGAAAGTCCTTCAGCATTAGCTAAAATTTCTAAATGTTTTGAGATTTTAGATAAGGATTGTTTTGATGAACTTATCTGGGTGTTTACCTTGATAAAATCTAAAACAGAAAGAGAGCCTCTAATTTTTCCAAATCCATTAGTGGGTAAAATATGATTTGAGCCTAGAATATAGTCGCTAGCTGATGAAGGCGTATTATTTCCAATCAAAACAAGTCCCGAAGAAGTAATTTTTGAAGATGCAGATTCAGGATTTTTAGTCATTATTTGCAAGTGTTCAGGAGCTAAAATATTTGCTAGTTTTAGCATATCAGAATTGGTTTTACATATACCAATAAATCCATTATTCTCAAGACTAAATTTGGTAATTTTTCCTCTCTTGATTCTAGGAATTAATTCTGAAATAATTCTCTTAACTGACATTGCAAGTTTTTCAGAAGTAGTAATCAAATAACAAAAGGTGTCATTACTATGTTCTGCTTGTGAAATTAAATCTAACGCAATAAATTTTGGGTTTGATGAATTATCTGCAATTATTCCTAATTCAGTTGGACCTGCAAGCATATCAATTCCAGTATTATCACTAATTAGGGATTTTGCAGCTGTAACAAATATACCACCAGGACCAACAATTTTATCTACTTTTAAAATTGACTTTGTTCCATAAGATAATGCTGCAATAGATTGTACACCCCCGGTTTTGTAAATTTCAGTTGCACCACAAATATCAGCAGCAACAATAGTTAGCGGATTAATATTTCCTTTAGAATTTGGTGGAGTTACAATCACAATTCGTTTTACACCTGCAATTTTTGCAGGAACAACTGACATTATAACAGAGCTCGGGTATTGTGCTAAACCTCCAGGGATATAGCACCCCACACTTTGAATTGGAATGAATTTTTTTAAGATTTTTATTCCATCTTGATTGATTGTTTTGTTTTTTAATAGTGATTTTACAATAGATTCAGTTTTGCCAAGTTTATTTTTTGCTAATTGTAATGCAGCAAGTTCTGATTTTGAAGTCTTTGAATATGCATTTTTTATTTCATGTTGAGATAAACGTAATGTGGAGATGTTTGCTTTGCTAAATTTTTTCTCATATTTTCTAATTGCAGTATCGCCATTTTTTTTAACATCTTTTAGAATAGATTCCACTATAGTCTTGTTATTTTGAGGCTGTTTTGGAATAATTTTAGCTGCAAATTTTTCAACATTGTTTACTTTGATTACTCTCATCAATTTTCTTCCTGACGCTTTATCTCCTCGAGTTCAAGTATTTGTCGTGGTTCATGAACTACAAGGCCTTGAGCTATTTTCCTCAATTTAGGAATGAGTTTGTGGAATTCTTCTTTTTTAATGACGGTGTTTACTCCAAACCACCCTTGTTCGCTTAATGGGCTTATTGTAGGCTTTTTCAGTGAAGGCATCTGAGTCAAAAGTTTGTTTAAATTTTTTTCTTCGACATTTAGATAAATGTGTAAGAATTTTCTGCCATGAACTGCACCTCTCATCAAAGTAACAATATCAAAGATTTTTTCATGTTTTTTAGGATCCTTTAATGATTTTTTATTTACAATCAAGTGTGCAGTTGAAGTAAGGACTTGATCTACAATTTTGAGTTTGTTTTGTTTTAGAGTTGTTCCGGTTTCTGTAACATCCATTATAGCATCAACGTCCTCAGGAGGTTTTGCTTCAGTTGCACCAAAGGATAAATGAATTTGAACACTTTTGTTAGTTCCCAATCTCATCCACGGAGTAACAATCAATGGATCTTTAGAACCATAATATTTTTTGTATGACTTTAGTTGCTTTAGAAATTTTGAAGCCGTGGTAAGATATTCTGATGATATTCTAAGTGTTTTTTTCTTTTTGCCATAATCTGCAATCATTGCATCGAGATTTTTGTATCTATATTTGTCAGGAAAGGCAATTACTAGTCGAATTTTACCATATTCTAGATCTAAAATTGGCTCAACATCAGAATTTGTTTCACCAACCCAGTCCTTCCCAGTAATTCCAACATCATAGAGTCCTTCTGCAACTAACGTTGGAATTTCTTGCGGGCGAAGCATTTTGACAACAATACTAGGATCATCCAGATATACACGATAAGTTCTATTTTTACGATTTACTCTAGTCCAAGACTTTTCTAATAATTTGAAAGTTGCATCTTCTAAACTTCCTTTTGGAATAGCAAATTTTATTTCAGACATTTTTAATTTTTTCACTTTTTAGGTATATAATCGCATGTTTAAATTTGCTCGAGTAGTTCTTTAGCTCTGCCAAGTGAAATTTTCTTTTCTTTAATCATTTTTTGTACAATATCATCTATTTGATCAAGTGTAGCACCTGCTGCTACAGCCAAGTTTCTTGCATGAAGACGCATGTGTCCTTTTTGAATTCCTTCTGTAGATAGTGCTCTAATTGCACTATAATTTTGCGCCAAACCAGTAGCAATCATAACACATCCAAGTTCTTGTGCCGATGAAGCTCCTAGAATTTTTGTACAAACTTTGGCTACTGGATGAATATTGGAAATCCCGCCAACAATCCCTACAGAAAGAGGCATTTCCAAGGTTCCAACTAGATTGCCTTCTTTATCTTTGCTCCATTTACTTAAAGAACGATATTGTCCTGTTTGTGCAGCATATGCATTTGCTGCAGCTTCAATTGCCCTACTATCCTGACCTACAGCATTTGCAACAGCTATAATTCCATTCATGATACCTTTGTTATGAGTAACTGCTCGATACACATCATTATCAGCAAATTCAAATGCAGAAATAATATTATCAACTACTTGTTTGCCTCCTACTGCTTCTTTTTCAAATACTGCTTTTGCTTTGGCTATTCTTCTTGTTGAATAATTGGACAAAATTCGTAGTAATGCTCTACCGCCAGTAATTTTTTCAATTAATGGAGAAATTGCTTCACACATTGTATTTGTAAGATTAGCACCCATTGCATCACCAACATCAATTAATAATTCAACGATGAGCATATTTCCAGAAGATGTTTTGATTTCTTTGCATGAAATCTCCTTTGCACCTTTATCCATTTTAGATAGAGTATTACTTTTAGAATTTGCTAGTTGAAGAATTTCATTTGTAGAATTTTTTATTTGTGTAATAGCATGAGGAATATCAATGTCTAACATCTGTATTTGACCAATGCTAAAAGATTCATTTGCAGATACTTCAAATCCACCTTTAATTCGTGCAATTTTAGCTCCTTTTGATGCAGCAGCTATTACAGATGGCTCTTCAATAACCATAGGTACAACGTAATCCTTATCATTAATTTTGAAATTAGTAGCAATTCCCAATGGTAATGAAAATGTTCCAATTACATTTTCTATCATTTTATCTGCTTTCTCAAAAGAAATTCCTCCATTATCATTTTGTAAAATGGCTAGTTCTTCATCAGAAAGATTTGCAAAATTAGCAACAGTGTCTAATCTTTCTTTTCTAGATTTTTCAAAAAATTTAGAAATTGATGAATCAGGCATTTTATTTCAATATCCTCAATAATTTATCATCCATACTATCTGGAAAACCTTTTCCATCAGTATTTGAAGTAATTACATAAAGACTGCCATCAGGGCCTTCTACCACATCACGAACGCGACCTATTCCACTAAGAATGGATTTTTGAGAATTAAGGCCTTCTTCAAAATTTAATTGGTAAAGATTTGCAGCCCTCATTGAAGCCATGATAAATGAAGATTCAAAATCCAGGGAATCTCCAAAATAAAACAAGATACCACCAGGTTCTATACTTGGATCATAGCAAAGAATAGCATCTTCAAAATTCTCATTACCAGAACATTGCTGTTCAGGCCATCCATAGTTTTTTCCTGCTTGGATCAGATTAATTTCATCATTTTTCTCAGGTCCAAATTCAGCCACAAACATGTTTCCATTATCATCCCAAGTAATTCCTTGGGGATTTCTATGTCCTAACGAATAGATTGGAGAATCAGAAAAAGGGTTATCATTTGGGATACTACCATCATCATTTAATCTTAAAATTTTTCCAGACAAAGAGTCAAGATCTTGTGGAAGATGTGAAACATCAGAGATAGTACCTGTACCTACATACAATTTATCATCAGGTCCAAATTTAATAAATCCGCCATTTGTAAATGAAGAACCGGGAATTTTATCTAAAATAGTTTCTGCATTTTGTAATTTATTATTAGATTCAGTAATTTTTAAAATCTTATTCCATAAAATATCATCCTCAACATATGTCAAAAATACATACATGTGATGGTTGGTAGAAAAATTTGGATGTAGAGCAATTCCTAATAATCCACCATCAAATACATCGGCACTACGTAGTGTAGCCAAAGGAGATTCCAACAGCGTATTGTTTTGAATTACTTTGATTAACCCATCTTTTTCAGTAACAAAAATTCTATCGCCAGAAATAGCAATTGCACGAGGTTTATCTAAATTTTCAGCTAAAACTGTAACAAAATCATTTTTAGATTTTGGATTTGGATCAGGTAATGGAATTGGATCAGTAGGGGATGTTAAGACTAAAACAGAAAATATAACGGCAACAGCAATTACAATAATTTGGAATTTTTTATCCACGAAAAGATGAGTCCTTCAAATCCTATTAATTACTTTCAAGAATTTGATAAAGCGTATATTACGGCTCAATTTCATTTATCTTCAGCGGGGTGGGGAAGCCAGGTCATCCCGGCGGGCTCATAACCCGCAGTTCAGTAGTTCAAATCTACTCCCCGCTACTTAGTTTTCATAAACACAAAACCATGAAAGAGATGGATTGAATTTCGTAGGTTTATTTGTAATTCCAATTCTTTGTAATGGTCTAGTAAGATGCCTATGGGCAGATATTTTTGGAAGGTATAATTGTTTTTTGATATTTCTTGGAACTTTAAGTATAACTTTGGCAGATGCCTTTTTTCCACAGCGAATGCATTGAAATCCTTGATCTGTACCCTTAGATTTCATTTTCTTGTTGCATTTTTTACATTTAGGATTTGATAATTTAGTATTTCTTGCAAGAGAAATAATATGAAAAAATTCAAGGTTAATTATTCGTGGGAAATTTTTAGAAGCCTTTCTAACACCGCCACCTACATTGATTTTATCACCTTTTAGTAAATTTGATGCAGCTACAGTCATACCAGTTGGTTTGTAAACAGCACACCAAAATTCATGGTTATCAGAATTAATTTTAAAAAATACATGACCTCCCTTTACAACTTTTGGATTATTTGAAATAACTCCAGAAATTTTTCCAGATGCATATGGTTTCATATTTTTATGATTTAGTTTATTTTTCAAATGATCACCAGTTCCTTGGTTTGATTTAAAGATCATATATCCATCTAATTTTTCAGATGTTTTTAGAATTTTAGTGGCATGAACTAAAGAATTTACATTCTCTCCTCGTACACCATAGAAGACAGGATCAGGTCCATGAGGAGTGATTAGAACACGGCCTTTTTTGGTATCAAAACTATTAAACGTATTAGGAGAGGTTCTCTCTTGCATGTTTTGCACACTTTGAGTAGAAATTTTTCGTTTTTTTCCAAATTTTGATTTTTTTCTATAACTTAAAAGCTCTAATGTATGATCATCAAAATCGTATCCTACTGCACCAATTGCACCAATTAATCCCTGACCATTACCTTGATAGTGAATTTCAAGATTATTTTGTTTTGCAAATTTTTTGGCATTATTCCGATTAATTAGTTGCCATAAAGCTAGTTTGCTAAATTTAGTAAACTCAGAAGGAATATTATCACTTTCAAGAAATACTAATCCGGGATTTGCGCCATTTTCAGTATCAGAATATTTTAAAACAAGATTTTTTATTTGATTTTTTGTTTTAGAAGGATTTTTTGTTTTTATTTTAAAAGAAACTGCCCCATTTCCCCTTGTTTTCCAAGGAATGTTAGGATTAAATCGAATCAATCTTGGAAAATCAAGAAATTCAATTTTCTGTTTATGAAGTAAATCAATGATTTTGTAAGCTAAAAATGTAGTACACATTCCTTTAGGAGAGTCAGTATCATCAAATCCTACATTGAGAATAGTTTTATTTTCCATGACTTGTTTTATCTGATCAGACATTTTTAGTTGTTGGATATTACAGTTGATTTAAATTAATAATGTTATATTCCAAGCTGAATTGATTATAGTTGATGAAGAAAGAATCTTCAAAGAAATAAAAGAAAAAAATCCTGCATCAGTTTCACTAAATGGTCCTGATGGAATTTTACCTCAAGTTCAGGATACTGCTATGAAAATAACCAAGAAATTTAGAATTCCAGCATATGTTTTAGCAGATACGACATGGGGAACATGTGATCTTAATACCAATGGTGCAAAGGTTCTTGGATCTGAAATTCAATTCAATATTGGACATACAATCAATACTGAATCATTAGAAAAGAATCTAGTTTTAATTGATGCATTTGATGACGTAGAATTTGATAGTGTTGCAAAAAAATGTACAAGTATGCTACAGGGAAAAACTATTTCGTTAGTTACTGACAGTCAACATTTACACCAAGTTGATAAAGTTGGAAAAATTTTGACAGATAGTGGAATTAATGTCAAAATTGGAGAGGGTAAGGGACAATTAAATGATGGTCAAGTTTTTGGTTGTGAGTTTTATCCTGCATCAGAATTAAAAAAAGAAGTGGATGCCTATGTTTTTTTGGGACAAAGTAATTTTCATGCAGCGGGAATTGCATTATCAACTAATTTACCAACTTTTATTTTAGATCCATATTTCAACGAAGTAAGAGAAATTACAGAATTTGCTCAGAAATTAAAAAAGAAAGCTACTATGGCAATCTACAAAGCTGCAGAGGCAAAATCTTTTGGAGTCATTGTAGGATTAAAGGAAGGACAATTATCCAAAGTCTTTGCATTAAAAATAAAAAAAGAATTAGAAGCAGAAGGAAAGGAAGTGCAATTATTTGCATTAACTGATATTACAAATGAAAGATTGAAAAATTTGAAAGGAGTTGATGCATTTATTCAAGTTGCATGTCCAAGAATTTCTACAGATAATCAATTTGACAAACCAGTTTTATCAACCCCACAAGCAAATGCACTTCTCAAAGTTTTACGAAAAGAAAGTATTGATGAGTATTTAGAAATTCCACATTGGTTGTAATTATAAAACTAATTTTTTAAATTTAGGATTACCTGCCAATTTTTCAAAGACTTTTGATTTTCTAGCCTTAATTTTATATTGGATTCCTTGAGCGATAGCATGCTCAAGTGTATTTAATGCTTCGTCATTTTTAGACAACATTACAAAATTAGAAGATTTATCAAATAAGACATCCCCATTATCAGGATAATCATCTAAAATTTGATTGCAACATAAAATAGATTCAGGATAGTTTTCCATATAGAATAAAATTCGTTCTTTGTGATAAAGTACTATATTGTATTTTGGATTAGTATTCAATATTTTGTTGCAAATAGATAATGCATTAGAAAAATTTCCTTGCTTACGAAATGACGAGATTTTGTTAACTAGTATAGATAGATCATCAGGAGAACTCTGTAAAGCAGCATCATAGCATTTCATAGCATTATCAAAATCTTTTAGTTTGCTTAAAGCATATCCTTTATTGTTAAGGGAACTTACATGGAGAGAATTTTCATTTAGAATTTTATCATAATATGTAATTGCTTCATGTAATTTACCTTGTAAAAATAATCTATTACCTTCATCTAAAATAGAATTTGTTTTTGGATCTTCCATATTATCAAGACCTTGGCTTGAGCAGAATTTTTCCAAATAGACCTTTACCGTTGAGCATTTTTGTGTGAGCTATAGAAGCTTCTTCTAAGAAATAGACTGAATCAACTATTGATTTTATTTTACCTTGTGACATCCAATACAGACCTTGTTCTAATTCAGCGCGAGTTCCCTGTGTAGAACCTAAAATATTGATGCCTTTAAAGAAAATATGGCGTAAATCAGTTTTAGCGTCATAGCCTGTAGTAGCACCAGTTGTAACTATTGTTCCACCGTAATTTAGCAAAGTTAGTTCTTTGTTCCAATGAGAACCTCCAATGTGTTCAAAAATTACATCTACGCCAGGGACATCACCTAATTGTTTAGGAATTTTTTTTGCAATTGATCTTACTTCTTTATGCCAGTCTTCTTTTCTATGATCTACTGCATAATCAGCTCCAAGTTCTAATAATTTGTCTAGTTTATCTGGACTAGCAGTGGCAATAACAGTGCAATCAAATAATTTAGCAATTTGAATTCCATAATTTCCAACTCCAGAACTTCCACCCATTATCAAAACTATTTGTCCCGGTTGAATTTTTGCTCTACTGATTAACATGTGCCATGATGTCAGCAAAGTCATGGATGCAGCAGCTGCTTGATCATATGAAACATCATCAGGAATTTTTACAACATTAACTTCTGGAAGATGTGTAAATTCACAATAGCCTCCCCAGAGAGGACCAGTTTCAAAACCCCAGATAGTTCTTTTTCTACAATCAAATTCTCTACCACCTGTACATGCCTTACAAACTCTACATGAAATGTTTCCATGAGAGACAACTCTATCTCCCACTTTGATATTTTTTACATCACTGCCAATTGCTGTAACTTTACCGGCAGCATCAGTACCAGAAATATGTGGCAATGGAATCGCTAGAGGTTTACCTCTCATACCCCAAATGTCATCATAGTTCAGAGCAGCCGCCTCTACCTTGATGATTACTTCATTAGATTTTGGTTCAGGAGTTGGAATTTCTTTAATTTGTAGTATTTTAGAAAAATCGTCATCATCAGTATATTGATCATATACTAGAGCTTTCATGATTTTCATCTATTTTTTGAAGATATATGATTATGCTATCTAATTTCCTAGCTGATTTTGGCACATATGGTTATAGTTATCAAGATCCTTCAAGCCACAAACAATTATAATCATAAATACAAAATTCTCATTATGTCTGAAAATGCGATATTCCCAGGTGACAAAATAGCAGCTATTGAAGAATATGAGGCAGGTCATAATGCTTTTGATGACGGAGATATGGTCAGAGCAGCAACTGTTGGAGAGAAAGATATCGATAAAACATTACGAGTTGCTAATGTAAATCATCCAAAACTCCTATCAATACCAAAAGTAGGCGACATCATTATTGGGACTGTCGCTGCAGTAATGTCATCTATGATTGCAGTTTCAATTGATTACATTAATGGAAAACCAACAACATCCAAAGTAGAGTGTATATGTGGAACACGAAATCTAAGAATAAGAAATATTGCATTGGTAAATGATATAGTCACATTAAAAATTCTTAATCATCTTAATGGTACTATTCATGCAGCGATTAATGAACCGAATTTAGGAATTTTGTTTACTAAATGTAGAAAATGTGGTGGTAAAGTTGTTCCAATGCGTGATGCAATAAAATGTACTGATTGTGCTTGGATTGATGAGAGAAAACTTTCTGCAAACTTTGGAAATAGTGATTTCGTAAACTTGAGAGGTTAAGAAATGATACATGTTTCGTTCCAAGGTGAACGAGGTGCTTATAGTGAAGCAGCAGCTAGATCATTTTTTAATGAAGAAATTGAAACTGTACCTCAAACTACATTTGCAGAAGTATTAGATGCCACTTCTAAAGATAAAACACAATTTGCAGTCTTACCAGTAGAGAATTCTTTGGAAGGAAGTGTTGGTGAAAGCTATGATTTGTTATATTTGACATCCCTAAATGCTACAGGTGAAATTTATCATAGAATTGAGCATTGTTTGATTGGAATTGGAGGTATAGATAAAATAGATACAGTATATTCACATCCACAAGCTTTAGGTCAATGTAGAAAATTTATTGAGAGCCACGATATGAAAACAATTCCAACATATGATACAGCAGGAAGTGTTCAAATGGTCAAAGAACTAAACAAAGAAAAATATGCATGTATCGCAAGTAAAGATGCTGCAAGAATACATGAGATGCCAGTCATATTAGATGATATTGCAAATAATTTGAATAATCATACCAGATTTTTAATTCTATCAAAAGAAAATAGTTCTGATACTGGCAATGATAAAACATCAATAATATTTTCTATAAAACATGAACCAGGGTCATTATTTAGAATAATTGAGAATTTTAACAAAAATAATGTAAACCTAACAAAGATTGAATCAAGACCTACTAAAGCAAACACATGGGAATACAATTTCTATGTGGATTTTGAAGGACACCAAAAGGACTCTAAAGTTTCAGAAATACTAGAAAAAATAAAACGAGAAACTCTATTTATGAAAATTCTAGGATCTTATCCCTCTGCAAAATTAAGCTAAAATCCTTTAGGCTTTCTTAACGTAAAACCCATACTGAATCCAATTATTATAACTCCAGAAGTTATCACCATAAGATCAAAGGTAAATCCAATTGGATCAGGGGTTTGTAAAGTATCTGCTTTTATATTTAATTCCTCATCACCCGTATTCTGAATAACGATATTTGTTTCACCATCTTGCAGATGAGTCCAATCTAAGGTTAACTCATTTACATAAGAAGTCATATTTGGAATCTGTAATCCGTCACCTGGACTCTTTAGCTTGAGATCAAATGTATCTCCAGTAATCTCTAGATGTTGTGATGCATGATTTGGTGCAGGGATTTTTAGAGTGACTCTATCGCCTTGCCCTATAACAAAATTTTCAGTTATAGAAACAGTGGGTCCTATATGGGAAATTATCGAATAACCACCCAGTCCAATAATTATACTTCCAACAATCATTCCAATAATTGTTCTTTTAGAAAGCATGATGGAATTATTTTTAATACTGTTTAAAAAATTATCTACATCAAAACAAGGCTGAATTATGAATTAAAAAGAGTATTGGTAATTACTAAGAATTGAGCAAATACCAATAACATTGTTTTCTGTCTACCATATAGATTTTTCAGTCAACCAGAATAGCAATTGTTTACTACATCAAAGAAACATCATGAGGTTGACTTTCTGCAAATCCAGCTCTTGACATTTTGATAAATTCTGCATTTTCTTGCATTTGTGGAATTGTATGTGCACCACAATAGCTTAATCCAGAACGTATTCCACCTGTTAATTGTTTTAGAATATCAGTTACAGTTCCTTTGTATGGAACCATTGCCTCTACACCTTCTGCAACATAGTCATTAAGATCATCATCAAGGGACATTGAGCCTGTTTCTTTAGATTTTCTTCCTAGGGAGGCAGCTAAAGAGGCCATGCCACGATAAACTTTGAATCGTTTCCCATTTTTAGTTAACACAGTACCAGGAGATTCATCAGTACCGCCAAGCATACTGCCTACCATCACAGTTGATGCACCAGAAGCTAATGCTTTAGTTGCATCACCTGAAGTCCTAGTTCCACCATCAGAAATTATTGGAACACCATGGTCCTTGCCTACTTTTGCACAATCTATTACGGCAGTTAATTGTGGAACTCCAGAACCTGTAATTACTCTAGTGATACAAATTGAACCAGAACCTACACCTACTTTTACTGCATCTACACCAGCTTTAATCAAGTCTTCAGCACCTTGAGCAGTTGCAATATTTCCTGCAATCAATTCACAGTTTGGAAATGCTTTTTTGATATTTCGTACAGTGCTAATTGCATTTGCACTATGTCCATGAGCAATATCAACAACAAGAACATCGACTCCCGCTTCTAAAAGAGATTCACTTCTTTCTAAAAAGTCACCTTTTACTCCAACTGCTGCACCAACTAGAGGTCTACCTTTCTTATCTTTAGAGGCATTTGGAAAATTTTCATTGTTAGTGATATCTTTACTTGTAATCAAACCCTTGATTATTCCTGAATCATCAACTATTGGTAATTTTTCAATTCTATGTTTGTGTAAGATGTCTTTAGATTCGTCTAATGTAACACCAAGTTTTGCAGTTACAACATCTTTTGTCATTACATCTTGAATTTTACTAGTTTTGCTTGCAAATAACAAATCTCGTTCAGTGACAATACCGATTAATTTTGAATCAGGATCAACAACTAAAAGTCCCGAAATCTCTTTATCTTCTGCATAATCTAAAGCATCTTCAATAGATTTCTCAGGGGAAATGGAGTAAGGATTTTCAATCATAATACTACCTGATCGTTTTACTTTGAGAATCTCATTTGCCTGCTCTTTGATTGTCAAAAATCTATGAATGATGCCTATGCCCCCAGCACGAGCCATGGCTCCTGCCATAGAAGATTCAGTCACAGTGTCCATATTTGCACTCACAAAAGGGATGTTAATTGTAATATTTCGAGATAATTGTGTACTTAGATCTGTTTGGCTTCTACTAGTGATATCTGAATATTTGGGTACGAGAAGAACGTCGTCAAAAGTTAATCCTTCTTTGAATTCCAATGAAACCTTGTTAAGAAAGTAAAATATCGATTATAAGCCTTTGTGTTGTTTTAAGAGTTCAGAGGCGATCATAATTGCATCTTTTGTTGCTCCTACATTATGGGTACGAATAACATCAGCTCCATTTATCACAGAAACTGTTTCGGCGGCAATTGAGCCAAATAATCGATCATTTGGATTTTCTTTTTTCAGAATTTTTCCAAGAAATGATTTATTTGAAACAGAGATCAAAACAGGAAATTTCCGTTTTATGGAATTTAGGTTTGTTAATATAGATAGATCTCTTTTTAACCAATCAGTTTTAATTTTTGTAAAAAATGGACCTTTACCTGTTTTTCTGAAAAATCCAATAGCAGGATCTAAAACAATCTTTTTAGAAGAAATATGTGATTTTTTTGCTATCTTTAAGCTATCTTGAAGTAATTTTTTAGTTACAAGTACGTTATTAGCACTACTGACAGTTTTTGGACTATATGCACATAAAATTAAAGAGGGGTTAAATTTTGAGATCACTTTTTGCATTTGTTTATCATATTTTAATCCGGAAATATCATTAATGATTTCAACATCATGTTCTAAAGCATCTTGTGCAACTTTTGCCCTACAAGTATCAACAGAAATTGGAAGATTGGAAAAATTTTGAACTATTTTAATCGCATCAAGAATTCTTTTTGATTCTATTTTTTCTGAAACTGTGGTAGACAGATATGGTGCAGTAGACATTCCTCCAATATCAATAAAATCTGCACCCTGAGATTCCATCAGTTTAACATTATTTTTTATGAGAATTTTACTAGTACTAACAGATTTTTTATGAAACGATTCAGGACTGGTGTTTAAAATACCCATAATACGAACCGGATTTTTTCCACCTACACACACATTGCCAAGTTTAGCCACATAGTTTATCAAATCTAATATAATTTGAGTGATATGATGATTTCAGGTTGGAAAAAGAGATATCAAGAGATTTTAAAAGAATTCAACTATAGTGAAAAAAAGGATAAAGAGTCAGCTATTATTTTAAATTCAATCCTAAAGAAAATGGATACTAGCAAAAAAATTAGAGATTTGGTGAAAGGAAAAACAGTTTTAGTTATCGGTTCAGGTCCATCATTATCATCAGCTATTTTAAAATTAAAAAATTATAAAAAAATTGTAAAGATTGCTGCAGATAGTTCAATAAAACCACTGATAGAAAATGGAATCATACCAGATATCATCATAACAGATTTGGATGGAGATAAAAAAACGTTAAAAAAAATTGGAAGAACCAGTTCTATTTTTATTGTACATGCACATGGAGATAATATAGAAAAATTAGAATTTGTTAAAAAATTTAAAAATTGTATGGGAACAACACAATCTATTCCTTTTGATAAAATACAAAACTTTGGTGGTTTTACAGATGGGGACAGAGGAGTTTTTCTCGCAAATTATTTTCAAGCAAAGAAAATTATTCTCTTTGGCATGGATTTTGGGGAACAGATAGGAAAATTTTCAGAAACTAAAAGAGCAGATAGAAAAATAAAATTAATGAAATTAAAACGAGGAGAATTTCTTTTAAATTGGCTATCTACATTTACAAAATCAGAATTATTTACAACCTCAAAGCCAATTAAAGGATTTAAAAAAATATCATACAAAGAACTTGATATTATAATTACCTAGAATGCATTTAATACCCATTCTTCATTAAACAAATTATGAAATTCTCAGAGGACCAAGTAAAAGAGATTGTTGCTTTGAAGGAAACTTTGATCGAGCAAATTGGTAAACATCAAGAAGGGATAGAGATGCTAGAAAAAAACATTACAGTATTAGATCTGTTCCTAAAAGACTCTAGTTTTACAAAAGCTTCTCAATTAAAAACAAGAAAAGAAGAAGTTAAACCAGAGATCATAGAAAAACCTGTAGAAAATTCAATTCCAATTAAAAGAGTAAATGATGGTAAAATTATTGCCAATGCATTTGTAACACCAGATCAAGTTTCCATAATTTTAGATAATGAAATTGCAATTAATGCAGACACACCACCTTTCAAATCATTTTTTTTAGATAGAATAATTGGAGAAATGAAAAAGAAAGACTCCAGAGAAGCAGAAAATGGGAAAATCCAGAAAGAATCGATAATTGAATATATTATTAACAAAAATGGTGCAGACATCAGAGAGATAATAATCAAAAATTACAGGCAGAAAGAAAGAGTAAATGAATTGATTAACACAGCAGGGTGGTCACTAACAAGAATGCTTGAGAACGTAAACAAGTGATGATATGGATAAGATTGTAGTTTTAGATTTTGGATCACAGTATAGTCATTTAATTTGTAGAAGAATCAGAGAATTTTCTGTTTATGCAGAACTTGTTCCATATGATATTAGTTATGAAGAATTGCAAAAACTAAAACCGATAGGAATAATTTTTTCCGGAGGTCCATCAAGTGTTTATAGTTCAAATGCTCCAATTCCAGAAAATAAAATTTTTGATATGAATTTACCATTACTTGGAATTTGTTATGGTCATCAATTGATTGTTAACAAATACGGAGGCAAAGTCAAAAGAACAAATAAAGAATATGGTTCATCACTACTAACAATTGATAATGATGAAGATCTTCTAAATGGGGTTGGTGAATCAGTTAGAGCATGGATGAGTCATGGTGATGAAGCAGAACAAATCCCGAAAGGCTTCAAAGTGATTGGCCATACAAAAAGTGCAAAAGCAGCTGCAATTGCCTCAGAAGAAAAATCAATCTACGGTATCCAATTCCATCCCGAAGTAGTACATACAGAACAAGGTACAGAAATTCTCAAGAATTTTGTTTTGAAGGTCTGTGGTGCTAAACCAGATTGGACCATGGAAAATTTTATTGATACAGCTGTCAAAAAGATTTCAAGAGTTGACGGTAGTGTTCTTTGTGGAGTTAGTGGAGGAATAGACTCTACAGTTGTAGCATTATTAATTCATAAAGCAATTGGAGATAGGCTAAAGTGTGTTTTTGTAAATAATGGTTTGCTACGGTTAAATGAAGAAAAAGAAATTGAAGAGATGTTTAAAGATAATTTCAAAGTAGATTTTACATCAGTAGATGCATCCAAAGCATTTCTTGGGAAACTCAAAGGAATAGAAGATCCCGAAAGAAAAAGAAAAATTGTAGGAGAAGAATTCATTCGGGTTTTTACTGAATTTGCAAAAGAAAATGGCCCTTTCAAATGGTTAGCTCAAGGTACATTATATCCAGATGTGATTGAAAGTGGAGTGTCAAAAGGCCCTGCTGCAGTAATCAAATCGCATCACAATGTAGGGGGATTGCCAGATTGGCTCAATCTAGAGATTTTAGAACCAGTAAGGGACCTGTACAAAGATGAAGTAAGACAAATTGCAAAAATTCTTCAGGTTCCAGAAAAACTTTTCATGAGACATCCATTTCCAGGTCCAGGTTTGTCAGTTAGGATAATTGGCGAAGTTACTCCAACAAAACTAGAGACTTGTAAAGTAGCTAGTAAGATTGTAGAAGAAGAATTGATGGATGCTGGCTTGTATGAAAAAGTATGGCAAGCATATGCAGCAGTAGGAGACGATAGAGCAGTAGGGGTTGTAGGAGATGAGCGTCGATATGGAAACATAGTAATGATTAGAGTAGTAGATTCAATTGATGCAATGACTGCAGATTGGACAAGATTACCACACGGATTATTAGAAAAAATGAGTAACAGAATAACAAATGAAATTGAAGATGTTACTTGGGTTACCTATACCATTTCAAGTAAACCACCGGCAACAATTGAGCCACAGTAGGGATAAGAATGGAATATGAAAAAATTTGTGAACAGATTTTAGAATGTGATGATGATATTCGATATGTAGGGATTTATGATTTTGGAGAACTATATGATAAAATGCGACCTGGATTAAAAAATCATTTATCAAGAGAAGAAACAGAAATGTCTTTGTCCCAAGCAGTTTATCGATGGTCTACACGTAAAAAAACTGCAGATAAAATTGGAAAGCCAATTTATGCATTATCAAAATATGAAAAAATCTACAGAATAACTATTCCAATTGGAGGTGCAGGACTAGTTCTAATCAGCACCGAGTTAAATGCCAATGTAAATTTAATTATAGAAAAAATTATAACAATTAAAGATCAATATTCATCATAATTTGTGGTTGATGTGGATTTTCATGTTTTTGACACATATGTAAAAGCAAAAGATGGGCATACAATGCATTTTGATGTAGTTACAGAAACAAGTGATATAGAAAAAGCAATCTCATTTGCTAAAATATGGCTAAAATCTATTGGAGAAGAATCATCCACAGTAACTACAAATGAATGTAAGTTTTGTCACACACAATCTGTTCTCGAGGATATGGAGATCGAAATCATGATAGACGGATATTCTATTTCGAAGATGGAAGGGTGTCCAAATTAAAGCACACATGCACCAAAAACACCTGCAGAATCACCTAGTTTATTTTTCAAAATAGGAGTATCCACTAGGTCTGAAAATACTTTGTTGTGCACTGATTCTTTTCCCTCAGTGTACAAAAAATCAATATTTGATAAGCCACCGCCTAAAACAATTGCATCAGGATCCAAGATATCAATAACATTTGCAAGACCGTATCCAAAATTTTCTATAAACTCATGTTTCCATCTTTTTCCATGTTCATTATCAATACTAGTAATAATATCTGGAAGGGATTGGGATTTTCCTGTGAGATTAGTCCAATGATTTTCAAGAGAAGGGCCGCTAATGTAAGTCTCTACACATCCAGATTTTCCGCAATAACATTGACGTCCATTACGATGTAATGTATGATGACCCCACTCACCACAGATATTTGTTCGTCCAGGATACAGTTTCTTATCAATTATGATTCCACCACCTACGCCAGTACCAAGTATGGCGCCAAAAACTAAATCAAAATTAATAGCTGCACCCAGTGTTGCCTCAGCTAATGCAAAACAATTAGCATCATTTTCTATAGAAATTTTTCTTTCTGTCTTATTTTCCAGATCTTCTTTTAGAGATTTTCCAATAAGACATTGTGTATTACTGTTTTTAATTAATCCAGTTTGTTTAGAAATTGCGCCAGGTGTACAAATTCCTAATGAAAAATCAGAGATATTTTTGGATATTTCTGATACAAGATAAGAGATAGAATCTAGAATTCTTTGATAATCATTTTGAGGTGTTGGAATTCTTTTTCTTTCAATAACATTCAATTTTTCATCCAATAAAATAGACTCAATTTTAGTACCACCTAAATCAACACCTAATTTGTACATTAATTATATACAAAAACTAAAACGCTTAAGCTTTAACTAAGATTTTAGCCCATAGGAGGCATGCCGCCACCGCCCGGAGCTCCAGATATGGCGATAACATCATCAATTCTAAGAACCATACATGCTGCTTCAGTGGCAGATTTGATAATTTGTTCTTTAACTACAATTGGTTCTACAACATTAATTGCCATCATATCTGCAATCTTCATATTTTTAGCATCAATACCAGTCCATTTTTGACCTTGATTTTGTTTTGCTCTAAGGTTAGCCATAGTATCAATTGGATCCATTCCTGCATTTTCTGCTATAGTTAATGGAATAGTTTCAAGGGCTTCTGCATATTTCTTAATTGCAAGTTGTTCTCTACCATCAAAATTATCAGCCCAATCTTTGAGTAATGAGGCTGCAAATGCTTCAGGGGCACCGCCACCAGCTACAATTGCTGGTTTTTCAATAACATCTTTTACTACCATTAAAGAATCATGAATTGAGCGATCTACTTCATCAATTACTCTTTGAGTTCCACCACGAATTAACATTGTAACTGATTGTGGGTGTTTACATCCTTCAATGAAGACCCATTTGTCAGATTCAACTTTCTTTTGGTGAGCCAAATTTGCAGCGCCAAGATCATCTTCTGAGAGATCATCAAGATTACTAATTACGCGTCCACCTGTAGCTTTAGAGAGTTTAATCATGTCACTTTCTTTTACACGACGTACTGCCATGATACCATATTTTGCAAGATAGTGTTGTGAAATATCATCAATTCCTTTTTGACAAATTAACACGTTAGCTCCAACATCATGTAGTTTGTCAACCATAGACTTTAACATTCTATTTTCTTCTTCTAAGAACATCTGCATTTGTGTCGGGTCAGTAATTCTAATTTCTGAACTTAATTCAGTTTTTTCAATTTCTAATGCAGAATTCACTAGTGCAATTTTTGCATTTTCAATTTTTGTAGGCATTCCACTGTGAACAATTTCTTTATCTAAAACAATTCCTTTAACAATTTGAGTATTATCTATAGAGCCACCAGCCTTCTTTTCTACTTTGATATTTTCAATATCTACAGAGTAAGTATCACCTTTTTTTGTTGCAATGCTAAGTATTGCATCAACTATGATTTTAGAAAGTAATGAACTGTCTTCAGAAATTAATTTTGATTGCATGCTTGTTGTTGCAATTTTTAAAAGAGATGCCTTATCATCAGGCTGTATTTGTTTTGCTAAATCGGAGTAAATTTCAAGAACTTTATCAGATGCTGCCTGATATCCATCAATAATAGTTGAGGCATGAACATCTTTGTTGAGAAGATCTTCTGCTCGTGCTAATAATGCACCTCCAAAAATTACAGAAGATGTAGTACCATCACCTACTTCATTATCTACAGTTTTAGAGATTTCAACCATCATTTTAGCCGCTGGATGCTGAACATCAATTTCTTTTAGAATTGTCGCTCCATCATTTGTAATAGTAACATCACCTAAGGAATCAACTAACATTTTATCAAGACCTCTAGGTCCAAGACTACTTCGGACTAGTTGTGCTACCAATTTGGCTGCAGCAATATTATTTTGTTGGGCATCCTTACCTTTTTGCTGTAATGCACTCTCTTTGAGAACTAAAACAGGTCCATTTGGTCCTTGCTGAATTGATGCCATTTAGATTAGCTTCAATCCACCAAATCCCCCTTTTTAACATTACTTAGTAGATCGCTGGTATGTAACTTCGTTTTTTTATATCAACAATTCCACTAGAAAGAATTCTAACTGATGGCAGAGCCAAGAAAGGTAAGAATAGTGGAATCAGATGTGGTTTAGAAAAGTTAGAACCCGAATCTACAATAGTGTTATTGATTTTTTTAAAATTAGATGAAACTTTTTCAAAAGAATCTGTAGATACAATACCTCCAAATTGTAAAGGTAGAGAAGCAAGGATTTTTCCAAATTTAACTACAACAAGGCCACCTTGATTCTTGATAAGATGATTGCATGCAACTGCCATATCAGAATCATCAGATCCAATTACAATCATGTCATTTTCATGAAAACTCCAAGTTGAAGCAAAAGCACCAATATCTGCGCCAAAATTTTCCAGAAATCCCATAGAATGTTTACGAGTTCCATGAACTCTATCAAATGCAGCAACTTTCCAAACATCAAGATCAGAAGAGGCAGATACATGACCGTTTATAGAACAAAGTTCAGCAGATCCTAACTTTGTAATAATCTCAGTTTGCATATAGATAGTATTTGCAATAACATCTTTCTTTTTGGATTTTAAAATAAAATCATTTTTTGAAAAATTTTTTAATTTTACAGTTTTTTTAATCCAAGATGGAATTGTTTGTTTTTTAATCGATGTGATTATTTGTCCATTAGATACTATTAGCTTACCTCCAAGAAAGACTTTGTTTGGTTTAAATGATTTCAAATCATCAAAAACTAGAATATCAGCCAATTTTCCAGGAGCTAAACCTCCAAGATCTTTTCCCATATTGTAATAATCAAAATTATTCTTAGATGCCATTGTGATTGCATCTATTGGTTTTAGACCAAGTTTGATTGATTCTCTTATGCAATGATCTATGTGACCGAACTTGGATATGTCAAGTGGATCAAGACCATCAGAACAAAACATTAATTGATTAAGATATGTCCCATGAGACAATACACGAGGAATTATTTCTTTCAAATCACGTCTAATAGAACCCTCTCTAATCATTATCCACATTCCAAGACGTAATCTTTCTAAAACCTGATCAAAGTTGATTGGTTCGTGACACGATAACACTCCAGATGAAACATATGCGTTAAGTTTTTTCTCACTTGCACCAGCAGTATGCCCATTTATTATACAATCACATTCCAACATTGATGAAAGTGATTTCATGGTTTTTGGTTCACGTAATGTAACTTTAGTCCAAGAAAAAACTTCACCTAATCCAAGAACGTGGGGATGTTTTATTGCAGATTTTTCTTGTGATAATGATAGAGATTTACTACTACTAAATTTTGCATCTACTGGAAGACCTCCTGGCACTACTTGAAAAATTCTAATTGGCAGATTCTCACCAAGTTTAAGAAATTCTTGAAAACCTCGATATCCAGCAACACTTACGATATCAATAGGATCAGAGAATAGAGATGTCACTCCACAGAGTAAAGCCTTTTTTGCAAATTCAGATGGTAACACAAATTGATCAATATGTAAATGAGGATCTGCAAATCCAGGACTAACATATTTTCCCTTTAGATCGATTACAGTAGTTTTAGGGCCTGTTGTATGTGTAGCATTAGGACCAACATACGCAATTCTATCATTAGTAATAGCAATCTGAATTTTTGGAATTATTTCTCTTGTATACACAGAAAGTAAATTACAATTTTTTAAAATCAGATCGGCTTTCTTATCACCCATTGCTACGGAGTTAAGAGATAAGATCGAATTTGCTAGGCTCGAAGTCACTTCTTTTAATTGGGTTTTGCGCCTATTATAGATTCAATGCTTAAATTACGGTTGAAGAGGTTTTGTTGATATGAACATCCCTAAGGTGATCAGAAAGTATTGTGCAAAATGTAAAACACATACTGAACAAAAGGTCTCCATTTACAAAGCTGGAAAAAGACGTGGTTCTGCCAGAGGTGAGCGTAGACATGCAGAACGTAAACAGGGATATGGTGGACAAAAGTTTCCAAAATTAGCAAAACCAGCCAAAGTTACAAAAAAAGTTACTCCTCTTATGACATGTACTGTTTGTAAAAAGAAATACAATAAAAAAGGCGTTAGAATTAAGAAATTTGAGCTGGTGGCTGCATGAAAAAAGATCATGTGGGAATTCCAAAACCATCAAGCAAATTTCAAAAAGTTAATTGTAACGAATGTGGTGAAATACAAGTTATTTATTCACATGCATCAACACAAATTGCATGCAATTCCTGTGGAAACACCATTTCAGAACCAACAGGATCAAAAGCACAAATTAACGGTAGAATCTCAGGCAGTGCTGAGTAAATCATAATCTTGTTTAGAATTTAGATTAAAAGCCACTCTTTTATCATCAATTATAATATAATTTTCAATTAAGGTTTCTAGAGATAAGATTTTTTCTGAATTTATCAAAGAAAGTCCGGTGTAATGACAGATTTGTCCATCAAAAGTGACAGAGTAATCAGATTCTAAACCAAGGGTTGTTAAAAATTTGTTAGTAACCAAAATACTAGTCCAAATCTTTTTAGGATCAAATTGATTGATTATTATTTGTATTATTTCTTTATCCAAAAACGGTAAATCACCAGATACGACTAGAATAGAATCATGAATAGTTTTTAATGTTGAATTTAGATCTTCAACATAACCAATTCCGGATGTATCAAGAGTTTCAATATTATTTTCTTCTAATAGTTTTTTTGTTTTAGGAGAATTGCAACTAGTTGCAGCTAATATTTTTGAAAAAGATTTTGAATTTTTTAATGAATCAACTACATGCAATATTATAGGTTTTTTATATTTGAGTAATAATTTTTCATCAGTTAAATTCATTCGAGTGCCTTTACCACCAGCCATAATCAATCCAATCATAATGAAACAAACACCATCAAAGAAGCCAATCGTGTAAATTCGTTAGTAGCTCCCATTACATCACCGGTTATACCACCAAAACTACGAGTAGACAAAGCTAAGAGAAACATAGTCAAAGCAATAGTTACACCCAACATTATCAATCCGGTAGTCTCGCCTATTACAATAACAGGGATAAACATAATGATGAACGCTGCTAATAGTTTTTTCTTATCTTTCATAAATTCAACAAAAGGGGAATTTGAGCCTAATGAAGCTGATTTACCTAAACTAGCCATTAAAACCATTGAGAATTTTGCCAGAATTTCACTAATCAAAAGTACTTTAAACAAATCAAAACCACTAGTAAGAGAAATAGTGATTATTAATCCAATAAAATACAAAACAATTGCAACAATACCAGCTGAACCAGTGGAAAGATCCTTCATGGCTTTGAGTTTTTTATCTTTTAAACCTTTTACCATAAGTCCATCAGCAAAATCAGCCAAGCCATCTGCATGATGTACTCCAGTGATTATTGTAATTGATGCAACAACTAGCAAGCTAACTAACAAAGGTTCTAAAAAGAGAGATAAGCCAAAACCTAAAGTTCCAGTTAAAAATCCAATAATAATTCCAATAACAGGAAACATGAACATATATTTCGCAACATTATCTAATGTGGAATTTGAGGATGGAAAAATTGTTAGAAATGAAAAAACAGATCCAATTTCTTTAAGCATGCATCCACAATCCTACAAGTAATAAAAGGGAAATTATAGGAATAGTAACTATTCCAAAGAAAAGTATCGAAGTGAGTTTCATTATTGAAATGGCAGAGTGTATATGTTCTTTTGTTAGAATAATTTTGTTATCACCTAGTTTGTAGTGATTAATTTTTTCAAATTTTGTTTCTAGAGCTCCAGCTAAAGCAGCCATAGGGTATCCAGCATTAGGACTTTCAGTGTTTTTACCATCTCTAATCATTATTTTGTAAGATTCTTTCCAATTGTTTTGTAGAATAGCAGCAGAGATAATCATTATCAAACCAGTCAATCTAGAAGGAATATAATTCAGAACACTATCACATGTTGCTGCAAACCAACCAACATTTTTAAAAATACTAGTTTTATAACCAATCATAGAATCTGCAGTATTTACCACACGATACACAAATGCCCCTGGTAATCCAAATAGAGCATAATAAAACATAGGCCCCGTAATTCCATCAACAGTATTTTCACTTATACTTTCTAACACGCCTGAAATAACGTGATTTTTGTCTAAATTTTTGGTATTTCGCTTGACAATCATAGATAGATGATTTCTGGCCATATCAAGATTATCATCATCCAAAGATTTTAAAACAGATGTTGCATGTTTTTCCATTCCATTAATAGCAATTGTGGTTTTTAACAACAATCCACCAACAACTACAGAAACAATCAATGAAAGATAATCAATAGTAATTAAAGATATTCCAATATCTAATGTAAAAAGTAACAATATTGCCAAAGCAGAAATAATAATAACAATGCATATACCTCCAAGTTTTTCTATTGTAGAATGATCATTTTTTGCTACTGGTGTTAATTTAGCAATCAGAATTCCAATCCAAGCAGTTGGATGGTATTTATTTTGAGGATCTCCGAATTTAAAATCAAATAAAATAGCAAAACCAATTACAAGTATATATTCAATAATCATTTTAACATCCTTTCAATAGATTTTATATCAACGTTTGATTTGATAACTTTTGCTAGTTTATTTAATTCATCATCAATTTTTGAAATATTTTTTTTAGTCCATCGAATATTTTTAGCAGTGACATTTAGAGAATCTTCTTCAGGTAAATCTATTGAAATTGATGGGATGGTTCCCACTACAGGTATTTTTGTGACATTTTTGAGTTTTCGAAATCCCGGTTTTAATATTTCTAGATCTCCTCTAAATTTATTAAAAATAAAACCTTTTACAAGTTCTTGATATTTTTTTTCAATTAAAGCCATAGTTCCAACAAGACTTGCAAAAGAACCACCTTTGTCAATATCCGAAACTAAAAGTACAGCAGCATTTGCTTTGTGAGCAATCTTCATATTCGCAATATCAAATTTTTGTAAATTAATTTCTGCTGGAGAACCTGCACCTTCTAAAATAACTAAATCATAATTTTTTTGCAATGTTTTAAGGGATTTTGATGCAATACCAAGTCCTCTATGATTTACAAACTTTTCATAGTAATCTTTTGCATGCATTTTTTTGTATCGTTTTCCATTTAGATACACAGTGCTGTTGTAATTTCCCAGAGGTTTTAGTAAGATTGGATTTAGATCAGGTGTGATTTTACAGCGTGAGCCAATAGCCTGAATCGCCTGAGCACGAGATATTTCAAAATCAGGCGTGACATATGCGAAATTTGACATGTTTTGAGATTTGAATGGAACAACACTGTAACCTTTATCAGAAAAAATTCTGCAAAGAGCTGCTACTAATGTTGTCTTACCTGCTCCAGAAGAAGTCCCTTGAATCATTAAAGATTTCATTTGATTTTCTCCAATGCTTTTACAAGTTTTAGATTATCTTTATGTGATTTTACAGCTATTCTAATATAATGATTATTTAATCCTCTAAAATTTTTACAATCTCGAATTAGGATTCTTTGTTTTAACAATTTTTTTTGTAATTTTGTTGAATCTTTTTTTATTTTAATTAAAATAAAATTTGTAGAAGAATTATCACAATTAAATCCATTTATTTTATTTACCTTATTTACCAAATAATTTAATTCTTTTTTAATTACAGAATTTGATTCAATTAAATGGGATTTATTTTTAAGTGCAATATTTGCTGCATCTTGAGCTAATGAGTTTACACTCCATGGGATTTTGATTTTTTGTAAAATTTCAATTATATCTTTAGAAGCTGCAGCATATCCAATACGTATTCCAGGCAAAGCAAAAGATTTTGTTAATGATCGTAAAACAAAAAGATTTTCATATTTTTTAACATAAGATATTATGGATTGATTTGATTCTGGAACCATTTCAATAAAACATTCATCTACAAATACTAATGTAGATAATTTTTTTGCGTGTTTGGTTATTTCGAGTAATTGATTTTTTGGTAATAACTGTCCTGTAGGATTGTTAGGATTACAAATGAATACACATCCATTCTTTGGAATTTTTGAAATAAAGATATCAAGGTTTTTAGATAAATTCATAGTTTTAAAGTATAAAATTTTACATTCATTAAGTTTAGCTGCTGTTTCATACTCTTGAAAAGTTGGGATTGGTATCAGTACTTTTGTTTTCTTTGATAAAAATGCAAAACAAAAATTGTAGAGAATCTCAATTGCTCCATTTCCAACCAAAAGATTTGATTTATCTAACTGCGTGTATTTTTGTAGGCTTGAAATTACAGTTGATGAACTAAAATCAGGATAATTTTTGATATTATCAATATTTTTCTTAAGGATTTTTTTTATTGATAGTGGCGTTCCAATAGGAGACACATTTGAACTAAAATCAATGATTTTTGGATCAGTACTTTGTAATGGATTTTGTCCTCCATGTATTGCAGGTACATGTCTAATAACAGATAATTTTGGCCGTATTTTCACAGTTCCAAATAGAATTAGCCGATTTAGTATGTTTTGGTAACTCAGAAAACGATTATTAGTTGAAGGCGATCAATAATCAAAATATGAGTAAAAAAAGAGTGGCAATAATTGGGGTTACTGGTTCTGTAGGTCAAGAATTTGTACAGTCTTTAAACAATCACCCATGGTTTGAAGTTACTCAAATTGCAGCATCTTCACGTTCTGCAGGAAAGAAATACCTTGATGCTATTAAAGATGCAAGTGGGATTGTAGCATGGGATGTAGGCGGAGAAATTCCAGAATATATCAAAGAAATGACAGTAAGATCAGTTGATGGATTAGATGTTTCTCAATTAGATGTGATATTTTCAGCAGTTGAATCAGAAGCAGCTAGAGACATAGAAACGAAGATGGCAGCAGATTTGCCAGTTATCTCTACAAGTTCTGCTTATAGATATGAAGATGATGTACCAATACTAATTCCAGGGATTAATGATGAGCAAACAGAATTACTTGAAACTCAAAAAAAGAATAGAAATTGGAAAGGTTGGGTAGCACCGTTACCAAATTGTACTACAACCGGTTTAGCAATTACATTAAAACCATTACTTGAAAAATATGGAGCAAAAAAAGTCATGATGACTTCAATGCAAGCAATATCAGGAGGTGGAAAAACAGGAGTGCCAGCAATGGGAATTACAGATAACATTATTCCATTTATTCCTAGCGAAGAAGGTAAAGTAAGACGAGAAACTAGGAAAATTTTAGGCAAATTAAAAGATGGGAAAATTGAAGATGCAGACATTAGAATCAGTTGTACTTGTACCAGAGTTCCTGTAATTGATGGACATACAGAATCAGTTTTTGTTGAAACTACAGAGAAAATTGATCCGTTAAAAGCAAAAGATACCTACAATGAATACAACAGAAATATTTCAGTATCAGGATTACCATCAGCTCCTGAAAAATATTATGCATTTCATGAAGATCCAACTAGACCTCAACCAAGAATGGAGAGAACCGTTGGAGATGGAATGACTACAACAATTGGAAGAGTAGAGACAGAAGAATTGTTTGATAATGGATTGAAATACATGTTGTTCTCTCACAATAAAAAAATGGGTTCAGCAAAAGGAGCTGTTTTGTTAGCAGAGATGCTATACAAGAAAGGCAAGATTTAGAGAATTTTTTTGCAATTTTTACAATAATAACTTTATAAGATCCAGAAATCTAGATCGACTCAGGTGTTTTAAACGATAAAAGTAGATGACTTGGATTTACAAATTTTATCAGAATTATCTAATGATGCCTCAATATCAGTTCCTCGCTTATCAAAAAAAATCAATGTTAACTCATCTGTAGTGTATTCCAGAATCAAACGACTAGTCAAAAGAAAACTAATTGAGCGTTTTACAATTGTAGTTAATGATGAAGAGCTCGGATACAATGTAAAAGCATTAACTGGGATTAACATGGATACAAAAAAACGAGACCACATTATTGAAGAATTATTCAAGATAGACGGAGTTAGAGAGGTAGCAGAAGTTACAGGGAGATTTGACATTCTAGTTACAATGTATTCAAAATCACTGGATCAGATGCATAAAATGGTCTCTGAACGGATTGGTAGAATCGAAGGGATTCAATCTTCTGAATCATTCATAGAAATGAAATCACGAATGAAAGCAATGCCATATATGCCATCAAAGGATAGTGACTGATGTTGCAAAAGCAAAAATCAGAATCTAGAATGGCAGTATATTATGAATTAACAAAACCAAAAATTTGGTATTTACTAGTTTTTACAGCATTTGGTGCAGCATTGACAGCTTCTAATGTTTACGGCATAGAAATATCTCCAGCAACATGGCTTTTGATGTTATTTTCAGTTGCAGCAGGTTCAGCCGCTGCAAATACTTTGACAAATTATCATGATAGAGATATTGATGCAATTATGGAAAGAACAAAAGATCGACCTTTACCATCAAAAAGAATCTATCCTGCAGTAAAGGCAAGAAATTTTGGATTAGCATTAGCAGGCATATCACTAGTTCTAGCATTTGGAATATCTTTTACTACAACGTTAGAACAAGGAGCATGGGCAACTGCATTTATTGCATTTGGATTAGTAAATAATATTCTAATTTACTCATATGTTCTAAAACGAAATTCAAGGACTAACATAATTTTAGGAGGATTGTGTGGAGGATCACCACCAATGATTGGATGGGTGGCAGTAAGTATGTCAGATTTATGGACAATGGGTCTTGCCATGGCAGGTTTGGTATTCATTTGGATTCCAATGCACATTTGGGCACTTACGTTACATTTCAAAGAAGATTATAACAAAGTCAATGTTCCTATGTTAACTGCAGTACAATCAGAAAAAACTTCTGCAAGAGCTATTGCATTATCAACAGTTGTAATGGTGTTATTTTCGATTGCTCCATTTTTTATTACAACTGAGAATAATGAAAAAATGATTGGAGATGTGTATTTATGGACTGCAATTGTATCTGGTGCATTAATGGTGGTATTATCAGTGTGGGTGATAGTCAAACCAATGGAGAAAGCTGCTTGGACATTGTTTAAATTTTCTAGTCCATATTTGACAGTGTTATTTATTGCACTAATGGTTGACTCTGCGTTATAAAATATTCCCTTTATCATCCAAACTATTCAATTCTTTAGTAATTTTAGAATGATCTTCTATCAATACTCCAAGTCCATTTTTTAGTTCTTCAGAATTCCAGTCAGATGAAATAAGAGATGTTAATTTTGAAACAATTTCCCATTGAATATTATTTTGATCATCAATTAATTTTAAAAAATGCTTTCCCTTCTCTTCATCATTCATAATTTTTGGATATAATGGAATCATAAAAAGTTAGCATTGGTAATTAGATAATTTTAAAGTTTTATTAGTAGATAATAGATATTTTTCATATTGCAATGCAGTATTTCAGAATGCAAAGAAAAAGCAACAGAAACAGTCCAAATAAGTTTCAAGGAAACAAGAAATTTATGCAAAAATCACTTCAAATTATTTAAAAATAAAGATAGAAAACATAATCCAATGTTTTCTAAAGCATCAGATTTTTAGTATGTATAGGTGTTTTTTAACTAAAGAATTATTGAAAGATTTAACATCTACTATTTTCAAATTAGAATATGGCAACCAAGAAGAAAAATACGCCTAAGAAAACAATAAAAAAATCAACTGCTAAACCCAAAAAACAAGTTAAGAGTTCATCAAAAAAACCAGAATTTGAAAAAGCATGGAAAGATTACAATTCAGCTTTGGATGGTTGGAAAGAATCTCTTGCACAATGGCAAAAGGCTACTAATGAAACTTTAATGACATATCATGATGCTTGTCAAAAAGCAGTAGAATCAGATGCGGAACTGTTAAAAAAAGTTAGTTCAAGCTGGGAAAATACATGGGAAGAAATTGGTCCTCAATACATTAAACAACAAACAAAGATGATGGAAAATATCTTTAAAGAAACTAATATTGAATCAATTAAAAAATTCAACAGTCAGTGGGAAAAATTTCTGAAAACATCTGGAAATGATTCAATTATAGCATATCAAGAAGCTATAAAAAAATTCAACCAAGCATGGCAATCAGGTCAAATGTAATTATAGATATTTCTACATAACAAATTTAATTTTTTCATTTTTACTATTAAGA
Source organism: Candidatus Nitrosopumilus sp. (assembly GCA_965205675.1). Classification (GTDB taxonomy): domain Archaea; phylum Thermoproteota; class Nitrososphaeria; order Nitrososphaerales; family Nitrosopumilaceae; genus Nitrosopumilus. The sequence goes on from OZ242186.1 coordinate 1,894,564, forward strand.
AAACTTTACACTCACATACTAAACAATTCCTTTAACTGCAGATCTTCTATTTTTCATGGTAGTTTCCATAGGATTTTTGATGGTTCTTTTGTATGTATCAAGCCTCACGTCTAGAATTTGTTTTTAGTTTCCATTTTTGTTCCTGATGGGATGGATGACCTTGATTCATACGTTCTTTTTGTTTTATACCTAACACAACACGCTTCTTGTGTAGGAGATTTTGAGATTCCAGTTTGACATTTTATATGAATTATAAAGTTTGTTTTTAATAGGTTCTGTTAACCTGACAGGTGGTAATTCCTCGTGTTAAGTTTCGAGGGGTAATCTAACATCTTCAAGACTTGAAATGCGGGTAATAGGATTTGAGATTTACATGTAGGGCTTGAATCTCAGAAAGAAGACGTAGATTTTGCCACATGACTAGAAAATCTAGCTTTAACTGAAAAAATCATATTTTATTTGCTAAATTCAACAGGTATTGGTACTGGCAATCCATTATCATCTGTGGTAACATGTATTTTCATGCTTGTCATCTCTTTTAAATCCATCAAATTCATTTCTGCTTTAGTTTTACAGATGATTTCTAAGAAGCCGATGATTTTAATGGTTTTTTAGTTCGTAGATGTAAAGTAACATATGAACATTCAAGATTTTGGGATGGCTCCAAAAGATAACCCACTCTGCTATCCTGGCAAAAGACCTCCCCACTCTTTCTTGTTTTGTTCTGATGACATACTCTCAATTACGATGACTCCCAATGTCAAAATCGAAGATTGTATGGTAGATGATATTACGTTGGCAGAAAAACTTGAAGAATATGGCGCAAAGGGTATCTCAGACAGATATCTTGTGGTAGGGTATGGCTCTAATGCAAATCCTGCACAACTGCAAAACAAATTCAAGAATAATGTAAACAGTATTTTCCCAGTCTTCAAGGGAACCATTACGGGATATGACGTATCTTATGCAAGAGCATTTGCATCATACGGTGCAATCCCTGCAACTATAACTGATTCTCCAGGAACCGTTGTAGAGGTATGGGCAAACTTGTTTGATGAAGAGCAGTTGGAGATTATGAACAAAACAGAGGGCAGAGGCACATCATACTGTCTTGGAAGATTAAACAGTGCATTAACGCTTGAAAATAATGAGATTTTTTCCTCTGCATGCTCCTACATACACATGCAGGGATCGTTGCCTGTCAACAGCAAACCAATCAGACTTGATATGATTAGTGCCATAAACGCAAAATTTGATGGGCTTGATCAGCCCCAGATACTCTCAAAAATATCTGAGATGTTTGGCTTGTCAACAACTCCTGAAGAGTTCTTATCTGAAATCAAATGTAAACGTCGTAATTATACTAAAAAACTCTGTAATCTCACAAAAGGCATTCCTACTATGGGATTCACAGAGATACCCAGAGATGGTAATCCTCCAAACATTACTGCAACCAAAAGATCTTTCTAAAATCTATTATTAGATGTCTTATAATTGGATGCTGTAACCGTACTCCATACAACCCATAACATAAAAAATATAGTCAAAGCCCAATAAATGATCTGTTCGGGATTTGATATTAGTGGAATCATAGTTACTGACAGAGCAACCATGCTAAATGAACCAAGATTGTTGAGTTTTTTCATAAACTCCCCCCGAAACGAACGTTTTATTTTCACAGGGTGACATTTCTTTATATTTAATTTTTCTCTGATCATAGAGTCCACAAATATGGGATGAATGGAATTGCTATCCTTCCTCTCGCAGTTGCCTTCATCCATTTCAGAGTCTATTAATTCATCATGTCTTTGCTTCATTGAAGATGTAAGTGGCATGCATTTTGCCTTGGTCTTTTCCTTATCTGAATCTTCTGCAGCGTCAATTGTTATTTCATCACCATATTCAGCATTAATCATGTTTAACATCTCTTCACATATGCAAATAACAGGAATTTTTTGTTCCTTGTATATACTATTCTCATGAATTTGGACTATTGCATTTTGAAAATTTATCCTGTTTAGCATTTGTTCTTTGATTCTCCTTTTTGTTTTAGAACGGGTTATGTTGATTTCCTCACCCACGTCAACTGACAATGCTTCTCGGTATGTCTGGTCAAGACCCACTTCGTTTTTTTCTAAATGGTACTCTTTATTCACTGCTCCGTCTTTATCGCTAATTACAAGTGATCTAATCTTGAACGTACCTTTTTGTTCCTCACGCTGTTTTTTCTCCAAGATGACATGATCATATTCTTTTATTTTCATCTCTTTCATCTGCTCTTTGTTCATAATTGTAACATAGTCTGGAAAGGGCTGTTCTTTGATAGAGCTTTTCTTTACTGTACAACATATAGGTAACCCAGACTGTTTTTCAGAATTGTTCTTTCTCCTGAGCCAGGTCAATCTTTTACATTTTGATATGAGAGATAACTAGACAAATGTACAATAAAATTCAGTGGATAGCTAATACGTCTTTACTATGTGTTGGTGGATAGTTAAAACACATCATATACTCGAGACATGGGCATAACTAATTCTAATTTTTGAGTCAATTCTCAAATTATTCAAATAGAAAAAGCTATACCTCGGAGCATAATTCTTTGCAATTTTTCAAAACAAATAGCAATACTTTTTGATCAGTAGTTAGAAATAATTTCATGGACATCACAAATGACGAGTTACTCCAGGCCTACAAAAAAGAAAAGTACGGTAAGAAAAAGGAAAGACTGCATGCAATGTGTATTATTAAAATCAACGAATCCACAATTGCTGAAACTGCCAACCAAATGTTTTGTACCTACAATTCTGTAAGAAACTGGCTTGATTCATTTGAAAAATACGGACTAGAGGGCCTGGAGGACCTCCCTCGTTCTGGCCGTCCGCCATTAATCTGATACAATTCATATTTTACAGAACACGCATTACATATCATATCACTCACGTGCGTCGTTTGATGCATAAATGGAATCTAAAACCAAAGGTTCCACAAAAACTACATGTACGTGCCGCATCCAAGGATGTATGTCGCAAGTGGAAAAACCGCATCATTTCACGCATAGAAAAGGCAAAAAAGAAAGGTTTTACAGTATTTATCCAAGACGAATCAGTATTTGTAGACGATGTACGTCTTGGCAAAAAATACTGGACAGATGCACACCAAAGATTAATTGTGCATTGGAGAGGATCACATCAAAGATTTTTGGTTTATGGAATGATGACTGATGATAATCAAAGTTTTTTTAGATCGTATGAAAAATTTAATTCAATTGCATTTATAGATTATTTGGAAGCAGCTCGTAGAAAATTTGGAAAAATATTTGTTATCGTCGATAGAGCACCGCAACACAAAGCTAATGATGTAAAAAAATATCTGCACAAAAACAAAGATGTCAAACTGGCATATCTTCCAAGAGGTTCTCCACATTTGAGTATGATTGAAGAGATTTGGAGGCAGTGCAAACATGTTAATGTTGAATCAGAATTTTATGAATCTATTCATGAAATGAGGCATACAGTTATGGAATATTTTAGAACCCATAAATTTAATTTGAATATGTATCAGTATTTTGCAAGAACAGTAAATTGAAAAGACTTATGATCTGGGGTATAAGGATCTTATCATGTTTTGTTCATTGTAATGTCAAAACAAATGAAAATCCCTAGGCAAGATTCTATCGGAATCATTTCTTATTGGTATGTTACATTTGGTGGGAATGTTGTCTTTGTATGAGGAGATACTGAAACCCGGTAGACCGTACGTATACTCTACAATTCTGATGGTACAGCTGTTCATCATAAAGTCATGGATGAGAATTCCAAGCAACAATACATTACATTATTTCCTTTCGACTAAAGGTACCAATGATAAATTGCTCAAGGTTTGCAGACTAACTCAAATTCCAAACAGAAGAACCATCGACAGGAGATTCCAAGTTCTGCCAATTGGTGATATAATCAGTAATATGGGAAGTCTGTTTGTATCAGAGAAACTAGTCGATGACATATCTGCATCAGTGGATAGTTCCATGCTAAAAGCAGATGGTCCAGTATGGCACAAGTCAGATATGAAAAAGAATAGAATTCCAATCTCAGGAATTGACACAGATGCAAAATGGGGTTTTTCAAAATCAAAGGGTTGGGTATTTGGGTACAAACTGCATATGAGTTGTAGTACTGGCAAACTGGTTGTTCCACTATCTGCTGATGTCTCAACTGCAAATGTTTCTGATGGTAAAATGTATTATACAATAGTTGAATCGCTTTCAGGACTGGTTGAGAATATTTTATGTGATCCAGCATATGATGATAAATCATTATATCAGTTTAGTGATGAGAGACATTTGAGATTGATTTGTCCTATCAAAATATATCCATCAACACCACCAGAGCGAATCAAACTTGCAGATTTTTATAATTCTGTACAAGGTCAAGAGTTATACTCACAAAGAAAAGTTTCAATTGAACCTTTATTTGAAATATTCAAAGATACGTTCAACATTAGAACTGTACATGTGAAAGGATTTGACAACGTGAAATCATTTGTATTGGTTTGCGTGTTGGTGTATCAACTTGCAGTATATTACAATTGCATAACAAAAACAGAGAATCCAAGAATTGTGAAGAGAATGCTGTGTTGCTAGAGCGATATTGGAAATTATTTTTGTAATTGATTATGCCCATGTCTCATATACTCAATAACAAAAATTCGTCACCCTATTTTGAACTCGATTTACGTACATTGTAGATTCAAGTTTAAATTTCAGGAATTAGCATAATTTGAAAGATTTTGGGTCATGAATATTTGTTAGACAGTATAGAATTATAATTAACACAATATCATTATAGATAAATGGAGATATCTATCGAACCATGGAAAAAATTGATTATTCATGAGGTAATAGAGTACAAGTTTGAAGATTGGGTCATGCAAATTGCTTTTAGTACACGATCATCAGGAGGAGGAATTCCAACTATGCAATGGACTAATGGAATTGTTTTCTCACCAGCAAATTTTCCTACAACTAATTCTACAGTAGAAGAGCAATTGAAAGGTGTACTACATTGGTCATCAGTATCATTTGCAATTAAGGAGAAATTTGAAAAACAGATAGTCAAAGAAAATGCTACAATAAACTTAGTTGATGTTAGTGTAAATGAAATTTTCAAAGAGTTAGCTACCAGTTTAAGATCACAATCAAAATATACAGATTCAAAATCTGATAAATTCTAATGGATATTGAAGAAACAATAAAAAAATGTGAGATTTCTTTAAAACAAATTAAACAATATGATCCCGATCCATTTTATGTAAATCACTTTTTTAATGAATACATTAATTTACGAAATAATATAATTGTAGAAATTTTTGAGGAGGCAAATAGAGATTTTGGATTATTTTTATCAGAAAAGATTACTGAAAAAAACTTTTATGAGAAAGCAAAATTAAAGAATGATGAAAATGCTATAAAATTTTCAGAATGGTTTACAGTAAAATATAGTGAAGAGCATAAAAATCCATATCCAAATTTTATCAATTACATATGTAATTTTAGAAAAAAATTTGACAGATTACCTGAAATTAAAATTATGATTAGAGCTGTAGATAGATACAGAGAGGATTTTAATCAACAAATTAAAATCGATTTAAGTCAAAAGAAATTACGATCTAAAGAAGAATTAAAAATTGAAATAAAAAGACAGTTACCAATATTTTTAGAAATTATCAATCATAAGAGACATGAAAAAAATGAGCCAAGAGTTAATGGAAATCAAATTACAGCATCAGCATTTTTGGATAGTAAAAACGATAAAAATATGGAAATTGTTTATGCAGCAGAAATTTACATTCCAGTAATGAAACGGTTAGTGGAGGAATCAAGAGAAAAAATTAAAGAGTTAACCAGATAGTTTTCTCTCATTGTAAAAAATTTATGATGATTTTGGCCACATGGAGGCCCAAGTTTCAGCAAATTTTTTCATCATTTCGCCATAGACATTCATTTGTTCTAATCCAGATGAGCTAAGAGATTTTTGCCAATTTTCAGTGAATTGCTTGAAAGCAGATGTGTTAGTATCATTGAGAGCTTTTTGCCAATTTTCGCCAAATTCTTTAAAAGAATTCATACCAACATCATTGAGAGCTTTTTGCCAATTTTCGCCAAACAATTTCATGGTTTCTACACTTGATTCAACATTTGCTTTATCCCAAACATCATTGAATTTTGATTGCATGTCTTTACTTGCATTCTGAATTTGTTCAAAAAGAGATTTCCAGGTTTCAAGAGATTTTGTATATTCCTGCCACAATGAATCCCATTCATTATTTTTTGGTTGATCTGACATTAACTAAAGATAGTTGTCATTATTCTTAAGTACATCTATGAACAAAAAATAAAGTTATTTTTGACGATTTTTTAATCTGTTATCCATTCGAATTTTACCTTCTTTGAATTTTATTCGATCATCATCTGTTTTTAGAGCTAATTTAGGAGCAGGTGTGGGTTTTCCATTTTCATCAAGAGTTATAAATGTCACAAAGGCGGTTCCAGTAACAGTTTTAATCCCAGTTACAATATCTTCAGCTTCTACTTTTACCTCTATCTCCATTGATGAATTATGAACATAATTTATTCTAGCATTTAATGAAAGAACATTTCCAACAAAAACAGGTTTTAAAAAATTTACACTATCCATAGAAACAGTAACTGCATTAGATTGACAATGACGCTGAGCAACAATTCCTGCCACCATATCAATATGTTTTAAAATTTCACCTCCAAATACATTACCTGCAGGATTTGCATCTGAAGGAAACATTCTAACAATTACTTTAGCGTGAGATTCAGAAGGACTTTTTTTTCGCATAGTGGGATTTTCTGATGACATTTGTTATCTAATAATGGTTCTTAATTTATCCAATTTAATTTAATCAGTTGACTCAGGTTATTTGAAATATTTCTCTAGTTTAATTTTGTCAACTTTTGGGATTTTGGCTAATTCAAATCCTTCTGGACGTTTAGATAGAGACCGAGTTGCATCAATGCCCATTTTAGCAGTCTGTAATTTTTGTTGATTGCTTGAAGGATCCAAGCTAGAACCACGAATGTTTTTGAGAATAACTAGATCTTTGTCAGCTTGGAATCTTGTAGCCATAGCATATTCTACAGATTCTGCACTATTAGGATCAATATCTTCATCAACTACTGTAACTTGTTTTAATGAACGATGAGATTCGAATGTTTTTTTAATTATTTTTTTAGGATCTGAATCATTTTTCTTTTTAATTTGTACTACGGCATGTAACCAATTACAACCACCATTAGTCATTGAAACTTGTTTGGTTTGAGAAAAGGATTTTTTTAATTCTCCATTTAATTTAGATTCAACAGGCATTCCCATCAACAGTCTATGTTCTGAATATCCAGATAACACATCATGGAAAATAGGATTATTTCTGAAATAGAGATTTTCAAGCTCAAAGACAGGTTGAGATCTTTTATGATCATATGTCTGAAGCATCTCAACCATCCATTCAGGGTGGGTTTTGTCACGGAGAATTTTTCCCTCCATTACAATTTCTGCTCCGGATGGTACATTCAAACCAGAAAATGGTAATTTTGCCAAAGTTAGTTTTCCACCAAGAAGAGAATTTGCAATATCAATCTCATCTTTTCCCCAATCAGCTTGATATGCACCAGCAATCGATACTGCAGGATGAACACCTATAGTAATAGCAATTTTCAGATCTTCATCATGATCTTTTGCATCCATAAAACATCGATGGAGATGTCGTCCTTCAACCATTCTTATGGAAAAATGAGTTTTGTCAATTGGCATCAATCTATGAAAAGAAGAATTTTGTTTTCCAGTTTCAGGATTTTTTGCATATGCAATAGAAGATGTGATAAAGGGACCAGATTCTTTTTCAAAATGAGTTACTATAGGCATAGAAAGTAGGTTTTTTGATTTATTTTCCATGAATTTTCCAGAAGCAATAACTTTGGGTTTCTTGGCTTTTTTAATTGCGGAAATTATTTTTTTGTGAATATTAGATTCTGATCCACCAACTGCCATATCAAAACGTTTTCGAGTTCCAACTAAATTGGAGATTAATCTGAAATGACTTTCTTTAATTTTTTCAAATAATACAGCATGAGAACCATCAACTTTGGCGGTGATTCCAGCAATTTCATATTTTGTAGAGACAGACGATTTTATAGTTTTAAGTGCATTTGTTTTTTTGATTTGGGAAATGTAATTTCTTAAATCACTCATTCTCAATCATCTCCATAATCTCAGACATTAAGGCTTTTGCAGTATCAGACTCTAATGGTTTTTGAATAAAAGTAGAAACTAAAGCAATTCCTCTCATACGAGTACTAATTCGTTCAGAAATAAGTTTCAGAAAAAGAGATTCAGATCGAGAAGGAATAACAGTGGTGGTAATAGGAGTAGGTCCCGTAGCCAATGATACTACCATAGAACCTAACTTGTTAGAACCTTCAGTGACTGAAACAAAATAACCATTTTCAAATTTTTGGATTTGCAAAGAAAAACTACGACTCTCCAAATTTACCATTTTCTGGAAAAATCCATTTGGAGAGGTCAACAAGCTATGAACAAATCTTATGCTTTTATTGCTATTGATTCATTTTTCTGGGAAGTTGTGACTTTAGAGTTCTTCTTGCAATTCTTCTCATGTTTATCTGGATAAACAAAGAGTTTTTCACAGTGTTTGCAGGGAGTTTTCTCTTTAGATTTTTTTACAGCTTTGAATTTAGCAGTTTTAGATTTAGCTTTAGATTTGGATTTTGCTTTAACAGGTAAATCTTGAACTCCTGATTCAATTTCAGTAGCTGCTGCAGCTTCCATAGAATCGGCTTCAACTCTAGCACGTAGTTTTGCTTTGTATTTCAAATTACGTGGTTTTGTTCTTAATCTATATCCACAACATGGACACCAAAGTCCTTCCCATTTGATGAATATTTCACAAATTTGGCATCGACGTTGTCCAGAAGCATATCTTCCAGTGCCAACAGGCTTTTGAGCCTTATATCTAACACAAATTCCTTTACAAGTCATCTTGGTAGTATAATATAGAATTCATAACTATATAAGCATGGATCGATAAAATCTATAAAAAATCATAATAAAACTTGGAATAATTTCATATTTTAGCTCGATCAAAATTATTATTTTCAAATAAAACCTTAAAATCTTCAATAAATATGTATAGCTAATTCTAAATTCGTATTTTTTGAAAAAAAAATATGTAGCAATATAGTTGTTTACAACTCATCCTAAAACAGATCATTTAGTAAATTATTGGTGTGATAATACAGATCTAAAAAATAACCTTCAACAAATTATTTCATGATTCACAAAGAAATGACTGATTCCCAATGAAACACAATCGTAAAACATTTACCAAAACCAGCTAAAACAGGAACACCCACCCAAGATGCAATGATAGAAGCACAATCAATGGGATTTTATTTGTTTTATCTGTTGGATGACGGCAAGAGAAGGGAATTTAGAAAAAGATTCTATCTGAGCTAATCAAAACAGCTCATAAAGCAAACAAGATTAATCTCCAAAAAATATCAGTTGATTCATCGTCAATTCCCAACAAAAAAGGACAGCATAACAGGATATGATAGATTCACAAGAATCACAGATGCAAAAATACATGTTGCAGTGGTAATTCCAATACGTCAGTTTTGTAAGGGATCGATAATTGATAAAATGAAATATGAGATTTAGGTTTATGCCTTCAAAACAGTTGACACTACATATTTGACTGCTTCATCAAAATTTGCATCAATATTTAACTGGATTTTAGCCAATTTTGCGTCACCCTCTTGAGCAATTTTTGCAGATTCAGCAGTTGCTGTATCTTTTGAAGCATTGATAATGACTTCAGCCTCTTTGGTGGCCATTTCACGGGTTTTTTCTAGTAAATTATCAATTTCAGTTATAGCTTTTACAGATAGTTGTTTTTTGATATCTCCAACTTTACTGTTTAGAGAATCGAGATCATCTTCTAAGACATTCAAAGATTTGATAATTCCCGAAACTTTGGACTCAGCCATACTACTCATTATGCTTTGAAATCAGATAATCCATTACTTAAATCATTCATTTTTAGGCACAAAGATAGAGATATTGTGAGACTATCCAGTTGCTAAAAGTAGGATAGCTCGGGCAATCTCACCTTCAGCTTCCTCTAGAGCACTTTTTGCTTTTTCCTGATCTACTCCAGCTTTTTGGCTAACAAGTTGAATATCTTCTTCTGAGAAAATAGGAACTTCCAATTCCCTTTCTTCATAACTATCAGCAGTCACAGTAAAAACAGAATTATCTTTTGCTTTCATTTCTGTAACAGAAGGTTTTGAAATAATGATTTCTTTTTTATCGGTTTTAATTATGACTTCTTGAACGTTGGATAATTCATTCATATCCAAACCCATCTTATCCATCATTCTTCGCATTTCACGGTTTCCTCCTCGCATCATGAACTTATTTCACCATTACGACTTTTTAAACTATCTCTGACCTTTATGGCTACGCCTCTATCAAAATCTAAAATCATCTCAGAAGATAAAATTGCTCGACCTACTGCAATTACTCGATTTTTGAACAAGATAGGGGTATCTGCAGATATTTTAACATTTTTCCCACATGTAATGACATGCTTACAAAAGACGGATCTGCCCTGTTCAACAAATGGAGCAGCATCAGAATTTATCTCAACACAATTTTCTTTAAATTTTTTATTTTTCAATAACATCTGAGCAAAATGAGTACTAATTGCTAGACTGCCATCAATTCTTAATGTACATAGTAATTTCCCATTATGTGAAACTGTTCGTATTCTACCAGTTTTTCGTGAAAAGACGATTTCAAGATCTTTTGGTAGAAGCTTAGATATACCATTTCCAAATAATGCATCAAGTGAATATTGAAGTTTGAGTAGGTGATCCAATACTTATAGTAAAAAATTTTCTAAATATTAGTTCAATGCTACCATATATTATGAAGATTAAACTATATAGAATGGAATTTTCCCTTTAGATTATGGAAAATAGAGAAGAGACTAGAAAGATCCAGTTTACGGGTAAATCATCTTACATTGTATCATTACCAAAACAATGGATTATGGAATTAGGTCTCAAGCAAGGAGACCAAATCAGAATGATTCGAAAAGGTTCATCAACATTAGAGCTTTATCCTCCAAAATTTGAATCACGTGCACACACAAAAGAAGATGCAGTAATTGAGATTAAAGGAGATGAGGAAGCATCATCAATTGTTCGAAAATTAATTTCATTGTACTTTTTAGGATTCAAGACGATTAATGTAAAACCAAAAAATGGTAGATTAAGTGCACGTCAAAGAAATACGGTCAAAGGAGCAGTAAAACGAATGCTAATGGGTTCAGAAATAATTGCTGATTCTAGTGACGGAATTACAGTACAGGTTCTAGTTAATTTATTAGAATTATCAGTAGACGGTGCTTTCAAAAGAATGATTCATTTAGCAAAATCAATGTCAAGTGATGCAATTCTGGCAGTAAAAGAAAATAATATAGAATTAGCCCAAGAAGTCATCAACACAGATGATGAAGTGGATAGATTTGGGTTTTACATTATTCGTCAATTAAAGATTGCAATCCAAAATGAACATATGTTAGAAGAAATGGGTTTTAGAAATGCCAGAAATTGTTTAGGATATAGGTTGGTTGTAAAAAACATAGAAAGAACAGGAGATCATGCTGCATTTATTGCCAAAGATCTAATTGAATTTAAAAAATCAGTGAAAAAAGAAATTTTGCAGAAATTACAGGAGATGAATGAATTTTGTTTGTCTGTTTTAGATGATTCATGTCTTGCATTATTCAAAGAAGATTATAATCAAGCAGAAAAAACAATTACAGAAATTAATGAGATTACCAAATATGAGAAAAAAGTCAGAGATGCCTCAAAATCATTAAAAGATGATGAGGAGATTTACAGAGTCAGAAGAATGACTGAAAATATTAGAAGGGTTTCCGAATATGCTAGCGATATAGCAGAAATAGTTTTGAATATGAACATAGAGAAAACACTAAAAAAATAGGATAATTTATTAAATGTCCAATACAATTAACTTAGATTCCATCAAAAATGAATTAAAATGAATTCAGCAATTCTGATCACATATGACCAAGAAGATTCAATAAATGAGGCTAAAGGATTATGTGATGCAGCAGGATACAAAATAGTCCACATTATCAAACAAAATTATCTTCAGAAACCAAAGTATGGCATCAGTGGTGGAGTACTAGAAAAACTAGAAGAAATATCAGAAAAATTAAGACCAGATGTAATTATATACGATGAAATTCTAAAACCAAGTCAAAATTACAATCTTGCAACAGTATTACATAGAGAAGTGTTAGATAGAGAAGCACTAATTCTTGAGATTTTTGAAAGTAGGGCATCAAGTGCAGAATCAAAATTACAAGTAAAATTAGCACAATTAAGATATGAAATGGCCAGAGCTAAAGAAAAAGTTAGGCTTGCAAACATTGGTGAGCAACCAGGATTTATGGGAATAGGAAAATTTGAAGTTGATGTGTATTATAATGACATCAAACATAGAATGCAAACAATAAGATCAAAACTTGAAAAAGCAGGAAAACAAAGAGAGTTACACAGACAGGGAAGAAAGAGAATGGGATTTAAGACCATATCACTTGCAGGGTATACTTCTGCAGGAAAGACAACATTATTTAACAAAACAACAGGTGAAACAAGAACTCAAAGCAAAGAATTGTTCACAACTCTTACTACAACTACACGACGATTAATTATAAATCAAGAATCATTTTTAATTGCAGATACAGTTGGATTTATCAGTAAATTACCAGCCTATATGATTGATGCATTCAAATCAACATTAGAAGAATTAGCACATACTGATATGATTATTTTGGTAATTGATATCAATGACTCATTGTCTGAACTAAAAAAGAAATTTTCTAGTTGTATGAGAACATTAAATGAATTAGGAGTTGAACAAGATAAAGTAGTTTATGCTTTAAACAAATCAGACATGCTAAAAGATGAAGAAATTGAACAAAAAATTCATAATCTTAATTTAACTGAAAATAAAAAACTAATTTCAGTTTCTGCAAAAACTGGAAAAAATATCAATGAATTAAAAAAGTTAATCAGAGAAATTATAGAGAATCAAAATTTTCATAAACCAAAAAATAATCCATGGGAAGGAAGTGATAAGACATTTGGTAATTGAAGTAGTTAGGATTGGACAGCGTGTTGTAAGAGACGATAGAGTAACAACTCATGTTGCATTGGTTTCTAGAGGATTTGGCGCAGAGCGAATTTACATGACTGAAGTAAATCCAGAAATTAAAGAAACAGTTGAGAAGATCAACAATACATGGGGAGGTAATTTTGAAGTCAAATTTATTGAAAAATGGAAAACAATTATAAAAAATAAGAAAGATGAAGGATTCAAAATTGTTCATCTTTCGATGTACGGAAAAAGCATCAACGACATTCAAGAAAAGATCAGAGGCGAAGAGAATCTGTTAATTGTTGTAGGTGCAGAAAAAGTTCCAAAAGAAATTTATGAGTTAGCAGATTATAATGTAGGAGTAGGAAGTCAGCCTCATTCAGAGATTAGTGCTTTGGCAATTCTTTTGGATCGTATACAAAAAGGGAAACAATTTGAAAAAGAGTTTTCAAATGCAAAGCGAAAGATAATTCCCACTAAAAATGGTAAAAATGTGCAAATAAAAGAAACAAGGGATTAATAGTAGAAAATTAGGAGTGATTAGAGTTGGTAGACAAATACGAAGATCCTTTTGTTAGAATTGCTTCAATGATTGGAGGAGATGAATACCTCAAAGTAGCAAGATCTCTACTAAAAGCTGAGGATGCAACAGATGAAGAGATTGCTAGTTCTACAGGTCTTAGAATCAACATGGTTCGAAAAGTACTGTATGACTTGTTTGGAAAGTCTCTCATTACAGGAATTAGAGTTAAGGATGAAAGAAAAGGATGGTTTGTCTATAGATGGAGAACCAGAAGAGAAGAAGTTGAACACTTTATTGAAAACCAAAAGAAGAAAATAGATGAAAGATTACAACAGAGATTAGATTATGAAAATGCTTCAGACTTTTATCATTGTGGAAATCAAGATTGTCCTAGAGTAACTTTTGAAAATGCTCTTGACGGAATGTTCAAATGCCCATCATGTCAAAATGTATTGAATCTAAAAAAGAATGATAAATCAAAAAAGGCATATCAAAAGAAAATTGATGAAATCAAAAAAGATATGCAACAAACATTTTGATTAAATCAAATTAAAAAAACAAGTACAAAATACATCATTACCACGTTGAATTAACTATATTACAATTTTAAAAAAAACTAGTTCTCAAAGTCATCATCATCGTCATCACATTCTTCCAACTCAACATGAGTTGGATTACCATCATCATCAAAAAAAATCTCAATACATACATTAGTTGCCAAAGTAGAGACTAAAATCTCAGTTAATTCTTTAGGAAAATTTCCTAATCTACTAGGATCTGAGGAATGTCGATAAATTGTAATATCATCTTCATGATAAAAATCAAATTCAATATCACCATTAACAAATTTTCTTACTGTTGTTACTTGACCAAATACACTATGTGCCAAATTTAATTACCTTGTTGAGAAACATCTTTTGCAAGATTTTCTGCTAATTGTTCATAATGCTCTCTAGTTTTACCTAATTCATCAAATTTTGATTTTTCAATTTCCTTAAGTTCCTTGTCAACTTTTTCTGAAACATATTGTAATCGTGTTTCAGCCATCATGAATAATTTATTATTCTCTTTCCACAAATGTTCTGTAATATGTTCAACATATTCTTGCATGTTACTTACTAATTTTGTAGAATCTCCTGAGAGAAGATATTCTTTTGTAGATATTTCCATTTCAGTACCAATTTCGCGTGAACGTTGATGATCAATTAGCATCATTGCAATTGGTCCCATATTGGTAGGTAAACCAGCTTGTTCTAAAGCTGGAAATAATGATTTTTCCTCTTTACTGTGATGACAAACATCAGTAAAGTTTTTTGAAAAATCAATTACAGGCAATAGTATAGATTCAGGGATTTGTTTGCCATCATTTAGTAATTGAATAGTAGATTCCATTGCTTTAATGACTTTTTCAATTAATTCATGATCACGTCTTAATGATTCTGTAGACATAATTGAATAAAATTAAATCCAATATCTATATCTTATTCATTATAAGAAAAATAATTAAAAGATAGAAGTTAGTTAACGATGATTCGCTAACATATGTTGGGTTTAACGATTAGAAAGGTCCTTTGATTTTACAAATGCCCAAATCTTTTTTGTCATTTCACTTGGTGCAATTGGTTTTTTACCAAATACTTGTTCTACAGTTTCAGAACGTCCTGCGAAACTGATTGCATATCCTCCAAATGCAGGTTTTGTAGCTTTTGATTTAGTTGCTTTCTTTTTTGGAACTGCTTTCTTTTTTGTTGTAGTTTTCTTTTTAATTACCAATCTCTTGTAATTTTATTTCAAATAAAGTATAATAACTTACACTTTCAGATAATTCAAAATAAGATGATTTTTGAGCGTCTTGACAGATTTAAGTCGTAGATTAGGGGATTTGGATATTTTATCAAATCCATCACCTTGAACAAGCGATATTGAATTTTTCCCTCCTATCAAAAATGGAGAAACGGTAAGAATTAATTCATCAAAAAGACTTTGTTTAATAAATTCCCAATTTACTGTTCCACCACCTTCAACTAAAATTGTGGATATTTTTCTATCTGAAAGTTTCTTCAAAAGAGACTTGATGTTAACAGAATTTTTTCCAGTAATAATTATTTGAACTGGATGTTTTTTTAATTTTTGAAGGTTGGATTTGGATATTTTTTCTGACACAGCTATAATTGTTGGAACAACAGATGATGTTTGTAGGATTTTTGATTTTGAGGAGATTTCACCTTTAGAATCTAGTATGATTCTAACAGGGTTTTTTCCTTTAGTGTAACGTACAGTCAATAAAGGGTTATCACGTAACAGGGTATTCTTTCCAATAAGTATTCCATCTACCTTTGTTCTTAGTTTATGTAATCTATGAAGATCGTCACTAGAGGAAAGTTTTGAATTCCCTGTTCTTGTAGCAATTTTACCATCAATAGAAACTGCTGCACTTAAAATTACATAAGACTTAGAGCTTTCCATATACGATTTCTCCTCCAATCATTACAGCCTTGATTGTAGATTCAGATGCTCTATGAACAATTGATGCATGTGGATTATGCATTGGTTCTAAATCTAATGCATGTTTATCCAAAAATATACAATCAGCAATTTTTCCAGATTCAATACTTCCAATATTTTTATTTAGAATTTTTCCACCATTTACTGTAGCCATTTTAAGAATTTCTTTGGGATCGATTCGTTTTTTATGTAATCCCATAGTGACCTTCCAAATAAAATCCATTTCTCTAAACATGTCAGGAGAATTTATCATAACATTATCTGTGCCTAAAGCTAGAGTACAACCAGCTTTTTGCATTAAATCAATATCAGGAATTCCTTCAGATAGTGCTGAATTAGCTCTAGGACAAATTACAATTCCTCTTATTTTTTTAGATGCAGTTAGAAGATCAGATTTTGAAGCATATGTCATATGAACTAGAAAATCAGGTTTTAGAATTAAAGCTCTAATTACTTCAGATACTCCGGTTATTTTTTTTGATTGTGTTGTACTTTGTTTAGTTTCAGCAGAATGAATTGCTCGAAGTTTTGGTGTTTTTGAATATTTATTTAATACAAAATCACTATTTTCATTTGCACCACTTACACCAATGCCATCACATTTTTTTAGTAAATCAAGTAATTGCGCAGATTTTGTGCTTGGAAATGATGATTTTTTTTTAATTTCTTTGGCATCTTGATAAAATTCCATTCGTCCTAAAATTATTGAACGTAAAGGAATATCTTTTAGGACTTTCTTTAATAAAACAACGCCATCTAGTTCGCCTTCTCTAAAATCAACAAAAGTAGTAATTCCCTTTCCAAGCATTGAATAACATGCATTTTTCATAAAATTTCCCAAGTTTTGGTTTGAAGTGTTTTTGAGTATTTTTGATTTGACACCAAATACAGGATGAATTTTTTCATCAACTGTATTGTTTAAAGAAATATCTTTTCCAATAGAATCTCCAATATGGGTATGAGCATTAATGAATCCAGGAATCATCAACAAACCTTCACAATCAATAGATTCTTCTTTTACATTTGATTTAATTTTTGGTTTAATTTTTTTAAATTTTTTATTTTGGATACATACATCTGTATTTAAAATAAAATCTAGGTCTTGTCCAATTAATACACTGGTGTTTTTAATTAACATGATAATTCATAAACTTCAGGTTTTTCTCTACCCGAATCTCGAATTTCGCGTATAGTGTCAAGAGATTTTGTGGCTAATTTTACTGCATCTCTACCAGTATTTGCATTGCCAATTCCACAATTCAACAAAATTCCATTATTTTTTACAATATTGATAAATTCCTCAACAGATTGTTTTGCTTCCTCACTTGATACCACCATAAAGTTATCACCACCCATAAAAAAAGTAAGGGAATTTTTTTTTAAAAAGAATTTAGACATTTTTGAATATAATTCAAAAATTATTGATGAAATTTCATAAGGGGAATTGGTTTCTCTTTTTGATGTAAGATCATCAACATCCAAATGCATTATTGAGACTGTTGAGTCAGATTTTTCATAAATAAAACCAAAAATATTATTTTCTACATCTAAAACAATTTTATTTTTTTTTCCTTCATATGCTTTTAGATTAGCTGTAAAAGGAGAATTCCCATATCCTATAGATATTGTTAATCCAATAGTAAATGATTTTTTAAGTATTTTTTGGATGTGAATATGATCTTCTAAATTCAAACCATTAGAAACTACAAAAAATTCATCAGCTCTGTTAAGAAAAACTATGCAATTTTTTTCAGAAAATAACTTTTGTATTTCTTTGTAGAGGGATGCTTGGAGCATTTGGAGTTGGTGCTCTCTATCACTATCAAGAGTTAAAGTCCAAGGACCATATTCAGTAATTTTTAAGATACTTAGTTGAATCATTTTTGAATCCTTTTTAGTTCATTAGATATTTTTACAACAGCTTCTACAGCACGTTCTGCAACAGGTCTTATTCTAGCATAAGCATGTCTTTCTTGCATTCCAGGGCCAGAGATTCCCAAAGATATAGGTTTTTGATATTTTAATGATAAATCAGTAAGAGCTTGAGCTACAGCATGAGAAATAACTTCATCATGTTTTGTTTGACCTTTAATAATAGCACCCAAAGTAACTATAGCATCAACATCATTTTTTTTAAATAATGAATCCACAACTATAGGCATGTCATAAGCTCCTGGAATCATACAGATATAAGAAATTTTTAGTTTCAATAGATCAGCTTTCTCTTTAGCTACAGCAAGCATTCTAGATGTTATTTCTTCATTAAATTCCGAAACTACTATTGCAATATTCAAAATTAATTCACCTTGGCGTATTCTAAAAGTTCTTTTCCATCAATTAATGGAATTCCATTTTGATCTGCAAATTTTTCAGCTTTATCTACAGATAATGCAACATAAGTTTCAGCATCCATCATTTCACAAATTGCTGTAACAGGAGTTAAACCTGCAGCCTGTGCCAAATAAACAGACATTTCTGTATGCCCCTGACGTACAGTCAGCAAACCTTGAGATGCAATCAACAATGGAACATGACCGGGGGTTTTAAAGGATGAAGCAAATTTTTTCTGTCTATTTTCAACATTATAGATTTTAGCCATTTCACTAATCGTTAATGCCCTATCTTTATCAGTAATCCCAGTGTATGTTTGATAATGGTTTACAGATAACGAAAAAGTGGGATGATCACCGTAAGGTGCTAATCCCATGATCATTTCTTTATTTGGGATTGAAGATTCGGAAAGAATTTCATGCATATATTGTAAATTAAGAGATTTGGCAAAATCATTGTTTATTGCAACACACAATAATCCACCTGCATATTGTCGCATTCTTGCAACGTGTTCAGGCGTTACAAATTCTGCTGCTACAACCATATCTATTTCATTTTCTCGTCCAGCTGAATCAAATAATAAAACAAATTCACCATGTTTCAGAGACTGCAAGGCAGAATCAAGAGACATGTGGGGGGAGATTCTTCATCTAATTATAAAGTTTACTAAAAAACTGGTAATTACCACTAAAATTGTAGATAATTGGCTTTATTTTAGAATATATTTTCCAAGAATGTCAGTTTCAATATTAACTTTATCGCCTATTTTTTTTGTGTGAAAATTTGTGACATCGATTGTATGAGGAATCAATGATACAGACACGAGTGAATTTTTTACATCAACTACTGTTAAACTAATTCCATCAATTGCAATAGAACCTTTTTTTACAACAAATTTAGATAATTTTTTTGGGATTTGAAACCAAACTTGAACTTCTTTAGGTTTGTTTAAGATCTTTTTAATTATTGCAACACCATCTACATGGCCTAAAACAAAATGTCCTTCAAGTCGATCATCAGCTTTTAGACTACGTTCAATATTTACAACTCCGCCAATTTTTAAATTTCCTAAATCAGTTTTTTTAGTAGTTTCCTCAATTATTTCAAAAATACAGCTGGATTTAGAGAGTTTAGTTGCAGTTAAACATACTCCATTTAAAGCAATACTTTGTCCAATTTTTAATCCCTTGACATGTTTACCTAAATTTACAGTCATTTGAATATTACTTCTATTTTTTGTATTTTGAGAAATTTTTTCAATTTTGCCAATTCCTTCTATAATTCCAGTAAACATTTGATTATCTAAAACACATATCTATAAAATTCTTCAGATATTCAAAGGTAATAATTTAAAATTAACGGTTTTGTTAGTTTGGATTTATTTAGAATTTAATTTTTGGAATTCATCATCACAAAATTGATGAAAAACAGAACATTTGTTTTCTTTAGCATCATTTTTAATTTTTTCCATATCTTGATTAAGAATTCCTTGTGCAGCTAAAAATGCATCGTCATTCATTCCTAATTTTTTAAATAATTGTGATTTCGTAAGAGATAATTCTTTTAATTCAGGATCAATCATTTGTGCTTTGTCATAGTAAATTATGGCATCTTCATAATCTCCTAAATGACTAAGAGAAATGGCCTTATTCATTAAAGCTGTGATATCAGCGGGATTAATCAGAAGTGACGTATTGTAGCATTCAAGGGCTTCTTTATGACGATTTAGTTCATTAAGAGAAATTCCCATACTGTTTAGAGCCCAAACATCTTTTGGATTAGATGTAAGAATTTGTTGACACAGTGTTAGAACTTGATCATATTGCTCTAGATTTTCTAGTGCAAAAATCTTATTTTTTAGCGCATATGTATCAGAATTTTTTATATCTAAAACCTGATTACAATAATCAATAGATTCATCATATTTTTTTAGGTAAATCAAAGATAGGGAAATATTTTGTAATGCAGTCATATCGTCTGGGGTTTTTTCAAGTAAGCTTTTACAATAAGTATACATTTCTTCATATTTTTTAGCATTAAACATTCTAGTTATTACATTAGAGGGATCAAGAAGATCTACCATACCATAAAATGAGAATTTATCCTCTTTAATCTATTCTAATTTAAATAGAAATTCATTGGATCATTTCAAAACTTTACAAAGTGTTTTATTTAAGACTGTGAGATAAGTATACGATGATTATTCTAATTGAGTTAATTTTGCTTGGCGTAGTCTAAGTTTTTTGTCAAGATCTTCATCAATCATGGTATGTCAATTAAACTATTAGTAAAACATTTTAATAGATTTTCAAGTGCTCTTAAAAAAAATTCAACGATTAATATTGAAAAATTTAATTTTACGTGGATTAATTATAGAATCAGAAAAAGTTCTAGATGAAAGTAAAAAATCTCTAAATCATAATAGGTTTTCCAGGAAACCCAACTAGATATCAAAAAAGATAAGATCGGTATTATTAAAGTCACAGATAGAAAAATATTTGAAAAAAACACAGGTATCAAAGTAATTATATAATCATTTGAATAAAATCAACTAAAAATATTCATTTTATAAGATCAAGTAAGGCTTTTGCTTGTTTGAAATGTACTTCATCTATCATTTTTCCATCTACAGTAGTAGCTCCTTTACCTTTCTTTGTTGATTCAAGATAGATTTTACATACTTTCTCAGCCCAAGATATTTCGTTTTTATTTGGATAGAATGATTTGTGAACTATAGGTATTTGATCTGGGTGTATAATGCTTTTACCATTATATCCTAAACTTTTGCCTAATTTACAGTCTTTTTCTAATCCTTCAGAATCTTTGATATCTTGCCAAATAGCATCAATTACTGCAACTCCGGCTGCATGTGCATCTACAGATATTTTTCTTCTAGAATATCTTTCACTCTCAGAGTCTTTCACATATTCAACACCCAAATCATTTAGTAAATCAAAAACACCAAAAACTACTGCAGAAACTCGTTTTCCAAAAGATGCAATTTCATATGTCTTTACAACACCCTCTGCAGATTCAATTGAAGGAATAATTTGTATGGGTTTTAGTTTTCGAGTTTTTTCAAGATTAGATAGTATTTTTTCAATTTTTTTCATTTCCTTGATATTGTTAACTTTGGGAATCACAATTCCATCAATACCTTTTTGAATAATTTCTTTAAGATCAGACAGAATTTTTCCGGAATTTGGAGAATTTGTTCTGACAAAAATTGGAGATTTGTAAGATTTTCTAGACTTTAATACAGATTTGATTAATTTTCGTGCATTAACTTTTTCATCATCTGGAACAGAATCTTCTAAATCAAAGCAAATAATGTCAGCATCAAGGATTTTCGCTTTTTCTAAGAATCTGGAATTATTGCCAGGAACAAAGATCAGACTACGAAAAAGCTGAGTCATTAAATGACTAAACGCCCTCTGGCTTCATTAAGATTTTTCCAAACATTCCTTTTCCGGTTAACATCTTTGTATGAGCCTCAGCTGCTTGCTCAAAGGTATAAGTTGAGTCAATTGCTGCTTTAATTTTCCCTTGACCCATCCAGTAAAGAGCTTGATCAAGTTCAGCTTTAGTTCCTTGAGTTGAACCTAAGATGTTAGTTCCTTTAAAGAATACATGTCTAAGATCAGTCTTTGCATTATATCCAGTGGTTGCACCACATGAAACTAGTGTTGCACCATACTTTAACAACTGTAATTGTTGATTCCAGTGAGTTTCACCAATATGATCAAATGATAAATCAATTCCTGGTGCTTCACCTTTTCTCTTTGCAATTTCTTTTGAAATCTTAAAGACTTCTTTACTCCAATCGTCTTTTCTGTGATCTACTGCAAAGTCTGCTCCAAGTTCCAAACATTTGTCTAGTTTGTCTGGGCTTGCAGTTGCAATAACATCACAGTTGTATAATTTTGCGATTTGAATTCCAAAGCTTCCAACTCCAGAACCTCCACCCATAATTAGAACAGTTTGTCCGGGTGTAATCTTGGCCCTACCTACTAACATATGCCATGAAGTAAGAATAGTCATTGATGCTGCTGCCGCATCATCATACGATACATCTTCAGGAATTTTTGAGATATTAACTTCAGGAAGGTGAGTTATTTCTTGGAATGCTCCCCAAGTTGGACCAGTTTGGAATCCCCAAATGGTTCTCTTGATACAATCAAATTCTCTACCATCAGTACACGCTTTACAAACTCTACATGACATATTAGAGTGAGAGACTACTCTATCTCCAACTTTGATATTTTTAACATCATCACCAACTGCGATAACATCACCAGCAGCATCAGAACCTGATACGTGTGGTAATGGAACTGCGACTGGAACACCACGCATTCCCCAAATATCATTATAGTTAAGGGCTGCAGCCTTTACTGAAAAGACTACCTCATCTGGTTTTGGTTTTGGGTCATCTATATCCTGGACTTTGAGGATTTTAGCATAATTATCATCTGGTGCATATTCATTGTATACTACGGCTTTCATAATTTATTAGGAATTTTTCCCATAATTATATTTTATCTGAATCAGACTCGATTTATCTTAAAATCACGTTTGGGTTGCTGTGCAGAGAGTAAAATTTGTTTTAATTGATCGTCATTAATTTGACCAGGGATTTTACCCTGTGTGGCCATGCCGATCAAATATCGTTCAACCATATCAGAGAGTTCAGGTTTCACCATTTTGATATTATTTAGTCTCATTCTAGCTTCAGAGGTTAAAATTTGTTTGAGTATCTGTTCTTTTTGTGCAGTTAGTTCATGATTAGTATTATCAGCAGATGGTTCATTAGATTCTGGAAAACTCATTTTGAATCTAAGAATATACTTTCAATTGAGGATTTTCAACAATTAGTTCTTTAAGAATTTCTGTAGATAATCTATCTAATTTTTGCATCCCCTGTTTAGAAATTATACGTCCTTTCTTCTCAACTTTTTCTACATAACCAAGTTTTTCTAATCCGCGAATTGCATTACGGATAATTGCACCACCAGCATCTTTATGATGTGCAGCTCCATATCCAGACGGTTTACCACCACCATAATCATTTCTTAAAGCATTAATTCCAATTGGACCATTAAGGTAAATTTTTCTCATAATTGAAGCACATCTTGTATACCACCATTCTCTATCTTGAGGAGGTTTATCTGCATGAGCACCAGTTTTTACAAATGGAATCCATGAAGGTGCAGGAATATCTTCACTTTTTAGTGATGAAGATAGTCTTTCTATCAAAAGAATCGCAGGTACATCATAGACTTTTGCCATAAAGTCAAAAACTTGATAATCGTCTTATAAATCATTGAGATATTATGTCTGATTTAGCTTAGCATAATTCAACATGAAATTATGAATTAAGATGAAATTATTCCCAAAAATTCATGGCTGTAAAATCAAAATAATCATCTGTCTTTCAATTACTCACATTCTTGTTCAGTTTTGCGATCCTTGAGTTTACTGACATAATTTTTTAATTAATTATTGAAATCAGTATATGTCAGATTAGTTCACGTTTTGGTAAAACATAGTCATATTTTTTGAGATTTTCTCTTACTGATTTCATATTTTTCAGGGATTACAAAACTTGAATAATGTAAAAACACGATTATGAATACTGAAAGTTAAGAATGAAGAAGTGGACGTATCATTAATCAATTAGATTTTTTGTTACAGAGTACCAAATCAGGAAGAGCAGTAAGCCAAGTTTGTCGAGTTTTATCAACATCAAGTTCTACAAGAGATTTTGAATTAAAAATAAATTGGATTTTTTTATCGCAAAACTGTCCAATTTCTTTGAATGAAACATTATTCTTTTTGAGAATTTCTTTTATCTTTGAGAGATTGCCCTTATCAAAGGCAAGTAAATAACGAGAATGACTTTCAGAAAATAAAACTCTGTCAACATCAAGTTTGTCACCAGGAATTTCATCTAAATATACGTTACAACCAATTTGATTAATTATGCAAAGTTCGGAAATTGCAATTGCCAAACCGCCTTTAGAGCAATCATGTACGGATTTAACAAGATGGTTATCAATTATATCTAAAACAGAAGTCATGTTTTTCTTTGAATCATTAAAATTAACTGCAGGGCATTTACCTCCAATGAATTTGTGAATATACTCAAAGTATTCAGAACCACCCATTTCATTTTTAGTATCACCAATAATGATTAAACAATCACCTTGAGAGATTTTTTGTGGAACAGATGGTTTTTGATCAGCTAATCCAATAACTCCAATCACAGGAGTAGGTTTGATTGGACCTGTAGAAGTCTCATTGTATAAACTGACTTTTCCACCAACACATGAAATTTCAAAATATTTGGCAAAATCGGTCAAGCCTTTCAAAGACTCTAAAAATGTCCAAAAGATTTCAGGATCTTTAGGATTTCCAAATTGAAGATGATCAAGCATCCCAATCGGTTTTGCTCCAGTACAAACAACGTTTCTACATGCTTCCTCAAAGCAGCCAATTGCACCTTCCCTAGGATTAATGTAGCAGTGTTTTGGATTTCCATCAATTTTAGCAGAAAGATATTTTCCATTATCTAATCGTAAAACAGATGCGTCAGATCCTGGTTTTACTACAGTTCTAATTCCAACCTCATAGTCATATTGACCATAAACCCAAATCTTACTTGCAATGTTTGGGGATACAAGCAACCTTATCAGAACGTCAGAATGATTATTGACAGGATCAAACTCTTTTTCAGTTTCAATAGTTTGCAGATATGCTGGCTCTTTTGAAGGCAAGTCAAGTAAGGTTGCATTGGCCACCACGTCAGTTGGTAAATTAGCAAATGTTTTCCCACCTTGTTTGACATGCATTTGATTGTCAAATTTTACAAAACCAATTACAGAACAACTGATACGGAATTTTTTACATATTTCATTTAGTTTTTTTAATTTTTCTTGACTAGTAACAATTAACATTCTTTCTTGAGATTCAGATACCATAATCTCATCAGGATGCATGTCAGATTCACGTGTGTGAACTTTGTCAACATCCATCTCTATTCCAATTTCTAAAGCGTCAGCAGTTTCAGAAATTGCACAAGACAAACCACCACCACCAAGATCTTTCATAGCATGAATCAGACCTTCATTTCGAGCCTCTAAAACAGCCTCAATGATTAATTTTTCAATAAATGGGTCAGGAATTTGAACTGCAGAACGGTCTTCAGATTCTAAAGAGTCAGATGCAAATTGTGAACCACCAATCCCATCTCTACCCGTAAAACCTCCCATTAATACAACAATGTCATCTTTCTTTGCATGGTTTTTGATTAGATTTTCTTTCTTGCCAAAACCTAATGCAGCTACATCAACTAGAGCATAATTTTCATAGCATTCATCAAATTCAACTTCACCACCAATGGTTGGAATGCCAAGACAGTTTCCATAATCTGCAATACCTGTAACTGCATTTTTGAAAAGCCATCTTGCTTGTAAATCTTTTTCAATATTCCCAAATCGTAATCCATTAAAGATTGCAATAGGTCTAGTTCCAGCAGATAAAATATCTCTAATTACTCCACCAACTCCAGTTGCAGCTCCACCATAAGGTTCTACGGCAGAAGGATGATTGTGACTTTCAATATGAGCGGTTACCACATATCCATCTCCAACATCTAAAACTCCAGAATCATATCCTTTCTCGTTAATTACAAATGGACCATCCATTGGCAACATTTTGAGATGTTTTTTCGATGATTTGTAAGAACAATGCTCAGACCATTCAGCAGCTACAATTTGTAATTCAGTAGATGTGGGATCTCTGCCAAGTTTGGATTTTAATTCATCTAGTTCTTGTTCCTCAAGACTCATTTTTCAATATCCATTTTACTTAAGAGTGATTCAAAGATAAGAGAAGAAGGTTTGTTATCTATGGGATTAATATCAGATTCAACTGCACGTTCAGGATGAGGCATCATTCCTACAATATTTCCATCTTCATTACATACACCTGCAATTTGATTTGAAGAACCATTTACAACTTGACTGTATCTGAAAACAATTTGATTTTTCTTTTTTAATTCGTTCATAGTTTCATCATCAACATAGTATCTACCCTCACCGTTTGCTATAGGAATAGGAATCTCTTCATGTAGTTTGAATTGATTTGTAAACGGAGTCTCATTATTTTCCACAACTAAATTAGTCCATTTACACATAAAATTAAGAGATTCATTTTTGAGTAATGCTCCAGGCAAAAGTGCAGATTCTACAAGAATTTGAAATCCATTACATACACCCAAAACAGGAATTCCTTTCTTAGATATTTTTTGGATGTCTGAAATAACTGGACTATGAGCAGCTATAGCACCTGCTCTTAATCTATCACCATAAGTAAAACCTCCAGGAAGAATTATAGCATCAATATTCTCAGGCAATCCTTTTTCATGCCAATAATACTGTACATCAAGATGGAATACATCTTTCAATACATGATACATATCCCGATCACAATTACTGCCAGGAAAAACTACAACGCCGACTTTCATAATGATATAATCAATCAGATATATTTAATTTGAATCTAGTTAGAGTAAATTCTTATGTAAAGAAATGACGTGATCGCCATGACTCAAATCAGAGACACAGCAAAATGTCATTATGATGACTATATGTGAATAAGAAAGCAAGGAATTCAGATAGCATAAAAAATGAATTTAACAGTTCCAAGGTTCGTAAATACTCTTCTCCAAAAAAGATTACAAACAAACAGTTAGGATCATAGCAAAACTGCACTTGATGCATCAATCATTCTAAAAGAAAAAAAGATCAGCTTTCTTGTAATAATCAAAGAATGATCATCAGACATTGATTGTAGTTGAAAATGAAAAACTAGTGAGCGTAATAACTCAGATCAATTTAACAGGAGTTCTAAGAAACAAACTATGGATTAATGTTACAATGGATAACATAAAATCAAACTAACTTTCAAAAACATCTATAGTTACAACACTGACCATAGGATTGTAAATTCTCAAATCATCACAAATTTCTTGAACTTTAGATTTTGCAGTTTCTTTGTTTTGTTCATCAATAGTAAATTTTAGCATTTGTGCGGTTTTAATTTTTGAAACTGTTTTATGAGTTCCTTTAAGAACAAGATCATTTAGAATTGTTTCCCCTTCCGGATCACTAATGCCAGGTTTGTTTTCAATAGTCACATAAACATGAAATATTGTCATAAGTAATTTCAAAAATAAAAACGTGGTTAATCTATCTTCCGAATAATTTTATGCTTTTATAGTTATTTTTAGATAACAATTAGATTTCCGGTTCTGAGGACTTGTGTTGTTAAAATATCACCGACTCAGTCCCGATTATTTTGAATTCATATTTTCTTTTACAAATTCAATATATTTTTGATAAGACCAGATTGATAATTTGGATTTTTTACAATTGAAAATGACGATCATTAATTATTCATCGCCAAAACATAAGCAAATAATAATAAGAAAATATCTACATTCCTATTATTATATTTCCATTTATCAATATACACAATGTTTCTTTTTTTTATTTTTCTAATCGTATTTTTTAGAAGAGTTTTAGCTTTGACATTGTTTACAATCTCAACATGAACTTTATCATTTTTTTTCTAGTATTTCCAAATACAATGATTTTGTTTTTAATCCCTCTGCCACGATTTTCCTTTCTTACATCTCCAAGATATTTCTCAACCTCAATTTTCTATTTTAGTTTCTTGTCTGATTCTACAAGATGATGCAGCGTGGTATACATAATGCAATCAAAAATATTCGGTGCAGTTGGATAACTGACATTGGATTTTCTATCTACACGTCTTGCACTTTTCTAAAATTAGATAGTTTGGCTAGAGCCAACCATTTTGTAAAATCAGTATTGATGATATACAAACCATGCTCCAGTAAATAGTCTATAATCTATCTTGCAATCCTTACATCCTATTTTTCCTCTTGAGATGATATAGTAATTTTCAGTTTTAGATGTAGTAGGTGTTTGTTTGCAGTCTTGGCTTTCTTGGAGGCTTCTTAACACGAATACAAGTACCGTCTAGTTTCCTAGACGATTTTGGCATACATTGTTATAGTCATTATAAAAAGTGACACAAAATCACCAGTTACATAGAGATGGAATTTATATCAGAATAATTTACAATCTTTCATAATGGCAAAAGGTAGGATGAGATACTGGAAACTTACATCAGAAGAATTAGGAGAATATGCATATGATGAAAACAGATTACTTAATTGGGAAATAAAATGTGTCAGAGAACCAGAAGACGAGGCCCATTTTATTGGTCTTTTCATGTATAGAAATGGAACAGCATATGACTATGAATCAGTTAAAGGGATTTGCTATTTTCACAATAATATAGACAGAAAAGAATTGCCAGAAATTACAAAATTCCTTCAAGGAAAATACAACGGTAAGGAAATGGAAAAAGGAGACAGAATACTTTTAAAAGATTCAAAAGAAATCTACTCAGCAGTGGATATTGCAAATTTAGCAAAAGAGATGGAATCTAAATTCAACACCAAAGCCATCATATCACTAGAATTTGAAAAATACACTGTGGAAGAACTTAAAGAAACAGGAATGCCAGAAGCAAAGTTACTCCCAATTCCCACATAATTGATATAGTTTAGAAACAAAGATAACAAATGTCCGAATTGGATGGTATCAATAAACATTTTGAAGAACTAAAAAAACGTCTAATTCGAATTGTCATAGTGATTGGTGGAATTGGCGCATTTTTGCTAATGTTTCATGCAGAGCCATTTCAAATTAGTCAATTTACTTTGTATTATCCTATACCAGAACCGACACACAACATAGCAGCACAGATTACAAATCATATGAGAATTAATCTAGTTCCAGAAGGAGTACAATTAATTCAAACTGCACCAGGACAAGCATTTTTTGCTCAAATGTATGTTGCAACATTAGTTGGAATTGTCGTAGGAATGCCTGTAATCATTAAAGAGCTAGTAGGATTCATCAAACCAGCACTAAAAGAAAATGAAATCAATGTAAGTAGAAGTATTTCATTACCAGCATTAGGATTATTTATTGTGGGATGTGTATTTTCATATAATTTTGTAATTCCATACATGTTGGAATTTTTGTACAAATATGGAGAAAGTGCAGGACTAATTACTTTTCTAAATGTAATGGAATTTGTAACATTTGTGTTACAATTTTTGTTAGCATTTGGTTTTTCGTTTCAGCTTCCTCTTGTAATGTATGCAATATCTGCATCAGATATGGTTGATGTCAAGTTTTGGAGAAAAAATATCAGATACGCAATTGTGATCATAGTAATATTTGGGGCAATAATTACCCCAGATGGAACAGGAGTAACAATGGTGTTTGTTGCAGGTCCAATGATTGCACTATATGCCACAGGCATGATTATTATCGAGCGTAAAGGCAAAAAGAAGTTGAACACTTAAATCTGAAATCAGCGATATTTTGTAATATGCTAGGAAGTACAGAAATCATCGTATTAGTTGTAGTTATAGGCGTATTGATTTTTGGTGCAAAAAAGATTCCAGAATTGGCAAAAACATTTGGTAAAGCCAAAGGAGAATTTGAGAAAGGAAAAATTGAGGCAGACAAAGAACTCAAAGATTTCAAAGAAGAATCAAAATCAGATTAATTTTCAGCAATTTTTACAAAAGTATCTAGCACTTTATTGTAATCATCTTTGAAATTATTTCTTCCAAACATAGTAGAGATTTTTAATTTGCCCTTTAATTTCAGAGTCACATCAACGAGGACTTTGGTGGCATTTTTTAATTCAATGAATTCTTGCTTGATATGACTTCCTTTGGCATCTCCACCAATTACAAAAATCTCATGTAATACAGGATTGTTTAAAATATGTTTTGCCATAATTAAAAATTCTTTTTCTCCAAGAATCAGATGTTCTTCAACTATAGCTACGTTATCACGCACAGAACGAATACGAATAGATGGGAAATATTGAGGGGCTAGTTGTGGATAATTTTTAAAATTTGAAAAAATTTCAAAGACAACGTTTCTATTTGCATGAACAATCTTTTCAAAAGCAAACTGAGACAACAGTAGTTTAGGAAGTACCCCATCGAGGGTATAAATTGTGCTCTATATCAAATTGATCCAAACATTTTCCAACACCATGATTTATGATATCATCGATAGATTTGGGTTTGGTGTAAAACTCAGTGACCGGAGGTAAAATCACAATACCCAATCTCGCTAATTTTAACATGTTCTCCAAATGAATTGCAGAAAGAGGCGCTTCTCTAACCATTAATACCAATTTTCTAGATTCTTTGATTGTAACGCCAGCGGCTCTTGCCACTAATGTATCATCATAGCCATTTGCAATTGCAGCCAATGTTTTCATACTGCAAGGAGCAACAATCATTCCATCAATTCTATGAGTGCCACTAGATACACTAGAGGCCATATTAGTTTCATTAGAAGTATAAGTTGCAAAAGATTTTACATATTCAAGAGTATACTCAGTTTCCATTGAAATACATTTTTGGCCCCATTCAGAAATAATTAAATGAGTTTCAACGTTTAATTTTTTTAGAGTTTCAAGCATGCGAACTCCATAAATTGCCCCAGTACTGCCAGTGATTCCAATTACAAGTTTCAACAAATAATGATTAGAAGATACTGTATTTTATGTATTAGACAGATAAGGTAAATTGGCACTAGAGATTCAGGGAATTCTTATCATCTAATTCTTGATTTGTCTTTCTTCGTTTAAACCACATGAAAATACCTGCAGCTAGCATCACTGGTAAAAGTAAAAGGCCAAGAAGTTGAAGCTCAAAGTTGTATAACATAACAGATATCAAATGAGATTGGAGAAATCTATTGATAAACCGATCTGAATAATCAAAAATTAGCTATATTAGATCCCAATATCTAGGCACAATGTGATTAAAACCTCAGAGATCAAAAAGATTGTTAATAATTATTCTGATGTGAAAATTGGAGTTCTGGGCAGTCACTCAGCATTGGAGATAATGGATGGTGCAAAAGACAAAGATTTTCAAACGAGAGTTTTTTGTCAGAAAGGGCGTGAAGGACCATATCAACGATTTGGACGTATTGCAGATGAAATTACCATCGTAGATAAATTCAAAGATATGGCATCGGCTAAATATCAAAAAGAATTAAGAGATTCAAATACAATTATTGTACCTCATAGATCACTTACAGTTTACCTAGGATACAAAACAATTGAGAATTCATTTAAAGTTCCGATTTTTGGAAATAGGAAATTATTCCAAGCAGAAGAAAGAACAGCTAAAAAAGGACAATACTATCTGTTGGAAAAAGCCAGAATAAAATATCCAAAATTATTCAAAGATCCTAAAAGAATCAACAAACCATCCATTGTTAAAGTTCAAGAAAAAAATAGACCATTGGAAAGAGCATTCTTCACAGTGTCATCGTACAAAGATTATGTAAAAAAATCTGAAGAAAAAATCAAACAAGGAATAATTGCACGAAAAGATCTTCAAAAAGCAAGCATAGAAGAATTGGGAATAGGAACATACATGAATTTTAATTTCTTTCATACGCCAATTTCAGACCAAGTTGATTTTATTGGAATTGAAAGAAGACTACAAACAAACATTCATGATTACAATGCATTGCCAGCAAGAGAACAATTAGAAATGAATATAGATTTACAAAATATAGAAGTAGGTCACACACCTGCAAGCATTAGAGAATCATTACTTGAAAAAGTACTCAAAATGGGAGACAAGTTTGTAGCTGCAGTGAAAAAAGAATATGCACCAGGAATAATTGGACCATTTTCATTACAAAGTGTAATCACAAAAGATTTGGAATTAATTGTGTATGATGTATCATTACGAGTTCCAGGGAATCCAATCGTAGCCACTACCAGTCCATATACAAAATACCAATATGGACAGATATTTGGTGTGGGTCAAAGAATTGCAATGGAAATTAAACGAGCCCAAGAGGAAGATAGACTAGATGAGATAGTCACTTAGAAAATAATCTTAGAATAATAAGATGACTAGGCATCTATTGTCCTTAGATTATTATGAAATGTTTGAGAATGAATTTTGTATCATTTGCAAAAACAATCCCCACCTCATCAACATCATAAATCAAATCATCATCTATAGTGAAAAACACAAGTTCGTGAGTTATTTCTCAGGTGTTTCAATTTGTTTATTTGTATTTACTTAGGTAAAATCAACTGATTTCTAGTTTTTTTGAACTATTTAGTTACTGAACTTTGTCTTTTTGCTATACTATTCCTACAGATGCAATATTATGCACTTGTTTACTAAAATGTTGACAGATTCTAATATGAAAACCAGTTAATTTGTACAGTATTGATATAACACCATTCTAGTAAGTTATGACATTAAGCATTTTCCAAAACTGTTCTCTCAAATGCTTGGCGTAACTCCAATGAATACAATGGTGTTAGAGTAGATAACAGCTCCCGTAAATTTACCAGTTCCCATAGATTATTGCATATCTCATGACTAAAACTAAGTAAAGAATCATTAATGAAAAAACTTGGTTAATTATATGAATTGTGATAGATGTAAAAATCCTGCTGTATATACAAGAAAATATTCAGGTGAGAGACTTTGTTCAGAATGTTTCTCAAAGTCAATTGTAAGAAAAACTGCAAAAACTATTTCAAAATACGACATGATCAAACATGGTGATTTAGTAGCAGTAGCTGTATCTGGAGGAAAAGATTCCTTGGTATTATTAAAAATTATTAATGAAATGGTATTGACACATAGTTTTAGAATAAAAGCAATTACTATTGATGAGGGAATTCCAGGATATAGAAATGAAGCATTAGAAATTGTTGAAAAATTTTGTGCTGAACTAAATGTAGAACACAAAGTTTATTCATACAAAGATCTTTTTGAATTGACCTTAGATGAAGCCTTAGATTTACGAGAAAATAAAAAAACATCATCATGCTCAATATGTGGAACACTTAGAAGAAGAGCAATAGATTATGCAGCCAAAGATATTGGTGCAGATGTTATTGCAACAGGTCATAATTTAGATGATACATTACAAACATTTGTTATTAACATGCTTTCAGGAGATACGACTAAGATTGGTTGGATGAATCCTGATACGTCTATGAATGATTTAAGAAAAATAAAACCATTTTGTGAGATCTATGAATCTGAAATAGTTTTTTATGCATTTACAAATGATATGCCATTTCAATCAGAACCATGTCCACACATGAATGAGGGAATTAGAACAGAGATTCGTGAATTTTTGAATTCATTAGAAAATCAACATAGTGGAATTAAAAATAATTTGTATCAATCAATTCTCAAGGTTTCAACGTCAATAAAAAATTCTAATTCCAAGGTAAAAATAAAATGTGAAAAATGTGGAAACGATTGCACAGGCAATGTATGCTCAGTTTGCAGTGTGATTTTAAGACTAAAAAAAAATCAAACCTAATGCAAATATAACATACCTTCTTAGGAAAAATGGTAGTAGGTAGGATCAGGGTGTTAGCCGTGCCCTATTCTGAAACCGGCTATATGCAGAGATCAGCAACTGCTGGGTAAATCTCTAGAAGGGTAATTCCCGCTTGGTGTGCGGAAATGAAATCACGCCGAGGCGGGTGGTTGCAGGACTAGAAATATCCGAAGGGATAGATTCTAAGACCGAACCATCGAAAGGGATGAGGTCCGGGAGGGAGCAATCCTAAGGTGGAGCATCCACGCTTCCTCGTCAACGTGGCGGATCTTGTATGCCTTGAAATGGGACTATTCGTCTAGACTGGAGCCAGCAGATCTACTACCTTTATAATTAAAATAAAAATTATAAATTCATGGAAGGAATGATTTCATTTGGAAATAAAAAGAGTTATGAAGACTTTAAGAAACAAGTTCCAAGCCCTGTTTTACCATTATTTGATTCAATCAGAGAATTTTGTTTCTCTTTAGGGGATAAAGTAGTGGAAGACGTAAGAATGCATAGAGTAGTTTTTTGTAAATCGATGACATTTAGATGGTTTGCAGATGTAGAACCAGAAAGGGAAGGAATTATTATAAAAATCCAAAAAAACAGAAAAGAATCAATTCAAATAATTCATATAAATAAAGAACAACAGATTTCAGAAATAAGTCAGATCATCAAAAAGGCATTTGAAGAAATTCATTAGTACAACACCTCAAATTTTGAAAATTCTGCAAT
Organism: Candidatus Nitrosopumilus sp.; assembly: GCA_965205675.1. GTDB lineage: Archaea > Thermoproteota > Nitrososphaeria > Nitrososphaerales > Nitrosopumilaceae > Nitrosopumilus. Next base: position 1,929,471 of record OZ242186.1, read on the forward strand.
GAACTTTTCATTACGTATCTTTACATCTTCAACTCTTGCATTAGCAGGACCACCATGAGCCCATTCAATTAATCTACTAATATTTTCTACATCTCCTTCTAGAACAGCTTCAACTCTACCATCTTTAAGATTTTTAACCCAACCAAAAATATTATTTTTTTTTGCCATAACTTTTAGTGTTTGGCGAAAAAAAACACCTTGTACCTTCCCAGTTACAAAAAGTCTAACACGTTGTTTTGACACAGATGATATTGGAGTTGGCTATTAATCAATTTTAGGTTAAAGAGAATTACTTTCTTTCTTTGATTCTAGCTCTACCAGTCTTTCTTGCAGCTATACTACCTACCTTTGCACCAGGAGGAGCATCTCTTGAAACTGTAGAACTTTGTCCAACATGTTGATGACGACCACCACCGTGTGGGTGTACATATGCTGCTTGAGCAACACCTCTTACAATTGGATATTTTTTTCCTTTAGCTTTAAAACTACGCCACTTGTTACCAGCACTCATAAAATGTCGTTCGCTTGCTCCGCCACCAGCAAGAGTGCCAATCATAGCTCTATTCTTAGGATTCAGAGTAGCAAATTTTCCAGAAGGTAGTTTAACAGTTACACCGTCATCACCATGAGAAAATATAGTTGCGTTAGTACCTGCAGACTTGACAATAGCACCACCATCACCAAAATGCTTTTCAATATTACATACAATTGTACCATCAGGAATGTTTTGAACACTAATGACATTTCCTTTCTCAATTTCTGATTTTAGTCCAAATTGTAAAGTTGTACCTACTGTAGTACCAAGAACTGCAGGTACAAATGAAACAGAGCCATCTTCAAATCTAACTTTTGCTAGTGGCGCTTCTCTACCACGTTCATGAATAAGATCGATAATTTTGCCCATATGTTGTTCTGATAGTGGAAAACGCGGATAATTTGCTTTTGTGCCTACTTTACCAGTAGATGTAGATCTAAACTGATTGCCTCCACGGCCTCTTCTTCGAACTAATGGTCTCTTACCCAAGTTGATCGTTTGCGACGTAAAGAGAATTTTAAGCTTGTGGTGTTCTTTGTTAGTTTCAAGAATTACCACAAAGGTATAAAAATTAGAATTGAGGCCATTGAGTATGAGTCAAAATGCTCTTTCTCTCAAAGTTCTTGAAGCATATACAAGAGATGTAGGAAGAGGTGTAGCAAGAATCGATTATGACTCCATGGACACATTAAATGCCTCTACAGGCGATGTTATTGAAATTAAAGGGAAAAGAAGAACAGTTGCAAAATGTCTTCCACTTTATCCATCAGATGAAGGTAAAGGAATTATCAGAATTGATGGACTTGGAAGAAATAATTCAGGGATTGCAATTGGTGATACAATATCTGTTAGAAAAATTAAAGCAGTAGCTGCAGAAAAAATAGTGGTTGCTCCACTTGAAGCAATTCCTCCAATAGATGAAAGATATCTTGCAGATGCTTTAGAAAGTGTGCCTTTGATTAAAGGAGATAATGTGATGGTCCCATACTTTGGTGGGCGTTTAACTTTTCAAGTTATTGGAGTAAACCCAGCAGCTGATGCAGTATTAGTAACTCAAAAAACTGTTTTCCATATTGCAGAAAAAGGAGAAACACTACGTGGAGTTCCGCAAGTAACATACGAAGACATTGGTGGCATTCATAATGAAATTAAAAAAGTTAGGGAGATGATTGAGCTTCCATTACGACATCCAGAAATTTTTGAGAAATTGGGAATTGAAGCTCCAAAAGGTGTTTTATTATATGGACCTCCAGGTACTGGTAAAACTCTACTTGCAAAAGCAGTAGCAAATGAAAGTAATGCACATTTTATCAGCATTTCAGGCCCAGAAATTATGAGTAAGTTTTACGGTGAAAGTGAGGCAAGATTAAGAGAAATTTTCAAAGAAGCGAGAGAGAAAGCTCCATCAATTATTTTTGTAGATGAAATTGATTCTATTGCACCAAAAAGAGAAGAAGTTACTGGAGAAGTTGAACGAAGAGTTGTTTCTCAAATGTTATCATTAATGGATGGATTGGAAGCAAGGGGTAAAGTAATTGTAATTTCAGCTACTAACAGACCAAATGCAATTGATCCTGCACTTAGAAGACCAGGAAGATTTGATAGAGAAATTGAGATTAAGGTTCCAGATAAAAAAGGAAGAAAAGACATTCTTGCAATTCACAGTAGAAATATGCCTTTAGGTGAAGATGTTAACCTAGATAAAATTTCATCAGTTAGTCACGGATACGTTGGTGCAGATTTAGAATATCTTTGTAAAGAGGCTGCAATGAAATGTTTAAGGAGATTATTACCAGTTTTGAATTTAGAGGAAGAAAAACTGCCTCCTGAAACATTAGATAAACTAATTGTAAATCATGAAGATTTCCAAAAAGCGTTGATTGAGGTAACACCATCTGGAATGCGAGAAGTTTTCATTGAAAATCCAGATGTGAAATGGGAAGATGTTGGTGGTTTAGAGGAAGTTAAAAAAGAATTACAAGAAGCAGTAGAATGGCCAATGAAGTACCCAGGCCTTTATGATAAATTAGGACACAGTATGCCAAGAGGAATATTATTACATGGTCCAAGTGGTACTGGTAAGACTTTACTTGCAAAAGCAGTTGCTACTCAAAGTGAAGCAAACTTTGTTTCAGTAAGAGGTCCCGAACTCTTATCAAAATGGGTAGGAGAATCAGAAAGAGGCATTAGAGAGATTTTCAAACGTGCACGTCAATCTTCACCATGTGTTGTATTCTTTGATGAAATTGATTCTATTGCACCAATTAGAGGAGCTGGTGGTGAGACCGCAGTTACTGAGAGAGTTGTAAGTCAATTATTAACAGAACTAGATGGTATGGAAAATATGCATGGTGTCATAGTATTAGCAGCAACAAACAGAGCAGACATGATCGATCCTGCATTACTAAGACCAGGACGATTTGATAAAATTATACAAATCCCACTTCCAGATAAAGAAAGTAGAAAGAGTATCTTGAAAATTAATGCTGAAAAGATTCCAACTATTAGTGAAGAAAGTGATCCTAAACATGTTGATTTCGATAAACTTGCAGAATTAACTGATGGGTTAAGTGGTGCAGATACTGCATCCATTGCAAACACAGCAGTATCATTAGTAATTCATGAATTCTTAGATTCCCATCCAGATGTTAAAGATATAGAGAAAAAGGATGTTAATGCCAAAGTTTCTATGAAACACTTTGAAGAAGCAGTAAAGAAAGTAAGAGAACAAAAAGATCTCAAAATGGGCGAAAAACTAGTAGCTTCCTATTACAGATAGTTTTAATAAAATAATAAATCTAATTCTTATAAATGTCAGAATATATCGGATATGTTGGAAATTCATTAGAATTTTTAAAAACAAATCAGATTTCAATTGGAGATTCTGTAAAAATTTTAGCTGATATTACTTTTTCAGGCATAATTATGCCCAGATATGAACACAGTGACGACAAACATATTGTTTTGAAATTAAAAAGTGGTTATAACATTGGTTTAGAAATTACTAAAATTAGAAAGATAGAAAGAAACCCACCTATAGAAAAAAATACTAAAAAAAATGAAAGGATAGAAAAAGATTCTAAACTTCCAAATATTTTATTATTATCAACTGGAGGAACAATTGCAAGTAAAATCGATTATAGAACAGGAGCAGTTACTCCAGTTTTGACAGCTGAGGAATTAAATTCATATGTTCCCGAGCTTGCTAAAATTGCCAATATAGATACCAAAGTATTATTTTCGGAATATTCAGAAAATATAATGCCTGAACATTGGTTAAAAATTGCTGAAACAATAAAAGAATATTCTAAATCAGATTATTTAGGAATTATTATTGCACATGGTACAGATACTATGCATTACACATCATCTTATCTTTCTTTTTCACTTGCAGGCTTTCCAATACCAATAGTATTAGTTGGATCACAAAGATCATCTGATCGTGCATCATCAGATGCAGTATTGAATCTAATTGGTGCTGCAAAACTTCTAACAAAATGCAACACAAATGGAATCTACATAGCAATGCATCAAGATGAAAATGATGAAACAATTGCTTGTCATATAGGTACAAGAGTAAGAAAAAACCATACTAGTAAAAGAGGAGCATTTCAAACAGTTGGAGATGATCCTGCATTTTTAATTGTAAATAATGAAATTCATAACAATATGAAGACTGAATTTTTTACAAATAAAGAATTTGAATCTAAAATAAAAATAAATAAGAAAGTTGCACTAGTGAAATATCATCCTGGATACGATCCAAACATGTTAAAAAATATCATAGATTTTGGATGCAAAGCAATAATTTTTGAAGGTACGGGCCTAGGCCATATTGGAGAAAATATGTACTCCATGGTGAAAATTGCAAAAGAAAAAGACATCTTTATGGGAATGACTTCTCAATGTATAGATGGTAGAGTAAGAATGACAGTTTATGAAAGCGGCAGAGATCTGCTTGATTTAGGCATAATTCCCCTTGAGAATATGATTCCAGAAATTGCACTAGTGAAGGCAATGTGGGCAACAGGAAACACTGAAAATTATGATGAAATCAAAGAAATTATGTTAAATAAAATTGCATCAGAGTTTTCAACATAGTCAGATGTAACCATGGAGAAATTTTCAATTAAAGATGCAGGTATCAAAGTAGGACTGGAGATCCATCAACAGCTTGCAACAAATAAAAAATTATTTTGTAATTGTACCACTATTGAATCAGATGAATATTCAATAAAGTTTCAGAGAAAATTACGAGCATCTAAAAGTGAATTAGATGAATTTGATCCTGCAGTACTATTTGAGAGTACAAAATCTAAAACAATAATGTATTATGCAAATCAAGAAAGTAGTTGTTTGGTAGAACAAGACGAAGAGCCACCACATGAATTAGATGAAGATGCAAGAAAAATTGCACTAGTAATTTCTTCTGCTTTAAAGTCAAATATTTTCAGCGAGATCTATCCAATGAGAAAAACAGTGATAGATGGTTCTAACACAACTGGATTTCAGCGTACCATGCTAGTTTCACAGGGAGGATTTTATAATGTAGGAGAAACAAAAATAGGAATTCAATCTATTTGTTTAGAAGAAGATGCTGCTAAAATATTAGGGGAAGAAGGAACTACAAGAAAATTTGGTCTAGAACGCTTAGGTGTACCGTTAGTTGAAGTTGCAACAGAACCTTTTGAAGTAGAATTAGCTGAAATTAAAAAAATTGCATTATCCTTAGGAAGAATTTTACGAAGTACAAAAAAAGTAAAAAGAGGTTTAGGATCAATTAGACAAGACGTTAATGTTTCAATCAAAGATGGGAAAGGGATTGTAATTGAGGTTAAAGGAGTACAACAATTAGATCAGCTAGAAAAAGTTGTAGAGTATGAAGCAAAAAGACAACAGGGATTGCTACAAATCTCAAAAAAAATACAAGAGACAAATTGGAGTTATGATGAGGAAAATAAAAAAGATATTACGGAATTCTTTTTAAAATGTGAATCAAAGATTATTCAAAATGCCATAAAGAAAAATCAGAGAATTGTATCCATTGCGTTTAAAAATATGGCTGGAATGTTTGGATTTTCACCATATGAGGACATAAGATTAGGAAAAGAAATAGCTGAACTGGTAAGATTCTTTGGAATTGGAGGAGTTTTTCATTCAGATGAATTACCCAACTATGGAATAGAAAAATCAGATTTAGAGAATCTAAAGAGATTTTTAAAAATTAATGATAATGATGCGTTTTTGATTTTAGCAATTCCTGAGGAAAAAATCCATATTGTTATAGATCAAATTATTTTAAGAATCGAACATATCAAGAATCAAGGCATTCCAATAGACACAAGACTAGCCACACCGTCAGGAGAAACAAGATTTCTCAGACCAAGACCAGGAGCTGCAAGAATGTATCCTGAAACAGATATTCCTCCAATAATCATAACTAGAAAAGAATTAGAAACAGCTGAACAAAACATACCAAAATCTTGGGACGAGTCTTTAAAAGAATTAGAAACAAAATACAAATTGAATTTACAACTTGCTGAGCAGATTTTTGATTCACGATATATTGGATTGTTTGAAAATATAATTGAAAAAATTAAAATAAATCCAACATTTGTTGCATCAATTCTTTGCTCTTCAATTACAAATTTAGAAAGAAGTGGATTAAATTCTAATTTATTAAAGAATGATGATGTTTTCAAAATATTTGAATTATTATCAAAAGGAAAAATTGCTAAAGAATCAATTGTGATAATATTTGAAAGTATCATGTCTGGAAAATCAAAAAATGTTGAAGAAGCTATGAAAAATACTTTTATAGAATCTATAAATGAAAAGGATTTAGAAAAAATTATTGGAGATATAGTAAACAAAAATGATGAAATTATTAAAAATCAAAAAGAAAGAGCAATGGGACCATTAATGGGAATTGTGATGAAAGAATTAAGAGGGAAAGCTTCTGGCGAGACAATAAACAGTCTTCTCTTAAAAAATATCAAAAAGAAGATATCAGATTTATAGTGCAGGAGGTAGGTTTGAACCCACGAAATCCTAAGATATAGGGCCCTACGCCTTTGACTAGGCTGGGCGACTCCCACAATGAAAAATTTTAAAATCAGAAATAAGTTTCTTTATTATACATTGGAATGATCACAAAATAGAAAATGGAATTCAGAGAAGTGTATTGTTCGAACTGTAAAAAAATTCTAGGGCGATATAGTATTAAATTCTATACAGAAGATAAAATTAGTGAATTGTTAAACACTACACATTCAATGCATGTCAAAAATGGACATCAAATTACCATAAGAGAATTTAAAAAGGATTAATTTGATTTAATTTGTTCAACTGCTTGCCAAAGATTTGAAATTCGATGAATTTTATTTTCAGATATATGTTGGTTCCAAGGTTGTGAATACAAAATTATTTTTTTATTATTTTTAAGAAATTTTTCTGCATTAAGAGGAGAATCATCAATGAATATATCATAATCTAAATCAGCTTTCATCGGTCCATCAATTACAGATACATAATTATCATATGTAACATTATGATAATTCAGCCAAGACTTTACAAAGGAATCAGTAGAACGTTCTCTTGCCGTGACTATATCAACTTGACCAAGATTAGAAAGAGAATTTGTTACAGATGACAAGTTTTCTTCAGTAGGAGGTATGGTATCCCAATTTTTCCAACAGGAATTTAATTCAATGTAAAAATCAAAGGGATTTATCTCAAATTTTTTCCAAAATTCCCAATCAGTTATTTCATGTTTAGATATTTTCGGTCGTATAGAATTATTGTAATTTATCCAGGATGTTATAACATCAGCAAGTACGCCATCAACATCTAGGGCAATTTTCATTATACTAATCAATCACTAGATTTTTTGAATTCATCTAAAAGATTTTTTTGATGTTTATTGAGTTTTTTAGGAACGTTTACTACAATTCTAACAAATTGATCTCCTTTACCTCTAGAATTGATATGTGTAACTCCTCTACCTTTTAGTTTGATTATTGTGTTTGGTTGACTGCCAGAATCAATTTTGATTTTTTCTGTACCCTCTAGTGTTGGAACAACAACTTCACAACCTAACGCGGCATCAATCATGGATACATTTTGATCATAAAAAATATCTTTTCCATCTCGATTAAAGTTAGAGTGAGATTGTACTCTGACTCGTACAATTAAATCACCATTAACACCATCAGGGATTTCATTTCCTTCATCAGGAACAGTATAATCACCTGAATCAATTCCAGGAGGAATGTCAAATGTTACAGTTTTAGAACCGTTTTTCTTTCCCTGACCTCTACATTCATTGCATGGAGTCGCAATAGTAGAACCTTGTCCTCTACAAGCAGGACAGGATGTAGCAGTTACAAATGATGCAAATCCCATGTTACGAGTTTGTCTGACTTGGCCTTGTCCATTACATGTTGCACATGTTTTTTTATTAGTTCCAGGTTTAGCACCAGAACCATTACAAATATTACATTGAATTTGTTTTTGTAAATCAATTTTTACTTTTTTTCCATGTAAAACATCTTCTAATGTAACAGAAGTTTCATAAAGAATGTCAGAACCTCTTTGTTGTTGATTAAATCCACCCCCACCACGACCAAAGATTGATTCAAAAATAGAATCAAAACCTCCTCCTTGTGCACCTTGAAATATGTCATCAGTTGAATATTTTCCATCAACACCAGCGTGTCCATGTTGATCATAGACTTGTTTTTTTTCAGGATCAGAAATTATTGCATATGCTTCGGAAATTTCTTTAAAATGCTCACCAGCTTCTGCAGATTTATTACGGTCAGGATGAAACTTTAATGCTAATTTTCTGTATTGTTGTTTAATTTCATCAAATGATGATGATTTGCTGACACCTAATACTTCATAATAGTCACGTTTTGCAGTCATGAATCATACCTTTATTGTAATTACCGTATAAATGATTGAATTCTAAATTTAATTGGTTTTTATTTCATCAGTAGATGATGATTCGTTTGCTTGCCCTTCAGCACCTGCTTGCCCTTCAGCACCTGCTTGCCCTTCAGCACCTGCTTGCCCTTCAGCACCTGCTTGCCCTTCAGCACCAGGTGGAGGTGTAGCATTCTTGTAAAGCTCTGTAGTAACTTCATTAACTAGAGTTTGTAATGCATCAAGTTTTGGTTTTAGTTCATCTGCTTCTTTATCTAAAACTTCTTTGACTTCTTTTACTGCATCAGTAATTTTGATTCCTTGTTCTTGAGAAATTTTATCTTTAAGATCATGATTGACTAATTTTTCAGTAGTGTAAATGTAGCTTTCTGCTTCATTCTTCAGATCAATTTTCTCTTTCTTCTTTTTATCTTCATCAGAGAATTTTTCTGCATCCTCTTTTAGTTTTTCAATTTCTTCTGGAGATAGTTTAGAGCTTGATTCAATTGTAATTTTTGCTTCTTTTTGTGTTCCAAGATCTTTTGCTGTAACATTGATTATTCCATTAGCATCAATGTCGAATTTTACTTCAATTTGAGGAACGCCTCTTGGAGCTGGTGGTAAATCTGTGAGATTGAAACTACCTAATGATACATTATCAGTTGCCATTGGTCTTTCACCTTGAACAACATGAATGGTAACTGCTGTTTGATTATCAGCTGCAGTTGTGAAAACTTTACTTTTTGAGGTTGGAATGGTAGTATTTCTTTCAATTAATGGCTCTCTAACACCACCCAAGGTTTCAATCCCCAATGTTAATGGAGTTATATCAAGTAAAACAATATCACTACTAACATCTCCTGCAATAATTCCTGCTTGGATTGCAGCACCCATTGCTACTGCCTCCATTGGATCTACACCTGATTCAGATTCTTGACCTATTAATTCATTGACAAATTTTTTGACCAAAGGAATTCTTGTTGGTCCACCAACCATGACAATTTTGCTAATATCAGAATTGGAAAGTTTTGCATCCTCTAGTGCTTTGAGTACTGAAGGTTTACATTTATCTACAATAGGACCAATTAATTCATCTAGTTTGGCTCTTGTGATTCTTAATTCTAAATTTTTAGCACCTGATGATGCATCATGTGCAATAAATGGTAAATTGACATCAGTTTCCATTACAGTAGATAATTCAATTTTTGCTTTCTCAGATGCTTCTCGAATTCGGGTCATTGCAGTAGAATCTTGTGAAAGATCAACGCCTTCTTTTTTCTTAAATTCATCTACTACATAATCAATTAGAATTTTATCCATATCAGTACCGCCCAGTTGAGTATCACCAGATGTACTAAGAACTTCAAAAACACCTCCACCCATTTCCATTATTGTAACATCAAGTGTACCACCACCAAAATCAAAGACAAGTATTTTCATGTCTTCTTTTGATTTATCTAAACCGAATGCCAAGGATGCAGCAGTTGGTTCATTAATTATTCTAACAACATCTAATCCAGCAATGGTTCCAGCATCTTTAGTTGCTTGCCGTTGATTATCATCAAAATATGCAGGAACAGTAATTACTGCTTTTTCAACTGTTTCACCAACAAATGCTTCAGCATCTTTTTTGATTTTTTGGAGAATGAATGCAGAAATTTGTTGAGGTTTGTATTCTTTATCTAGAATTTTAAAAGTATGGTCAGAACCCATTTTTCTTTTGGCTGCAACAATAGTATTATCAGGATTTGTTACGGCTTGTCTTCTGGCAGGCTCACCCACTAAAAGATCGCCTTCTTTAGAAAATGCTACAACTGATGGAAATGCCTTTCCGCCCACGGTAGCACCTTCAGCTGCTGGAATAATTGTGGGTTTTCCGCCCATAACAACTGCAGCAGCAGAGTTACTTGTTCCTAAATCAATCCCAATAATTTTAGTCATATTTTATCATCATCCTTTTTTGAAATTTCTACTAGTGTAGGTCTTATAATAGCTTTGTGAGAAATATATCCCTTCCTAATCTCTTTTGTGATTATATCATCATCTAAATAAGGATCGTTAATTATTGAAATAGCCTCATGGAAATTTGGATCAAATATTTCCCCTAACGCATCAATTGGTTCAATATGATATTTTTTTAACAAAGAATCCATATTTTTTAAAATAGAATCTAGACCTTCAGAATTTATTTTACTTTCAGAAAAAACTTCTTTTGCTCTAACAAAGTCATCGTATATTTTTAGAAAATCTAATGCAAATTCATTGATTTTTGTATTTATACCATTTTCTATATCAAATTGAGTTTTTTTAGTAAGATTTTGAAAATCTGCCAATGCAAGTTTTAATTTTTCTTCATATTCTGATGACTTTTGTTTTTCTAAATCTAGTAATTTTGATATATCCTCATTATTAATTTCAGGAGATTTTGATTCATCTACAGAAAAATCGATTTCGGATTCATTTTCAGATACTATATCAACTGGAATCTCATCAGAATTAGTGTCGTTTGACAATTCAATGAAAATAAAAGTTTAGCTAATTTATACTATTATTGATTGTTTCACATAAAGGATTAGCTTTTATGATTATTAGATCAGAATCCCGTTTGGTTTTTTCAATATTATCAAAATCAGATTGAGAGCATGCAACAACAATTGTAGTTTTATCACTATGGAACAAATCAAAATTTGGATCTTCGTAAGCTTCAACATCACCTATGTAATCTCGTAGTTTTGATGTTAGATTTTGTAACATTTCAATTTTATCTCCACGCATTGAATGTTGATCAAGTGTCCAAGATAATGCAATTTTAGTTCTGCTTGCCTTGAGATCATTTTTCTTTAATGTCAAACGAATTTCATCAATCAATCGTTTGATGTATCCATCAATTCCTTTTACACTACCATTAATTAGATACATCAGAGTATTAGCACCTTCAAAAGATGAACCAAGTGATTTTAAATCAAATAAGCCACTAACCATATTATCTAAAAATATCTCTTGAAATTCATCGGAAGAGAGATCATTTTTGGTTGTTTCATCCTGAGCATATTTACAGACTTCCAAGATACTACATAAACTGGAAAATCTAGATAAAACATCAATAGCATGAAAATGTTCTGATGATGAAATTGCTACAAATTTTTTTTCTTTTTTTCCCATCGTAAGGAGTTCAGATAATTTAGGATCTTCTTTTGCATTAAAAGATCCTATAATTTTTGGCTGTTCATCAATATTCTGTAGAGGATAATAAAAATACGAGATATGTTTTCCAGTCTGGAAACCAGTTACATGTTCAAGTAGTGAAATATTTTCATTATTACCACCAAATCCTGTAGGAAGTGTAAAAATAACTGAACTGTTTTTCTTCAGTGAAGTTACTGCATCTTTAAATTTTGAGTGAATTTCTGTTTTGATATCTTGACCAGTTTTCCTTATTCTGGGAGTAAAGAAAAGATATTGTGCTTTAGAGATTGCTACATCAATTGGTTCCATAGCTAGTAGCGGTTCATCTTCTTTTAAAGAAGAAACATTTGGATAAGTTTTGGCTATTTCTACTTTAAGTGAAATTGCTGAAGGAGTTGATTCATCTATAATGTAAACATCTGCACCTTTTATTGCCATTTGAGATGCAATTGCATATCCTTCAGTACTAAGACCATATACGACAACTTTTGCTCCCCCCATAGCCTTCTCACATATTAGACTAAGAAAAACTTATTGAAGCCATTAGAATTATGGAAAATACTTGAAAATTTGGATAGATATTCTCACTCCTAAACAATTATTGTTTTTTGGACCAATGGTGAAAGATTTAGAGAAAAAACACAAGATTTTGTGCACTACTAGAAAATATAGAGAAGTAGATCATTTAGTAAAAATTCGAAAACTAAGAATGCCAGTTATTGGAAAACATGGAGGAGGCAAAAACTCTGAAAAATTAAAAGCAAATCTGAATAGAATGAGAGATTTGATGCCAATTATTGAGAAATTTAAACCAGATGTAACCATTAGTTTTTGTTCACCGGATGCTGCAAGGATTTCATATGGACTGCAAATCAAACATGTTGCTTTTTGTGATGCACCACATGCAGAAGCTGTCATGAAATTGACTATACCTTTAATTCAGAAACTACTAATTCCGTGGATTATTCCAAAAAAAGAATTCACTAAATACGGAATCTTATCCAAAAACATTATCACATACAAAGCAATAGATGCAGCTTTAATCATATCTCAAAAACCTAAAAAAAATACAATTCCTAAAATAAATAAAAAGGGCAAGAATATTCTATTTAGAACTTATGAATCAAATGCATCATATACTAAAACAAAAATAGATTTAATAAAAATAATTAAAAAATTAATAGATATTGAAAATGTAAACATTATAGTTTTAGGAAGATATTCTGATGAAATTAATCAATTAGGAAAGAATTTGAGCAGTAAAGTTTTGGTATTAAAAAAATCAGTAGATAGTGGAGAAATTTTAGGAATAACTGATGTTTTTGTAGGTTCGGGAGGTACAATGACTGCCGAATCAGCTCTTAGAGGAATTCCAACATTATCATATAACGCAATTCCAAATATTATAGAAGAATATTTGGTAAAGAAAAAACTAATAATAAGAATTGATAAAATCAATCAATTAGATAAAATGGTTGTAAAAATTTTAAACAAAAAATCAAATACAATAAAAGATCGTGCAAAAAAAGAATTCAAAAATATGGAGAATCCAACAAAAAAACTTGAATCAGTTTTAGATACGCTTAATGAATAACATTTTAAGGGAAATTAAATCAGAAAATTTGAGCAGCCCGGTAGTGTAGCGGTCAAGCATAGAGGCCTTTGAAGCCTTTGACCCCAGTTCGAGTCTGGGCCGGGCTACTTTTTTGGAAAATAAAAATTTTGAGAGATTATATTTAATCATAAAATATCTGATGTAAGTGCTTTGATTTGAATGACATTCTAGTATTAAAAATTACTGACGGTCATAATGCAAGTACGTGTCTTTTACGTAATGGGAAAATAGAATATGCAATTTCTGAAGAGAGGATTTCTAGAATTTTAAAAAAATGAAACATGATATTGAAAACAAGCAATTGAAAAAATTCTCAAATTATCAAATACGAACACAGAATATATTCATACTGTATTTTTAGCTGGTAAATTCAATCATGAGAAAAATTTCTATTCTAATTGGAATTGGTATAAGGTAGAATTTGAAAACCAATTAGAATATAGTAAAAAAGAAAATATAACAAATTTTGAAAATCAACCAGGTAATAGAAAAAAGCTGTTACTAATAATTTAGGAATAAATGAGATTACTATTGTTGAACATTATCTATCACATACTGTATCTGTATATTTAGCACCTCCATGAATAAATGATGAAGAAGTACTAGTACTTACTTGTGATGCCTTGTTTTTTGTTTTTGCGATTCTTGAAATTTTTCCATTTTGACTAATATTGACTGTATTAGATATCCTATCACCTGAACCATGCATCTTTCAGAATTAGATATTATTGATGATATTTTCATTTTCCCAAGTGGGGGAGACGAATCACTTGTAATAGGATCTGCAATGTATGCTTATTCCGAAATTCTTGGAAAACTGGTGAGAAAATTCATCTAGAGCCATTAGATTCAATTTATCTTGGTATGGAATTTACAAATTCAGAAATTGAAAATGAAATAGAAAAAAAGAACTAAGGGATGGATTTTCAGTTGAGTGTCATGAAGATATAAAAAACAAATAGTAGGGTTATTAGCACAAGGAGAAATTGTTGCCAGATTTAAGAATGGAATCGGATGAGGAGGACCTGCAATTCATTCGTATGACTTTACTGCTAGATCACATCTTCTTGAGAAAGAATACAATCCATCATACTATGATTTGACTAGTAATTTTGAAAAACATGCTGGAATTCCAACCTTGCTTAATACATCATTTAATTTACAAGAATATCTAATTGAGTGTATACTCCAACAGATACGATTAATATTTTAAAAAAAATCAGGATTAAAACATTTTGCAATTGGAAATTATTTAATAAGTAAAAATTAGAAATTACTAAAATCTAATGATAACTTAATATTAATTTCGACATCATCTAAAATATTGGTTAAAGACAAAGGAATTTTAGATTTAGAGATTGATGAATTTGCCAAAAACATTCAAAATAGCAATATCAAAATTTCTGTTATAGGATTAGGAAGGATTGGTTTACCCACAGCTGTTGCCATAGCAAGATCAGACTTACCTACCAAAGGTGTTGATATCAATGAAGAAATTGTTGAATTTATAAATTTAGGAAAATTAAGAATGAATGATGAACCAGGATTAGAAGAAGCATTACAAAAAGTAATAAGAGCTAAAAAATTTTCTGCTACAACAAAAATTGATGAAGCTGTAAATGATGCAGACATCATTATTGTATGTCTACCAACGCCTCTTGACAATAATTCTAAAAAAACAGATTATCAATTCTTGTTAAAAGGTTGTTTTCAAATTGCAAAAAATTTGAAAAAAAATTCACTGATAATAATAGAAAGTACTGTAGGTCCAGAAATAGTTGAAAATGAAGTCATTCCAGTTCTAGAAAAAGAAAGTAATCTTGTATCAGGAAAAGATTTTGGTGTTGCTAGTTGTCCTGAACGTGCAAATCCATCTACTATATTAACAGATTTCAATAAAATCCCTAGAGTTGTCGGAGGAATAAATGAAAAATGTACAAACTTTGCTTCACATCTCTATCAATTTGTTTTTAAAATCGATGTTGTACGTGTAAAAAATTGTAAAACTGCAAATGCCGTTAAGGTAGTTGAAAATGTCTTCAGAGATGTAAATGTCGCATTTATCAACGAAATAGCAATTTTTTGTGATAGAATGGGAATAGATGTAAATGAATTGATTAGAGGTTGTCAAACAAAATATAATTTCATACCCCATTTTCCCGGTCCAGGAGTTGGAGGACCATGTCTTCCAGTAAATCCCTATCAATTATTAGATGCACCCGAATCAGAAAATATTCTTCAAGTAGTCAGAACTGCAAGAAAAATAAACCTAGAAATGCCAAAATATGTAATAAAATTAGTTGAAGACACATTAAAAGAAGTTAACAAAAAATCTAAAAATACTACAATTGGAATTTTAGGTATTTCATATAAGCCAAATGTGGGAGATATTCAATTAACGCCAATAAAAGATGTTGTAGAAAAATTAAAACAAATGAATTTTAAAATAAAAATATTTGATCCATATTTTATAAAAAAGGAATTTTTATCAATAAAAATTGAAGAAAATATTGAGAATCTTATTAGTGATTGTGATGTGATAGTTTTAGGTACAGATCATGATGAATTTTTGAAAATAGATTTCAGTATATTAAAAAATCAAATGAAGCCATCTGGAATAATAATTGATACCAGAGGAAAACTATCATCAACTGAAGTTAGAAATGCAGGGTTAACTTTCAGAGGAATAGGCACATCAGTAAAATGAATTAAAAATCTAATTTTGTAAGCAATCTTGAAGCAATTACAAATAATGTTGATGCAATAGCAACAAGAATTATTATTTCAAGAATTACAAATTTAGTTACAGTTCCAAAAATTCCTGCTCTAATCACATCTACAAGATACGTCAATGGATTTAGATAAAATGCAGTTCGTAAGGGTTCAGGGGCACCATCAGCTGGATAAAATGCAGTACTAACAAAAGCAAAGAAAAGAAAAACAGTGTTAATAATTACGTTAAACCCTTCACTTGAGCGCAATCTAGTAGAGATAATTGATGCTAATGATCCAAAAAGAACAGAACCAGTAATAGCACCAAAAATGATTATGGGAATAGTCACGAATGAAAATTCTACAGATTCAAAAAATACAGGATAACCAACTACTGCTATTAACGAAGCACTAACTAGTCCAATTATTCCTATAGTGCAAATGTTACTAAGAATATAATGGCTTCTAGTAAATGGGCCAGACATAATTTGTTCAAACATTCCATGTTTTCTATCATTCCAAATAATGATGCCAGAAATTAGAGTGCTATTCATGATGTTAAATCCAATCATTCCAGATGCTAAAAATGCAGGATAATCAAGATCTTTAGTTCCAAATGGAACGTCATTGATTAATGGTGCATATGCAAAACCTGCTACAAAAATATAGATTAAAGGAAATATCACTTGCCAAATTAAAAATCCAGGATTGAGAGAAATTGTAAGATTTCTATTTACTAATCTAATTATTGGATGCATTTTCTCTCACCATGTTTAAGAATATTTCTTCAAGATTAGTTGGTACAGCTGATAGATCTTCTATGTCAATTTTATTATCATTAAGTATTTTTAACACTTTTAGTAATACCAGTTCAGATTGTTCTGAATGAATTATTATATTAGTTCCAGTCTCAAAATTAATTTTACAATCTGATATACCAAATAAAATAGAATTAATTTCAGGTTGTTTTTCTAATAAATGAATTTTTATTGTTTTTTCTTTTCCAAATCTATTTTTTAATGCATCAGGGGAATCAACAGTAACAATTTTACCTTTATCAATAATAGCTATTTGATCACATAGATATTCTGCTTCAGAGAGAATATGTGTTGTATAAAAAATTGTTAAGCCAGTTTTTACTTTATTTTTTAAATAATCTAATAGTTTTCTTCTAGCACTGGGATCTAATCCTACTGTAGGTTCATCTAAAAATAATAATTCCATATCATGCATAAATTCTCGTGCAACTTGGACTCTTCTTCTTTGACCAATAGATAGATCCTCATTTCTTTTTTTACGAATTTCAACTAGATCAAAATCTTTCAAGAGTTGTTCCATTCTTTTTTTGCGTTCAGTTTTAGATACATTCCACATCATTCCATATTTTTCAAGAGACTTTTCTACTGATAGCGTTGGTTCGTAACTTGGTTGCTGTAAAACAACCCCAATTTTATGTCGAATTTTAAATGGATTTGCAACAGCGTCTACGCCCAAAATAGATAATGAACCACTAGATGGAGGGATGAGTGTAGTTAGAAGTTTGATAGTAGTTGATTTGCCTGCACCATTAGGACCTAAAAATCCAAAAACTTGACCTGATTTCACTGATAAGGTAAGATCATCTACTGCATGAACTGAGCCATATGATTTGGATAGGTGATTAACATCAATACAAGACACATCAAAACTGCGATCTTCCTATTAATTTAGTTAGTGAGATAAATCAAGATATTTTTTAGAATATTTGAATTAATTAAGACAAATCAAGTAGAGATTTAAAAAATCAACAATTTAGAATTTAAAAAGAGAGATTAATGAAGATTAGGCGATCATATAATTAAAAAAAGAAATTCATAAGATAATGAAATTTTTATTAATAGATTAGTTTTAGCAGAAATGTATTGTCTGAATTTGAAAATCTTATTGCTAAATTACTAGAACAAAAACCAGAATTAACTAAAGAGGTACTTGAGGAACAAATTAAACAAAAGAAAGAGAAAATTGGTGCAGGATATCTAACTGATCAAGGTGCATTATTTTTAATTGCATCTGATTATGGAGTAACATTATCAGGACCTGAAAAAATAGAAATTGGGCTAAAGGATCTATATGCAGGAGCAAAAGAAATTTCATTAGAAACTAGAGTTTTGAATCTTTCACCTGCAAAGCAATTTTCTAGAAAAGATGGTTCCCCTTTCTATCTTAGGACAATGACAGTATATGATACAAATTCTACAGCTAGTGTAAAACTATGGGATGAAAAAGCTAATCTCCCAGGTGTTGAAAATCTAAAACCAGGAGATTTAATTAAAATAATTAAAGCATATGTTAAATCAGATCTAGACGGTTCACCAACAATTAACATTGGTTCTGGATCAAACATAGAAACTGCAGATACAGAAAGTGAAATTCCAACTATTGATACTATTACAAAAGATGTTAGTGAATCTCAAGAGGGTCAAAAAGATCTAGTAGTAGCAGGATCTATTGATGGGATAATTAGTGGAATGGAATTCACAAATTCTCGCGGTATGCCTGGAAAAGCACTTAGAATGAGGCTAAAAGGAAAAGATGGAAGTGGAATTAAAGTAGTATTATGGGGAAAAGATGAATCTACTATTCCAAATATGATTTCACAGTCAGCCAAAGTAAGATTACTTGGGGTTAGAGTAAAATCAGGAAACCAAGGGTTGGAAATTCATGGTAATGATGCAACGATAATTGAAATTGAAGGGAGCAAAGAAACAGAGCCAATAATTACCAGAGTACTTTCAATTATACCTACTGAGAACGGTAAAAATATGATACTAGCTGTTGATAACAAAAAGAATTTGTTTAACATTAGTGATTCTTCAAACTCGACAAGTATTTGTGCAGAAGGAGATGTTATAGAATGCATGCCATCAAAAGTTTATGGTAATTCAATTACACTAGATGAAAATTCTTTTGTAAGAAAATTAGATGATGATGAATCTATTCCTTCATTATCTCAATTAAGAACAAAAATTAATGATGTAAAAGTAGACGCAAATTATTGCATTGAAGCAATTGTGTTAAAAGTTCCTGAAAGACGTGAAGTTCAAACAAAATCTGGAGAATCAATAGCACTTTCAGAAATGTTTGTAGAAGACGATACAGGACAAATTTGGGTAAAAGGCTGGAGAAATCAAGCAAGAATTATTGATAAATGTGAACTAGGTGAAATTATTTCCATTACAGGATTAAATGCAAAAGCAGGACTAGAAAGTAGAATAGAACTCTTTGTCACTTCATTCTCTAAAATTACAAAAAAGAATTAAGAATCCCAAAAACCTCTTGTTACAACATACTGTCTTTCTGCTTCATAGATTTGTTTGAACAAATGTTCTTCATCAACCATATTTCTCAATATTCTTGCGGCAGTATCAGCACCTACACCATATCCAGAAATTACAGTGATGGCAGTTTTACCAAAGTTTTCAACTAAAGAGGCCACTTTCCAGGCACGATCAAACTTGTGTTTTTCTTCTGCAGTTAATTTTTTCCCATCATGTTTTTTTCTAATTATTTTAGGTAAATCATAATCAGAATAATAGGTTGCAGTGATTTGTCTGGCCTTACAATAGGGACAAATCGTTAAATTTTTTACCTCAAATGTCTGCATGACACGTTCCCATTTTCCACAACGAGCACAAACCAAACGATGTTTAGTTTTTTCTAATCTTGCTTTAACAAGATCAATAATACCTTTGTCAAGATTTACTGGAGACGAATAATATTTTGCAGTATGATCTAAAATTGGTTCAGCTAATTTTGAAAACTTATCAATCTCCAACCACGTAACACGAATCTTATCTTCTTTGATCTTTTTTAGAATTTTTTCAGAATTTTTTAGATCATATTTATCATGAAATAATTCACGGAGAGCTTCGTGTACAAGAGGAGTCTTAGAATATCGCTCATATAAGAATCTGGCAGATTTTCTTTCATACACTGCACCACGTCCAACTACACCAAATTTTTTTGCAACACACCAAGTTCTCCAGTTTACATTGTGGGTTCCAGTTAAAGATGTGCTTACAATAGATTGTAAATCATAATCATCTTTGAGTATTTCAATGAAGAGTTTTTTTGAAATTCTTGATCTAGAAGATAATACAATTCTATATCCATCAGAACGAGAATCAACTATAGATCCTAACATAGTAGAAAGCATTGAAGAGAATAATGTTGATAGTGTTGAATTAATTTTAGTTCCTAAACAGGAATGGATTACTATTGAACCTTGAGAACGATTAGATTCGATTACAATGTTATTTTCATCAGGAATTTGATCAAAAGTTAATTTTTCGATTATCGTATTGGTTAATCTAAAATTTCCATTCTTAACTTTACTACGAAAATTTCCCACTTTTCGTGCAGTTTTATAATCAATTGGAATAGTTTCTCCTTCCCAATATGGTACAGTAATACCTCCACCTCTAAAAGGTTCAACATTTACACTAAATGATTTTTCATCTACATTTAGGATTCTCCATTGGGAACCTTTTAAAACAAAAATATTTCCTGAATCTCCAAAATCACCTACAAATCTCTGATCTAAAGATCCAATGATTTTCTTGCCAACGCTATCAAAGACTTTGAATTTAAGAATATCAGGTATTGTTGAAAGATTTTCAAAATAATATTTGAAAGCACTTCCTTTTTTCCAATAAGTCATTTTTGTTCTATCAAAAAATACCAAATAATTCGAATCTAACAAATCTAGCACATTTATCAGATCTTCAAGTTGTAAATTTCTAAATGAATATGCTTTAGTTACTAAATCAAATGCTTGTTCAATTGAAACCTCACCAAGCTGCATAGATAATCCAACTAAATGATGAGCTAAAACATCAAGGGAACCAGCATGAATTTTTTGTTCTTCAATTGAACCTTCTTGAATACGATTAAGAATGGCCTGAGCTTCAAATTCATCATCAGGATTGTTTGTAACAATTAATCCTTGAGCTGATGCATCACGATTATGTTTACTTCTACCAATTCTTTGAACAAATTTTGATACTTGTCTAGGGGAACCATAATGAATGACTAATTCAACTGATCCAATATCTAAACCTAATTCTAATGAAGACGTACAAACTACAATACCACGATTTCCTTGACGCAGAGTTGATTCAGTTTCTTCTCTTATCTGTTTTGAAAGAGAACCATGATGTAGTTCAATAGGAATTGATGATTTTTCTTTTAAAATTGATGCTAAAAACTCAGCTTCTCCTCTAGTATTTGTAAAAAGAAGAATTGGAGAATCCAAGTTTAATTCTAATACATATTCAATGATTTTTTCGGCTACATCTGAAATTGTTCCATTAACATATTTTATTTCTACATCATACTTTCTTACAGAAGTATCTCGAATTATTTCACATTTTCGTTTAGTACCGACAATAAATTTTCCTGCTTCATCAAAATTTCCAACCGTAGCAGATAATCCAACTTTTGTGAGAGGATATTTTGAATTTAATTCCAATCTTTCAATGCTTAATGATAGTTGAGAACCCCTCTCACTGGATAATAATTCATGAACTTCATCTATTACAATCCACTCTAAGTGAGTTAAACCAGTAAGCATTTTGATTTGAGTTAAAAGAATGACCAAAGTTTCAGGAGTTGTGATAAGAATATCAGGTGGATTTTCAGTAATTTTTTTTCTATCTTTCTGACTAGTATCACCATGACGAATTTCAATGGTTAGATCATTTTGATGAGCGTATTTGGTAATTCTTCTAAAAACATCTCGATTTAATGCCCTTAATGGTGTAATGTATAGAATTTTGATTTTTCCAGTTTTTTTAGAATTTTTTACAAGTGAAAAAATTGGTATAACTGAACATTCAGTTTTACCAGAACCTGTAGGTGCTATTACCAGACAGTCTTTTTTTTGTAAAATTATTGGTGATGCTTTTTTCTGAATTTCAGTTAGTTTAGAAAATCCAAAGTTTCCAAATAAAGAATTAAGTAGATGACTCGGTGTTATTTGATCGTGATTTTTCATAGACAATTACACCAACTAAACCAAGTGTAAATAAAACTACAGTGATAATTGGTATTGAATCAAAAATTCCTGCCATTATTTAACCTAAGAAGAGGCCATTAAAAATCTTCACTATTATCGGAAAGTCCAATTTTATTAATTCTGTAAGAGAAATTTTCTTTTTTTAATGCCCAATAAATTTGACCAGTAAATTTTGATGAATTTTTAAAAAGATGTATTTTGATATGGGTAAAAGGATCAATTGCATTTTGCATATTTTCTACTTCCATATCATTTACAATTCTAATCATGTTAGTAATTATAATTGGAATTTTTTTTATAATTGCAAACTTTGATAGCTCATGCATGTATTTCATAAATAATAGATTTTTTTCAAATGTATATTCATTTTTTTGATATTCATATGAAAATAAATCAGTGATGTTATCAATCACGATTAAAGAAAAATTATTATTTTCAATATTATGAATTGATTTGATTTGTTCTGAAGTATTTGTGATTCTAGATACAGTTATTTTTTCCAACAGGTTAGTCTCTATTTTTAATGCTTTTTGAATTTCAATAATTCGTTCAGGCCTAAATCCACCAGTCGTATCCAAATACAAAACATTGCCACCATTTTTAATTGAATTTATACACAATTGTAGTAAGAATAGGGTTTTACCAGTTCCATTTCCACCGAATATGTCAACGATTACATTATCAGGAATTCCTCCAGACAAGAATCTGTCTAATTTTTGTAAGCCAGTAGAGATCATTTGGATAAGTATTAGAAAAAGAAGAAAAAATTTAAGGAATTTCTATTTTCATAAAAGAGGTAAGGCTTTTATGCTAGAGAACAAAGTTGCAAAACAAGTGAACAATTAGTGTCCCAACCAAATAGCGCAAAAAGACCTCTAACGACCCTTCAAAAAAGCACCAAGAAGAAAGTTACTGTAAGACTAAAAAACGAAGTAGAGTATAAAGGGAAAATGGATAATGTTGATTCGTATATGAATTTGATAATGACTGATGCTGAAGAGCTTCATGATGGTAAGACAATTGCAAATTATGGTAGAGTAATCGTAAGAGGCAATAATGTATTATTTATCAAACTAGAAAACGAACTCTAGTTAATGAGATATAGTTTTATGACTAATAATTTTCTATTTACCTCCGAATCGGTAACTGAAGGACATCCAGACAAAATATGTGATAATATTTCTGATGCATTTTTAGATGAATATCTTAGGCAAGATCCCAATTCTAGAGTTGCAGTTGAAACAATGGTTACAACTGATTATGTAGTTGTGTCAGGAGAAGTTACATCAAAAGCAGAATTTGATCAAAAAGCTCAAGAGGAATTAGTTAGAAAAACAATAAAAGAAATCGGTTATGATAACAAAGATTTAATGTTTGATGGAGATAGCTGCAAAGTTGATTTAAAACTTCATTCACAGAGTCCAGATATTAGTCAGGGTGTAACAGCTACTGAGGAAAAAGAACAAGGTGCAGGTGATCAAGGTTTAATGTTTGGTTATGCATCAAATGAAACAACAGAATTAATGCCTATGCCAATTTTACTTGCACATAAACTGATTCAAAAATTATCACAAGTGCGAAGAGATCAATCTTTATCATGGGTTAGACCAGATGGGAAATCACAAGTGTCTGTAAGATATGAAGATAACAAGCCTACAAAAATTGAAACAGTAGTCATATCAACACAGCATGCTCCAGATATATCTCAAGAAGAAATTTCAAGAGAAATTATTGATAAAGTTATCAAACCTATTTTAGGGAATCTTTGGAATGATGATATTAAAACTCACATAAACCCCACAGGAAAATTTGTAATTGGAGGTCCACATGGCGATGCAGGATTGACTGGGAGAAAGATTATTGTTGATAGTTATGGAGGATTTGGAAGACATGGTGGTGGAGCTTTTTCAGGAAAGGATCCATCCAAAGTAGACAGATCTGCATGTTACATGTGTAGATATATTGCAAAGAATTTAGTTGCATCAGGATTAGCAGATAGATGCGAAGTCCAACTTGCATATGCAATTGGTGTAGCAGAACCAGTTTCGCTTTATGTAAATACATTTGGAACAAACAAAATTCCAGAAAACCAAATTGAGGATTTAGTCAGCAAAAATTTTGATATGAAACCATCAGGAATCATATCTGAGTTAGATTTGAAGAGACCAATTTACAAAAAAACAGCAGCTTATGGTCATTTTGGAAGAAATGAACCCGAGTTTACTTGGGAAAAAACAGACAAAGCCGAGACTTTAAAACAAGCTGCCGGATTGTAATAATTTTAGTATAGATTGAAATTTAATTTTGGATATCTTAGATAGTTGTTTATGATTTCCTTGAAAATTACCTATTAGTATATTGAGATCATCAATTCCAAAATTAGATTTTGAATTCACTATTGCATTATGATATGCTTCTTCAAGATTGATTTTTTTAATTTTAGTTTTAGTACCTTTTGAAAAAAGTTTTACATATTTTTCAAATGTAATACAGTCAGGACCTACAAGATCAATAATCTTGTTTTCAAATTTTTGTTGATATATAGATTCAAAGATGATTTTGGTGACATCAGATACATGTATTGGTTGAATTGAATATCTTCCAGAACCAGGAATTGTAATTTCTCCAAATTTGATTTGTTTTTTAAGGTTTTTTGATAATAAGTCATCCTTACCAATAATATATGATGGTCTAAAAATTATAAAATTTAAACGAGAATCAATAATTTGTTTTTCTGCATTATACTTTGAAATAAAATAACTTAAGGATGTATTTGGAGATACACCTAAACCACTTAAAAAAATAATTTTTTTTATTCTAGCTTTTCTACTTAAATTTAGAATATGTTTTGTTAAATTAGTATGTATCATATCAAAATTAGTATTTACAGATTGTTTTCCTATTCCAACAAGATGAATTAAGACATCTGAGTTTTGTATTTTTTTA
This sequence comes from Candidatus Nitrosopumilus sp., assembly GCA_965205675.1. Lineage (GTDB taxonomy): Archaea > Thermoproteota > Nitrososphaeria > Nitrososphaerales > Nitrosopumilaceae > Nitrosopumilus. The sequence continues at coordinate 1,954,446 of OZ242186.1, forward strand.
ATTATACTTTTTTCTTCATAATTTTTTGATATAATTTTAGTCTCACATTTAAAATTCTTAAAATCTTTTCGGGATATTGAGATTAACTCAATGTTTTTTTCTGATAAATATTTTCGAAGATTTTTTCCAATAAATCCACTAGCTCCAGTAACAACAATTTTTAGAGATTTAACCATAATAAAATAGAGTTTGTTTTAATTTTAAATCTATTTGAATAATTTTCAAAAATTATGAAATAAGAGTTAATACTATAAAATGAATACAAGTATATCGTGGAAGAAGGGAAGAAAAAACTAAAAACAGGTTATACTACAGGAAGTTCTGCTACAGCTGCATCAAAAGCTGCATTATTATCAATAATCAATCAAAAAAAAATTGAAAATGTAGATATTTTATTACCAAAAAGATCCTATGCCCAAATTCCAATCCATTTATGTGAATTTCAATCTGATAAAGCAAAATGTTCGGTAATTAAAAATGGTGGAGATGATCCTGATGTTACTCATGGAGCAGAGATTATTGTAGAGTTATCATTTATTAAAAAAATTAACGAAATTGAAATTGAGGGTGGAGAAGGAGTAGGCATAGTGACTAAACCAGGATTAGGTTTGGAAATTAACAAACCTGCAATCAACCCAATTCCTAAGAAAATGATTGTTGAAAATCTAAGAGAGGTTGGAGGAAAAATTCTTTTAGAGAAAGGAATCAAAGTGATTATTTCAGTACCTAAAGGAAAAGAGTTAGGGCCAAAAACAGATAATCCAAGATTAGGAATTATTAATGGAATTTCAATTTTAGGAACAAGTGGAATTGTTATTCCATTTTCTACAGCCGCTTATGCAGCATCAATTAGACAAAATTTGGATGTTGTGATTGCATCTGATAATAATATAGTAGTACTTACAACTGGTGGAAGAAGTGAAGATTTTGCAAAAAAAATCGTAGATTTACCTGAACATTGTTTTGTACAGATAGGTGATTTTTCAGGATATGCAATTCAACAATGTGGAAAAAAAGAGATCAAAAAAGCATATGTTGTAGGCTTTATTGGAAAGCTAGCAAAAATGGCAGCAGGAGTTAAACAAACTCACGTAAAAGGATCTAAAGTAGATATGGGTTTTTTAGCAGAATTAGCTCAAAAATGTAATGCTAATGAAAGTGTAATTCAAGATATTAAAAAAGCAAATACAGCTAGACATGTTTCAGAGATTATTCAAAACAATAAGATCGCAGGATTTTTTGATTTGATTAGTAGTGAAACACACAAACACATGAGAAAACATTCTGAAGAAAAAGTTCCAATTGATGTAATATTGTTTGATTTTGAAGGAAATATTTTGGCTAGAAAGTCTGAACAGTAAGGTATTTTATTAATGTTGGAAGATTTTGATTGTGGATAAAACTTCAGTTCTCGTAATTACTAAAAATGGAATAAAGATTGGAGGGAATTTAAAAAAAATATTTCCAGATTGGAATGTGTTTGCTCCTTCAAAATTAACTACTGGAGTAACAGGCATTACATGGTATTCTGAGCCTACAACAGAGAAAATTGTTGAGCTTTTTAAAAATAATAATGCATTAATCTGTGTTTTTTCATTAGGTGCAGTAATCAGATTAATTTCTCCATATTTGAAAGATAAAAAAACAGATCCTGCAGTTATTGTAATTGATGATAAAACAAATTTTGTAATTAGTGTTTTGTCAGGACATATAGGAGGAGCCAATGAACTTACTGAAAAAATTGCAAAAAAACTGGAAGCATTGCCTGTAATTACTACAGCAGCTGATGTAAATAAAACAATTTCAGTTGACCTAGTAGGAAAAGAGTTTAGTTGGAAAATAGATGACGATTCTACTGTAACAAAAATTAGTGCACATATGGTAAATGAAGAACCAATAGGTATCTTTCAAGAAGCAGGGGAGAAAAATTGGTATAAAAAATTACCAAAAAATGTTGTAAGTTATGAAAGTATGAAAGAATTAAAAAAATCAAATTCTAAAGCTCATCTTATAATTTCTGATAAGATAATTGATGATAAAATATCTAAAGAATCTGTAATATACCGTCCTCCAAGTTTAGTAATTGGAATTGGATTACATTGGGATACTACAAAAGAAACCATTAGAGAAGGAATTGATTTTTGTTTAGAAAAATTTAAACTAAGTTCAAAATCAATTGCAAAATTAGTATCAATAAAAAAACCAGAAGATATACAAGGATTAATAGATCTTGGAAAAGAAATGAGAATTCCTGTAGAGTATGTAAATAGGGAAGATTTGGCCGAAATTTCTGCTCCAAATCCTTCTGAAACCGTAAAAGCCTTTGAAGGAACTGCAAGTGTTTCAGAAGCTGCTGCAATCAAAATATCCAAAGGTGAATTGATAGTAGAAAAACAGAAATTCCCACCAAATTTGACCATAGCTATAGCGAGGATTATGAATTGAGGCGAGGACTACTACTAATTGATAGGGGAAGTAGAGAAAGAGAAGCATCTGAAGAATTAGATGTGATTTGTCAAGGGATTCAGGCAAAAGGAGATTATGTTTTCACAGATTTTTGTTTTTTAGAGGTAGAACCACCGTATATTGAAGATGGAATTCCCAAGTGTTTAAATCAAGACATTGATTTTTTGACTATAGTTCCCTACTTTTTGTATCCTGGTAAAAAAGTAAAAAATGCAGTTACAGAAGTAATGAAATTTCAAAAAAATACCAAAGTGAAATTTGTAGTTACAAAACAAATGAGTATGCATAAAACTTTGGTAGATGTAGTTGGAAATAGAATATCTACAACACTAAAAGAAAATCAAATAACACTTTCAAATAATGAAGTAGATGTAATGATTATTGGACATGGAAGTAAGGATCCTAATGCACAAAGATCTTTAGATTATATTGTAAATGAATTAACTGATTCATATAGGAATGTTAGCAGATGTTGGCTAGAAATAGAACAACCTGATATTTTTGAAGGAATTAAAAAATGTGAAAAAAATAATCCTAAAGTATTGATAATTGTATTCTATTTTCTACATGAAGGTGCACATGTTAAAACTGATATTAATAATGATTTGATACCAGCGTTGGAAAAATCTACTATTGATAAAGCATACATTACAAAACATATAGGAACCGATCAGAAAATGATTGATTTGATATTAGAAAGAGCAAAAGAGGTAGAAGATGCAAACTAAGAAAGGTCAATCAATTGAAGATGCAAGTATGCAAATGATTGAAGATGAAATAGGTTTACATGAATTTGATGAAAAAGAATGGCCAATTGTTAAAAGAATCATTCATTCAACGGCAGATTTTGATTTTGCAAATAAAAATAAATTAATTTTTCACAAAGATGCAATTGAAAATGGAATGAGGGCTTTGAAAAATGGTTGCAGTATAGTAACAGATGTTAATGGAGTGATTGGAGGAATGAATAAACAAAATCCAAAGGATTTTGGAAATGACATAATTTGTAATATTTCAAAACCAGAAATCATGGAATTGGCAAAAAAAGAAGGTAAAACACGCTCCCAAGTGTCTATGAGAGAAACAATCTCAGACATTGATGGAGGAGTTGTGGCGATAGGAAATGCACCTACTGCTCTTCAAGAAGTAATTCAAATGGTCAAAGAAGGCATAGTTAAACCCGCTTTAATTATAGGTATTCCAGTAGGATTCATCTGTGCTGCTGAATCAAAAGAAGAACTAACAAAGTTAGAAGATGTTCCTTTTATCACAAATTTGGGTAGAAAAGGAGGTAGTGCTGCAGTTTCTGCTACAATTAATGCAATTTTTAAATTAGTTAGAGCAGAATCATCTTTTTGAAGATTTAATGCAATTTTTAACAAAAACTTTTGCATAATTTGAGCTATCAAAATACAAATGGCCATAAGATGCCATGGTATTATCTTGAATCAACCCATCTTGATGTTTTTTAATTCCTTCGCCTATTTCTAAAGTATAAGCAAATTTTGAATCAGATGATACAGAATCTAAATGAGAGTAATGAAATTCATGTCCTTGAAAGTTGTATGGTTTGTCAGTAATTGGGCTTTTTGAAATAATCTTACCTTTTGTATAATTTAATATCATATTCTTGGTCATTTTAGTTTCAGCATCAAATAATCCAATCATTTTGTATTTTTTATTTTTAGATAAAATTGATTTTGTTAGATACATCAACCCTCCACATTCAGCATAAATAGGAATATTATCTTCAGATAATTTTTTTATTGAGTTTTTCATGATTTGGTTTTTTTCAAGAGAGTTACCTAAAACTTCAGGAAATCCACCGCCAATGTAAAGACCATTACATTTTGGAATTTTTTTGTCTTTGACAGGACTAAAGAATTTTAATTTTGCACCTTCACGACGTAATGCTTCTAAATTATCTTGATAATAGAAATTAAATGAAGTGTCAAGCGCAACTCCAATAGTAGTTTTAATTTTTTTATGTACAGGTTTAGATTTTTTAGTAAGATCAAATGAATTTTTTGTTATTTTTATAATTTGATTAATATCAATATTTTTTGAAATGATTTTAGATATTTCCTTAATTTGTTTTTTGAGAATTTTACTCTCTAATGTTGAAATTAATCCAAGATGTCTAGAAGACATATTCAATGAAGAGTTTTTTGGGACAATGCCAACAATTGGAATTTTAGTTTTTTCTAAAGCACTTCTACACAAAAATTCATGTTTTTTACTTCCTATTTTGTTAAGAATTATTCCCGAAATACAAGAATTTTTATGAAATTTTAAGAATCCAAGAGCAGTTGCAGCAATAGAACGTGAAGTTTTGCTTGCATCTAAAACTAGTATCACATGTGATTTAGTTAGTGTAGCTATATGATGAGTGCTAGCATAGTTTGAATTTCCATCAAATCCATCATAGTATCCCATAACACCTTCAATCACAGACACATCAGATTTGGAATTAAAAAGAAAACTATTCAATAATTGATTTTGGCCCATAAGCCATGCATCTAAATTGTATGTTTGATTGTTTGAAATACTTGAAAGATAACTAGGATCAATGTAATCAGGTCCAACTTTAAACGGTTGAACTGACAAACCATTTTTTTGTAAAGCATAAATTATTGAACATGTAATTGATGTCTTTCCAACTCCACTAGTAGCACCCGCAATTACAATTCGAGGAATTCTCAATTTGTATGACTAGGATTATTTTTTATTTAAATTGATAGATTAGCGAATACTCAATGTTTTTAGTTAGATCTATTGAATGTAATTTATGGAAAATGAAGGTTTGACAATTGTTTATACTGGAAAAGGTAAAGGTAAAACAACAGCAGCTTTAGGAATTGCTTTACGTGCTACAGGGTATGAAAAGAAAATTTGTATGATTCAGTTCATTAAAGGTTCGTGGCATTATGGTGAAATAGATTCATCTAAAAGACTTGAACCTGAATTTGAAATGATTGCAGTAGGTAAAGGATTTGTAGGAATAATTGACGATAAAAGTCCAAAAGAAGATCACAAAAAAGTAGCAAAAGAGGCAATTAGAATTAGTAATGAAAAAATTCAATCAGGAAATTATGATATTGTAATTTTAGATGAGATAAACTATGCAGTCAATCTCAATTTGATTTCAGTAGATGATGTACTGAGTATCATAAAATTAAAACCAAAAAATGTAGATTTGGTATTAACAGGAAATTATGCTAAAGATGAAATCATAGAGATTGCGGATCTAGTTACAGAAATGAGAGAGATAAAACATCCATTTCAACAAGGAATTAAAGCAAAGAAGGGCATTGATTTCTAGTCAGCAAACATTAATTTACACATGAAGAAGTTTTAGAAGAAATGTCTACTGAAATCCAAGAAATGCCTGAACAGGGTGAAATTATTCTTGCAACAATCACCAAAGTAATGGATCATGGGGCATATGTTACACTAGATGAATATGATGATATTCAGGGATTTTTGCATATTTCAGAAATTGCTCCGGGTTGGATTAGATCAGTAAATAGATTTGTCAAAGATGGGGAGAAAAAAGTTCTTTTAGTAAAAAAAATAAATACTCAAAGAGGGGACATAGATCTTTCGTTAAAACAAGTTTCAAAAGATCAGAAAAAGCAAAAGCTAAAAGAAGTTAAAAAATTTGAAAAAGGCAAAACACTGTTACAGAATGTTCAAGAAAAAGCAAAATTATCAGATAAAGAAATAGAAAAATTAGAAGATAGTATTTACTCAAAATTTGATTCAATTTATGATGCTTTCATATCTATTGGAAGAAATGGAATAGATTCAATAAAAGAATTAAAACTTGCAAAGAAAACTGTGACAGTAATTGAGGATATTTGTTCAAAAATTAAACTACCTTCAGTAGAAATTAGAGGCATAATGGAAATTACAAACAACAAATCCGATGGCGTTGAGATAATTAAAAAAACACTATTAGATGTTATCAAGAAAGATTCTACTGTAGATATTACTTACTTAGGTGCACCAAAATATAGATTGTCAATAACTTCAGAAGATTTCAAATCAGCTGAGAAATTATTAAAGCCAATTATTGAAGAAGTTGGGAATAACATACAAAAGAAAAAAGGATCATTCAAATTTACAAGAGAAGATTCAAAGAAAACAAGAGAAAATTAAAATGAGATTTTTATTAAGAAAATGCTCAAAATGTAATCATTATACATTAAAAGAAAAATGTCCAAAATGTAGTGAAGAGACTGTTTCTGTTCATCCTGCTAAATTCTCACCAGACGATAAATACATGAGATATAGATTAGCAGAGAGATATTCAAAAAATTAGGATGTTGGTTTGTATTCTTTATTAATTTCATAGACAAAAACTCCTAACATAGGTCCAATTTTTTCTTCAGTAAAGCCAGGAGAAGCATAAACTAATCTCAATGGTCCATCACCATCAGATGGGAATTTGATGTCTTTTTCATAAATTCCAACCATTCCAGGAACATATGTTTTAGATTGTTGATTCAAGTTATTTGGGTTAATATATCCAAGTGGAGAAAATGGGAACATTTTACCTAGTACAGTTTCATTCCAAAAATGATCAGTTCCACTTAGTCCATCTGCATGTAGATATTTGGATGCAGAGTACTTTGCTATTTTGATAAACCATTGTTTTTTAGATTCATCGCCTCCGCCACCTAATCGGTAAAGAGATTCAGTTTCAACTATGTCTAGTTTTTCACCCACAACAAAAACAAGGACATAATCAGCTTTCATATCATTAAGCATATTCCATGCTGAATCTGGATCACTTAGAAACATTTTTGCTATATTTTCAATAATATAACTATGAATTGTTGAGTTATCTGTCAATGTTGCTCTATCACTCATTGTAGAAAGCCAATAACCATAATCCCACCAAGACGCAATAACGGAATCTTTAGGAGTGTTATTTTTGATCCAATCTAGGGTATCAACCCAATCATTAGTGGCAACTCGATAGACAGATCCTCCATTCAAAATTGTAGGAGTTGAATCTACTAGATTGTAAGTTTCTGAACCAACAGGATATATCATTGGAATCATTAAAAGAATAATAATCCCTGTAATGTATGGTAATTGTATAAATTTACTAATAGACTTGGTAGGTGATGTATTTTTGAACAGTTCTTTTATTAGTATAGTCAAACCTAATGAAGCTAAAATTATTAATGAAATAGATGCAAATACTTCTAATCTGACAAAAGTAGAACCAACATAAACTCCTACAAGTCCAATGATAAGTGAAAAAGCCAACATATCATTTTTAATAAAAGATAAGTTTTTGTTTTGAATATTTTTAATTATCAACCAAACACCTAAACCTGAAAAAATCATCAACACAGAGTTAAACAAAAATGATTGAGATAATGTTGTTGTTGCATGTTCTGAAACAGAATCTACTAGTGGATCAGTAGTAGTCAAAAATGGGTTTATCGCATTAAGATATCTATGACTTGGTAAAAAGTCAGAATCAGAATTTAGTATTAATATGCTAGAAGATATAATTAAAATTACAAGTAAAAATAATAAACCATTTCTTATTTTATGATTTGAACTCTTCTTTTGTATAAAAATGCAAGATATCAAAAATAATGTAGGAAGTATTAATGAAACCCCACCTAATCCAAAAATGAAATTAGAGCTTACACGTTCAAATCCTAAACCAGATATAATTACAGAAATAGTATATACTGGTATAGCCCATAAAATAAATTTATGATCAGTTCTCAAAAAAGGCAATGCCAAAAAGAAGATACCTATTGGAATAATAAAGAATTGATTACCACCCCAAGCAGAAATAGAAAACGCTGTAAATATTCCTGCCCCAATTAGTTTAGATAATGCTATTTTTTTATTTTGAGAAGTAATTCCACTTAATAGAAGATAGACTGTTAAAAGACTAAAAAATAATCCCAAAGGTTCTGATTTAAACCATCCAATAGGGCCTCTAAGTAATATTGAAAATGAAATAGAAAACAATAGAGCAGAAAATAATCCAGCAGTAGTACCACCAATCACTCTAACTAATGCAAAAATAACAATAGCTGAAAAAGAGCCAAAAATTATTGGAAATAAGATTGTAAAATCATAAAGATCTATTCCTCCTCCAAAAATCCAGTATGTTATAGCTGCTGTTAGATGAAGTATTACTTGAGAAGTTGCAGAGATATCTCTGCCGATAGGATACCAGCTAAGATCATCATTCCATTCAAAATATGCAGGAATACCATTATCTACAATATACTGAGTTGCTCTATAATTGAAAAAAGGATCAAATTCATTTAATTCAAAGCCATGATCAGCAGGCTGAGAGCGAAGAAGAAATGAAATAGTAAATGATAAACTGAGAATTCCAATAATTAAAAGATGATTTAATTTTAAATCAAAACTACCAATAGTAACGAGTTTCGTATTTGTTAACAACTAATATTTTTCAAAAAAACTTTTGTTTATTATTCTTTGTATAAAAAATTACAAGCTCATTACAAACTAGGGAGCATATCTTCCTTGAAGTAATGTTTCTGCGATAATATGGTTTTTCATTACGGATTCAATTTCTTGTTTAGTAGAGCCTTTATTAATAAATAATTTTTGATCTAGTGCATATAGTTTGAAAATATACGTATGTTCTTTATCAGGTGGTGCAGGTCCACCATAACCAATATCATCAAAATCTGTTTTGCCTTCAATACAACCAGATGGGACGGAATTTTCTTTAAATTCAGAATTTTTTGGATCTATGTTCCATACAACCCAATGAACCCAAATTTTGCCAACAGCAGCCATCGCATCAGGATCATCCATTATTAAAACAAGAGAAACAGTATTTTTAGGAATTTTATTTACTTGTAAAGGTGGACTAATGTTTCCATGTTTATATCCATATTTTTGAGGAATAATTTCTCCATTTTGAAATACCTTACTTGTTAAGCTTAAAGTCATACTATAGCGTAAAATATGTTGAAATTAAATATTTCTAAGATTCTAAAACAATTTTGTTGTTTGAAAAGGACATTATTGAGCTTCCATTGTTTTTAATCTGTTTTTTTAATTCTTTATCCATTGTAGCTACAATAACTCTATTTTGGGATACGTAATCAAGTAATTCTTTATCAGCGAAAGAACCAAGTATAGGAATTGTTTTAAAATTTTCAATATAATTTAATGTTGATTGGACTGCTTGTTTTTTTTCAGAGTTTTTTTCTAATTCAAGTAATTCATTTTTTACAACTTGAGGTATAACAAAAGTAATTTGACCAATCTCAACATCAAGACTATCTAAATTTTTAATTCTATGTGTAGCTAGATGAATCAGAAAATTTGTATCACAGATTACTTCAACCAACGATTCCTGCACCAATTAATCGCCATCTTTCAGCAATTCGTCTACTAATTGCAACATTGCCACCTTCAAAAATGCATGCGGGTCTTCTAAGTTCAATTTCAATATTTTTTGATTTGATTTTAGTAACTTTACCCAAAACTGGAGCTGTTCCTATGTTTAATCGAAATAATTCTCCAGATGAAATTGGTTGTACTTTAATGTCTTCAGTTGTACCAACAGCAGAATCAAACAAGTTTACTTCTAATTTTAACAAAGTGGAATTTTCAGGAAGAGTACCAGGTTTGCCAATAACTGAACCAATAAATGAATCACTTCTAGTCATAGCAGGATCTAATTTTGTTCCAATAGCTACCAAACCTCCAGGTTTTATTGATTCAACAATTCCTGCAGCAGTTCCTAATGAAGTAATTTCTGTCAATAATGGTTCGTATGTTTTTTTCTTTTCATTTATGATTCCAGGTTTAATTTCGATTTCATCACCAATATTAAAAACGCCTTGAGTAAGACTTCCGCCAATAACACCACCTTTGATATCTTTTAGTTTGATTCCAGGTTTGTTTACATCAAAAGAACGTAAAACATGCATTACAGTATCAGCTTTTTCATCTCTTTCAGGAGTTTTGATTGTTGATTCAATTGATCCGATTAATGCATCAATGTTTAATCCAGATTGTGCAGAAATTGGAATTACAGGAGATTTTGCAGCGTGACCTCCTTTAACAAATTTACTGATTTCTTGATAATTTGTAAGAGCTTCTTGATAAGATAATAAATCTACTTTATTTTGAACTACGACAATTTGTTGAATGCCAAGAGTTTGAAGTGCCAATAGATGTTCTTTTGTTTGAGGTTTAGGTACTTTCTCATTTGCTGCAGCCAATAACAATGCACCATCCATCAATGCAGAGCCTGAAAGCATATTTGCCATAAGACTCTCGTGTCCCGGACTATCTACAAAACTGACAACTCTAGATAATTCACTTTCTTTTCCACAATTATTACATTTTGGAGTTGTGGAATATCCTAATGGTTCTTTACATTTTTTACATTTGTAAAATGCTGCATCAGAATAACCAACACGAATTGTAATACCGCGTTTTAGTTCTTGACTATGTACACTTGTCCAAGAACCAGTTAAAGCTTGGATTAAAGTGGTTTTTCCATGATCCACATGACCAGCAGTACCAATGTTAACACATGGTTGATAACCATATTTTTTGATATACCAATCGGGAAGAGTTTCTCTCCAATGCATGAATCAAAAAATAGAATCGGTATATGTTAAGTTATTCTTTTTTATCTTCAGGTTTTTCTTCTGCAGGAGATTCAACTGGTAATTCCCCATTAAATTTGCAATTTACTTGGTAGATTTCTTCAGATACCGTATTTCCTCGCATGAGTTTTCTTTTTCGTTGTCCATACTCTGCATCTTGTAAACCAACACCTTTAGAAAGTAAAACTTTTTTTCTTGCAGCACCATGAACATCATTTCTCATAGGAACGCCTGATTTGTCACTGCCTCCAGTGAGTTTTAATTTTCCAGTTAGTCCAACAACAGATGCATCAGTTTCATTTCCTAATTGTAATCCTAACAAAGGATTAGCATCACTGTCTTTGAGTTCTTTTGAAATAGATTTTCCTTTAATATCAGATATTGTAAGTTTAAAATTAGCCAATTATTCCAAAAAAAAGTTGAACGACTAATTAACCTTTGGACATTATTTTTAAATCAAGATTAACAAAGATAGGCATGGTAGAAGAAATTAGATGTCCAAGGTGTGATAATAAAATGGTAGATATGCAAGCTTGTCATATGTTTTGTCCGAATTGTGGAGCTCATTTAGATTGTTCAGATAAAGGGAATTATTGGTAATTAAATACCGGGTCTATCAGGAATATATTCTGACGACATATTGATTGCTTGATCTTTCATGATTTCAAGATATGTTTCATAATCTGCTTCAAAATTGCAATGAGGGCATTTTACATTAGTTACATCATCATCTAATACAGCAACTTTTTCACACTCAGGGCATCTTGCATCCATACTTTGAATTATCAGTCAAGATATTTAATCATAGTTGACGAATTTGATTTAAGCGGAGTTAGTTTAGTCTGGTATGACGTCAGCTTCCCAAGCTGAAGGCCGCGGGTTCAAATCCCGCACTCCGCATTATAATTCTCTAATCGCTTGTTCTATGATTCCTCTATCAGGAGCTTTTGGATAATATTTCAAATAATTTTTAAGATCGTCTTTTGCATCAGAATTTTTGTTTTGTTTTTCTCTGAGATAAGCACGATTTTTGTAAATTTTAGCAGATCTTTTTGAATCAATTTCTATAGCTTTGGTGTAATAATTTTCTGCCTTTTCAAATTCATTAGTTTTAAGATAAAAATTTCCTAGACCATTATAAGTCAAATATGACTTGTTGTTAATTTCTAAACATTTTTTATAATACTTTATACAATCAGGAGAGTTTTGGGAATTTAACATTGTACCCAATAAATTTAAAGCAGTCGAATTATTTACATCAATTTCTAGAGCCTGTTTTAATGATTGAAGAGCTTCAGTGATATTTTTTAGAATATTTTGTTTTTCAGAAATAAGACATAATCGATTTGCTTTATCATTGGATATATTTTCAAGATTTGTTGATGATAAAATCTCTGATGGTGCTAAAATTATCAATAATTTCCCTTCTTCAGACCATTCTTTTTCAAAAATATCTTGAGGTATTACTCCTTCTTGCTGTTCACCTTCATGATTACCTTTTTGAATATAATGTAAAATTGTTTTTTCATTTTGATCATATCCAGTAATTACAGAAGCATGTTGTGTAATTTCAGGAATCCCTGGAAGAATAACAATAGGAGGAATTCCCAAGTCAATAAATTTTTTTAGTTCTGTTATAGACGAATGGATTATTCTGCATGTTAAACCATGTCTTTCAGCAATTTCTATTCCTTCAATTAGAATACTACCATCAAATCCAGAATATTTTTTAGCAGATTCTATGGCTTCAACCATAGGCAAATCAATATTCCAATATTTAGAAATTACATTAATTGGTAATGGGAGACAGATATTTTCATCTTCAACAAGTGGTAAAAATAATTCATGACTTTCCTCATCCATAAAATAAAGAAATTTTGGGAGTTATTAAAATCAATCAAAGAGTGCAGAATTTCTCAATTAAATTATTACCATCTTGACTCATTTCAGGATGAAATTGGGTTCCAAAAATTGGTTTTTTCTTATATTGAATAATTTCATATTTACAGTTATTTGATTTAGCAAGTGAGATCAAACTACTAGGTAATTTTGAGATCTCATAACTATGACTTTCAAATACATCTAAAGAATTGTTGCAAAGGGAATTGTCAGCTATGATCTGAATTGACTCGATTCCTTTTTGAAGATCAATAGTTTTTCTGATCGTGCCTCCCAATGTTAATGCTAAAATTTCTGCACCATAACAAATTCCTAATAATTTATGATTATTTTTAACACAATATGTAATGATTTTAGAATTTATTTCGTTAATTTTTTTTTCATTTTTCCTACGTCCAGATAAAATAAAAGAATCATAATTTGAAAGTAAATTCAAGTTTAAAAGTTGTGGAAGTCGTTTTTCAAATAAGATTTTTTTTTCAATTAAGAAATCAGTTAACTGTTTTGTATAGGTAGAACCATTATCTACAACAAGAAGCAATTAGGTGCCTACCTCAATTGAGACATAATGCATCTCAGAAAGTCCATCTTTTTCAAATATAGTTCCAATGTTAAGATCAGCATCCTCTTGCCACATGAATACTCTGTCGCTACGTGGTTTTACAAAGTCATCTATGAATTGAGATAAGAACTCTTCAGCATCATTCTGATCATTTTTAGTAAAGAAGAAAAGTTCTCCTTCATTAAATGACAGTGGAATCTGAATTGATGTAGGTTCAGATATAGAAATGTCGTTTGTTTCAAATATTGACTTTATAATTTCAATTCTCTTAATTCTGTCTAATTCAACATAATCATCATCAGCAATAGTGGCAGTGGATGCTACACCGGAAACTTTCTTCAAATATGCTTCAAATGCTTCTTCTTGAGTTTCACCTAAACCAACAAAATATTCGCCATTAAATGCAGCACCTACTGCTGCAATTGTTCCTAGTTGTGCAACTACTCCACCAGCTCCTGCAGTGTATACAGGAATAAAGTAAACATCATGATCTCCGACACGATATAGAATGTTATCACCAATTCTTGGATTTCTCAATAATGTCTTTAATTGAGCAAATTCTGGATCTCTATCAAGCGCTTCTCTTACCGCAGTAGGTCCAATTAATTTAGTCGTAGAATTTAATGGAACTTCATAGAATTGTAAATCTCCTAAATTATCTAAATCATTTTCCACTACCATATATCCAGCAAGATTTCTACCTTCAGAACCTCTTAATTCTAATGATAATAATCCTAAGAATTCTGTTTGTTCAAATCCGGGTGGTTTTGCTTCAACATAATAGGTATCAAGATTACGAGGAATTTCATAAAATTCGTTAGCTTGGATAAATGTCTCAACATTTGTTACGTGATAGATATTATACATCTCTGTTTTCCAATTAAATAATTCAACAGGATATCGCATCTGTTCTTCTAACCAAAGAGGTATTGGTACAAACTGATCAGCGTATTGACTTGTAAGCATATCAGTAAAGAAGTCATTCCCAGTTTTTAGTAATTGAATATCACCGTTGTAAGAATCAACGAGTGCATATCCTACTAAACGCAAGTATGGATTACCAACAGACCAAGGAACATCACCTGTGTCAAATCCAATAATTAATGGAATTAGCCAATAAGAATTTTCTCCATCAGTAACAGGGAATAAATCTAATTCTTTTCCAAACAAATCATATAGGAAATAAGGATACAGTGTTTGCATTCTATCATGTACGTCTTTGTATCTCATTATATGGACTGATTCACTTGGAAATGAGAGTAAGAAGTTTGGTTCAAATATCCAACTTAATGGTGGTGGAACATCTAGCCCTCCCAAACCAGCATAAGATACCCCTCCAAGTTCTGCACTAGGACCATCTCTTGAAGTTGGATATCCAGACCAAGTTTTGTTAAATAATCCTCCCTCACCATAATAAATTTCTCTTTGTTTGAAAAACTCACTACTGTCAACTATTTGTCCATCTGTTGCTTCTAAAGTAAGAAATCCATTAGGAACATGTGTATAAACAAGATGTTCATTATACCATTCATTACTAGTACTAACAGATGAAGGTAAAATGGGTTCCATTGAGGCAGTCCAATACAGAGTATTATTGAAACGAAGAATATCATTATCTTTAAAATTTACATAAGGAATAAGTCCTATTTCAGGCCTGAGTTTTGCATCAGCTGCATCCCAATCCCAGACTCGAATTACATCAAGAACATCACTATGTTTGGTTACATAATTGTTAATATTATTTGGAGAAACAGATGTCAATTGAACATCATGAATAGTTTCTTGAATATTATTTAATTCTCCAAGATAACGATTCACGCCAATCTGTTGGGCAGTGTATGGACCTAAAAATTCAATCTTCTTTGCATCTGCAATACTATTGTTAACTAATACAACACCAATTACAATAATTGCAATTGCAATGATTGTCAAAAACCTGACATAAACATCTCTCTTAAACATATGAGTTAACACACGAGCTCTAATTCTGTCAACTATTGAAAATCCAATTAATGCAAATCCAATGACAAGTATACCACCAATGACATATCTTGTATTATAATCAATTTGATCAGTAAAGAATAGATTTATTCCTACCCAGATGACACCAATTCCTAAAATTCCTTCAATAGTTGAAACATAATTTAAATATCTAGGTTTACCTTCATTGGAATCTTGTAGAAAAGATGTGATAACATTAATCATTCTATGAATTCCAACATATAAAACTAAACGAAGTCCAATAGCTGCAAGTAATGGAGGGAGCAATATTACTAAAGCAGGAATCATTGGAACGACATTTACTGCTGCATAGTTTGGATTGGTATCTGGAGTTACAAAAGGCAAAGTAAACAATGAAGGTAAATTCTCTATTCCTAAGGTATTCCCATCAAGAAACGACGTTGCTGCAAATCCAAACATGATATTGGCAAAAAAAGCTCCGAAAAGCAAGATCTTGGTAATTTGCCAGATTGCAAATTGTATGGATGATAATTTGTAATCTCTAAAATTTATCAGAGTGTTTGAAATTGGTTGTTGACCGCCATTTCCTAGAAATCTAATTCCGGTACTAATAGCATACCAAAAAATTGAAGATCTGCCGATAACATTTATTCGAACAAGAGCAATAGCTGACAAAATCACAGTAGAAACAAGTGTGTAATAGAGAGGTTTGGTAAACTGTTCACCAAACTCAGTGAAATTCATTGATAAAACGACTGCTTGATTTGCCACTAGAGTGAAAATCATTATTCCAAGAAGTGCAACAATGCCTAATTTGATATATTTTCCAGTATTAGGAGGCGGAGCTTGTTTATCAGTAGAAGCGCTATACAAAACTGAATTTTCTTTGGATTCGGTAAATTAATGTCTTACCTGTAAAATTAAGCAATTCCAGCTAGTTTTTTGCAGATCATATAGACGGCGGCAAATGTTGGAACTGTTACTTTTTCATTTGAATATGGACCAAATTTTTTATTTTTTAGCTTAAATTCTATAGGACAATTTGCAAAAACTTCTACAGTGTCATCACTAAGAAACGATGCTTGAACATATGGATCAAATTTTGTTAAATTATCACAGCGAGTTTTTGTAAGACCACTTTTACTGTTAATTGAACCAGGTAATCTAAAAATTCTATGGATATCCATAGTAACATTAGGATCAATTTTTACTCCAATATTTTCTGAGACATCATCTAAAGTTTTTTGAAAAGAAGAATAGCCATTTGCAAGTAATTTTGCAATTATTTGTGATCGTTTTGATTTTGAACCAAAAACTTGTTTTGAAAATCTACCTCTCCATCCTTTTTCATCAAAATCAGGAAATGAATTTTTGTTAGGTTTGTATTTCTTCATTCCAAATGTTTCAGGAATGATTCCTCGTAAGGATATGTAATCGGTTAGTTCTGATCTTTCTCTAGAACCAATTTTTTGAAATTGAGAATTATATACATAAACATGAAAACCTTCATTGCCAGAAAAATATATTTCAATATTCTCTTTATTAATCCCAAGATCATTAACTAAAACTTCAGATAATTTTTCTACTTCAATTTTTGAAGCATTAATACAATTTTTGCAGGATAAGGATTTCTTTTCTAACTTGAATGAATTACATTTTGAACATTGGGTTAAAGTTTTTGAAATTTCATTGCAATCATTACAAATTGATACTGTATGATTTTCTCTGCAAGACAAATTAAGATCTTTTGCATCAATATCAAAAATCAGATCTGCTTCCTTCCAATCTTTTTCTTTCATGGGTAAATTAGGAAATGTATAGTATGCATTTGAACAATAAACATCTGATGGGATATTTTGTATTAGCATGAGATGCAATTCTTTATCTTTTTGTATTGCTATATGACGAGTCATTCCACTAAAATTAAATTTTTGGTAGCCAAATTCTCTTTCAGAAGATCTTTTTGGGATTTCAATTAGATCAAAGTGATCAAAATAATGCTTTTTAAATGAATTTTCTAGAAATTGTATATCAGAGTCTTGCATTATTTTTTCTTCCTTCCAAATTGTAAGGGATTGATGATATTATCACATTCAGATGTAGCAAAACATAGATCTTGAGTTTTTAATTTATCACAAGATGGACATGAATATTGTGTTCCACTTCCAGAAGATCCTGCCAAATGATTTAGTTGGTAAAGTGTAACTTGTTCATTATAATCAGGCGCATTTTTGAACAAAGGTGCAATTTGTTGAACTGTTTGTCCTTTTGATAAAAGAAAAGTTGCAAGCATAAATCGTCCAGAATGAGGAAGATTTTCGCCTTTCTCAAGTACTTCACTAGCATGTTTAATGCATGGAGGATACTCTCCAGTATCTACAGTAAAAGTTACAAATTTTTTTGCTAATGAAATAAGTTTATTAACT
This sequence comes from Candidatus Nitrosopumilus sp., assembly GCA_965205675.1. Taxonomy (GTDB): domain Archaea; phylum Thermoproteota; class Nitrososphaeria; order Nitrososphaerales; family Nitrosopumilaceae; genus Nitrosopumilus. The sequence goes on from OZ242186.1 coordinate 1,972,406, forward strand.
GAATCTTCAAATCCAGGAGTCATTTCTGGAGTTTTTGCTTTACTAATTTTTAAATCAATATACTTTCCTAATTCTTTTCTTATTAATCTAATTGTTTGGTGTGAAGATAAATACACTTTTCCATTTTCAACTTTTCTATTAACTAATTTCCATTCACGTTCATGGAATTGAATAGAACGTTTAAGATAATCTGAAACAGTAACTAACCATTCGTCTTGACCTGAAGTATAATTTTCTTCTTCTTTTTCTTCAGGTTTAGAAATTTCAACGTTAGAAATTTCTTTGATTATTTGTGCAGCTACGTCTCTCTGAGATTTTTGTTCATCAGTAAGAAGTACAGATCCACTAGGATTATTAGATATTTTTAGAGTATCTTCTAATAGTTTTTCTGCACGTCTTGATTCTTGCATTGCAAATCTTTTGATTAGAGTATGCGTGCTACTAAGCTTCAATAAAACAACAGCCAACAAAAATGAAAAAACTTCTCTAGGTAAGGCAGCCTCTTTTGAAACATGATCCCCATCTAGATCAGATTTGTAGATTTTACCATCTACTGCAACTCGAATTCTCTCATATGCCTTCTCAATTAGTTGTTTAAAGTCAGGATCTGAACCAAATTGTTCAAGAGAAAATCCCTGATCTTTGAGATATTGACCAGCATCTGCCAAAAATGGATATTTTGCAATTTCATCCTGTCCTAATGCAAGCATGAAAGTGATTTATCTAGTTTACTTAAAAATCTGATTTTTTAAATTTGGATGCTAATTTAAATTATGTTTAAGGAAAATATAATATATGCAAGTTGGATGTCATGTTTCAATATCTGGATCAATTGACAAATCAGTAGATAATGCAGTTGAGAGAGAATGCTCAGCATTTCAAATATTTACAAGAAATCCAAGAGGTTGGCATGCAAAAGCACTAACCAAAGAGGATATTGATAATTTCAAATCAAAGCTAAAAACAAGTAAGATTGACAGATTTGCAACATGTGCGCACATGCCATATTTACCAAATCTGGCAACACCCAAAGATGATGGATTTGAAAAATCTGTTAAAACTTTGATAGATGAAAGTAAAAGATGTGCGCAATTAGGAATTCCATATTTAGTGACACATCTAGGCAGTCATTTAGGAACAGGAGAAGAAGCTGGAATCAAAAGACTGGTAGAGGGATTGACAAAAGCTGGAAAAACAAAAAATGACGTAATGATTTTATTAGAAAATACAGCAGGACAGAAAAATTCTGTAGGCTCTGATTTTCAACAATTGGGTGAAATTTTTAGACAGCTGAAACCTGCAAAAAAATTTGGTGTTTGTTTAGATACATGTCATGCATTTGTTGCAGGTTATGATTTAAGAACTGAGACAGCAGTAAAGAAAATGTTTACAGAATTTGATAAACATGTGGGGATAGATAATTTGAAAATTCTTCATCTTAATGATGCTAAAGGAGAAATGGGTTGTAATCTTGATAGACATTATCATTTAGGATTAGGTGGAATTGGAGAAAATGGAATTTCATCAGTTGTAAAGTTTGCAAATAAGAAAAAAATTCCCATAGTTTTAGAAACACCTATTGATGATGATAGAGACGATTTTGAAAACGTTAAAGTAGCAAAAGGATTTGTGTAGAAATTTATTTCATGGATGAGTGAATAAAATAATGAATTATGAAGCAGTTATGAAATTAGCACTTGAACGTGGATTTTATTTTCCTAGCTGTGAAGTTTATGCTGATGCTCAGGCTGGATTTTGGGAATACGGTCCATCTGGAGTTAGTCTGAAAAATAAATTTCTCGAATTGTGGCGAAGGGAGCTAATTAGAAGAGATGGCATGTTAGAAATTGACGGTTCCCAGATAATGTCAAAATCAGTTTTTGAAGCATCTGGTCATTTAGGAAATTTTGCAGATCCAATAATAAAATGTACAAAATGTAATGCTACTTTTAGAGCAGACAGAACAATAGCAGAAATTACACAAATTGAAATTCCTGAAAGCGCAGATTTGGAAGAATTTGATAATGTAATATCACAAAATAACATAAAGTGTCCAAAGTGTAAAGGTAGTTTTGATAAAACAAAAAAATTTAACATGATGTTCAAAGTTGGTATTGGTCCTGAAGAAGAGGAAGCATATCTACGACCTGAAACATGTCAATCGATTTTTGTAGATTTTCCTAGACTATACAAAACAATGAGAGGAAAGCTACCTCTAGGAATAGCTCAAGTTGGAAAGAGTTTTAGAAATGAAATAGCACCCAGACAAAGTTTACTTCGTTTAAGAGAATTTTATCAAGCAGAAATTGAGATATTCTGTAATCCAAACAAACTATCAGATATGGAAAAATTCTCAGAGATTGAAAATGTCACCATAAGAGTTCAAACAGATACAGAACCTGTTATTATGACATCTAAAGAAGCAGTAGAATCAGGAGTTGTTCCAAATAAATTTGTGGCATATTATTTAGGAATGTTAACTGAATTTTATGAAAAAACAGGAATAGATATTGCAAAAAGTAGATTTAGGAAATTGGGAGATAAAGAAAAAGCATTTTATGCTGAAGTGGCCTTTGATTTTGAAGTTGAAACTACCATGGGATGGCTTGAATTAGTTGCATGTAATTACAGATCTGACTATGATTTAACCAGTCACGCAAAAAAAAGCAAGCAGAAATTTGAGATTATGGATGAGGATGAAAAAGTTTTACCCCATGTATTTGAGATTTCAATGGGGATTGATAGAAGTTTGTATACAATTTTAGAGCACAGTTTGAAAGACGACAAAAAACATGAAAGAATGGTTTTATCACTAAAACCATATCTTGCACCAACACACGTAGGTATGTTATCTCTAGTCAAAAAAGACGGTTTGAAAGAGAAAACTGATGAGATTTTTCTACAAATCAAAAGAAAATGTGATGCATTTTTAGACCATTCAGGAGCTATAGGTAGACGGTATAGAAGACTAGATGAGATTGGAGCACCATTTGCAGTAACTGTTGATCACCAAACATTAGAAGATGAAACTGTAACAATTAGAAAAAGAGATTCTATGGAACAAAGCAGAATAAAAATTTCTGAACTTGATTCTATAATATCTGAATCAATCTCATTTCCTTAGTTTTAAAAAATAAAAAACTTGATTAAAAAAGTATTTTTGTTTAGAAAAATAAAAATTATCGTAACAGTTTTTTTATTCAATTCTAAGTGTAATGATTTGTTCATTCAATTGTAAGTTTAGAAACTGTATTTTTAATATTAATATGACCAAGTTTATTTTTAAATGATGTAATATTACCAGAAGTAAAAATTTGTAAATAATTTCTTTGTTTATTAGCATCAAAATATTTTTGCTTTAGTTTTTTAGCTAATAATTCACTAGGATCAAGAAAAGTTATGTTTGGAAATATATTTCCAAATAATTCTAAAAGAAATGGTAAATGAGTACTAGATAATGTTACTACATCTACATTGTTTATGCTAAGTTTAGATTCAAGTGTTTTTTTGATTATATATGTACAAAGTTGAGGATTTGAATAGAAATTACCATGTTCGACTAATTCTACCAATTTTGATGCATTAATTTTGATAATTTTAATATTATTTGTGTTAAATTTTTGTATATATTCATCAAGTAATTTACTTTTAACAATAGATTCTGTTGCTAATACTGCAATAGATTTCGTTTTTGTGATTTTTATTGCTTCATTAAACGGTGGTAATACTCTTAGAATGTTTTTAGAATGTAAATCTAATGTAAGAGATAATGTGTTTGAGCCAACTATAATTAATTCAGATTTGAATAAAGTTTGAAGAGTTGAGATTGTTTTTAGTGTAATGGTTTTAATTTCTTTAATAGATTTTTTTCCATATGGGAAATTTTTGGAATCAGCAAAGTAAATTATACTGCATTTGAATTGTTTTTGAATTGATTTAATTACTGACAGTGAGCCTAATCCTGAATCAAAAACAACAATTCTTACCATAAGATATTGTTTTATTGAATTAGATTTAGATTTTGTTAGCTAAATTTACTCTAAAGTTGATCTAAATACACACCGTTGATTAAGACTAAATTTCTAAACTAGCAACCATGCCAAACTTCGATAAAACTTGGGCTCGACAAGAGACTCAAAGTGTAACTGGCAAACTACGTGAAGCAGTAAAGCCTCAAGGTGCATTAAAACCACGAATTCAAACTGCAGTAAATAAACTACAAGTCCAAATATCAAAAATGGATTCTATGTTAGGTAAACTGCATGAAAGAGATGCACAACTCTTTCAACGAGTCGTAACCGCAATGCAACAACATGATACTAGCACAAGTAGAGTTTTGTCTAACGAATTAGCTGAAATTCGTAAAGTTACAAAAATGCTCGGCAATGCAAGAATGTCATTAGAACAAGTCCAACTAAGACTGACAACTATTCATGATCTTGGTGATGCTATGGTAGCAATTGGACCAGCAATGTCTACAATGAAGGGATTAAAGTCATCGCTAGGAAGATTCATGCCAGAAGCTGATTCAGAATTGAATACTATGACTCAGACACTTAATGGATTGATGATGGATTCACTTGCAGGAGATTCATTTAGCATAGAATCTGATGTTTCAAGTGAAGAAACCGAAAAAATTCTTCAAGAAGCATCCGCAGTCGCTGAGCAACAGGTAGGAGACAAATTCCCGTCTGTACCATCTTCAACAGGACTTTCGTCTCAAAGCTCTACATCTACATTTGAATAGAGCAAAAAAGACGAAATGTTCATTATTTTTATTTTTCATAGTTCTTTCAAAGTATGTAGTAATATGATAGATCTTCATAGAATTTTACTTTGAGAAAACAATTTAGTATTTTTCCAGTATCGATTTCATAAAATTTCCAATCATTGTAACTACGATCATTTCATATGGGTCAATATTGTCAAATTACCAATTATAGTTTAGGCATACAAATTTTGAACGAATTATCAATTATTTTAACTCAAAAGATCTAGATCACATATTACACTTACAGAATCATGTCAAAACAAACTAAAGCATTAATGGTATCTTCAGGAAGCCATTTCATGAAAGGAACAAGCATTAATTTTTTAAGAAAAACATGCAAGAATGAAAAAAATGCAAAAGCAAAGATAAGATTAAAGGCTGCAATACTAAGAAAACAAGATATTCCATATTCTGTGATATGTGCCAGTTTGGATGTCATACCATCAACTCTGTCCTACTGGCTAAATCGAATGGATAAAGAAGGAATAACGGCATCACGCCGTAAGAAATATTCTGGTTCTAGATGTTTCTTAAATAAAAAACAACTAGTGTCATTAAGAGATGATCTAATTTCAGGTCCAGAAAAATTTGGATTTAACCAATTCATGTGGAGTACAAGAATGGTAATTACACATGTGAATAAAAAATACAATACGCTATACTCTGCAAGAGGAATGCGTGAATTGCTGCACAGAATCGGATTCTCATCTAAAAAACCAAGACAGACTCATCACAAATCAGCCTCAAAAGAGGAGCAAAATCGTTTTAAAAAAACGCAAAAAGGACAGTTAACAGATATTCCAAATTGGGATACACCACACTATGTCTGGACGAGTCAACAAGTAAAGTAGCACCCAACATAAAGCGCGGATGGTATCTTGCAGAGAATAACATTACCACATCAATTAATTATACACGAGAAAAATTTCAATCCTTTGGTGAACTGGGGAATAACGGCATATTTTTCTGCAGGTTCTATGATAAGGCAAATACGATATCATTTCTTGATTTTTTAAAATCCCTACAAAAACAATTTGGTAAGAAACTGTTACTGTTTGCAGATAATGCATCATGCCGCAAAGTGTCAGAGTAAAAGAATTTCTCAAAGCATCAAAAAGTAAAGTGATAATTAGATATTTTCCTGCATACATTCCAGAATTAAACCCAATTGAGATACAGTGGAGAGAAGAGAAAAAGGAAACTGCAAACCAATTCTTCGTCAATGGCTCTGAAATGAGAAAACATATGCAGAAGAGACTAGATAATGGAGTGGTTTGAGTTGCTAAAGTGTTCAGATATTTAATGCCTTAACTATTGCAGTAAAACTATTGATATTACAATAATAATTGTAGGAATACCAATTAAAACATTTTAGAATTTATTGCCAAAGTTTTTCTTTAAATGTTAATTTTTTATTTAAAATGAAATTACTAAAAGCTCCAGTTAAAACACCAATACCTAATGCAGTTGTATATATCCAATTATAATTATCAACTAATGAAAATACAACACCGAGTTGTATTAATGCGCCAACTGAGCTAAACATAATAAATTTTGAATATTGTAATATAGTTTTTTTAAATGAAAAATTTCTATCACCAAATGTCCACCATTTATTTAAAACAAAATTTGACGTCATGGATACAATAATTCCTAAAATATTTGCATGTAAATACCAAATTTCTGTAACGCCTCCTGAAAATAATAGTGATATAACATAGTTTATTGCAAATCCAATTGCGCCAATTGTATAAAACCTACTTGCTTTTGAAAAGAATTTTATAGAATTTCTTTTTTCATTGTTTTCTTTAGAATTTCCATAACGATATAATTTCCAAATAGATTTAACATAGTCAAAGATTACTAAAGAATTTAATTTACTTGAACCTAGTTCTCTATTTTCAAACGTATAAGGAATTTCTTGAATGCTTATTCCTTTTTTCTTAACAAGTATTTCAAGTAACAATTTGTAACCTATTGCATCAAAGTTTAATCCTTTCAAAATTGTTTTTTTAAATGCAAAAAATCCTGACATTGGATCATTTGTTTTGATATCAAGACCTTTCTTTGCAATTAAAGTAGCAGTTTTGCTCATTAGTTTACGTTTTATATTCCATCCGTTTATTTGTCCACCCGTGATGTATCTTGATGCAATTACCATATCACATTGACATCGCTTTAGTGTTTCGATCATTTTTGGAATTATTTGTGGGGGATGAGAAAGATCACTATCCATAACAACTATAGTATCGCCTGTTGCATGTTGTATTCCACTAAGTATCGCTGAACTCAATCCATTTTTTGTTGTTCTATGTATTATGCCTATGGTATATCCCGCAATTTTCTTAATATTTTTCAAATAATCATCAACAATCTTACCTGTACCATCAGGAGAATTATCATCAACTACTATTGCTTCAGTTAGAATATTTTTTGGAATGATATCGCCAATGGATTTTAGCACATTTAGGATATTTTGTGATTCATTGTAAGTAGGAATAATGATTGAAATTTGAGGTTTTTTTGTATTCAATGTTTCAAAAGTCATTTGATTAATGGGAAAAACTAAAAGATATTAATTTTTAATTAAAAATAATAAATTTCAAACGTCATATTTTTGAACTTTTGGTCTAATATTTAAAGATGAAGATCTTAAATGAATTCAATTTTGTAATTGATATGGATAGAATCATTAACAAAATAACTATTGAAAATAGAATTGATGGACTAAATTCTAAAAGAGATTGGAATAAACCCATCAGATGGTAATGGTCGAATTGTGAAATATACCATCATCTACTATGAATAGAGTGTAGTATTTTAGGACATACTGAATTCATAGACAGTTATAATGAAGAAAATATTCTTTCATATCAACAAATCGACAACGCAATTGTAAGTAAGGGAAGAAATTGTACTACATGTTACTATTTGATGTAAACACTGAATGTCATTTAGAGGTTGCATTAGAACTAGGAAAATTCACAGCTGTTGACTAGGTAATGGTTCATTATTAACAGCAGATACAAACGTAGCAGATCTTAATTCAGGAATTTATGGAGCATAAAATGATGATTGGATTAACAGGAATATTCAGTTCACTAGGTACATTCACTAATACAACTGGAAATGATGATAATGCTGTACAAAAAATGTTAAATTCTTTTACATAAGACCTCTTGCGTAATTATAGAGATTTTTTCTCAAATTTTGTATTTTAACAGAATTCATACCTGAAAATTCAAATTTCTCAACAATTTGAAAAATCCTGCAGCAAAATTCACGCCTAGAAATAATTACGCAAGACGTCTATATAACAACACACAAATGTAATCAGCCAAGCTGGTTTGTTTAATAGTACATCAGGTGCATCAAGGACATTTGCGTTGGAGAATTTCCCATCAAATGTCACCATGAATACAAATGATCAATGAACAGAAACATTGCAATCACTGATTCAGATGCAATGTCTTAGACACATGAACTATTTTTTGTTTTTCTTTACTTTTCTATAGCCGTGACTAAAGTTTTTATCATATAGTTTAGAATATTCATAAGTTTCTGGATTAATTACATTACTGATTATCACTATAGCTGTTCTAGTAATTTTTTCATCTTTGATTTTTTGTGTAATAGTATCTAAGGTTCCTTTGATAATTTTTTGATCTTTCCAACTTGCTCTATAGACTACAGCAACTGGTGTTGATTTTTTGTATCCTCCTGCAATTGCTTCTTTAGTTAATTTAGAAAGTAGATGAATGCTAAGATAAAAGATCAGAGTAGCTTTGTGTTTTGAGAGTTCAGATATTTTTTCATGTTTGGGTACTTTAGTTCTTGATTCTACCCTTGTTACAATGATTGTTTGTGTAACTCCAGGAAGTGTTAGTTGAGTTCCAAGTGCAGCAGCTGAGGCTAAAAATGCAGTAACTCCAGGTACAACTATGGATTTTATCCCTTTATTCTCAAGATTATCAATCTGTTCTTTGATTGCACCATAAATTGAAGGATCTCCATCATGTAAACGCACAACAAGTTTGTCTTTTTTAGCATTTTTGTACAATAAATGAAAGATTTCTTCTCTGACTAGCTTTGCAGCGTTATGTAGTTTGCCTTTTTTACATAGTTTTAAAATTGGTTCAGGTATCAAAGAACCTGAGTATACAACGACATCTGCCTTTTGAATTAATTTTTTAGCTTTGATAGTGATTAAATCAGGATCGCCTGGCCCACATCCAACAAAAAATACATCAGACACGTTTTACCACCAAAATTGAAAAATACTTTGTTGTCAATGATGAATCATTTACTTCACCCAAAGTCATTTTTCTAATAATTTCATTTTCTGTTCCAAGATCTTGTCCAATAGCAAAAATAGAATTATCTGGAAATCCAGATTCTTTTAACACATCAATTACCTTATCAAAATATCTTCCATCTTTTAGAAATATCATTGATTCAGAATTTTTTGCAATCTCTTTTACACTTGATAAGTCATAACAAGATGGAATGATTGCAACCTTTTCTGCACCCTCAGCTATGCTTACACCAACTTTGGATGCAAATGTAAACATGGATACAATTCCAGGAATTACACTAATGTTCATGTCTGGATAATTTTCTTTAAGATCTTTGTGCATGTAAATCCAAGTACTATACAAGAAAGGATCACCAACTGTGAGATAAACAACATTCTTTCCAGTCAAAACAGTTTCAGCCATTATTCTTGCATTCTTTTTCCATGTAGCTTCTAAAACATCTTTGTCTTTAGTCATTGGAAAAATTAATTTTACAATTTTTTGGCTTTTGGATTTATCAATAATTGGCGAAACGACTCCAAATGCAATACTTGGCCTTTCTTCATTTGAAGCAGGACACATTATAATATCGGCATTCTGAATTGCATTAACTGCCTTGACAGTAAGTAAATCAACATCTCCAGGACCTACTCCTACTCCTATTAATCCAGGCATGAAAAGTATGATTTTCTACCTAATTAAAAATCTAGATTAAACTTTAGTAGCAGATATAATAGTTATAGGATTTCTTGCAAGCATCATAGTTCCAGTACTGGTTTTTCGGCTCTTTGATATCGTAACTTGAGTGATATCAACAGATTCAAACTGTAATTTATCTAATACTTGTAATACAGAATACAGAGTCTCAATTAGAATAATTCCAACTACAATTCGACCTCCAGATTTTAGTTTATTTTCAGAAAGCTCAACTATCTCTTTAGTATCATCTCCAGTTCCACCAATGAATATAGTATCAGCTTCTTCAAATTTTAGAATTTTTTCTTTGGCATTACCAAAAACTATTGAAACATTTGATACGTTAAATTTTTTTATATTTTTTTTAGTTAATTCTATAGCATTTTCATCATAATCAACTGCCAAAACTTTACCGATAGATTCTATTTGCAGTGCAGCCTCAATAGAAATAGAACCACTGCCGCATCCAATATCATAAACAATTTGTCCTGGTTTTAATCTAGCCTTGCTAATTTGAATAACTCTAACTTCTTCTTTAGTTATAGGAACTTTTTCTGCTCTTTCAAATTCTTCATCAGGTATGCCAGGTGTTTTAAATTTCCACATAACTATTACCATGTTTTAATTTCTAAACTAAATGTTAATTCCATTAGAAGTATTTCCTAAATGATTTAATGTATTAGTTACAATCCATGAAAATAAGTACAGAAAAACATAGCTGCCAATAGCTTGTGTAACAATTTTTTTTCTATCAGATGATGGTAATTGCATCTTCATTGCTTTTGCAACTATAACTGTTCCAAAAAATATCAGAATCATAAATCCAATTGATGCCCATCTTCTATCCTCACCTTCAATATCTTCAAAGATAAAAGTAGCTGCAGTTCCGGCAATTATAGCCAAAATAACACGCATCCAAAATAATTTATTTAATTTTTTATCTTTTTCACTTTTCTCTGCTAGATTTACTGACGGATCATCTGAAGGTGTATCTGGTACAGACTTGGGTTTTTCAGTTTCTGGGATCTCTGTTGGAATATCTTCTACGAATTCCTTTTTAGAGTCATTAGGATCAACTGTAGGTTCAGATTTTTTCTTTTTGAATTTTGCCAAGTAAATTTCTAGCGTGTCTCAAGCAAACCATGTTTAATATCTTTGGTCAAGATTTGAGTATATCAAAGCAAGAGTATAATTTTAGACAAAAAATAGGATAGTTATGGCTCTAGCAGGAATAGAATTACGATATTTAGTTGATAAAATTACAGAGCAAGTTCAAGGATACTATATTAGTAATATTTATGGAATTACAAAAGATAGTATTCTATTCAAACTTCATCATACGGAAAAAAGCGATCTTTTCATGATGATTTCAACATCAGGTGTTTGGTTAACTGCGGTAAAAATTGATCAGATAGAACCAAACAGATTACTCAAGAGATTACGTAGTGATCTGCTTAGATTAAAATTAAAAAAAATAGAACAAATTGGTGCAGAAAGAATTGCATATTTTACTTTTGAAGGATTTGGAAAAGAATTTGTTTTGGTAGGAGAGTTTTTTGGAGATGGCAATATTTTACTATGTGATAAAGAAAGAAAAATTCTTGCATTACAGCACTCAATTGACGTTAGACATAGAAAGCTAAGTGTTGGTTTAAAATATACTCAACCACCAAGTAGTAGATTAGATATTTTTAATCTAAAAGGATCAGATTTTGATGAACTTAAAACGACAGATTTAGTTGCTGCAAAATGGTTTGGTAGAACTTTGGGTTTACCAAAAAAATATGTCGAAACAGTTTTTGAGATTGCAAAAATTGATGGAAAACGAATTGGAAATTTATTAACAGAAGAAGAGATCAAAAAAATTTTTGAGACTATAAAGAAAATTGTTTCAGATGTAATATCTGGAAATCATAAAGTAGTAATAATAAAAAATGAAAAAACAGAAGTACTTCCTCTAAGATTAGGAAAATTAGAGGGGGAAATAATTCCAGCTAACAGTTTCATAGAAGGATTAGACACTGTATTTACTGAAAATATTATAGAAAAAGGAAAATCTATTCAATCGAGTAGATCAGATAAAAAAACCAAAGAATTACAAACACAGATTTCTGAACAAGAAAAAGCAATTGAGACTGTAAAAGAAAGATCTAAAAATATCACAAATGTTGCAAATTCACTTTTTGAGATGGTATCAAAGGGAATAATATCAATTCAAGACAGTCTAGCACAAGAGATTTTAACAAACAATAATGCAAAACTAGTTAATGAAAAAGGAATTTCATTAATTGTTGTTCAAGATGAAAAAATAAAGATAAACACTGAATCTCCACTTCAGTCAATTGCTTCAGTGTTATTTAATGAAGCAAAAAAACAATCAGGTGCAATATCTTCTATTCAAGCAATTAAAGAGAAAACAGAAAAGAAATTAGAAAAATTCCAAAGTAAGACAGATTCAGAAAAAGATCTGATTGTAATTTCAGAAATTAGGAAAAAGAATTGGTATGAAAGATATAGATGGTTCTTTACAACTGATGGATTTCTTACGATTGGGGGAAGGGATGCAGCATCAAATTCAGCTGTAATTAGAAAACATTTAGATAAAAACGACAAAGTGTTTCATGGTGATATTTTTGGTTCACCATTTTTTATTTTAAAGAATGCAGAAAATGCACCTAATTCAAGTATGAATGAAATAGCACATGCTACAGTTTGTTTTAGCAGAGCTTGGAGAGAAGGAATGTATGGAATAAGTGCATACTGGGTTCATCCTGAACAAGTAAAAAAATCAGCACCAAGTGGAGAATTTCTTCCAAAGGGATCATTTACCATAGAAGGACAAAGAAATTTTATCAAATCAGAAACTCTTCGTTTAGCAGTTGGGATTATACCAATTGATGATGATTATGTGTTAACATGTGGCCCTCCAGAATCAATTAAGAAAAATTCTCTTTGTTATGCAATAATTGAACCACATGGTCTAGAAATGGTAGAAGCTGCTAAAAAAATACGAATAGAGTTTTCTAAAATGTTTGAAGATATTACAAAGAAAATAAACATTGATGAATTTGTTCGTGCATTACCAGCTGGTAAAAGTCAGATAGTGGAAGTGAACATGGGAAATTCACAAAAAGAGAACGCTATTGATAATGAATTTGACTAGATTCAGTATCAAAAGAAATTTTCATTCCATCTTTAATTGAAAGAAATTCTTCATCACTAACTGTGATTAATGGAATATTTGCTAATGCACATCCAGTAGCAACTGTGAGATCTGCTTTTTGACAAATCATGGCAATAGGAGCTGTTTGATTTGATTTTATCGAATAAATCGTATATGCACCAACACTGCTTCCTACGCCAGAAGGAAACACAAGAACAGAATCTTTGAGAGACTTTTCATACAAGTCATGATTCTTGTCACTGATAATTCCAGTTTTTTTATCCACTGTACCTAAAAAATTGATTGGATTTTCAGATTTTAAAACTATGCCTTTTATTTTTCCTGAAACTAGAATTTTTTTCATCTTGTCTCATCTTCAACTATTTGTAATAATGGTTTTAGATTAACATCTATGTTATTAGAATTTTTAAGATAAAATGCGCCTTTAATACTATTTGTTGTAACTGCATCTACATTATCTTTAGTAATCAATGGAGACAAACATGTACAACAGTCAGAAAGAATTTCACATCCTGCACGTTCAAGTTCTGCAATATATCCAATTTTTGTAGATTGTTCTTTTACAGTTCTAGGCATAAACACCATACATCTTTTTTGAAAAGAGCGACCCTTTAGTTTGCCGGTAAGATCAGAGATTTCATCTAATCCTAATTGAGGACTACCAAGTGTAATGATATCACCTTTTTCTGCTGTGTTTAATTCATCATGAATATTTTGCATTTCTTTTTCATCAAAATCTATTTTTTCACAATTAGAATTGCCTTCTGCAAAAATAAATTTAGCACAAGTTCCAGAGGTTCCCATTCCACCACACATTGCTTTGGTTTGTCTCTTATCCATTTCATTTAATCCTGAAATATTTACAGATGTATCTCCAATTTTTCCAGCAAAGAATCCAAGCATTCCATATGTTAGTTCATTAGGATTTGGTATTTTCATTCGAATGGTAATATTTGGATTATCTTCTTTTCTTAGTGAAGAGAATGGACTTTTTCCAACAATTGCACTAGATAATGCACTAAATGCACTTTCTTTGTTTGTCTTTAATTTATCAAAAGAATTTGCATGTATTGCAGCATTACTTTCTGCAAAAGCTACCTGAGTTCCATCTTTTGGAATATCAAATATTTCATAAGGAATACATGAAAATGAAGGAATAACACCCATTGTTTCATATGAGTTTCTAATTGAAAGTTGTTTTGAGATAAAATTTTCATCTAATCCATAATTGACCACATTATCAATATCAAATCCCATGGGATTCAAAGTAGTTTTGACTTTGACTTGTGCATATTTACTAATACTAGATAGAAATTCTTCTCCTGCATCACCAATTGTATTATAATTTACGCCTGAAAGATGAGCCCATTCTATGGGAACAAGTTTTTCAGCATCAGTTGCCTCACCTGTGGCAACAAGAATTCTATATGCCATCTGCATAATTTCTCCTTGTTCACCTTTTAATGCAGATTCTTCATCTCTAGTTAATTCCAATAAAATTATTGTAATATTACAGTTATAATACTTGTAGGTAGTTTTTCAGTTAGAAATGGAAAAAATACTTTCTGGAATGACAAAGACAATGAATGCAGTAAAACCTCCAAGAATAACTGCATTAAGAGATCTTCATGATGCAGAAACTGGTCCATTTAGTATTTTGATCGGAACCATACTATCTGCAAGAACAAAAGATGAAACTACTACAAAAGTAGTTAAAGAATTATTTTTAAAATATAAAAATCCAAAACAATTAGCTGGTGCGAAAATTAAAGATATTGAGGAAATAATAAAATCAATTGGATTCTTTCATGTAAAATCTAAAAGAATTATTGACGTTGCAAAAATAATAGATAGAAAGTACAAAGGTAAAGTTCCAGAAGAATTAGATACTTTGATACAATTACCTGGAGTGGGGAGAAAAACTGCAAATTGTGTTCTTGTATATGCATTTGAAAAACCAGCAATTCCAGTGGACATTCATGTTCATAGAATTTCAAATAGATTAGGTTTAGTTGAAACAAAAAATCCAGAAGAAACAGAACAAGAATTAATGAAGAAAATTAAAAAGAAATTTTGGATTGACATTAACGATACTTTTGTAATGTATGGTCAGAATATTTGTAAACCAATTTCACCAATGTGTGATGTATGTCAGATTAAAAAAAATTGTAAATTTTATAAATCTAAGAACGCTTCTTAGTTAGGAATAATATTCCAACTACTACTCCCATGCCTGCTGCAATATAAAATGGAAATAGTGCAAATACATTCTTTGCAGGATCACCTGATAGAAATTCTACAATCATACTACCAGAATTTACAGATGGAGGATCAGTGGAACCCTCCAGTCCATGAACAGAATATGAGTGAAGTGCAAATTGGCCTATATCGAGGTTAGTGACCACAATTCTAGCGCCGTTATTTACAGTCAGGCCTGCTCGGTCAGTGTAAGATATGATAGATTTTGCTTGAGGATACCATCCTCTGTCAAAGTCTTTATAAACAACAACGTATCCTTCTTTTGGTGTTTGAACTGCAACCCAAAACTTGTTATCAGGTTGTGATCCCATTCCAACTTCAATAAATTCATCTTGTGTTTCTTGATCGTATAATCTTAAAACTGCATTTCCATTTGGATTTGAATAAAGTAGATTGTTATCAATTGTTACTTGCCAACTAACTGCATGGATGTCTGCTAAAACTCTAATTGGCGCTTCTCGTAATACGGTGTTAAACTCATCTGAAGGAATTTCTAATGTATCAATAATTAATGATGGATTGTTTGGTTCTTGAGCAAATGCAGTGGATACAGTAATTCCAATGAATAAAATTATCGTAAAGAAATACTTCACAAGCTAAAACAGATTTGATTAAATAAAAATCTAATCAACAAATGGTTTTGGATGATCTAATATTATTTGTGCGACTTCTGGTCTTAGGATAAACTCAGAAGGTGCTTGACCATTTTGAATCATTTCTCTTAGTGCAGTTCCACTGATTTGCTCTTTAACGTCATTATCATGTGGACATGCTTTTGGTGTAGTGTATGTAAGACATTTCTTACAATAAAAGAAAGGTGGAAAAAATACTGGAGAAATTTCTAACTCTGGATAATCACCAAAGATTTTTTGTGCTGCAAATGGATCATAAAACTTTCCAACACCTGCATGATCTCGTCCGATGATAATGTGTGTACAACCATAATTTTGTCTCATAATTGCATGATGAATTGCTTCTTTTGGACCTGCATACTTCATTTGTGTATGTAAAGTTCCAAGTTGACATTTATTTTCTGGATAATATAGTTTTATCATTGTTTTATAACATTTTACAATTACTTCATCTACAAAGTCGCCAGATTTTTTCTTTCCAATAATTGGATTTACAAATACACCATCACGTGTAGTAATAGATGTTTTTTGTAGCATTTCGTGGGCAACATGTGGTGGATTTCTAGTCTGAAATGCACAAATTGTCTTCCACCCAGCTTTTGCAAAAGATTTTCGTGTTTGGATTGGTGTTAACCTATTTTTTCGAATTTCAGTATCATTGGGTCTTTGAATATAATCTATTTTTCCACCAACCAAATAATCTTTCATAGACATTGTGTATGCAACACCTGGATGCGATGAATCATTGGTACCATAAACACCTTGAACAGTTTTTTCTTTATCAAAAGAATATGTTTCCTCAACATGTAATACTGCAATTCCAATGCCATCTAGATTTTGTAATAAAACATCTTTTGCATCTTTCATTTTAGATGCAGTTTCTTCATCAACATCAAGTACAATGGGAATAGTCCAAGCTAAATCATTTGATAATCTTCCACGTAAAACAACACTTTCAAAGTCTTGTTGACCTAAAAATCCATTTAATGGACTAAAAATTCCATCTGCAATATTTTCAACATCATTTGCTAAATCTTCACTAATAGTAATTGCAAATAATCCTAAAGGATCAATTTTGGTAATTCTATTTACTAGTATTCCACCATGTGGCTTTATTGAATTATTTTCTGACATACTAACCCATTCTTTTACGCTCTATATGAAGGCCACATTCTTTGTTCCCTTCTTGTTCCCACCACCATCTACCTGCACGAATGTCTTCTCCAGGTTTAATTGGTCTAGTACATGGTTCACAACCTATACTTGGATAACCTTTGTCAAGCAGACTGTTATATGGTAAATTATTTTTTTTAATATATTCTTGAATTTGATCCCATGTCCAATCAATAATTGGATTTATTTTTAAAATCCCCTCATGACCGTGATCTAGTTGAAATATAGTTATATTTTCACGGTTTTTAGTCTGATCTCGTCTTAATCCCGTTATCCAACCATCTAAAGTGTTTAACATCTTATTCATTGGATGCACTTTACGAATTTCACAACAAAGTTTTCTATTCTCAATATTTTCATAGAACAGATTCATTCCTTTCTCATGAACCATCTCTTCAACTTCTGTTGCATCAGGGAATAAAACTTCAATAGAAATATTGTACTTTTTACTTACTACATCTATAATATCATAGGTTTCTTGTGGTAATCTTCCAGTATCCAGAGTAAAGAATCGAAATTTAGGATTAATTTTTAGCATGATATCCATAACTACAGCATCCTCAGCACCAAAGCTTGATGCTTTTGCAACTTTAGGGTGAAGGTTATTTGAAGCCCATTTTAATGCATCTTCAGTAGTTGTTATTTTTGAGTTTAATTCATCTATTTGTTCTTGTGTGAATTTTGTCATATTTTCATTTAGATTATTTGTTTTATATTGATTGCCTAAAGATCTATCCTAAATTATAAACAAGTATAATTCAGAATAGAAAATATGGATAAAATATCATATGTTGTGGTTTTTCCAACTATCTTTTCAAAAAATGAAATTCAACACTTAATTTTAAATATTAAAAAAATTCTTAAAATAAAAAATCAAGAATTCAAATCTGTAAAACGTGATGGAGATGTGATTTTAGTTAACGCAAATGATCCTGTTTTTGCATCATCTGCAATTAATCTATTATTTGGAATTGAGAAAATTGCTATTGCAAGACAAATAAAAAATGATTTTCAAAATATAATTTCTGAGATTACTTCTATTGGAGGTAATTTACTCTTAAAAGGAGAAAGATTTCTAGTAAAAGTAGATGGAATATCAAAAGGATTTGTAACTAAAGACGTAGAAATAGCTGCAACATCAAATATAATAGAAAAAAAAATAAAACTTGGAGCTTATCCAGGAACAGATGAAAATTTTGATAAATTACTATATACATATCTAACAAAGAATAATGCATACATTTGTATATTTTTAGATCAAGGTAAAGGTGGAATTCCATATCAATCACAAAATCAAAAAACTATTTGTGCAATATATGATGAAATATCAGCGATTTCTTGTTATGAGACAATCAAACAAGGTTATGATACAAAAATAATAATTTGTTATAGACAGAAATCTGAGTTAATGAATCTTGCAAAAATAATCAATCAGATTATTCCAAGATTAGTTCAAGATAAAATTCAACTTGACTTTTTACAATTAAAAATTAATCCTAATGGAATTAAAAATTATTTAATTTATGTAAATTCAATATTAGAAATATTATTACATTATTCTAACAATCGTGTATCATTAGCATTATCTCCATTGATATATTCTTCAAAATTTATTGATAATTCACTGAAAATAGTATTTGATAAAAAAAAGATTCCTATTTTGCCACTTACTGGAGTGGATATGAATTTGTTTGATGAAGCAAAAGAGATAGGATTGGAAAGAAATATCAAAAAAATAGAAAAAATGGTTACTATTACTACAAATGTAATTCCTTCTAGTTCAAAAAAACAAGTTGAATCTTCATTCAAAGCAAAAAAAACCATTACAATTCAAGTAGGTCCCAATAACGTTCATGATATTTTAGACTCTTTAGAGAATCATTGAGAATTTAAACGGCATATTTCTTTTCATAGTGTGCTCAAAATAGGAGAATTCATCTACCCATGGGGAAGTGGCCATTATTCACGAATGATGAGGCTAAATGATGTTTTAGATGAACATATCAAAGAGAAATTTGAGGTTCATTTTTCTAGCAAGGATCATGTTTATGAAAAATTACTGAAAAAATTTCCGGACCAAAAAGAAAAAATCCATGAAATTTTAATGCCAACTCCAATTGATGGTAAGTTTGGTCCAAGTGTTTCAAAATCATTGATGAATTTGTTATTGCCAATCTCAAAAAATCCATCACTTGTAAGACAAATTACAAATTATTTGAGAGAAGAAAGAGAATTGTACAACAAAGAAAAATTTGATCTTGTAATTAATGATGGAGATATGGGCTCAAACATTTTAGCAAAAAATAGAAACATTCCTAGCTTGTTTGTAACAAACCAATTTAGACCAAAATTGTATAATTCAAGATCATATCTTTATCCGTCATTAATTTTTATTGCAAAACAAATTGCAAAAGCATCAAAGATTCTAGTTGCAGATTCACCACCACCATATACAATGTGTGAATATAATTTAAATCTCATAAGTGAAGTAAAGGAAAAAATTGTTTATGTTGGATATTTTACAAATAACAAACAAATTAAAAAAGGAAATAGCTCAAATCTTGAAGAATTAGTTAAAGATAATGAATTTGGGTATTGGATGAGAACCGGAAATAAATCAACAAATGATGGAACTGGACAAAGATATGAAGAAGTGTTTCATCAAGATCAAATGAAAAACGAAAAACGAATAATTTCACATGCAAGAAATAATTCTAATATTGATGCGGTGTTAGGAAAAGATGGAAAAAAATATTCAGTATCAGAAGCACTGGAGAAAAAAATAGATTGGATGCAAATTGATATTGGTTTTCTATCAGAACAAGAAAAGGATACAGTTTTGAATTTTTGTAACTATGCAGTGGTTAATGGTTCTCATACAGTAATGGGTGAAATAATAGGAGGAAAATCAAAACCAGTAATTGGAATTCCAATTTATGATGAACACACAAACAACATCAAATGGGCTGAAGAAAAAAATCTAGGCGTGCTTGCAATTAAAACAAGTCAAGTAATTCAAGGTATATCCAAAATTAAAGAAAATTATGAACAATTTCAAGATAGTTTAAAGGAATTCTCAAAGAATTTCATTCCTTCAGGAGCAGAGAATTCTGCAAAGATTGCGGCCCAAATGCTAGAAGAAAAGAGATAATAGATTATTTTGATGATTTTGCTCATCTGGCATGCGGGATTTCGATGGGCGAACTGACCACAAGGGATGATGAAAAAATCCGTATGCCAGATAATATCGATCAATAAAGATTGTGGGAACGCTTTTATGGAAAAAATTAAGCCAAATCATCAGTGCCTAATTGTCCTGAATGTACATCACGAGAGAGAAAGAAAATAGAAGCAAAATACATAGAAGATTTTCCAGAGGAGGAGAATAGAAATAGAGACGCCTTATTCAAATTATTTGATGAAATTGACATTCCAATGAAAATGGATGAAAAGAATAGAAGACATTTCATTTGTAAACGATGTGGATTATACGCAACAAGAGAAGAAATTTCAGATATCAGATTCAAGTTGAATCAAAGAGAAAGAACACGTGATGATAAACATGATGACTATCTTGAGTGGTGGTCAAAAAGTAAAAAAGAAAAAGCAGAAAATTAGAGTAGATTTACTATGGTAAAAAAGAAAGAAGATGAAATTCCAGAATGGGTTACAGATGAAATTCAGAATGCCAAATTTAAAAAGCCTGAAAAACAAAAAAAATCAGGCTATATTTTAGAGTTCTATTATGAAGATAATAAAATAGATGTACAGTTGTATGATCCTGTAGAAGATGGACGACATATAGTAACTATGGATGTTCCAAAAAATATTAAAATGGATGATTTACTAAAAGGTGAAGTCTATGAATTTGTGTTTGATCAACACAAAGCACCATTAAGTAAAAAAGCATCAGAGTTTCTTGAAAAAGAAAAAGAAATTATCATGAAAGCAATCTATCAATTTGACTTAAAATCATTAGAATTGTTAGATGTAGGCTCTAATGAATCTACAGAGGAAGATTAATTTTTCATAGTATCTAATTGTTTTTTGAAAGCTTTTCCTAATATTGGATTAATAAGATAAGGAAATGTATTTTTCATCCATACGACACCTCGAACTACAGATGGAACTATAATTTCCAGTCTTGAAGAGTTTGCTGCTTTTAGGATTGCTTTTGCAACAGTTTGGGAGCTAAGTGATGTCGGAGAGAACTTTGGTATTTTTTTAAATGAAGGATGATCAAAGAAATTGGTTCTTACCATAATTGGACTAACAACAGTAATTCCAACTCCTGTATTGTATAATTCATGTTTTAGTCCTTCTGAGAATCCTAACATTGCAAATTTTGACGCACAATACGAAGCAATTCCAGGTAAACCAAAGCTTGCTGCCACAGAGGCAACATTAACAATATGTCCTGATTTTTTATCTAGCATTGATGGAAGAAAGTTTTTGATGCAATAAATCATTCCAAAATAATTAGTTTTCATCTGAGATTCTATTTGATCAACATTAAGACTAGATACAGAACCATAAATTGCAAAACCAGCATTATTCACTAAAATATCAACTGAATCAAATTTTTCTAAAACTATTTTTGACATTTCTTTTACTTGATCTTTCTTAGATACATCACATTTACACACCAATACTGTTACGTTGAATTTTTTTAATTCATCTGCAACTTTTTCAAGCTTTTCTTGTGTTCTTGAAACTAAAACTATGTTAGCACCTCTCTTTGCAAATTCTATTGCTGAATCTCTACCAATTCCTGATGATGCACCGGTAATTAGAATAACTTTGTTTTTAAAATCCATAAATTAAAAAAATTATCTAAAGATAAAGTGGTTTCTATTCGATAAATAGTGCATAGAAACAACTGTTTCACGTCAATTTCTAAATTTTCAAATTTTTTAATAATTTCATTATTGAAAAATTTGGGTCAATTTTGTACATAATTCAATTTTCATATTTTCTGAAATATAGTATGATATTGATGATAAGTAGGGAGTAAATTTAAGGAATTGTTAAAAAATTTCAATAAATTTTGGTGATTGTAAACCTATTACCCCCAAACTAATTTTATGTAATTATTGGAAAAAACTATCAATATCATTGAGTTATCCAAAATAGTTTCAGATAAATCAACATCATTAAAATTTCTGTGTAAAAGATTCAACAGCACAAGTTCTGTATGTTGTCCCAAGTGTGATTCTCCAAGATATTATCTGATGAGCAGAGGGAATTTGAGATGCAGTAAATGTAAGACAAACTACAAACCATTCTCAGATACACAGTTTGGTATTATCAATATTGATTATCCAAAATGGTTGGTTCTAATCAAACTATTTGATCTTGGGATTAGTGCAAGACGTGCAGCAAAAGAAGTTGGTGTTAGTTATCCTACCGCATTGCATTCTTTTGACACCATGAGATTCTCAATACTTGAAGAACAATCCAAAACAGATGATGTTCTAAAGGGTCAGATTGAGGCTGATGAGGCCTATTTTGGAGGAAAAAGAAAGGGAAATCGTGGCAGAGGATCTAAAAACAAAACTATTGTATTTGGAATTTTAGAGAGAAATGGAAAAGTTCATGTTGAGATTGTAAAGAACGTAAAGGCCAAGACACTTCTTACAAGTACTATCAAGAAAGTAAAGAAAGGAAGTATTGTGTATACGGACAAGTGGAGAGGATACAATTCGTTAATTTTCAATGGTTACAAGCATCTCTCAATAGACCACAGCAAGATGTTTGGAAAAGATGATGTGTACATAAATGGAATAGAAGGATTTTGGAGTTTTGCAAAAGAGAACATGGCAAAGCATCATGGTGTCAGTCCAGGTAAATTCTTGTTGTACATCAAAGAAATGGAATGGAGATACAACAACAGAGATGAAGATACTTTCTCATTATTGCTTGATTATATGTTGGGGGTAAATAATTGATAATCACCTAAATTTTTTTAATCAAGTCAGTAAGGATTAGTCATATTGCTTATAACACTAAATCTAACAAGGGATAGAGATGGAAAGAAAAAACGTTTTTGATTATTTTTTATATGAATTAGAACAATTTACAGAATTAGATTTAGAGACTTTAAAAAAAGTTGCAGAGCTAATTAATCAAAAAGGAGAGCATGTGTCTTTTCGTGAATTGGGTGATCTATCTGGTTTTGATGTATTAAATGGTCAAGCAGAAGGATTACTACAAATTTTAACAGGTATTGTTCATCGTGAATTAGTTATAGATAAAACATTTGATGAAGAATTAGAAAAATCTAAATTAAAAGATAAAGAAAAAATCAAAGCATTTTTTGAATTTCTATCTGATAAAGGAAAAAAAAGTTTGGATGTAAGATATTTTATAGAAAGAAGTAATGTTGGAGATCCTGTTTTAGAAGATATAGAGCAGAATACTTTTCTTAAAGAAATTTTTGATGATGATAAAAATTTGATATGTTATTTACCTATCATTCGTTTAAAATTTACTTTTGTAAGAGATGATAAACCTAGTATTAGATATGGTTATTTCCCAAAAGAACAACTAAAGAATATGATCGATAGTTTACAAGAAATTTATGATGATAGTGCAAAATCAATAGAGAGATATAAAAACGTAAGAGATACATCATTGGAGATAGTTGGTGAATAAAATGAGTACGACTAGACATTTTTCAAAATATCGTAGGGGGACTAAATTATCATATCGAAATGTACCAGAAGTTTCAGCTCGAATTAAACTTAATCAGCTTGAACGTTTTCAAGTAGAATTAGAAAATCAGAGTAGTTTTAGAAATAGAAAATTAGATGAAGGGATAATTGAAAAAACAAAATCCATGGGATATCTTGTAGAAGTATTTGGTAAAAAACACAAACAAGATGATATTTACACCAAAGTAGTTGATGAACTTGGCGTTCCAAGACCAACTGTAAGAAGAGTTGCAAGAGATCTAAGATTATCATTGCATGAAAAAATTAATCGTATTCAAACAATGTATTCACAAAAACAATTAGCAGAATTGCTTTCCCATGTTGAGAAAAATGATTTTAATGCAATTTTACAAAATATGCGAGATATCAAAGGTAAAGAATTAGACATCATAGTAGGTTTTTGTGATAATTTAGAAAATGTGTTTAATATTGAAAGATTGACGATGGAGCCATCATTACAGAAAATCAAAATTGAAAATTATCAGAGAAATTTATTTGAGATTAAAAAAATAGCAAATCAACTAAAAAAAGATCCAGACAACCAAGAAATGCAGAAAGAACTAACAAAATATTTGAAAGATTTGGAAAGAAAATTGGAAAGTAGGGCAGCATTATCAGGAATTATGAATGAATATGGCTATACCGAAAAGCAATTAGAAAAAGAAATGGCAGAATCCCAAATTTAATAATAAAAATGGACCCAGTTGGTATTTGTAAAAGAAATAATCCAAAAAAGTAGTGGAAAAAAATGAAACTCATTATTTTTATTGGCCATTGGAAGCAGGATTTACTTACATTACAATTTTAGGAAGAAAATTTCCAATTTTTCCAATAAAAAAAGATGATTATGAACCAATAAAAACCTCAGAATGGAAGGGTAAAAAAATTGTGTTAAGTAGATTTCATTATGATATTTTTTTGTATTTTAATAATCTAGAATTAGAAAATGAAAAACCAATAGTAGATTTTTTGCTTGGAAGTCATTCCCCTATGGTATATGTAAAAAAAGGATCAGATATTACAATAAATAATAAAGTCAATTGGGACGATATGGAAGTTGAGGGTTTAGATTTTTTTCAAGCACTTTACATGATGTATAAATTAATTTTAAAAGGAGTGATAAAAAAAGAAATTTGTGAAACCATTGGATATGATGTTATCCATGAAGAACTTGATAGTGAAATTGAGTTAGAACCTTCATCAATGAAAGCATTACTTATTTTTGGAAAATATGAAGAACCAGAAGCAATTGAAAATACAGGATACAAATTATTTTCTTAATACTCTATATACAACATATATCAAATCTACATCATGGTCAAAACCCTTCGAATTTCAGACGAAAATCACACAGAAATGCTCAAAATTCAAGGCCAAATCCAGGCTAAATCAGGTGAATTTACATCAATGGATGATGTTATTGTAGAATTGATAAAATCATTTAAAAAAAGAAAATAATTTTTCTAGTTTAGATTTTATAATTAACATTTTATTTTAATTTGTTTTTGATTTTAAAATTAAAATCGATTTTTTGATCATATAACATAGATCATATCGTTCATTATTTTTTACTATAGTCAGGTTATTTGGTAGTTTTAAGATTTTGGCATGAACATTGAACTTGACAAAAACACAATAGAACAATTAACAAATCTCGGAAATGTTTTGCAAACTTACGATGATGTTATATTGAAATTGATAAAACATGTTGAAACATGTGATAAATTCTGGAATGATATGGAATGGTAACTATAATCACACCACTTCTATTTGAGAATAATTTGATAATTTCATTATCAAGAGATTGGATAATTCAATTTGATAAAATTCCCCAATTCATAGTTAAAGTGAATTCCAAAAATAGACTAGTTATTGAATCCCTAGAAGGAGTTGAAAGTAAATGATTGATCATAGAAAAAATATCATATCATACCGTATTTTCAGTGAATATAAAAAATATTTTTTAAAAATAATTATTATTATTATTAACTCCAAAAGTTCGAGTAATCAATTTGGTAAATATGAGATGATATGATATGAAAAAAGATCCGAGTTTAAAAGTAAATAATCAAAAATATAACGCAAAGAAGTTTCTAGATTTAGTTAGAGAAAGGAAAGACATTCACAAGTATGAGTTAATGAGAGCAATAGACATTTCAGAATCAACGTATGAGAAATTAAAACCATACATGGAGTATTGGTATGGAGATAAGATATTTTATGAAAAATCTACAAAGATGTGGTCATGGGAATTAGATAGAGACGGAACTGGTGTGAAGGCTACATGATCATTTTACGTTCATTTCATTCATTCCATTTGAGCGGTGATTGTTTTGCCTAGGAAAGGTTGGGGAAAAGGCACTGATGTTCTTAATGCAGTTTCAGACTGTATGGTTAGACGATTAACCACAAAAGAGGCATTATCACGCCTAAAATCACTAGATTTTCCTATGAGTGAGGCTAAATTCCGTAGAATAAAGCGCCATATTCATGAATCCACTCAAGACAGACTTGATTTTATTGCCTACAAAGAATATGCACAATCGCACATTGAAGCAATTGATTCTGTAAAATCTGTAATTAACAGACTGTGGGAGATTTCCAATGAAAGAAAAGGTTCCAGAGATGAGATACGTTGTCTAGAGTTAATCCCACAAAACATCAAAGTTCTTGAAGAATTATACGATTCAAATCCAATTGTATCTAC
Source organism: Candidatus Nitrosopumilus sp. (assembly GCA_965205675.1). Lineage (GTDB taxonomy): Archaea > Thermoproteota > Nitrososphaeria > Nitrososphaerales > Nitrosopumilaceae > Nitrosopumilus. The sequence continues at coordinate 1,998,836 of OZ242186.1, forward strand.
TATTTCTGAAAAACTAAGAGTAAAACAAAATGTTTCGTAAAAAAATTACAGCCATACTAGAACAAAATCAAATGATTCAAAGTATTCCTATCTTATCAGAAGACATCATAACATGGACTACGCAAACTAGAAATCTAAAAAATGAACCATTCTCATTTGAAAATAGAGATTATCTACACACAATATATCGAGATGATGCAAAAGAGATCTACATCGTTAAAGGAAGACAGACAGAGATTACTGAATTTGCATTAAACTGGTTACTATTTCATCTATCAAAGAATCCTGGAACTGTTGGACTGTACCTTTCTGATAGAGATTCACATACATCAAAATTTTCCAATTTACGATTAAAAAACTGGGCAATAGGGCAAAGTAAGATTCTGCAAAGTTTAGCACCACTAAAAAAACATAGTTCTACTACTCAACCCTTTGAGAATGGTTCTGTTTTGTATATGCATTCTGCATGGGGAGAGTTTGACCAAGCAAGATCAGTTTCTGCAGACTTTACTGTAGTTGATGAGATGCAATCAGTTGATGTAAAAGAAATAGACGTACTACAAGAAGCACTATCTCACTCAAAGTTTGGATATATGATTGGGATTGGAACAGGTTCAGAAGAAGGAAGTGGATGGCATAAACTTTGGCAGTTAGGAAATCAATGCTCATGGGATGTAAATTCAAAGAAATGGAATGCAAAAAATTCTGAATCTAAAATTCATTCTTATCATTTACCTCAAACAATAGTTCCATGGATCTCTTCAGAGGATGTGGAGGACAAGAGAAGAAAGATGACTAGTAGAAGATTTGAAACAGAAGTGATTGGTGGTTGGTTTAGAGGAGCACAAAAGCCACTCATTGAATCAGACATTCGAGGACTTTTTGATAGGAATTTGAGCCTAACTATGCCTGAAAATATCGATAAATCAAGAGGTAAAATCCACATGGGAGTTGATTGGGGTGGAGGACAATCTGCATTTACTGTACCATGGATTTGGCAATGCCTTGATGAGAACATTCCATTATTCCAAGTATTAGACGTCTTGCGTAATTATTTCTAGGCATGAATTTTATTGCAGGATTTTTCAAATTGGTTGAGAAATTTGAATTTTCAGGTATGAATTCTGTTAAAATACAAAATTTGAGAAAAAATTTCTATAATTACGCAAGTGGTCTAATACTTTCATCTGTATCTTAAGGAGATAGAGTTTTGATTCAACAACAGAGATGAGAATATCTTTGAAATGTTGGTAAAAATGCTTGTAAAACCTGTTCCAAATGAGAGGTATTACCTAAATCATTTACATTTCAAAGAACTAACAATCATAAAATAATGGATATTTTTAAGAAAATCATTGAGCATACGAAAAAGAATAGATCAACTGCATTCATATGTTTATGACCTTGAAAAGATTCAAGACGAACAAAAGGATCACTCAAAACAGGTATCAAAGATTAAAGAAGACCATATAAAAAATCTAACGAATGCAACATCTGCTGCATATGCCGTATTAGATACAATTGAACAAAGTAAAATGTTTTTTAAAGAACAGATTGACATAATCAAAAAAATATCTCCACTAATGTCTGAATATTTGGATTATCTTATGGAGGAATTTGAAGCGTTTCAATTTGATATAAATTATGAACTCCAAGATAGTACCACTACACTTCAACAAAATCATCCAGATGCAATAAAAAAAATGCAAACAGTTGATGTATTAATTGAGGAAATTGCAGATTGTTACAATCAACTACATCATACACTAATTATATCATATGATTCCTTTGGTGGAATGCTGAATTTTATAGAAAATATTACACCAAAAAAGACAAAACAAAAACCAACCAAACAAAGGAAGAAAAATGTCAAATGAGGCACCAGTCATAGTTCAAAAATTATGGAATTTCTGTAATGTATAGCGAAAAGACAAAGTTCGTGAACTAAATAATTCCAAAACAAAAAACTTTTTGATCAGTTAACCCAACAAAATACATGAACAAGTTAGAATCCCTTGAAGCATCATACAAAAAAGAAAATTCAAAAGTTGCAGTAAGAATGTTTGCAGTATTGATGATTCTAAAAGATGGTAAGGAATTAGAACACTGCAAAGACACTGCACAAACTGGGTACGAAAATGGGTGAGTCGTTTTGGGGTAGATGGTCTCTACGACCACCCAAGGAGTGGAAGACCAAGAATAATTCCAAAGAAGAAAATGGATTGTATAATGTCAAAGGCAATGCTAACTTTAGACGTCTTGCGCAATTACAAACAAAACCTCTTCTTTCATTGAATTTAATTTCAAATAATTTCTAATCTTATGGAATCACAACAAACTCTTGCTTCCATCTTGTCTTGAAATTTACAATTCCACATACGATATCACTTATTGCATCATACCTGCACAATCTATTCCTAAATGTCTCAAAATTAATCCTAAACTTTTTGATTTGAGAGATAATATGTTCTACTTTTATTCGGATTCTTGACTGTATCTTGTTCCATTCCTTTTGATGTATGGTCAGTTTTTTTCCTTTCTTTTTCTTGTATGGTAGAATGCTTGTCTGTTCTGGGAAATCTTTTTCCACTCCCAAATACCCCAAGGTCATAAAATATCATCACATCTTCGGGCAGTTCTGGATGTCTGATTTTCAGTATCGCATAATCATGTTACCTGGAGAATGTGGAGGTTTGTGGATTATCTCACCTTTCTGGTTTACGGTGTTTGGTTTTTTATTGTGTGTTTTTTCTTTTTTCCTGAATAGTGAGTCTTTTCTTTTTGTTCTGGGGTCTTGGGATTGGTTGTTCAGCACCATCAGTCATTGCAATTAATTCAGGAAAGAACAGTTGGAGTTGCTGTACATCATTTATTTTTTTAGAATCAGAGTATAGTTTTGAAGGAATAGGAATTGATTTTCTTACTGCAGTCTCTAAATATCTGATGTTTCTGTAGACGTTGCTCTGGTCTAATCCAAACAGATATCCTGTCAACTCGCATGTCAGGTACATCCGATAGTAAACAAACAACATTACAAGCTGGTCTTCAAGACTCAAATCAAACTTTCGCCCAGCTCCGATACTTCTTTTTCTCTTTGCTTTGGATAGTCTCTTCTTTTCTTCTATACGGTGATTCTTTCTGACATCCTTTAGAATCACATCAAACTGTTGCCTAGTCACTCCAGTAAAAGAGAGAAACGATTTTGGCTTTTTTGAGAGTTGCTTGTATGTTAACATGAAATGTGTTAGGTTGTTCTTAGCTTTGGATCTTGTTGTGAATGAATTTGTGTAATATGGTAAAATATGTCTAATTGCGCAAGAGGTCTAGTATTGATTGTGTTATTGAGTGATTTAGTTTACTAAAAATAATACTTTATTTCATTACAAACAGATGGATACAAAAATGATTGATCATACTAGAGAAATTATCATTGATAGTTTAGCTTTCAATATTTTTGATGATCCTGATGCATTTAGAAAAAATACTGATGGAAATCACATTTCTCTTGCATTATTTGAAAATCCAAAACATTTGAAGGAAACTGCTCTAAAACTATTGCAATTTCATCTTAGAGAATCAAATTGTAAATCTGTCATAGGATTTACTGAAAATGATCCATCTTTGATTGTTTTAGCAACACAAGCCAGCCTAAATGAACAATTACCACTTTATCTATATGATTTAGAACATGATGAAGGAGCATTTAGTCAATTTATCAGACCTGAAATTGTTCCATGTTCTTTGATAATTCCTTATTCTATTGATGAAAAGTATGTTTTAGAAATAATTGAGATGTTTTCCCAACAAAAAATTCCAATTTCTAAAGTCATTTCAATAATTGATGAAAATCCATCCAAAACTAATTTTTCAGATAAAGATTTTGAATTTATATCCATTTGTGATTGGAATTCTCTAAAAAATAGAATGAATCATTATCAAAACATTACAAAAGAGAAAATGGATCGATTATTGGCAAAGTTTGGCTAAAATGATCAATTCTGTAAAAATTTGAGCCCTTTGAGTCAAATGAGTCGGACTTTACCCATTTAGATCATACAGGGTTTTAGAATACAGCAAGTTGATGATGCAAGGCAATCTTGATTATTGTGTCCATAATCGTTTTCTCTCATTATTACACTTGAAAATTAATAATAATTTTAATATTGACTGGAGGTCTTTTACTCAATGATATGACCATTTCATCTGATTTTAGAACTGATAAACAAAGACTAGCCGATTTACTAGTGGAAACTAAAGCATTTCAATATTCGCCAGAAAAACCATTTCAATTAGTATCTGGAGCAACCAGTCCATATTATTTTGATCTAAAATTACTAAATGGACATCCAGAAGGAATCAATGCAGTTGCAAAAGTATTCTATCATTTAATCAAACAATACCCTGATGTAGTATCAGTTGGTGGTTTAGAATCTGGTTCAATCTCAATTGCAACAGCAATTTCACAACTAAGTTACTTTGAAAATCAAAAAGATCCTTCAAATCCTTTAATCACATCATTCTTTGTGCGTAAAGCACCAAAGAAACATGGAACTCAAAAATTAATTGAAGGAAGAATTAGTTCCCCAGTAGTTATCATTGAGGATGTAATCACCAGTGGAATGTCTGCAATAATTGCAATACATGCAGTTGAAGAGATGGGATATGAGTGTAAATCTCTAATGTCTATAATTTTTAGAGGAACTGAAGAACATCGTCAAAAGGTAGAAAAAGAAAGTACATTACAATATATCTTCCACAAAGATCAGTTCATTGAAGAATACAAAAAGCAATTCAAAGAATTAACTGCATAATCAGTGTCCTAAAAAATAAGGGAAAGGTTGTTTTAATTTCTAAAAAATCAAAACTCCGTAATTGATTCCGTATTTTGACTTTAATGATGCTAAACCTTCACTTTCAAAGAAATAATTGGTAATTTTCACAGATTTTCCAAATTTGAAATATTTCTAACTTTTTTCTTTCCTTGAAATTTATCTTCAACAATGTTTGCCAAAGAATATGATGTAAGTTTCGTATCAAATTCATCAAAGACAAAGGTTTTTCCATTCCATGAATCAAACGTATACTCAATAATAAAAATTCGTCACCCTATTTTGAACTCGATTTACGTACATTGTAGATTCAAGTTTAAATTTCAGGAATTAGTATAATTTGGAAGATTTTGGGTCATGAATATTTGTTAGACAGTATACGATAGCGTTATTACAAAGATCTTGGATCATGTATAGAAAAATGCGATAGATTTCGAGAGGATGTCGATTGAAAAGATTCCCCAAGACTTCTGCAGTTATTTTTGAGAATTTTGCAATTGTTGCACTGGACAAGAAATGGTTTGAGATTAATGATTTACGGTTTGATGTGTTCATTGATAGTTCTAGCCGACTGGTATTGCGAACAACAGAACCATGCCAGGAGAAAATAAATGCCATACAAGGAACTCGTCAGTGTTGAGGGTAACTTTACCGATGTTGATATCTAGTCAGACTTCAGTCATTGGTCAAGCGATCTTGCAACGTTAGGTTTTTTGATCATCTGAGAATTCTGAAATCTAAATGAGCGGTAAGGAAGGAAAATATTTTTGGAGAGGTGTAAAACATGACATTTCTCCGTTCTCATTTATTCTTCCATAGAATATTAGCGAGGTCATTTCTTCATAACCTTATATTTGCTATAAAAGAAGGATCGGTGATTCTTAATACAAGATTTGATTTTACTACCTAATTTCAAACCCAATTTTATAAAATTATCATCAATTCCAAATTTCTCAAAGATTCGCCTCAAAAAATAACTTCTAGCAAATGATATTGAGGCATAAACAAAAGTAATTGCCATATTTGCAACTAGTGGATCTTCTTGAATCCAACCCACAGACAGTGGTAAAACTATAATTCCTAATCCATATCCTATCGGATATCCACCAAATGAGTTGACAAATGCCTCTGAAAGACTCTTTTTGTGAGAATCTGGTTTATTTTCTTTTATTGTTGACATTTACAAGTCCCCTTTAATTTTTTGATTGCACATTTAGAACAATAAACATAATCTCTAAAAGAAAAAAAACCATAACATTCAAGTCTTCCTGAAAACATCCTATGTTCTCTTTTTAGAACACATCGAACATCACAAAAAAATATTATACAACAAATAAGATAATTTGGTTCAATACCTTGCCAAAAAGTGTTCATTTCATATCCTCCAAAACATCTTCAGAAAATGATTTCATTCCAGAATCTTCTCTAGTTTGTTCATGTGATTGAGGAAGATCTGAAATTATCTTTGGTAAATAATACAAAACAACTAGTACAACACCGACTAGTGGATTGATTAATCCGAGTAGAATCGTTACACTCCAAAAGAAAATTTTTGTAAATCTATTCATTTTCTTCACGTTCTCCCCATCGATAATGACAATCATTGCATTCCCATTTTGGATCATGGTCTGTAATTAAACACCCACCCAGAATGATCTCTTGTTTTTCTAATAATTTCTCAAGTGATTCTAGATCTCCAGGATATCCCCAAAGAATTTCAGCAATCCATTCTTTCTTACAGTGAGGACATTTCAATTTCTAATACTCCAATATTTATGCAGATAATTGTACTTCCAAGAAAAATAGTCAGAAATATTACTACAAAGTATACATGCTTGTTGCTCTTCCCATGACTGAAATCGATTTGTATTCTTATGATGGATTTCATAAATTTTAAACCTCAATCTCTTTTCCCCCAAATTTTCTCTGAATTTTCTTGGTTTTTATGCTCTCTAGCCCCAAATTCTTTGTTTGAGTTCTCAGTATCTGATGATAGTTCTCTAGTCACAGTAACCATAGAGTTTCCAAAATCCTGAACTGTCTTGTTGAATGTGTCAATATTCTTGTTGATGTTCTTTATGTTAATTTTTTCAAGAAGAATAATAACCAGTTCTTTTTTATTCATATAGTTATACTCCTCATTTTCTTAATGTTGTAAATCAAAACAATACATATGATAATGATTCTTAAGATTACTAACACTACATAATGTGATTGAGTGATTTCTGTAATTACTTCCAATTTTTTCCCTCCAGTCTTTAATTCTTCTCTATCTTCTGCAACTCGTTCTTCAAATATTCTAACTGTTCCTTTATGATATTGTAAATGAATTTCTGCTTGTTGCAAATCTTCTTCTTGGTATGATTTTACAAGAAACTTTGGAAGAATTCTAGTTAGTTTCAATTTTTATTCTCCTTTTGATATCCTTCTAATTTTTCTTTTAGATTTGCAAAAGAGAATACAATACTATCTTCATGTGTAAAATTTTTTGATCTAAATAGAATAGTCATGATCTAGCTCCATAAATCATTGGTTCATCTCTTTCATCTTCAAATTCTCGAATAATTCTTGGATACATTGTAGGTTTCATTGTAGGTTTCATTTTAAATTCCTCTCACCATTGATGGATGAAATCCTACAACCCCAAGAAACTCACAGGTCTTGAGAAGCATTCTATCAAATGTTACCAAAACAAAGTCTTTCGATTGGCATAGACTAAGGATTTTATTATCTCCATTATGACAAATTTGAAATTGATTTGTTATTTCATTTGCAGTTGTTTTATTTTGTTCATCAATCTCTGAGAGTTCAATTGGTCTTCCAAGAATTTTTGAGATTTTTTCAATGGTTATTTTTGGAGATAGTCCTCTGACTCTTTGTACTTCTTGTAGTACAACATCACATAGGACTATTGAAAGTGATTTACCTCTAAGATGTGATTTGAGTTTAGATGCTACTTTTGGTTTCTCTATAATATCAATTATGACACAAGAATCAAATGCTATGTTTTGTGTTTGATTCATAGAATAACTTGGACATCTAAATTATTATATAGTATGACAATACTAAGCATACTAAACATACTATTATGGCTAAAAATGAGAATTTACGTGTACATATTGCCCCTGTAGGCTATGAAATTGATAGAATTGTACTTTCCGCAAAGAAGATGAGGGCAGATAAGGTATGTTTACTTGTTCATGAAAATCCTAGTGTTGATAAGGCAATTTTATTTTATAAAAAAATCTCAAAACAATTACAAAAACAAAACATAGAGATCACAAAAGAATATCATGATAGATTAGATCTTTTCAAGATAATAAAATCAGTTAAAAAAATTATTGAAAAAGAAAAAGGGAATATCATTTATGTTAATTTAGCATCAGGTAGTAAAATACAATCAATAGCATGTATGATGGCATGTATGATGTTTAATGATGATGAAAATGTTCATCCATTTTATGTAGAAGCAAAAGACTATCTAGGATTTTCAGGAAAACCAATCTCAATTGGTATTAAAGACATCCAAAATGTTCCTCCATATTCAATAAAAATCCCAGAAGAGAAATTGATTCAGGCTTTAGAAATTATTAAAGAAAATAATGGTAAATTAACAAAAAAAGAAATGGCACAGATTGCAGAAGAAAATAAAATAATTATAGTTAATGCACAAGAGAAAAATCATTCTATGGCAAGATTTGCAAGTTTGGATAAAAATATTATTCAGCCACTTGAAGAACAATGGAAATTCATTAAGGTTAAAAAGATTGGAAGAAATCGTTGGATTAATCTTACACAAGAAGGAGAGAACGCTATAGAATTTTTAATTTCATAAAAATAAAATACTAGATAAAACAAGTGAGAAAACAGTTGAAGTAAATGTATTGCATGATCTAGCAACTTGCTTAGAAAAGAATTATAAAATTACAATTATTGTTCCAGCACAAAATGAAGAATTAGATTTTGGTTTTGATGGAATTTTTTCAAATCTGCCATCAGGGAGAATTTTAACCTTGTAATTTAAGAGACCAGAAGAGTGAAATGGTGCTGAGGCTAATTTTCATATTTTTATGCCTTAATTACACACGCTTAGGTTTAACTTCCCAAACAGAAATGATGCATTTTTAGAAATATTGAAAAAGCAAACAACAATGTCAATATGGAATATAGGACAGAAACACCAATGCATATGTTATTTGAAATGCCATCATTAACCAAAGTGGAATACTATTTGGCATCTAGAATAGAAAACTGATTTTCTAAAGTATGAATTTACGTAAGACTTGGTCATAAACTAGTAATTATTTCAATATTGGATATTTCTGAACTAAAAATTGGTGCACTAATAGAGGGTCCAAAGTGGCCAGATCCCAGTTGAAATTAAAAAGATAGAAGATTATGGAGGCGATGTCAACATTATTGATTCACGAATACCTGCAGGAATACATGTTGATGTAATTTTATCAAAAGAAAAGCTAGCACATATTAGTCTTGAAACAATTGATTGTGATTTTTCTAAAATTTGAACAAGCATTTATGCTGGAATGTGGTTAATTGGATAATGTACATTTGATATATTATATATATAGTGTATATCACATGGTTTCTATACAGATTTAGGTTTAGATATTTTACTCAGGGCTAATTTGACTAAAAGTAACCACGTAATTACTATTGGAACATAATATGTTGCAATTCTCCAACCAATTACTGCATCCCAAGCTACAATTCCCTCACTTATACTAAAGTCAAATGGATTAAGATTGTTAAGATATGCTATAATTCCAAATTCAGCTAAACCTGAACCGCCTATGGTAATTGGCAAGTTACCAATTGCATTTGCACCCATAACTGCCATGATTGAATCAAATACACTAATCACATATTCAGTTCCCATTGCTATGATCATAAACGATATTCCATAAAATGCCCAAGAAACAAATGAGATTAGAAAAGATACTGTAAAAATTTTCTTGGATTCAGGTGTATGTATATTTTCTCTAATCATAGTACATGTTTCCTCCATCCAAGAATTAGTTTGATTAATAATTTTGATGCCTTTTTCTTTTCCTAATTTTTTAATGAGATTTGCAAGTGAATTTGGTATCTGAAATGTATGTTTAGAAGACAAGAAAAACATTACCATCCACAAAGATGTTATTACAATACTAGTAGCTAAAATAACTATTCCAACAACATATGCTCCATTCAATAACGCAATTATTCCAGCCATTATAGACAAAAGACCTGCTGCAAGTACTTCAGTTACAATATCCATAAGTGCGATCCATGTAGCCTTTGAAAGTTTTATACCTTTTTTCTTCAAATAATAAATTACAATAAATTCAGCTCCAATAAACATTGGAGTTGTAAATTTGATAAATTCACTACCAACTCTAACACCAACTAATTTGAAAAATGAATCAGTATTACCAAGATATTTTCTTGTTATATATGCAAACTTTATTCCTTGTAATCCAAGCTTTATCATCATTGCAATAATTGCACCAACAAATGGAAATAATCCAATAGCTAAAACATCTTCAATTTGAACATCAAATTGAATGACAATGATAAAAATAGGGATTAAGGTAATAGGGATAGCTACTAGTCTCCAGTTCATTTAATGATTTTTTTGAGGAATCAAATATGAAAGTTGAGAAAGTTTTCAACCTGAAGAAAACTGTGCCTAGAATTAGGCATAAAAATTATGGTTAATCTTTGGGTTTAGGTTGATTTTGAAGTTCAAGCTTTATTTCTTCAAACAGTGAATCTAACATATCTCAAAATCCGAAAGGTTATCTTTTCCGAAAATTATTTCACCCCTTAACTAAGAAAGCATTATTCCCATATTGTCGTATACGAAGATACCATAGCATGCCTGTAGTAAAATTAGATGATAAAAAGATAAGGTGTATGATAAAATCAAAAGATGAGAAAGTCAAGAATTCAGATATTGGTGATATCCTCAAGATAACGTCTAGAAGAGTGCAACAAGCTACACTCAGTACAAGAAGACCAAAAAGATCCCCCACACTCAAAATACCAGAACGTCCAAGAAAACCAATCACATCACAAGAGATAAGACCTCTTGCGCAATTAGACATATTTTACCATATTACACAAATTCATTCACAACAAGATCCAAAGCTAAGAACAACCTAACACATTTCATGTTAACATACAAGCAACTCTCAAAAAAGCCAAAATCCCTTCTCTCTTTTACTGGAGTGACTAGGCAACAGTTTGATGTGATTCTAAGAGACGTCAGAAAGAATCACCGTATAGAAGAAAAGAAGAGACTATCCAAAGCAAAGAGAAAAAGAAGTATCGGGGCTGGGCGAAAGTTTGATTTGAGTCTTGAAGACCAGCTTGTAATGTTGTTTGTTTACTATCGGATGTACCTGACATGCGAGTTGACAGGATATCTGTTTGGATTAGACCAGAGCAACGTCTACAGAAACATCAGATATTTAGAGCCTGCAGTAAGAAAATCAATTCCTATTCCTGCAAAACTATACTCTGATTCTAAAAAGATAAATGATGTACAGCAACTCCAACTGTTCTTTCCTGAATTAATTGCAATGACTGATGGTACTGAACAACCAATCCCAAGACCCCAGAACAAAAAGAAAAGACTCACTATTCAGGCAAAAAAACACACAATAAAAAACCAAATCACCATAAACCAGAAAGGTGAGATAATCCACAAACCCCCACATTCTCCAGGTAACATGATTATGCCATACTGAAAATCAGACATCCAGAACTGCCCGAAGATGTGATGATATTTTATGACCTTGGGGTATTTGGGAGTGGAAAAAGATTTCCCAGAACAGACAAGCATTCTACCATACAAGAAAAAGAAAGGAAAAAAACTGACCATACATCAAAAGGAATGGAACAAGATGCAGTCAAGAATCCGAATAAAAGTAGAACATATTATCTCTCAAATCAAAAAGTTTAGGATTAATTCTGAGACATTTAGGAATAGATTGTGCAGGTATGATGCAATAAGTGACATCGTATGTGGAATTGTAAATTTCAAGACAAGATGGAAGCAAGAGTTTGTTGTGATTCCATAAGATTAGAAATTATTTGAAATTAAATTCAATGAAAGATAAGATTTTGTTTGTAATTACGCAAGAGGTCTAAAGTTACATGATACCAAGATAAACCACAACCGCATTTTACAAGATTATGTTAGATGAAGGATTATCAATCAAGCATCCAAGAAAAAAGAGGAGAAGAAAACAGATTGAATATGAGCGGGAATACTCTAATTCACTATGGTATACTGACTGGCACACAATACATGATTCACGTTAGGAAGGAAAACAACTAATTGCATTTGATGATGCATCATGATTCATTACAGGTTATGGTGTATATGATGAGGCAACAACAGTGAACTCATCTGCAGCACTATCTGATGCAATCAAAAAGTATGGTAGGCCAGCTTCTGTACTATCTGATAATGGAAAACAGTTCACATCAGATGTAAAACTACTGGATCATAACAAGTCAATAGACTTTGAACAACAGCAGATGAGAAACCATGTAAAGCATTCACATACAAGAGTGAGACATCTACAGACAAATGACAAGCTAGAAAAGTTCTGGGATATCTTTGAGTGTAAGATAAAATACTTTGAATCAGTGGAACAGTTTATGCATTGGTACAACCACATGATACA